>NZ_JASPHQ010000010.1 GCF_030227225.1 Corynebacterium rhinophilum
CTAAGCCTGTACACGCTGATGGTACTGCAACCGGGAGGTTGTGGGAGAGTAAGTCACCGCCGACACCAAACAACAAACAAACAACAAAATAAAGTTTGTACCGAGAGGGGCAAGGACACCGATTCCAACGGTGTGCTTGCCCCTCTTCTTCGTGATCCCAGAATTTTCTATACTGAATCCCATGAGAACTCTTGCACAGGCGGTAACCGGTCTTGTCCGGTCTAATGATCCCGATCTGAACAAAGGTGCCCGGGGCGTGTATTACAGTGACCGTATATATGAAGCCGCTGAGCTTTTAGAACAGGCAGAAGAGGATCCTGCACAACTTTCTGGGATCGTGCCGCCAAGTCCATCCGATATCGTGCTTGTTGGTCTAGATGCGGTAGAAGAGGTCCTCAAGACTATTCCTCGGGTCAATGACTACGCCCATGCCGTAAGGGATGCCGGCGAAGTCTTGGCGCGGGTAGTTTCCTCCGCGGCACAGCAAGCTAGTTATTCTGGTTGCGCTTTGGCCGACTGGTTTATACGAATGAATCAGATTCTCCCAGCGGAAGAAATCGACCTCGACCCAGTCTATTTGGCACCTGCCTTTGGTGAAGAGGGGGTGGCTCGCATCCGTTCGTGGAATACGGCGGAGCAAGGTAGTGGATACGTGGGGCGTCGGTTAGCGGTACTAGAAGGAACTAGTGAGGCCGTCCTTCGTACCCATGGTCTCAAGGGAAGTGCGGCGTCGCGCTATGAGGAGATTATTGCCGGCCTTTGTGATATAGGCCGCTACGATCTTGCCTTCGATTGGTCCGAGAAGGCAGTTGGTGAGTGCGCCCCAGCGGAAATCCGAAATATCGCCTCGGGTTGGGCCGTACTTGCTAAGGAGCATTTTCCCGAACACTCGGAGCGCGTGGCTCGCAGTGTATTCGACACATATCCAGAACTGTCGTTCGCTCAACAACTCTATGCTGCGGGCACCGACAAGGCGAAATCTGCGGCGCATATACAAGACACGTTGGCGGCGAAGCCGTGGGACTTAGCGATGTTCCAGCACTTGTGCCTTGAAGACCCTGGACTTGCCTGGAGAACCGTCATAAAGGCGGGAATGGAGCAGTCAATGGCGCAACGATTCCTCGATGACCTCCCGGCTCAGGCTCTTCCCTTCGTTCGCGACGATGTCGCAACTTACCTAGATTCGACTAAGGTTGGTCGCGACATGGGCATCGAGCTGCTGCAGACCATGAGAGAAAAGTCGGCGGAACTTGGGGATCCCTGGGATGTGGACTTCAACGTGTTTTTGACAGGCCTGCGCCGTCGCTACGCCGAACGGCATGTCATTTTAAGGCGACTGGACGAGGTTTCCCTTATCGCTTGATTTGGTTACTGAGAAAACGCAAAATTCGTGACTATGAGTGTGCAGGAAGTCAGCATTACAACGTGACTACAGCAAACCGCGGGCAATGCTCATGGGGTGGTGTACAAATCGCTTTACTTGTTGTAAACATGTTTACATGAGCGAGTCAGTAATTAGTTTGCGCGTTAACGCGAAGCAGAAAGAGCGCCTAGATGCGCTTGCTTCGCGGACTGGGCGGACTGGAGCCTTCTATCTTCGCAAGGCCCTAGATTCCTACCTCGATGAACTTGAGTATGTGTATGCGCTCGAAGCCGAATCCGAAGCAGCCCGACGCGGAGAATTGGACACGATCTCTTTGCAGGATTTAGAGGACGAGTGTGGTTTGGTCGATTGAGTTCACCCCGCGTGCGGCGAAGGCGTTCCGGAAGCTCGACAAACCGGTACAGAAACAAATCAGTAAGTTCCTTCGTGAGGTAGCAGAGTTAGACGATCCTCGTGTGCGCGGTAAGGGGCTCGTCGCGGACAAGTCTGGATTGTGGCGGTGGAGAGTAGAGGATTATCGAGTGATTGTTTCCATCCTCGATGAAACGGTGGTCGTCAACGTCATCGATGTAGGACATCGACGCAATATTTACCTTTAACCATTTGGCAAAGGTAAAAGAAAAAGCACCAGAAACAATCTGGTGCTTGAGAGTCCTGACTAGAGGACGAGCAGGTCATAGCGGGTGGATTTGACATCGGAAAGCCGCTTTCGGGCGCGCTCTAGGCGCTGCCATTGTTCCTGGGGGATGGATTTGCGGGCGATGGTGACGGTTTCAGCATCGGGGGTTCCCCAAGCAATGGGCATGGGGGAGATTTGCTGCCAATGCTCCTTATCGGAAGTAGAACGCTGGCCGGACACAGCGGCGACAGGCACCTTGGTGCCCACGGTGCATTGGACGCCGGGAATGGAGGTTACCGTGCGCAGGCACGCGCCCCAGCGTGGGGGAAGGGACGGATCCACATTGGTATTCACCAAGGCAAGAAGGATCATGTCCCGCTCGTTGACCTGTGCGATGACGGCGGGAGCGAGCGGATAAGAATCATAGAGGGATTGGGCCGTTCCTACCTTGCTTGCGGCGGCGACGCCGACGATGGCAACGACGATGCCAAAGAGGATGAGCCCTAAGCCCAAGGTGATTCCCCAGGAAAAGCTCCACCAGACGGCGGCGCCGGCGATGATCAGGATGAGGCCGAAGATAAGCCCGGATACGCGAAGCCGGTTGGAATCACGCAATAACTCGTTATTGGCCTTGGCAAAGGACTCGTCAACGTCGAACTTAAAGATCTTCATTGGCCTAAGTCTACTGCGTCCATGAGCCGGTAGGCATATCCTTGCTCGGCGAGGAAGCGTTGGCGGTGCATAGCGTAGTCCGCATCTAGGCTGTCGCGGGTGACTAGCGTATAAAAGAGCGCCGCGGTTTCCTTCGGACGCAGCAGGCGGCCGAGGCGTTGTGCTTCCTCTTGGCGGGAGCCAAAGGTGCCGGAGACCTGGATGGCTAGTGCAGCTTCGGGCAGGTCAATGGAGAAGTTGGCCACTTTGGATACGACGAGGATGGATAGCACGCCCTTACGAAATTGCTGGAAGAGCTTTTCGCGCTTGGCGGTAGAGGTGGTGCCATCGATGACGGGGGCATCGAGGTGTTCACCTAATTCGCGCAGTTGGTCCACGTATCCGCCGATGATGAGCGCTTGCTGGTCGTGGGAAGCAAGGATCTTATCGACGGCGCGGAGCTTAGCCGAGGCTTGTGCGGCGATGCGGTAGCGGTCGCGCGGCTGCGCGGTGGCATAGAGCATGCGTTCTTCCGGATCCATATCCACGCGGACCTCGATGCACTCCGCGGTGGCGATGTAGCCGGCCATTTCCAGCTCTTTCCACGGCGCATCGTAACGCTTCGGTCCGATGAGGGAGAACACATCGCCTTCACGGCCATCCTCGCGCACGAGGGTGGCGGTAAGCCCTAGCCGGCGCCGCGATTGCAGGTCCGAGGTCATGCGGAATACGGGTGCGGGAAGCAGGTGGACCTCGTCGTAGATAATAAGGCCCCAGTCGCGGGAATCGAAGAGCTCGAGGGCGCGGTATTCACCCTTGGTTTTCCGCGTGACCACTTGATAGGTGGCGATGGTAATCGGCTTGATTTCCTTCTTCTCGCCGGAGTATTCGCCGATATCGTTTGGAGAAAGCGTGGTGCGGCGCAGCAGCTCGTCGCGCCACTGGCGGCCGGCGACGGTATTGGTGACCAAGATGAGGGTGGTGGATTGCGCCTTTGCCATGGCGGCGGCACCGACGATGGTTTTGCCGGCACCGCAGGGCAGCACGACGACGCCGGAGCCGCCGGACCAGAAGGCATCGGTGGCGTATTCCTGGTAATCGCGCAGGTGCCAGCCGTCCTCGTTGAGCGCGATGGGGTGAGATTCGCCGTCGATATAGCCGGCAAGGTCTTCGGCGGGCCAGCCGGCCTTGAGGAGTTCTTGCTTGAGGCGGCCGCGCTCAGAGGGTGCGACGGCGATGGTGTTGTCATCAATGCGCGCACCAAGCAGTTTTCCTACCTTGCCGCGGGAGAGCTCGGTAAGGATGGCAGGCTCTTCTGATTCGAGGATGAGCCCGTGGGCAGGGTGGGCTTGGAGGCGGACGCGGCCGTAGCGGGACATGGTCTCGGCGACATCGACAAGCAGCGATTGCGGGACCGGGAACCGGGAGTAGGTTTCTAGGACATCGACGACCTGCTCGGCATCGTGCCCGGCGGCGCGGGCATTCCAGAGCGCCAGGGAAGTAATGCGGTAGGTATGCACGTGCTCGGGGGCGCGCTCCAGCTCCGCGAACGGCGCAAGGGCGGTGCGCGCAGATGCGGAATCTGGATGATCGACTTCCAGCAAGACGGTCTTATCCGACTGCACAATCAGTGGTCCGTTCATGCGTCTAGGGTAACGGAGGTGATGCGGTGCAAGGGAAACCGGATGGTGGAGCCATCGGCGGCGCGGGCATCGATTTGGCCACCGGCGACGGTCAGCGGGGTAACGGTGCGGGTCTTGGTATTGCCGTTCTTATCAGCGTAGCCAATGGTGATAGGCCGTGCGGTGCGCGCGGCGGCGTGGACCAAATCCAGGTTGGGCAGGCTCGGGGCCTCGCCAGTGGTGAGGTTGCGTAGCGCACGCGCGATATCCGGCGGCGCGGCTTGGGCGCGGGGGCTGGGCGTGGGCAGCGTCGCGGGCTCGGGCGCGATGGACAGGCTCGCGCCATTTTCGTCCTCGGCAGCGGGGGAGAGGCCGTTCTCACGCAGGCGCTCCAAGAGTTCGCTGACGCGCAGTTGGGAAATCGCGACCGTGGGGGCCAGCAGGCGCAGCGGGGCGGCCTTCGTAGCGATCTGCAAGAGGGCTGGGTCCTCGCTGCGCAGGTAGGACAGGGCAGGCCCGGAGCGCAAGGTGCCGTGGCGCTTGGCGATGTCCTCGATGTGGAACTCCAATGTATGCGGGACATCGCCATGCGCGGCAAAGAAGTCGCGGATTTCCGTGCCCGTCATCCCGCGGTCCAGGCCGCGGCGGAGCGAGGCATCGCTGATGCGGTAGACGCTGGCCAAGCCGGGCGATTCCAGATCCGCGAGGGACTCCAGGGTGTGGTGGGCCGCAGGCTCGAGGGGCCCTGGCACGAGCACGGTCATATCCGCCTGGACGAGGAAATAATCGATGGTCTCTGGAGTCAGGGAATCGGCGGCATCGAAGCCATCGATGAGCACGCTGGTAGCTCGCCCGAGCGCGATGGCACCGATCCATTCCGCCTCGCGGTGCAGCTCATCGATGGTCTCCGGGGAGGTATGCGTGGCGAAAAGCGGAAAGGAAAAATGCAGATCCGCTTGAAATTCAGCTGTGGAAAGAGGCTCTGCGGAGTTGAGGTAGACGTCGAGGATATGCCGGCGGAACTTGGGTAGGCGATCGGTGCTGGTAGAGAGTACCCGGCCCGATTCCCACGGGGTCCACGGAGAATGTTCCCAGGCCGTGAGGAGCACTCGCCACTGGGCGGCTAGTCCTGCATCGAGCCACTCTTGGGCGGAGTCGGTGGGCGCAAGGAAGTTTCCCTCGTACCCGGACGGTTCGCCGCGGTTGATAAGCCGCGCGGACAGGCCAAGCGTTATCAGGCGGCGCAGTTCTGGTTCCGCGATGTCCAGCTGCTTGCTGAGCTGGGCAAGGGGGCGCACGCCGACGGTTTTATCCTTGAGCAGTTCGATCGGCCGGGCGCCCAGGGCAGAAATGAGCTGTTGCATGCCGCGCACTACCGATAGGCCCGCGGCGGTACCGGCATCATCGGCCTTGCGGTCTGCGGTGGGCTCGCCGCGGCGCGCGGAGGGCTCGGTGGGAATATGCGGGACGGTATGCCCCTTCATCGCGCGGTGCACTTCGCGCGGCAGGCGAACGGTCTGGGAGTCCACGCGCTGCAAGAGCTGCTTGGCAATCAAGCGCGGCACCGGGTGGGACGGATTGGTCTCGCGGGTGGTACCGATGCCATTGGAGCGCGCCAGGGTGGCAAGGACGTGGCGTTCGTCTTCGGCAAGGGCATCGATTGTTGTGGGCGATACCTCGAGCTGATTAAGCAGCGACCAGCCGGTGGGCAGCGCAGGCATGACCTCTGGCGGAATCTGCACCGCGCCGAAGGCGAGGCCGCGCTCCTTGAGCTCGCGGGTAATTTCGGGGTTGTGGTCTTCTACCTCTGCAAGCTCGCCGCCGCGCTTGGCGATGTCCTCCAATACCGCCAACTGCTGCGCGTTACACTCCGCTAGCACTCGGGCGATAGAGGTGCGCAAGAGGAGCCGCGTGGCCAGCGCCGCGATGGAGGGCGGCAACGGGGTTAAAACATCGGGGCGGTGGCGAAGGATGGTGGCCAGTTCCTCTTCTGAAAGGGAATTAAGCCAGGTGCGAAAATGCGGGAGGTGGGAGGACTGAGTCATGATAAATCACAATTTTAGCGCCGGATTGAGTTACGTTTTTGCCCGAGGTTTGAAATAATAAAGCTATGTCGAATGAAAAGAATGGCTTTGTTTCCCCGGCGTGGCCGGACAATGAACACCGCGAGCATGCAATTACGGAAATTTCTGCGCCTTTTGCTGGTGCTTCCAGCCCTTATGGCGATGATTTGGTGTTGCCGATGCCGGCAGAGAAGTTGAACTACGTTCACCCTTATACCCGCATCAACCGCTAAAAAAATTCCCCTTGCCGCAGAAGGCAAGGGGAATTTTTATGCGCTTATTTAGCGGCTGAAGGTCTCAACCAGCTGTGCAATCGGGTCGATGACGTCGCGGTTAGCGGAGTAGAACGCGTTAAAGTCGTGGCGGTTGGCGTGGTAGGCATCCGAGATCTGTGCCGGTAGCTGCAGGCCGTAAGCGTTAGCGGTGTCCTTAACGAGGTTGTAGACGGCGTCTACGGCGAGCTCATCGGACTTGTTTTCTGCTGCCTGCTGTACTGGCTGCGGTGCTTCAGCAGGTGCGGAAGGGGCGGTGCGCTGGGTCGGCGCGGAGTTCAGGCCAAGGGAAGCCGAGCATGCAGGCCATGCGCCCCATCCCTGGTTAGCCAGGGTGCGCTCAGCGATGACAATCTGCTGCTCGCGGGTTGCCTGGTTAGCGGTAGGGGCAAACTCACCGCCACCGTATGCCTGCCAGGTCTGGGGGTTGAACTGCAGGCCGCCGTGGTAGCCATTGCCGGTGTTGATGTGCCAGTCACCGCCGGACTCGCACTGCGCGAGGCGGTCCCAGTCGGAGTCAGGGGCAGCGGCGGCGTTCGGTGCCATGATGGCAGCGGCTGCGCCCAAGGCAACGGTGCCTGCGGTGAACTTTGCGGCAAAGTGGTTAGTCTTAGCGGAGTGGCGTCCCATAAAAGTAGTCCTTTCCGTAGTGCCCGTTTTCGTGTAAATGTTTTGCGCCTAGAAGAAAGGATGGGCAGGGAAACCTTCTTTGCGGCGACACTGAGGGCCAGCGTAGTGGTTTATAACGAAATAGTCACGTTCTGGGCACTAAATGGGAAAGAATTGAGACTATTGTGGTTCCGTCCGCAATATTTCCGCAGGTAGTGACCGTGTTGTGAACTATGCCACACTACACGTGGAACTTCTGTTCTGTATAACTTCCAGCTAAACTTAAGAATTTACCCAAGAGAAGAGGTGGATACCTATGCCTATTGGCAAAGTGAAGTGGTATGACGCCGAGAAAGGTTTCGGTTTCGTTAGCAATCCGGGCGATGAAGACGTCTACGTCGGCCGGAATGTCCTGCCCAAGGGAGTAGAAGAAATCTTTCCGGGTCAGCGCATCGAATTCGATTTCGCGGCGGGGCGCCGCGGGCCGCAGGCACTGCGGGTGCGTGTGCTGGACAAGCCGCGCCGTCGCACGCCGTCGCGCAAGCCGGAAGAGCTCGGCAGCATGGTCTCAGATGTTATGACCCTGCTGGAATCCCAGGTGCAGCCGGTACTGAACTCGGGGCGCTACCCCGAGCGCAAGACCGGGCGCCAAGTAGCAGAAATCCTCCGCGCAATTGCGAAGGATTTAGATAGTTAATCATCCATGGTGGATAGGGACCACACGGTGGCGAGGGGGGTTTCTTCGCCATCGTCATCGGTGCCAATCATGAGGGAGGAGACCTCCACCACCATGAGCCGGGGGCGCTCGCCAGTCGATGCCTCGATGGGATCTACCGAACCGGGGATATCTACCTCGGTCGTTTCATTTGCACCATGAGTGGTTTCGTCATTGGCGGCGGGGTCATCATAAATGGACAGCACCTTCCATTCGTGATTAGAAATCTCCCCGGGAATTTCCAGATGCAAGGTGTCATCCTCGCCCACCGTTAGTTGGGGGACATCGCCTTCGGGGCAATCGGTTCCCGGCTCGCATACGAGGTAGGGCGTGACCTCCTTGGTGTTATCCCCCACGGAGGCGGTAATAGCAATCTCGCTCGGCTCCGGGCCCGGGCGCGAATTGCGCCAGCTCTGAAAGATCACCACGGAGGCGACGATGACCGCCACGACCACGATGAGCGCGAGGATTTGCAGCAGCGACTTTTTCCTTGCTTCCTTACGGGTTGCCATGGCCCATTACTTTACTCGAACGCGGTAGAGCTCATCCCACCGCTTGCCGGTAAGCCAGAATTCATCGGTGCCCTTGATATGTGCGATGCCGTTTAAGACATCATCGGGATCGGTATATTTCGATTTATCGATGGCATCGGTAGAAATCACCGCGGTTACCTCGCCAGAGGAGAGATCGATGCGGTAGATATCTTCACTGCCCCACACATTGGCGTAGACATCACCGTCCACGCATTCCAGCTCATTGAGATCCTCCACGGGCGAGCCCTCGAGGGTGACCTCGGTGGTCGAGAGCTCCGCAAAGGTCTCTGGATCCATGTGCCGCAGGGTAGAGGTGCCATCGGACATGATGAGCTCGTCCTGGTTGGCGCATAGTCCCCAGCCCTCGCCGGTATAGGTGGCGGTCCCAGTGCGCTGGAAGTCGCCGTCATAGCGCAGGGCCTGCCCGCGCTTCCAGGTCAATTGCCAAATGGAATCACCGTATTGGGTAATGCCCTCCCCAAAAAGTGAGTCATTGAGGGCATGTTCCTGCAGGACCTCGCCGGTCTCAGGGGAGAAGCGGATGAGTTTGGAATCGCCCCATTGCCCGGTGCCGAGCAAGAGGTTGCCCTCGCCGTCTTCTTCGAGACCTTGCGTAAAGGAGTTCTCCGGTAGCGGCGCCCTATCGAGGACTTCCACTGAAAGGTGATCGGGGGAGGAAGCATCGGGAGAGTCTGAGGAACAAGCGGTCAAGGCGCAGCAGGGCACGGCAATGAGAGCGGCGCGGCGGAGAAACGGCATGCACCATATGTACCACTGTCGGCGGGCCATCATGAATAATGAGGGGCGTGAGTAAGCGAAAAGCAAATCCGTTGATCGATTCCCGCGCCGTACGCATCGCGCGTGAGGCATTGGAAGAGGTGGGGGAAGGGGGCATCGGCAAGCATAGGGGCGCAGCCGGAATGGGCCGCAACGTTGTCACCCATCGCTTTGAGGCGGATATGCCGGGCTACCCAGGCTGGGAATGGCAGGCCGTACTCGCATGCGCGGAAGGCTCGCGCTACGTCACCGTCAATGAGGTGGCGCTGGTACCGGGCGGGGAGGCGCTGCAGGCACCAGAATGGGTGCCGTATGAGGACCGAGTGCTGCCGGGAGATTTGGGTCCGGGGGATCTCATGCCGCCAGCCATCGATGATGAGCGCCTGAACGGAAATGAGCTTTCTGCCAAAGGTCTGGCGGATGCCAAGCAGCGCTGGCAAGAAGAATATGGCCCGACCTCGGAGATGGCAGCCAAGGCGCACCTGCAGTGTCGCACGTGCGCGTTTTATATGCGGCTCATGGATAACTTTGGGGTATGTGCCAATGAGTATTCCGCTGATGGCCGCGTGGTGCATGCGCGCTACGGGTGTGGTGCGCATTCGCAGACGCGGGTGAGTGAGGAGAAGGCGCCGGCCGCGGCCTTCGATGACGAAAAGCCTATTTACCAAGATTTTGAATTTGGGGATTAAAGCAGCACACTTAGGGCGTAAAAATACCGCTCTACGTGAAAGGGCACGGCGTGAAAGCCACTCTCGATCGCTATTTCCACATTTCTGAACGCGGTTCCACCATCGGAACCGAGCTACGCGCGGGAACGGTCTCGTTCTTCGCCATGGCATATATTATTTTGCTCAACCCGCTCATTCTGGGCACGAGCCCGGATGCGGAAGGCTATACCTTAGGCGTGCCGCAGGTTGCTGCGGCCACGGCGCTGGTCGCCGGCGTCATGTCCATCGCTTTTGGCGCGATTGCGAAGTACCCCTTCGCCATGGCCGCGGGCCTGGGCATGAATACCTTCGTGGCCATCAGCATGGTCGCCACCAGCGGGCTGACCTGGCAAGAAGCCATGGGCCTGGTGGTAATCGAGGGCCTTATTATCGTCCTGCTCGCCGTGTCCGGTTTCCGCACCGCGGTTTTTGATGCCATCCCGCAGCCGATGAAGGCCGCTATGGGCGTGGGCATTGGCATGTTCATCGCCATGATCGGTTTCGTGGACGGTGGGTTTGTTACCCGCGTGCCCGATGCCGCACAGACCACCGTGCCAGTGGGCCTGGGAATCAATGGTTCGATTGCCACTTGGCCGGCGGTGGTCTTTGTCATTGGCCTTATCATTTGTGCCTTCATGGTCATCCGCAATGTGCCGGGTGGGCTTTTTATTGCCATCATCCTGAATACCGTGATTGCCTTTATTGTCCAGGCGCTCACGGACTCGGAGGACTGGGGCATGGCCGCACCAGAAGCCCCGGATGCGCTGGGAGGCCTGCCGGATCTTTCCATCGTGGGCGATGTCAACCTGGTTGGCGCCTTTGCCAATATCGGCGTGATTTCCACGGTCCTGCTCATCTTCACCCTGCTGCTCACCAACTTCTTTGATGCCATGGGCACCATGACCGGGCTGGGCAAGCAGGCCAAGCTCGTGGATGACAACGGCAACCTGCCGGGAATGAAGAAAGCGCTGGTTGTAGAGGGCGCCGGCGCGGTGGCCGGTGGTTTGGGCTCGGCATCCTCGAATACCGTCTTCGCGGATTCCTCTGCCGGCATTGCCGATGGCGCCCGCACCGGCCTGGCCAATATCATGACCGGCTTGTTGTTTATCTCAGCGATGTTTTTCACCCCGCTCTATGAAATCGTGCCCATCGAGGCCGCGGCACCGGTGCTGGTCATCGTCGGCGTGATGATGGCCGCGCAGCTCACGGATATCCCGTGGACGCGCATGGAAGTGGCCATCCCGGCCTTTTTAACCATCGTGGTCATGCCGTTTACCTATTCCATCGCCAACGGCATCGGCGTGGGCTTTATTACCTTCGCGCTCATGTCCACCTTTGCTGGTAAGGCCAAGCAGGTGCACTGGATCATGTGGCTGCTTGCTGGCTTGTTCGTCATTTACTTTGGCATCGATCCGATTACGGAGGCCATCGGCTAGCCTGGAAGGCATGCATATTTCTGATCCCCGTGACCCTCGCCTTGATGATATTCGGAACCTCAATAAATCCGATAAATCCGGCGAGGGTTTGGTCATTGCAGAAGGCCCCTTGGTGGCAGCCCGCCTCATGGAATCGCGGTTCCCCATGCGCTGCTTGGTGGGCTTTCCTCACAAGCTGGAGGCCTTCTTTGCCGAGTACGGCGAGCCGGAGTGCCCCGTCTACGAGGTCTCGCGCGAGACCCTTGCGGAGGTCGCGGGCTTCGATATGCACCGCGGGTTGGTAGCCGCAGCGGACCGCGCCCCAGAGCCGGAGGTAGGCGAGATCCTGGAGCAGGCCCGCACCATCGCCGTGCTGGAGGGCGTGGGGGATCATGAAAATATCGGCGCCATTTTCCGCCACGCGGCCGGCATGAACGTGGATGCGGTATTGCTGGGCTCAGGTGCTGCGGATCCGCTCTATCGCCGCTCGGTGCGCGTATCCATGGGCCACGTGCTGCGCGTGCCGTTTGCCCATTTGGAGGGCGGTTTCACCACGTGGCAGCGTTCCTTGCAGGCGCTTGCCGATGCCTCCTTTACCCTCATTTCTTTAACCCCCAACCCCCAGGCGGTGCACCTGGCAGAGGCCATGCACGGGCAGGACAAGGTGGCCATGCTGGTTGGCGCGGAGGGCCCCGGGCTTACCGAGCACGCGATGAAGGCCACCGATATCCGCGCGCGGATACCAATGGCCCCAGGTACCGATTCCCTAAACGTTGCGACCGCGGCCGCCATTTCCTTTTATGAGCGCCAGCGATCCTTAAGTGACTTAAACGTCTGACGCACCCAGTTGCCAATTAGTGAGCCGAGGTGCTTGGCGGTGGAAAGGATCTCATCGCCGGTGGAATCCGGCTCGGCATCGTGGTCCTCGTAGTCGTCATAATCATTCAGGCCCAGCTTATTCGCTGATTGGGCGGCGAACTCGCTGACTGGCTGCTTTGGCTTTGGCGGATCGATCTTGGGTTCTGGGCGCCCGTCGACGGCATAGCCCACGACGTCCAGGTCCGGGCCTTCCTGTCCCACGGTGATGCCCAACCAGTGTTCTTGGGCGGCCTCCATGATGCTGTGGGGCCGAAACGGCAGGGAAATGCCGCCGAGGGATTCGTCCTTTTCGCCGGCCCAGAACGGCGCCTCAAAGGGCTCGGGTAGGCCGGTGTCCTCGTAGAGGCGGTCACGGGTGGCGCACAGGCAGCGCTTGAGCTCGCCGCCTTCCCACAGCGCGAAGCCCGCATAGTCCTCGTCTGCGTTACTGACAAGCGCGATGACCCGCTGGGCGGGGACCGCGCTTAAGAGGTCTTTCGGCAGCTGGGAAAGCAGGACTGAATCGCCCTCGCAGACCGTTTGCACCACGGTAATGCCCGGGTAGCCGCCGATGTAGTACTCATTCGGATCCGTCTGCGCGGAGCGGTTCAGGGGGAATTGCCCAATCGGGGTGACCGGGAACTTGGGGTTGAGCTGGGCTAGGAACTTGCGGCCGAACCCGCGGTCCGCCTTGGGCTCGGTCTTGAGAACTTCTTCGGCGCCGGGCTTGGAGATGTACCACAGCGTGAGAACGGCATGAGAGATGTCCACTGTTTAGTCCCTCGGGCGCTTGGTATTGGAACGAACGCCCAGGAGCACGTCCTCCCAGTGTGGGGTGACGGCCTTGCGGCGGCGCTTCGAGGGCTTGGACTCGGAGGACGGATTCTGCAGGAATTCCTCTTCTTCCGTCTCCTCGCTGGGACCGGAAATATCGGTGACATTGGCGGGCTGATCGCCGTCAATGGCTTCGTCGTAGCGGCCGCTGCCCAAGGAAGTCAGCGAGCGCACCGGCTGCACGAAGTCCGGGTCCGTAAGGTCTGCCGCGACCGAGTTGCGGGCCTCGACCGTAGCAGGGGAGGACATGGACTGCTTGAAGGTCCATTCCGCCTCGTTTTCAGAAAGTCCCGCCTTCCAGGTCACGCGCACAACCCACGGCTCGCCTTGGTGGCGGTAGGCATCCCACGTGGATTCCGAAAGGGAGTGGCCGCGGGCGGCAAAGGAGCTCGCCAGTACTTCCCATAGGGTGAGCTTGGCGGGGCCGTCTTCGCGCACTGGGTGGGCCTGCTTGGCTACCTCAGAAATGCGATTACGCTCCAGCATGACTGGGTAAGCAAAGGGCTCGATGCGCGATTCATCGACGTGCATCTCTTCCGCGAGCTCTGCCGTGGAAGCACCGGCACGGATGCGGTTTTGGATTTCCGCCGGCCGGATCTGCTTTTCTTCCTCTTCGTGGGAGGGCTTGGGCATCGGCGCTAGCTTCGGCGGTTCTGGCTTGCTAGCGGCGGGCGTGAGGGCGGAACGCAGCTCATCGGTGATGGGAAGGGAAAACTCTTCGCCTTCTTCGGTGCGTAGCACCAATGAGTCTTCGCTCGATTCGCTGTCAACGAGAAACAGCTCGCGCATAGTGTGGCGCTCCTTTGCCTATCGACGGAAGGACGGATCTGTGATGCAGTCAACTATAACGCGAAAACGCCCCGCGCCAGGCGAGGCGGCGGGGCATGTTGATGACTTAGTTGGCATCCAGCACGTAGTCGATGCACTGCGTGAGCTTGGCGATGTCCTCGGTTTCAATCGCCGGGAACATGCCCACGCGCAGCTGGTTGCGGCCCAGCTTGCGGTACGGCTCGACATCGAGAATGCCGTTGGCGCGCAGGGTGGCGGCAAGTTGTGCGGCATCCACGGATTCGTCGAAATCGATGGTGCCCACGACCAGCGAGCGCGCCGCCGGGTCGCTGACGAACGGGGTGGCCTCCGGGCGGGATTCGGCCCAGTTGTACAGCGTGGAGGAGGATTCGGTGGTGCGCTTGACCATGCCGTCGAGCCCGCCATTGTCATTCATCCACTTAATCTGGTTATCCAGCATGAGCAGGGTGGCAATCGCCGGGGTGTTATAGGTCTGGTTCTTGCGGGAGTTGGTAACCGCGGTCTGCAGGTTCAAAAACTCCGGGATGAAGCGATCGGAGTTATTGATCTTTTCGATGCGCTCCAAGGCCGCCGGGGACATTGCGGCGAGCCAAAGGCCGCCATCGGAGGCAAAGCACTTCTGCGGCGAAAAGTAGTACACGTCAGTCTCTGCGATATTGACGGGGAGGCCGCCGGCGCCAGAGGTGGCATCGACAAGCACGAGCTGCTGGTCGTTTTGGGGGTGGGGGCGAACGACCTCAGCCATCGCACCGGTCGAGGTCTCATTGTGGGTCCAGGCGGCGACATCGGCATCGGCCGCGAGCTCGCGCGGATCCGGGGCGGTGCCGGCAGGGGATTCTGTCAGGGCCGGGGCATCGAGCCATGGAGCCTTGGAAGAGGCCTTGGCAAACTTGGTGGAGAACTCACCAAAGGTAAGGTGGGCCGACTGACGCTCGATGAGACCGAAGGTAGCCGCATCCCAAAAAGCGGTGGCGCCGCCCAAGGACAGGACAATTTCGTATCCCTCCGGAACCGAGAAGAGATCGCTTAAGCCCTCGCGCACGGAACCGACGAGGTTTTTCACCGCCGGCTGGCGGTGCGAGGTGCCCACGATAGCGGGGTCAATAGCCTCGATCTGGGCGGGGCGCACCTTGGAGGGGCCGCAGCCAAAGCGGCCATCGGAAGGCAAGAGATCTGCTGGCAGTGTGATTTCTGGAGTACTCATGCCGCTAGTGTAGAACAGTTCCGGTTGGATGGCAGGTATTTTGATGTCCATAAACTTGTTGGCAGTATCACAAAGTTTGCTAGAGTGTGAATAGGTCAAAGGCACACGGCGTAAGTTGGCGCCTTTAAAGAACTCTTTAACAGGGAAAGGAAATTCCGTGTCTACTGAAGAAAACAAGGTAGTACTCAAGCACGCTGGCAACGAGTACGAGATGGATATCAAGCAGTCCACTGAGGGCGATTCCGGCTTCGATATCTCCAAGCTCCGCAAGGAAACCGGGCTTGTTACCTTCGACCCCGGCTACACCTCCACCGGCTCCACCGAGTCCAAGATTACCTTTATTAACGGTGAGGAGGGCATCCTTCGTTACCGTGGCTACGATATTGCTGAATTGGCAAATAACGCCACCTTCAATGAGGTTTCCTACCTGCTGATTAAGGGTCACCTGCCGGATGAGCAGGAGCTGTCGGAGTTCAATAATGCCATCCGCCACCACACCCTCTTGGATGAGGACTTTAAGGCGCAGTTCAACATCTTCCCGCGCGATGCCCACCCGATGGCCGTGCTTGCTTCCTCCGTGAACATTCTCTCCAGCTACTACCAGGATCAGCTGGACCCACTGGATGAGGAGCAGCTGGACAAGGCTACCGTTCGCCTGCTGGCTAAGGTGCCGATGCTGGCCGCTTACGCCTTCCGTGCATCCCAGGGTAAGCCTTATATGTACCCGGATAACAATCTCAATGCGCGCGAGAACTTCCTGCGTATGATGTTCGGTTACCCCACCGAGGAGTACGAGGTTGACCCGGTTGTCTCCAAGGCACTGGACAAGCTGCTCATCCTGCACGCTGACCACGAGCAGAACTGCTCGACCTCCACCGTCCGCATGATTGGTTCCGCACAGGCCAACATGTTCGTCTCCATCGCCGGCGGCATCAACGCCCTGTCCGGCCCGCTGCACGGCGGCGCAAATCAGGCCGTGCTGGAGATGCTCGAGGACATCGAGAAGAACAACGGCGGCGACGCTACCGACTTCATGAACCGCGTGAAGAACAAGGAAAAGGGCGTTCGCCTGATGGGCTTCGGCCACCGCGTGTACAAGAACTACGACCCACGCGCGGCCATCGTCAAGGAAACCGCACACGAGATCATCGATCACTTGGGCGGCGACCCGATGCTGGACTTGGCCATGAAGCTGGAAGAGATTGCGTTGAATGACGACTACTTCGTCTCCCGCAAGCTCTACCCGAACGTGGACTTCTACACCGGCCTTATCTACCGCGCTATGGGCTTCCCAACGGACTTCTTTACCGTCCTCTTCGCCATCGGTCGCCTGCCGGGCTGGATTGCTCAGTACCGCGAGCAGCTGGAGATGAACTCCAAGATCAACCGTCCTCGCCAGATTTACACCGGTGAAACCCTGCGCAAGGTTACCCCTCGCAGCGAGCGCTAATTAGCGCTTTTGGTCGCCCCAATTCAACCGAATCGGGCTTGAGCACTATAATTGGTGCAGCTCGGTTCGGTTTCATTGCGACCGCACGAACAAACTAGATTTCCCAAGGAGACTAATCCCCATGGATAAACCTGTTATTGAAGCCCAGTCTGGCCCAGCGCCGACCGACCTCGTCATCGAGGACATCGTCGTAGGCGATGGCGCTGAAGCTCAGCCTGGTGGCGTAGTGGAGGTCCACTACGTTGGTGCCGAATATGAGACCAACCAAGAATTCGATTCCTCGTGGGACCGTGGTCAGTCCATCGAGTTCCCACTGACCGGTCTCATTGCCGGCTGGCAAGAGGGCATCCCGGGAATGAAGGTAGGCGGTCGCCGTCAACTCATCATCCCGCCGGAAAAGGCCTATGGCCCAGCCGGCGGTGCGCACCCGCTGTCCGGCCGCACCTTGGTCTTTATCATTGACCTCATCCGCGCTGACTAAACTGCGCTAAAAATCGTTGAACCGGCTTCCCTTAAGGGGAGCCGGTTTTTCGCTGTGCTGGGCAGTCAGTTCCCGCAAGGGGCCGCATGAGACGGCAAACTGGGGCACAATGGGAACTATGACTGTGCCACATATTTCTTTCAATGATGACCGTGAGATGTCCCAGCTGGGTTTGGGCACCTACAAGCTCAATGAAGATGAATGCATTCGCGTAGTCCGCGAAGCCATTGACCTGGGCTACCGCCACTTTGATACGGCAACGCTGTATAAGAACGAAGAGGCATTGGGTACCGCGCTGAACCAAGCCATTGACGCGGGCGACGTCACCCGCGAGGACCTGTTTATTACCTCCAAGGTCTGGCACTCCCACCACGGCGCGCAGAAGGCGGAACAGGCCTTCCAAGAGTCCATGGAGAGGCTGAAGCTGGATTACTTGGACCTGTACCTGATCCACTGGCCATGGCCACAGGGTGGGCTGTACGTGGAGACCTTTGAATCCATTGCCCGCCTACAGGGGATGGGCCAGATCGCTTCCATCGGTGTCGCTAACTTCTACGAGGAGGTCCTCGAGGACCTCATTGAGAAGACCGGCATTACCCCGGTTCTCAACCAAGTAGAGCTGCACCCTGGCTTTACCCAGCCGGAGCTGCGCGAATTTCACCACAAGCACGGCATCGTGACCGAGGCGTGGTCTCCGCTGGCGCGCGGCGTGGTGCTTAATAACCCGGAGATTGAAAAGATTGCCGCTGCGCACGAGGCTACCGAGGGCCAGGTGGTACTGGCGTACCTGATGGCCAAGGGCATTTCCGTTATTCCGAAGTCCGCCCGCAGCGAGCGACTCAAGGAGAACTTGGCCGCCGCGGAGCTAGAGCTGGGCAAGGATGAAATCGCAGCGATTGATTCCTTGGAAGGTCAAGAAGGCTTTGGCCGCATGTTTAATGACCCCCGCGAATTCCCGGGCGCGGAGGGCTAAGAACACACCTCGGGTTAAGGGGCCACCGGCGACGGCGTCGTCGGTGGCTTTTGCTGTGCCTGGTAGCTGACTAGGGGAGTACGTGCTGGTTAAGGCACTCACCTCGCTGATAGGTGGTTCCTTTCCCGCCGCCTTTACTCATTAGTTAATGTCTGGTTAACAAAATTTGCGAACACGTTAACTCTGGGGTGGAGGGGGTGATTTGCAAAGAATATTAGCCCAGTTCACCGGAACCTATCGGGCTAAAAGGGGGGAGTTTTTGTGAGGCATATTGGCAATATTTACTGCTTTGCAAAGATTGTTCTGTATCTTACATAGCAACGCGGGTAGTGATGGACAACACATTGCGCCTCGTTTGTACAGAACCTCTCTCACCCAAGGAGACAACCCTTCTATGAGTGATACAACTGCTCCAGTCGAGCGCCGTGAGCTTACGGCAGCCGACTACATAGAAATGCGCGATAGCGAAGAGTTTGGCGAGCTGCGCAGCGCTTATCGTAGTTTCACCTTTCCCATGACCGTCGCGTTTTTCGTGTGGTACATCGTCTACGTGCTCACCGCCGTGTTTGCGCCTGATTTTATGGCCATTGAGCTTGGCGATGGCGGCTGGAACGTCGGCCTCGTCTTCGGCCTGGCCCAGTTCCTGACCACGTTCATCATTACCTGGATTTACGTGAAATACGCCAATAAGAATATTCAGCCTAAATCGGTTGCTATTCGCGAGAAGTTGGAGGCCAAGTAAATGACTACCACTTACCTTGCACAAGAAACTTCTGCCGGTAACCCGATTCTGAATATCTCCATCTTCGGCATCTTCCTCGTGGTTACCATGGCCGTCGTGTTGCGCGCCGGCAAGTCCACGAAGAAGGCGTCTGACTTCTATACCGGTGGTGGCTCGTTCTCCGGCCGCCAGAATGGCTTGGCCATTTCTGGTGACTACCTTTCTGCTGCGTCCTTCCTCGGTATCGTCGGTGCGGTGGCGCTGAACGGCTATGACGGATTCTTGTACTCCGTCGGCTTCTTCGTCGCTTGGCTCGTGGCCCTGATGCTCGTGGCCGAGCCGATGCGTAACGTGGGCCGCTTTACCATGGCGGACGTTTTGTCCTTCCGCCTGAAGCAAAAGCCGGTGCGCGTGGCCGCGTCCATCGCCACACTCTTCGTGACGCTGTTCTACCTCATCGCCCAGATGGCCGGCGCCGGTTCGCTGGTGGCCGTGCTGCTGAACATCCATGACTTCAAGTGGCAGGCAGTTGTCGTCGGTATCGTTGGCGTGCTGATGATCCTCTACGTCTTGGTCGGCGGCATGAAGGGCACCACCTACGTGCAGATGATTAAGGCCGTCCTGTTGGTGACCGGTGTGGTCGTCATGTGCATCATGGTGTTTGTCTCCCTGCGCGGTGGCTTCAGTAACATGTTCAGCACCGCTATTGATATGCACGCGTCGTCCGATTACCTCCATGAAAAGGGCTATGAGGCCAAGGAAATCATGGAGCCGGGCCTGAAGTACGGTGGCTCTACCGCCGCTAAGCTGGACTTCATCTCCTTGGGTATGTCCCTCGTGTTGGGTGTGGGCGGCTTGCCTCACGTTCTGATGCGCTTCTACACCGTGCCGACCGCCGTTGAGGCGCGCCGCTCCGTGACCTGGGCCATCGTTATCATCGGTGCCTTCTACCTGATGACCCTGATCCTGGGCTACGGTGCAGCCGCACTGGTTGGCCCGGACCGCATCCTGAACGCACCGGGTGGCGCGAACGCCGCGGCACCGCTGCTGGCACTGGAAATCGGTGGCTCCATCTTCATGGCGATTATTTCCGCCGTGGCCTTTGCTACCGTGCTGGCCGTGGTGGCAGGCTTGGCGATTACCGCCTCCGCCTCCATCGCGCACGATATCTACCACGCGGTCATCCGCAACGGTGAGTCCACCGAGGCAGAGCAGGTGCGCGTCTCGCAGGCCACCGTGGTGGTCCTGGGTATTGTCTCCATCATCTTGGGTATCTTGGCGATGACCCAGAACGTGGCCTTCCTGGTCTCCTTGGCCTTCGCAGTGGCGGCATCGGCTAACCTGCCGACCATCCTGTACTCGCTGTACTGGCGCCGCTTCAACACCGCGGGTGCCGTGGCCTCCATGTACACCGGTGTCGTCTCCTGCTTGGTTCTCATCTTCTTCTCCCCAGCGGTATCCGGCACCGAAAGCGCCATGTTCCCGAACGCGGACTGGGCTATCTTCCCGCTGACCTCGCCGGGTCTGGTCAGCATCCCGCTGTCCTTCTTCGTCGGTTGGTTTGTCTCCATCGTGACCAAGCCGGACAACTTGGACGAGCTGGCGGCAGAGATGGAAGTTCGTTCCCTGACCGGTGTGGGCGTCGAGGCCCCAGTCCAGCACTAATTGCCCACAAGGTAGCAATTACCGGTAATATGGTTCGACGTGTTTAATCCGTCCTCTCTCAACGCGGCGGCATCAGTAAAGGCTGGTGCCGCCCTTGCCGTGTGCATGCTTGCTTGCTCTACGGTTGCTGGGTGTAGCAATAGCGAGCGAGATAGCACCGCTAAAGCCGAAGACACCACGATCACCGCGCATAGGGCATCAAAGGTGCCCCCGCGGATCAATGAATTCCTCAAGGGGGATGAGGGTCATTCCATTAGCTATATTCGCCTGCACGATGGCATGTATATGGGCTCTGCGGCAGAACAGGATCCCCGCCCGGCGCTTAGCCTCATCAAGCTTTATATCGCTACCTACGTCATCGAGCAGGGCGAGTACGAAGATAAATTTGAGGCGCTCGGCATGATTGCCAGCTCTTCTGATAAGAGCGCCGAGGAGCTGTTCAAGAAGTACCCGGATTCCATCGATAAGATTGCCAAGGAATATCACCTGGAATCCACCAAGGCGGGTGAGAAATGGGGCTATTCGGAAACCTCCACCTATGACGTGGCCAGCTTTATCTCTCAGCTGATTAAGCGCGATGAAACCCACCCCGTGCTGGTGGCGATGTCGCACGCGGATCCGGTCTCAGAAGATGGCTATGACCAGGACTATGGCACCGCGAAGCTCTCTAATGTGGTGGGCAGCAAGTGGGGATGGTCCAACGATAAGTCGATCAATTCCTCGGTGTCCTTTGGCAAGAACTTCGTCGCCGCGGCATCCATTAATGGTTCCGCCGATGACCTCACGGACTACGTGAAGAGCGAAATCAACGGCGAGAATCTGGGCAAGGCCACCGAGCGGTTCCTGAAGTACAAGAACGGCGAGGATGTTCCGCCCATCGAGACGACCTCAGAAAAACCGACCTCTGGCGAGAAGAAGGACGAGGGCAAGAAGGACGAAAAGAAGTCCTCCGAGCCTAAGGAGAAATAGGCCTACTTAATGGCCTTGGCGATGTCCTGGGCGGCATCGGCAAGCCCGCGGATTTGCTCGTTGCTTAACGATGACCCCTTAAAACTCACCCCATCCGCGGTGACCTGCGGCAAATCCGGCATATTTGGGATGGCCTCGTCCAGGGTAGAGCTGAGATCCTGGATGCCTGGCTGCTTGGAGCCGGGTGTCCATTGGCCCCAGTCGCTGGCGTAAACCTCGTTGACATCGACGATGACGTTCTCGATGGTCTGCTGTCGCGATTGCGGAAGCTGGTGAATGGTGGTCTTGGGATGGATTTTTCCGTTTGAACCCCAATCGTGCATCCAGTAGAACGTGCCAATCCCATCCTGGCTAGCCCACTCGATGGTGTTGTAGTTGCCGTAGACGCCGGTCTGGTAGCCGGCTACGGACAGGGCCTTGGAAAATGCCTGCAGGTACGGCCGGATGAACTGAGTGTAGTGCTCCCGGGTGGGGTTATCGTCGATGGCGATATAAATGGGCCGGTTCGTGGGGCCACCGGCGGCTTTGTGTAGTGCGATGGCCTGCGGGGCGTGGATGGCGGCGCCGGCCGCGCCCTGCTTCCAATCGGCGGTTTCGGCGCGGCCGAATTGATAGACCGACGCCGTGGGCAGGCCGGCGGCGGCATTGGCGGCAGTCTCTTGCAGAGTGACCGGCTTGCCGGTCATCCAGGCCGCGCCGGGACGCTTTTTGGAGACGTAGCGAATAGCGCCGATATGGCCTGCGCGCTTGATGGCGTCGGGGGAAGGGATGCCTGAGGAAAAGTCAATGATGGTCCCGCGCACCGGGCCGAGGGCGGCGGCCGAGGGGGCGGCCGCACCAATGGCACCGGTGGTAAGGGCAAGGGCGCTTGCCTTCAAAAGGCCGCGACGAGACAGAGACGGTGACATGAAAAGCTCCTGCAGTGATCGCATTAGTCACAATAGTTAACAAATGCACCATAGCAGGAGGTGGTGGGTGAGTCGTGTTTATTTTGACTCGTTGCTAAATTCCACGTTCGTGGCATGTTCCACGGTGCGCGATACCGTGCAGTCCTTCTCGTGGGAAATGCGGATCAGGTTATCTACGAGCGCGCGGGCCTTATCGCCGTCCGGAGTGGAAGGGAAGGAGAGGTCGAAGGCGACGCGGACATCGGAAAGCCGCGAGGCGCCATCCTCATCCACGCGGTCGCCCTCTGCGCGCACCTGGAAAGACTCCGGCTCGGTGCGCCGGGAGGTTACAACATCCACGTCTACCGCGGTGCACCCGGCGACGGCGGCTAGCAGGAGCTCCACCGGCGATAACAGGCCCTCCCCGCGCCCGAACTCGATGCTGGCGCCGTCCGCATTGGTGGCGCGGTACACCGAATTTTCTACGCGGGTAAGGTCAACGGAATACTGCTTCGTGATTTCACTCATGGCTTAAAGCTTAAGCCAGGCTCGGGATATAGGCCACGCTGCAGCAAAGGATTAAATGCAGCGATAGGAAATCGGAGGCAGTGCGCACTTAATAAATCAACGGCGGCGAGAAGCGGATACGCACCGATTGTCCAAGCTCTGGTTTATTATCTGCGGTAGTCCGGAACGTGACCCCAGATTCATGGGAGGCGGTAACGGAGTAGTGTCCGGCTTCGAAAATGGCGGAGTCAACCACCGCTGCCACCGTGGCGCCTGGATCGTTTTCCTCAACAATTGTTGCGTGGTGCGGCAAGATGGCGGCCTTAGTGCCTTCGCCTCGCACCGTTACGTCACTCAATGGCCAAGAGATACCAAGAGTTGGGCACTCGACGCGGCCTCCTGAGATAGTGGTCTGGACAATCGTGGCATCCGCAATAAATCCCGCGACCACCGGGCTAGCGGGATTTTCCAGCAGCTGTTGCGGAGTAGCAATCTGCTGGATTTCGCCGCCGTCTAGAACCACGACTCTATCTGCGATTGCCAGCGCCTCGGCGCGATCGTGGGTGACGTGCACCGTGGTTAGGCGTTGCTTTTGCGTCAGGGCTACCAGCTCGCGGCGCAAATTATCGCGCAATGGTTCATCGAGGGCGGAAAGCGCCTCATCCAGTAATAAAACTTTGGGCTTAGCGACGATCGCCCGGGCCAGGGCAACGCGCTGGCGCTGCCCGCCAGAAAGGCTGTCTGGTGTACGGTCTTCGAATCCTGGCAGGCCCACAAGAGCTAAAGTCGCAGATATGCGCTCTTCGCGCTCTGCCTTTGCTACTTTCGCCTGACGCAACGGGTAGCCAACATTGTCCTTTACAGACATGTGCGGCCAAATCGCATGCTGTTGGAATACCATGCCAATTCCGCGTTTCTCCGGCGGAATAGCAGTCATCTGCCGGCCATCTATGTAAAGCTCACCCGACGAGGGGGATATAAAACCAGCGATGGTGCGCAGGAGCGTGGTTTTACCAGAGCCTGACGGGCCAACGAGTGCAATGAGTTCCCCAGGCTCGATGGAGAGATTGATATCGCGCAGGCCAGTAGTTCCATCCGGAAAAGTGACCGTGAGGTGGGAAGCTGCAATTTTCGCCATTATTAAGTCCTTACCTTAGGAGCGCGGATAGTCAGTGCGAGGGCAATGATGCCAAGCAGCGCAAAGAGCAAAGCGAGTGCTGATGCTTGGTTATAATTTCCTGCCTGCTGCAGGTTGAAGACTTGCACACCCAGTGTTGTGGTTCCGGGCGCGACGAGGAGTACGGAAATAGTAAGTTCTCGAATCGCGGTCACCGCGACGAGCACCGCACCGGAGATCGCCGCCGGAAAGGTCATCGCGCCGGTGGTAGTAAATAGCGCCTTAAGCGGCGTGGCACCAGAAATACGGGCTGCTTCTTCCACAGTAACCGGGGTGCTTATTAGCGGGGCACGCACGGATTGGACAACGAGTGCGGTAAAAGCACAGACGTAAGCGATAAGGATTATCCAAATGGTGTTATATAGCCCGGTATAGCGTCCGGCAATCAGCCAAGCGACGCCGATGATGAGCCCAGGCAGCGCGCTCGGCAGGAGCGCAGACAGTGTTAAAAGCGTATTTCCCCGCGCCTGGGTCCGGGTCACTAGAATTCCGATGACCCAGCCAAGAATCCCGCAGATTATCGCGGCGGTTATTGACAGAAATGCGGAATTGGTGAGGCCATCGATAACGCGCGGGTTGGATAAAGCGCTGCTAAAGTTCGCCAGCGAGATGGTTTCAAATGTAAACGGAACCCCAGGCGCCGGCAGCAATGCACGGTAGGCCAAACCAAGGATCGGGCCAATGGAAATGGCGAGCCCGCACACCCACATGATGATCGTGACCGGCCAACGCGCTGAATGCAGTGCAAAGCGCGCCGGGCTTCCGGAGTCATGGGTAGAAGACGAGTTTTTCAGGGAGGTGAGATAGTCCATGATGACTGCGCCGATTCCCAAAAATAAGAGGACGACGCCGATGGTCGAAACCACCTGCAAGGGGTTGGATACGGTGCCGGAATCAATGAACCGGTAAATCATCGTCGCGAGCGTTTCGAACCGAGCCGGCGAGCCGATAATGGCAGGAATTCCGAAATCCGCCAGATTAGCAATTGCCGTGAGGGTAAACGCGGATAACAGCGCAGGGCGCAGGAGCGGAAGGGTGACCGTGCGCAGAACAGTCATCACGGAAGCACCAGATACTCGGGCGGCTAGCTCAAAATCAGTAGAGAGGGAGCGCAGGCTCGAAGAAATGATGACGTATGCCGTGGGAAAAGAGTGGATAGTCATCAGCGCAATGACCCCGTCTGCGCCGTAGATATTCCATATTTCGAACCCAAAGAGCTTATTCAAACCCTGATTCGGGCCGAAGAGTTGAATCCAGGCGATCGCTCCGATAAAAGGCGGAACCAACAGTGGCGAGAGCAGGAATAGGCGCAGAACCGAAGAGCCGTAAATATCCGTGCGGTCTAGCGCGATGGCAATAACGGTGCCGATGACGACAGCGGCGAGCGCCGAAAGAGCCGTGGTGAAAAGCGAATTCCATGTAGCACTACCGAGCCCTTGCTCTAGCAAGACGGGAATTTGGTTCCCGCCCAATGCAAGGGAGACAACAAGGGCCAAAGGCGCGATGAACAGGCCAATGGCAATGAGCCACACGCCAACGCGCAGCGCGGATACAGAGGGATTTTTCAACAAACGAGCCATCAAGAACTAGGAAGACACTGCCTTTTGGAATACCTCGACGGCGGCGTCTTTATCCTTGGTGATTTTCTCCAGGTCCTGGTTCATGAGCTCAATGTCTGCGAGTTCAGGGGTGCCCGCTGGGGTTCCCACATCCTCCCGCACCGGGAGGTACGACTGCTCGACGGCAATTTCTTGTGCCTTCTTCGAAAGCAGGAAGTTGATGTACTTCTGTGCCGCTTCTTGCTCCTTGGAGTCTTTGAATACGCCCGCAGGCTCAGAAATATACGGTGATCCCTCGGTGGGGTAGGCAAGGGCAACCGGGGATCCCTTATCCGCGAGGTCGCGGACTAAGTAATCGACAACCACACCTACGGGCCTAGAACTGGAGGCGATTTCCTGGGAGGTAGGGCCATTGGACTCTGCGATCATCGGGGAATTCTTGCCCAGGTCTTCGATCCACGCTTCACCGAGGTCTGAATTGTTCTTCCATGCTGAGGCATTGAAGGCCGCCGCACCAGAGACCGCTGGGTTAGGCATGACGAGTTTGTCCTTGTACTTCGGATCGGTGAGATCCGCCCACGAGGTCGGGGCATCGCCTTCTGCGATTTCATCGGTGTTATAAGCAATGACCGTAGGGATGATGCGCGTGCCGACATAAAAATTCTCGTCGTCCTTGGCCTCGTCGATGATGTCATCGGAATCGAGATCGGCAAGCTCGATGAGATCGCCATCCTCACCGTAATTTTCAAAGGTAGGTGCATCGGCTGCCCAGAAAACATCCGCTTCGATATCGCCAGATTGCTTCTCCGAAGAAATGCGCGCGTTCAAATCGCCGGTACCGGCGCGGTATACCTTGACCTCGATATCGGGGTGTTCCTCGTTGAAGGCCGCATTGATTTCATCGACCTTTTCTTCCGGCTCTGAGGTATAGACGGTAATGGTGGTTGAATCGCTTGCGGCCTGCGTATCTTCATCGTCGGTCGCAGGCTCACCGCACGAGCTAAGAAGAACGGTTGAAGCAAGGGCTAGGGCAGCGAGAGATGAATGCTTCAGCTTCATTGGGGGAGTTCCTCCAGAGAGAGTAGCGATCAGGAACGTCAATCTAACTGCACTGAAGTTAAGGCAACTTAGGATCGATGTGAACGTACAGTAAATTCTTTGAGCTCCTGGGCGGATGTTGTGGAGGGAGGGCTCGCCAAGGAACCTCGCTCGAATGGGCAGCCTTTTAGTGGTGAAAAGCGGGAAACCAGGAGGTGACAAGCTTAAGGTAACCCCACATGGGGGATTAATCTATAGGTCAATAGATATTTATATACCTGTAGTACTACCGTTATGAAAAGTAATGAAGGAACCCTACAAGGAGAAACAATGGATTCGGTGATCGCAGGCAATGCGAGCTGGATGCTCATGAGCGCGGCTCTCGTGCTGCTCATGACCCCAGCCCTCGCACTTTTTTACGGAGGCATGACAGAGCGCCGCGGCGTGCTCAACATGATGCTGATGTCCTTCGGCTCACTAGCGGTAGTCAGCATCATTTACATCCTCTGGGGCTGGTCAATGAGCTACGGCACGGAGTCCTGGGGCGGCATCGTTGCCAATCCCTTCGAGTTCTTTGGGCTCAAGGATTCCATCTTTGATGCCAATGGTGACTACCTCGAAGGTGCGGAAGGCTACGCCAATATCATCGATATCGGCTTCCAGCTCACCTTCGCCGTTATTTCCACCGCGATTATCTCCGGTGCTCTCGCCGGCCGTGTGAAGTTCGGGACCTGGATGGTATTCAGCGGCCTGTGGGCAACCTTTGTCTACTTCCCGCTGGCCCACATGGTCTGGGGCGGCGGCATCCTCGGCGAGGACGAAAGCAGCGTCACCAGCTGGATCTTCGGCAGCGAAGGCGGGGAAGCGCTTGTGGCTCCCATTGACTTTGCCGGTGGTACCGTCGTTCACATTTCTGCCGGTACGGCCGCATTGGTTCTGGCGATTGTCGTGGGCAAGCGCCAGGGCTTCCCGAAGAGCGTGCAGCGCTCCCACAACCTGCCCATGGTCATGCTCGGTGCCGGCCTGCTGTGGTTCGGTTGGTTCGGCTTCAACGGTGGTTCCGCCTTCGCAGCCGATGGCCTCGCCGGCCTGGCCTGGGTCAACACCACCGCCGCAACGGCTGCGGCAATCCTAGGCTGGTTGCTCGTGGAAAAGCTGCGCGATAACTACTGCACCTCCCTGGGTGCAGCCTCCGGTGTGGTCGCAGGACTGGTCACCATTACCCCGGCCGCCGGCGACCTGAACCCGGTCACCTCGCTCATCATGGGTGCCCTCGGCGGCATGCTGGGCTGCTTGGGCGTGGGCCTGAAGTTCCGCTTCGGCTTCGATGACTCCCTCGACGTCGTGGGCGTCCACCTGGTCGCCGGCCTGTGGGGCACCGTGGCGGTTGCCTTCTTTGCCAATGACCGCGGCATCTTCACCGGCGGCGGCGTAGAAGGTTGGAAGCTGCTCATCGTACAGATTCTCATCGCCGCTATCGCCGTGGCCTTCGCCGCAGTCATTACCGCCATCATCGCGGTGATTTTGAAGGCGACCATCGGCTGGCGCGTGACCGACCAGATTGAAACCGACGGCATTGACTTTGGTGGTCACCGTGAGACCGGCTACGACATCGGTGGCCGTGCCATGCGCGGTACCACCAGCCGCAACTAAAACGCCCAGCGATACCTAGGAGCAAAAATGAAACTCGTAACAGCCGTGGTCAAGCCCTTTACGCTTGATGATATCCAGCAAGCCCTACAAAAGCTCGGCTCACCCGGCATGACGGTGACCGAAATCGAAGGCTTTGGCCAGCAACGCGGCAACAAAGAAATCTACCGCGGTGCCCAATTCGCCACTTCCTTTGTCCCCAAGGCCAAAATCGAGCTCATCGTGGCAGACGATGACGCCGAAGCGATTGTCGATGCCATCGTGGACGCCGCCTGCACCGGCGAAATCGGCGACGGCAAGATTTGGATTGCACCCGTCGAAGACGTCATCCGCGTCCGCACCGGCGAGCGAGGCGAGAAGGCTATTTAAGCCTCCAAGACACCGGCGCCCCAGGCCTCCTCCTCATAAGAGTGGAGGGCTGGGGCTTTTGCTGCGGTGCGTAGGACTGGGACTTTAGCTTTCTAGCTGACCATGCTTTTACCGAGTCTGATGGCCGCGGGCTGGCTAGAGAGCGTTCCCTACGCGGCAACGATCATCTGGTCGGTAGCACCGTTGTCAACGTCAACTCCTGTGAGAGAGCAGAAGTCTTGGACTGAACTGATTTCTCCTTCGGTAGGCTAAATGAACTCCAGATAGGTGCTAGTTGAGCGAGGTAATCGGATCCGAAGTAGCCAGCAGCCTGCGCCACGATCCCGCATTGGCGATGGTGTCTTCGTAGGCAATCACGTAGCCGATTTTTACCCCGGCCATATCTGGGTGGCTGGCCATGAGATTGATAGCTTCCTCGGCGGCAGCACGCTTTTTCTGTACCTCGTTATTGGTGCGACCACGTGCGTCTTTGCCCTCCACAATCCAGGTGCGTCCGTCGTTATCGCGGACAATGAAATCGGGGTAGTAGGAACGTCGCGCGGCGTAGCTAATGCTGGCCTTATCTTCGGGATACAGCCGTGTCCACCACGTAACATCGGGAGATACATCAAGATCACTGGCTAAACGAGCTTCGCCCGAATAGGAATCGAACGCGGCAGCGTTATACAGGTTGTTGTTCCAGCCGGAATAGTACTGGCGGCGCACGAACTTAGATTTATCTTCTGGGCGTGGGATAATGTCACGTCCCCTGGACAACTGGTACGACCGGCGATGTTCATGAGGCAGTAGCAGCGGAACGAGTCGAACCGTTGGCTCCAACGACGCGGTAAACTCACTTACCGCCTGCGAAATCAGCGACCGTAGTGCTTCACTAGCGGTTGCTAGTGCGTCTACCGTCCATCCTGTTACCGCTACTGCGCGCATAAAGGCCGGAACAATGCGGTTATCGATCTGGTTTAAGTTGCTGGAATTGCGGTCGATGAGACGGTTGGACAAGATAATCGCTTTAATCTCACGCCGAGCAGTGTCCTCGTCAATGAAAATAGACTGCACCACCAGTTGTTTCAAGCGGTTGGGGGCGATGGTGTGTGGTCGAAACTCCAGCGCATAACGCTCCATTTCACTGGTCGGTTCGTCTGTTACCTTGCGGGCTGCTGACTCAATCTCGGAGTTTGGCAGCTTTTCGAGAGGAAAGAACTCATCCTCGCGCATACACGTGGTGTGGGGGAACAAAAATGAGACATCCTTAAACTTCTCTACCATCTCCACCACTGCCGGTGTCGGCGTGTCGGAAGTCCATTCATCAAGACCGCGCCCCTCGCCGCCCAATTCCCGCAGCAGGCCTACCGGCTGTGGGAGACGGTGATTATCAGGTGTTTCCGTGTCCCCCTGGGGTTCGTCATTCGAGTGGGTGCCGGTGTCGGTGTCCTGATAGGTTGCCGCGGTGAGGGCAGGGCCAGTGCCAAGGCGCGTGTCGTCGTCCATGTCGATGCCAGAGTGGTTGCCGGTGTCAGGTTGTGGCAGTTCGGTGCCCGTGGGGGTGCTGCTGGGTTTTCCGTCAGACGTATCGCCGTCCGCGTCTGCCGGGTGCTTGTGGTCGGGGTCAACACCGAACGAGCGCAGCACCTTTTCGCTTTTTAACAGGCGTTCAAACGAGTCATGGGCCACGATTTCTAGCGTGTCGATGGCTTCAGTATCGGTGTAGCGTTTAAACGGTAGTCGCAGACCTCGGCCTAGGGTTTGTTGGGTCAAAATGTCCGAATCCATGGCACGCAGCGTGACTATGACAGCAATCGAACGGGTATCCCAGCCCTCTTTGAGCTTGTTCACGCTCACCACCGCGCGTACCGGCGAGTCTGGGTTATCCAGACCGTTGAGCAACGTGGTCTTCTCCTCGGTCATTGAATCCGAGTCCACGCGCAGAACCGCGTGAGGGTCATTAAAAAAATCGGGACCTGTCAGTAGCTCTTCGACCTCGGTAGCGTGGGCGATGCTCTCACACACCACCATCATCACCGGATTAATCGGGGATAAACCATCGTCGGCGTGACGCGCGGCGTACTCGTCATAAAACCGTTGTTTGTACCCACGCAACGTGGCTGCGTCTTTTAGCTGCTGGTATTGCTCGCGCTCGCCGTAGCCGTCGCGGCGGTAAACAACGACAGGCTGTTTGACCGATTTATCTCCAATGGCTTCGCGCAGGGTATAGCGATAGATAACGTCGTCAGACTCGTCGGCGGACGCGGTAAGCCCCACCAGCATGGCCGGGTTCAGGCCAGCAATTGCGGCGTGAAAGGAGGCAGCAGACGCAGAATACAGGTGGTGCTCGTCGGCAATGACCACAAGATCGTCGAGGGCAGCGAGATCATCGTAGAGGACTCCGGCGTATTCGGAGAATTTGCGGATACCGCGTGCGGTGGCTTGTTTCCCGCCGCCCTTTGTCTCGCCGTCGAGTTTCTTTGGGGCAATGAGTTGCTGGACATTAAAGACGAACACGCTGGACGCGGCCTGCTGCTCTGCTTCCTCGCGGCCTGCGGTCATGGACTTGTAATTTTCTGGGGTAATCACGGCGGGATCCAGCGCGGCACCCTCGATGAACTTGCCCGAGCCGCGGGTGAAGTTGGCGACGGTCTTGGTTTGTACCACCAGCCCCGGGGTGACAACCACAACATTGCGTACACCATGGCGGCGTAAGTACTCGATGAACGCGGCCATAACAAATGTCTTGCCTGAACCCGTGGCCATGTCCATAACTAGGGCGTTTGAGCCGTCCACGCCGCCATCAAGACGGTGGGCAAGTACGTCTAGCGCGCGGGTATTGGCCGCACGCAGACCGAAGCTGGCAGCAAGCTCATTTACTAAAGCTGGGTCGTACTGTAATTGCAGAGTCATGGATTAGGCCTCGTCTTTCGTCGATAGGGTGCGGGTAAACAGACCATCAGGCAGGTGGATGATCCTGGAACCAGGGCAAGCCTTATGGAGGTAGCGGCCTAGGTCAGGGTTGGCGGAGGTGGCTGCGACGGTCACTGCCTCACCATCGGGTACGTAGTACACCAGCTCGTCGATGAACTCCTGGGTTAGTGGCTGGCGGGTGACAAACAGGTTCATCTTCTCGCGCTTGGCCGGGAATACCGGGTTGTCCGGTGTCATACGAAACCGCAGGTGCGCGGCGACTGCTGCGGACAAGTTGCGCGCGGTGGCATCCTCGGTAAGGACGACCAAGCCAGTGTCCTCGTCCACGTCGAAACAATCCCTAGACAGTCGCGCCACGGTGAACCCACCGCCTCCGCGCCAGTTGATGGTATCCGGTGTTTTCTTCGTCTTGACCAGCTGTTTAACCGCGCGCAGGTCGGCGGACTTCTTCAACTCTGGTTCGTCCCTGACTGTCTTGTTGAGAAGCGAGGTCAGTTTCTGCGCGTTTTCAGCGGACAAGCCCTCTGGCAAACCCGTTTCCGTGGCATCCACGCGCTCGCCCTTGGTCACGGTGATACCGCCCATATCCTCGCCGCGTACCACCTTCTCCAGACGCGGCCGGGTAAAGCGGTCGAACGTGTCCTCATTCAACTCACACGTCACCCAGCGCCTGCCCATCTTGTGAGCCACCGCCGCGGTGGTACCAGATCCTGCGAAAACGTCCAATACGATGTCACCAGGGTTGGTGGCAATGTGGATGATCCGCTCCAACAGGCGCTCCGGCTTGGGTGTCTCGAAGATGCCTTCTGAGTCGGGGAACAGCGCGTCCTGCTCTTTTTCCGCAGCGTTGTTTACCGGGAACACCTCGAAATTATCATCTAGCCATAGTGTCGGGTAGGTGAGTCCGGCGCGAACGTTCGTCAAGTAAGTTTTCTTTTTCGGCCCAGATAGACCATTTCGTCCGAAAACAATTTCTCCACGCTCGATTTTCCCGGGGATGGCTTCCCGGGGATACAGCCAGTTCCTGCCTTTAGCTGGCCAGTATTCTTTTCCCGTATTGGGGTTAACTATGGGGTAGAAGAGGTGGTCAACACCGCGACCGCCCTTTGCATTTGAGTCCATCGGATGTTCGGCCCAGGGACCGAGTGGGTCGTTATCCGTGTTGCGATAGCCACCATGTCCGTCTGGTCGCGGACGGAGGTTAAACGCAGACTGGCTACCATAAACCACAATTGTGTCGTGGTTCGACCCTATGGCAACATCGTTGGGCAAATTTGACCGCTTCTTCCACTGAACTTCCGCCACGAAGTTCTCCGCGCCGAACACCTCGTCCATGAGCAGGCGCATACGGTGGCTTTCCACGTCGTCGAGATGCACCCAGATGGAGCCGTCGTTGCTCAGCAGTTTCTTCAGGTGTAGCAGTCGGTCGCGCATCATGGTCAACCACACGGAGTGCTCTAGGTTGTCCTCGTAGTTGGCGAAGGTCTGCGCGGTGTTAAAAGGCGGGTCGATATAGATGCACTTGACCTGGCCGACGTACTTATCAGTTAGTTCCGGTACACGGGTGAGTGTTTCGAGTACGTCGCCGGACTCGCCCAGAATCAGCAAGTTGTCGTCGGCGGGAGTGAAGTCGGCGCGCTCGGAGTAGGTTCGTCCCTCTTCCTTAGGCTTCTGCTCGCCGCGTACCACATCGCCATACTCTAAAAAATGAGTCTGGCAGTAGCGCGGGTCGGTCGGATCAACCCACGTATAACCATACTGTCCCTGTTCATTCGGGATAAGGGCTTGGTCTTTGTTGTACCACGTTAGCTCTAGACGGTGGTTCGACATGCTTAGGTACTCCTATTATAGATAATCTAGGGGGAGACTGGAGATAGTTTTAATTCTATCGGTGCGATTGAGCTAACGTGCCACTAGTAGAAGAATTGGAGGTGGTCCTCCTTATTTCAGGTCAACTGGCAAGTTCTCAGAGGCAGATTTCGGCAGCTATAGGGCCACTCGGGGGAGGGGGAGCTTCAACAGGCGACAAATGACCAATCACTACATTCTGATGGATATTTGTACCGTCCAGTCAAAAGCAAGACTTTCAAAACTTATCTCAATCGCACGTGGAATGGAAAGTTGCTCAGATTTGGAGTCAAAAGTTCATTTCCAGGCGTTTGAGGTCACGATCCGGTTCGGTTGTATACGCTAGTGGGGTATATATGTAACCGAGGTTGGCTTGACCTCTTTTGTCTACTTCCGGGTTCAGCCCCTCTTTACGCGGCAGGTAAATAATGTCGCCGGCGTAGACGCGGTTCGACTCGTTAGCTGTGAAATGGTGGCCTACTAAAATTGGCATGACTCGGTGTTCGATTTACCCCTGCTGGTGATATATCCTCGGCGTTAAGTAAAGGCCTTGTAACCCCATGTCTTTCATGAATCGTGTGACTTTCTTGTGATTTGTCGGTCCAAAGTTTGTATTAGCTTTAAGACTTGTGGCGATGCGTTTGGCTCTGTACGAGCCATGCTCATCACCGAAAGTAGTTGTGATCCTCGCAACAAATAGTGCGTCAAAATACATCTTTAACCTGCGTTTTATGGGTGTTGCCCCATCTAGACAACGAAGGACGACTAATTTGTAAAACATGGCACATCCGTGTGGGCCGAGTGTTCGATTCGGTGGTCATAGACACGCTGGAAGCAGAGCGCCAGTGAGGTTGCTTTAGGTAAAATTTTTCGGCCTCGCACAGGATTTCACGTTCCTCGCGCAGTTTTGCGTTTTATTTTTCTAGCTGGCGGATCCGCTCGGAACCTTTTGCAAGCTAGGCTTAATGTGTTATGTCCATAGGGTTTTTGTACACGGAGTCCGGTGTCTTCTTGGACACGGAATCCATGGAGTTCTTGGACACTTCTAGCGATTTATGGTTATGGCCTGCGTTTCGGCCGGGGTTTGGATAGTTTCGGGTTCATCCGCGGTGGTTGGCGATGTTTCATTCCTTCAACGAGGTTGATGTTGATCTGACCACGTGGTGGCCTGTGGCTCAACGTGATCGGCAGTGGCACGCTGAAGAGGAATTCACCGTCATGGGCCGTGTAGAACTCCGCAACGTTATCGGCTGTGACCGTGGAGTAGAGCCTGCGGTTTTTAAACCTCAGACCAATGTAGAGACCGAAGCCGCACACGCGTACAACGCCATCTTTGCTCACGCAGAGCTGGTCTGGGATACCCCAATGGTTTGTTGAATTTGTCGTCGGCACCGTTAGTGTGGGGGTATCGGTGGGAGGTATGCCTTGCTGAGCTGCCATGTCATCGGTGCTGGCCTCGTGTGAAGTTGCCGCTTCAGCGGGGCCGTTTAGCATTTCGGATACAGCGTGTGGATTGTGCGCCTGGTTGTAGGCGACTACGCGGGCCCAGACCTGCTCGGGATCGAGTGGATGCGTGGGCGATGGTGCCTTGGGGAAGGTATCGAAAGCCTGGCGTGGCGTGATGTGCATTTTGCCGACCAGCAGTGATTGGTGACGTCGTCGCTCGTTGTAAACCTGGCGATATTCAGCCAGATATGCGTTGACCTCAGCAAGGCTAGCTGGGTGGCGTGCATCGAGGAACTGGGTCAACGTGCGGTGGGGTTGCCCGCAAATCGTGGACACGTAGTAGAGCTACCTAGTGGTTAGGCAGCTATTTCTTTTCTGCTGGTGGTTAAACCAACATGGTTCTCGAAGTCGACGGGGCTGACCATCCCGAGGGCTTCAGTGTCGGCGCCGACGGTTGTAGACGACTTCAATCCAGTAGGCAACGGCCTTGCGCGCGGCATCACGGGTTGACCAGCGCTTCCGGTCGTAGAACTCGGTCTTAAGCGTCGACCAGAACGACTCAGCCATCGCATTATCGAAACACGCCCCGGTACGCCCCACGGACTGAGCAATGCCCAGGTTGCGGCACACCTCCCAAAGCTTCTCACTGGTAAATTGCATTCCACGGTCAGCGTGAAACACCAGCCCATCAGGAACATCACCGCGCAACGTATACGCCATCCGCAGGGCCCGTTCGACCAAACTTGTGTCTTGAACGCGATCCATAGCCCAGCCCAGTACCCTGCGGGAATGGCCGTCGCGGACTGCACATAAGTACAACCATCCTTCACCGGTGCGCAGGTAGGTAATATCTGACATCCACACCCGGTTAAGCTCACCGGTATCAAACATGCGCTTGACCAGGTCCGGAAGACTCGACTTACGCTTGGCTTGAATCGTTGTCACGGGCACAAAAGCACGCGGTGAAATCCCTTCAATGCCCATCAGGCGCATCCGCTTAGCCACAGTCTTGCGATTCAAGGTGATCTGGTAGCGCTCGGTAAATTCTGCGGTGATCCGCGGAGCACCATAAACCTCGTCGGAGTCTTTTTCAGATCTGATGAATCTTGCGATCAACATCATCGTAAAATGCCGCACGATCATCTTTTCCGGATAAGCGTTGCTGCTGCATATGGGCCCATTTGTAGTATCCAGACCGAGATACCTTCAAAAGGCGTGCCATGCGCTTGATACTGAAATTCGCCTTGCTCTGGCTGCATTAATTCGAACTTTTCTGCTCGCGTTGCTTCGCGGCGAAGAAGGCTGTCGCTTTTGACAAAAACTCGTTATCCATCTTGGCTTCTGCCAGCTCACGGCGCAGACGAGCGTTCTCAGCACGAAGATCAGCCTCGCTTAGCCCATCTGAGGATCCTTAGGCGTTGACGCTCATTTTTGACCCACCGGCCTAAAAGACCTGGTGCGACACCAATTTCTTTCGCTACATGAGCAATCGGGCGTTCTGACTCGATTACTAGGTTTGCGGCTTCACGTCGATACTCAGGTGTGTATTTCTGGCGTTGTTGACTCACAATGAACATCATCTCTTACGGACACAAGATCCGCACAAATAGGGTGTCCACTAAACGAGGGTAACCTCAAACGAGACCTGACCCCGTTTGGTGGGCACTTGATTCCCAGGAGTGGCGTATGTCGGCGTCGTGTACCTTGCGGGAATGAAGAGGACACGAGGGTACGCGCGTCCAATCAACCTACTGGTTGATTCAAGGTTCAACCGCCTCTGCGATTCAAAGCCGGACAAGTCGGGGCAAGATATGTATTTAGAGAACTTGATCCCCTCGGCTATCCAGTCACAGCGATGACTGGGAAGGAGTATTGACATGAAGGCTTTGTACAGGGCAGCGATTTTCTACCTCGTCTTGGGCTTGGTCGCTGGTTTGTTTTATCGGGAGTTTACGAAGCTACAAGATTTCCCGGAAGGCGAATATACGCAGCTAAGCGTGGCTCACACCCACTTGCTGGCATTGGGTTTTATGCTGTTCCTCATCTTCTTGGCGTTGGAAAAGGTTTTCGCGTTGTCGCGGCACCGCCAGCTATTCAACTCGTTCTTCTGGCTATACAACGTGGGCGTTGTGCTCACCGTCGGCATGCAAATTTCGCACGGCATATTGACGGTACTGGGCAAGGAATCCAATGAGATGATTTCGGGCATTGCCGGTCTGGGACACATCTTTATCACGGTGGGGCTGACGGTCTTTCTCGTGAATTTGGGCCGGGCCATCAAGGAACCAGATGAGGGCAGCACCAAAGCATCGGTGAACGCCTAACTATGTGCGAGCACAGCGCACAAAAACGTCACGGCGCCTACTCGCCGCGATTGGATAAGCCTGGCAGTCCTTTCCGTCGGGCTGGGCGTCATCGTTCTAGATGGCACTATCGTCGGCGTGGCATTGCCGTCGATCATCACTGACCTGCAGCTCAACCTGATGCAGGCGCAGTGGGTCAACAGCCTCTATGCGGCGTTGTTGGCGGCTTTGTTGCTCTCGGCGGGCAAGATCTCTGATACCTGGGGACGAAAGCGCACCTTCCTAGCAGGCCTGACGATATTTGTTGCCGGCAGCGTATTGGCGGGATTTTCTACCTCCGCCGCTACGTTGATCTCCGCGCGAGCCGTGCAGGCTATCGGCGCCGCGTTCATCATGCCGTCCACGCTTTCCACGGTTAATGCCGTATTCCGGGGCAAGTATCGTGCAGCAGCCTTTGGCGTGTGGGGCGCGGTGATTTCTGGGGCGGAAGCGGTCGGGCCGCTTGCCTGTGGTGCCCTGACGGAATGGGTGTCTTGGCATTGGAACTTCCTGGTCAACGTCCCTGTTGGCATCATCGTTGCCATGGGTGCGGTTCTTAACGTGCGCGAAACGCACAGCCCAGACAAACTGCCCGGCGTGGACGTCGATGGTGCACAATTGAGCGCTATCGCCTTCGGCATCTTGGTCTTTGCGATTATTGAGGGCCCCGAACTGGGCTGGTGGAAGCCGCAATCTTCATTCAGCATCTTTGGCTAGACGTGGTCAGAAAACGCGGCCATTTCACCGGTGCCGGTGGCGCTCGTGATCTCAGCCGTGGGGTTCGCGCTGTTTATTCGGTGGGAAAAGCACCGCGAGCGGGGTCAACGCTCGGCGCTGTTGGACCTTGGATTGTTTTCTTATTCCACGTTCTCGTGGGGCAATATCACCGCTGATGCGGTAGCAATCGGCGAGTTCGCCATCATTTTCGTGCTGCCGCTGTACCTGATTAATGCATTGGATCTCAGCACGATGTCAGAGGGCCTGGTGCTGGCAGCCATGGCAATCGGAGCATTGTTTTCCGGTGCGCCAGCCCGCCATGTTGCGGCACGGTACGGGGGCACCTGGCACCGTGCTCATCGGGTTCGGCTTGGAAGCCGTCGGCGTCCTTATCCTCGTCCTGCTTATGGGGCCGGATACGAATGGTTGGATCATCGCCACGCCGCTGACCCTGTATGGCTTGGGGCTTGGATTCGCCTCTGCACATCTGACCGGCACGGTGCTGCGGGATATTCCCGTCTATGATTTCGGGCAAGCCTCCGCAACGCAAAGCACCGTGCGCCTGGGGCAGTGGTGCAGGCCTTAAGCGACGGCATGACCAACGCCGCGCAGTGGTCGCTCGTGGCCGCTACCGCATTCCTTGCGCTGGGCTTTGTTGGTGCACTTCGGGTGCGCCGTGCTGTAGCACAAAACAGCAACAAAACAGAGGATAAAGCCCCTGCGGGGCAGTAAGGCTTATGGTTTAGAGAACTGCAGTGACCTCATAACCCTTCTCAGTGAGCAACTGGGACACTGCTTCAAATGTCGCCCTATCGCTATCCGGGTTGTAGGTTTCGGGATCCAAAGCGATATGCGCAAATTCTCCGTCATAGCGCACAGTAATGAACTCGTAGCCGGCTTGGTCTTGGGCATCATCGATAAGCGCCTGCACGTCAGAAGTATCGCTATCAGGAGTAGCCGTGGCCGCGTGTTCTTGGTGCTGGGCAACAGGGGAAGCTTCTGCGGTTGGAGTGCTGGGGCCGGTTAAACCAGTGCTTGCAGCCAATAGCCCAGCAAGAATAGTGGTAATCATCTGAATACCTTTCTGTACGGCGTATGGTGTGTGTGAGCGTGGTGCAAAACATCCGCCCACCTGCAAAATTAACGGTGGTAACTTTAGCTTAGTTCTGAATTAGCTCAAAAATAGGCCGACGTGGGGTGCGTTTGTTATCCAGGATTTTTCTGGTGCAGCGCCCTTGATTGATCGTGTGGCCAAGCAGTCATAATTACTCATTTTCAGGCCCCTAAATCGAGCTTTTCTTTGAAATTATCCCAGTTGGTGCATGCACCTGAGGAGGCCCGTGCGTATACAGAGCTAGTTGATGGGTTTCGTTAGGTCGCAACGGTTCATCGGAGAAATCCCCGGAAATGACCATCGAAAATAGGTCTCCGCCAACGTTTTTGGCTAGCTTTTTGAATTTGTGTTTATCCGTCAAATGCGCAACCGCGATTGCTGAACCTTGTGCATGGATACCCGCGATTGACACAAATGTTTGCCGGGAACCTGGACGCCGTGGAGCGCGTGCTACATAAGCCGTGTCGCTTTCCGTTTCACCGCGGTCAAGCAGGGACTGAAACTCTTGGGAGCCTTGCCTTTCGCTGATCTTCCAATGTCCTTCGCTTTCATGAAAGCGAAGGGAAGGATCGTGGTCCATTGCTTTCGCAACTAGGGGAGAATTTTTGGGTCCGCAGATAACGACCAATCCTTCGGTGGACAGATCGATAGAACCGTCTGGATTGACGTAATCGAATGTCACATCAATCTTTGCCGCTTTCAAAAACTCGGCTAGAAGGGAAGCGGCTACAAAATCGGGTTCCGCAATTACTCTCCGTTTTTCCAAGAGCCTCATGGGAATGACGATTGTGATATTGGAGCCGCCGAAGAACTTCTGCACCCTTTTGCGAGAACTAAAACGCGTTAGCCACTGATAACCTGCGGTAGCAATTGAGGAGAGCGCAATAAGGTGGGATAACCAAGTTAGAGCAACGTTAGCTGTCGCGAATCCAATCATTTCACTCGGTCATACGGGGTCGGAAGATTTACTGTGATAACGGTAGCATCATCAATCTTCCCAGATTGTGGGAGTAATGCATCAGTCATTTCCGCAAGCTTATGTCGGAGACCCTCAGCTTGACGGGCCTGTGAAAAAAGTACGGATGGTGTAGCGAGCCCTATAAACCCGTCGGTTCCTAGAATGACTGGGTACTGGGCATTTTCGATATGCCCTTGGAGAGCATGACATGCCGCATTTGGTTCCGTTTCGGCTACCCAGAACCCTCCTGTGGTGTTGCGCAGCTTAGATTCGGCTTCAACAAGAGCGAGATGAGCCTTATCAATATCGCTCTGGGCAGCGCCTGCTTTTAAAAGCTCGCGGTATCGTCGCCGTTCCACAGCGGCGCATTCTTGTAGGCGCGTGTCTTGGATCAATTTGATGTCAGAATCAGCACCCATAAAAACGATTCCAGCATCGCCAAGAACTAGATAATCGAAGTTATCTTCATTGAATCGGCATAGCGCTACGGTTGCACTTGCACGAACATTTTCAGTTTGTGCTGTCGCGGAGATGGATGCTGCGAGGATGGTAGCTAAAGAAGCATGAGGATTGTTAGCGGCACAATTTTTGAGTTGGGTATTAAGAGCATTGACAAAGCTAACGACCTCGTCAGAGGTGGTTTTGGGATTCGATGCTCCATCGATGACCCATACTAAATTCTTGAAGCTGCCCCACGAATCTTCGTTGGTTGCATGGCTATTTCCTTTTTGGGAATGCGCGGTGATTTCCACACTAGGGAAGCATGTACTCATAGGGTCTTTTCTCCAAAATTGGGACCACGCGTTGAAGCAAAATTTCGCACCCTAGCGGGGTGCAGACCGGCCTGACACCATGGCTTAAAGAGTCAATACTAATAGTGCTGGCTACCTTAAAAGCAGTTCGCTTCGTGCCCCAGAGTGGATTCGAACCACCGACACCGGCTTTAGGAGAGCCGTGCTCTATCCCCTGAGCTACTGGGGCAAGGATGTTGCTGATGCAACTCGGATCATCATAGCAGTGGGGCGCGAGTGCGCCCCAAAAGGCTGCGTGTGCGGCCGGTTTGTACGGGGTGGGCGGATGAGCCCGGACCGGGCTCGCAGCCTTAGCTATGAGGTTTAGGCGCCTGCCAGTTCTTCCTGCTTATTGCGCACGGAGGATGCGGGCGGGTTGGTCTCGTGGGTGCCGTCGGAGTACAAGACGGTGGGGATGATGCGGTTGCCGTCGTTGACGGACTTGATCCACTCGTTGATGTCGTCTGCATTATCGCCTTCTACGTCCACGAGCTCGTATGGGGTTTCGGTGCGGTCCAAGTTCTTGATGAGCTTGGCACAAAATGGGCACCAGTCGGCATAGAAGATGGTGACATCGGCATTGGTTTCGGGTGCTTGTACAGTCATTATGCTGCGTCCTTTCTATCGTAAGTTAAAAAGCGGTACTTCATAGGTAGCTCGCTGGCCGGCTGCTCGGGAAGCTCTAAATGCCCTTTGTCAGAGGTGAGCCAATCCGTGCTGTAGGCCAAGCCGAACGTATCGGGGATATCCGGGGCAAAGACAGCATCCTCGCCATAGATATCGCCGATGTTTACGCCCATGAGAGTGACCTCGATGCGGTCTACCTGGTCCAAGGCGGCGGTGTAGATTTGGCCGCCGCCGATGACCCAGGCATCGGCAAGCGCGGGCATCGTCCTGCCCACCGTAGCACCAGTTGACCACGTGCCGGGTGCGCGCGAGGAGAGCACGTAATTGTCCCGGCCGGGCAGGGGGCGGAACTTGGGGTTGAGAGACTCCCAGGTCTTGCGGCCCATGATGACCGGCGCGCCCATGGTGACGTCCTTAAAGTGCTTGAGGTCCTCCGGCACGTGCCAGGGCATCTGCGCGCCATCGCCGATGATGCCGTCCAGGGACTGCGCCCAGATCGCGCCGAGCATTAGACCGACACCTGTGCCTTGATGGCCGGGTGCGGGTCGTAGCCTTGCACGTCAAAATCGGCGAAGTCATAGGAGAAAAGGTCCTTCGCCTTGTTGAGTTTCAGCTGCGGGTACTCGCGCGGCTCGCGGGACAGCTGCTGCTGTACCTGCTCCACGTGGTTGTTGTAGATATGGCAATCGCCGCCGGTCCAGATGAGATCGCCCACCTTGAGACCAGCCTGCTGGGCAAACATGTGGGTCAGCGCCGCATAAGAGGCGATATTGAAGGGCACGCCCAGGAACATATCCGCCGAACGTTGGTAGACCTGCAGCGACAGCGTGTCATTGGCCACGTAGAGCTGGAAGAGCAGGTGGCAAGGCATAAGCGCCATCTGGTTGAGCTCAGATACATTCCACGCGGAGACCAGGTTGCGGCGCGAGTCTGGGTTGTTCTTCAAGGTGTCGAGTGCCTGCTGGATTTGGTCGATGTGGCTCCCATCCGGGGTGGGCCAGGAGCGCCACTGCACGCCGTAGACCGGGCCCAAATCGCCATTCTCATCGGCCCACTCGTTCCAAATGCGCACGTTATTATCCTGCAGGAATTTCACATTGGAATCGCCGCGCAGGAACCACAGCAGCTCGCCGATGATTCCGCGAAAGTAGACCTTCTTCGTGGTCAGCAGAGGGAAGGATTCCGCCAGGTTATAGCGCAGCTGTGCGCCGAAAATGGAGCGCGTGCCGGTGCCGGTGCGATCGCCTTTGGCCGTGCCTTCTTCGAGGACGCGGCGGAGGAGATCCTCATACGGGGTTTTGATAGTGGCACTAGAGGCGGTGGACGTATCACTCATGGTGCCCCAGTGTAGAACGTTAGAAAGCCATGGGGATAGTCAGAATTTTTATTTCCTGTCGGCGCTGGTAGAGGGACTGCTTGCGCGAAGTGTTTCTCGCAGGGCCTGCTCGATCGGGGTGGCTTCCCAGTGGGCGGTGGCACCGCTCAAAATGGAGGGGTGTTCCCACAGGTAGCTCATCTCCAAAAGACCACGAAGGTCGGAATTAAAGAGCCCGCCAAGCTTGAGCATCCACGGACGCAGCGTTATGGGCGAGTGCCGGCAGCCTGCGAGATGCGCGAACTTCGCCTGGGTAATTGCAGGGGCACAGGGTACGGAAATGATAGGTGGGCTGGTGGGGTCAAGGAGGGCATCAGCAAGCGCGCGGCCAAAGTCCGGAAGGTAGGTAACCGAATGCTTGGTATGCGCGTTGAAGAGTGCGAGGGGAATGCGCTTGCCGATGATCAGTTGGTGATACACGCACCCCGGGCCAGAATCCGGGCCAAATAGATCTGCGGCCACCACCGATACGGCGCGGGCAGGTGAAGCGAGGCGGGTATTGATGAGCGCAGCGCGCACACCGGGTTTTCCTTGTCTGGATGTGGTTAAAGGGGTACCGGGTGAAAACGTTTCGTAGCTCGGATCGAATCCGTAGATGGATTCTGGAAAGACGATGGGGATGGCGCGTTCGGCGGCGATGCGGAGGGCTGTGTCCTCAGCGGGGATGAGGAGCGTGCGCCATGCCTCGGCGTTATAAGCGGCGTGGATGCAGTGGACAATGCCGTCGACGTCTGCGGGGTAGAACTCTTTTTGGGTGGCATCGCCGGTGATGTGCTGTACGTATGGGCCTAGGTCGAGCACTGAGCCATGGCGGCTCATGATGATGCATTCATGGCCTCGGGCGGTGAGTTCGCGGGCAACCGCCCGGCCAACGGGTCCGGCGCCAGTGATGAGAAATTTCATTATGCGGAGTCCTATTCATATTAGTGACTGGTGCTCTCTAAAAATATAGGGCGGGGCCACCGAAAGCAAGAGCAGTGCTCTCTTTTGTGAGTTGCTATAGTTTGCTCATGGCACAAACCCCACGCGAGCGCGCCCGAGAACAGACGATGACCCGCATCATCGAGCTGGGGCGGCAGCAACTAGCTAGTGGTGGTGTAGAGGCGCTGAACCTACGGGCCATAGCCCGTGAGCTAGGAATCGTTCCTTCTGGTATTTACCGCTACGTACCGGATAGGGCAAGCCTCATAACCCTCCTCATCGTTGATGCTTTTGACTCCCTAGATGGGGCTGTGGCGCGCCACGATGATCTGAGTGTGCAACCGCGTGAGCGATTCATTGGCCTCGTAGGTGCGATGAGGCAGTGGGCCCTTGAATTTCCGCAACGTTGGGGCCTGATTTATGGCACTCCGATTGTGGGCTATCAAGCGCCAACCACAGAGACGATAGCAGCGGGCACCAAAGTGAGCCGCCGCCTCGCCGCCTTGCTTGAGCAGTCCACGGTAGTGCCGCTGAGGCAGCGCTCGCCCCACCTGGATGCCGATATGGAGGCAGCCGCGAAAGATATGGGCTCCGATCTCAGCGCGGACGCCATGGAAATGGCGCTGGAGGCCTGGGTGAGGATCATCGGGCTGATTAACGCCGAGGTTTTCGGCTACCTAGGGCGCGATACGCTGAGCGAGTTCGCCGAGTTCCATGCCCGATCGGTGGCGCGGCTCGCCGATGGGTTGGGGCTCTAAAAGCCGCCATTCTCCTCGGCAAAGGCCGCGGCGTGCTCCAGAATCTCGTCTTTCAGCTCGGGGCGGCAGATGAGCAGATCGGGGATGAAGGTGTCCTCGTTATTGAAGGTGATGGGGCTGCCATCGAGACGGGAGCAGTGCAGGCCGGCTGCCATGGCCACGCCTACCGGGGCGGCCTGATCCCATTCGTATTGGCCGCCGGCGTGAATATAACCGTCATAATCGCCCAGCAGCACGTGCATGGCCTTAGCACCGGCGGAGCCGACGCCCTCGGTTTCATAGCCCATCTTTTCCGCGATGTAGCCGGCCACCGTGGGCGGGCGGTTGCGGGAGATGACGAACTTCTTGGATAGCGGGCCGGCGACGGCGCGCACATCGGAGGACTTGAAGGTCACGCCGTAATCCGGCAGGCCCACCGCGGCGTGGACCGGGGTGCCGTCCTCAACGAGGGCGATGTGTACCGCCCAGTCCTGGCGGCCGGTGGCAAATTCCTTGGTGCCGTCAAGCGGGTCCACGATCCAGACGCGCTTCTTTTTTAGCCGGGCAAGGTCATCGGAGGCCTCTTCAGAAAGCACGCCATCGCCGGGCCGGTGCTGTTCTAATACGCGGGCGATCCATTCTTGGGCGGCGTCATCGCCGGCATCGCCAAGCGAAAGGCCCCGCAGCAGGCCACCATTGCGCACGCCCTTTAAAATCTCGCCGCAGCCTTGGGCGAGCGAATTGGTCAGGCGGGAATCAGAAATCTCGACGGTCATGGTGCCCACATTACAACGGGGACTAGAGTGTGGTCATGCCAGAAAACATCCTCGAGCGTTTTCGCCCCCAAGTGGCGCAGTGGTTCCAGGACGTTTTTGCCGCTCCCACCGCGGTACAAGCCCAGGCATGGGACAAGATTTCCCGCGGGGATCACGCCCTGATGGTTGCCCCCACCGGCTCCGGTAAGACGCTCGCTGCGTTTTTATGGGCGCTAAATAACCTGGTGGAGCGTGAAGGCCAATTGGCCCTGCCGGTAGGCAATGCTGCTGGCTCCGCAACGGGCGTGCGGGTGCTGTATATCTCGCCACTCAAAGCGCTGGGCGTGGATGTGGAAAATAACCTGCGGGCCCCGCTGACCGGCATTGCGCGCACCGCGGAAAAGCTGGGCCTGGAGGCGCCGAATATTTCCGTGGGCGTGCGCTCGGGCGATACGCCCTCGGCAGAGCGCTCCCGACAGGTGCGCAAGCCGCCGGATATCCTCATTACCACCCCGGAATCGGCGTATTTGATGCTGACCTCAAAGGCGGCGGGGATTTTGAAAACCGTCGATACCGTCATCATCGATGAAATCCATGCGCTGGCCGGCACCAAGCGCGGCGCGCACCTCGCCCTGACGCTGGAGCGCCTGCAAGAAATTGCGGGCGACTTTCAGCGCATCGGGCTTTCTGCCACGGTGCGCCCGCTTTCGGCAGTCTCGGATTTCTTAGGTGGCAATCGCCCGGTGGAAATCGTGGCGCCTGAAGCCCACAAGAAGTGGGATTTGGACGTGCGCGTTCCGGTAGAGGACATGTCGGATCTTCCCACGCCAGAGGCGGGCTCGACCATTGGGGAGCTCACCGTTGATGATGCCATTGGCATTACCGGCGGGCCGGAAGGCAGCGGCGACGGCATGGAGGAATTCGGTGGGGAAGAAGACACCGCGTTGCCCACCGCGAACTCCATTTGGCCGTTTATTACCCAGGACCTCTATGCGGACATCATGGCGCATCGCTCCACGCTGGTCTTTGTCAATTCGCGGCGCAGCGCCGAGCGCCTGACCAGCCGCCTCAACGAGCTTTACGCGCAGGAATATGACCCGGATTCGCTTTCGCCCGAAACACGGCGCGATCCTGCCCAGTTGATGGCGCACTCGCACGTTGCGGGCAAGGCGCCGGCAGTCATCGCGCGGGCGCACCACGGCTCGGTATCCAAGGACGAGCGCGCCATGACGGAAACGATGCTAAAGGAAGGCACGCTGAAAGCCGTGGTGGCCACGAGCTCGCTGGAGCTGGGCATTGACATGGGCGCGGTGGATTTGGTGGTGCAGGTGGAATCACCGCCCTCGGTGGCCTCGGGCCTGCAGCGCGTGGGCCGCGCCGGGCACCATGTGGGTGCGGTATCGCACGGCGCGTTTTATCCCAAGCACCGCGCGGACCTGGTGCAATCCACGCTGACGGTTGCGCGCATGCGCGGCGGAATGATTGAAAAGATGCATACCCCGCGCAACCCGCTGGACGTGCTCGCGCAGCAGACCGTGGCGGCGGTCGCTGCAGCGGGCGAGGAAGGCTTAAGCGCGGATGACTGGTATGACACCGTCAAGCGCAGCCATCCTTACCGCGAGCTGGCCCGCGAGGTCTATGATTCCGTGATTGATCTGGTCAGCGGCGTTTACCCATCCACGGATTTTGCGGAGCTAAAACCCCGCGTGGTCTATGACCGGGTATCCGGTGTGATGACCCCGCGCCCAGGGGCGCAGCGAGTAGCCGTGACTAGCGGCGGCACCATCCCGGATAGGGGAATGTTTGGCGTCTTCCTCTATAGCGGTGGGGAGTCTGGGAAGGCCCCGCGCCGGGTGGGCGAGCTTGATGAAGAAATGGTTTATGAATCCCGCGTGGGCGATGTCTTTACCTTGGGCGCGACCAGCTGGCGCATCGAGGAGATCACCCGCGATCAGGTCCTAGTCACGCCCGCGCCGGGGCATACGGGCCGGCTGCCATTTTGGAATGGCGATGGCGCCGGGCGCCCCTATGAGCTGGGCCAGGCCTTGGGCGAGTACCGCCGCGAGGTGAATACGGACCCGAGCATTATCGCGGATGCTGATGAGAATGCCCGCAGCAATATCTTGTCCTACCTGCGCGAACAGCAGGAGGCCACCGGCATTATTCCGGATGAAAAGACGCTCGTGCTCGAGCGCTTCAAGGATGAGTTGGGGGACTGGCGCGTGGTACTGCATACGCCCTTTGGCCGGCCGGTTAACTCCGCCTGGGCCTTGGCGGTGGGTGCGCGGGTGGGGGAGCGCACCGGCATGGACCCGCAGGCGGTGGCCGGCGATGATGGCATCGTGCTGCGCCTGCCCGAGGGCGAGGCCGATCCTGATGGCACGATTTTTGCCTTCGACGCCGACGATATTGCCGATGTCGTGGCCGAGCAGGTGGGCAATTCCGCGCTCTTTGCCTCCCGCTTCCGCGAGTGCGCGGCCCGCGCGCTGCTTTTGCCCCGCCGCAATCCCGGCAAGCGCGCCCCGCTATGGCAGCAGCGCCAGCGCGCCGAGCAGCTCTTGGACGTCGCCCGCAAGTACCCGTCCTTTCCCATCATTTTGGAAACGGTGCGCGAGTGCGTGCAGGACGTCTACGATGTGCCGGCGCTGCAGGAGGTCATGCGCGATCTGGGGCACCGCCGCGTGCGAATTGCGGAGGTCACCACGGATCAGCCTTCGCCCTTTGCCTCCTCGCTGCTTTTTAATTACACCGGCGCCTTCATGTACGAGGGCGATTCCCCGCTGGCGGAAAAGCGGGCGGCAGCCCTTGCCCTTGACCCGGCGCTTTTGGCCAAGCTGCTTGGCACGGTGGAGCTGCGCGAGCTCTTGGATCCCGCGATCATCGATGAGGTCCATGCCCAGCTGCAGCGCACCGCACCCTCGCGCCGGGCGCGCACCACCGAGGAGGTCGCAGATCTACTCCGCGTGCTTGGCCCCATCCCGGTCGAGGAGTTGGGCGAGCATACGGATGTTCCCTTAGCGGCCCTGGATAGCCTGGGCTCGTGCATTATGCGGGTGCGCATCGGAGGGTGCGAGCACCTTGCCCAGTCCCAGGACGCGGCGCTGCTTCGCGATGCCCTCGGTGTTCCCATCCCTCCCGGCATCCCCGCCCAGGTCGCCACGCTTGCCGATGCCCTCCCACAGCTCATCAGCCGCTGGGCGCGCACCCGCGGCCCGTTCGTGCTCGCGGACTTAACCGCTGCCTTCGGAATTTCCGTCTCCGCTGCACACACCACCCTGACAGGCCTGGATTCGATCGTGGAGGGCCATTATCGTCAGGGAATAGAGGAGCAGGAGTACTGCGCCGCCGAGGTGCTAAAGACCATTCGCTCGCGCTCGCTTGCGGCTGCGCGCGCGGATACCGAGCCGGTCTCCGGCGCCGCCTTCGCCCGCTTCCTCCCGGAATGGCACGGCATTGCGCCCGCAGGGAAGCGGCCGGCACTCCGCGGTGCCGATGGCGTATTTTCCGCTATCGAGCAGCTCGCCGGGGTGCGCCTGCCGGCTTCTGCCTGGGAATCCATCATTTTGCCCGCCCGCGTGGGGGATTATTCGCCCCGCATGCTAGATGAGCTAACCGCCAATGGCGAGGTGATGATCGTCGGCGCCGGAAAGGCCGGGGCAGCCGACCCGTGGGTGATGCTGCTGCCTACCGATTACGCCGCCCAGCTCGCCCCCGAAACCGATCCGGAGGGCGTAAGCATGCTGCAGCGCGCCATTTTAGGCGTGCTCGAGCGCGGCGGCGGCTTCCTCTTTTCCGATATCGCCGCCGAGGTCCCCGGTACCGCCGAGGAGACTCGCGAGGCCCTCTGGGGGCTGGTGGAAATGGGCCTGGCCAGCCCGGATTCCTTCGCACCCATCCGCACGCGCTTATCGTCAGGCGGGCGAGGGGCCTCCCGTGCCGGCCGCGGTTCTACCGCCCACCGCTCCAAGCGGCGGCCCACGCGCTCGCGGCTGCGCATGGGCCGCACCTCGTTCGCCCAGACCCAAAACGCCAACGGAGGAGCCGGCCAGACCCCACCCGATATGCTCGGACGCTGGTCGCTGGCGGTGCCCGCCGCCCAAGATGCCACCTCGCGGTCCGTGGCACACGGCGAGGCCTGGCTGGATCGCTACGGTGTGGTCACCCGCGGTTCCGTGGTGGCAGAAGACGTCCTCGGTGGCTTCGCCCTGGCCTATAAGGTCCTGTCCGGCTTTGAGGAATCCGGCAAGGCCATGCGCGGCTATGTCATTGAGGATCTCGGCGCCGCGCAATTTTCCACCCCGGCCATTATCGATCGCCTCCGCGGCCTGGCGGATTCCCCCGATGTCACCGGCTGGCCGTCTGGCACCACCGATCCAGAAACCTTCGTGCTCGCCGCCGTGGATCCCGCTAACCCCTACGGCGCGGCGTTACCCTGGCCGCAGCGCGACGATGCCGATGGCAAAGCCACCGGCGGGCCGGCCCGCTCCGCCGGGGCACTGGTCGTGCTGTGCGATGGCCTCCCCATCGCCCACCTCACCCGCGGCGGCAAGACCTTGACCACGTTCATCGACGCCCTGCCCGGTGGAATCGAGACCACCGACGTCTACGCCCGCCTCCTGTCCTCGCTCGTAGAACTCATCGCCGCCGGGCACATGTCGCCGCTGGTGATTGAAAAGTGCAATGGTAACCCCATCCACCACACCCCAGCGGCTAATATCCTGCGCTCGCTCGGGGCAGGCATTACCCCAAAGGGCATACGCATTGCCGGGCAGGCCGCCCCGCCGCGCGCTCCGCAGAGCGGAGCGCGCGGCAGTTCGCTTGTTGACTCACGGGGTGGCTCGAGCGGTGGCCTGCGCGGCGGCAGGCGCGCCTCCGAGGCCATCGAGGAGCTCAGCTTCGACGATCCGCCCCCGCCCCCGCCACCTCGCAACTCCGGTGGCTTCCGCCCGCGCGGCGGGTACCGTCGCTAGCGCCACCTGCCTGCAGGTGTATTTTGGTGGGGCCACAGTGTCTGAGGCCCACGGAAGGAGGCCAGCCCCCATGCCCGAAGGCGATTCCGTCCTACAACTTTCGCGCCGGCTGCAGTTTATGGCCGGGCGCGAGGTCACCGGCTGTTCCGTGCGCGTACCGCAGCACGCCACCGTTAACCTCATCGGCACCATCTGTGAGCGCGTGTGGCCGTATGGCAAACACCTCTTCATGCAATTCGACCAGACCATCGTGCACACCCACCTAAAAATGGAGGGCACTTGGGCCATCCACTACGCCGGCGACCGCTGGCGCAAGCCCGGCCATAGCGCGCGCATCGTGCTGCAGCTAGCCCATTCACCGCGCGATATTGAACTGGTGGGCCACTGGTTGGGCATTGTCGATATCTTCGACGCGGATCAATACTTTAGCCGCATCGCGCACCTTGGCCCGGATATCTTGGACCCCGACTGGGACCGCGAAGAGGCGGTGCGCCGCTTGCGCGCGCGACCCGAGCGCAGCATCGGCACGGCGCTATTAGACCAGAAGGTCGTGGCGGGCATTGGCAATGAATACCGCGCCGAAATCTGCTTTCTCGCCGGCGTTCACCCGGCCACCCCGGTGGCAGAAGTGGATGTGGAACAGGTATTGGACATCGGCAAGCGCATCATGTGGGCCAACCGGAACTCGCCCATCCGCGTGACCACCGGCGTGCGCCGGGCCGGGGAGACCACCTATGTCTTTGGGCGCAACCGCAAGCGCTGTCGGCGCTGCGGCACCATTATTCAGAAAGATTCCCTGGGCGGCGTTGACCGCGGCGGGGATGAGGGAGAATTAGAGCGCATCATCTGGTTCTGCCCGCACTGCCAGCCGCTCTAAGGTTCCTTTACGCTTTTCGCGCTAAGCTGGCGGGCATGCGATCACTACTAAATCTTGTATTTAATATCATCTGGTTACTCTCCGGCGGCATCGTTCTTGCGCTGGGTTACTTCCTCTTCGGCATCATCGCCTGCATCTTCATCGTGACGATTCCGGCGGGCGTGGCCTCGTTCCGCATGGGTCAGTTCGCCCTGTGGCCGTTCGGCCGCTCCGTGGTTGAGCCCCGCAAGGGCACCGGCGGAATGTCTTCCATCTCCAATGTCATCTGGTTCGTCATCGCTGGTCTGTGGCTATCCATCGGCCACGTCGTGACCGCCGTCATCCAGGCGATTACCATCATCGGTATCCCCGTTGCCTGGGCCAACCTCAAGATGATTCCAGTGACCTGCTTCCCCTTCGGCCGCAAGGTTGTTAGCTCGAAGAACATCCCGGCCGGCTGGCAGCCCATGGTGAAGCTGTAAATTCACCTCGCCTGAAAGCGCCCGGCCCGAAGCGAAATGTTGCTTCGCGGCTGGGCGCTTTAGTGATCTGTGGTGCTTAGGCACGAACATGTCCAAAACAACCGCGTTTGTCTCTTTTTGAGGGCGATATTTTTAAGAACGCGGTTGTTTTGGACACTTTTACGTGCCCGGGGCGCCTGGGCACGGGCACGCTCGGGCCGGAACTAACGGTTGGCGCGGTACCAGCCGATGAGCTTATCGGTGGACTGGTCGCCGGAATCTACCTCTTGGCTGCCGGAGACGGCAGGGGCCAGGTCATTGGCCTGCTGCTTGCCCAGCTCCACGCCCCATTGGTCGAAGGAGTTGATATCCCAGATGATGCCCTGGGTAAAGACGATGTGCTCGTAGAGCGCAATGAGCGCGCCCAGGGTGGAGGGGGTAAGCTCCTCGGCCATAATCGTGGTGGTGGGCCGGTTGCCCGGCATCACCTTGTGCGGTACGAGGTCTTCGTCAACTCCCTCGGCGGCGATTTCTTCAGCCGTCTTGCCAAAGGCCAGCACCTTGGTTTGGGCGAAGAAATTGCCCATGAGCAAGTCATGCATCGAGCCGGTGCCGTCCGCGGTGGGGAAATCCTCCTTGGGGCGGGCAAAGCCGATGAAGTCCGCCGGGATGAGGCGGGTGCCCTGGTGCATGAGTTGGTAAAAGGCGTGCTGGCCGTTGGTACCCGGCTCGCCCCAGTAAATTTCGCCGGTGTTTCCAGTGGTGACCGCGGTGCCATCGCGGCGCACGGACTTGCCGTTAGATTCCATGGTCAGCTGTTGTAGGTAGGCCGGGAAGCGGCCGAGGTCCTGCGCATACGGCAAGACGGCGTGGGTTTGGGCGCCAAAGAAATTGGTGTACCAGATGCCCAGCAGGCCCATAAGAACGGGCACATTGCGCTCTAGCGGGGTGGTGCGGAAGTGCTCATCCATGGCGTGGAAACCTTCCAACAAGCGCATGAAGTCCATCGGGCCAATGGTGCACATCAAGGACAGGCCGATGGCGGAATCGAGGGAGTAGCGACCGCCCACCCAATCCCAGAACGGGAACATGTTGTCCGTATCGATGCCGAATTTCTCCACCTGCTCCGCATTGGTGGATACGGCCACGAAGTGCTTGGCTACGGCGGATTCATCGCCATCGAATTGATCGATGAGCCAGCGGCGGGCCGCGTGCGCATTGGTCAGGGTTTCTTGCGTAGTAAAGGACTTGGAGGAAACGATAAAAAGGGTGGAGCCGGCATCGAGCCCGTCCAAGGTGGCGGCCATATCGGAAGGATCCACGTTGGAGACGAACTCCGCGGAAATGCCGGCCACCTCATAGGAGCGCAGAGCCTCTGCGGCCATGGCGGGGCCGAGGTCAGAACCGCCAATGCCGATATTGACCACCTTTTTAATGGTGTGGCCGGTATGCCCCAACCAAGAGCCGGAGCGCAGGGCGGTGGCGAAATCGCGCATGCGGCCCAAGACCTCGTGGACATCGGCGGCGACATCTTGGCCATCGACGTGCAGGTCATCTTCTGCCGGCAGGCGCAGGGCGGTGTGCAGCACAGCGCGATTCTCGGTGTTATTGAGATGCTCGCCTGCAAACATGGCATCGCGGCGGCCTTCCACATCGGCGGCGCGGGCGACCTCGACTAGGTGCTGGAGGATGTCTTCATCGATGAGGTTTTTGGATAAATCCACGTGCAGGCCGGCGGCGTCGAAGGTGTAGTTCTCGGCGCGGTTCGCGTCTGTGGCGAAGAGATCGCGCAGGAGCATGTCCTGCTTATCTTCAAATACCTTGACCAGGTCTTTCCACTGGGGCGATGCGGTGATATCCATGGCAATTGGCCTTTCTGGCGATGAGCGCATTGGCAATGTGTACCCCTCCCACCGTAGTCGAGAATGAGTGCCAACGGCACCGCGAAGAGTGTGGCATTTAGAGGATGAGGGCGCCCGCCCAGCCGGCGATAAGAAGTGGAATATTGAAGTGGATAAAGGTGGGGATGACGGAGTCACGGATGTGATCGTGTTGGCCATCGGCGCCGAGGCCGGCGGTGGGGCCGAGGGTGGAATCGGAGGCGGGGGAGCCGGCATCGCCAAGCGCGCCTGCCGTACCGATGAGCGCTACCGTGGCCGCGGGGCTAAAGCCGAGCGAGGCGCACAGGGGAACGTAGATAACGGAGATGATGGGCAAGGTGGAAAAGGACGAGCCGATACCCATGGTGACCACCAGGCCGACTAAAAGCATGGCGCCTGCGGAGAGAAACTTATTGGTGCCAAAGAGGTTGGCGGTGGCATCGACAAGCGGGCCGACTTCCTCCGTCGCCGTCATGACGGAGGCAAAGCCCTGCGCGGTGATCATGATAAAGCCGATAAGCGCCATCATTTTCATGCCGTTGGTAAAAACGTCATCGGCGTGCTTCCAATCCACCGCGCCGGAAATGAGCAAGATACCCAGGCCGGTCAGGGCGCCGACGAGCAGGCCATCGGATTCGAAATCGAGCGTCTGCATGATGATTTGGACGGCGAAGGTGGCAATAATCGCCAGGATGGAGACCCAGATTTTATACATCGAGGGTGTTTCCTGGTGCTCTTTAGCGGCAATAGGCCGGTCCTCGTACTTGCGCGGGGCGCGGTAGCTGATAAAGATGGCGATGAGCAGGCCGGTGAGCATGCCCAGGGCGGGGATAGCCATGACCTGCATAATATTGATATTGGAGGTATCCAGACCCGCCTCCTCAATATTGAAGAGCAAAATATCGTTCAAATAGATGGACCCGAAGCCCACCGGAATGAACATGTAGGTGGTGATAAGGCCGAAGGTCAGGCACGTGGTGATAAGGCGTCGATCCAGCTTGAGCTTATTCATCACCGCCAATAGCGGTGGGACGAGCAGCGGGATGAAGGCAATGTGAACGGGGATGAGGTTCTGGCTCATCACGGCCATGGCGATAAGGCCAATAACGAGCATCCACTTGGTGGTGGCCGCGGCCTTGGGATCTAATTCGCCGGTGCCGCCGAGCTTGGCGATGAGAAAGCTGGCCAGGATCTGCGGTAGCCCGGCGGAGGCAACGCCCATCGCGAAGGCGCCCAAGAGGGCATAACTTAAGGCAATCTTGGCGCCGCCGCCGAGCCCGTCCTGGAAGGCGAGCATGGTGGCATCCAGGCCCATGCCGGATAGGAGGCCGCCGACGATTGCGCCGATGAAAAGCGCCACCACCACGTGCACGCGCAGGAGGGCGAGCGCGAGCATGACGATGACGGCGATGAGTACTGCATTCATGCCCCGAAAGCGTACTGCATAGTATGGGTGAGCTCGTAATTAATCCGAGGGCTTGAGTGGTGGATTTAGCCTAGGCGTCCGCGGCCCATGCGCAGTAGGGCAGAGGCGATGGTGGGGCCTTCCTCCCCAAGTTCCGCGCGAAACTCATTGAGGATGGCGATCTCGCGGGTGTGTACCAAGCGCGTGCCGCCGGAGCTCATGCGGGTGCGACCCACCGCGCGGGAGACCTCTGTACGGCGCTTGACCGCATCCAAGATGATCTGATCCAGGCGGTTGATTTCCTCGCGATACTGCTGGATTTCCGCATCAGATAGGGGATCATCCGTGCCAGTGGGCGTGCGGATATCCAAGCCATTGTCAACGATGGATTCATTATCTTCAGCGGTCATGGTCTCTTATTGTGCCACTTCGCCGTGCCAAGGTGCCACTCGGTTAGGTATTTAGAAAACGCTGTGTACGCCGCAAATACGGGCCATGTCCGGTGGGGCTAGTAGGTTGGTAGGCATTATGACGAATAACTCTCCATTTAGCCCTTCTTCCACCCCGCGCGAACCCGCATCTGGCACTACCTCCCGTGGCGGCTTTGCCCCTAGCCAGAATCCCTTTGGTAGCACGCCCAGGCCCGCGGAATCCGATCCTTTAACCCAAGGATTGAACCCGCAGCAATTAGAGGCGGTTACCCACACCGGCAGGCCCCTGCTGATCGTCGCCGGTGCGGGTTCCGGTAAGACCGCGGTGCTGACTCGCCGCATCGCGTACCTTATGCGCCATCGCGGGGTTAACCCGTGGGAAATCCTCGCCATTACCTTTACCAATAAGGCCGCCGCGGAGATGAAAGAGCGCGTGGGCTCTCTGGTAGGTCCGGTGGCCGAGCGCATGTGGGTGTCCACCTTCCACTCCATCTGCGTGCGCATCCTGCGCCAGAACGCGCAGCTTGTACCTGGACTAAATACCAACTTCACCATTTATGATGGCGACGATGCCCGCCGGCTTTTATCCATGATTGCCAAGGACATGCAGCTGGATCTGAAGAAATACACCCCGCGCGTGCTGGCGAACCAGATCTCCAACCATAAGAACGAGCTCGTGGGCCCGGCTGAGGCGGCAGAAAAGGCGCAGCAGACCAAGAATCCGTTTGAGACAACCGTGGCGGATGTCTACGTCGAGTACCAGCGCCGCCTGCGCGCGGCCAATGCGGTGGACTTTGATGACCTCATCGGGGAAGTAGTGCGCATTTTCACCGAGCACCGCCAGGTGGTGGAGTTTTATCGCCGCCGGTTTAAGCACGTGCTGATTGATGAGTACCAGGACACCAACCACGCCCAGTACGCGCTGGTTGCAGCGTTGGTGGGCAAGGGCGAGCTGGGCCCCGATGCCCCAGAGCTGTGCGTAGTGGGTGATTCCGATCAGTCCATTTACGCCTTCCGCGGCGCCACTATCCGCAATATCGAGGAATTCGAGCGCGATTACCCGCAGGCACACACCATTTTATTGGAGCAGAACTACCGCTCCACGCAGACCATTTTGAACGCGGCCAATGCCGTGATTGCGAAAAATGAGAACCGGCGGGAGAAAAACCTGTGGACCGCGCACGGCGATGGCGAATCCATCGTGGGGTATGTGGCGGATAATGAGCACGATGAAGCCCGCTTTATCGCCGCGGAGATTGATGCGCTGGCGGATAAGGGCCACAGCTACTCCGATATCGCCGTGATGTACCGGACCAATAATGCCTCCCGTGCGCTGGAGGATATCTTCATTCGTTCCGGCATTCCCTACAAGGTCGTTGGCGGAACGCGCTTTTACGAACGCCGCGAAATCCGCGATATGGTGGCCTACCTGCGCATTATGGATAACCCCGACGATACGGTGAGCCTGCGCCGCATCATCAACGTCCCCAAGCGCGCCATCGGCGATAAGGCCCAGGGCCAGATTGCCCTGCACGCGGAAAACCAGGGGATAAGCTTTGGCAAGGCGCTTGCCGATGTCCCCCGGGGCGACGTCCCCGGCCTCGGCACCCGCGCCGTTAATGCCGTTACCAAATTCAACGACATGATGGATGGAATCCGCGCACAAATCCCAGGCATGCGCGATGAGGTGACCGGCCAGCCCGATTTGGGCGAACTGCTCACCGCAATCCTGGATGCCACCGGTTATAAGGCGGAGCTAGAAAACTCCAATGATCCGCAGGACGGCGCGCGCCTCGATAACCTCAATGAGCTGGTGTCCGTAGCCCGCGAATTTACCTCGGAGGCTGCCAACCAGTTGGCCGCTGCTGGTGCGGATGCCGTCGAACCCAATGAGCTATTAGAAGAAGGCGAAGCCGCGCCGGGCTCGTTGCAAGCCTTTTTGGAGAAGGTCTCCCTAGTTGCGGATGCGGATCAGATTCCGGATTCTGAGACCGGGGTAGTGACCATGATGACCCTGCATACGGCCAAGGGCTTGGAGTTTCCCGTCGTCTTTGTCGCAGGCTGGGAGGACGGCCAATTCCCGCACATGCGCTCGCTGGGTAACCCGAAGGAATTAAGCGAAGAGCGCCGCCTGGCCTACGTGGGCATTACTCGCGCCCGCGAAAAGTTGTACCTCACGCGCGCCATCTTGCGCTCTGCGTGGGGCAATCCGGTAACCAATCCCGCCAGTCGCTTCCTCGCCGAGATCCCAGAGGATCTCATCGACTGGCGGCGAGAGGATTCTGATAGTGATCTCACCGGTTACTGGGGAGCCGATGACTATCAATATGGCCGGAGCTATCGCCGCGGTTCTAGCGGCGGCTATTCCGGCGGTGGGGGTGCTGGGTTTGGCCAGCGCGCTACGTCTTCCCCTTCGCAACGCACTCGCCAGCCTGCAGCTAATTCCATGCCGAAGAATAAGAACCTCAACCTTGCTGTAGGAGACCGCGTCAATCACGCGAAGTACGGGCTTGGAACCGTGATTGAAACGGCCGGTTCCGGCGCCCGCGCCACGGTGACCGTGGACTTCGGTTCCTCTGGCAAGGTGCGGCTCATGCTCATCGGCGGTGTGCCGATGGAAAAGCTCTAGACCGAAATCCCGCGCTCGTCGAACCAGCCCACTGGGTCAACGGCTGCGCCGCCGCCTGGGTGGATTTCGAAGTGCAGGTGCGGGCCGGTGGAGCGGCCCTCATTGCCGATGTCCGCGATGTGGTCGCCGGCAGAAACGTGGTCTCCCACATTGACGCGCAGCGAGTTGGCGGGCATGTGGCCGTAGACAGAGATGCTGCCATCGACGTGCTGGATGCGAATCCAGTTGCCAAAGCCTTGTGCTGGACCGGAGTTAATGACTGTGCCGTCCATGACGGAGTAGATCGGGGTTCCGACTGGGTTAGCGACGTCGATGCCGTTGTGCATCGCGCCCCAGCGCATACCGAAACCCGAGGTCAAGGTGCCGGAGGTGGGAAAGACCACCGTATTGCCAGCGGCGTCCTTGCCACGCTCAGGGGTCAGCCCGGAGCGGTCTCCCTCGGGAGCGAAGGCTTCCCGCAGGCCTGGAACGGAGGAGGGGTCCAAGACGATGTTGACTCCGCCGGATTCATTCTGGCTAAATTCCGGGACCGCATCGCCGTTGAGTACACCAACGGCGGTATTTGCGAGGCCGACGGCGGCGTCGATCACGCCTGCGTTATCAACGTTGGTGGCTTGCGGCTCAGAGGAGCCATTGGAAACGTCCACGCTGGCCACTGGATCAGCAGCAAAAGCGGAGGTGCCGGTAGCAAAAACGGTGCCAAGCGTGATGATGCTTAGCGCTACATTCCTGCGTGCGCGGTTCATGCGCTTCATAAGTTTAAGTCCTTTTCATGGCTGTGCATGGTCTCGAGGCGCGCAAACCTTGAAGGTTTCGCGTCTTTCAACTGCCCTGTGCGACACGCCGAGGGAATGGAAATACCCCATTTGGTGCTCGCTTGTGGCAACGAGTTAAAAGTTAGCCTGCCCATGGGTACCGCGCAATCTGGAAAAATGCTGGTAGAAACCACGATTATTCGAAAAGTTTCGAACATGCCAGCTTGTTGCGCGTGTTACGAAAGTGGCCAAAGTTGCGGGTTTGAAGTACTGGTTTAAGCTCTGGGGGTAGCTGGCGGGGGTGCCGGGATGGGCTTGTCGGTGTCGAGCCGGAAAACTGCCATTTACCTGCGACAAGGCCCTGTACTGGACTCGGCTGAAAGCGTCTTGGGGTCCCTGTCGGGCAGGGTCATTCCTAAGGGCGTTAGAAGGGGAGCTGGCTACCAAATTTGTGCAGTTGTTGTTGAATTTGTGGGCCGAAAGCGTTGACCGCACCGATTCCTATACCGATGGCCAGTGCGCCCGCAATGACACCGATGATCCCCCAGAACTGCGGCTTGGAAGAGAGGGAATCAGCAACCGGTAGTTGGTGATCTGCAGCGTCTTCAGCATCCATGAGGTGGGCTTGAGAGTGATCTGAGGTGGAGCCTAAGGGTAAGCAATCGGCGAGCTCCTCGATAGTATAAAACGTTGAGTCAGCGGCAATAGGCTCACAGCCATCGTGGAACGGGATTTCCTTTTCGTTGTAGCGCATCCGCACAAGGGTCTCTCCGCGATCATTTTGGAATGCGTCCCATTGAATATTCGCGCCCATCGGGGAGACGGTATCACCACGCCATGCGGAGTTATCCCAGCTGTATAAATCATCCTCTGGGACACCTTGTTCGGAACCAGGCAGCTTCAGTAGGGCAGCCAGCGGGATGATGGTCTCGGCGTGGCCGAAGCGATAATTGGCCGCCACGTCGCCGCCAGCAGCGCGGTCCTGAACGTTTCTAATCATCTCCTCAAGCAGTGGTTCATAGTTGTCGTAGGCAATCGTCTGGCCCTGGATAGCCGGGCCTTTCTCATAGAAGTCTTCTACGTCAAGCAGGTACGCAAAGGTTGGTCCGCTGTTATCGTCCATGTACTCATCAAAGATCCACCCCTCCGCCGGGGCCTTTTCCTCGTGCTCCAAAGCTGGAGCGATGATGTAGAGGTTGTAGAACTGCAAGGCGGCGTCAACGATGCCCTCAACGGATTTATCGTCCTTTTCTCGGGCGGAAAAGCGAACGGAGCCATCTGCTAAACCGTTGATAAATTCTGGCGTAAAAATCTTAGCCAGCAAGCTGCGTGCAGCCTGCTGCGACTCTGGCTTGGCGTAGGCCTGTTGTACTTTTTCCTGTAAAGCCTGAGAGTCCTTCCACTCTGTATAGCGCTGATAGGATGCAGCGTTTTTATCCTTGTGTGCGTACATCAGGTCAGGGCGTGCGGCGATATTAACGTGGCCATCTTTCGTGTCATCGTCCAAGTGTGTGGCCAGTGAAGGGGACTGTTCCAGTAGACCTTCCCCGAAGTTCCACCCAGAGTCATTGGCGCGGTCCTCTCCAGAGGAAGTGAAGCTCACCTTGAGGTCCTCGGCGGCAATCGATCCCAGTAGCTCCGCATTGCGCTGTGCATTGCGCTTGCCGATGCCCCTGAGCTCTTCTCGTCCCACTTCCGTCAGGTTTCCATAACCGGCTTCTTGGCCAGGGCCACCGGATAGCTCTCGGTTTACCGCTATCATGGCCTCTACTTGCGGGATGAGCTTTGTACCGAGCTCGGTAAGCTGATCGCGTTGTTGGGCATACTCCAGCATCTGCTGCGCGAGGTCATCGTATTTAAAGCTTGATAGGCCGCGGGATCCGTGGCGATCTACCGTTGAGGTGTAAATCTGGTGAAACCCACTGGGGGCTTCGGCGTAGCTTGATCCCTGTGGCTGGTAATGCTGCTTGGTGGAGTAGTAGGTGGCGCCTTCGGAAGCTAGAGCTGGTGCGGGCGCGAGGGTACAGCTCAGGGCAGTGATGAGGGAGAGAGTGCGTGTACGCATATGAGTATTCCTTGCTGGAGAGCTGGATAAAAAGACAGCTGACAGCTTAAGGGCCGCATCTTGCAATCACATGGCATGTAGGTAAATTGCGGGAATACTTTTCGGCTCTCGGCGGAGTGTGCGACGCATCCGCGAATTGGGATTGAATTCTGCTGCTGCGAGCGAGCGGAGGTGGATGAGACAGTAGGTATAGCAAAAGCGCCGCAGAGGATGTCTGCGGCGCTTTAACAAGAAGGGAAGAAGGCTCTTAGAGCTGGATGCCTCGCTCGGCCAGCCATGCCTGTGGGTCAACGGCGTCACCGGAGTTCGGGTGAACCTCGAAGTGGAGGTGAGAACCGGTGGAGAAGCCCATGGAGCCCATACCGGCGATCTTCTGGCCGGCACGCACGTGCTCGCCCACGGCAACGTCGAGGGTCTGCATGTGGCCATAGACGGTCATGGTGCCGTCATCGTGGAGGATGCGGATCCACTGGCCGTAGCCGGAGGCAGGGCCGGAATCGATAACGGTGCCGTCCATGATGGAGAAGATGGGGGTTCCAATGGCGTTGGCGATGTCAACGCCGGCGTGGAACGAACCCCAGCGCGGCCCGAAGCCGGAGGTGAAGGCGCCTTCAGCGGGGCGGGCAATGGAGGGGGCGCGAGCGGCAAGGTCCTCGGCGGCGCGGTCAGCGGAAGCCTGGATGGACTTGCTCAGCTGGTCCACCAAGTTGGTGACCGGCTTTGCCTCAGCAACGTTGAGGATCTGCGGTGCAGCATCGGAGGAGCCTGCTGGGGCGTTGTTAACCTCGGAAGTATCAGCGGCAAGCTTGTAGTCAACAGACTGCGTCTTGGTGGTGGTAGTTGCAGTGTTGTCGGACTCAACGTTAGCGGCAGCTGCGCCGCCTACGCCGGCGGTGGATACGGCACCGGCTGCAACGGTCATGACAGCGATACGACCCTTGGTGGTCTGCGAGGTGACAATCTTGCGATGGCGGCCGGCGCCACGCTGAACTTTGCTTCGCATTAAATCTTCTTTCGTATCTTTCACAATCTTCAAAAAGAGCGTTACATCGTCTCTGGGGTAGTTACGAGATTGTGACCTTCTTGTTACCAACGAGATGTAACAGTAGCGTCTCAAAAAGATAACAGCAAGCCAAAAGTTGATTTTTTCTCGGGCCGATCTGGAATAAGCCTACATGCAGGCAACTTCTGGAGAATTTTACGCATGGTGCGATATAGATCTCTTAAAGCCAAGCCCCCGCGGTAGCCCCGAGTCTGTAATAGTGCACCTTAGGTGCCGGTTGTGGAAGCGCCCCCGCATGAAATTACTGTGACCAGTGGGGGATAAGGGGGAAAACTTCATTCCTTATATATATGTCTACAGTAGTTACTGAAGAAGTCCACGGTGATTTTGGAGGTGCCTCGTCGCGCCACCCCGCTACCGCGCGGAAAAGGTGGCAAAGTGGACGCCGATGAACAAAAACACCAGCCCCCAATCTCGGTCAACGCCCCGCCCGCGTAGCCAGGCGCGGGGCCGGACAGTGCAGACAGAGCGCGCCCCTCGTGCACCCCACGCCACCGCGACGCAGAAGCCACATAATTCTGCAGAACGCGTCGCCCGCAAAGCCGGGTCGAAGGCGAAGGCCCGTCGCACGTCGGCTCCGCTGACGAAGGCCGGGCGCATTCGCCAATTATTCATGTCGGCGGCGCTGCCGAATATTATTGTCGTCCTTATTATTGTGGCGCTCGCTTTCGGTGCGCTCTTGCTTTTCGGCTCACCGCTCGCGTGGTTGCCCACCATTGTGGCGGAAGCCTGGATGGTCTTTAACCTCGCGCCGGTATCCGCGGCCGGGGTGGACCTGTCGTTCCTCCCAGCCTTGCCCGCCCTCATCCTCGCCACGGTGGTGGCGGTGCGCGTGCGCGCCGCGGTGAAACACAAAGTCAGCGTGAAGGACCTGGCGATACTTGTCGCTTGCGTGGTGGGCGTTCCCGTGGTGTTGACCTGCATTGCTTGGGTGATGTTGTGGGATGCCGGCAAGGTCTTCGATGTGTCCCCGCCCAACCTTGCTGCCGCGCTGGCCCGGGTTATCGTCGTGCACTTGGCCGCGATGGCGGCTGGCATGGGCGCCCGCCTGTGGCGTGCCTTGGCCAAGCGTTATGACGCCCCGCCGCTGCTTGTCGATGCCGCCCTTATCGCCCTGCGCTACCTTGCCTACCTCGCCATTGGTGCGGCGGTAGTCTTCGTGCTCGTTTTCATCGTCAACTTCTCGCGCCAAGGGGAGATGATGGATGAATATCCGTCCATCTCTGGGCTGGGCATTTTCACCCTTATTTTGTTGAGCCTGCTGTATATCCCCAATGCCATCGTCAGTACCGGGGCAGTGCTGGTGGGCTCGGAGTTTTCGGCAGGGGAGGCACAGGTAAGCCTCTTTAGTACACACCTTGTTCCGCTGCCACCGCTACCGATTACTGGTGGCATCCCGGCTTCCTCGCCGGGGTGGGCGGTTGTGTTCATGGTGGTTCCCCTCATCGCCGCGACGCTGTCCTTGTATAAGAAGCGCCCATCCTTCCAGAAGGCGCTCGCAGCCACAGTGGCTACCGCGGTCATCATGTTCTTCGCGTGCTACCTCGTCAGCGGCACGCTGGGCTACTACGGCCACACTGGCCCGCACCTGTGGACCGCTGCCGGCCTCGCCGCGCTGTGGATCGCCCTGGTGGGCTTGGCCGTCGCGGCGGCCTTTGCGCTCATGAACTGGCGCGACGCCCGCGCAGCCGAGGTGGAGTCTTCGGCGGCGGAGTCCGCCGAAGAGGATTCAGAAGACGCTGCAGAGTCTGCAGAAGATACCGCTTCCGAGAACACCGCTGATGCAGAGCAGCCTGATGCAGACAAGGCCGAGGCCGATGAGGCTGATGGCGACGATGCTGATGCCGATGTGGGCGAGAGCGACACGGACAAGGACGAGGACGAATCGGAATCGAGTGACGGTGAGGACTCCGAGTCAGCGGCGAATGACGCGGACGACGCAGCCGACTACGATGATGCTGCCGCAGAATCCACGGACACCGCAGACACCGCCGAGGACGAGGTCATCGAAGGGGAGGTCGTCGAAGACGGCGACGACGGCGCTGATGCGGAGGACGCCGCGGGCGATGGTGGGAAAGAGGGGGCATCGGAAAGCAGCGAGCACGAAGCAGCTGAAGACCCCGAGATCCTGGAAGGTGAGATCGTGGAAGAGGACGCAGACGAGCACGGCGCTGGTGCGGTAGAAGGCGGCGAAGCACCCCAATCGGAAGCGGCAGATTCTACTGAAAGCGGGAAGAGGGACTAGGCTATAGCGCGTGACTTCACCGATGCCACCACGCGCTACTGATGCTACTGACCGCCTACGAGTTGTCGTGCTTGTTTCTGGGACGGGCTCGCTTTTGCAAGCCATCTTGGATGCCCAAGATGAGCACTACCGTGTGGTGAAGGTGGTAGCGGATAAGCCGTGTCGAGGTATTGACCGCGCCCGAGAACGCGATATCGATACTGAGATCGTGGAAATGGGCGCCGACCGTGCCGAATGGAATACATGTCTGGCTGATGCAGTAGGTGCTGCGCAGCCAGACATTGTTGTTTCTGCAGGTTTTATGAAGATTTTGGGGGAGGGCTTCCTCCGCCGCTTCGAAGGCCGCACCATCAATACCCACCCGGCGTTATTGCCTGCGTTTAAGGGCGCGCACGGGGTGCGCGATGCGTTGGAGTATGGCGTGAAGGTCACAGGCTCTACCGTCCATTTCGTGGACGCGGGCGTGGATACCGGTTCCATCATTGCGCAGCGGCCGGTGGCCGTGCGGGCAGACGATGATGAGGCCAGCCTCCACGAACGCATTAAAAAGGTAGAGCGCGAACTCATCGTCGATGTGCTGCGCGCGGCGCAGCCCCGCGGCGAGGAACTTTTTATTCAACTCGCAGACTAAGACTTTTCGAAAGGCTTAATCCTCCTCATGAGCGAAGACCGCAAGCAGGTAAAGCGCGCACTCATTAGCGTGTACGACAAGACAGGGCTGGAGGATCTGGCCCGCGCACTTGATAAGGCAGGCGTAGAGATTGTCTCTACCGGCTCCACCGCCAAGAAGATTGCAGACCTGGGAATCGAGGTCACCCCGGTTGAAAAGCTCACCCGCTTCCCCGAGTGCTTGGAAGGCCGCGTCAAGACGCTCCACCCGCGCGTGCACGCCGGGATCCTGGCCGATACTCGCAAGGAAGACCACCTGGCGCAGCTCAACGAGCTTGAGGTAGAGCCCTTCCAGCTCGTCGTGGTCAACCTGTACCCCTTCCAGGAAACCGTAGCCTCCGGCGCGGACTTCGATGGCTGCGTGGAGCAGATCGACATCGGTGGACCTTCCATGGTGCGCGCGGCGGCCAAGAATCACCCGTCCGTTGCCGTGGTCGTGGATCCGGCGCGCTATGGCGAGGTAACCCAGGCCGTTGAAGAGGGGGGCTTTAGCCTTGACCAGCGCCGTGGTCTCGCCCGCGATGCCTTCCTTCACACCGCTAATTATGATGCGGTGGTCTCCGCGTGGTTCGTGGACCAGCTCAGCGACGGCGAGGAGACCACCTCGCTGCGCTACGGCGAGAACTCCCACCAGGCCGCCACCGTCACCCGGATTGGCACCAAGGGCTTGGCCAATGCCAAGCAGCTCAACGGCAAAGAGATGAGCTACAACAACTACCAGGACGCCGATGCTGCCTGGCGCGCGGCCTGGGATCATGAGCGCCCCTGCGTGGCTATTATCAAGCACACCAACCCGTGCGGCATCGCCGTATCGGACGAGTCCATCGCTACGGCCCACCGAGCGGCGCATGCCTGCGACCCGATGTCCGCATTCGGCGGCGTCATCGCCGTCAACCGCGAGGTTAGCGAGGAGATGGCCGAGCAGGTCAAGGGTATTTTTACCGAGGTCATCGTCGCACCCGCCTATGAGGAAAAGGCGCTGGAGATTCTGCAGTCCAAGAAAAACCTGCGCGTGCTTTTGGCCGAGCCAGAAGCACAGGGCGAGGAGCGCAAGTACATCTCCGGCGGCGTGCTGCGCCAAGAGCCGGATACCTACCAGGCCGAGGGCGATAAGCCCGAAAACTGGACCCTAGCAGCGGGCGAGGCCCTGAGCGACGAGGACTTGGCTCAGCTCGAATTCGCCTGGCGCACGGTGCGCGCGGTCAAGTCCAATGCGATTCTGCTGGCCAAAGACAATGCGACCGTGGGCGTGGGCATGGGCCAGGTCAACCGCGTGGATTCCGCCAAGCTTGCGGTCGAGCGCGCCAATACGCTTGCCGATGCCACCAACCGCACCCAAGGCTCCTTCGCCGCCTCCGACGCCTTCTTCCCCTTTGCCGATGGTTTGCAGGTGCTTCTCGATGCCGGCGTGAAAGCCGTTGTTCAGCCCGGCGGCTCCATCCGCGATGAAGAAGTTATCGAGGCAGCTAAGGCCGCTGGTGTTACGATGTATCTCACTGGAACGCGCCACTTCGCTCACTAGCGTTAGCGCCTGAACCCTAAGGATCCTGGCCATGCTCGCACCAACCCGCACCGCACCGAGGCGTACTGCACCGAGGCGCATGGCGTTTGGTGGCCTACTTTTGGCCGGGGCGCTGTGTCTTAGCGCGTGCGGGCAGGGCGAGCAGGAGACGGAGTCAGAGCCGGGCATCGCCAAGCAGACAACGTCGCGCTCTACGGAGAGCGCGGCGGATACGGCGGATAGCCCTCGCGATGCCGCAGAGAAGGCCGAGGGTGCGCCAGCCGATGCCCAGTCAGATGCCGCGAACTCAGCCGGTGCCGACGGGGCGGCTGTGGCTGGTGACCTGCAGCGCGAGCTCGACCGCATCGCCGCCAACTACGGCAATGTAGGCATCGCGGTATCGGATGGCACCACCACCGTTGCCGCCGGGCGCACCGCGCCCGAAACCGCCTGGTCCACCTCCAAGGTGCCGGTGCTCATCGCGGCCCATCGCGCAGGGCTCATCGGCCCCGACGTGGTGACGTCTGCGATTACCTATTCCAATAATGAGGCGGCTCAATCCGCCTGGGACGCGCTGGGCGGCAGCGCACAAGCCGCCCAGGCCGCGCAACAAGTGCTTGCCGATGCCGGCGATGCCACCACCCAGGTACAAAGCCAGGTCACCCGCCCGGAATTTAGCGCCTTTGGACAAACGCAGTGGAGCGTGGGCGACCAGGCTGCGTTCATGGCAAAGCTGCGCTGCGTCAACGGTGCCGAGCCCATCCTCACCGCGATGTCTACGCCCGACCCCGCCCAAAGCTATGGCCTGCGCAACCTAGAGGGGGCCGCCCTCAAAGGCGGCTGGGGCCCAGATACCGCCGGCGGCTATGATGTGCGGCAGATGGGTCTTGCCACCATCGGCGGCCGCGAGGTGGCGGTAGCACTCATCGCCTCGGCCCCGGATGGTCAGTACGCCTCCGCCCAACCATTACTTTCGGGCATGGCGCTTGATCTCTCCAAGGCCGACGTTGCTTGGCCCACCCCAGCTTGTTAGCTCCATCCCTGGCTTGTGAGAAAGGACTTATCATGCCGCACTTTCATCTAACACCACGTTTGCGTTGGGGACTGCACCTCGGCGCGGTAGCGACCGCGGGCATCGTTTTGAGTGCATGCAGCAATGGCACGGATGAGGATCAACCCGACTTTTCCGGCGATGGCGGCATGACCACCGTCGAAAGCACGACGGATACTGCAGCAGAAGAATCCTCGTCGGCGACAAAGTCTCCGGAAACTCAAGAGAAAGAACCACCCGTGGTGACGGTGACCGAAACCGAACAGGAGCAGGCACAGCCACCAAAAAACAATAACGGCGGCGGAAATGAACTCATCGACGGCTTGGGTGAATACGGCTGGACCGATGCCAATACTTATGCCAATTGCCACCGTTATGAACGCGTCGTCTTTGCCGGCAAAGGCCCAGACGGCAGGGCCATTATCTGTGAAAATCAGGGAAACGTCCTGACGTACCGCTCGACCATCTTTGGTGGCGAATTTACTGGGTCAATCATTGGCCAAGACGGCGGCAATTACTACGTGGATGCCACACCATCGACCATCGTTGTAACCCCCAGCGGGATTAGCGTGCGCGAAGGCGGCGGACTGGCCGCCACCGCGGACTTTACTCAATCCTGGCAACGTTAATCACTGGTAAGTGGTTAACGACGCCACAAGGAAATGGTTAGCGTTAACCTCAGGGGAGAGGTTAACGCGCCATAACGAGGTTAACGGGACTTTTTCTTATTGCGGTCCGCTGCTGCCGCCGCAGCCGCAGAAATCGAGTCATTGCGGTTCTTCAGCAGCTCAAGTGTCATCGCTTCGGCGTCCTCAGGAACGGTGGCGCCGAGGACGGCAAGGGCGGCATCAGCAAGCATGGCGGCAGTCTCCGGAACCGACTGGGCCGCGGCATAGGGAGGCGTGCCATCATTGGGGCGCATCTCGATGACCGACAGCGCGATGTGGAAGGGCAACTCGATGCGCGGATCCGCATCGCCCACAATGGCAGCGGCGGTGGTGCGGAAGTGGTTCTGCAGCCGCTCGCGGGAGCTGTGATACTCCGAAAACTCCGGCGAATTGGCCACCGGCAACTGGTACAACCGGCCGACGTTCCAACCGCTGGTGAGCAACAGGCGCGATTCCGCGGCGACCAACGACCACAGGCGCTGCTCGGGCTCGGCATCAGAATCCACCAGCTCATCGGCTAACTCCAGCGAGGGCTCAATGGTGGAATTTAGCAGCGCGAGGAAAATCTCCGTCTTGGAGGGAAAGTGGTAGTACAGCGATGCCTGCCGGATGCCCACCGCGTCCGCGATCTGGTGGGTCGACGTCGTGGCAAAGCCCTGGGTGGTAAATAACTCTGAGGAGGCGTCCAAAATCTCTTCCCGGGCGCTATTGCCTCTGCGGCGGGGGCTATGTTTACGCGGCCTACCTACGTTTCCTGACATGCGGCGGACGCCTCCTTTCTCTCAGCAGAAAATGCTTTTACTCAACAACTCTACAGCCCTGCAGCCCGCCGGCGCGGACCGCATGCGTAGCCACAAAAACTTTGTGGCGATTCTAATGTGCGCCATCCGCGGTGCGTTGGGAGATGGACTCGAAGGTCGCAGATACCATGCGGCAGGCCGTGCCATAAGCCGTGCGCTCCAGCGGCGGGAGATCCTGCAGCGTGGATTCGCGGCCGTGCACGTTGTCGAACCAGCGCCGCATTTCTACCGAATACCCTGTGCGCCACGCAAGATCCAAGGTCTCTGCGTCCTCCGCGGTGAGCATCCCGCGCTCTTGGCCAATGGCAAGGCGATCGACCGTGGGGCGCGGGCCCGGTGCCGCCCACCGTGCAATGGCGGCGATGGGGGACAACAACATGGACTTAATGTCCACGGCCGCGCTGCGATCGGGCAAACCGCCGACGCGCTGAAGCAACGGCGGACGCTGGGACAACGCCTCCTCCAGCAAAGCTTGCTCGCCGCCGCGGCCTAAAGGCAGACCGGCATCGACGCGCGCTGCCATGGAATCGGCTGCTTGGTGCGCCTCTAGACCCACATCGCGAAAGACGGACTCCAAGTCGCTGTCTTCTCCCATCCACTCGATGGGCATGCTGGGAAGCTGATCCCCGCGCGCCGCCGCGCCGGTCAACCGGATATCCGCGTCCACGCCTGGTGCGCGCACGATGTCCGTCAGCAGCCGCGAAAACCAGTTTGCTAATTCAATCTCATCGTCTTGGTGTGCTACCGCATTGCGCAAGACATCTTGCGCCTCCGCCAATAAGCCGCGAGCAGTTGCCCGGGATTGGCAATGGGGAGCAAGCTCCGAAAGATCGAGAAGGGATTGATGCAGGGCCATACAGTCACTGCCTTTCACTCATTGCAAAGCGGTGCGCATCTAAAAATTGTGCGGCGCAGGATTGCTATAAATGTAACACTTATGCGATATCGCAGTAGCGCTCGGGGGAGCGTGCGGCGGGTGCCGCCGAGTAAGGGTGCTGTGGGAGTCCGTCGCGGAGCTTTGCTGCTGGTGCTCTCGCGGAGGTATGGCGTGTGTGCGGTGTAGCGCGAATTTAGGCTACTAAAACGACTTTCGCCGCCTCACCTCGAAAGGCGGGGCGGCGAAAGTTTATGGATCTTTTACCGTGTCACACTTGCCAGCGGCAAAAGTGCGCTGTTGATACCCAGCTACTGTTTAGCGGGTGGTGAACGGCAGGAGAGCCATTTCGCGTGCGTTCTTGACTGCGGTAGCAACCTGACGCTGCTGCTGCGGGGTCAAGCCGGTGACGCGACGGGAACGGATCTTGTGGCGATCCGAGATGAATAGACGCAGAGTCTTGGTGTCCTTGTAGTCCACCTTCTCAATGCCCTCAGCCTTCAAAGGGTTCTTCTTCGGGCGACGGCTCTGCTCCATACGGAACTTCTTTTGGTTATTGCGCTTATTAGCCATTGTGCAATTACCCCTTTACCAGCTGGACTTGCGAACGCCCGGCAGCTCACCACGGTGAGCCATGCCGCGCATACGGACACGGGACAGGCCGAACTTGCGGAGGTAACCGCGTGGGCGGCCATCGGCTGCGTCGCGGTTACGAACGCGGGCTGGGGAAGCGTCACGAGGCTGGCGGTTCAGCTCGAACTGAGCCTCCAAACGCTCCTCATCCGGGGTGTTCGGGTTCTTGATGATCTTCTTGAGCTCAGCGCGACGCTCCGCGTAGCGGGCGACGATTTCCTTGCGCTGCTCGTTCTTAGCGATCTTGGACTTCTTAGCCATGAATTATCGCTCCTCGCGGAATTCGACGTGCTTGCGGGCGATCGGATCGAACTTCTTCAGGGAGATGCGATCCGGGTTATTGCGCTTGTTCTTACGGGTCACGTAGGTGTAACCGGTGCCCGCAGTGGACTTCAGCTTGATGATTGGGCGAATATCGTTACGTGCCATACTTAAATCTTCTCCCCACGTGCGCGGATCTTGGCAACAACGGACTCGATGCCGTCGCGGTCAATGATCTTCATACCCTTGGTGGAAACATTCAGAGTAATGGTACGGCCCTCAGAGGGCAGGTAGTAGCGACGACGCTGCACGTTGGGGTTCCAACGGCGCGAAGTGCGGCGGTGCGAGTGCGAGACCTGCTTGCCGAATTCCGGCTTGCGGCCCGTTACCTGGCAAATAGCCGACATGGGTCTTCTTTCTCCTAGCCGCCCACATCGTGGCTATAAACGACTACGTGCCGACTGCCGTGTGAGGGTGGCAGTGCTCAAAAAGTGAGGTGTGAGCAGGTGCGGCATCGTCGTCAAAAACCAGTAGACGGGGCGTAATACGTATATTTTGACAACAGCAAGAGCAAATCTTACAGCCTTACTCGCGATATACCTAATCGCTGCTGCGATGCCCCTACGTATAAAGGTGTCGGCTTTCTGCCGATGATCAAGCGACAGCGCCCAAAGCATTGGGGAGGTATGAGACCTTACTATAACGAAAGGGGCGCATATGTGTGCCTGTGGCGACTGTGGTTGCCACAGGCGAGCAATTTCGTATATATGGCCGTGGAATGTAGGATAATTCAGGTTATCGGCCGGCGCGCTTTGTGGCGCCGGGCGAGCTGTAACTGTACATCCCAACTCGGGCACGATCCGTACCGGCATAGCAATCCAGTGTGCGGAACCGACCCGTAGTCCAACCCTGAGGGAATATATATGAAGAAAGACATCCACCCGGATTACCACCCAGTGGTCTTCCGTGATGCTGGTACCGGTCACTCCTTTTTGACCAAGTCCACCGCTACCTCTTCTCGCACCGTTGAGTGGGAAGACGGCAACGAGTACCCGCTCATCGTCGTTGACGTTACTGCTGAGTCCCACCCGTTCTGGACTGGTGCACAGCGCGTTATGGATACCGCTGGCCGTGTCGAGCGCTTCAACCAGCGCTTCGGTGCCATGGCTCGCCGCAAGAAGAAGAACGCGTAAGGAGAAGAAGAGAAAATGGCAACTCCTAAGTTTAAGAAGTCCCGTGCGAATACCCACGCACGTCGTTCCCAGTGGAAGGCTGACAACGTCGCCCTCCAGGAAGTCACCATTGACGGTCAGACCGTGCGCATCCCGCGCCGTCTGGTCAAGGCCGCTAAGCTCGGCCTGGTTGACGTAGAGCAGTTCTAAGCCTGCTTTCATCCTCGCCCCCTCCCGGTTGCTTATTAGTGACTGCGAGGGGGTTGCGATGTTTTAGACCCGCTTAGATTCTAGGGGGCATCAAAAAGCACCTGCAGGCCCGGGGTGGGCGGCAGGTGGTGCGGGGAACGCGCAGCCACAGTGCGTTCTCCTAAGCCGAAGGCCTATGCCTCGAGGGCGGCCTTGCGCTCCTCGGTGAGGCGGACTTCTTCCTTATTAATAAAGAGGAAGATGGCCAAAACGAGGATGGTAAAGAGCAGGAAGACCATGAAGGTGACATTCCAACCGGCGTACTTGACCAGGTAGCCCACACCGGTCGAGGCGAGCGTGGCACCGAGCAGGTAGCCGAAAAGCCCCGTAAAACCGGAAGCGGTACTTGCCACATTGCGCGGGGAGAGGTCGAGGGCCTGCAAACCGATGAGGCCAACCGGACCGTAGATGAAGGCACCGATGAGTGCGATGAAGGTAACCATAACCGCGAACGGGGTGCCCACTGGTGCCAGCCAGTAGCCGGCGATGGACAAGCCCGTAGCCAAGATAAAGATCAAGATGACCTTAGAGCGGTTGCCGTGGAAGAGCTTATCGGACATCCAACCGCAGAGAATGGTGCCCAGGAGGCCTGCGAGCTCGAAGGCGCCGAAGGCGATCAAACCGGAATTGATGTTCATGTGGTGGACTTCGGCGAGGTACGTCGTAATCCAGTTGAGCACGCCGTAGCGCAGTGCGTAAACAAATACATTGGCAATGGCCAGGAGCACAATGATGCGGTTGCGCAGGACGTATTTGAAAATCAGGTCCTTGGTAGAAATTCCATCGCCTTCTTGCCGCCTGATGTCTGCAACCTTGGCAGGATCATCGCGCCATTCATCGACCGTCGGCAGTCCTTCTGAAGGCGGATTATCGCGGATGAGCAGGAAGGCTAAGGCTGCGATGATCAGCGCCGCGACGGCGGGGAACCAAAAGGCTACCTGCCATTGATTGCCGGTCATCGCCAAGCCGACGCCTACCAGCAGCGGTAGTACGCCTGCGCCCACATTGTGCGAGGTATTCTACAGCGATCCTTTCCAACCGCGCTCGGATGTGGAGAACCACTGCACGATGACGCGGCCGCATGGCGGGTGCCCCATGCCTTGGAACCAACCATTGAGGAACATGACGGTGGCAAAGACGCCGACGGATGCTGAGACCCACGGGACGAAGCCGACTATCAGGTTCATCAGTGCGGATAGACTCAGTCCGATGGGCAGGAAGTAACGCGCATTGGACTGGTCCGCGAGCATGGCGGAAAAGAATTTGGATAAGCCATAAGAAATCAACACGGCGTTACTAATGATGCCGATTGCAGGCTTGTCGATGCTCCCGTTATCTTCCAGCAGCAGCGGCGCGATCGTGGAGATGTTGTTGCGGATGAGGTAAAAGCCCGCGTAACCCAGGAAGATTCCCATGAAGACCTGGAAACGAAGGCGGGGGAATTTCTTATCAACGTCCTCTTTAGGTAATTGAGCGCGTGGGCGGGGAGATTTGAGCCATGTCAGCACTGCATACTCCTTGGGTTGGAAAGATTAAAAAGATTTAACTTAAGGTTAAAGTAAGGCTAACCTTAAGTTAAATATAAAAGTACGCTAACATAACTATGGATCGATTTTATTCCTCGGTGATTCTGTTCACAGCGGTGTGCCGCAGGATGGGAGGATGTCTAACGGGGTGATGGTGGAGTCGAGTGCGAACGTAAGGGAGGCGACAGGTGTGGTGAGTTTGACCAGCTTATTGCCTACAGTAACTTCACAGGAACTTCTAGTACGTTGGCAGAGTAGTTTAAGTTGTGACTAAGCGAAGCGAGGCATAGTGTTCCTATGAACATGAGGAATGATGACAACCGCGGTAATAATGGTCAGTCGCACGGTGTCCCGCAGGAACCCTACGGCACGAATACTGGGCAGGCGCCGTATAACCAGCCGCGCATCAACGAGCAGGAGGCACAAGCCTCCGCACACGGTAACGAGGCGCCGCATCACGGGCAGTACACCCCGCCCAGCAATCGCCTCTTTGGCGGCGCTCAGCCGGGTGCTACCCGCGGGCAGCATGAAACTTCTAGCTTCGCTACCCAGCAAGGCGAGTATTCCCAGCAGGGGCCTGCGAATAATCAACCCGGCCAGCCGCCCGTGCCTGGGGTAACGCCATTGCCGCCGCAGCCAAAGCAGGAAAAGAAGATCGGGCTGGGTGCCGCGATGGCAATCGCTGCGGTAGCGGCAATCGCTGCAGGCTCCATTACCGGCGTGGTCGTGGGAAAGAATCAATCCAGCAGTGGCACGTCCGTGGTCAATGAGGCGCTCAATAGTAAACCGGCCGCCAACAGCATGGGCAAGGAGCCGGAGGAAGGCTCGGTGGAAGCGGTTTCTGCCAAGGTTTTGCCGGCCGTGGTATCCATTCAGACCGCTACTCGGACCTCGGCTGCGGAAGGTTCCGGTTCCATCATTTCTCCTGATGGTTATGTGTTGACCAACCACCACGTCATCGCCGGTGCAGAGCAGGGCGGCATTATGCAGGTGACCTTGAACGATGGCAGCAAGCACGAAGCCGATCTCGTGGCTTCCGATGCCAATACGGATGTTGCCATCATCAAGATCAAGGACGTGCACGACTTGCCACACCTCCAATTCGGTGACTCGGATGCGGTAGCGGTTGGCCAAGAGGTAGTCGCCGTCGGCTCGCCCCTCGGGCTTAATGCCACGGTGACCTCCGGCATCGTGTCCGCAAAGAACCGCCCGGTGCGCGCGTCTCAGCAGGGTGGCGAGTCTTCGCTTATCGATGCCATCCAGACCGACGCCGCCGTCAACCCCGGCAATTCCGGTGGTCCCTTGGTGGACATGGAGGGCAATATCGTTGGTATGAACTCGATGATTGCATCGTTGTCCGATAAGACCTCGGGTGAGGGCGGATCTATCGGCCTCGGGTTTGCCATTCCTTCCAACTTTGCCAAACGTATGGCTGATGAGCTCATCAATAAAGGTCATGTAACCCACCCCACCTTGGGGGTTAAGGTCTTGGCGCGCGATGACGGAAATGGCGCGCGCATTGCAGAGGTCGAGCCAGGGGGACCAGCGGATCAAGCAGGTTTGAAGCAAGGCGATATCGTCACCCGCGTCAATGACCGGCTGATTGAAAACGCCGATGCGCTTATCGCTGCCGCGCGTTCCCAGGACTTCGGTGCGACCGTCACCTTGGAAGTATCCGATGGACATTCGGATGACACTCGTCAGGTAGAGGTAACCCTGACAGGCGAGTAGATTAAAATGCAGCCCGCGCCGTGTCCGCATTGCGCCCCCGACGTTTCTTTGAAGGAGAAAAATGGCAGACTCCCAGCAAGACTTGACCGACTCCACCCGATTGGAGGATTCGGCTTCCACAGACGCTTTGCGGGATGTGGCGGAGCCGGATGATGCCTACCTTTTGGCCAGCGAGAAAGAAGACCGGGTGGCGGCGCCGCGTCGCGCGCTCGTTGTGATCGTCACGGATCACCCCGGCGAAAATTCAGATAGTACCTCCAAACTGGTTACTGAGCTTTTGGCAGAGGCGGATTTCCGCATCGATGGTTCGGTAGTTGTGCGCTCGAAGAAATCCAAGATCCGGCAGGCCATTGAAACTGGCGTCGTCGGCGGTGTAGATCTCGTACTCACCGTCGGCGGTACCGGAGTGGGCCCGCGCGATAAGACGCCGGAAGCTACCACTGGGGTCATCGACAAGATGGTGCCGGGCGTGGCCCAAGCCTTGCGCTCTTCTGGTCAGGCTTGCGGCGCGGTCGATGCGTGCGCATCCCGCGGAATTTCGGGCGTTTCTGGTTCCACCGTCGTGGTCAACCTTGCGCCGTCGCGCGCTGCCGTGCGCGACGGCATGGCCACGTTGACCCCGCTGGTTCATCACCTCGTGGATCAACTGCAAGAATCCAGCGTGCAATAACGCGAAGGAAAGGGGTGGAGATACTGCCATGACCTCGCAATCACGCCGACAGCGCAGGCGCGTATTCCGGCGATCAGATGCGCCGGAATATGACCGCAGCGCGGATCGCCCGGTAGGGCAGGACTTAGCTAGTGGGGAAGGCACCGATGCCCAGCGCATCGTCACTCTCGAGGATGCCGCAGCGGAAGGCGATGGCGCTCAGCCAGCCGAGCGCGGCGAAGAATTTTACCGCGAAAACCAGCCGCCGCACCACGGCTAATAGTCTGCTTATCCTTGTCGCGAGCCAAAAATGCTCAAGCAGTCATTACAAAAGCCCGTGGCCTCCTTCATTGCGAAGGTGGACACGGGCTTAACTGCTTCTTAGCAAGAATTAGTCGTCGTGGCGGCTGTGCTTGCCCTCAGAAGCAGTGGAGCCATCGGTGTCCTCGACCGCAGTGGCATCCCCAAGTGCCTTATCTGCGGCGGAGACAGCTCCCGCGTTCTGGGCCTGCAAGAGATCGCGGATTTCTGCCAAGAGTTCTTCCGAGGTTGGTGCCGGTGCCTCTGGGTCGACACCCTGGCGGCGCTTGGATGCTTCAGTGAGCTTGTTTAGCGGCATCACGATGAGGAAGTAGACCACTGCGGCGATGATCAGGAAGTTAATCGCTGCGGTAATGACGGCGCCAAAGTCTACGAGGGTGGACTTATTATCGGTGATTTGGAAGCCCAAACCATCGACTTCGGCGGAGCCAAAGGAGTTAATGATCGGCTGAATAATGGAATCCGTTACGGAGGTAACAATCGCCGTGAATGCGGAACCGATGATGACTGCGGTGGCAAGCTCGACCACGTTGCCGCGCATAATGAAGTCTTTAAAGCCCTTGAGCATGGGAGACGGAGAACCTTTCTGGGAATAGATAAGGATGGGTGTGAACCATGAGCAAGCGGGAAGTTTAGTTCAAGCTAAAAGTACTCACAACTTGACGGACACGTGAATGCCACAACTCACTTGACGGATGTAGTGGTCAACCTTTGTGCAGGCATTTATGGTGAGGCATCTGCATCAACGGCTTGAGGCTGAGCGCGATCGCCCACGATGACTACGGTCAGCGGTTGGTTCAATGAGGCAGCGGCTACGTCATTGGCATGCTCATTAGGAAGTGCGAGCAAGACGGTGGCAGAAGAAACCTCGCCCTCCGCAGTGGTGGTGGAGACCACCCGGGCGCCGGAGGCGATGACGCGGGCGGTCGCGGGCTGGGAATCGGTGGCATCGCTTGCCGTGACGATATCGACGGTATCGCCGTGCTGCAGGTGGGGAATGATGTCAGGATCGGCAAGTTTTACAGGGATCATGCGGCCGGAGCTGCCACCTCCAGAATCGTCAGACTCCGAGTTCGCGACGAGGCTAGACACCAGCTCTTGGCCTAGGAGTCTCTGGCTGGTGACCACCTCACCCCTGCCCGCGGCGGCGGTGATGATGCGGCCGGCGAGATCGGAGGGGGCATCGGCAAGCGCGCTGCTAGGAATGGAAGAAGAAGGCAGGCGCTCGAGGGAGACATCGGAGGCGGAAAGCTCCGCACCGGCGGGCAGATCGTGGCTAAAGACCAGCACCTGCGGCAGTTCCTTCGCCCTGGAAATCGCGGAAACCAGTGCGGCAATGAGCAGGACCAGCGCGATGACGCGCCGCACGAGCACGCCGCGGCGGTGGCCAGGGGTGCGCAGGGTGCGAAGGAATTGAGAGATTCGCGGGGACGGAGAATGAGCCATGCATAATTGGACTGCGCTACCGCCTGCGCGGTTCCCTCGGTTTAGGAAGAAAAGCGGTGGATTCCTGCGGCGGTAACCACGGCCTCGACGCGGCGATCGTGCGACCCGGCTGGGATAGAGTCAAGGAACTCGGTGGGGTAGACCATGGCGAGTACCGCGGGGTGGTTGCGCGGCACCATGGAAAGCGCGCGGTCGTAGTACCCGCCGCCTTTGCCCAGGCGGTTTCCGGCGGCATCGATGGCCATGGCAGGGGCCAAAATCAGATCGCAACCGCACAGCACGCGGCTATCAAAACGCGGGCCGGCCGGCTCAGAAATACCCAATTGGCCGGGCTGCATGCTGTGCGGGCCCTTGTATTCTGCCCAGTTCAAGACGCCGTTACCGCAGGTGATGGGCAATAATACGCGGTCGACGCGGCGGGAAAGCCACGGGATGAAATCCGCCCCGCCCGGCTCTGAGCCCAGTGGCCAATAGGCAGCGACGCTCGATACACCGGCAAGCTCGGGTTCTAACTGCTCGCGCAAGGCAGTGGTCCATTCCGCGCGCTTATCGGCGGTGAGGCCGCGGCGCGCGCGAAGCAGGCGGGTGCGCAGTTGAGCTTTGATATCGCTGGAAGAAGGCATAAATAAATAATAGCGTCCGTGGCGTAGCGCTACACAGGAAAATAGTGCGCCGTTGTACCCTAAGATCCATGGCTAATGAACTCGAAGATTCCGCCACCGGAATCACCACGGTTGTAGTTCCTGCGGCTGGCATGGGCACCCGCTTTCTGCCCGCCACGAAAACCGTCCCCAAAGAATTGCTGCCCGTTGTGGATACTCCCGGCATCGAATTGATTGCTGAGGAGGCAGCCTCTGTGGGCGCGCGCCGCCTTGCGGTCATTACCGCACCCGAAAAGCAAGAAGTAATGCGCCATTTTGCGGAATTTCCGGATCTGGTAGAAACCTTAGATTCCCGCGGCAAGGATGAGCAGGTGGCCAAGGTCAACCGCGCCCACCAGCTCATTGAGCCCATCGCGGTAGAGCAAGAAAAGCCCTTGGGCTTGGGCCATGCCGTGGGGCTGGCGGAAGAAGTCCTGGCAGAGGACGAGGACTCTTTTGCCGTCATGCTGCCGGATGACATCGTGCTGCCGGCTACCGTCATGGCAGATATGGCGCGCGTTCGTGCTGAGCTTGGCGGCAGCGTGCTGTGCGCGTTTGCAGTACCACAAGAGCAGACGTTTAACTACGGCGTTTTTGACGTAGAAGATACTGACGCGCCGGGTGTGAAAAAGGTCGTCGGCATGGTAGAAAAGCCGGACCCAGAGGACGCACCGTCCAACCTGGTTGCTACGGGGCGCTACCTTTTGGACCGCAAGATCTTTGATGCGCTGCGCCGGATCGAACCGGGCAAGGGCGGGGAATTGCAGCTTACCGATGCCATCGAGCTGCTCATTGAAGAAGGCGAGCCCGTCCACGTGGTGGTCCACGAGGGCAAGCGCCACGATTTAGGCAACCCCGGTGGTTATATCCCGGCTAACGTGGACTTTGGCCTGCGCGATGAAAAATACGGCCCGGCGCTGTATAAAGCTATTAAACAAATCATGTCCGATTTCGAGGCGGAACAAGGCCTTAACTAATTACCTTGCACCGCGCGCACGTGCGTTGAGGGAAGCAAGGTAAGAGGGCAAGAAGAAAGGGCGGGCAGAGACCGTATGCGTTCAGTTGATGACCAGTTGGCGCTGGTTACTGATGCGGCGACGACCCCGGAGCCGGTGCGGATGAGCATTTCTAATGCGCTGGGGTTAATGTGCGCCGAGCAGGTGCAGGCCAATCAGCCCTTACCGGGCTTTCCCCAGGCGGCCATCGATGGTTATGCGGTACGCGCCGTTGATATCGGCGGCGAGCGCGGGCTGAAGGTCCGGCGCCCGAAGAATCAGGATCAAGACGGCAGCGAGGGGGAGGAGTCGGCTGAGCAGGCCGATGACGCCGCCACGCAGCCCGCCCCGCCAGAGGTCGAGCGTTCCCTGCCCGTCGTGGGCGAGGTTCCGGCCGGTTCGAAGCAGCCGCTGCGCCTGCAGCCCAAGCAAGCCGTGCGGGTCTATACGGGTGCTCCCTTGCCCACGCTTGCCGATGCCGTCCTTCCCCTCGAGTGGACCGACCGTGGCCGCAAGCGCATCACGGCGCACCGGACGGTGCGCTCGGGCGACTTCGTCCGCCGCGTGGGCGATGATATTCAGCCCGGCGATGTCGCCGTATCCTCTGGCACCGTCCTTGGCCCAGCACAGATTGGCCTGCTGGCCGCCGTGGGCCGCTCCAAGGTGTTGGTTTATCCGCGCCCGCGCGTGACCATCGTGTCCTTTGGCCGCGAGCTCGTTGATGTGGACAAGGAACCGGGCCTAGGCCAAGTCTTTGATGTGAACTCGTATTCCTTGGCTGCCGCTGCAAAAGAAGCGGGGGCGGACGTGGTCCGCGTGGGCATTGCCGAAGGCGAACCGCGCCGTATCCGGGAAGTGCTAGAAACCCACATCACGCGCAGCGAGGCCCTCGTTATTACCGGTGCCGTTGGTGGCGCCGGTGCCGAGCAAATCCGCGAGATTTTGGCGGAAATCGGCGATATCGATACCTCCCGCGTGGCTATGCACCCAGGATCCGTGCAAGGTTTTGGGCTGGTAGGAGATGAACGCATCCCCACCTTCCTCCTTCCCTCGAACCCAGTATCGTCGCTGGTTATTTTCGAAATCTATATTCGACCCTTGATTCGCCTGGCCTTGGGCAAGCGCAACGCCCACCGCCGGGTGGTGCGTGCCCGCGCGCTCAACCACATTGATTCCCGCCCCGGACGCCGTGGTTTCATCCGTGCCCGCTTGATGCGCGATGCCGAGACCGCCGATTACTTGGTCGAGGGCCTTGGCGGTGCGACCGGCGCGCCGGCGCACCTTCTGGCCGGACTGTCAGAGGCTAATGCCATGATCCGCGTACCGGAGGAAGTCACCGAGATCCGCCCGGGCGATGTTGTTGACGTCTTATTTCTGACCCAGCGCAGCTAATGCTTGACCCTTTCGGTACCGCCTCAGCCAAGCTGCGCCATCCAGTCACCGGGCCCACTGATGATCTGCATCCCGGTTGGCCGGAGGCGACGCCGACGGTGCAGCTTCCTTCCTCGGGGACACTGCCGTCTGGCGGGCGAATGCGGCTGAGACCCTTGCTGCGCTCGGATGGTCCCGAGTGGCGGCGCCAGCGCATTGAGGATGAACCATTGCTCCGGCCGGTGGAGCCTACCCAAGCGACCACCTGGGCACAAGCCCACAACTCGCAGGCCTGGTGGAATTACCTCATTTTTCTGCGCAACTCCGCGCGCGATGCGCAGGTAATCCCCTTGGCCATTGAGCTCGGGGGAAAATTCGTTGGCCAGGTAACACTTGGCAATATTCAGCATGGCAGCATCCGGGACTGTTGGATTGGCTATTGGGTGTATTCCGCCGTGCAGGGTGCCGGCGTCGCTACAGCGGCTACCGCCTTGGGAGTGGATCACGCCTTTGGGCGGGTAGGCCTGCACCGGGTGACTGCTACCTATTTGGAGCAAAATCCCGCTTCCGGGCGCGTGCTGGGGGCCAATGGATTTCGCGCCGAGGGGTATTTGCGCCGCAACCTGCATATCGATGGTGCTTGGCGGGATCACCATTTCGTGGCCCTGGTTAAGGAAGACTATTCCTCCACGGCGGTTGAGCGGCTGCGCCAAGCTGGGCGGTTGGTGTGAAAAACATGCGTAATTCCGGGTAATGCTTTCTCAATTTTCACATAAGTAACAACATTGTAATTTGCGGCTTCTGTGGCCCCTAAAGTGCGGTTGTGGCGATTAGAGTGGAGTAAATCATTTGCACTCCAAGGGAAGGTCCTTAAGTCGTGTCCACAGCTGTGCCAGTTATTGCAATCATCGTGGTGTGGCTCTTCGTTCTCGCGCCGTGGCTCCTGGGCAGGAGCAATCGCCCGATGAGCCACACCGGAGAGGCCTTTGAGGATACCCGCGTGCTCTTTTCCGGCGATTCCGGCAATGTCGCCGGCCGCCGCCGCCCGCGCTTGCGGGCTGACGATGTCCACCGCAGTGCTGCGGATGAAGACCAAGACTACGAGGTCGTACCCGCTTCCACTGAGGGCTCAGACCGCGAGGTAGACGTCGATGACGTGCTGATCGAGGATGAAGCAGAGGACCGCGCTTCCCGCGCACAGTCGCGGACCATCGCCGGTGCTGCCCGCCGCGCCCGGGCACAACCCTTCGGCGTTGGTGGCCGCGCATTCCGCTCTGCCACCGACGAGGACAGGGCGGACGCGCACGATGAACACTCCGCCCCAGTTGAAGACGCTGCAGAGACCATTGAGGGTGAAATCATTGAGGAATCGGCGACTCCGGCCGCGGCAGCTGACACCGCTGATACCACCGATGCCACCACTGCCGCCGATAGCGCACGTACGTCTAGCGCTTCCGACGATGCAAATGCGGATACAGACGATGCCGATGATGTTTTGCTTGATGATGAGCGCGCCGACGGGGAAGAAGATGGTGCAAAGCGCAAGCGCCGCCGCGGCGGTGTGGTTGCCAATTCCACCGAGTCATTCACTGCGCCGGTGGCAGCAGACATTGCTGAGGACGCGTACGACTACGACGAGACCTATACCTCCCCGGTAGACCTGATGTATCCGGGTGCGGTTGATCCCGCCCCAGTCATTGATGCAGAAGAGCCGGATACCGCAGAAACCGATTCCGCAGAGACAGAGCACGATGGTGTACTAGAGGAATCGGCCGAAGTAGATGAGTACGGTGCCCGTGGTGCTGAGGACGCGGCGCTGAATACTGATCTTTCTGAGGACGAGGTGGCATTTGCTCAGCGCCGCCTTGGCCGTGGAGGCTGGGACCCAGTGGCAGATAAGGAAAAGTCCGCTACGCGCTACCAGCGCCGCCAGCGCACGCTTATCGGCCTAGCCATCGCAGCGGTCCTCACCGTGGCCCTCGGCATTGTGGCTGGCGGATGGACCTGGTGGCTGGCAGGTATCGTCGGCGTTCTGACCGGCATCTATCTGGTGGCGTTGCGCGCACAAGTCCGCCAAGAGCAAGCACTCTTGCGCCGCCGCGTAAAGCACCTGCGCCGGGCGCGGTTGGGCGTTCACAATACCGATGATGAGGCGTTGAAGATCCCCCGCAACCTGCGCCGTCCGGGTGCGGTCGTCGTCGAAATCGACGATGAAAGCCCCGACTTTGAGCACCTTCCCTTAAGCTACAGCGACGATGAAGACGGTGACTTTGATGGCCCACACGCCGGGCCCGATGGGGTAGGTCGCCGCGATGACCTGGCCGCTCGACGCGCGGGATAATTAGTCGGCTGCATTCTCCCTTCGGTGGAGCTTTTCGGTTTCCTCCGGCCATACGCCGGAGGTAGCCCGGCGGTGAGAGCCCAAGAGATGGGTATCGACCATCCCGATAGCCTCCATGAGCGCAAAGCAGGTCACCGGCCCCACGAACTTAAAACCGGCCTTCTTCAATTCCCGCGACATTGCCTGCGACTCGGGGCTCTTTTTCGGGATATCCTCCATAACCTCGGGATAGATATTTTCTGCGGGCTGAAAGCTCCAAATAAAATCCGCTAAGCCACCGCCTTCGCGCAGTTTAATGGTGGCCTTTGCATTATTAATGGTGGCGCGGATCTTGGGCTCGTTGCGGATAATGGTGGCATCGGCAAGCAAGTGCTCCACCTCGGCCTCGCCGAATTCCGCGACCTTTTCTGGATCAAAGTGGCAAAAGGCCTCGCGGAAGGCGGGGCGCTTTTTTAATACCACGGCCCAGGAAAGCCCAGACTGGAAGGACTCCAAGCTCAGGCGCTCAAACAGTCCGGCCTCATCCCTAATGGGAAGGCCCCATTCGGTGTCGTAATAATTCGTTAGCAGCGACGATGTCACGGCCCACGGCGTGCGGGCTATACCGTTTTCGTCGTACGCTAGCGGGGTTCGTTCTTCGGTAGTGGTTTCAGTATCCATGGGAGGTTCTCCTGTTGCTGTGTAGTGCCTATTTTCCTTGTCTTTTCCATTGAAGCAGCGATGGCGGGCGAGGCGCAGTGTGTACCTAGCTAGTTGGTGAAATTGCGAGCTCAGCGGGTGGGGCAGTGGCGTCTTCGCGTTGGGGTGGGCATTCGATGTAGTCTATTGACCATGAATAGACCTGCCGTTCGCGATGCCGCGTTGTTGCTTTTTCGGTTGGTCCTCGGACTCATTTTTATCGCGCACGGCGTGGACAAGATGTTCATGGACGGAATGGATGAGACTGTGGGGCAGTTTTCTGCCCTCGGCATCCCGCAGCCACAGATTGCCGGTTATGCCGCCGCAATCGGGGAAATGGTAGGCGGCGCCTTCCTCGTCATTGGTCTGTTGACCACTTTTGCCGCTGCGGCGCTGGCCGTGGACATGGTGGGCGCGCTGTACTTCGTGCACTGGGGCAATGGCCTCTTTGCAGGCGACGGTGGCATCGAGTACCCCCTGGTGCTGTGCATGTCACTGCTGATGATCGTTATTTTTGGTTCTGGCCGGGCGAGCTTGGATAGGGCGTTAAGCAATGTTGACGCATAGCCAAGTGCAAGCGGCGATTTCCGCCCAGCTGGATGGGGAAGAAGCGGAGCTTTCCGCTGACGTCATCGACGCCCACCTAGAACACTGCGCGGAGTGCCGGGCCTTTCGCGATAAGGCAGCGGCGCTATCGCGTTCCTTAAGCTTCGTGGAACCGGCGGATTCCGGGATGGCGCCGCCGACGGACCTCTCAGAGGTGATCCTCGCTGGGGTAGAACCGGAGTGGAAGCGGGCATCGAGTGCTAGGCAGGCCAACCTCACGGTGGCGCGCATCGCTTTGGTGGTCATGGGACTTGTCTTTGCGGTGTGGGCCATCGTGCAGGTGGTACGCGCCTCCGGCCTGGTACCGATGGGCGCAGAGGGTTCGGTGCTGGACCCCGCGGCCGATCCAGAGCGCGCCAACCTGCTGATGGAAGGCGCGGCCGTGCGCTTTGGCATGGCGTGTGGCCTGCTGTGGAGCGCGTGGCGCCCAGCGTCTGTGACCGGGCTGTTCCCGGTATCCGCCACGATGTTTGCGTTTCTTTTTGGCTTTGGCGTGCGCGATATTGCGCTGGGGACCGTCACCCTGGAGCAGGTCTATTTGCTCATCGCTACCGCGCTATCGACCATCAGCCTGGCCTGGGCATGGGCGGCCGAGAAGGGCTACCTGGTGCGCGCGTGGTGGAAATCCCTGAACGCGCAGCCGCACTAAGTAGATCGGGTTTCTGCTACCTATTTCCAGCTGGGCAGCCACATCATGGACTGGTACCAAGATTCCGGGATGATGAAGCCGTATAAGATGGGCGCGAAGTAGAAGAACATCGCGACCACCAGCGTCAGGTAGCAGGCGGCGGCAAGCGTTCCCCGCCGCATCGTCCCACCAACGATTCGCGTTATCCAGCGCCACCTTATGGGCTTACCGCGTCCGACCATCTGGCCCAGCGCGAGGGCAAGAAGCACAATGACAAACGGGATAAATGCGGTGGCATAAAAGAAGTACATCTGCCGGTCAAAGGCAGCTAGCCACGGGAGGAACCCGGCCGCGAAGCCCACGAGGGGAATGAGGAAGGCGCGGTTGCGGCGGATGATAAGCGACCACAGTCCCCAGAGCACCGCGGGGACCACCAGCCACCAGATAGCCGGGGTGCCAAAGAGGTAGAGCATCTTGCGGCATTCGCCACCGCCGCTGCATTCCAGATCCGTACTGGAGTAGTACAAGATGGGCCGGGCGCCGGCCAGCCATGCCCACGGCTTGGAATCCCACGGGTGGTGGTGGCCACCAGAAGAGGTCAAGCTGGCGTGAAAATCCAATACGGATAAGTGGTAATAAAACCAGCCGGCCACCGGCTCCGGTAAGTGCATGAGCCACGAGTCTTCCCCGATGGTTCCATCCACTTTGGCGTGCCGGTAGACCGCGGTCTCTGAGGCAAACCACGCGCGCCAGCTCCACACATAAATGAGCACGGGCACGGCCACCAGAGAAGCGAGGGCCGCGGGAGTATCGCGGATGAGCGTGCCCACGATATAGCGGCGAATGCCATACTTGCGGCGCAGTGAGAGATCACTAAAGACGCAGAGCAACCCGAAAAACATGATGTAGTACAGCCCAGACCACTTCACGGCGAGCGATAGTCCTAGGAAGACGCCGGCGGTAAAGCGCCACCACCGGAAGCCAAAGCGCGGTCCGAATGGGGAGGTGCCCATCCCGTCGTTCAACAGGGCTTGGTGGAGGCGCTCGCGCATTTGTTGATGATCGTGGGCAAGCGCCCACGCAGCGGCGACGATAAAAAAGACCTGGAAGATATCCAGCATGCCGAATTTTGCGGAGACCAAGAGGACGCCATCGCACACGGCTAAAATGCCGGCAAAGGTAGCCACCTGCCAGGAAAAGGACAACCGGCGGGCCAGCGCCATGGTCATCAGGACGGTGGCGACGCCGAAGAGGGCCGTCATCAAGCGCCAGCCCAGCGGGGTATAACCAAAGACCCATTCCGAAAGGGCGATAATCTGCTTGCCCAGCGGCGGGTGAACCACGAGCCCAAAGCCTGGGTTGGTCTCGATGCCGCCGATGAATAAGCTATCCCAGCTTTTGACCATGTCCCAGGCTTGGGGCACATAGTGCTTTTCGTCGAAGACGGGCGTGCCCTGGGATACCGGCGCGGTAAGACCCACGAACCGGGTGATTAGTGCGAGAACGGCGATGATGCCTGTGCTTATCCAATCGGCCTTGCCCCACGTGTAGGTACGCGGTGCCGGTGGCATCACGCGGTTATGCGGGGTGCGCGGTGAGCTAGCGGGGGCAGCGGTAGCAATAGTCACGAAGAAGAGTTTAGGCGACGAGCCTGCGCGCGGGCGCATAGGAGAATGTGGAATGCTAGAGGCATGTCAGCTTTAGGTCTGGAACCACTTCCGCGCGGCGTTATCCTTGCCGCCACGCCCTTGGGAAATGTCGGTGATGCCTCGGCGCGTCTGATGCAGGCATTGGCGCATGCGGATGTCATCGCTGCCGAAGATACCCGCCGCGTGCGCAACCTGGCGCAGGCCCTGGGTATCGAGATGTCCGGATCCGTGGTATCCAACTTCGACCACAATGAACAGGCGCGTGCGCAGCAGCTTATCGATGCCGCCCAGCACGGCACCGTCCTCGTGGTCACCGACGCCGGCATGCCGATCATCTCCGATCCGGGCCTGTCACTGGTGGCCGCGGCCGCCGAAAGAGATATTCCCGTGACGTGTTTCCCGGGCCCCTCAGCGGTGCCCACGGCGCTTGCCTTGTCTGGCCTGGGCGTGGGCCACTTCCTCTTCGATGCATTCCCTCCGCGCAAGCCCGGTCCGCGAAAGGCATGGCTGGAATCGCTGCGCAATGAAAAACGCGCCATCGTGTTTTTTGAATCGCCCCACCGCATCGCCGAGACGCTTGCCGATGCCGCCCAGGTCCTCGGCGGCGATCGACTCGCCGCGGTCTGCCGCGAGCTGACCAAGACGTACGAGGAAGTGCGCCGCGGCTCGTTAGCTGAGCTGGCCGAATGGGCGAGCGAGGGAGTCAAGGGCGAAATTACCGTGGTCATCGAAGGCGGAACCGGCGCTGCCGTGACCGCCGCTGACCTTGTCCCGCAGGCCTTGGAGTTGGCCGCGGCCGGCATGCGCTTGAAGGACGCGTGCAAGCAGGCCGCCAAGGGGACTGGGGTGTCGAATCGGGAGTTATACGATGCCGCGTTGGATGCCCGCTGACGGTCCGCTAATTGAACACTTGTTGAGCTGTCCGCAGGTTATTTCTATGCAGCGTATAAAACGTCACAATTAGTCGTGCTAACAGGTGGTTTCATGCTTTTATATATGTTATCGAATCGTTATATTTCTCGGGCGTGTGACGCCTAAAAGCTGTCTACGTGGGGATATGCAGCCTATGGGCGTGCAGGAAGCCTTAAGGAAATACCCAAAAATGTGCGTAAGCTGGGGTTTTGTTAACAAAACGGTTTGAAAAATTGGGGTCGCGCCGCCACTGTAGAGAGCATGACTAATACTGAAAATAACGGCACTGGTGTGCCCGAAGAAGGAAAGGGGCCCGGTGAAGCGCCTGCTGGGACCACCTCTACTGCTTCGAGTGATCAGCCGATTGAGGATTATCAAACGGTAGAAGAGGCACTGGACGAGCAGACGGCGACGAGCCAGATCCAGGACATGATCAACTCTGAGGGGTTCCACCCCGAAGAGTATGACGATCCGGAAATCGAAATCGCCGCAGACCGCGATAATATCCCGATTGACTGGACCATCATGGGGATTGCGGGTGTGCTCGTTGCCGCCATCGTTATCTGGGGCCTTGCCGCACCGGATAACTTCGCGGACTTTTCTTCCGCGGCCCTGACGTGGGTCGTCGATAAGTTCGGTTGGGCCTACGTGCTCTTTGGCACCGTCTTCGTGGCCTTCGTTATCTTCATCGCTTCCTCCAAGTTTGGCTCCATCAGGTTGGGCCATATTAATGAGGAACCGGAATTTTCCACGCCTTCGTGGATTGCCATGATGTTCGCTGCCGGTATGGGCATCGGCCTGATGTTCTACGGCGCTTCCGAGCCGCTCGCGAACTACCGCGACGGCACTCCCGGCCGGGGAACGGAAAACGTGGGATCGTCCATGGCCTATGCCATGTTCCACTGGACGCTGCACCCCTGGGCTGTGTACGCCATCGTTGGTTTGGCCATCGCGTACTCCACCTACCGCATCGGCCGCAAGCAGCTGCTGAGCCAGGCCTTCGTCCCGCTCATCGGCGAGCGCCGGGCCAACGGCGGATTGGGCAAATTCATTGACATCCTGTCCATCTTCGCCACCGTCTTCGGCACCGCCTGCTCCCTGGGCCTTGGCGCGCTGCAGATCCAGGCTGGCCTGGAGGCATCCGGCATCATCGATAACCCAACCCAGTCCGTGGTTATCGGTATTGTCTTGGTCCTGACCCTGGCCTTCTTGTTGTCCGCGCTCTCCGGTGTGGGCAAGGGCATTCAGTACGTGTCCAATGCCAACATGGTCTTGGCTGCGGTGCTGGCCATCTTCGTCTTCATCTTGGGCCCAACGGTGACCATCCTGAACCAGGTTCCAGGATCCATCGGTAACTACTTCAACTACTTCACCGAGATGATCGGCCGTACCGCAGAATCCGAAAACGGCACCGCCGGCGAGTGGCTGTCTGGCTACACCATCTTCTACTGGGCATGGTGGGTTTCTTGGTCCCCGTTCGTGGGCATGTTCTTGGCGCGCATTTCCCGCGGCCGTTCCGTCCGCGAGTTCTGCCTAGGCGTCCTGCTCATCCCAGCCGGCGTTTCCACACTGTGGTTCGCCATCTTCGGCGGCACCGCAATCCACATGGAGCAAAACGGCGAATCCATCACCGGCGAATCCGCCGAGGTAGAGCTGTTTAATCTCCTGCACAACCTGCCTGGTGGCTTCATTGCCGGCGTCGTCGCCGTCATCTTGCTGTCCACCTTCTTCATTACCTCCGCGGACTCCGCTTCCACCGTGATGGGTTCGATGACCCAAAACGGTGCCGCAACCGCGAAGCCGTGGCTCTCCGCCATGTGGGGTGCCCTGACCGCAGCCGTTGGCCTCACCCTGCTTTTGGTCAATGAGGACGCGCTGTCCAACCTGCAGAACGTCACCATCGTGGCGGCGCTGCCGTTCTTGTTTATCGTCATTGGCTTGATGTTCGCCATCTACAAGGACTTGAGCCAGGACATCATTTACCTCGAGTACCGCGAGGCGCAGCAGTTCCAGCGCAAGATGGCCCGCGAGCGCCGCTTGCACCGCGACTACCAGCGCACGCAGGTGCTCAAGAAGCGCCGCAACGAGCGTTTGAAGAACCCGATGAAGCGCAAGTAGATAGACCATCTACCGCCTTCGGTAGCAGCGCCCGCCGCTTTCCCAGAGTTGAACTGGCCCCCGAAAGTTGGACTGGTTTAATTCTAGGTGATGAGGGGTTCAAGGGTCTGATTCCGATATTGCAT
>NZ_JASPHQ010000011.1:0-44681 GCF_030227225.1 Corynebacterium rhinophilum
GATGCAATATCGGAATCAGACCCTTGAACCCCTCATCACCTAGAATTAAACCAGTCCAACTTTCGGGGGCCAGTTCAGGTGACGGGAATGCCACGGGCTTTTAATTCCATGATGATGAGCTCACGGTCACCGTGGGCGGCCAACTGGTGGACCTCGTTATGGTTGATATCGCCGTCTACTCCCACGCGTACGTTTCCCAGTAGGCGCAGCCGCGGAGTAGTACCCGGTGCGCACTCGTGCGGCACAGCCTCCTCGAGCACCCCGGCAAGCCCCGCGAACCGGCGAAGTAGACCGAACGGTGCAGTTTTTTCTGAGATGAGGTCTACGCACATACCGGCGCTCAGAAGTCTTTCCGTGGTGGATAAGGCGGCAGGGCCTTCTCCAATGATGGCAACACGCTGCATAAAAGTTCCTCCTCGGGCAAATCCGGTAGGCCCGCGATAGACTACATTGTCTATAAAGCTAGTCAGCTTGGTTCAGAAATAAAACATTTTATTCTTCCCTTTGGCCAAGCTCAGCGCCGTTTCCGGAAAAACGTGCTGCGTCAGGTGCCAGGGTTGCCTAGTGTGTGAGCTCATGAACCCAACGACGAACCTGCTGGATGGCGGAAAGCCCTTCCGCGATCCCCACATCTCGCCCGAAGGCACGCGCGATACCGCGCCGCTTTCCACCGAGGTGGCCGCGCGCAATGAACAGCTAGCGGACAAATGGGCGGATAAGCTCGCCTACGAATCCGCAGAAAACATCACCGAGTGGGCCGCCGAGCACGCCCCTGGCCGGCTTGCGGTCACCATGTCCATGGAAAATACCGTGCTGGCAGAGCTCTCCCACCGCGCCGGGCTCGCAGCGGATCTCCTCTTCATCGATACCGGCTGGCACTTTCCAGAAACCCTCCAAGTGGCCGAAGAGGTGGATAAGCGCTACCCGGATCTCCCCCTTGTTCGCGTACTGCCGCTGCTGAGCCCCGAAGAGCAAGATGAGGTGTACGGCCCGCGCCTGTACGCGCGCGATACTGCCGCCTATAACCGCATGCGCAAGGTGGAGCCACTGAATATGGCCATGGACCCTTATGCCGGATGGGTCACGGGCCTGCGCCGGGCCGATTCCGAGCACCGCGCTCACGCCCCGGCGCTCAGCCTGGACCGCACTGGGCGGTTAAAGATTTCGCCGATTATCACTTGGAACTTGGACGATACCGATCAGTACATCGCAGATAATGACCTCATCATCCACCCGCTGACCCTGCAGGGATACCGGTCCATCGGCGATGCGCCGTTGACCTTCCCGGTCGGCGACGGTGAGGACGCCCGCTCCGGGCGAGTATTTGGAGATGGCAAGACAGAATGCGGGTTACACGAATAATGAGCACACTTTCCCCACACCTACAAGACCTAGAAAATGAATCCATCCACATCCTGCGCGAGGTGGCCGGGCAATTCGATAAGGTAGGCCTCCTCTTTTCCGGCGGCAAGGACTCCGTTGTCGTCTTCGAGCTGGCCCGTCGCGCCTTCGCCCCGGCCACGGTGCCTTTTGAATTGCTCCACGTGGATACCGGTCATAACTTCCCCGAGGTGATCAAATTCCGCGATGACCTGGTTGCGGAATCCGGCGCCCGCCTCCACGTCGCCCACGTTCAAGACTGGATCGATAGCGGCGAGCTGCAGGAACGGCCCGATGGCACGCGCAACCCGCTGCAGTCGGTGCCGCTGGTAGAGACCATCGCCAAGCGCGAGTACGACGCCGTGCTGGGCGGGGCCCGCCGCGATGAGGAGCGCGCCCGCGCCAAGGAACGCATCTTTTCCATCCGCGATTCCTTCGGCGGGTGGGACCCTCGCCGCCAGCGTCCCGAGCTGTGGGATCTGTACAACGGCGGCAAGATGGCCGGCGAAAACGTGCGCGTCTTTCCCATCTCCAACTGGACCGAATCCGATATTTGGGAATACATCGGCGCGCGCGGGCTCGAGTTGCCGCCCATTTATTATTCGCACCAGCGCGAGGTCTTCAACCGCGGCGGCATGTGGCTTTCGCCAGGTGAATGGGGTGGGCCGAAAGACGATGAGCAGCTAGAGACCCGCACCGTGCGCTACCGCACCGTCGGCGATATGTCCTGCACCGGCGCCGTCGAATCCACCGCCTCCAGCCCCGATGAGGTGCTCGCGGAAATCTCCATTTCCACCCTGTCTGAGCGCGGTGCCACCCGCGCCGATGACAAACTTTCTGAATCCGCCATGGAAGACCGCAAGAAGGAAGGCTACTTCTGATGACGACTACCCTCGCGCCCAATGTCGGCGCCCTCAAACAGCGCGATACCCTGCGCTTATGCACCGCCGGCTCCGTTGATGACGGCAAATCCACCTTCGTCGGCCGGCTGCTCTATGACACCAAGTCCGTGCTCGCGGATCAGGTCGAGTCCATGGAGCGTTCCTCCTCCGATCGCGGTTTCGATGGCATGGATCTTTCCCTGCTTGTTGATGGCCTGCGCGCCGAGCGCGAGCAAGGTATTACCATCGACGTGGCCTACCGCTACTTTGCCACCGATAAGCGCACCTTCATCCTCGCCGATACCCCAGGCCACGTGCAGTATACCCGCAATACGGTCACCGGCATGTCCACCTCGCAGGTGGTGGTGCTGCTTATCGATGCCCGCCACGGCGTCGTCGAACAAACCCGCCGCCACCTCAACGTGGCCGCGCTCCTGGGCGTGCGCCACGTCGTCCTAGCCGTCAATAAGATCGACCTCGTGGACTATGACGAGCAGGTCTTCCGCGATATCGAGGCCGAATTCCATAAGATTGCCCAGCGCCTAGACATTACCGATACCACCGTCGTGCCCATTTCCGCGCTCAAGGGCGATAACGTGGTCGAGCGCTCTACAACCATGGAGTGGTACACCGGCCCCACCGTCCTTGAGGTGCTCGAGACCATCCCCGTCGCCACCGGACGCGCCGATGAGCTGGACTTTCGCTTTCCCATCCAGTACGTAATCCGCGAGCACGCCACCGATTACCGTGGCTACGCCGGCCGCGTGAAGGCCGGGTCCATCTCCGTGGGCGATACGGTGCACCTGCCCGAAGGCCGCACCAGCACCGTCACCCAGATCGATACCGCCGACGGTCCAGCTTCCTCGGCCGCTGCCGGTGATTCGGTGACGCTACTGCTTGCCGATGACGTCGATCTCACCCGCGGCGATCTCCTCGCCGGCGCCCAGCGTCCCCCGGCCACCCGGGAATTCGCTGCCACGGTGGTAGGCCTTACCGAAAAAGACCTAAAACCTGGTCAGATGCTCAAGCTGCGCTATGGTTCCTCCCTGGTCAAGGCCCGCATCGCTGCTCTTTCCCGCACCTTGGATCTCGATGGCGTATCTGACGTTGATGATCCTGAGGCCGTTGTTATGAACGATATCGCCCATATCACCATCCAGACCCAGGCCGAACTGCCCGTGGAGGATTACGCCGCCCGCGGCGCCGTGGGAAACTTTCTGCTCATTGAGCAATCCTCCGGCAATACCCTGGCCGCCGGCTTCATAGGCCACCGCTTGCGCTAAGACTCGTGCACCAAGCGCACAAACGTCTACAGCAACCGCGATTCGCTCGATGCTAGGGCGAATCCGAGGAGAACGCGGTAGCTGTAGACATTTGTGGTGCGAACTTCATGAGAGTCATCGCCGAAAGGCAGAACTCCCCTCTTAACAGGGATCGCTGAAGTCTGCGTTGTTATTTAGGGATCGGGCGTTGCCGCCGTATGCAGCCTTGAGTTCGCAGACTTTGTCCACGCTGTGGCCGGCGTCGAAGTAGATCGCATATGCTGTGCCTCCGTCGACTTGGCCGCGGAGAGAACTACAGGCATTGCCGGAAAGAATCTTGGAACCCGGGTATTTGTTTTGCACGCGTTGCGTCTCTGCTGACGGATCTTCGCCCACCGGAATGATGGCAGACTCGACGATCATGATGTAGCGGCCATCGCATTGATCATTCCCAGTGGATTGATCGGAGCGGATCTGGGTCTCCGTTGTCGTCTTCGTCGCAGGTTCAGGTTTCTCTGCGGCTGTGCCCTCATCCTTGTTTTCCTCTTGAGACGAGGTGACGGGGACAAAGGCATCGGCGTCAGTGGAATCAGCAGAATCGCTGCTATTCGTGAGCGCCCACGTGACTCCGGCGGTGATTGCGATGATGGCAATGATTGCTAGGACGATCATCGCCAAGCGTGTGGCCTTGCCACTTTTCCCAGTATTACCTGTGGAATCTCCGGTAGGGGAAGAGGAATTCCATGACTGGTGCTGAGAGGGATCCGGCTGACCCAAAGAATTATTATTAGTCAACGAGGGAGCTCCTTTGCATGAGTTCATCTTGGTCGAATTTGTAGCGCGACTTTCATTGCTTTATGGCCAATTAAAAAGTTGGGTTTCGTCACGGTGGGTGTCTCCTAGTAACTAGGCGGATTGTTACTAGCATGGCTCAATTTCCTCAATTAGATCTTCTGGCACATTTTCTTTCTCCAAGTTGCCGCGGGTATAGCAGGAAATTTCCGCTGGATGGATAACGCCATCCGGGCGTAGCCCATCCTAGCCGTTGCCGCTCCACTGGAAGAGCGAGAAATGCGAGGTGCCAGATTCGGCCACATAAAGCCAGCTGTCATCGCAATATAATTGGATGGGCCGATGGAGCTGGCTAATCGCTTCCCCGTAGTAAGTGCCGCATTTTTCTTCCGTAGAAGCAGGCTCTTCCTGCTTTTGAGGCGTAGGTCCGTCCGCGGTGGCGGTGGATTCAGTTTCCTCTGAACCGGGTGCATTCTTAGCGGAATATTGTTGTAAATCAGAAAATGCGGGCTCCGCGGCCTCATCGCTAGAGCTTGCCGGTCTATTAAAGGAAAAGGTCACTCCCGCCACCAAGGCAATAACAGCGATGATGGCGATGGTGATCATCGCGACCCGCTTGCCTTTACTTTCTTCGGTGCCTTCCTGGGCCTCTGCGCGCGGCCCAGCGTCCGGCGACGAGCTTGCTTGTGCGGCGGGGGATGATTCTGGTTCCTGCGAAGGGTTGTACTTACTCACGAGAGATTCCTTAGACTAAAGCGCAGCAGAAAATAGTGGGGATATGGGAAAGGGCTGTCCTTAGACCATAGCTGGGACATTGGGGCTTGTCGCTGGAATTCTGTAACTCGGGTGCCGCCGAAAACAGTGATGCCAGCGGTGCAGAAGGACAAGCATCTGTGCCGGCGAGTCCAGCGACCACGTGGGGTGCAGGTATTGTCGCAGGCATGGAAAATTTATCTGGACGAACATTATTCGTGGCGGCCGTGGACGCCGAAGCTGCGCACATTCCAGACGGTGAAGCGCTGCTCATTACCGGTATCGGCACGGTTCCAGCCGCGATTTGCCTGACCGAAGTATTGGCAGAGGCTCGCGCAAACGATGCTTTGCCTGAGCGCGTGGTCAATATCGGAACGGCGGGCGCGCTTGTCGATGGCATGGATGGCGTCTTCGAGATCAATAAAGCAACCAAGCACGATTTCAAGCTAGAAGTGCTGACCGATATCAGCCGTTACCTTCTGCCAGAATTCATCGAGCTGGAGACCTCCGGCGAGCTCCCGGCACGCGGATTGGCCACCGGTGACATGTTTATCTCTACTACCGCATTGCGCAATGAGCTGGTGAAAAAAGCCCAGCTATGCGATATGGAGGGCTATTCTATTGCCGCTACCTGCCAGCGCTTTGGTGTGCCTTGCACGCTGCTGAAGCAGGTTTCTGATTCCGCTAATGAGGAATCGATGGGCACCTGGGCTGGCGTCTTGGACCGCAGCGCCCGCCAGTTGGCCGCTGCCGCGGCCGATTTAGGCTTCTTGCGCTAGCCGATGCCTCCATTGCCTTCCTCGCCGTCTCGCACGGCGGAGGAAGGGCGGTTTTAAGTTAGCGGGCTCATGGCCGCGAAAAGCTGCTTTACCTTTTTGCGAGGAGACTCTTCGAGGGGGATCTCGCCGTCGCCTTCTTCGCCGGTGCGCTCGGCCTCGGGGTCTGTATTGTCCGCATCCTCAGCTTCGTCGTCTTCGGATACTGACTTGGATCCGGTGACGATTTCGATGTCATCGGGGGAAACCTCGCCGGCGCGCAGGGCGGCCATTTCTGCATGGTAGCGCAGGACAACGGCGATGGTCGCGGCGACTGGCACGGCGAGGAAAGCGCCAACGATGCCGGCCAGGGTGGAGCCCACGGTGATGGAGAGCAAGACGATGGCCGCGTGCAGGCCCATGGCCTTGGACTGCAGGATGGGCTGGAGGACGTTGCTTTCTACCTGCTGGACAATGATGATTAGCGCCAGCGCGAGCAGCGCATTGGTCAGGCCGTTGGATACCAAGGCGATGATGACAGCCAAGGCGCCGGCGGTGACCGCACCGATGATGGGGATAAAGCCGGCGAAGAAAGTGATGACGGCGATGACCAGTGCCAGTGGGACTTGGAGGACCCAGAGGCCGAGGCCGATGAAGACGGCATCGACAAGCGCGACTAGGGCTTGGGCCTGAATGAAGCCAGACAGCGTCTTCCACACGCGGGAGGTAAGTTCCGTGATGTGCCAGGCAGCGGAATTACCGGTGTATTTGCGCAGCCAGGGCAGGAACCTATCGCCGTCTTTAATGATGAAGAAGGTGATAAAGAGCATGATAACGGTGGCTACCGCAATGGAGCTGGCCATGGAGAAACCAGAAAGCACGCCGGTGGCGATGGTGGAGGCCTGGCCCTTGGCAAAGCTCACGATGTCTTGAAAGACCGATTGCAGTTGGTCCACCTGAATATCCAGTGGGGAATCATTGACCATCTTGGTTAGCTGCATGATGCCGGCTTCGGCCTCATTAATAAGCACCTTGGACTGTGCGGTGACCATGGGCGCCATGGCAGCAAAGATGCCGCCGAAAATAACCACCAAGCCTAAAAGTGTCGTGACCGCTGCCAGTGTGCGGGGAAAGCCCTTAGAACGCAGCCAAGCGCTAACTGGATAAAGCACTGTCGAGACCAAGATGGCGAGGATAACCGGCAGCAGGCCCACCCAAATAAAGCGCAGCAGGAACCCCGCCAAGCCCAATCCTGCCGCGATGAGGATGAAGCACACCGAAATCTTGGCCATGCTGCGGAAGTCCTTGGCCAGCACGGCGGACTTATTATCGCGATCGGCGGGATCGGCGGTGGCTACCTCCGCGCCCAACTGGGAATCATCGGGGGAAACTAGCGGTGCGATATAGGGGTTCTTCGCGTCAGTCTTGCGGTTGACGGAGTTTTGCTCGAGCGCCGACGGGTACTGCGGGCGCTGCGCCGAGTTCTGGCCCGAGTGTTGCCCGGTGCCGTTAGGGGAGTGGTTATCTGGCGTAGTCATTCATCTACTATGCCACAGGAAACCACCTAGGGATAGCGCAGGAAAAGCAGAGAAAAAGATAGCGCCCCACCCAACTCCCAGCAAGAAAGCGGGAGAAGGTGGGGCGCTTACTCAATCTGCCGCGACGGGCAGCAATCGGCGTATTAGTCGCGCAGGTTGCCCACGTTGCGGATGATGCCGAAGCGGTGCATGGTCACGGAGACTGCTTGCTCGAGGAGGTAAGGCATGAGCTCACGGCGGCCATCGGCAAGCACGGGCTGGTCCAGTACCACGGAGTTGGAGCGCACCGCTGCCTCGTAGACGGAATCCGGTACGGTGCCGAGGGCACGCACGCGGGAGGACTCGTCATTGGCCACGGCGGCAGCGAAGGAACCATCAGAAATGGACTTCACGTCGAAGCCGAGCTCCTGCAGCTGGGCGGCAACCTCTGGGGCGGCGGAGATTTCCGTCTCGGTGCCGGTAATCCCGGAAGCCAGTACCTGGCGGGCGACATCGCGCAGCTTGTAGTCCTCGCCCACGCGGATGCGCAGCTTGGTTAGCAGCGGGCGGTAGCGGAAGCGGTTGGCCTCAGAAACCAGCGCGGTGCGGTCGTGGGTGCGGCCGAATTCTTCGAGCCACGCAATCCGGTCCAGCTCGGCGGCGCGCCAGAGCCATTCCAGATCGTCCTGGCTGAGCTCATCAGAAAGCTCATCGCGCAGGCGCTGCAGAATCTTCACGCTGGCTGGGGCGATATCCACGTCGCGCGGCTTGAGTTCGCCATCGGTCCAGGTGCCCATCTGGGCTACGTAGTTAGGGCCGCCGGCCTTCGCACCCGGTCCCATGACGGACTTCTTCCAGCCACCGAAGGACTGGCGCTGGACAATCGCGCCGGTAATGCCGCGGTTGACGTAGGCGTTGCCCACCTCAACGTTGTCGATCCAGTACTCGATTTCCTTGTCATCCAGAGAGTGGATGCCGCCGGTCAGGCCATAGCCGGTGCTGTTTTGCCAAGCGATGGCCTCTTCCAAGGTATCGGCGTACATGATGCCGAGGATGGGGCCGAAGCACTCATTCTTGTGGTACCAAGAACCCGGCTGGACATTATCGCGAATACCCGGGGACCACAGGGTGCCCTCTTCGTTGAGCTTCTCCGGCTTCAGCAGCCACTTCTCGCCCGGCTCCAGCTGGGTCAGGCCGCGCAGCAGCTTCTCGCTCGGCTTTTCAGCCAGGCCGTTCATCGTGGTGGTGATGTCATAGCCCGGGCCAGGCTTCAGGGTCTTGACGGAATCCAGCAGCTGCTCGCGCAGGCGCTTGGACTTGCCCGCAGCGCCGACGAAAATCACCAGCGAAGCGGCCGAACACTTCTGGCCGGAGTGGCCGAAGGCGGAGTTGTACAGGTCCTGGATGGCTAGGTCCGGGTCGGCGGCCGGGGTGATGACCAGCGCGTTCTTACCGGAGGTCTCTGCCATCAGGTTCATCTTGGGCTTCCAGGAGCGGAAGAGCGCACCGGTATCGGATGCACCGGTCAAGATGATGTTGTCCACGTCATCGTGGGAAAGCAGGGCCTTGCCGGCATCGCCTTCATCAGTAAGCACCAGCTGCACCAGATCCGGGTCCAGGCCTTCTGCCTCCAAAGCGGTGCGGAAGGCCTCAACCACCATCTTGCCGCAGTGGACCACCTGGGGAGCAGGCTTGACGATGACCGCGGAGCCCGCCGCCAAGGAAGCTGCAATGCCGCCGGTAGGAATGGCGATGGGGAAGTTCCACGGCGGGGTCACCACGGTGACGGTGTGCGGGTGGAACTCGGAGTGTGCCTCTTCCAAGAAGCGAGCAGACTGGCCGTAGTAGGTGCAGAAGTCAATGGCTTCCGAGATCTCAGGGTCAGTCTGGGTGACCGTCTTATTTGCCTCATAAGCGGCTACGGAGATGAAGTCTCCGCGCTTGGCGGCCAGCTGGTCCGCGACGGCGTCCAGGGCTGCGGCGCGTTCTGCGGCGGGGCGCTTGCCCCATTCGGTGCCCAGCTCCTTGGCGCGGGCGACGTAGCTTTCAACAGCAGACGGGTCGGTGACCTCTTGGACGCCGTGCTCACCGGGGTCATTTGCAAGCGCACGCTTGGCCCAAGTGCGGTTCGGGGTAATTGCCGGGTCCGTATCGGGCTCGTTCCTGAAGCGACCGGAATCCGGTGCCTGGCGCCCGGAATCCTCGAGGCGGTTCTGGGTGCGGCGCGATCCAGCGAAGGTATCCCAGCGCTTGGCAACGGCTTTGCGGAACGTCTCTTCCTGGCTTGCCAGCGGCTCCTCACCCGGGGCGAAGAGGGCGTAGAGGAAGTTCTGCGGCGCGGAGTTCTCCTCCAGGCGGCGCACCAGGTAGGACACGGCGACGTCAAAGTCATCCGCGTGCACCACCGGGGTGTAGAGAATCTGGCGGCCTTCGTAAACCTTGCGCACCGCTGCCTGCTGCGCCGGGGACATGCCCTGCAGCATCTCAGAATCCAGCATGTGCAGCACGCCACGCTTTACACCCAGCTCGTAGGCCATGGCGATGGTGTACAGGTTGTGGCTGGCCACACCGATGCGGATGCAGTCTGCGAATTCCTCCTGCAGGATGTAATCCAGCAGACGGTAGTAGTTAGCGTCTACGTCTAGCTTATTGGTGTAGGTAGCCAGCGGCCAGTCGTGGACTTCGCTTTCAGCGGTTTCCATGGACAGGTTGGCACCCTTTACAATGCGCACCTTGACCTTGGCGCCGCCCTCTGCCACGCGCTGCTTGGCAAATTCCGCGATGTCCTGGAGGGCATCGAAGGTATCGGGCAGGTAAGCCTGCAACACGATTCCGGATTCCAGATTCTTGAACTCCGGCTCGCTCATCAGGCTCTTGAACAGGCGCAGCGTCAGGTGGAGGTCGTGGTATTCCTCCATGTCCATGTTGATAAAGACCTGTGGGTTGCGGCGTGCGGCTTCCTGGTAGAGCGGGCGCAGGCGGTCCTTCAGGCGCTCCACGGAACTGCCGATGTCCCAGTTATTCAGCTGCGCCACCATCGAGGACGCCTTGACGGATACGTAGGTCACGCGCGGGTTCTTGATGAGATCCAGCGTGCGGCGCGCGCGGGACTTTGCTTCCTCTTCACCGAGCACGGCCTCACCCAAAAGGTTGAGATTTAACTGCTCGCCGGAAGCAGCGGCCTTTTCCAGGGTGTCATTGAGCGCATCCGATTCCGCGTCCAGCACCAGGTGGCCAACCATCTTGCGCATGTATAGGCGCGCTACCGGCATGACCAGGTTAGGCAGGATCGGGCCGAAGAAACCGCCGGCGCCGACGAGTGCGCCATTGATGCTGCCCAAGAAGGAAGGATCGTACTGGGAAGAAATATCCTTCAGTGCCTTGGCTGCGACCTTGTCATCCTCTGGGCGCATGACGCGGTCAACGAAGTCCATGGTGAACTTCACGCCATTGTCATCGCGCAACAACTCCGCGAGCTGCTCGGTGGCCTTGTCCTTTTCATCTGCGGTGGAATCGAGCCAGCCTTGCGCCCGCTTAATGGCGGCGGGCAGTACGGCCTCAACATCATCAGATAGTGGCGTGCGGGTGTATGCGGGAGAAGTCATGTGAAATTCAACCTCTTTTTCGAAACGTGTACTTCCAGGTTGGTGGCCAACCCACACCGCGGTGTGGCCTTTGTTCTGTGACTCTTAGCGCCGGGGCAGAAAGTGGCTGGTAAGTCTATGGAAATTGGAAAGCATGCGAGCGATTAGGACTCCGCATACCTGGCAATGAGTGGAACACGCAGGATGCGCGCGCCGCTGCTCGGTGGTTTAAGCCAAGCGAATCAACAAGCCATAGTGTTACCGGTAGTGGGGACCGGGGGCCTGTCGCTATGGCGGCGGACGCGTGCCAAGTTGGTGTTCAACACTCACCTGCTTTCTACACTGTGGCGATGTGGAGCTAGGGACAGGAAAGAAAGCTCAGTAGTGGTTTCCTATTCCGGTCCTAGCATGGGCATCACTGGCCGAATGCGGCCGATTGATGCGCGGGAAATGCTATGTAGTTGTCTGTGAAGTCAATTATAGGGTTGTCGATATAGTGATGCTAATCTCGTTAGGAAAATCGGCCGTGGGGGTAAAAAGGTAAAAAATAAAACCCCAGCATGTGGGGTTTTGAGGGGGTGGGGCCACGATTGGGGGGAGGCGGGCGCCATTCGCGCCTATGCAGCTATTTGCCGTACCCCGCTTTTAGTGCTTTGACCGCTAGTTCAAGACGAGACTTGGCGTGAAATTCGGTTAGCAGGCTAGACACGTATTTCTTTACCGTTCCCGGAGCATAGTGGGTGCTTTTTGCGATCTCTTCGTTGGATTTTCCCTCGCACACTAAATCGAGAATCTGCGCTTGAGCAGGCGAAATATGGTGCTCAGGGGCGGAAACCGCAGACGGGGATTGAGCATCGTTTTCGCTCCACTCGGGCATTTGTTGGAATAAGCGCGTTAATGGTTGGGGAGCTACGACCGTGCCACCGCGGACGGCCTCGCGTACCGTGTCCAAGATATAGGCTGGCTTCGAGCTTTTGAGGATATAGGCTGCCGCCTTATTGGATAGGACTTCCCTTAGGGTGTCGTCATTATCCATTGCAGTCATAGCAATAAATACCGGCGGATTAGGCAGCTCATTTAGCTCGCGCAGCAGCGCTGTGCCGTCCATCTCCGGCATATGAATATCCGCGATGACGGCATCGACATCGTGCTGTTCTAGCTGCTGTAATGCGGCTTTCCCATTTTCTGCGACGGCGATGATTTCCATATCTTCGGCCGCAGCGAAATAGTGGCCGAGTGCCTCGATGACCAGTGGATCATCATCGACTAAGAGCAGCGAAGTCTTTACTTGAAGCACCATGGGGCTGGGCAGCCAAAGACGAGCTCTGCCGAAGACTCGTACTTGTTATTTTGTGGGAGATCGCCTGGGGTGAGGTCTGCGCCGAAGAGAGAGGCGGACAGCATGAGGGGCGTGAGAAAGCTAGCGAGAGCAGCCTGCATGGCACGACTCCTTTTATATAAAAACCGGATTTATAAGAAACATACGTAAGTGTAGTAAAGGAATGGTGGCGCTGCCAGTGAAGGTGAACAAACTAACGTTGTTCATGCGCAGATGGGGGCAGTGCCAGCGTGAGCTCCCAGTGATCGTCGACCTGACCGGCTTCAAACCGGGCATCGATAGTTGCTGCGAGGCGCGCCATCGAATTAATGCCTATGCCGGAGGAGGTCTCCGGTGTGGTGCTCGTTGGCTTGGCAATAGGGTTGCAGATAGTAAGGATCGTCCATCCCAAATGCGGTTGCGCCGATACGGTAATTTCCGCCCCAGGCGGCGAGTACTTGACGGCGTTGAGGCAAGCCTCCCTGGTGATGGCTACGACCGAGTCAAGAACAGAGGGGGAAAACTGGGGGCAAAAATCTTCTCCGCTTACGTTGATAATTGGAGTGCGGTTGAGCTTTGATAGCTGTCCTTCTTCCCAGGCCAGTACCTGTGCAAGGCTTGTAGGCCGTGCGGCTTGTTTAAAACTGAATTCGTCGTTGATGCCGTCAATATTGGAACGCAAGACTTTAGTTAAAGCTCGTATTTCAGACATCGACGAGCGCATTGCATCGCTTAATTCATCGAGGCGGCGGCTGAGCTCCGGTGTGCTGGCGTATTCCAAGCTGAGCGCTTCTAGCTGCATGGTATTGACGGTAAGGCTGGAAATTACCGAGTTATGCAGGGTTTCAGCTAGGTCGGACTGTCGGCGCTTGACATCGTTATTCCACTCCACCATGGCGGTTTTATAGCGCCGTGCGGAATGGGCAAGTGAGCTGCCGATGAAGGTGCTAATGACCAAGAAAATTCCCCAGACCAGTGCCGGTGTTGGATTGAGGACTAGCCGCAACGTACTAGGATCTACCAGCCCTACCAGCCAAAACACTACGCAAAGAAGAATCGACTGCCATTTGGTGCTGTGGAAAGCGAATACGGCAAGGAATACTGGGGCTAAGAAAACGGAACTGGCGTAGGGGATTCCCACGGTAAGGATGGCAATAATCCAAATTGCCAGAAAACCCACTGCCATTGTCTTCGGGTACCGATAGGCAGATGTAGTGATGGCCGTCAAAATTAACCCGACAATTGCCGCTGAAAGTTGGTGTTTAGTTGGGGTGAGGAATGCGGCGAAAAGGGTAAGGGCCAAGCAAATGATGGCGATCAGCGCTGCGGTGCGCTGTAGGGTCATCGCCGCGCGAAGGCGGTGGCGAAATGGAGGTGGTGGGGTGAAAGTCACGGTGGAATGCGCTTCTTTGGTGCTCAGACTGAATAGTTATGAAAGGGCTTGTGGCGTCTCGCACCTAGCTTAAGGCCTGGAAGCGTGAAACCAGCAAATGAAAACAACTAAACCCCGCACCTTCCGGTGCGAGGTTTAAAACCTGCATGGAAAAGTGCGGGGTTTAGTCGGTCTTCATGAAGGAGTGTAAACGCGAAGGTTTACTTAAGCGTTAGCTGCGGCTTCGGTAGCAGCGTCAGCGTTGTCCTTGGAGGACAGGCCCTCGAATACGGAGGACAGGCCTGCGGAGTCGGAGTTGGACTCGGAGGACAGTTCAGCAATGCCCTTGATGGCCTTGAAGATTGCCTCGAAGTCGAGGGCGGAGCTGAGGTTTACGAGGGTACCGAGCATCGGTGTTTCCTTTCGAGTTGGCGGAGTGAAACTACAAATCAATCTCTCTCTGGGTAGCAACCACATCAGTGACTGCTGTGGTTTCCAGTATGTGCGAGTTAAATACGCCTGCCAAGCCTCTTTTGGATCCTTTGTGAGGTAACTTTTGGCCACCTTTTTACGACCCTTTGGGTAGCTTTTGGGTGTGGCAGAGTTTGTTTTTCAAAAGGTGGGTCGCTCCAGCTTGATGTAGAAGAGGGACACGGGTTTGAGGCTAAGAACTGGGAAAAGGGGGATAGTTTTTAAGGAGAGTTGAGTCGGTGGGAATAAGATTTGAGTGTGGGAGGTTATGAAGATTGAGTGACACGGGCTCAAGAATTTATGAACGAGTTCGCAACTTCTGTTAGAGTAGCGCACGGACGCAACGAGAAGTTGAGTCACCGACAATCAACTTTATTAACTGCACTCGATAAAAAGGAGAATGAACCATGGGACGCGCAGTAGGTATTGACCTGGGTACGACGAACTCCGTCGTTTCCGTACTGGAAGGTGGCGAGTCCACCGTTATCGCTAACTCCGAAGGCTCCCGCACCACGCCTTCCGTTGTAGCGTTTGCTAAGAACGGCGAAATCTTGGTTGGTCAGTCCGCCAAGAACCAGGCCGTGACCAACGTGGACCGCACCATCCGCTCCGTCAAGCGCCACATTGGTACTGACTGGACCGTCAACATTGATGACAAGGACTACACCTCCCAGGAGATTTCCGCTCGCACGCTGATGAAGCTGAAGCGCGATGCAGAGTCCTACTTGGGCGAGGATGTTACAGACGCCGTTATTACCGTCCCTGCATACTTCGAGGACGCACAGCGTCAGGCCACCAAGGAAGCTGGCCAGATTGCCGGCCTGAACGTCCTGCGCATCGTCAACGAGCCCACCGCGGCCGCACTTGCATACGGCCTGGAAAAGGGCGAGCAAGAGCAGACCATCCTGGTCTTCGACTTGGGCGGCGGCACCTTCGACGTGTCCTTGCTGGAAATCGGCGATGGCGTCGTTGAGGTTATGGCTACCGCAGGTGACAACACCTTGGGCGGCGATGACTGGGATCAGCGCATCGTTGACTGGTTGGTTGACCGCTTCAAGAGCTCCCAGGGCGTTGACCTGACCAAGGACAAGCGCGCCGTGCAGCGTCTGCGCGAGGCTGCAGAGAAGGCCAAGATTGAGCTGTCCTCCTCCCAGCAGGCCAACATCAACCTGCCTTACATCACCGTTGACTCCGACAAGAACCCACTGTTCTTGGACGAGACCCTGACCCGCACCGAGTTCCAGAAGATCACCCAGGATCTGCTGGACCGCACCAAGGCTCCGTTCAACCAGGTCATCAAGGATGCTGACCTTTCCGTTGGCGATATCGACCACGTTGTGCTGGTCGGTGGTTCCACCCGTATGCCGGCCGTATCTGACCTGGTCAAGGAGCTGACCAGCAAGGACCCGAACAAGGGCGTTAACCCGGACGAGGTCGTTGCAGTGGGTGCTGCCCTCCAGGCAGGTGTGCTGCGCGGTGAGGTTAAGGACGTGCTGCTTCTCGATGTGACCCCGCTCTCCCTCGGCATTGAAACCAAGGGCGGCGTGATGACCAAGCTCATCGAGCGCAACACCACCATCCCGACCAAGAAGTCCGAGACCTTCACCACCGCAGAAGACAACCAGCCTTCCGTGCAGATCCAGGTCTTCCAGGGTGAGCGCGAGATGGCTACCGCCAATAAGCTGCTTGGTTCCTTCGAACTCGGCGGCATCGCACCGGCACCTCGCGGTGTGCCCCAGATTGAGGTCACCTTCGACATCGACGCCAACGGCATCGTCCACGTGACCGCCAAGGACAAGGGCACCGGCAAGGAAAACACCATCAAGATCCAGGAAGGCTCTGGCCTTTCCCAGGAAGAGATCGACCGCATGGTCAAGGATGCCGAGCAGCACGCTGAGGAAGACAAGAAGCGTCGCGAGGAGCAGGAACTGCGCAATAACGCAGAGTCCACCTCCTACCAGACCCGCAAGTTCTTGGAGGACAACGAGGACAAGGTCTCTGAGGACACCAAGACCAAGGTCACCGAGGCTGCTGACGCCGTGGACGAGGCGCTGAAGGGCGATGACCTCGATGCCATCAAGTCCGCAGTAGAGAAGCTGTCCACCGAATCCCAGGAGATGGGCAAGCAGATCTACGAGGCACAGGCTGCCGAGGGTGGCGCTGAGGGTGCTGCTGATGCTGGCGCCGCACAGGGTGACCCAAACGTGGTCGACGCTGAAGTTGTGGACGAAGACGAGAACTCCGACGACAACAAGGATGGCGACAAGTAATGACTCAGGACAGCGGAATGCCGCAAAACCCAGGCGACCCGGAAAACACGGATCCGGAGGCTACCTCGGCTGACCGCGCTGAGGCTGCCGCCGAAAAGGCCGAGGAGGCACAGGCTGCCAACGACGCGCAGGCTGATGCCTCCGAAGAAGCGAAGTTGGATCCCACCCTTGATGCTGACCTCGAAGACGCGCTGGCTGATGTCAACGCCGATGAGGTCGAAGCCGAGGCGGAGGGCGATGAGCCCACCTCCACCGGTGCTGCCACCAACGATGTGGAAGCGCAGTTGGCAGAACGCACGGAAGACCTCCAGCGTCTGAATGCGGAATACACCAACTACCGCCGCCGCACCGAGCGTGACCGCCAATCCGTTATCGAGACCGCGAAGGCAAAGGTCATTAGTGATTTGCTGCCGGTTCTTGATGACCTCGATTTGGCCAAGCAGCACGGTGACCTGGAGGGCCCGCTCAAGGCGGTTGCGGATAAGCTCCGCAAGGGCCTAGAGCAGCACAACCTCACCGCCTTTGGTGAAGAGGGGGAACCCTTCGACCCAGAGATGCATGAGGCCGTGCAAGATTTGTCCTCCGGCGATGAGCAAGTGCTTGGCACCGTGCTGCGCCAGGGCTACCGCGTAGGTGAGAGGCTGGTGCGCAACGCGCTGGTTATCATCGCGGACCCCGGTGAGGATTCCGGCAGTTCGGAAGGCACCGAACAAGCCGATTAATCCGGGAAATGGGCGCCTTGGGAACTGACTGGTTCAACTTCCCCTGGCGCCCTTTTTACTAACTACAACCGATTCTTCTTGAAAGGAGGAGATGCCCAGTGAGCGCTAAACCCGAATGGGCAGACAAAGATTATTATGCGGATCTGGGGGTCTCCTCGTCCGCAGACCAAAGCGAGATCAAGCGCGCGTACCGCAAGCTTGCCCGCGAAAACCACCCCGATACCCACCCCGATGACCCCGCGGCAGCGGACCGGTTCAAGCGGGTTGCGGAAGCATACGATGTGCTTTCCGATGCCTCCGAACGCAAGGAATACGACCAGTTCAAGGCCATGCTGCGCAACGGCGGTGGCTTCGGACGGAACGGAGGCGCCGGCTTTCCCGGCGGGTTTCGATCCACGAACATGGGTGGACAAGGTGCGCAAGACTTCGACCTCTCGGACCTCTTCGGAGGAGCCACTGGAGGATCGTCTCAAGGCGGCGGTTTTGGGGATATCTTCGGTAGCGTTTTCAACCGCAGCGGTAGTGCTGGCCACTCAGCTAAACCGTCGCGGGGGGCCGACGTCGAAACGGAAATAACCCTCGATTTCCGCGAGGCCGCCAAGGGAACCACCATCCCGCTGGCCTTAAGCGGTAACGCGCCGTGCACCACGTGCCACGGCTCGGGTTCTTCCTCCGGCAAGACCTCAACGTGTGGTACCTGCAATGGCTCCGGGTACACCTCGGAAAACCGCGGTGCGTTCGGTTTTTCCGCCCCGTGCAAGGACTGCGATGGCACGGGCCGCCGCATCCCAGATCCGTGCCCAGACTGTAACGGCTCCGGAACGGTGCACCGCACCCGGAATATCACGGTCCGTATCCCCGCCGGCGTCATTGACGGCCAAAAGGTCCGCATCGCTGGCCAAGGCGAGGCTGGACCGAATGGCACCCCGGCCGGTGACCTCTTCGTTGCGGTTACCGTCAAGCCTGACAAGGTCTTTACCCGCGACGGCGACGATATCCACATCACCGTCCCTGTCTCGTTTGCCGAGCTCGCCCTTGGTGACACCATCACGGTTCCCACCTTGGACAGCCCGGTCCGCGTGAAGATTCCCGCAGGTACCCCGGATGGCCGCACCTTGCGCGTGCGTGGGCGTGGCATTGCCAAGCGCGCCGGCAAGGCTGGCGACCTCTTGGTGAGCGTGCAGGTCACCGTGCCTTCCAAGCTCGATGCAGCGGCCTCCAGCGCCCTGCGCACCTATGCACAAGCCGAAAAGGACTCTGGCTTTAATCCCCGCGCAGGCTGGGCCGGCGCGGAGAGCAATTAAGGCAGGAGGTGCATTGCACAATGAGTACTGGAAAGGCAGAAGGCTCCGGCACCGCCGTTTACGTCATTTCCGTGGCTGCCGAGCTTTCCGGGATGCACGCCCAAACCCTGCGCACCTATGACCGCATGGGTTTGGTCTCCCCGGCCCGCACCCGCGGCGGGGGCCGCCGTTATTCGGATCGCGATATTGAATTGCTCCGCAAGATTCAGGCGCTGTCGCAAGACGATGGAGTCAATCTCGCCGGCATCAAATCCATCATCGAGCTAACCGAAGAACGCGACCAGCTAGAGGCCGAGCGCGATGCGCTTGCCGATGAAGTCCGTGCCCTCCGCGATCAGCTTGCTGCCGGGCAGCGCTCGGGGGCACAACACCCCCAAGCACAGGGGCAGTACACCCGCGGCGCGCAAGGTCCGCAAGGCTCGCAGGTCCCGGGGCGTTCCCAACGCAGCGGTGAGCTCGTCCACGTTCCGCGGTCTACCTCCGTAGTGATGTGGAGCCCGCGCACCGCGCGCGATCGCAAGCGCAACCGCCGAAACGGCAGCGGCTAAACCAGCTAAACCGCCTAATTCGTCCTGCGGACGAGAAACCTCAATTTAAACCCTCCAAACCTTTGCCGCGGCCTAGCGCCCGCACGGGTATGGAGGGTTTATTGCTGCCCAAGAGTCCCTCGCTCTCTCGGTTCACACGCGGTGACCTCTCGGGATCCATCGGCCCCTACCGTTCCCGCGCCCTCTCGCAGGCCGCTGCACCCTCACCCGGACGCTGGTGCACCCGCACAACCAGACTTTGGTCTGTGAAGAAATGTTAATTTCCCACCCCTATTTAGTGCGAAATGCAAAAAAGTGCATTACTATGACGGGAAAGCAGGTGAGCTACAACACAGTAGAACACCTGTAGTGGCACGCGCCAAACACGGCAAACCCCACAGTCGAAATTTCTGCACGAGAGGACACCACCATCATGACTTTGTACGCAGCACCCGGAACCGAAGGGGCCATCGTCAACTACCGCGACCGCTATGACAACTACATCGGCGGCAAGTGGGTACCGCCAGTCGATGGCGAATATATGGACAACATCAGCCCCGTGACCAGTGAAGTATTTTGTCAGGTGGCCCGCGGCAAGGAAGCCGATATCAATGCGGCCATCGATGCCGCGGAAAAGGCGTTTGCAACCTTTGGCAAGACAACTCCAGCAGAGCGCGCACTCTTGTTGCACCGCATCGCGGACCGGATTGAAGAGAACCTCGAAAAGATCGCCGTTGCGGAAACCTGGGAAAACGGCAAGGCCGTCCGCGAGACCTTGGCCGCCGATATCCCACTGGCCGTTGACCACTTCCGCTACTTCGCGGGCGCCATCCGCGCGCAAGAGGGCCGCCTGTCTCAGATCAGCGAAGACACCGTGGCCTACCACTTCCACGAGCCGCTCGGCGTGGTTGGCCAAATCATCCCGTGGAACTTCCCGCTGCTCATGGCTTCCTGGAAGATCGCACCGGCCCTAGCCGCTGGTAACTGCATCGTGCTCAAGCCTGCGGAGCAAACGCCGGCATCCATTTTGTTGCTCATGGATATCATCGGTGACCTCCTCCCAGATGGCGTACTCAATATCGTCAACGGCGTGGGTGAGGAAGCCGGTGCGGCACTGTCGGGTTCGGACCGCATCGCCAAGATTGCGTTTACCGGCTCCACCCCAGTGGGCAAGCTCATCAATAAGGCCGCCGCAGACAAGGTCATCCCGGTCACCCTGGAGCTCGGCGGTAAATCGCCGTCCATCTTCTTCAAGGACATCATGGATGAAGATGACTCCTACCTGGAAAAGTGCGTCGAAGGATTCGTCATGTTCGCGCTCAACCAGGGCGAGGTCTGCACCTGCCCATCGCGCGCCCTGGTCCATGAGGATATTGCCGATAAGTTCTTAGAGCTCGCCATCGAACGCGTCAAGAAGATCAAGATCGGCCACCCGTTGGATACCGAAACCATGATGGGCGCCCAGGCCTCCCAGGAGCAGATGGACAAGATTACCGAGTACCTCAAGATCGGCCCAGAAGAAGGCGCGGAAACGCTTACCGGCGGCCATGTGAACAAGGTCGAGGGCCTCGAAAACGGCTACTACATCGAGCCCACGGTATTTAAGGGCAGCAACGAGATGCGCATCTTCCAGGAGGAAATCTTTGGGCCAGTGCTCTCTGTGGCGACGTTCAAGGACTACGACGAGGCCATCGAGATCGCGAATACCACCAACTTCGGCTTGGGCGCCGGCGTGTGGTCGCGCCAGCAAAACATCTGTTACCGCGCCGGGCGCGATATTCAGGCCGGCCGCGTGTGGGTCAACCACTACCACGACTACCCGGCACACAGCGCCTTCGGCGGCTACAAGGAATCCGGCTTGGGCCGCGAGAATCACTTGATGATGCTCGGCCACTACCAGGAAACCAAGAACATGCTGGTCTCGTACTCGGACGCCCCCGCAGGCCTCTTCTAAACCCACAACCGGCGCCCCACAGCCTGCGCTAATCCGAGCTCGATTCCTCGGCGGCCACCGTGCCCAAACCGCGCAGGAACTGCGGGTCCTCCCAGTAAGACCCGTGGTCCCCGGGCAGTCCATCCGCGCCGGGGAGGGGAGTAGCGCCAAAGGGCTGGGTGGTGGGATCCGGGCCGTGGATCCCGCTCAGTGGCCCCGTCGCGATGGCGATGGGGTCATTGTCATTGGTTGCCGCCCACACGGTGCCGTGCAGCTCGCGGGCGTGCTGGGCGCTGGTGCCGGGGCTGCCCACGAGCACGATATCGGAGGCGATTTCCTTCTCGCGCGCCGCGTATCCGGTCACGACGGAGCCATAGGAATAGCCCACCACCGTTCGTTTTGCGCCCGGATACCGCTTGCCGATGCCCCGCTGAAACCGCGCCAGCTCCTGCCCCGCCGCACGCGCGGGATCGGCGTGCACGGCGCGCGGCAAGCTCGACGGGGCCTGGTAGCCCAACCACACGGCGGCCGGCCCACCGCTTGCGGTGGCAATATTGCGGCCGCGGTCCACGGCGCGCTGCCAGGTGGTGGGGTCGGAGGAATGCACGCCTTCAACGAATGTGGTGACAGACGCTGGTTCCGTGCGAAAACCCTCCGGATCCACCAGCGCTACCAGCCGGCCGGGGCTGGTTTCGACGATGCGCATATCGGGGTTATCCGCGGCCAGCTGCGCCACGCGGTCGCTGGCTTGGGCGAGGCTGATCTCGTGGATGGTATCGAGGGGGAGATCGGCAAAATCCTCGAGCCGCTGCGGTGGTTCCACCCCGGCGGGCGTGCAGAGGGCGTCGATTTCTTGGGCGCAGAGCCAATCGAGGGCATCGCCAAGCGCGCGCACCTCCCGCAGCAGCACGCCACCGGCCAGTGCGGCGGGGCCAGAAAACTCATCGACCTTGCCCAAAAAGGAAATGATCCGCGCCTCCGCTCCCTCGCGCCAGGCCTGCAGGTCCGCATGCCGGTCGAGTACTTCAATGACTCGGTCCATTTCCCCAAGCGGGCTACTCAGCCACTCGGTGGCCTCCGCCAAACTGGAGCGCGCCGCCACGCCCGCGGGTCCACCCAGCGATAGCGACCGCCAATCGTGGTGCGAGTCCACATAGTGATTCTGCAGTCCAGAGCGATCCGCAGTAAGCTGCGCAGCGCTGTGGCGCAGGGCAGTGGATAAATTCATCGCGCCCTCCCCAAGTTCGCAGCCAGTGAGGAATCGAGCGCGCTGCTGCGGTCTAGGAAGGAGTGGAGGCTGCGCAGGTGCTGGGAAACGGTGGCATCGCTAAGTTGCTGCGTCTCGGACCACTGCGCCACCGCGCGCTGGAGGGCGGCAGACGTCCGGGAGGCTACGCTTAAGTGTGCCTCCGGTAACGCCGCCGCCGGCCGCGCCCTCAAGGTGCGTACATGTGCGGGAAGGTGTTCAGGAATATCTACATAACTCATGCCTTTAAGCGTGGCCGCTGCGGGCTGTAGCCGCGAGGGCAAAACCGCCAACCTGTGGATAACTAGGTGACGCTGCACTAAGTTGGGATTTATGAAAGTAGCAGCAGTGCAATTGACCTCCACCGGCAGCATCGAGGAAAACCAAGAACTCGCCCTGGATAAAATCCGCGAGGCCGCGGCGGCGGGCGCGCGCCTTATCGTGCTGCCCGAGGCCACCTCGCAGAACTTCCGCTCGGGACGCCTAGATGAGCAGGCGCAGAACCTCGAAGGCCCGTTCGCCACCGCGATACAGGAAGCGGCGGAGGAATTGGAGGTCACCGTCGTCGTCGGCATGTTCTGCCCAGCCGATACCATCGAGAGCGAGGACAAGACCATCAACCGCGTATCCAATACCGCGCTCGTCGCAGGCCCAGGCGTGCTGGGCGGCTACGAGAAAATCCACACCTACGATGCCTTTGACTACCGCGAATCCGATACGGTGCAGCCCGGGGAGTCCCTGGTGACCTTCGACGTTGATGACCTTACCGTCGGCGTCGTGGTCTGCTACGATATCCGTTTCCCAGAGCAGTTCAAGGACTTGGCGCGCGAGGGCGCGCAGCTCATCGTTGTCCCCACCAGCTGGGCAGATGGCCCCGGCAAGCTGGAGCAGTGGCGCCTGCTCACGGCCGCGCGGGCGCTGGATTCCACCAGCTATATCCTCGCCGCGGGCCAATCCCGCCCAGGCGGCAACGCTGAGGCCGGATCGCCCTCGGGCCCGACCGGCATCGGGCACTCCACCATCGTCGATCCCAACGGCGTGCGCGTGGCCGAGGCCGGCTACGAAGACGAAATCCTCTACGCCGACATCGACCCGCAAGAAGTAGCGAAGACGCGCCGCTCCCTGCCGGTGCTAGAGCTTAACGACTAAGACTGCGCCGCATAATCCTCCGGCAGCCACTCTCGGTCGCGGGCCCAGCTGTGGCTTAAGATCCACTGCTTGCCGATGCCCCTTTTCTCCAACCCCTTCCTCGCTTCCGCCACTTCCTCGGCGCTGCCGAAGAGGGCGAAGTGGGTGGACGCGCCTGTGGATAACTCGGCCTCGTTGACTACTACATCAGTCGGGTCGGGGGAGAGGGTGTGGGTGGCGGCATCGGCAAGCGGCCGTGCCCCCAGCAACCATGGGTCGTTTTCTTGCCGGATGATGCGGCGCAGGCTGAGATCAGGGTAGAAGGCCGCAAGGTTCTGCTGGAAGTGCGTGTCATAGTGCGCGCCGGGGCTATCCGCAACGGCAAAAATCTGCAGGGCCAGGTTCTTCGCGAGGCCCTCCTCGCCCGCATCCGCGGCCTGGCGCGCCGCCAGCGCCAAGCACCGCGCCGCCGCCCAGCCCGTGCCATAGGCCAGGATGACCAACCTGCCGCCGCGCAACGCGCGCAGGTCCTGCCAGATGGAGCCGGTGGGCCGGCCCAATGTCCACCAATCGCCTGGCTTGGTATGCGCAAGCGACCGCGAGGCCGCGCCCACCGCGGCGACGTGGAAGACCAGCTGGCCGGTGGCATCGCTTGGCTGCGCGGGGGTGAGCATCCGCCACTGGCCGGGAAGGTACTGGGTGGTAACGGGGAAATACTGCCCCGGCTCGAAGGCTGCGGGCATTCCTGCCTCGACGCGAATGACCGCGGTTTCGCGCGTCGGCCGATCCACCGCGACCACCTGCCCCGAATACGCCGGCGCCTCCCCAGCCAAGTCCGCCTCGCGCGCCGCACTGGCCATCTCCTCGCAGACCTGGTGGATGACGGCGCAGGCGAAGTCGTATTGGTACCGCGTCAGCGCCAACACCCGCAGGCCTTTGATGAGCGCCTTCTCGAACCGCGCATAGACCTCGGCCGGGAAGCCGTGCCTGCGGTGATCGCGGCCGAGCTGCGCGATCTTCTCCCGGACGGCCTCGGGCAGCGCAGCCCCAACCCCGGACCCTGCCTTCGCACCGGCGCTGCTGGGCTCTGCGTGTTCAATCACCCACGCCAATGCATGCACCATGGACCGGTGGGTGTCCTGCATAGAAAGGGAAAAGACCTGCCGCGCTTCCGGCACCATGAGGAAAAACTGCTCATGCACCGCATTACGGTAGTCGTCTGCATACTTCCGGAAGTGCTCGCCCAATTCCCACATGGTTTCCCATCCTAGTGTGCTTTCCTGCCTTTTAGCGCGCGCATTTTGGCCCCGGGGCTACAGACCCAGCACCTTGATAACCTCGCGCGCCGCCAAGCGCCCCGCGCGCGTCGCCCCCACCGTCGAGGCGGTCGACCCATAGCCGGCGAGGAAGACCCGCGGGTTCGCCACAGGCGAGACCTCGTTGCGCATGACAATCCCGCCCTTGCGTGAGCGCAAGCGCAACGGCGCCAGATGGTCCAGCACCGGGCGGAAACCCGTATTCCAAAAGATGACGTCCACCGCCAAGTGGGTGCCCGCCGGATACGGCTGCCATGCCGCCATGCTTTCCGATGCCCCCACAGCCCCGCCGTTCGCAGACCCGCCAAACCGCACGCCGGTCGCATCGATGGCATCGAACATGCCGCGCGAGACCAAAACGCCGCGCTCGACCGCATCCAGATATTCCTGCCAGGGCGGAATCCCGGTGGTCGAGACCACCGAGGCCGGTGGATTGCCGCTAAAGACCCGCTCGCGGACCTTCTTTTCCACATCCAAACCCCACTGCTTATCGAACTCCGTATTCGTAAAATCCGGCGCCCGCCGCGTAGCCCAAGTGGTCTGGGCGATGCCCTCAAATTCCAATAAAAACTGCACCGCGGATAGCCCACCGCCGACGACCAACACGTGCTGGCCTGCAAAATCCTCCGCCGCCGAATAGTCCTTGGTGTGCAGTTGGCGACCGCCGAAACTGCCGATGCCCGGAATATAAGGAATATACGGCCTATCCCACGTGCCGGTGGCGTTGACGATGGTGTCCGCGGAAAACTGCTCGCCGGACTCCAACGTTACGAGAAACGCGCCGCGTTCATTGCGCGCACCGGGCCCACCGGGCAGGGCACGGACGCTGCGGACGCGCGCCGAGCGGTAGGGCCGCAGTTGGAACTTGTCCTCGTAGGCGCCGTAGTAGGCGGCGACTACGTGGGAGGCGGGGGAGGAGGCATCGGCAAGCGGGGCGGGCATGCCCGGCAGGCTCGCGATGTTATGGGCCTTTCCTAGCGTCAGGGAATCCCACCGGTGACGCCAGGTGCCGCCGGGGGCGGGGTTGGCATCGATAAGCAAAAAGTCTTGGGCGGGGATAAGGCCGCGGGAGGTGAGCTGGTGGGCCGTCGCCAAGCCTGCCTGGCCCGCGCCGATGATGATGCTGAGGTAGTGCTCCACCGTGCCATTGTAGCGGGGGTGAAAATCCGCCGTATGTTGTGGCTCACTACATGATATGTAATGTACTTTTTATCTGCGCGCTCGCTGCACGTGAGCGACCTGCCATAACTGCACAGCTAGAAAGGATTCCCATGGAAGATTTTTCCGCTTATACGCTCATGCTGGACGTGGGTTGGATTTCCTTACTCATGGTCATCGGCAATATTTTGCGCCACCAAGTGAAGTTTATCTTCCAGGACTTATTGCTGCCTGCCCCCATTACCGCCGGCCTAATCGGCCTGCTCGTCGGGCCCAACGTGCTGGGGTGGATCAACTTCTCCGATAACCTCGGCGACTACACCTCAATCCTGATCGCCGTGGTCTTTGCCTCGATGGCGTATTCCATGGAGGTCGGCGGCAACATGGGCAAGGGCGCGCGCAATATGTGGGGCTATTCCACCATGATGTTTACCGGCCAGTGGGGTCTGTTCATCGTGCTGGGTTTGCTCTTCTTCGCCCCAGTCTTTGATACCCCCAACTGGTTCGGCATGATGCTGCCGGTTGGCTTTACCGGTGGCTTCGGCACGGCCGCCGCTGTGGGTGGCGCGCTGGAGGGCGTCGGCGCCGAAGCGGCAGCGTCCCTGGGCTTTACCTCCGCGACCGTCGGCACCCTGGCCGCGATTATCGGCGGTGTCATCGCTGGTAACTGGGGCATCCGCAAGGGCAAGGTGTCCTACGTCCCCAAGGAGCTACCGGAAGAGATTCGCCGCGGCTACATCAAGAACCTGGATGAGCGCCCCTCTCTGGGCCGCGCGACCACCAACCCTTCTTCCATCGAGCCGCTCGCGCTGCACTTCGGCTTCATCATCCTCACGGTTATGACGGCGTACGGCGTCAATAAGGGCATTTCTAGCATTTGGGAAAATGTTTCCATCCCGCTCTTTGCGATGTCCATGGTTATCGGCCTCATCTTCCGCGCCATCATGAACTTCGTCGGCGCCGAGGATTACCTGGATAAGGATTCCGTATCCTCCATCTCCGGTGCCGCTACCGATTACCTCATCGCCTTCGGCGTGGCCGCCATTGTTCCTGCCGCTATCGCTTCCTACTGGCAGGCGCTGCTTGTTCTGTTCATTCTGGGCACCATCTTCTGTACCTTCTTCTTGATGTGGTTCCCCGCCGAGTTCTTTGGCGAGCGCTGGATCGAGCGCGGCATCTTCGGCTGGGGCTGGGCGACGGCCACCGTGGCTACCGGCATCGCCGTGCTTAAGATCGTCGACCCGAAGCTGAAGTCCGGCACGCTTTCCGAATATGGCATGGCCTACATCGGCTTCGGCCCCTTCGAGATTTCGTGGACCATCATCGCGCCGATGGCCGTGATGTACGGGTTTACCGGCGCGTTCGGTGCCGTCTCGCTGGCCATTTCCATCGGCGTGTACCTGACGTTCAAATTCATGGGCTTGCTTCCGCCGCGCGGCACGATTTTCAAAGAGGGCATCGGCCACGTGGGCCAGAAACAAGAAACCTAGCCTTCACAAATCCACTCTGTGCAAGCCGGGCTCCCACATTTTTGGTGTGGCGGCCCGGCTTTGGCGTGCCGCCACTTCGCTTGCTTGCCGGGCCCCTAAGCCCCCACCTCGATTACACCGTGCGCCCCCACTCCTGGACCGGCCGAACTTCGGTAGGGCTGTTGTGGCAGAAACCGGAAAGTTGAGCCGGATGGACTCAAAAAGTTCGGGTTGAGTGGAATAGGCTCAACTTTATGTGCGTTATACCAAGTGAATCCTTAAAATGGATGAATAAATCTTAGAAGGAGAAACGTACACATGAGTTCTTTTAACCCCACCACCAAGACACAAGAGGCGCTGCAGGAAGCCCTGCAGACCGCGTCCGCGAATGGCAACCCGGATATCCGCCCGGCGCACTTGCTGGCGGCCATTCTTGGGCAGGAAGGCGGCATCGCCGAGCCGGTGCTTAAGGCCACCGGCGTTGACCCGGATACCGTGTTGAAGGAAGCGCGCGAGCTGGTTAACTCTTATCCCAGCGCCGAGGGCGCCAATATGTCTAACCCGCAATTCAACCGGGATGGCCTGAACGTACTGACCAAGTCGCAGGAATTGGCGGGCGAGCTTGGCGATGAGTTCGTGTCCACCGAAGTCCTCCTCGCCGCCATCGCCGGTTCGAAGACCGACGCTGCCGAGTTGCTGACCGGCCGCGGCGCAACCTACGACGCCATTAAGGGCGCCTTCCCCTCCGTGCGCGGGGCCGCCAAGGTGACCTCGGAGAACCCGGAAGACCAATTCCAGGCCCTGGAAAAGTACGCCACCGACCTCACCGCGCGGGCGCGCGAGGGCAAGATCGACCCGGTCATTGGGCGCGATCAGGAAATCCGGCGCGTCGTCCAGGTGCTTTCGCGCAGGACGAAGAATAACCCGGTGTTGATTGGTGAGCCGGGCGTCGGCAAAACTGCGATCGTTGAGGGCCTGGCCCGCCGCATCGTGGCTGGCGACGTCCCCGAGTCCCTGAAGGGCAAGACGCTTATCAGCCTGGATCTCGGCTCTATGGTCGCCGGCGCCAAGTTCCGCGGCGAGTTCGAGGAGCGCCTCAAGGCGGTTCTGGATGAGATTAAGCAGTCTGAGGGCGAAATCATCACCTTCATCGATGAGCTGCACACCATCGTCGGCGCCGGCGCTACCGGCGAAGGCTCCATGGACGCCGGCAACATGATCAAGCCCATGCTGGCCCGCGGTGAGCTGCGCCTCGTTGGTGCAACCACGCTGGATGAGTACCGCAAGTACATCGAAAAGGACGCCGCCCTCGAGCGGCGTTTCCAGCAGGTCTATGCTGCAGAGCCGTCCGTGGAAGACACCATCGGTATCCTGCGCGGGCTCAAGGAGCGCTACGAGGTACACCACGGCGTGCGCATCATGGACTCGGCCTTGGTTTCGGCAGCGGAGCTATCGAACCGCTACATCACCAACCGCTTCCTGCCGGATAAGGCCATCGACCTAGTCGATGAAGCCGGTTCCCGCCTGCGCATGGAAATCGACTCCTCGCCGCAGGAAATCGATGAGCTTGAGCGCATCGTTCGCCGCATGGAGATCGAGGAGCTCGCGCTGAAGAAGGAATCCGACGCCGCCTCCAAGGACCGCCTGGCCGCCCTGCAGGGCGAGCTCGCGGACCAGCGCGAAAAGCTCGGCGAGCTCAAGGCGCGCTGGGCCAACGAGAAGAAGGCCATCGATGACGTGCAGGATATCAAGGAAGAACTCGACGATCTCCGCCGCCAAGCAGAAATTGCCGAGCGCGATGGCGACCTCGCCCTAGCCTCCGAGATCAACTACGGCAAGATCCCACCGCTGGAAAAGGACCTGGCAGCAGCCGAGGAAAAGGCCGCCGCCCAGCGCAATACCATGCTGGATGAGGAGGTCAGCCCGGATACCATCGCGGAGGTCGTCTCCGCGTGGACCGGCATTCCCGCCGGCAAGATGTTGCAGGGCGAGACCGAGAAGCTGCTGAACATGGAGGCGGTGTTGGGCAAGCGGGTCGTCGGCCAGCGCGAGGCCGTGACCGCTGTTTCCGATGCCGTGCGTCGCTCCCGTGCGGGCGTGGCTGACCCCAACCGCCCGACCGGCTCTTTCCTCTTCCTCGGCCCTACCGGCGTGGGTAAGACGGAGCTGGCTAAGGCGCTGGCGGACTTCCTCTTCGACGATGAATCCGCCATGGTGCGCATCGATATGTCCGAGTACGGCGAGAAGCACTCCGTCTCCCGGCTCGTCGGTGCCCCTCCGGGATACGTCGGCCACGAAGCCGGTGGCCAGCTCACCGAGGCCGTGCGGCGTCGGCCTTATACGCTCGTGCTTTTCGACGAAGTGGAAAAGGCCCACCCCGACGTCTTCGACGTCCTCCTCCAGGTCCTGGATGAGGGGCGGCTTACCGATGGCCAGGGTCGCACCGTCGACTTCCGCAATACCGTCATCATTTTGACGTCCAACCTGGGCGCTGGCGGTACGAAGGACGAAACCATGGAGGCCGTAAAGCGTGCCTTCAAGCCGGAGTTCATCAACCGCCTCGATGATGTGGTGATGTTCGAGCCGTTGTCGGAGGAGCTGCTGCGCGGCATCGTGGACATCCAGCTGCGCGGTCTCACCGAGCGCCTGGAGGCCCGCCGCCTGACGCTGCAGGTATCCGATTCCGCCAAGTCCTGGTTGGCTGACCGCGGCTATGACCCCGCCTACGGTGCCCGCCCGCTGCGCCGGACCATCCAGCAGGCTATCGGTGACAAGCTAGCGAAGAAGCTTTTGGCTGGCGATATTGCCGATGGCGATACCGTCCACGTTGACGTCGCCGATGGCGGCGCGGAGCTGGATATCTCCGCTCGCTAAATTACCGGGCGAAAAATAATGCTCATGCCTTTAGACTGGAAGGCATGAGCATTTTAGTTTCCCCGCAGGAACTCAAAGAATCCATCTACCACGGCGATCGTTTCACCCTCCTCGGCACCCACTGGCAGCCCAAGACGGGCCAAAGCTTCATCGACTTTGCTTCCCAGCACATTCCCACCGCGCTATTTGGCGATACCGGCGCGGCCTTCGTCGGCCTTCCCGGCTCGCGCAATGGCCGCAACCCGCTTCCGGACGAAGATAAGTTGCAGTCCTGGATCCGTTCTTGGGGCCTGCAGGAAGACCGCCCCGTGGTGGTCTATGACGAGGGCCGCGGGCTTTTTGCTGGCCGTGCGTGGTGGACGCTGCGGTGGGCAGGCCTGACTGATGTGCGCATCCTCGATGGCGGTCTGGAAAACTGGCTCGCGCACGGTTACCAAACCCTGACGGGGCCGGGCAATATCGCGGTCGGCTCGACGTTCGAGGTCACTCCCGGCCAGCTGCCTACCGCCACGATTGATGACGTCCGCAAGCACGATGGCGTGCTCATCGATACGCGCTCGAGCAACCGCTTTGCCGGCCGCCGCGAGAACCTGGACTTGAAGGCGGGCCACATCCCGGGTGCGGTCAATGTTCCCGAGCGCCTCTTCCACAACGATGGGGTGCGCACATTGAAGTCGCCGGATGAAATCCGTGAAGTGCTGGCCGCTGCCGGATTGACCCAGGAAAACACCAAGGACGCAATTATCTATTCCGGTTCGGGCAACCACTCCGCGCTGGCACTCGCAGCGATGGAGGACGCAGGATTTACCGGCCTGCGTCACTACATCGGTGGCTGGTCGCAGTGGTCTGCAGACCCGACCAACCCAGTGGAACGCGGGGATAGGACTTCGGTTGACGATTAATTCCAATTAATCGCTCCGATTCCGACTGGTACCGGCACCGTGGGCTGCCGGTACCTATTATTATCGGGAGATGATGGCTTCTTTACTCCTGATTTTCGCACTCGTGCTCGGCATCGCCGGTGGCTTTTTGCTGTACTACGACCGCACGCAGCGCGTAGCCGATGCCCAGCGCGATACTGCATCCCAGCACGACCGGAAAGGCTGGGACACCTGGGAAGACCAGGATGCGCCTTCCCACGCACGCCCCGAAACTAAGGGGGAAACTGAAGAGGATGCGGAAGACGCCGCAGGCTCTGAGGCCGTTACAGATTCTGAGAGCGAAGGCGGTGCTGAGGACCACCCCGGTTTCGCGGCGAAGTACTCGCCGTCCCCCGATGTTGAATCCGATTCTTCCTCCGCTACCTCTTCAGGCCGTCACCATCGCGCTGCAGGCGAATCAGGCCGCAGCGGTGATGACAGGGCGAGTGAAGATAGCGCCAGTGACGCCAATGCCAGCGACGAAGCCCGCGCTAACGACTCCGAGGCTGTTTCAGATAATGGCGTTGTAAAAGGCAGCGCCGCCACTGCTGCCACTGCCGCCAACGCCACCGCCTCTACCGCCGGCCCCAATGACGCCCATGCAACCGGCTCCGACAGCACCAGCAGTTCCGATAACGTCGGCAGTGCCAGTAATACTGGCAGTGCTGGCAGTGCTGGCAGTGCTGCCCGTGCCAACACTGCAGGCAGCACTGAAGAGACGTCGGAAGCTGGCGCAGAAACGGAATCGGGTGCGGCTGACTCCCTCGAAGAGGCAGGCCAAGAGGGGACTGAAGAACAACCGGAAGGTCACGCAAAGCCTAAGCCGGTAGGGCGGCCGCGGCCGCTTATCCCTGGCACCATTCGTCGGGAGCGCAAGAACTGGGCGGAGACCCGGGGCTTTGAGTACATGAAGTCGGACCAGTACCTTGTCGATGAATGGACAAGGGGAGTGGCCTCCTCCGGCGCCGCGCCGAAAGACATCGTTGCCGGCAATGTGTATGGCCACGAAATGTTGCTGATGGATATCGACGGCGTGAATGTGATGGCGATGCGGACGGGAGCAGCATCGGATGTGGTCATTGATTTCCAGCGTTTCGGCAGCCAGGAGGCCGAGATGTCCGAGGACCTGTTAATGGCCATGAGCATCGAAGGTTTCGATGTATATTCCTCCGATCGCGGCGTGACGGAGCGGATGGTGGACGAACGCGTGCGCATCGCACTGCAACGCATGCCGGAGGTGGTGTCGGCGCTGTGGCTGGAGACCGAGTGGGTTTTGGCACAAACCACCAAGCACTCGCGTACCGCGGATTGGGAGGCAATGCTCCCGCCCCTGGCTTTACTTGCCGATGCTTCCCGCGTCCTCCCACCCCGTTCCTCCTCCGTGCATACCATCCACCTTGAGGACTTGGACCCAGCCAGGGAAATTCCCGCGGCACCTGTGGTCGATGCGGTGGGTGGAACAGCGGCGGCGGGGCAGCCGGAGTTTTCCCGGCCGGTCATTCAACGGCCGGAGGAACCGTTGGATATGCCCTCGCGCACGTACTCCGAGACCCGCGGTCCGGTTGAACACACGGCGATTGGGGCGGACGAGGTCGATGCCATTGCCGATGGCAATGAACGCCCCACGCCCGACTCAGGCACTGCCCGCCTGCCGCGCCAGCAATTTGGGGAGGCTTCCATCTTCGGCGACGCTTCGGGAGATGCTTCTGGCGACGGCCTCGACGCTGCCTCCCAAGACGTCAGTGGCTCGGCCGCTGGATGGGAGAACGATGATAAAGACCGCGGTGACGATTCCGAGCCGCAGCAGGGGGAGTAGCCTAGAATGTTGCGTTGGCCCATGTAGCCAGGGATTTCCCTCACACTCCGAAGAAAACTCTAGAAAAGGAGCAATGCGATGACTGAAGTGCACCTGCAAGAAGACAAGAAGAAGCGTCTCGCGGAACTGGTCAAGGAGCTTGCCGTTGTGCACGGCAAGGTGACTTTGTCCTCGGGCAAAGAGGCCGATTACTACGTCGATTTGCGCCGTGCGACCTTGCACCACGAAGCCTCCCGCCTCATCGGGTCCTTGCTTCGCGAGCTCACCGCGGATTGGGATTTTGCTGCCGTCGGAGGCTTAACCCTTGGCGCGGACCCGGTAGCGACCTCCATCATGCATGCCGAGGGCCGCGATATCGACGCCTTCGTCGTGCGCAAAGAAGCCAAAAAGCACGGCATGCAGCGCCGCATCGAGGGCGCGGATGTGACCGGAAAGAAGGTGCTGGTCGTCGAGGACACCACCACGACCGGCAACTCGCCGCTCACAGCAGTCGCCGCATTGCGCGAAGCTGGAGCAGAAGTAGTTGGCGTAGCTACCGTCGTTGACCGCGCCACCGGAGCCGAGGATGTTATCTCGGCCGAGGGCCTTGAATACCGTTCCCTGCTTGGCTTGGACGATCTTGGACTCGCGTAACGAGATGGACCAGGCACGCCAAGAGGCACCCGCCGGGCAGGCCGAGAGTTCTGCGCAACCAGAGCAGCAGGAGCAGCGAGAACAGCAAGAACAGCCCGAGGAGGCGAAGGGGCCGACCGAATGGAATGAGGGCCGCCACGGCGTGGGGCCTTGGGAAGGGCCCTGGCCGCAAGGGCCGGAGGCTGAAAAATACGATCCGGAGCTCCTGCGCGAGGGCGACCGGCGCAATGTCGTCGACGCGTATCGGTATTGGCGGAGGGAGGCGATTAGGGGGGACATCGATAAGCGGCGGCACAGCCTGCATATCGCCATCGAGAACTTTGAAAATGACGCCAATATCGGCACCGTCGTGCGCACCGCCAACGCGTTTGCCGTCGATACCGTCCACATTGTGGGGCGGCGCCGGTGGAACCGCCGCGGCGCCATGGTGACGGATAGGTATCAGCATCTGCGGCACCATGAGGGCGTCGATAAGCTCATTGCCTGGGCAGCCGAGGAAAACCTCACGGTCGTGGCCATTGATAACACCCCCGGTTGCGTGCCCCTCGAAACCGCCGAACTGCCGGAACGCAGCCTGCTGCTATTCGGGCAAGAAGGCCCCGGAGTAAGCGCCGCCGCGCAAGACGCCGCCCTCATGACCTGCTCCATCGCGCAATTTGGCTCCACGCGGTCCATCAACGCTGGTGTGGCCGCGGGCATCGCCATGCATACCTGGATCCGGCAGCACGCCGATCTGCACAATTCCTGGTAAGAGATCGTTACACTAACTGTAATAAACCTTGCTACTGGAGTGATAAAGAAATCGTGGAAGAAAAGTGGGCCCACCGCGCCGAACTCGCGGAAACCGCCATTGATGAGCGCCATGCGCATTCCGTATGGGGCCTGCCGCGAACCAACCTCGCCATCGTCAGCTGGCCGCCCACCACGAAAGAAAAACTCCTCGTGCACTGGCACTACTGGTGGCAGGCGCACTACCTCGACTGCCTTGTCGATGCGGCGGAACGGAAGAATACTAAGGCCCGCCGCCAGCGCATCCTTGACACCACGCGCGGGATCCGCGTGCGGAATCTTGCGCAGTTGACCAAAAATAAGTACTTCGACGACAAAGCCTGGCTCGCCCTCGCCCTAGGGCGCGTGGGCGAGGTAAAAAAGATGAAACCGCCCAAGGCGTTATCGTCTTTGCAGGGAAATATCACCGAGGGCCTCGATGACTCACTGGGCATATTGCCGTGGCGTGATGGCGAGAACTTCATGAACGTGCCGGCCAATGGGCCCGGAGCCATCATGCTGGCGCGAATGGGAAACATTACCGCAGCCCGCCGCATCGTTGACTGGGTCTACGACAACCTGGTGAATGAAGATGGCTTCATCATGGACGGCGTGCGCATGCGCATGGATGGTCCTGAGATCGTCAAACAAATCCACCCGTATTGCCAAGGCGTGATGTTGGGGGCATGCCTGGAGATTGTGTTGGCGATGCGGGAGGAGTCGAGCATCGGCAAGCTGGAGCAGATCGACAGCGTTTACGAGGCCGAACTGGCATCCGAGATGATGAGCTACATCATCAAGATCCGTGGCCTGGTGCAGGCTATTGCTTCTGGGATGGCGACTCCGTCTGGCGTCGTGGATTGGGAGACCGGTGATGGTGATGGCGGCCTGTTTAAGGGCATCCTGATGCGCTATCTTGCTGATGTTGCTGTGCGGTTGCCCGGAGACTCGCCCGCGAACCGGGCCACCAAAAAGTTGGCGACCCGCATGGTGGTGGCGTCTGCCGAATCCGTGTGGGAGCACCGGCTCGAGGTCGATGGCCTGCCAATTTTTGGCTCTGATTGGACTGCCGATGCCCGCCTACCGCACAACTACGGCTTCGGGCACACGACCGTCAGTGAAAAGATGGGCATCATTCGCGTGGATGAGCGCGACCTATCCGTGCAGCTGTCTGGGTGGATGCTTCTGGAGGCGTGCGCCCGGGTAGCTCGTGACCTGCATGAAAAATCGGGTCGCGATTAGCTGCGTTTAACCGTGCTGTTAAACGCCTAGCGCGGGGTTTGCCGTGTGGGGGCGCTGCATTTTTGAGAGTTGGGCAGTAAACACAGGAAATGTCACACAAATTTTGCGGCGGAAATCCGGAAATGTGGGCATAATTGGGTGTTGGAACGTGTTTGACCGCAATCCCACTTAAGGATGGAATTTCATGCCAATTGCAACCCCCGAGGCGTATAACCAGATGCTGGACACCGCGAAGCAGAACGGCTTCGCATTCCCAGCCATCAACTGCACCTCGTCTGAAACGATCAACGCAGCACTGAAGGGCTTTGCCGAGGCAGAGTCTGACGGCATCATCCAATTCTCCACCGGTGGTGCAGAGTTCGGCTCTGGCCTCGCGGTCAAGAACAAGGTTAAAGGTGCTCAGGCCCTAGCCGCCTTCGCACACGAGGCAGCGAAGCACTACGGCGTCAATATCGCCCTGCACACCGACCACTGCCAGAAGGAAGTTCTGGATGATTACGTTCGTCCGCTGATGGCCATCTCCCAGGAGCGCGTCGACCGCGGCGAGAACCCGCTGTTCCAGTCCCACATGTGGGACGGCTCTGCTATTCCGATCGATGAAAACTTGGTCATCGCCCAGGAGCTTCTGGAAAAGGCGAAGAAGGCACACATCATTCTCGAGGCAGAGATTGGCGTTGTCGGCGGTGAAGAAGACGGTGTCGAAGCCAAGGCCGGCGATAACCTGTACACGACCCCGGAAGACTTTGAAAAGACCATCGATGCACTGGGCACCGGCGAGAAGGGCCGCTACCTGTTGGCCGCTACCTTCGGTAACGTGCACGGCGTCTACAAGCCGGGCAACGTGAAGCTGCGCCCCGAGGTTCTGCTGGAGGGCCAGAAGGTTGCGCAGAAGAAGCTCGGCCTGAGCGAGGGTGAGCACGCCTTTGACTTCGTATTCCACGGCGGTTCCGGCTCTGAGAAGGAGAAGATCGAAGAGGCGCTGCGCTACGGCGTCATCAAGATGAACGTGGACACCGATACCCAGTATGCGTTTACCAACCCAGTAGCTCGCCACATGATGGAAAACTACGACGGCGTGTTCAAGATTGACGGCGAGGTAGGCAACAAGAAGGTCTACGACCCACGCTCTTACCTGAAGAAGGCAGAGCAGGGTATGTCCGAGCGCGTCATCGAGGCATGCCAGGACCTCCACTCCGTGGGTAAGACCACGGCCAAGTAGGACGAGTCTAAGCCGAAGGCGCGGTCGCGCCGCAGGCACGACGAAGTAGCCGCTTCCCCCTATGCGGGAGGCGGCTTTTCTTATTTCTAGTCCCATTTCTAGACCTAACGCTGGGCCTATCTGCGGGGCGCGAGGATGGGGCGCGGCCTTGCCGGATATGAGACAGAGCAGGCAGGTATGCCAGATCAGCCAGACAAGCTATGCCGGCCCGACCAGCTATGCCAGCGAGATTGGGCATAAATATAGTCTGGTAAGGCCAGGAGGGAACGGCAGATACAGCGGGGACCAGTGGACGAGGCGGACTAGGCAGACCGGCCGGATTGGGTGGGTCAGGCGAGGGCTAGGTAGAACTCCTTGTTGGTCGTGGTGAATAGGCGGGTGAGGGGATAAACCGCGGGTTGCCGCTCCACGGCGGGATCCAGGCGATGCGGCCCTTGATGCGAACCATGCGCCCGCGTGCGGTGGGGCGGGAATCATCATCTTGATTCACCGCATTGTGATGAGCGCAGAGCGTTACGAGGTTTTCTTGGTTTGTGGGGCCGCCGGCTGCCCAGGCGGTGATGTGGTGGACTTGGGCGTCATCGGCAGGCGTGGAGCAGCCGGGCCAAGCGCAAATAGGATGTTCCGCGCGGGCTAGCATGCGCTGCTTCCAGCTGGCCATGCGCTCGGTGCGATACAGGTTCACCGCGCCGTGCTCAGGATGGACCAAGCTGACGTAACCGCGTTGGGCGAGGGTCCGGGCGACGAGCTGGGCGCCGGACATGCGCGCGCCGTTGGAAAGCTGAAGCATGATGTCATCGCCCTGGCCAGCAGTGATGCGGTCTAGCTGGTCAAGGGTGATGATCACATTGGTATGCACCGCAGGCAGCGCGCCGGGATTGCCCTCGAGGATGACCTGCTTGGCGGCTGCGAGCGGGTTTTCCTTATCCACGGAAGCGAGAACGCCCTTGATATCCGCGATATCAGTGGGCTCCGCGGTGATGGAGATGGTGTGGGGACCATCGGGGCGTCGGGTATAGCGGACGCCGTGCGAGGGACGCTTGGCGGGATTGAGCTGTTTGAGGCGCTTCTTTGCGATTGCCGGAATCAGGTGGGCTTCTGCGCGGCAGAGCTCTAGGCGAAGATCCCAACTGCGGTTGGTGTCTTTCACGCGGTGGGCGAAAGACTCGATGCTTTCGAGGATGGCGAGGTCGTGGCCGCGAGAACGAGCGGCCTCGCAGGCGAGGCGCTGCTTGCGGCTATTGGAGGTGCGGCCGAAATATGTGTGCTGGAGGCGGGCGAGTTGCGCGGCGAGGAGCTGGCTGGCGCCGGCTTCGATGAGCTGCTGTTCGGAGCATCCCTGAAACTCGGCGACGAGGTCCACACCGCGACGGCAAAGTTGTAAAAATTCTGTGTTCACGGCTCCTGACGGTAAAAGCGGAACGGGTACGCGGCAATGGATGGGTAAGGCGAAACGGCGATTCTGTGGAATTCTCGCGCGGCGGGGGTTGGTGTCGCACGCATACAGCGGGTTATCCACAACCTGGCGCAGGCCGGGATGCGGGTATTCGGGGGCGGTGGTAGACAGCGGTCTTCTATGCTGGAGGACATGTCGGAAGCGAAACAAAGAGTCTCAACGAGGCAAATGCTGCGGGTGGTGGACCGTTCAGTATTATCGCGTCTGCAACGCATCCGTTCGCGCTTCGTTTATATAATCCAGGCCACCGTCGGTGCCGCATTGGCGTATTGGGTGGCTAGCTCCCTCTTTGGGCATCCGCAGCCGTTCTTCGCGCCCATCTCGGCTGTCATCATTCTGGGGCTTTCGGGCGGGGACAGGATGAAAAGGGCAGTGGAGATGTCACTGGGCGGCATCGTCGGCGTGGCCTTGGGCGATTTGCTGTTCCAAGTGGTGGGGCAGGGGCCGTTCCAGATCCTCTTCATTGTGGGAGCAGGCCTGGTTGTGGGGTCTTTTATTACGAAATCGCCGCTGGTGTCCAACCAGATTGTCTTTGGTTCCATCCTTATTGCCACGATTTTTCCGCCCACCGAGGGACCGGGTGGCCTGCACCGGGCGATCGACGCGATGATTGGTTCCGGCATTGGGCTTATCACGATTGCGCTTATCCCGAATTCCCCGCTGAAGGAAGCTCGGCGCGAGGTGTCGAAGGTGTTGAGGATTGCATCCAGCATTCTCAACGACGTCACGCATGGCATCCGCGATACCAATCCCGAGATTATTCGCGATGCCCGCGATGCGGTGCGCGGCACGCAAAATGACGTGAATACGCTGCTGAGCGCGGCGCAATCGGGCAGGGAGGCATCGGAAGTATCGCCGCTTTTGTGGACCTCGCGCAGGAGCATTCGGTCCCTAGAGCGCATCCTATTGCCGGTAGATAATGCGGTGCGCGGGGTGCGGGTGCTATCGCGCCGCGCGCTAGTGCTTACTGAAGACGGCGATACCGTATCCGCAAAGCAGCTAGAGCTCCTAGAAGAGCTATCAGAAATTATCCTCGCGGTGGGAGAGCTTTACGGCCGGCAAAAGCGGGACCACGATGAGGCGATAGAGATACCCGAACTCGTGCAGCGGCTGCGCTACGTGGGCGGTCAAGCGGGCATGGATCTTATCGAAGAAGACGCGACGCTTTCTGCATATACGATCCTCGCGCAGACGAGGTCCATCGTCGTGGACATGCTCATGGTCTGCGGGCTTTCGCGCGAGTCCGCCGTCGCGCACTTGGTTCCTACCTCTACGCACCCGGCGTTCCCGCCGGAGGTGTGGGAGCGCAAAGATAAGCAGAAGGGGCAGAATTAGCAGGACCTCGCCCGCATATCCGCTGAGCGGGGCGCTTGCAGAGTTGTGCGAGCTGAGTCAACCGAGAGCCGAGTCGGCGGAGACGGGGTGAGCTGGCTGAACCGGCGTTAGCTGTGACGGGTGGACTAGGGGCGCACTACTTGGAGGTCGCGCAGGTGGCGGTAGAAGGTGACGCGGGTGAGGGGGCGTTTGTGGGGGATGGCATCGACAAGCACGCGCAGTTGGGGACCGCCTGCCTGGACCGCGCGGCCGGTGTGGACGGAATCCGGGTCGAGGCGGCCGGGCTTGCGCAGCAGAGAGCGCAGGCGGCCTTCGGGCTCGACTGGAGAGGTTGCGCGGGCCGCCAGGATGCCAGGGGCATCGGTCATGGGGACGAGCCGCGCGCCAAAAGTGCCGCGGCCGGAGGCGGCGAGGGTGTCATCATCGATGATGATCTCACCGGTAAGCGGGCCATTGGACCAATCCGAAATGGTTGCAGAGCCGGCGACGGCTTGGCCGGAATCGTTGCGGATGAGTGGCACCGGGCGGACAGGGGCGGTGCGGGCGACCTCGAGGGACTCCTGCGGCGCGGCAGGCAGGCCCCAATTAGCGGCGGCGGCCGACTCGCCCGTGGGAATGAACGCTACCTCGGCCCACAGGTTATCGGCGCGCATGAGCCGGGTGATGACGGCGTTCAGCGCCGAATCCGAGCCCGCAACCACGATGCGCAGGCGGTCCTCTAGGTAAGGCTCCTGCGGTGCGGCGGCAGGGGCGCTGAGGTGGCGGACATCGGGCTGCGCGGCGATCTCGTCAAGCGAAGGCGTGGGGTCGTGGGGGAGGAGGTTGGTGGCGGCGGCATCGATAAGCGAGAGCTCCTTGCGGGAAGGAACGGCCGAAAGGTCATAGGCCTCTGCGGGCAAATCAACGCCGGGGGCGCCGCAGCGGAGGAACAAAAAACGCATGCACATCATGCTACGTGGGCTATTGCGGCCAGAAAAGTGTAAGGTAAATGCGTATTTTGGCTTCAATAATGAGGAAGTGACTTAAAAGATGGCAGCGATCGTCATTGTCGGCGCCCAATGGGGCGACGAAGGCAAGGGCAAGGCTACCGATATCCTTGGCGGGAAAGTTGACTACGTAGTCAAGCCGAACGGCGGCAATAACGCCGGGCACACCGTCGTGGTCGGCGGTGAAAAATACGAGCTGAAGCTCCTGCCCGCCGGTATTCTTTCTGAAAACGCCACCCCTGTGCTGGGCAATGGCGTGGTGATTAACCTCGAGGCGCTCTTTGATGAGATTGATGGCCTGGAAGCGCGCGGGGCGAATGCCTCCCGCCTGAAGATTTCCGCGAATGCGCACCTCGTGGCGCCGTATCACCAGACCATCGACCGCGTGCAGGAGCGCTTCCTGGGCAAGCGCGCGATTGGTACCACCGGCCGCGGCATTGGGCCGACCTACGCTGATAAGGTCGCGCGCATTGGCATCCGCGTGCAGGATATTTTCGACGAGTCCATCCTGCGCCAGAAGGTCGAGTCCGCGCTGGAGATTAAGAACCAGATGCTGGTGAAGATGTACAACCGCAAGGCCATCGAGGCCGAGCAGATTGTGGAGTACTTCTTAAGCTACCGCGACCGCCTGCGCCCCATGGTCATCGACGCCGAGCTCGAACTGAACGAAGCGCTTGCTAATGGCCAGAACGTACTCATGGAGGGCGGCCAGGCAACCATGTTGGACGTTGACCACGGCACCTACCCGTTCGTGACTTCCTCGAACCCGACTGCGGGTGGGGCATCGGTTGGCTCTGGCATTGGGCCGACGCGGATTAAGACCTCGTTGGGCATTATCAAGGCCTATACCACCCGCGTTGGCGCCGGCCCGTTCCCCACCGAGCTCTTTGATAAGTGGGGCGAGTACCTGCAGACCACCGGTGGCGAGGTTGGCGTGAACACTGGGCGCACGCGCCGCTGTGGCTGGTACGATTCCGTGATTGCTCGCTACGCCACGCGCGTGAATGGCTTTACGGATTACTTCTTGACCAAGCTCGATGTGCTTACCGGCATTGGGGAGATTCCTATCTGCGTGGCTTATGACGTTGATGGCAAGCGTTACGACGAGATGCCGGTTACCCAGTCCGAGTTCCACCACGCCGAGCCGATTTTTGAAACCATGCCGGCGTGGGACGAAGACATCTCCGAGTGCACCACCTTCGAGGATCTGCCGCAGAAGGCGCAGGATTACGTGTTGCGCTTGGAGGAACTGTCCGGCTGCCGCATCTCTTATATCGGTGTCGGCCCTGGCCGCGACCAGACCATCGTGCGCCACGATGTCATGGAAGACCAGTAACGGACGTAGCTGCGTGGATGAGCTCGGACTAGCTACGAGCTCATAAAAGAAAAAGAAGGGGCGAGGTACCTTGGTGAGGTACCTCGCCCCTTCTTTAGGATCCTTGGGGCTCCCCGAGGCTATGCCCGATCAGCTTTAGTAAGCGGCGGTCAGGTTGTCGTAGCCGTTGATCTTGAGTGCTTCCAGCACGCGGTCCACGGCTGCCTGGTCAGTATCCGGGTTATAGGTGTCCGGGAAGGTCAGGTGTGCGCTGTGGCTGTCCTTGAAGTCGATGTTCATGAACTCGTGGCCCAGCTCGTCGGTAGCGAGCGCGAGTTCGCGCTGCACAGCCAACTTACCGCTCTGCAGGATGGGTGCAGAGTAGTCCTGGTCTCCGTTGATTACATCTTCCTTGTCACCGGTGATGCGGCCCTTTTCGGCGTGAGCGCCGGGCTCATCGGACTGGTCGGTGGACTGCTCAGCGTCAGCGGTCTGGGTTACCTCTGGCTCAGCAAGCTGGTCTTGGGCGTCAACTGGGCCGGTGCTGCCGGTTAGAGGCAATACAGCAGCGATGGCGCTAGCAATAAAAGAAGGAATAGACATTTCCGATCCTTTCTGGGTTAGTGTTCGAAACCGTTAGAGATACTAGCACCGTAGAAGGTGGGTGACTATGTGAAATTTATCTTGTTGACTGCCCCATTAATAATATATTTAGGAGTCATTGGCGAAAGGCGATGCTTTTGGTTAAATAAGAGATGTCAGACCTACATTGCCTGTATTGTAGGATGATAATCCTCACAATATAATTTTGGGTGTAATGCAACACATTTTAATGAAGTCCGGAAACCGCTAGAACATGACGCTGGTAATGGACGGGGTTTAATGGGGTGCAAACTATTGAAGCGCTATCCAATTTCTGTTGAGTTTTAGAAAATTAGGCTCGAATTGTGGTTCCCTGCATCCTTTAGTGGGCCTTCCGGTTACTGCACGACTTTTATGGATGGTGCAATTTCCCGCGAATTACGCACGCTTTACTATGATGTGCGAAACGCTTCGAGGTTTTCTTAATCATTGCGTGCAGGGGGTGTAGGTAGTTGTGTTTGGTGATCTACACTATTGAAGGCAAACGAGCTATCTAGCGGGCGAGACAAGGCAAACGGGCCTTGGTTACAGCTAGCAGGCTCGTTAAAGGAGTACGAGCATCAGGTTGGAAACGAGCAGTCAACCACATGGTTATAGCCTTTTTAACCGCTTCGACAAGTATCGATAATCCCGACTTCGCACACAAACAACTTGACACGCTCACGAGGGTGGGCTCCGCTGAAGCTTGAGTTATCGAATGTCGGCCAATGTTAAAGAAGGATTATAAAAACAATAGTGTTTATTGGATAAACCTGGACATCAAGGTAAAAAACAAGAAAAGCTCAGGGTACTTCAGGTTTCTAGATATATTGCTTAATAAAGCTTTGCAATGTGTAATTATATAAAGTCGGCTGGTTGTTGGCTTACATTTGTGCGTGGTATCCTCCCAGGTGAGCAGCGAGTAGGAATCAAGATTCGGGTTGTACCCTGGGTTTATCCTTGGTGTGTCCAGCCTCAAACTCAGATTTTACTCAGGAAAGTAGCTCACTGCGTAAGAATACAGCCGTAAAATTCGATTGCCTGAAGAGGGAAGAATGAGTAAATTGAGAAGAATACCTCGAGAGGGGAGAGTGGCTTTAACTGCAGTTCTTGCTGTAATTGCAGTAACTTTGGCTATGGTTACTGTCACGGGGGCAAGGGCTGAGGCTGCTGAGCCGACGGACTTCGAACCGAATTATGACATGGGGCTCGAGAGTGTACGTAATTCTGGGGATGATAGCTGGGGCCCGTTGGTGTGGGCCGGTACGCCACCTGAGGGAAACTCCACTGGAAATGCAGCGAACGATGTTGGGTGGGGCTGGTGCATTGACTACACGCAGGCGGACCCAATGCACAAAGGTGGTAGCTATAAGAAGTCTACTGCAGGTGCTCTAAGTTTCGATGACCCAAAGTATCAAGATGCTGTTATCGGACTCGCACTGAAGTTGCGAGATGCACAGGAAAATGGTCAAAAGCAGTTGGCGAAGAAATATATTGTGTATTTGAGTGCAATTATTTCTGATCCGTCGGGTCGTGAAGCGGCCATCAACTTCATAAACGGAAACCTAGGCTATGGAGACGCCAACAACGTGTCGCGTTTCCAAGGATTTGAGGGCAGCCCGCAAGAATTTACAGAGCTGACGGGGCTTCGTATCGTAAAGACTACCGCTCAAAACCTCGACGATCAGTTCGATGTTGATCCAAGCGTTAAAATTGATAAGCAGCCCGCTGATGCATTCCTGACTATTGTCGGGCCAAACGGAATTTATAAGCATACCTCGGGCGGCGGCCAGCGTGTTTTGCCTCCGGATCAGCCCGGACTCCCTGACGACGACGGCGGCGAGGATAGGAATCCGGAGATTTCTACTCAGGCTGAGTTTGCCGGAGATGCTGATCAGGTTGTTGCTGGTGCTAAGGTGACCGATACCGTTGAGTACAAGGACTTGGTCCCAGGGAAGAAGTACACCCTGAATGCGGAATTGGTTAATAAGGCAGACAAGTCTGTGGTTGGTAAGGGTGAGAAGACCTTTACTCCGCAGGAGTCGGCTGGCAAGGTTGATGTTGAGATCACTGTTGATAGTGATGTGACGGAGCCGGTTGAGGCTGCGGTTGCTTTTGAGGAGTTGACTTCTACTGAGGTTGATGCCAAGGGTGAGGAGACTCCGGATGCTGAGAAGCCGAATAAGGTTGCTGAGCACAAGGACATCGATGATGCGGATCAGACGGTAACGTCTAAGAAGGATGAGAAGCCTGAGAAGTCTGATAGGAATCCGGAGATTTCTACTCAGGCTGAGTTTGCCGGAGATGCTGATCAGGTTGTTGCTGGTGCTAAGGTGAC
>NZ_JASPHQ010000011.1:44781-85920 GCF_030227225.1 Corynebacterium rhinophilum
ATAAGGTTGCTGAGCACAAGGACATCGATGATGCGGATCAGACGGTAACGTCTAAGAAGGATGAGAAGCCTGAGAAGGACAACAAGCCTTCGGAGACGTCTACGCCAATGACTTCGACGAGTAGCTCCAAGCCAAGTACTTCGGAGTCCAAGAGCTCTGAACCAAAGAAGGAGACTACGTCCGAATCTAAGCCTTCGGAGCCGTCCGAAACGAAGACGTCTTCTTCGAAGACCTCGGCCAACGCTAAGCCTTCTACGAGCACATCTTCTGAGAAGTCGAAGGAGCCTCGCCCGACCGAGGTGCAGGGGCAGGAGCCTGGTGACAGCCCAGAGCCAAAGATCACGACGGATGCTGATTTTGCTGAAGGTTCGCACGTTGTCGTTGCTGGCGCCAAGATTGTTGATGAGGTTTCCTATGAGGGCTTGGTTCCTGGTAAGGAATACACTCTGAAGGCTGAGCTTATTTCCAAGAAGGATGAGAAGACTGTTCTGGGTACCGGTGAGAAGACCTTTACCCCAGAGAAGTCTGCTGGCAAGGTTGATGTTGAAATCACTGTTCATGATGATGTGACGGAGCCGGTTGAGGCTGCGGTTGCCTTTGAGGAGTTGACCTCTGTTGAGGTTGATGCCAAGGGTGAGGAGACTCCGGATGTAACTCCGGAAAAGCCGAACCACATTGCTGAGCACAAGGACATCAATGATGATGACCAGACGGTAACGTCTAAGAAGGACGAAAAGCCGGAGTCTAAGCCTAAGGAAAAGGCTGAAGGCCAGAGTGAGCGCCCGAGCGTCAAGGTGAAGGAGCAGGATGCTCCGGCACAGGCTGACAAGGGTACTGGTAAGGTCGAGCAGCATGTCGATATAACGAACCACGTGCCTGGCAAGACTGGTAAGCCATTGCCGTCGGATGCAAAACGTACCGAGATTAAGGCCGTGCCATCTGGTGCGACCGAACTTGAACCAGGTATGCAAACCTACATTAAGTAGTGTGAACGTACTGGTTAGGTAGCAGGCTATAGCGCCTGGGTACAAAGTTTCCCCCTTCAGGGTGTCCCCGTACACGCTGGAGGGGGAAAACCATTTTATGAACCATTGAGAAAACTAAGTGAGGAGACTAGGTAATGTCTGAGGAAACAGGCCGCGAGGAATCCCTAAGCCGAGGTAAGAAGGTTGGTTTTATCGCGCTGGTAGTGGCGGTAATTGTGCTGCTGTTCCTGCTGGTTCTTAATTTCACCACTGGTGAGGGAGGCAATGAGGCTGAGCAGGGATCACAGAGTGGATCGGCTGTAGATACTTCTGCGGGGAAAAACCCGGAAGCTAAGGGTGATGCGTTCGTCGATGAGTCTGGCGCACAGGAGCATGAATTTGAAACGGCTCCGGGTCAATTTCATGGTTTCGCAGCGATGTCCGTGGGCATCGATGGCCAGTACGCTGCTGTGGATCCGGTGCAGGTGACTGACCGGGGTGTGCTGTTGCCGCCACATGATGTCACCCGTTTGGGTTGGTATTCTGCTTCCGCTGTTCCTGGTGATGCCGGTAATGTCGGTTCTAGTGTGATTACCGGCCACGTGAATTACCAGGGTCAGGGTACTGGCTACGCGGAAAAATTTACCCGGTTGCAACTAAACCAGGAATTCACCGTGGTTATCGATGGTGAGGAGCGTGTCTTTCGCGTGACGGAAAAGCCGTACCGTTTGCCTAAGGGTGGGGATTTCCCGGACGTGGTCAATGACACGGACGGCACGAATCGCCTCGTTCTTATCACCTGTGGTGGCAAGTTTATCGGCGGTGCGCTGGGGTATGAGGACAACATCATTACCGTGGCAGAGCCAGTCGATGCCCCGGTTCCACCAGAGGCACCCCAGGCCTAGCGGTCCGCTCTAGAGCCCAACGAGCGCCCGGTTCGAGGATGAAAATCCTTGGCCGGGCGCTTGCGTTTATGCACTTCACGCATGTGCGTCCGGGCTGCGGCGGGCATCTATGAAATACTTTGGGGAAGTATCTGCTGCTCGGAGCGGAATCAAAGGAGCAAAGTCATGGATATTCCAGGCAAAATCGCCGGTCATATCGGCACGCCGCTGACGGGCAATGCCACGAAGGTATTGCTGCTCGGCGCGGGCGAGTTGGGAAAGCAGCTGGCTATTTCCTTCCAGTCCCTGGGCCTTGAGGTGCACGCGGTGGATAAGTACCAGGGGGCGCCGGCGCACCAAGTGGCGCACTATAGCTATATCGCGGATATAACTGACTCCGCGGAGGTATCAGAATTGGTGCAGCAGATTCAGCCGCACTACGTGGTGCCGGAGGTGGAAATCGTTGCGGTGGAGGCCCTGGAGCAGGTTGAGCAGTCCACCGATGCCGTCGTCGTGCCCACGGCGCGCGCCTGCGCGCTCACCCAAGACCGCGAGCGGGTGCGCGCGGTGGCAGAAGATATTGGATTGCCGACCTCGGCCTACCGCTTTGCCTCCTCTGTGGAGGAGCTGGAAGAAGCGGCGACGGAGCTGGGGTTTCCGTGCATCGTAAAGCCGGACGTGTCCACCTCGGGCAAAGGCCACATGCTGGCGCGGGATGTAGAAGACGTGCGCGAGGCGTGGGAAACAGTGCGCCGCGTTTCTTCGGATTCGCAGCGCGTGGTGGCGGAGCGCTTCGTGGATTTTGACCTCGAGGTCACGCTGCTGGCCATCCGGTCCATTGATCCGGCCACGGGCAAGCTGGCCACGTGGTTCAGCGAGCCCATTGGTCACCGCCACGAGAAGGGCGATTTGATCGAAGAATGGCAGCCTACCGGCATGAGCGAGATTGCGCTGGAGAACGCGCGGTCGGTTGCGGCGCGCATCTCCAATGAGTTGGGCGGGCGCGGCGTGTACGGCGTGGAGCTTTTCGTCGCCGGCGATGATGTTTACTTTTCCTCGGTCTCCCCGCGGCCTTCGGATACGGCGATGCTTACCGCCTATACGCAGCGCTTTTCCCAGTTCGATCTGCACGCCCGCGCCATTTTGGGCTACCCCATCGACGCCACGTTGATAACCCCAGGCGCCAGCATGTTCTTGCACGCGCAGGAGCCGCTTGCCGATGTCGCCTTTACCGGCATCGCCTCCGCCCTCCACTACGCCGAGACGGACGTGAAGCTCTTTGGTAAGCCCGATGCCTATAAGGGCCGGCGCATGGGGCTTGTGACCACGACGGCGGAAACGGTGGAAGAGGCCCGCGACCGCGCCGCATTGGCGGCGCATAAGGTGAGCGTGACCTCGACTCCTGGCTTGCTCGCGCAGGGCGGTGCGCGCGGTATCGACCCGCAAGCGGACAATGTGCCCGATATTGAGGTCATTGAATATGAGGGTGGGGTTGAACTCGACCCCAAGCTGACCTCAGGGGTGGACGATACCGACTAGCGCAGCGCCAGCCAGCCCCGCGGCGCAGCGCTGGTTAGCGCTGCGGGCCGGCGTGCTTGACCATCTCGTCCCACTCGACGATCTTGATGCGCTCGCGGCCGTGCGGCTCGCCGGCGGCCTGCTCGGCGGAGTTGAGGCGGTGCCAGCCGTCCCAGGTAGTGACGGCGATATCGCGGCTGCTGAGCAGATCGAGAATTTCCTGCGGATCGCGCTTGGTGGCGGATTCGAGCTCGCCTGCCTTGTAATCCTCTAGCAGCATGCCGGTGGTGTCCTTGGCATCGGATTTAGTATTGCCAATCAAGCCCACTGGACCGCGCTTGATCCAACCGGTGGTGTAGAGGCCGGGCAGCTTTTTGCCGTCGACATCGGCAAGCACGTGGCCGCCGTCGTTGGGCATGGTGGCCGAGTCGTCGTTGAAGGGAATGCCCTCGACGGACTGCGGGTGGTAGCCCACAGCGCGGTAGACCGATTGCACCGGCCACTCGGTGAACTTGCCGGTGCCGCTCACGGAGCCATCGCCATTGAGCTGGGTGCGCTCGGTTTTGATGGCGGTGACGTGGCCGTCATCGCCAAGCACCTCTACTGGGGACTCGAAGAAGTGGATGTAGAGCTTGTGTGGGGCATCGCCAGGCTCGCGCATGGCGTAGGACTCTAGGGTCTGGCAGACCAAGTCGGTGGACTTTGCGGCGCGGCGAGCTTCTTCTGATGCCTCGTCGTAGATGATGTCCTCTGGGTCCACGATGACCTCGATGGTGGGGGACTCATCGAGCTCCTTGAGCTCCTTCGGCGTGTACTTGGCCTGCGCCGGGCCGCGGCGGCCAAAGACGTGGACCTCCTTGGCGCGGTTTTCCTTCAGGGAAGAGTAGACGTTGTCTGGGATCTCCGTCACCAGCAGCTCATCTGCGGTCTTGGCCAAGATGCGGGATACGTCGAGCGAGACGTTGCCCACGCCCACGACGGCGACGGACTCCGCGGATAGGTCCCAATCGCGCTCGAAGTTGGGGTTGCCGTCATAAAAGCCCACGAATTCGCCGGCGCCGTAGTTACCCTCGAGGTCCTCGCCGGGGATGCCCATTTCCTTATCGGCGGTGGCGCCGGTGGCGAAGATGATGGCGTCGTAGTACTCGCGCATCTCTTCGACGGTGATGTCCTTGCCCACTTCGATATTGCCCAGGAAGCGGATTTCTTCCTTCTCCATGACGTTGTGCAGTGACTGCACGATGCCCTTAATGCGTGGGTGATCTGGGGCGACGCCGTAGCGAATCAAGCCAAAGGGCGCAGGCATCTTTTCAAAGAGATCGATCTGCACGTCCACATCGGACTTTACGAGGAGGTCAGAGGCGTAAATGCCGGCCGGTCCGGAGCCGACCACGGCGACACGCACGGGGCTAGTCATCTGTTTAGGGTGTCCTTTCTTTGGGTTTTCTCACATTCTACGCGGTGGCCATGCATTAATTGTCACGGTGCTCACAACCCCCAGTTTAGGAGGGCGCCGAGGCGCGGAAAAGCGTCTGATTCACGTACAGTGGAGACGTCACCACGTGCTAGTAACTGTGATGTACGGCATAATGTTACGGCGCGTGTTCCCAGTGTTCCCCGTGACGGCAAAGGAAAGGTAATCCGCATGTCTGCATCCCAGTCCACAGTGTTAAGCTCCATCGGCCGCGGCTTCGATGGCCTCGATATTCCCGCCTTGGCGGATAGCCTTGGCGCTGAATTGCTCCGCTTAGAAGATTTTGACCCCACCGTGGCGGATGTTTTGGCCAACGCGCCCACCGCCACTGCCGGTGCCCTCCTGGTCCAAGGCACCGGCGAGATCACCTTCGATGCGGAGGTCGCCGCCGCGCTGGGCCTGCCGCTGGTCATTATCTCCGGCGCCCCCGAGCGCGCGGCGGAGCTGGCGCAGCGCAAGGCCGAGTCCCTCGGCGCTACCGTTGCCGGCGTTTTCACCGATCTGGAGGCCGTGCCAGGTGCGTTGCAGGCCGCCGAGGAGACCGCGCCCGTTATGTCCGCGGACCTCTTCCAGAAGCAACTCATCGACCAAGCCAAGTCGGCTGGATCCCACATCGTCTTGCCCGAGGGCGATGACGACCGCATCCTTGAAGCTGCCGATGCTTTGCTCCGCGATGAGGTTGCCCGGCTGACCATCCTGGGCAAGGAATCCGATATCCAGGCCCGCGCCAAGGAGCTGGGTCTGGATGTCTCGGGTGCCGATATCATCGACCACCTGGAATCGCCGCTTGCGGAGGAGTTTGCCGCCGATTTCGCGGAACTGCGTAAGAAGAAGGGCGTGACCCTAGAGCAGGCCCGCGAGACCATGCAGGACATCTCCTACTTCGGCACCATGATGGTGCACAAAGGGCTTGCTGATGGCATGGTATCCGGCGCCGCCCACACCACCGCCCACACCATTAAGCCGTCCTTCCAGATCATCAAGACCAAGCCGAATGCTTCGGTGGTCTCCTCCATCTTCCTGATGGTCATGCGCGGGCGCCTGTGGGCCTTCGGCGACTGCGCCGTGAACCCGAATCCGACTGCGGAACAGCTGGGCGAGATTGCCGTGGTTTCCGCGCAAACCGCGTCCCAGTTCGGCATCGATCCGCGCGTGGCCATGCTGTCCTACTCCACCGGCGCTTCCGGCACCGGCCCGGATGTCGAGCGCGCTATCGAGGCCGTCGAGGCCGCCAAGAAGCTGGACTCCTCGGTGAAGGTGGATGGCCCGCTGCAGTTCGACGCCGCCTGCGATCCTGGCGTTGCCGCGAAGAAGATGCCGGATTCTGATGTCGCGGGTAAGGCCAATGTCTTCGTCTTCCCCGACCTGGATGCCGGCAATATTGGCTATAAGACCGCGCAGCGCACCGGCGGCGCCTTAGCCGTGGGCCCCATCCTGCAGGGCCTGAACAAGCCGGTCAACGATCTGTCCCGCGGCGCTACCGTTCCAGACATCATCAATACCGTTGCCATTACCGCTATCCAGGCTGGAGAGAAATAAATGTCATACGTACTGGTCCTTAACTCGGGATCCTCGTCCATCAAGTTTCAGCTGGTGGACCCAACCGCTAGTGCCACCGATGATCCACTCGTCTCTGGCTTGGTGGAACAGGTTGGCGAGCCGAGCGGCGCCATTACCATCAAGGTCGGCGGGGAAAAGGTCACCGAGGAACTGGAAGTTCCCGATCACTCCTTTGGCCTAAAGCGCGCCTTTGACCTGATGGATGATCATCAGGTGGGCCCGAAGGACGTCGATATCATCGCCGTGGGCCACCGCGTCGTGCACGGCGGCCGCCTCTTTTCGGAGCCACAACTCATCGAGGACCAAATTGAATCGATGATCGAGGACCTCATCCCGTTGGCCCCGCTGCACAACCCGGCGAACCTGGACGGTATCCGCGTGGCGCGCAAGATCCTGCCAGATATTCCGCACGTGGCGGTCTTCGATACTGCATTCTTTAATACCCTGCCGCCGGCCGCAGCGCTTTATGCCATCAATAGCGACGTCGCCTCCAAATACGATATCCGCCGCTACGGTTTCCACGGCACCTCTCACGAGTTCGTCTCCCAACAGGTGCCGAAGATTTTGGACCGCGATCCGGAGCACACCCACCAGATCACGCTGCACCTGGGCAATGGTGCCTCCGCGGCGGCCATCCGCAATGGCCGTGCCATCGATACCTCGATGGGCCTTACCCCGCTGGCTGGCCTCGCCATGGGTACGCGTACCGGTGATATCGATCCCGGCATCATCTTCCACCTAGTGCGCCAGGCGGGCATGCGCATCGACGAGATCGATAACCTGCTTAATAAGCAATCCGGCGTCAAGGGTATCGCGGGCGTCAATGACTTCCGTACGCTGCGCGAGCACATCGATAATGGCAATGAAGACGCATGGCTGGCGTATAACATCTACATCCACCAGCTGCGCCGCTTCATCGGTTCCTACATGATTGCTCTGGGCCGCGTGGACGCGATTACCTTCACCGCCGGTGTGGGCGAAAACGACACCGAGGTGCGCCAAGACGCGCTGTACAACCTGGATATGTACGGCATCGACTTTGATAAGGAGCGCAACCTCGTCCGCTCCGATGAGCCGCGGGTCATCTCCACCGATGATTCCCCGGTCAAGGTCTTGGTGGTTCCCACCAATGAGGAGCTGGCCATCGCGCAGAAGTCTGCAGACGTCGCAGCCAAGGCGCGCGAGGAAGGCCTATTTAAGTAGGCCATCTAAGTAGCCGCTAGAAAGTGGTGATGGGCCGGACTTGGTTGGCCAAGTCCACCAGCGCGTAGCGGTGGCGGCTAAACGGGGCCTGGCGGGCAAGAGCCCGCAGGGTCTCGGCAAGGCCGGTGCGCAGGCCGCGCTGGGTAAAGGCGTACTCGAAGAGATCATTGGGCGAGGACGCCCGCGCGAGATCGGCGTTGCGCAGGAAGTTAAGGCCCGCGGAGATAACGGCGATCTTGATTTGGAGGAAGCGCGGCTCGTTGGTGGGGACTTCTTCGAGGCGTCGGGCAGCGCGGCGAATGCGCGATTCAGATAAATCATGCACGATGAGCTGCAGCACGGTGGTCAGAAGCGCCATGCGGAAGTGCCGCGAGGCATTGGGTACCTTATCCAAGGTGGCTACGGACAGCTCCACCTGCCCCTCCGCGCGCAATTGGCGTGCGAGCCCAAAGGCGGAGGACACCGTCGTGGGGTTGGTTGCCCAGACGATGCCGTATAGGCGCATGGAATTAAACCGCAGTGCGCTTGGGTCTTGGGTGACGTGCGACCAGATTTCCGGCTGCCCCTCAAAAGCGGAAGAGGGGAGATCCGCCAGGGTGGTGTAGAGGTTGGAGCAGGCGCGGGCTACGGTGGCATCGATAAGAGGTGTTTCACTGTAATCAATCTGCTGCAGGATGAGCTCATTGATGGCCGCGATGGCGAGCTTCGGGGCGGCCTCGCCGGGCAATAAGTCCAAAACGGTGGCGAAGTACTCCTGTGCATCGACGTAATCATCGTGCAAGAGCTCGGTAATGCCGGCGTACCACTGGTAGCGCCAGTCCCGGCCCAGGCGGTCCTCGATGGAGCCCAACCACTGGCGCGCCTCGTCGGTATAACCCAGGTCAATCATGGAGCGCACCACGCCGAGGGGAATCTCGGCGGAATGCTCGTATTCCGGGGTGCGCATGGCCTGGCGCAGGGTCTCAAGTGCTTCCTGCGGCTCGGCATACGAGGTACCTTGCAGCAGGCTGGCGCCGACATCATCGCGGTCTACCAGGGGCGTCGGCAAGGCGGAGACGACCTCAGGGGCGGTGATTTGGATGGTGCGATCGATGCCATCGATAAGCTGATCCGTGCGAAAGACCAGGTGTTTGGTGCCAAAGGTGGTACGTTGCGGCGAGAAGAGCGAGTGCTGGGAGGGGTACTGGCGGCCGTCGCGGATGGCAAGGACCTCGCGCAGCACTCCGTAGAGCTGGGTGCGCAGCTCCTTGATGGAACTAAACCGGCGCTGCGGGTCGCGGTGGGTGGCGCGCAGCAGCAGGCGGTAGAGGGAAAGGAAGCGGCGCAGCTCCGGCTCCTTGGACGGGTTGGGGATGCCGGGGAGGAAGACACCGTCCTCGCTGGGGAGCTTGAGGCACAGCGCCGCCAGGGTGCGGCCGATGGTATAGATATCGCTGGCGATGGACGGACCCCTGGAGGCGACCTCCGGGGCCTGAAAGCCCTGGGTACCGTAGATAAACCCGAAGGCCCCGATGCCGGAGACCGCACCCAGGTCAATGAGCTTGACCTGGTCCTCAGTGACGATGATATTATCCGGCTTCAGGTCGTTATAGACCACGCCGCGCGAGTGCAGGTACTCCAGCGCCGGCAGGATTTCCAGGATATAGCCAATGGCAATGTCAACGGGCAAAAGCTCGTTGGGCTGCTTTTTGCGCCTGTTTCTTAGCGATGGCCCGCCCACGTACTCCATGACTATGAATCCACCAGGCACGCGCTCATCGTCGATGAAGTTAAAAATCTTGACGATGCCCGGGTGGGTAATGTCTGCCAGAAACTCGCGCTCGGCTTCGGCAGCGGCCGTCTCATCGGCAGACTTTTGGGCCTGCATGCCCTTGAGCACCACCACGCGCCCGGAGACGTAGTGGTCATTGGCAAGGTAAATCCAGCCCATGCCGCCGTGGGCGATGACGCCGAGGATCTCGTATTGCTCTGCCACCATATCGCCCGGTTCTAGCTGCGGTGGTGGGACCTTTTTGCCCTTGATCTTTTCTTTGGGATCGATGAGGGCGGTGGTGGGATCGGCCGGGGTGATAAACGGCAGGCGCACCATGCCATCAGCAACCGGCCGCTCGGTGCGCTGCGTACCGCGGCGCTCGCGGAAGGTATCGATCGCCTGCTGGCGCGAACGTTCCGAGGACTTTTCCTGGGCCGTTTTCTCATCGCGTTCGTTCTCGCGCTGGGCACGGATATTTTCTAGGTCCGCGAGCAGGCTGGAGAGGTGATCCGGGTCGATGGATCCGTCGTCGTCTTCATCGTCATCGACAAAGGGATCGAAGGCCACCGCAGAAGTTCCCGGATCTCCGCGGTGCTCGATGGGCTCGCTGGCGAACGGGTCATACGCCACGGCCGCCGTGCCCACTCCGCCGGTTTCGCCGTCATCGTCGCTCTCATCGGCGTCGTTGCCGTTCCGCGCGCCCTGAGCTGAGGCGCCCTGGCCCGCTGTGGCCCGGTCAGCAGCGTTTGGGCCCGCACCGTTTGGGCCAGTCGTACTGCCGTCCGCTGTACGCCTACCCGTGGCCTCCGTATTCGGGAAGGCAGCGGCAGGGGCCGTGCCGGGAACCTGCGCTGCGGCGGTATCAACGTCAGCTTCGCTAGTGCCTTTATTTCTCTTGCCAGCGTTATGAGTGGTTGCCGCCGTATCGGCGCCGATGTTGCGGTTGTCAGCGTTGGGGCGAGCAGCGGCGGTATCCGGACCAGCGGGGTCGGCGGCGTCGCCTGTGTTGGCTGCGTCAGGGGAGTCGGCAGCGCCGAGGTCGCGGTCCTGGCTGCGGTCTTGGTCAGGTTCTTGGCCGTGGTCAGCGTCGCGGTAAGAAGACTTGGTGGGCTTTCGGAATTGGCGTTGGGTATCGAGGTTTTCGGGCTCTAGGTATTCGAGCTCGTCTTCGCTGAAATTCGGGTTATGCTTCATGACTTATCTTCCTCGATGTATGTACCCGACGGCAGGGTGGGCTCGTCTAGGTAAGCGCCGAGCCACGTATCAAAGATGTCGGACCACGTCCCGTCGCGGCGGATGCGCTCTAAGGTGGAATTGACCTGGCGCAGCAGCGGGCGGGTGTCATGATCCTTGCTGGGGCGGCGCGCGGCAACGCCGTAGTTCTCGGTCTTTAGGGGCTCGCCCACGATGGAGGTATAGGAATCCTGCGCGGCCATGCCGGAGAGCAGGGCATCATCAACCACCACGCCATCGGCCTGGTTGAGCTGCAGCGCCATGAGGCAATCGCCCCAGGAGCGGGTGATGAGGATATCGGACTTGGGGGCGCGCTCGCGGATGGTATCCAGCGCGGTGGACCCGCGCACCCCGCACAGCCTTTTGTCTTCCGCATCATCGATGGAATTCATCCCGGAGCTGGTGAGCACCAGCATGCGGGTCTGCGTGGTCATATAGGGAATGGAAAAGGCTACTTCCTTCTCGCGTTCGGGGCTAATGGTCATGGTGCGCACGATGATATCGACGGTGCTATTATCCAGCGCCGCGGTGCGGTTGGAGGATTCGACGAAGCGGAAATCCACCTTATTGGGATCGCCGAAGATATCGCGGGCAATCTCGTGGGCGATATCGACCTCGAAGCCGCGGACATCGCCGGAGGCGGCATCGCGGTAGCTCAACAGGTTATTGGAGCGGTCTACGCCCACGATAAGGCGCCCGCGCTTGACGATGTCCGGCACCCGCTCCTTCGCCGTTTTGCCATCCGGCCGGTAGGTGCCTTTGAGTTCGGTATCGTCTTCCTTCTTAGGTGTGGTGCTGCCGGCTTCTTCTATGGCGGAGCCCTCTGGCAGCGGCGGTCCGGGGCTGGCATCGAGTGCCTGTTGTTCGGGCGATTCCAGCGGGGGAGCGGAGCGAATATCGCAGCCGGCCAGCGCGAGGACACTGCAGGTGGCAATGATGGCGGTAAGGGGTGCTCGGTAGCGCATTAGAGGTACTCCTGCAGTCGGGGACGAATGCCCAGCCACACCGCGAAGATGGCGCACAGGGTGAGCAGGAAGACGGCGGAGGAGACCGCGGTCATGGCGGTTAGCCCGCGCTCCAAGTAGGTGCGCATGGCGATGCGCGCCTGGCCGATGAGTTCCGAAAGCTCGCTATCGAGCTCATTAAAGGACTGCGCGGCGGTGGTTTCGCCATCCTCAGGATCCGTGATGGTGGCCTGGTAGACCGCCTCATCGTAGTCGCCCTCGCTCAGCGCCTCCATGAGTTTTTCGTGCGAGTCTTGCCACTTTTCGGTGGCGGCGCGGGCGCTGTGGATGAGCTCGGGATCGTTGACCTCGACGTCATCATCATGCAGCGCGCTTTCATAATCCCCCAGCGCCTTTTCAATGGAATCTACCGATCCGGAAAAGCGCTCGAGCGTATCTTCCTCAGAGGAGCGCAGCACCAGCGCGAGGGTTTCTGAGGTGCGCGCCTGCTGCGCCTCAATGCGCGAGGCCGTCAGCGAATCCCACGGGCGCGAGGCGGTTTCAAAGCCCTGGTGGCCGGTGGACCAGGTGGCCAAATTAGACAGCGCGACCCAGAAAATGGCCAAGAAGAGCAGCACCGTTGCGGTTAAAAAGCCGCGGTTAAACCGGCGGCGGGTCTGGCGCCACAGCCACCACTGCGCCACGATGAGGAAGAAGACCGCGGCTAAAAGGCCAGATAGCGGCACCCACTGCGGTGAGGTGAGCTTTTGCTGCTCTTGGTTGACCTTTGCGGTGGTCAGCTGGAAGAGCTCGGAGGCCGCAGGCAGGATGTGCTCGCGCATGAGCGAGGAGGCATTGGACATATACGAGTTAGCCACGGCATTGCCGGCGCGGTGGTTCGAGCGCGCCTTTTCAATCATCGCGGTATAAATGGGCAGCTCGCGCTGGATGAAGGTAACGAGGTCGCGCACGCGGGCATCGTCAGGCGTGGTGCCCAGGACGGATTCGGTCGCGGCAATGGAGGCGGCGTCGATGGCATCGTTATAGCGCTCGCGGTTGCCCTCTGATTCCACGCCGGCCTGCACGAATCCGGTGGTGGCGATGGTATCTGCCACCGATAGGGAGCTATAGAGGTGGTGGGCCGCATTGGACATCGGCTCGGTGGTGTTGAGCAGCTCGTCGAGGTCGGAGTGGCGGGCGGCGGAAGACTGGGACATCGACAAGCCGGCGGCTCCTAATGCCACTGTGAGGATCAGGGTGACGGTAAAAAGCTTGCCCGGGGTGGTGGAGGCGAAGTAATAAAACCGCCGCAGCAGGCGCGCCGGGCCCGCGAACCATTCCATGGCGCGGTGGGTGAGCCCGCTTAGGGCCGGGCGAGAGGGCGCGGTAACCTCATCCAGCCAGTGATCGCTGGGGTGAGCGTCCTCATCGCGCTCTGACTCTACCCGCACTGCCTGCTCAGTCATTTACTTAGAATAACGCCCCCAGTGTGCTGGGCGCCACCATTTACCCGCGTGTGTGGCTAGGATAGGAAATATGCATAACCCTCACAGTGGAGACGGCTGGGCGGCGGGCCCCAGTGGCATTCGCGTATGGGGAAAATTCGGTGCCGCCGGCCTCTTCCTCGTCGCCGGTCGCGAGGTGCTGCTGCAACACCGTGCCGCGTGGACCAATAACGGCAATACCTGGGGGATTCCCGGCGGCGCGCGGGACTTGCAAGAAACACCCACCCAGGCCGCGCTGCGGGAAACGCATGAGGAGTGCGCCATCGCGCCTGCCGATGTCGAGGTGCTCGACACCCAGGTAACGGCCGGGCCCTATCCTCCCGCGGGGGATTTGCCGGGGGAATGGACCTATACCACCGTGTTAGCGCGCACCCGCAGCGGCCTGCGTCTGCCCACCACCGCCAACGAGGAATCGCACGAGCTGCGCTGGGTGGGCCTGGATGAGGTGGAAAACCTGCCGCTTATCGCGCCATTTCGCCACGCCTTTCCCGCCCTGCGGCAGCGGGTGGAAAAACTGTACCGGTAAAGTATCCAAAATTATGGCACTGTAGTGCTCATGATTGAAGTACAGGGACTGACTAAGGATTACGGGTCTGTCCGCGCGGTTGAGGATCTCACCTTTCAGGTAAAGCCCGGTGTGGTCACCGGCTTCTTGGGGCCCAATGGTGCCGGCAAATCCACCACCATGCGGATGATCGTGGGCTTGGACGAGCCCACGGCGGGCGAGATTCGCGTAAACGGCAAACCCTACCGCGACTTGGAGCACCCGCTGCGCGAGGTGGGCGCGCTTTTGGATGCGAAGGCGGTACACCCCAACCGCACGGCCGCGAATCACCTGAAGTGGATGGCGGCGGCCAATGGCATTCCCGCCTCCCGCGTTGATGAGGTGCTGGGGCTGGTGGGGCTTTCCGATGTCGCCGGTAAGAAAGCCGGCGGCTTTTCCCTCGGCATGGGCCAGCGTTTGGGCCTTGCGGGCGCTCTATTGGGCGATCCGGGCATCCTCATCCTGGATGAGCCGGTCAACGGCCTAGATCCAGAAGGCATCCGTTGGGTGCGCCAGCTCGTGCGCGCGCTGGCTGCAGAAGGGCGCACCATTTTGATTTCCTCCCACCTCTTGTCCGAGATGGCCCAGACGGCTGACCACCTCGTGGTCATTGGCAAGGGGAAGATGGTTGCGGATAAGCCCACCCACGAGTTCGTCCGCGGCCACTCGCAGTCCTTGGTGTATGTGCGCTCGAACCACCTCCCGGAATTCGGTGAAGCCCTAAAGAAGGAGGGCGTTTCCTTTACCGAATCTAAGGACGAGGAGGGCCGCCCGCGGCTCGAGGTCATCAACCAGACCCCCGAGTTCGTGGGCGAGCTGGCCTATTCCACCGGGGTGCCGCTGCACGAGCTCACCCTGAAAAGCGCTTCGCTGGAGGATGCCTTCATGGATCTCACTGGCGATGCCGTGCAGTATCACGCAGGCACGCCTGGTGCCTCGGGCACGCAGGCAGGTCAGTCGGGCCAGGCAGGCCAGCCCGGTCAGTCCGGTGGGTTCGCCCGCCCCAACGAGCAGGAGGTTTAATCCGCCATGTTGAATATCTTGAAATCCGAGTGGATTAAGCTGCGCACCACCCGCTCCTTCTGGTGGACCACCGCGCTATTTCTCCTATTTTCCTGGGGCTGGGCCGGTGTCACCGCTGCGTTTATGGAGCCACTCGATCCGGAAGCCGTTGATATGGGCTTCCAGCTTATTAGTCCCGAGTTCACCATCGTATTCTTGGGGACCCTAGGCCTGCCGGTGCTGATGATTCAGGCCATCATGCTGGTGACCACGGAATACCGCTTCGGCACCCAGTCCATTACCTTCATGGCCTCCCCGCGGCGCTGGAGCGTGGCCGTGGCCAAGCTGGTCTTATACGCGGTCATCGCGGCCGTACTGACCTTCATTGGTGTGGTGGGCGCGTACCTGCTTACGGATCTGTTTGCCGATAGCTCCATTTCCGCCACCTTCGACCCCTGGAACGATGAAGTCGGCCGCGAGCAGCTGTGGAAGTACCCACTGGCCGCGGGCCTCCTGGTGGCCTTTGCCCAAGGCATCGGCATGCTCATTCGCCAGACCGCGGGCTCTGTGGCGCTGGGCCTTATTTTGTACTTGGGTGTGGATCAAATCGTCAGCATGATGCCCGTGGTAGGCGATAAGATTGGTAGCTACATGCCCTTTACCGCTTTCCAGAACTGGCTATTCAATACCCCAGTGGATAACGCACTGTGGACCGAGGCCGCAGGCAGCGGCATCGTATTCTTCATCTGGGCCGCGGTGTTGTGGGCCCTTGGCGTGCTGGTGCTGCACAAGCGCGATGCTTAGGCGAGGATATCGTGTTTGTAGAGAGGAAGCTTTAATTAATCTGTGAACCCTCCGGGCGAAGTTATTCGGGTTCGTCCAGTGTGGGTAGGTCTGTTGTTTGAGACCTGACTGGTAACCGGCTGATTGTGATCAGCCGGTTATTTTTTATTAGTGGTGATTAATGGCTGCCTCAGAAAACAGCCTTTCCAGGTGGGAGAATGGTTGAGGACCCTATGGATGAGCGCATATCGCAAATTAAACTCTGAACGCCTTTAAATATAATTCTATTTTATCGGAAATGCAGTTTAAATATTGTCTATGTGCTGAAAATATTTTTCTTTTTTGTTAAGGTGGGAAGAGAGGGAAAGAGATTGTGTAGAGCAATTTAGCCAAGTTTATCTGAAGGAGTGATAAAAGTGTCCGACGAAATTCTTCCTGATTCTGTTGAGAAGTTTGTAGCCCCGACTATCGCGGGCGCAGCATTAGTGGGAGGTGGGGTAGCCGCAACTACCCCTCCAGCTAAGGCACAAGGTCCTGTCGGTAACGCTGCTGAAGTAGTTAGCCACATGAAGCCCGATGGGGCCCGTGCACACTCTATTGTTAACGAAGTCAATGCAGCAAGGGCGGATCATGGTTTAAATCCCGTGACAGAAAACTCTGCGTTAAACAATATCGCTCAAGACTGGGCCGACCATTTGGTGGGAACAGGGGATTTGCAGCATCGGCCAAATCACTGGGAAACCTATCCGGATAGTATTCCTGCCGGTGGCGAAAACGTCCTTCAAGCATGGGATGATTTCGCAGATGCGAAGCTGGTGAATATGTGGCTGAATTCTCCCAGCCACAGGAAGATTTTGCTAGATCCAGAAGCGAAAACGGTTGGTACGGGCATTGCCGTTGGGGCGAATGGTGAGCTTTTTGCCGTACAGAATTTTGGACGTTAAAGAAGTTCCTTTTGTAATCCTCTTCGGAATAGGAGCGATATGATCACTCTTGTATTCCCTAAGCTTTTGATACGCTCTCGCGCATAGGCAATGTCAAAATCTAGGATCAGGCTTTACAGTAAAAAGCAATAGACAAGAGGGAAATCTGCGGAGAATTCGGCGTATCTTTCGCAATTAGTTCCAATAATTAACGCCGATCCGGAGTCAATTAAGTGGACTACAAACTCATCTCTGCGGTAATGCCGTGCGCGGTTCAACGCGGGATGTTCTACTTTGGCTCTACAACAGAAGGCTTGTTTTAGATATCCTATGAGCGGACTATTGGGGCATCGGCAAGCAAAGCTTATTGCAGTGCCGAGGTCAGCCGCATGACGTTATCGACGTAGCGGCGGACAAAACCGCGCTGGTTCCACTCCTCTAGGGTGAGCTCGTGGCAGACCGCGCGGTAATTGGCGGCGAGCTGGTTGAACTGGGCGAGGAGATCGCCTTTGGCCACGAGCATGGTGGTCTCATAGTTGAGACCGAAGGAGCGCGGGTCCATATTGGATGAGCCGAACATGCACAGCGGATTGAACTCCTGGTCATCCGGATCCGTGATGATGAACTTGGAGTGCAAGACGTAGGGGTAGGGGAATTGGTAGATATGCACCCCGGCCTCAAGTAGCGCTTGGTAATACGAGGACTGGGCGTGGTTGACCATGAATTGGTCCGCGGTATCGGAGACATAAAGCTCCACGTCCACCCCGCGGTAGCAGGCGGTGGTGACGGCCTCTAAGAGCGATTCATCCGGCACGAAATACGGCGAGCACAGCACGAGTCGCTGCTTGGCGTGGTGCACTAGGGAGTTAAACATGCGCAGGTTGGGCTCGGTGGTATAGCCGGGGCCGGATGGGATCATCTGCAGGTAGTTGGCATCGACGGTTTGGGCATCATCATACGGCAGCTCATCTAGCGGGAGGTTCTCGCCGGATTCGGTGTACCAATCCACCGCGAAGACCGCGGTCATGGCGGTGACGATGGGGCCAGACAGTTCCACCATGTAATCGATCCAGAAGCGGTCCTTGGTTTTATATTGGCGCTTGATCAGGTTGATGGAACCGATAAAACCTACCTCGCCATCGATGATGACGAGCTTGCGGTGATTGCGCAGATCCGGGCGGCGGAAGCGGCCCTTGTGCAGCTGGATAGGCAGCATGAGGCGCCAATCCACGCCGATTTCCGTGAGTTTATCTCCTAGCGAGGAATAACCCTTGTACTTAAAACTGCCAATCTGATCCAGCAAAAGGCGAACCTTGACACCGCGGGCGGTGGCGCGGGCGAGGGCCTGGAACAACACATCCGTGGTCTCATCCCAGGATTGGATATAGACCTCGATGGAGACGTACTTTTCGGCGCGGTCTACGGCCGCGGCGATGGCGCGAATGCATTCATCGTAATCCGCATGCAGGCCCAGGTTATGGCCAATGAGCGCCGGAAAGCCGGTTAGCTCGCGGTTGAGCTTGATGACGGATTCCACTTCCGCCGACAGGATGCCCTTGGGGTGATCCGGGGTGCGGGCGGAAATATCTTCAAGACGTTCATTGGCCTCTTGCTGAATGCGGTGGCGGCGCCGGTTGATATACGGCGAGCCCATGAGCAAAAACAGCGGCAGGCCAATGACGGGTAGCACCAAAATAGCCAGCAGCCATGCCGTGGAATTGGAGGGCCGGCGGCCTTCTGGCACGAAGCCCACGGCGATGATCTTGATGGAATAATCAATGATGAGGAAGAGCAGCTGCCAGAAGCTGAGATCGAGCGACCAGGTCATTTAACGCACGGAATCGAAATCGGGCAGATCGAAATCTGCATTGAGCGGGCAGTGATCGGAGGTCTTCTCGCCAGCGCGTTCTTCCATGTCTACGCGCGCGCCGGTGACGTGTTTGGCCAGCGGCGGCGAGGCCAGCTGGAAATCGATGCGCATGCCCTCGTTCTTGTGAAAGCGCATTCCCTTGTAATCAAAGTAGGTATAGCGCTGGTCTTCGGTAAAACGGCGCGTAACCTCTTCGAGGCCGGCCTCCTCGAGCATCTGGAAGGCGGCGCGTTCGGGTTCGGTAACGTGTGTCTTGCCGCGGAAGGCCTCGATATCCCATACGTCCTCATCGCGCGGGGCAATATTGAAATCGCCGGTTAGAAGCAGCTTGGATTGGGCACGCCCCGCGGCGTAGCGGGAGAGCTGGTAGAGAAAGTCCAGCTTGTAGTCATAGTGGCGGTCGGTGATCTCGCGGCCGTTGGGAATATACAGCGACCAGATTTCTATCCCGCGGATGCGCGCACCAAGCGCCCGGGCTTCACGGTTCTGGGGCTTTTCAGGGTTCTTGGAAAAACCAGGTTGGTGGGGGAATCCGGTAAAGACTTCTTCCGGTTCCTCCTTGGAAATGATGGCCACGCCATTCCATTGGTTCAGGCCATGGCAGGTGACGTGGTACCCGGCATCCTCGAAGGCCTCGCGGGGGAATTTATCGTCCTTGACCTTGGTCTCTTGTAGGCACAGCACGTCGATGTCGTGCGTGTGGAGAAGATCCAGCGCCCGCTGGATGCGGGTGCGAACGGAGTTGATATTCCACGTGGTGATGCGCATGGATAATACAGTACCGCGCGGGCAATGGCCCGGACTAGTCCAGGCTGCGGCCGGCGGGTTAGGCGGACTAGCGCAGCGAAGGGCTAGTCGCGCAGCTGCGCGTAGATCTGGCGGTGCTGCTCGATGAACCCCAGCTTTTCGTACAGGCGAATGCCGGCGGTATTAGAAGCTAGGACATCGAGGTAGGCGTGCTGCGCGCCCTGCTCGCGCCCCCAGCGCAGCATGTGCTGGCCCAAGAGGGCACCCAAACCTTGGCGGCGATGCGCGGGTGCTACCTCCACGGCGGAGTATCCCAGCCAGGCGGTGCCGTCGCCGGATTCGGTGATGGTGCCGCGGGTGATGGCAACGGTCTCGCCGTCAATAACTAACCGTCCAAAGCCCATCGTGCCCTCGATGCGGGCGCGCAGGTACTCCAAGGCCTGGGCAGGCAGCGCCTGGCCGCGGAAGTGGTACATCTGCAGCCACGCGTCATCGGGTTGGTCATCGATGCGGAACTCCGCCCCGCTGGGGTGTGAGCCCGGCACCTCGGCGGATAGACCCGCGAGATCGCGCAGGACCATGACGAGGATTTCGGGTTCGGTCTCCCAGGTGGCATCGGCAAGCAGGCGCTCTGCGGGCTTGCCAATGCGTTCCGGGATGAGCAGGCGCACCGGGAGATCGTGGCGGCGGAAGAACTCCGTGATTTCCGCCAGCGGGACCGGGTTAAAGCCCGCGGAGAGGCCGAGCGGGACGGCGGAATTAGACCGGCCCGTCACGCCATCGCCGGCGCGCATGAGCCAGGAGCCGTCCGAAGTCCACGTGTGCTCCTTGCCGGGAAAGGCCTGGGCGGTGGCGTATTCGACGGCGCGAATATCGGAATTGCGCACCATCCGCGGCGAGAGGCGCTTGATAATTTTCAGCTGCTCGGGCGCGATCTCCACGGCCTCGAGGTCAGAGGGATAGCCGCCGACCTGCTGCGGGCGGATGATCAGCGGCTCAAGGCTGAGGACGTGGCCAATGACATCGCTGTGCACATCACCAAAATCGCGCCGGGCCACGACGCGATCGCCTACCTGCACGTCATCGGAACGAAAGATGCGAGACATGATTAATCGTCGTGCCCGAAGGGATCTTCGTCTTCACCCGGCATCCAGGTGTAGCCCGGCTCAGTCCAGCCATTGCGCTTAATGGCCTTCTTGGCCTGCCGCTTGTAGCGGCCGATGAGGGTATCGGTATAGACGTAGCCATCGAGGTGACCGGTCTCGTGCTGCAGGCACCGGGCAAAAAAGCCGTAGCCCTCCACGGTAATGTCGTTGCCGTGCTCGTCCTTGCCGGTCACGCGCGCCCAGTCGGCACGGCCGGTGGGAAAGCCCTCGCCCGGCACGGAGAGGCAGCCTTCGTCATCGGAGCCGTCATCGGCAGGCATGGTCTCTGGAATCTCGGAGGTCTCCAGCACCGGGTTGATAACGCACCCCTTGCGCATGCCGGCCTTGTCCGCGGGCAGCTCGGTGCCATCGGGGCCTTCGGTATCCGGGCAGTGGTAGACGAAGAGCCGCTTGCCGATGCCCACCTGGTTCGCAGCCAAGCCCACGCCATGGGCAACTTCCATGGTCTCGTACATGTCCGCGATGAGTTGTTGCATCTCTGGGCTGGAAATCTCGGATTCTTCCACCGGCGTGGTGGGCTGATGAAGCACGGGGTCGCCGTGGATAACGATGGGGCGAATAGTCATGCTTTACAGTTTAGGCATGAACCCCTTGTCTGACCTAGACGCCGCCATCTTAGATTTTGAGGAAGCCGCCCCGCGCAGCATTGGCCGCAAGGAAGAGGCCATTCGTGCGCAGCTGGATATCTCGCCGGTGCGCTATCACCAACGGCTGAACCTGCTTCTTGATGTCCCTGCTGCCGCCGAATCCCATCCCCTCTTGGTGGCGCGGCTGAAGCGCCTGCGGGAGGAGCGTGAAAATACGCGGCGCGCCGCGCGGGGAAATACCCCACCGCGTTAGAACCGGCTACTAATGTTACTGAAGTGACTAAAGAGAATCCGGACAATCTATACGACCAGCAATTCGACGACGCCGCTGGCGATGCCGCCGCGGCCGATTACGGCGATGCTTATTATGACGACGCCTACGACGACGCTGCTGCCGCTGGCGCTGCAGGTGCCGGAGCAGGAGCCGCTGCGGCCGGAACCGGCGGCGGTGGGGGAGGCGCCCACGCTAAGAAAGGCGGTTTACCACTGCGCGGGCTTGCGATGGTGTTGATCGCCGTGGCCGTGATGCTCGGCCTGTGGGGCCTTTATGCCATGACCTCAGAAGACGACGATTCGACCGTTGCTTCCGATTCCGAGCAGTCGAAGTCGGACGGCTCAGCTAATGGAGGCCAGGAAGGCAATGGCGCCGGTGGTCCTGCCGCCGATGGCGTCCGCGGCGATGGCTCTCGCGACGGGGCCAATAACCAACCGCCGCGCGAAGGCGAGGGCGATAACGCGCACCCGAACGGCGACGCCAAGGACGAAGCCAACCGCGATGCGGGCCGCGAGGACGGTGCGCGCGGCGAAGATTCCGACCGCACCGGGGATGCAGCCCGGGCCGGCGGCAACGACGCGCCGTCCGCTGCGCGCGACCGCAATGACATTAAGGTCAGCGTGCTCAATAACTCCGGTGAATCCGATAAGGCCAAAAACGAAGCCGATGTGTTGAAGGACGGTGGCTTCAAGGTAGGCTATGTGGGCAACCTGCCAGGCGACGTGTTGACCGTGCCCAAGACCACCGTCTTCTACCCAGAAGGCGATGCCTCTGCAGAGTCCCTGGCCAGGGAAGTTGCCGCGCGCTACCAGGCAGAAGTCAAGCCTATGAATAGGGACCTGCCCAAGGAAGCCACCGAGGACGGAGCTGTCGTGGTCGCCCTCGCAGTCCCACAGGCCTAAATAAAATTCATGGAATATTACCGCCTACCCGTTAAGCTGGACAGGTGAAGATTCCGGCAGAAGTATTCGCCCGTTCCCCCGAGCCCACGCTCGGGGTGGAATGGGAAGTCGCGCTCGTGGACCGCGACTCGCGCGATCTCGTCCCGCGCGGGGCTGAGCTCATTGATCTCGCTACTGCCGCCCACCCCGATATTCACGTGGAAAAAGAATTCCTACAGAATACGGTGGAACTAGTCACGGGCATTTGCTCCACGGTGCCGGAAGCCATTGCGGAGTTAGAAACTTCGCTCGCCGCCGTGGAAGAAGCCGCGGCCAAGCTCGGCATCGACGTGTGGGCCTCTGGTGGGCACCCGTTTACGGATTTCCGGGAAAACCCGCTTTCAGATAAACCCAGCTATCAAGAGATCATCGCTCGCACCCAGTATTGGGGAAAGCAGATGCTGTTGTGGGGTACCCACGTCCACGTTGGCATCAGCCACGAGGACCGCGTCTGGCCCATCATCAATGCGCTGATGACGAAGTACCCCCACCTTTTGGCCATTTCTGCATGCTCGCCGGGGTGGGAAGGATTGGATACGGGCTACGCCTCCAACCGCACGATGCTCTATCAACAGCTGCCTACCGCAGGCATGCCCTACCAGTTCTTCACGTGGGACGAGTGGCAGTCCTATATGCGGGATCAGGCGATTTCCGGGGTCATCAATCACACCGGCTCGATGCACTTTGATATCCGCCCGGCCTCGAAGTGGGGCACCGTAGAGGTCCGCGTATCCGATGCCACCTCGAACCTGCGAGAGCTATCCGCCGTCGTCGCGCTAACGCACTGCTTGGTCGTGCACTATGACCGCATGATTGATGCCGGCGAGGAGTTACCCGTCTTGCAGCCGTGGCACGTGGCGGAAAATAAGTGGCGCGGGGCGCGCTACGGCATGGATGCCCTCGTTATTACCTCGCGCGACACGGACGAGGCCTGGGTCAAAGATGAATTGGCGCAGATGGTAGAAGAACTAACGCCCTTAGCCCGCGAGTTAGGCTGCGCGGAAGAACTGGTCTTGGTGCACGAAATCATCGACGGCGGCGCCGGATACGAACGCCAACGCCGCCTCTTCCAAGAAACCGGCAGCTGGCGCGATGTCGTCGAAGAAACCTGCCGCGAGCTTCACACCTTCCGGCCGGTGCGCTAGTTAGCTAACCGATGATCGGCTAGCCGTGCGCTCAGTGATTGCACGCCTAGAGCCACACTGGAAGTAACTGGGCGCGGCAGGCGCGGCGGTGCGCAGATGGCTGCTGCACCCCGCGGCGGCATGCCGCTTAGTCGTTATCGAGTGCGTGGCGGCCACCGTAGGACGGGGGAGCCGGAATATCGGTATAGCCCTCGGTGGACGGAAACTCGCGGGTCTCAGGGTTAAATACCGGGAACTGTGCGGTTTCGTCGGTAGTGGCAGAACCCCGTGCGGCAGCACCGGCTGTCTGAGTGTGCTGCGGCTGAGCATGCTCCTGCTGGGCGTGCTGGGGCTGGACGTGGTGCTGTGGTTGGGTAGCGTTCTGTGCCGCGTGCCGTCCGCTGGGAGCGTCTTCCTCGCTGGGTTGGGTGCCGGGGATAAATCCCCACAGCGCATAAAAGGCGATGTAGAGGATGCCGGAGCCGGTGAAAAAGAGCAGAGCCCAAGGCTGGAAGTCCACATGGTTCAGAGAGCGGTTGGAGGCTTCGAGCCAAAAAGCTGCGGAGACAAAGGGCAGGAGCACCACGCACATGGCCGCGAAGGAAATGAGTGCTGCTACTTGCGCGCCGATAACACCGCGCAAACGCTTGCCCAGTGCCTGGTTGACGGAGATGAGAACCACGATAGCCAGCGGGAAGATCCAGACCCAGTGGTGGTACCAGGAAAAGGGCGAGACCAAGCATGCGCTAATGCCGGCAATGGACACGGCGGCGGAGTTATTCTTGTGCTTCATCGCGGTGCGCAGGGCCAGGCAGGTCAAGACGAAGACGACCGCGACAGCGGCGAGCCACATCCAGCCGCCGTCGATGCCCCAGGCGCGCACCATGACTGAGCGAATGGATTGCGCACCAGGGTTGGTGTGTTCACCCACGCGCGAGGAATTAAAGATGGCATCGGTCCAGAACACCCCGGCATCCGGAATGGTGACGAAACCAATCGCAACGGTCACCGCGAAGGTAAGGACGGAGATAACCGCCTGCCGCCAGCGCCTCTGGAAAAGGAGCACTAAGCCCATAAAGGCTGGGGTGAGCTTCAAGCCTGCGGCGAGGCCGATGCCAATTCCTGGCAGTGCCCACTTCTTTGGAATGACGTCGAGGGCAACCAAGAACATCAAAAAGACGTTGATCTGGCCGTAGAACAAGGTGCCGTACATCGGCTCTACGGCCGGGGCGCACAGCACCAGCAGAATGGCAACCACCCAGGTCAACGGCGAAAGTTTAAGGCCGCGCTCGTGGAAGACCATGAGGATGACGGCCAATAAGGCAAGGATGGTGCCGCCTTGCCAGAGGATGATAAGGGGGTCATCGGCAAGCGCGGAAATCCACTTGAACAGCGTGCCGGCAAAGGGAGGGTAGGTAAAAGGAAGATCGCCAATATAGGCGTTGTCATAAAGATTGGCGCCGTCAGCCACCTCGCCGCCGGCGAGCCAGTAAATCTTCAAATCCAGTGGCACGCGCCAGATGAAGGCATTGGGGCCGTCGTATTTGCTATAGCGGGAGATGCTGAAAATAAAGAAGGCAATCAAAAGGGCGGCCAGAGTAGGCAGTCCGTAGAGCTTTTTCACGGTTAAAGGTGCCTCCTATTTGCGGCGCAGCGAACGGCCGGCGGGGCGGTCATTGCGCGACATCGATTCCTCGGAACCATACAGGCCTTCACGGCGTGCAATGCGTGAGGTGCGCTGCGCGGTTACCGGGCTGGTAAACATCGCAAACAGTACCAGCAAAATAAGCATACCCAAATCACCACGCTCGGCCATACTGAAAGATTCCGCGCCAGTAATACGGATGAACGCACCCATGATGGTGAGGATGAGCCCGGTGGTCTGCGGCTTGCTCACGGCGTGGACGCGGGACATGGTGTCCTTAAAGCGCGCCAAGCCAATGGCGGCGGCGAGGATGAGCAGGCTGCCGCTGATGACGAGGGTGAGCGAGAGGATATCTGCGATTAGAGACCAACTCATTGGTTATCCCTCTTCCTAAACCTGGTAACAGACACGGTGGAGATGAAGCCGAGCAGCGCGATGACCAGCATGGCCGAGACCACGGAGGTATCGAGCGACCAGCACATATAGGTCGCCAGGGCGCATTGGAACATCGCGGTAAAACCGTCCATTCCCACTAGCCGGTCGAGGGAGTTGGGCCCGGTGATGATGCGCCAGACGGTGATTAATACGGAGACCCATAGCAGGAATGCGGGAACCAGCAGGATGGCGTGATAGATCTGCGGATCCATTATGGGTGGCTCCTTTCAAAGATCTCGATCATGGAAGATTCTAGACGGGACACGGCATCGATTTCGCGCTGGATCTGCGCCTCATCCCGAGCATCCAGGATGTGGATGGTGATCATGCGATTGGCGATGTCAATGTCTGTCACCGTTCCACCCGGCTGCAGGTTGTACAGGGTCACCGCAAGGGAGAGAATGAACTCATTTTCCAGGCGCATCGGCAATTCCAGGATGGCGGTTTTAGGCAGCGGCTGCGGCCGGGAGGCCAGCCAGCCCACCTTGAGGGAGGCATAAAACAGCTCCCAGAACCAGCGCAGCATGTATCGCAGGAATTTGCCCCACGCGACCTCGACGCCGGCAATCGGCATCGCCGGCAGCGGCAGGGCGAAGACGATGACCAGGGCGACGAGGAGGCCGCCGACGACATTGCCCACCGTGATTTCACCCATGAGCATGCACCACATGACCGTGATCCAGACGGTAAACCACGGCCGGAATCGGTAGCGCACACCGGCAAAGCGGCTCTTAGTCATCGCGGGCCTCCTTCTTTACTGGGGTAGGGCTTTCTGGTGCCTCCGATTTCGCCGGTGCGTCCGAGCTTGGCTTCTCCTTGTCGCCGGATTCCGGATCGTGCGCCGGCCCGGGGTCTGGCAGCAGGTAGCTGCGCTCCTTGTACGAGTCCGCGCCGCCTTCGTAGCGGTCCTTCTGGTCAAGGTGCCGGGTGGGGTTATCTGCATTTTCTCCCAGTACGGCGTACTGATAAATGGAGGTATCCTGTGCGGATTCGGCCGCGCGGGAGGTGACACCGGAAATCGGGCCGGCCAGGAAGGTAATCGAGGTCGAGGCAATGACCAGCAGCGCCGTGGCACCCACCATGCCGAACGGCACGCGGCCGACATCCTGGCGGGAGGAAAATTCGACCTCATCGGTGATATCAGAAAGTGGGGCCGGGCGGGCTAGGGCGACATTGCCTTCGGGGGCATCAGCGCGGTCGCGCTGGAAGCCCTTGGCCCAGACCAGCATCATGACGTAGAGCGTCAGCAGCGAGGTCACCAGCGCGCCGCCGATGAGCACCCACGCCAGCCAGGAGCCCTCATTGGCACCTGCCTGAATGAGGATGATCTTGCCCAGGAAGCCAGAGAACGGCGGCACACCACCCAGGTTGATGGCCGGGATGAAATACAGCACGGCGATAAGCGGGGCGGAATACATTAGCGAGCCCAGGCGCCGCAGCGAGGATGTACCTGCTTGGCGCTCGATAAGGCCGACGACCAAGAAGAGCGCGGTCTGCACCAAAATGTGGTGGATGGCGTAGAAAATAGCGCCGGATAGCCCCTGGGCGGTGCCCAAAGAGACGCCGAAAATCATATAGCCGATGTGGCTGACCAGCGTAAAGGAGAGCAAACGCTTAATATCGGTCTGCGCGATGGCGCCCAAGATGCCCACCAGCATGGTGGCCAGCGCCACCCACATCAGCACGGTATCGAGCCCACCATAGGTAAAAATGGACGTGCGCGCGCGGATGATCGCATACACACCGACCTTGGTCAGCAGACCGGCGAACACGGCCGTGACCAGCGAGGGCGCGGTGGGGTAGGAGTCTGGCAGCCACGCGGCCAGCGGCACCACTGCTGCCTTAATGCCAAAGGCCACGAGCAAGGTGGCGAAGATGGCGGTGCGGGTGCCCTCCGGGATGTCCTGCATGCGTTGGCCAATCTGGGCCATGTTCATGGTGCCGACGGAGGCATAGACATATGCCAGGGCCAGCAAGAAGATCATGGATGAGGCCATCGAGACCATCACATAACCCACGCCGGCGCGCACGCGGCCTGCCGATGCCCCCAAGGTCAACAGCACGTACGAAGCCACGAGGAAGACCTCGAAGCCGACGTACAGGTTAAATAGGTCGCCGGCCAAAAAGGAGATATTCACGCCCATGGTCAGCAACATGTAGGTGGGCAAAAAGACCGCGACGGGTTCATCCTTGGTGCCATCGCGCACACCCTGGGAAATGGCGTACCAGATGACGGAGAACAGCACCACAGACGAGGTAAAGAGGATCATCGTGGAGAGCCGGTCCGCCACTAACGTGATGCCCACGGGAGCGTCCCAGCCGCCTATTTGCAGCGTCTGTATGCCATGGAAATCCACTATTATGATCAGGCTCGCGTTCACCGCAGCCGTAATCAGCAGGGAGAAAAAGGCGATCTGGCGCTGCACATTAGGCATGCGGGCAAACAGCAGCGAGAGCGCTGCGGCCACGGCCGGGATGATAATGGGCAGCGGGATAAGCACACCGACGTACGGGTACATCGTTTCGGCAGCTTGGTGGAATGGCTCAGTCATCTTCGGCTCCCTTCACCGGCTCCTCGAAGGATTCGGGGCCGAAATTATCGCCTTCCTTGGTGGCGCGCCCGGTGGCGGGGTCATTGGAGGCATCGTGGTCTGCGCTCGCCGCGGCATTGCCGGGCTTGGAGGCCTTGGCGGCAATCGCGGTATCTTCGGCGTCATCTTCAATGACGTCGGCGGTGCGGTAGCGGTACTGGCGGTAGGCCAAGGTAAGGATGAAGGCCGTCAGTGCCATGGAAATGACGATGGCGGTAAGGATCATCGCTTGGGTGAGAGGATCCGCAATATCGCTGCCATAAGGCTCGGCCTCGCGGCCATCGATGGGCGGTGAACCCGCAGGGCCGCCGGCCTGCAGCATGAAGAGGTTGGCGCCATTGCCCAGCAAGAGCAGCCCGAGCAGCATCTTGGTCATGGCTCGGTCGAGCAAAAGGTAGATGCCCGCAGAAACCATTACTCCGGCGGCGAGCAGGAGGAAGAGGTTGGCTTGCATTTATTTCTCCTTTCCTGCGTTGTCCCCGGAACCTGTGCCGGAAGAGCTCGTTGCGGCTGGTATCTTTTCTTTTTTCTTCTCTTGTTTTTGCGCCCGCTGGGCCTTTTGCTTGGTGCTGCGCTCCCGGTTCTTCCGCGCCAGGGAACGGGCGCGGTCGCGAGCGCGTTGCTTACGCATCTCTTCTTCCTCATCCAGCTTGGCGCCGAGCGAGCTGAGCACGTAGAGCGTTAGCCCCACGACGATGAGGTAGACGCCCAAGTCAAAGACCAGCGCCGAAGGCAGCGAGACCGCGCCGATAAGCGGGATCTCGGGTGAGGTATATCCGCTGGTAAATGGCGGGTAGCCAAAGAACATCGGCACCACCACCGCCAGGGCGGAGAAGGAGAGGCCAGCGCCCATGGTGCGCCCGGCATCGATGGGCAGGGCCTCATCGAGCTCCGCGCGGCCACCGGCCAGGTAGCGCAGGATGAGCGCGAGAGCGGCCACAAGGCCACCGGCGAAACCGCCGCCTGGCGCATTGTGCCCGGCGAAGAAGAAGTAGAACGACAGCGCCATCATGGAGGGGAAGAGCACGCGGGTGGAGACATCGATCATCAGCGAGCGGTTGAGCGCCTGCTCCGATTCCGAGCCCGCGGCCAGCCAGCGGCGACCCGTGACCTGCAGGGTGGGCCGGCGGCTGTCCCTGGAGAAGGATTGGGTGCGGTAAATCAGGGAAGCTACACCGAGCGCGGCGATGATAATGACCGTGATCTCCCCAAAGGTATCCCAGGCGCGCAGGTCCACCAGCAAGACGTTGACGGCATTGGCGCCGTGGCCAATCTCCTTGGCCAGCTCCGGCATGTACTGCGAGATGGGTTCGGCAGACCGCGCGTTGATGGCGAACATCGCCACGATGGTGACGGTCAGGCCGGTGCCGACGGATAGCCACGCGCGCAGGCGGCCCATCTTCGGGTCCTGCTTCCACTCGGTAGAGGCCGGAATGCGGCGCAGCACCAGCATGAATAGCACCATGATGATGGTTTCTGTCAGCAGCTGGGTTAGCGCCAAGTCCGGGGCACCGTGGATGGCAAAGACGAAGGATAAGGAATAGCCGGTAATGCCGACGATGATGACGGCAGAGAGGCGGTTATCGGTGACCGTGGCGGCGATGGCGGCCACCATCATGATGATGGCGGCGACGACCTGCCAGGGGTTTTCTGCAACCACCATGCGGATATCCGTGAGATCACCGGTAATCAGCATCGTCAGCGGCAGCACCATCACGGTGGCGAAGATAACGGTCAGGTTGAGCTGCAGCGAACCGCGCTGGGTAACGGCCGTGGTGCGCAGGGAGAGCTTGCGCAGGGTGGAGATGACCTTGTCGTAGACAGCGTCGGCATCACCAAGCGCGGGGTACGCAAACTGCCATTGCTCGAGTACCTGGCGGCGCCAGTGGACGATGATTCCGGCCACGATGATGATGGCGGATACGCCCAAGGTCACCGACCATCCGTGCCAGAGGGCCAGGCCGTGGTAGTCACCTGTCCCAAAGGTGGAATCGAGGTGCTGATCGATGGCCGCCGAGAGCGCCTGCGGCGCGATGCCGAGCACGATGGTCAGCGCGGTGAGCACGGCCGGGGCGAGCCACAGGCCCACATTGACCTTGTGCATCGTGGCCACAGCCTTAGAGACGCCGTCTTTATCGTCCGGGAGGTTCTTGGTGGCAAAGGCGCCCCACAAAAAGCGCAGGGCATAGGCCATGGTGAGGATGGAGCCTGCCACATAAGCCACCAGGATCATATTGCGCGGCATACCAATGAGCAGCTCTTCGTGCATGGTGGATTCCAGCACGGCTTCCTTGGACACGAAGCCAAAGAGTGGGGGAACACCCGCCATGGACAGGGCGGAGATAACTGCGATGCCATAGAGGAAGGGCTGCCTGCGCCCGAGGCCGGATAGCTTTGTAATATCGCGCGTGCCCGAGCAGTGATCGATGGCACCAACCACCATAAAGAGTGCAGCCTTAAAGAGTGAGTGGGCAAAGGTGAGCGCCAGGCCCGCCTGCATGGCTTCCCGGGAGCCAACCGCCACGATGGAGGTAATAAAGCCCAGCTGGGAAACCGTGCCATAAGCCAAAATCAGCTTGAGATCCTTTTGTTTTAGCGCCATCCAGCCGCCGAGCAGCATGGTAAATACGCCTAAGGAAATGACCACGAGGTGCCAGGTGGCTACCTCGTACATATCCGGTGCCAGGCGCGCGACCAGGTAAATTCCGGCCTTGACCATGGCCGCGGAGTGCAGGTACGCCGAGACCGGGGTTGGTGCTGCCATCGCACCCGGCAGCCAGAAGTGTGCCGGCACGATAGCGGATTTGGTGAGCGCACCGACCAGGATAAGCACGATGGCGACGGTGACGTACGGCGTTTGGGGGAAGTGATCGTATGCGCTGATTTCGCTAAACGTCCACGCCCCGGTCTGCCGGCCGAGCAGGCAGATGCCCATCAGCATGGAGAGGCCGCCCATGACGGTGACCATCAGGGCCTGCTGTGCAGCGCGGCGCGAGGAGGCGCGCTCGGCATAGTAGCTGACCAATAGGTACGACAAGAGGGAGGTGATCTCCCAGAAGACGTACATGAGCAGCAGGCTATCGGAGGTCACAAGCCCAAACATGGCGGTGGCAAACCCCACCATTTGGCTGGCGAACATGGCAAGCCGGCGGCGCGTGGAATCGAAATAACCCCAGCAATACAGCAGGACCAAAGCGCCCATCCCTAAGATGATGAGGCTAAAGAGCCCGCCCAGGGCATCCATGCGCAGATCCACGGCGAGGTGCGCGGCCGGCATCCACTCGATGGTGTAATTCAGCGCGCCGCCGTCGCGGAAGGTGCCCCGGGCAAAGTGCGCGAGGGTCCACACGAAACCGACACCGGGAACTATTGCCAATAAACCAAAGGCTGGGCGGCCCACATTCATAATGAGCAGCGGTGCAACCACGGTGGCAACGATGAGGGCACCCAGAAGTATTAGCACGTTGGAATCTGCGCTCCTTAGGTTGTGTCAAGTTCTCAGACCCTCGTTGCCGCGGGGCGTGACGATATGCACCGGGAGCATATACACACCAAGACAGTTCGTACTCGGCCGAGTACGAACTGTCCCACTTGTGCAAGCAGCGTGGCCGGAAACGGGGTCAACTCGTCGAAAGTTTACCGGTTTTTCCACAACTTCGAAAGATTATTTTTAGCGCACAGTATTATATGCCACCCGTTGCGCTCTTTTTTCTATGCGTAGCGCTGCAAGAAAAGCGCCTCCGCAGCGGCGACGTGCTCGATCTCGGTGGGATCGACGGACTCATTGGCGGAGTGAATGGTGCACTTGGGCTCCTCCACGCCGTAAAGCGCGATTTCCGCGTTGGGGTGTGCCTCCTGCAGCTCGGTGGTCAGCGGGATGGAGCCGCCCATGCCCTGCGCTGCGGTGTCCTTGCCATAAGCCTCGGATAGGCACTGGCCCAAAAGTGCCACGGCGGGCTTTTCCGGGTCGGTGGAAAAACCAGCATTGGCCTCCACGACCTCCGCCTTGATGTGCGCGCCCCACGGCGCGTGGTTCTTCACGTGCTCGCATACGGCCTCGCCAATGGCGCGGGCATCGGTGCCGGCCGGAACGCGCAGGTTCAGCTTGGCGGCCGCGGTAGCGGGAACGGCATTGACGGCCTCAGCCACCGGGGTAGAGGTAAAGCCGGTCACGGAAATGGCTGGGCGGGACCACACCATGTCTGCCACCGGGGTAGCGCCTTCTGGGGCCTTGGAGCCCATGATCTCGGTGCCCTCGAGCAGCTGCGCATCGCCGCGGAAGGCCTCGGCCGGGTATTCCTGGCCCTGCCAGTGGGCGCTGGTATCCACGCCATCGATGGTGGTGCGGCCGTATTCATCCGTGAGCGAATCCAGCGTGCGCATCAGCGCCTTCACCGCATCTGGGGCCGCGCCGCCAAATTGGCCGGAGTGCACGGGCGCGGCCAGGGTATTGACCTCGACCTCAATCTGCGCGCCGCCGCGCAGGGAGGTGGTCAAGGTGGGCTGGCCCACCGCGGCATTGCCGGCATCTGCAATTAGGATGGCATCGGCAGCGAAAAGGTCCGGGCGGTCCTTGATGAGCTGGGACAGGCCCTCGCCGCCGCGCTCTTCAGAGCCTTCGATGAGGTACTTCAGGTTCACCTTGGTACCGCCATTGGCCTCCAGTGCGCGCAGGGCCGCTAGGTGCATGGCCACGTTGCCCTTGCAGTCTGCGGCGCCGCGGCCGTACCAGCGGGTGGTGCCCTCGGCATCGGCGCGCTCGGTCAGGGTGAACGGATCGGATTCCCAGGCCGCGCGGTCTCCTGCGGGCACGACATCGTAGTGCGAGTACAACAGGACGGTCTTGGCGCCTTCCTCGCCCTTGCGCTCGCCCAAAATCGCGGTGGAGCCATCCGCGGTAGTGATGGTTTCTACCGTTGCCCCGGCTTCTTCAAGCGCGGCCTTCACCCACTGGCTTGCGCCCTGGGCTTGGTCTTCCAAGCCCGGCTCATTGTGCACGGAGTTGAATGCCACGAGCTCGCTGAGCTGGCGGAAGATGGTGTCGCGGTCGCTACGTATGCTGTCAATCATATCTGTCATGCAATCCAAGGTACCTTGAGCGCTTGGGCTGCAATACAGATCCGCACGACAATTCCTATGCATTCCTGCCCGCGCTTGCCGATGCCCCCACCTTCCCCACCGCGCCACCTTCCGTCGCCGCCATCCTTCCGAGGGGAAGTGCTACAGCGGTGTGCGGCGGGCAAAAGATCGCTACAGGCAAGCGCGTTGTTTCTTGCAGTAGGGGTAGGAGAGTGCCAGAATGGGCGTTAGCACTCGGACAGGATGAGTGCTAGATAAATCTCCATCGTTGTGGTTGAGGTTGGTCCACACTCACCAGCCATGCCGTCGCGGGCGTCCGCAGCGAGAAAGACGTGAGTGTCGTCCTCAATAAATCCAAGGAGCACAAACACTATGGCAAAGATTATCGCTTTTGATGAAGAGGCCCGCCGCGGCCTTGAGCGCGGCCTGAATACTCTGGCTGACGCAGTCAAGGTCACCCTCGGGCCCAAGGGCCGCAACGTCGTCCTAGAAAAGTCCTGGGGCGCACCGACCATTACTAATGACGGCGTTTCCATCGCTCGCGAAATCGAGCTCGAGGATGCTTACGAAAAGATCGGCGCCGAGCTGGTCAAGGAAGTTGCTAAGAAGACCGATGACGTCGCCGGCGACGGCACCACCACCGCAACCGTTCTGGCACAGGCACTCGTCCGCGAAGGCCTGCGCAACGTAGCCGCTGGTTCCAACCCAATGGGCATTAAGCGCGGCATCGAGACCGCGACCAAGAAGGTTGTGGACTCCCTGCTGTCTTCCGCAAAGGAAGTAGAAACCCAGGAGCAGATCGCTACCACCGCTGGCATTTCCGCCGCAGACCCGGCAATCGGTGAGAAGATCGCCGAGGCTATGTACACCGTGGGCAACGGTTCCGTAAACAAGGACTCCGTTATCACTGTGGAAGAGTCCAATACCTTTGGCGTAGACCTCGAGGTTACTGAGGGTATGCGCTTTGATAAGGGCTACATCTCCGGCTACTTCGCTACCGATATGGAGCGCCAGGAGGCAGTCCTGGAGGATCCGTACATCTTGCTGGTTTCCTCCAAGATCTCCAATATCAAGGATCTCGTCCCGCTGCTGGAAAAGGTCATGCAGTCCGGCAAGCCGCTGCTGATCATTGCTGAGGACGTTGAGGGCGAAGCCCTGTCCACCCTCGTGGTGAACAAGATCCGCGGCACCTTCAAGTCCGTTGCCGTGAAGGCTCCGGGCTTCGGTGACCGCCGCAAGGCAACCCTGCAGGACATGGCCATCCTGACCGGCGGCCAGGTCATCTCCGAAGAGGTTGGCCTCTCCCTCGAGACCGCCGAGCTCGAGTACCTGGGCCAGGCACGCAAGGTCGTTGTCACCAAGGATGAGACCACCATTGTCCAGGGTGCTGGCACCCAGGAGCAGATCGATGGCCGCATCAAGCAGATCCGCGCCGAGATTGAGAACTCCGATTCTGATTACGACCGCGAGAAGCTGCAGGAGCGCCTGGCTAAGCTCTCCGGCGGCGTGGCCGTGCTCAAGGTCGGTGCCGCCACCGAGGTTGAGCTCAAGGAGCGCAAGCACCGCATCGAAGACGCTGTCCGCAACGCCAAGGCAGCCGTGGAAGAAGGCATCGTGGCCGGCGGTGGCGTTGCCCTGCTGCAGGCCGCTTCCGTCCTTGATTCCATCGAGGCCGAAGGCGATGAAGCCACCGGTGTAAATATCGTCCGCGAGGCACTGTCTGCACCGCTGAAGCAGATCGCTCACAACGCTGGCCTGGAGCCTGGCGTCGTTGCAGATAAGGTCTCTGGCCTGCCTGCTGGCGAGGGCCTGAATGCCGCTACCGGTGAGTACGTCAACCTCATGGAATCCGGCATCAATGACCCGGTTAAGGTCACCCGCTCTGCACTGCAGAACGCTGCGTCCATTGCGGCACTGTTCCTGACCACCGAGGCTGTTGTGGCTGATAAGCCAGAGCCTGCCGGCTCCAACAACGCTATGCCCGACGCTGACGCCATGGGCGGCATGGGCTTCTAAGAGCCCTGCACAACGCCTGGCGCATACTGAGCTCCCGCTCTTATATGCGCCTGAGTCTGGCGAAAGCTGTGGGCCTCAGAGTATACTGAACTTACGCGGGATGCCCCTACTTAGTTCCCAAATTTCGCCGGTAGGGGCGGCCAGGGACGGATCTCTGACTTAGTGTCGTTTTATGTGCGCCTAGTAGCCGACTGGGATTTTGCCCAGTCGGCTTGTTTCGCGGTTATGGGGGTAGGCTGCTGCGGCTTCTTTAACTGAGGCGGGGTCAGGGTAATGCTTGTGATGTCGCGTCATGGCAAAGAAGACGTTGAGTTGTCGGCGAGCGAGTGCGACGAGCACAGCGTTGTGATGCTTGGCCTAACCTCGGAAAGTGGGCACCTCCGGAGGTTAGGCTCAAGTGTCGATTCGATCGCATTGATTGTGGCATTATCAGCGTCGACCACATCATGCTGCACTAGTCATTCTGGCTTATCTCCTTTTACAGGTTGGAAACCTACGCACAGCCCTTAGCCACTTCCCATCTACTCAAACGGATCAATACCTAGTGCACTTCGAGTTTCGAAGAAATTACTTCCACATTATTGACTAAAAGAGCACAACAACCCTCTGTAGAATCCACTTTCCGGGCGGAGGCTAGATTGAAACTCCGCTACAGGAAAACTACTGGTAGACACTCCACTTACACGGGCGATGAGCTTAACAACGACACCCCTATTTGTGGTCAATCGAGAGAAGTTATTCCCATAAAGTTACAAAGTTAGCCTATACTGACCGCAGCGTGCCCATGTTGTTCATGTTGTTCGACATTACTTGGCCACACTCAGTCTCATCAGTACAATTTCAGCGATTGAAAAGGATTTGAAGTGGATCTGTTGCTCCAGATTAATGAAATCGTTTCTGGCCCGATAAAAGACTTGTTGGTAGAAGTCTCTGGCGGAAACTTTCCCGATATAAAGCTACCTGAAATTAATTTCCCAGAAGTCCCGCCACTGTCTTCTCCCACCTATCCGGAAAACATCAGTCTTGAAATTGGCGGTTCCTCTTTTGAAAATCTTGGCTCCTCCGAGCAGTTCAATGGTAACGGCTCTTCTGAGTTCTTCAACGATGCAGGCTCTTCCGAATTGTTGAACGATCTTGGGTCCTCTGATTTCGACCTGTTCAACGGGGATGTTTCTCCTGACTTCTTGAACGATTTCAACTCTTCCGATCTCGATCTCAGCGCACTCGGTAGCTTGCTTTAAGTCGCACCGATATGGGGATTTGCGGATGCGTGAAGCTTGAATGAAGGCATAAGCACTTCTTCTGCTTTCACTGACGATATTAAAGATAGGTCAAGTTTCAGTAGACGGAATCCGCAGGAGATGAAATCAGTGCTGGCTTGTTAAAAATACGTCCGGTTCAGTGTGAGCTGGACGTATTTTTCTCTTTTTCAGAGATGAGAACAAAACTGGGGTCAAGTAGCAGGGGGGTGTTCCTATGTAGTTTGTCAGCTTGGATTCTAGGGGTCGTTGCAACGATGATGGTTACTTTGGTGTGATACTACCGGTTTGTGTCAGGGCGTTGGTCATTACTTCGGCTGGGGTGCGCCAGTTGAGTGCTTTGCGTGGTTTGTGGTTGTGAATGTTGGCGATCATCTCTAGGTCCTCGGCGCTGTAGATGGACAGGTCGCTGTTTTTGGGAAGGTTTCTCCTGAGCCTGCCGTTGGTGTTTTCGTTGCTGCCGCGTTCCCACGGTGATCCTGGATGGCAGAAGTAGATGGGAATGTCAGTGGCCATGGTAAAGGATTTATGGCCTGCCATTTCGCTTCCTTGGTCCCAGGTAATTGATGACCAGAGTGCTTTATCGATTCCAGTAACAGCCTTGTGCAGGGCTGTGAATACTTCTTTGCTGGTGTGCCTGCCTGCCAGGTGGCCAAGGACAACAAATCGGCTGACGCGTTCTACTAATGTGATCACCGCGGATTGGTTATTTTTACCAAGGATGAGGTCGCCTTCCCAGTGGCCTGGCAAAATACGTTCAGTAACCTCTTCTGGCCGGTCGTCGATGAGGATCATGTCGTCAACGAAGCGTTGCTGGGCCGGTGTGGTGGTGCGTGTGTGGCGTTTCTTGCGTTTCTTTCTGCCGGTAGGCAAGTCCAAGCCAAGGTCTTTGAGTCTTCCTTTGGACTGTAGATAAAAGGCGTCATAAATCGTTTCGTGACTAATGCGCATGTCCTTATCAGTGGGGTAGTCGATGGGCAGGCGATTGGAAATCTCCTCCGGTGACCATTGTGCCCGCAATTGTGCGCATACATAGTCCCATAACCTTTTGTTGGCCAGCAGTTTCGGTATTTTCGGCCGCAATCTCCGCGCACAGGCCTTATAACTGGGCGGTTTCTGCACGATACGGGCCTTGGGCGCTGTGGTTTCTGCGTACTTCACGCTGAATTGACGAGGCACTTCGCCCTAAACAGCGCCCGATTTCCCGCAGCGGCACATGCTCACGAAGAAGGTCGGCGATAATAACGCGTTCTTCAAAGCAAATATAGCGATCACTGATGCGTTTATACGGATCCACACCGCCAGGCAAGGCAGGGGCACAAAGCCGTCCAGATTCGATGACGTCATGGCGTTGGCGCAGCGCTTTCATGAGTCTTTTATACGTGGTCGCGTCCTCGCCGACGGGTATGAACTCTTTACGCGGTCCTCCGGATTTGATGAGTCCTTTTTCGAAGTCTAAAGACAATCGACGATCAATTCCTACCCCAGCCCCAGCATCACCAACAGGCAAGCTCGCCAACCGAAGGCGTAAGTATTCCACCCTTAACTGTGTTTGGCGGACTTTCCGGGCATACCTCGATAGCCGGATATGACACTCGGCTTCTGTAGCAACGGCATACGCAGCGGTGGGATGCACCCCACACGTTTTGGCGGCTTGGTGCACCGAAAGTCCGCCTTTAACTAGTTCTACAAGCTGTAAAGCCTGGCTACCGCGGCGATCAACTCGTTTGGCTTTATGCACGACTGGCACTCCATGAGCATGACAAAAATTCAAAGCATGCACGTAATGACAGCCAAGCTCACCAGCAGCCGAGCGAACGCTACGCCCACTGCCAACCATGGACACCAAGCCACGACGATCCGACTCAGACAACGAATGAAACGGGCCAACAACCCCAGGCACAACAACACCCTCCTAAGGGAAAGTGTTGCAACGACCCTCTGAACTCAAGCAGTCTCGCGGGTGGGGTTGACGGGGTGGATCCTCAACTCGGGATTTTTAGGTGTGTTGTTTTGCGCGCGATTGGTAGCCGACTGGGATTTTTCCAGGCGGCTTGTTTCGTTGTTAGGGGTTAGGTTGCTGCGGATTCCTTTGCTGGGGCGGGGTCGCGGTAATACTCGTGGTTGCGCATCATGGCGTAGAGGACGTTGATTCGTCTGCGGGCAAGTGCTACGACTGCGGCGTTGTGTCTTTTGCCTTCCTTGCGCTTTCGTTCATAGAATTGCCGTGAACGCTCGTGGAATCTGTTGGATGCAAAAGATGATTGCCATAGGGCGTTCTTTAGTTTTTTGTTGCCGGCTCTATTCAGTGAGTTCGACATTATTGAAGTGCCTGACTGGTTTGTCCGGGGCGATAGCCCAGCATATGAGGCCAAGTGTCCAGGTGTTGGAAAGTCAGACATATCCCCGACAGTCATGAGGATTTGTGCTGCTGTTTTCGGGCCGATTCCTGGCATGGATAGCAGGATTTGAGTGTGGGGGATGTCGTTGATGAGCTCGATGACTTCCTTGTCGATTTGTTTGCGGTGCTCGAGCTTTAAAAGTGCGTCCTTTGCTGACATTGCTACGCCCATTTCTGCATAGTGTGCACCGGCAATGGTGACTGTTTGCTCAGCAATGGCAGCGAATATCGCATCGATAACTGGCTCGGGATTGCGTGCCTTATAGCGTCGAGCAAAGGCAGCTGCCTTGGCCTTGCCTAAGCGTTTTATCTTGGTGGGCCCGCCGTAGCGTGCAAGTAGGTGCAGGACCCATTTGCGGTGGATTATTTGGCCGCGAATGGCCTGTTCGAATTGCGGGTAGCAACCAACAAGTGCGCTTCGAATCTGGTTGATGAGCCTGGTGTAGGAGCGTGCTAAGTCTTCGTCGATGCCGTTGAGGACTTTCAACTGAGGAAGGCTTCTTCGATGCGGTCGACACTGCGAAGGGATTCTGGAAGGTTCTTTGCAGCGTGGGCGATGATGTAGGCATCTCGGATGTCCGTTTTGGCGTTTCCGGCATGGATGTGTGAGAGCTGACGCATTGCCAAGCCGGGAAGATAGCGCACATCAATTCCAAGGTCTTGGGCTACCGCGACAGTAAGTCGGCCAATGTTATTTGGCTGGTCAACAACGACAAGGACCTTGTTGTTACCAGAGTAGAAATTCGAAAAGAGCGCGTGTAAAGCCTGCTCGTTTTGATTGATTCGTTTGGATAGAACCTGGGCGCCGTGGCTATCTAAGACGCAAGCGTGGTGGAAGTATTTTCCAACATCCATTCCGATGACATAGTCGTAGACCATGTCAGACCTCCTAGCGAGTTTAATGAGTATGGGACTTCTTTCATCGCTGGTGGTCGGACATACTTCACGCTGGCATCCACATTACTTTGAGACCTCACACACTTGATGTGGGTCAGGTTCCTATTAGCAGTTTGGAGTGTGTCACTGCCTTCGGCGGCATCACCCCCCGGATCATTGTCAGACAGGGACGAAAATAAGCCATACCGAAGCCAGCGACTAGTTCCACTGCTCCTGAAAAAGAAAAGCAAAAGGAACGCAGACAAACATAACCTGCCCCTGCACAGGGGCAGAGTTACGAATCCTGGGTAAACTTAAGCGGAACTGCTAAAAACGTAATGGGAGGCCTATACGTAACCGAAGACACCCTCCAAATGAATTCACAGCTTTGAAAACTCTTTGGCTGACGATTTATAACATCGAAGACAGGTGCGCCACTCAGTAGAGGGGAAGGTAATTTGCAATCGAATGGGGCCGCTATATAGGAGGGGACAAAGGTCGCAGGGCGAAAAGCTACTAATCAACTAGCTCTAGACTGCTCGGACCCTTTGCGAATTACATACAAACCATGCTGCGCACACAAACATGGAGAACTATCCTAGCCTCCGACACATCCACTTTCTATCGCCAGAGTGAGCACTGAATCCTGAAAACAGAACACGTAACAGCAAGCATTGAAAATAACTCAAAAACCAAGGATGAGATCTGTGACTTTTTAATATCACGGAAGATCCTTTACAAATTACAGATTGTAGGGTATTCTAAGCCTGCGTTCACTAAAATTCAAACCTTAAGGAGTCCCAGATGAAGCGTAAGGTCAGTCTCGGAATCGCAGCAGCTGCGTTAGCTATGACTGCCGTTACTCCCGCAGCATTTGCGCAGGAAACTACCACTTTCGACAACGGAATTGTTAATTCCGAATTTTCTTTGGACAAAAAAGAATCTACTAAAAAAGACCCCAAGGAGCAGGCCGAGCTTACCGGCAAGCACTTGGATAACGCAAAGAAAGGCGTAGAGACGGCGAAGGGCATCGTCGACACCCTCAATGGACTGGGTGGTCTGTTCGGGCTTAATGGCGGTAAGTAATACCCCTCCAGCCCCCAGGCATTCGCACGATTGCACTGTGAACCCGAACCGTAATGATGGATGTGTTAATCCGCGATTGCCGGGTCTTGAAGGTCTAATCCTTATTTCGCACTAGGGTTAGACCTTTAGCCTTTTCCGTATCCTTCGTTGTTGTAACAGGCGACAAACTCATAGAGTTCGTAAGTGTGCCTTTTTGACGATGGTAAAGGGGTACCGTAGTGATTCTCCGCCTTGAATTTGGCGAAAAATTCCCCTACTTCGGCGTTGGTGTGACTGTTGGATTTCGAGAAATGCAACATCGATCTTTTGGGGTCTTTGACGAAATGTAGCCAATAGACCATAAATATCAAAAAAGGGATGGCGTGCCAGCAAATCGTGGACACGTAGTGGAGCTACCTAGTGGTTAGGCAGCGATTTTTCTTCGTTTCTGGTTTGGGTGATGTGGTTCTCGAAATCGACAGAGCTGACCATCCCGAGGTCTTCAGTGTCGGCGCCGACGGTTGTAGACCACTTCAATCCAGTAAGCAACGGCCTTGCGGGCGGCATCATGGGTTGGCCAGCGCTTCCGGTCGTAAAACTCGGTCTTAAGCGTCGACCAGAACGACTCAGCCATCGCGTTATCGAAACACACCCCGGTACGCCCCACCGTCTGAGCAACACCTAGGTTGCGGCACACCTCCCAGAGTTGTTCGCTGGTACATTGCGTTCCGCGGTCAGCGTGAAACACGAGACCATCAGCAACGTCACCGCG
>NZ_JASPHQ010000012.1 GCF_030227225.1 Corynebacterium rhinophilum
TGTGGTGAGACATTCTTGCAGGACGAACCGGAACGATCTCATGAGACATGCGGAACGATGTCATGGAACCAGACACCACTGGGGGCACCGTGTGAAGTCTCGAGACATCGCTCCTATGGTGTTTCGAGACTTTTCGTATGGCTGAGCCCAGCATTTGAACTGGCTGGGAGAGCCCAGCCTGTTCGCATGCCATTCTTGCACCTCATCTGCGAGCCAAAGACGTGTGCAGCCCAATCCCCGGCGGCTCACAGCTCCTTGTCTGGACCTGCGTCAGTAATTTTAGGCTGTACGGTTTTTCCTTTGTTGAGCGGTCGCTGTGGCTAGGTTGTAGCCGGATAGTGCAGCGAGCCCCACGACCAGGAGCCAGATGGGTGAATCAGCAATTATCGAGTACGCGGTGGCGACAACGATGCCTGCGACGGCGGAGGCCTGTTTCAATGTCACTGTAATGTGTCCTTTCGGTAAATTTGGTGTGCCCCAGGGTGCTAGATAATAGGTCTATCCAGCGCTTTAGGAGTAATTTGTGGTGTTTCCCACCAATTTTACTGAGGCTATCCGATGGTTTGTGTATAGGCTCCAGACCTGTATAAGGAAATAAGCCAGCATGACTAGTATGACACGACGGAGTCTCGCTGATAATGCCAAATTGGCGCGGTCCGCTTGGACCATCCAATTTTCGCAGTTTGATTAGATATTCTCGGCACCTTCCAGGTTTTCCAATCCACGCAAACGGAAAAACCTGTGACGCTCCAGCTGCCCGAGCTACTGGGGTGTCCAAAAACTGTCCAAGTAAAGAACGCTTGCGTGTGCCTGCCCGGGGAATGGACACCCACTGTATAAATTTCCGAGAATCTTGAACAAATTATTCTAAATGAGGAACTTTGTGAGGCGTGATGACGTTGATCTAGATGAGAAAGATGATTCGTACATCACTGAGAAAGGACAACCGTGCGTTCAAGCAATCCGGTTATGACCTCGCTAACTGAAACTAGCCAGCAGCAGAACCCCGGCTCCGGCTACGCGAGCGAAGCCCCTCGCCCCATGACCGTGGATGACGTCGTCACCAAGACGGGCATCACCCTCGGCATCATTATCGTGGCCGCTGCTATCAACTTCTACCTAGGCACCATGAACCCAAGCACCGCCATGATGCTTATGCTGGTCGGTGGTATCGGCGGATTCATCACCGTACTCGTGGCCTCCTTTGGCCGTAAGTGGGGTTCTCCGGCTGCGACCCTCATCTACGCAGTATTCGAAGGCTTTTTCGTTGGTGGCTTCTCCTTCGTCTTCGCCAACAGCACCATCGGTGGTTCTAATGGCATGGCACTGATTGGTCAGGCAATCGTCGGCACCATCGGTGTATTCATCGGGATGCTTATTGTCTACAAGACTGGTGCAGTAAAGGTCACTCCAAAGTTCACTAAGATTTTGGTCGGCCTCATTGCAGGTGTCGCGGTAATGGCTCTCGCTAACTTCTTGGGTGCCATCTTCTTCGACTTCAACCCGCTGCGCGATGGTGGCCCCCTCGCCATCATCTTCTCCTTGGTCTGCATTGTCTTGGCTGCTCTGTCCTTCCTGACCGATTTTGACCAAGCAGACCGCCTTATCCGTGCCGGCGCTCCTGCCAAGCAGGCATGGGGCGTAGCCCTCGGCTTGGCCGTGACCTTGGTCTGGCTCTACACCGAAATCCTTCGGCTGTTGAGCTACGTTCAGCGCAACTAAGCCTCTCCGTGCTTTCGGCCCGCACTACGGTGCGGGCCATTTTTGTGTCCGCGTTTGGCTTACAGGCCTGTAATTATTGGGGTAATTCAGGGGGTATTAAGCCGTTCTTTAGCCTTTAAGCGGGTAGGAGAGGACATTCAGGCTTAAGACAGCTAATGAGCAGCAAATTTCACCATTTGGAAAGTTATAAATGTGGTGTGTGAGATAAATGAAATAGTTAAATAGTGATTAATTTGCGGGCTCGGCAAGAAATTTTTACGCGATTCATGCATGCTATGTGGCGGGAACGGGAAACCGGAAGGTAGAGAGTTCTCTCCTCTATTTTTCTCCTCGTTCCAGCTCGTCTAGAAGGAGTAACCGAGGGATTGTTGTGAAACGTCAGGCAACCGTAGCAGCGCTGGTAGTCAGCTCGGTCGCGCTGAGTGGCTGCGCTGCGGAAGTCGGCTCGAAGAGCGCATCAGAAGATGCCGCGATGACGGCAGAAACTGATGGCACTAGTTCGGTCGATGGCGCGGGTAATGCCAACGGGAGCCAGGGGGATGATGTGGAAGACAATCCGGGGGATTCGGAGCACTCCGAAGACGAGAATTCGAAGGCCGGCGCCGGTCTTCGGGGGGAGACCGGCGCCACGGGAGATGAGGATTCCGGGGTACTACCGCCTCCGGGAGAATTTGATCCTGCTGATCCAGATTTCGAGCTATTCGATCCATGTACGGAGATTCCACCGGACAGGCTGGAGGAAATTGGTTTAGAACCACGAATACTCGATTATCGAAAAGAATCGGGGCACTATTTTTGCAATTTTGCATCGAATGGGAGGAATTTTTCTGAAAGCATTCTAGTCTCTGCAGCTAGTGATTCAACTGCTATTGATGGGCTAGAGTTAAATGAAGATCTTCGACAAAAAGATGAAACAGCAGATATCGAAGGTATTCACCTATTTAACTCTGAGCTTTTTAAAGATTCCCAGTGTAATGGATATCTTTCTACCAGCCGAGGAACGATTACCGTCGGCATAAATGATGTCACACCACAGTCAAGTGCAATGAAGAGATGTCAATTGGCTGCTGAACTCATTACTAATCTCAAACAATAGTCGTGTTTTTGGGGGAAACATGCTTGTTAGTGTCAAAAATCTACAACGAAATACCAGCATAATATCTGATCTATACCGTCGAGCTCAGTCACTAAAGGACCGAGTAAATAGCCCGCTTAATTCGGGCTTTTCGAATGTGTCGGGAATTGATCACGTAGGGGTGTGCACGAAAGGGCACTTACCACCGACCCAGGTTCGGCTAAAGGGACGCTCCTGGACTATGCCTCGCAAGTCGAATGGTTGTCGCAGGCTCTTTCCCGAGAAGCTCGAGGCTTTGAAGCCCAAGAAACTGCAAATAGTAGGGCGATGGATATCGCTGATGCGGGTGGTGAGATTGGTGTTGAATCGATGCCGATTATGGACCAGCCTGAGCCGGGGTATAGCCCCTTCGCCTTTACTCCTCCGGTAGTTAACGTCGGTACATCGATTACCAAGTTGGCGACGGACTTGATGTCAACGCAGATTTGGAGCGTGTCTGAAGCTAATGCACGCTGGGCGTCGTTAGGTTCTGAGGTTCGGGAGATCGTGAGTGGGCTTGAACAAGCCGCGGGGTCTTTGGAAAGTGAGAATGACAGCGAAACCACGTCCCGGGCGGCAGCGAAGATTAGGGAAGTGGCAGCCTCGGGGAAGCACTTTGTGGCCAATGCCGCAGCAATGGGAGAAAAGCTTACTGGGTTCCACTCGCGGTTGATGATGATTCAGCCTTCGGCGATGGCCATGGCGATGGATATTATGAAAATCCCTGACCCAGCAAAGCGAAAAGTCGCAGAGAAGGCGGCGTTGGCAAAGCTCCAACCGGATCTTCAGAGGTTTGCTATCGACGCAATGCCTAATCAACATCCGCTGATGGAACAGTCGCCGGCCTCTGGAGGAGGCGGCGTAGATGCTGGTTTGTCAGGCGTAGAGGGCGATGGCCAGAAATATAACACCGACAACGTCGTGTGGCCGCGTGCAATTCAGGAAGCTATTGCTCGCGGCGATGTGGGACCGGGAAACTTTGACGTGGCTAATGGTACGGTCCATGATTTGGAATCCGTCGGCATAACTCCGGAGGAAACTGCCGCGTTCCAGGAGCAATTGCATGCAGATGGCAGAAGGGCGCTTTCTGAGCTAGGTGTGGGCGACGGTATAGATATCAGCGGTCGCGATATCGCAACCAGTGGGGCCTCACTTCCTGGGGCGACGGCATCGCATGGCCACTTAGGATCTATGCCAACGGCAGGTGCCGCTCCCGGTACCGCGGGTATTGGCGCTGGAGCTGGCAGTGGTAGCGGTGGACTCGGTTCTACCGGGATGGGAGCACCGCTTGGTGCTGGACGTGGAACAGGTTATGGTACCGGAGCCGGATCCGGGGTAGGCACAGGAACCGGTATTGCCGGTGCAGCGGGTGGTCCTGGCCTCGGCGGGCGAGCTGGAAGTGGAAATCCTGGCGCGCTCCGCGGTGGCGGATTCAATCCAACGGCCGGGCTCGGTAGCGGGGCCTTGGGCACGGGTGGAAGGCCTGGTTCTGGCGTAGGCGGAAACATGGGTGCACTCGTAAATTCCGCCCCAGGACTAGGTGCTGGCGGAACCACTGCGCGCGGCGGAGCAGCTTTGCGTGGTGGCTCCGGTGAGAGCGTCGGCGCTCGCGGTGTGGGAGGCGCGCTTCCTCGCGGGGCAGGCGAATCTGCTGGCAATAGCAGCGGTGGTAACGGTAGCCGGGGACACCTTGAAAGGGGAGCTGTGCGCGAAGCTGTGGTGCGCGGGGGAGGCGCCATCAATAACCCCGGTGCCAAATCTGGCGCCGCAAGGCCAGCAGCAGGTATGCGAGCCTTTGCGCCAATGATGGGAACCCGGGGTCAGGGAAATGACAAGAACCGGGTGAAGGCGGTAACGACTCAAGTTGAGCGCGATCCTAATAAGCGAGATCTGTTGGGAGAACCACCGGCTGTTGTGCCTGGGGTTATCGGCAATTGGGCGCGAGAATCCTAGGCAGCGAATCGGGAAAGGAAAAGGCTGAAGGATAGTATCCTTCAGCCCATTTCTTTTATTGTGGCAGTTGCGTCGCGGTGGCGTTTGGCTGCTGCACAGGTTCCTCGACCCCGTTCTGCAGGCCCTCCGAATCCACCCCGGGTTCGGTGGTGACAGCAGATGAAGTCGTCTCGTCATTCTTCTGTGCCGGCGCCTCGCCGGTGAAGGTCGATGCGTTGTCGATCTTGCCGGATTCAGAATCCTGTTCGTTCGGCGGGTGGCATGCGGCCAAGGAAAGGCCGGCGGTAAAAACTAAACCAGCGGTGGCGAAACGGGAGAATTTCTTCATGGGGATGTGCTCTTTCTCCAGAGTAGTGAAGGCGGTAATGAGGTGGGAGGAGGAAATTAGGATTCGCGCGGGGTGGCGGCCTTGGCGGAATCGTATGGGGCAGCCGATTCGATGGTTACCGAAATGGTCTTTCCGTTTGGTGCGGAGTACTCGCGGGTTTCACCCTCCTGTGCACCGATGATGGCGGCGCCCAGCGGGGACTGCTCGGAGTAGGTCTCTAGGTCCTTGTTATCGGTCGCAGCGGCGCGGGTACCGATGAGGAAGGTTTCCTTATCGTTCTTGTCGCCGTTGTAGTACACGTGAACAACGCTGCCGGTGTAGGCAACGCCTTCCTGCATGGTGCCACGCTCGGTGGTGGAGTTGGCCAGCAGCTCAGAAATCTGCTTGATGCGGGCCTCTTCCTGGTCCTGCATCTCGCGGGCGGCGTCGTAGCCGGCGTTTTCTTTCAGGTCGCCCTCTTCGCGGCGCTCATTGATTTCCGCTGCCACCTCTGGGCGGTGATCGATGAGTTCCTGCAGCTCGGTCTCGAGCTTTGCCTTGGTTTCTGGGGTGATGTACTGCTTTTGCTGCTCAGCCATTCTAAAACCTTCCGTGCTGTGGAATAGTGGTCAAAGTCCTGCGATGATGGCGGGACCGAAGTTAAGTATGCAACCAGGCAATTGCCCAGTTCTAGGCTGTACAAATCCTAGCACATGGGGCTAGCGACTTTCCGCGTAGTCGGGATTGTCTATATCCAGGTAATCCGGGATATTGCCGGAGCAACCATAGGCTCCACCGGCGACGGCGCGGGCATTGGTGGGGACATCGACGGCAATGCGATGCGTCTCATTTCCGCCAGCGGGAACGGCAAATTCGCGGCGGCCTACCTCGGATTTGGAATAATCGTAAGCCTGCACGATGCAGTAAGCATCCTCATCGGTGTGATTGCGGGTTACGTCGACCCAGACGCGCGTGGTGTCATCGCTCAGAACCTCTTGAGTGACCATAGAAATCTGAGCATTGACGGATTCTTTTTCCCGAAAATACTGGAAGCCGTAGTAGAGAAGGGTGACGAGCATGGCGGCGAAAATTAACACCAGCGCCTTATTGGCCCAGCTACCAGAGTTCTTTTGTGATTTATCGCGCGAGCCGTAGCGCGCGGCGGAGCGAGAATTTCCGGCGGAAGTCATAGCCCTACTTTAACCGAGGAGTACCATTTTCCCATTATCTACTAAGATAGTGGTCTGTTCTAAAAGCTAGTTTTAAAGGGGATGGATTTTCAGTGAGCGACTTTCGCCTCCTAGCAATCCACGCACACCCGGATGATGAATCCTCCAAGGGTGCTGCGACAACGGCCCGTTACGCAGCAGAAGGTGCGGATGTAATGGTGCTGACCTGCACCGGTGGTGAACGCGGTGACATTATTAACCCGGCTATGGACCGTCCTGGCGTCAAGGAAAACATGGCTGAGGTGCGCCGCGAGGAAATGGCTAAGGCAGCCCGCGCGCTTGGGGTCCAACACCAGTGGTTAGGCCACGTTGATTCCGGCCTGCCAGATCCTGAGGAAGGCAAGAGCATGGAAGAGCTCTTGCCGGAAGGCTGCTTTGCCCTGATGGGCGATGATGCAGCGGCCCAGGAAATGGTGCGCGTTATCCGTTCATTCCGCCCGCAGGTCATCATTACCTATGACGAAAATGGCGGCTACCCGCACCCAGACCACCTCATGGTTCACCGAGCCTCCATGATTGCGTGGGAAAAGGCCGGTGACGCCTCTTACCACCCAGAACTGGGCGAGCCCTTCGAGCCGCTGAAGCTGTATTATTCGCATGGCTTTGTGTACCAGCGTATGAAGATGTTCCACGATCTTCTCCTTGAGGAGGGTAAGCCCAGCCCGTACGGTCCTATGCTGGCGCGTTGGGACACGGCTTTCGGCGATATTATGGCCCGCGTTACCACGCAGGTGGAGTGTGCCGATTACTTCCAAAACCGTGATGATGCGCTGCGGGCGCACGCGACGCAGATCGATCCTGCGGGCGCATTCTTGGCTACCTCCGTGGAGGTCCAACAGCGCTTGTGGCCAACGGAGGAGTTTGAATTAGCCAAGACCAGGGTATCGACCTCGCTGCCAGAAAATGATTTATTTGCGGGCATTGAAAAGAACGAGGAGACTTAAAGCATGAGCGTCTATGACTCCCTTTTCTTGGCTGCGCACAATGTCACTGTTCTTGCGCAAGGCACAGAAGGTGCAGAGGGCGGGCCGATGGGTCCCGAGTTTGGTAAAGCCTCGCCCATCGGGCTGCTTATCTTGGCCATCTTGGGCGTTGCCGTGCTGGTAGCGGGTTGGAATTTCCACCGTCGCTTTTCGCGCTTCCGTCGGCGCACTATGTTCGCTGAAGACCACGGAATCGATCCATTCGACGAAGAGGCAGTGGATGCGGCGCTCAAGGAAGCTGGCCTTTACGATAACCGCAAGAAGTCGATTTTCTAGCCGGTTGGAGTAATCAACGTGACATTTCTCAAGCGGCTGATGTACCCCTTGTATGAAGCACGCCTCGTGCGGCTTATCAAGGGCAGACCGCAGCCGAAGCACGTGGCGATCATGGCTGACGGCAACCGCCGCTGGGCGCGGGAAGCCGGTTTTACGGATATCAGCCACGGTCACCGCCAGGGGGCGAAGAAAATTGGGGAGATGATCGCGTGGTGCCGTGATACCGATATTGAGGTAGTCACCATCTACCTCTTGTCCACGGAGAACTTGAAGCGCAGCCAGCAGGAAGTGCAGCTGCTTTTTAACATCATCTCTGATGTGGTCACGCATTTGTCCCAGGGGGATTTGGATTGCCAGGTGCGCCTTGTGGGTAACTTAGATTTATTGCCCGCGCCGGTAACCCAGCGCATGGTTGACGCCGCTGAGGAAACCAAGGATAACCAAGGCGTCATCGTCAATGTGGCCGTGGGCTACGGTGGGCGCCAAGAAATCGTCGATGCCGTTCAGAAGCTGGTGCGCAGCGAGGCCGAAAAGGGCACGAGCGCGGCCGAGATGGCGGACCGAGTCACCGCGGATTCGATTACGGAACACCTTTATACCAAGGGCCTGCCGGACCCGGACTTGGTGATCCGCACCTCCGGTGAGCAGCGACTCTCCGGATTCCTCCTGTGGCAAGCAGCCTATTCAGAAATTTGGTTCACCGATACCTATTGGCCGGCGTTCCGGAAGGTAGATTTCCTGCGCGCGCTGCGTGATTATTCGCAGCGTTCGCGCCGCTTTGGCAAATAGCGGCTAGATTTTTCGCATCCGCACCTTTTCGACGAGGTGATGCGATCCCTTCTTCAATACCAGGGATGCGCGCACGCGGGTGGGCAGGATATTTTCCACCAAATTTGGCAGGTTAATGGATTGCCAAATCTCGCGGGCTTGGGCGCGCGCCTGCTCATCGTTCATATCGGCATAAGCAGCGAAGTGAGCATTGGGCCTGCGGAATTCGGTGTGGCGCAGCGTGAGGAAGCGGTCGATGTACCACTGCTCAATATCGTCCGTGCGGGCATCGACGTAGACGGAGAAATCAAAAAGATCCGCGATGGTTAAGGTGGGGCTGGTTTGGAGGACGTTGAGGCCTTCCAAGATTAAGATATCCGGCTGGTTGACCTCTTGATAGCGATCTTTGACGATGTCATAGGTGATATGCGAATACAGCGGTGCTTTAACCACGGGTTTTCCGGATTTGACGTCGGTAACAAAGCGCATAAGTGCGCGGCGGTCGTAGGATTCGGGGAAGCCCTTGCGCTTCATCAGTCCGCGGTCTTTAAGCGTTTGGGTGGGAAAGAGGAACCCGTCCGTGGTCACCAGGTCCACCTTCGGGTGAGAGTCCCAGCGCTGTAGGAGCACTTGGAGGAGGCGGGCGGTGGTGGATTTACCAACGGCCACGGAACCGCCTACGCCGATGACGAAAGGCACGTGCGTGGGAGGGTTGCCCAAGAAGGCTTCGGTGGCGGCGGTGAGTTGCTGCCGGGCGGTGACCTGCATGTGGATAAGGCGGGAGAGGGGGAGGTAGACGTCTGCCACCTCGTCCAAATCAATGCGATCGCCGATGCCGCGTAGCTCTTCTAGTTCGTTTTCTGTCAACACCTGTGGCATGGATTTGCGAAGATCACGCCAGGTTTCGCGGTCAAAGTCGAGGTAGGGGCTTGAATCCAGGTTGCGCGCCATAGCTTAATTGTCGCACGCGATGATAAGGGAATTAAAAATTTGCCCCCTGTAAGGTAGCCGAAAGGTTATGATATGTAATAGTTCATACTGCTTCCTACCGAGAAGAGGACTAGTCTTATATGGCTTCTTTCAATACTGACCTGCGCGATCTTGACCCCGATGTTTTCGGCGCTATCCAGGGAGAAATTTCCCGCCAGCGCGAAACTCTAGAAATGATTGCTTCTGAAAACTTCGTGCCGCGCGCCGTCTTGCAGGCACAGGGTTCTGTCCTGACCAATAAGTACGCCGAGGGATACCCAGGGCGTCGTTACTACGGCGGCTGTGAGCACGTCGATATTGTTGAGGATCTCGCCCGCGACCGTGCGAAGGCGCTCTTCAACGCGGAATTTGCCAACGTGCAGCCACATTCCGGCGCGCAGGCTAATGCCGCAGTCCTGGCCAGCATCGCGGAACCGGGCGATAAAATCCTCGGCCTGTCCTTGGCGCATGGTGGACACCTGACCCACGGGATGAAGTTGAACTTCTCCGGCAAGCTTTACGATGTCGCGGCGTATGGTGTGGACCCAGAGACCATGCGCGTGGACATGGATAAGCTGCGCGAACAGGCGCTAAAGGAGAAGCCAAAGGTCATCATCGGCGGTTGGTCCGCGTACCCGCGCACCCTGGATTTCGCGGCCTTCCGCGAGATTGCAGATGAGGTGGGCGCTTACCTGTGGGTTGACATGGCCCACTTCGCGGGTCTGGTTGCCGCAGGCCTGCACCCGAACCCAGTGGAGCACGCCGATATCGTCTCCACCACCGTGCACAAGACCCTGGGCGGTCCGCGATCCGGCATGATCTTGGCCAAGCAGGAATATGCAAAGAAGCTGAACTCCAATGTCTTCCCAGGCCAGCAGGGTGGACCGTTGATGCACGCGGTCGCTGCAAAGGCTATTTCTATGAAGATTGCGGCCAGCGAGGAATTCAAGGAGCGCCAGGAGCGCACCCTTGAGGGCGCCCGCATTCTGGCTGATCGCCTCTTGGCGGAAGATACGCAGGCAGCTGGCGTGGACGTTGTATCCGGTGGCACTGATGTCCACCTCGTCCTGGTTGATCTGCGCAATTCGCAGCTCGATGGTCAGCAGGCAGAAGACCTGTTGCACCAGGTAGGAATCACCGTCAACCGCAATGCGGTCCCGAACGATCCTCGCCCGCCGATGGTCACCTCGGGCCTGCGCATCGGCACCTCCGCCCTGGCCACCCGCGGCCTTGATGCGGAAGCCTTTACCGAGGTTGCCGATGTCATCGGCACCGCCTTGGCACAGGGCAATAGCGCCGATGTTGAGGCACTTCGCCGTCGCGTCGATAAAATCGCCGAGCACTACCCGCTGTATGAAGGCCTCGAGGACTGGAAGCTGGTTTAGGCCTTATCCTCTGCGGCGTCCTCGTTGACGTCGTGCCCGCGAGCCTGCGCCAGCGTGGCGCGGGCTTGCTGCAGCCACTCCGGCTGTTTTTCCAAAAGCTCGCTGATTTCCGCAGTGGTCAGCGGCTTATCCATGTCATTCTTCTTTAATGCGGTGACAGAAATGCCCAGCTTGTGGGCAACTTCCTGCCGGGGGTGGGGGCCTTCGCGGCGCAGCGTTTGCAGCCACTGTGGGGGATTGTGCTGCAATTCGCGCAGTTCTTCGTGGCTTACCGCGCTATTTTGAAATTCTTCGGGCGCGGCGGGCAGATAGATATTCAGCTTTTTAGCGGCGGTCTGCGCGCGCATTGCGGTACCGGACGGTTGCTGTTGGTTATGTTGTTCACTCACGGTTTAACCGTAGCACTTTCAGTAGACTGTGCTCCATGCTGCGCTTAGCCTTTGTGACCGGTACGGAACCTGGAAAATGGTTTCAGAGATTTCAGGACAATACTGCGCACGGCGGTTTATCTACCATCGATGCGGATGACGGCATGGCGGAATTGCTCGCAGGTCGCGTGGATCTGGCGTTAACGCGCCTGCCGGATGCGCGCGTGGATGACTCCTTCCACGTGGTCCGCCTTTATGAGGAGGCCCCCGGCATCGCGGTTCCAAAAGACTCCGTTTATGCGGAGGTGGGTGAGGAGCTGGCGCTTGCCGATGTCTCCGATGAGCACCTCAACTACCGCCTCACCGAGGCAGGTGAGGTCGATATCGCCGCCGTACGCGAAGCCCTGCAGGTGGTTGCAGCCAATGTGGGGATCGCCATCGCACCGCTGCCGCTATTAAAAATCCTCAGCAAGAAACAGGTGGTTCCGCTTGCGCTGAAGGGCAGCGAGGTACCGGTCACCGAGATCGCCTTGGTCTGGCGAAAGGCGGAGGATAGCGAGGCCATTCAGGATTTTGTGGGCATCGCTAAGGGCCGCACCGCCCGCTCCTCCAGGCAGGAAAAACCGAAGCGCACAGCCCGCGAAAAAGCTAAAGCCAAACAGTCTCGAAGGATTGTTAACAATCCGTTACAAAAGCAGAAGAAGCGCCCTAAGCAGCGCAAACGGCGATGAACTGAAAGCCGATCCGCTCAATCTCCGGTGCACACAGTGGCACGGCAGTGCAGATCGCTGTACGGTTGGCTGCGCTCGCCACAATGGCGGCTGAAAACTACAGTGAACTAATTTTTCGGCTGAAATGCGAAAGGTAGATTTAGAAATGCGCAAGATTACTCGTCGTATTGCAGGTGGCTTCGCGGCCGCAACCCTCTCCGTTGCTCTCGTTGCATGCTCGGACGCAGAGGATGCCGTTGATGACGCCAAGGATAGCGCTGGCTCCGTAGCCGCAGACGCATCGGATGCTGCCGGCTCTGCCGCAGCCGATGCCACCGACGCCGCAGGCTCCGCTGCCGCAGAAGCAACTGGCTCCAAGGACGATAATGCAGAGGGCGCCAAGGGCGATACCCAGACCGTCACTACTGCAAATGGCGAGGAAGAAGTTGCCGCTGACCTTGCAGCCGCCATCGAGGAAAAGCAGGCAGAGTGGGGCGACGTGCAGAGCGTAGAGTCCTCCGATAAGGGCACCTTGGCTACCTTCGAGGGCGGCAAGCACCTGGTCTACTCTGAGGAGACTGGTGCACAGCCGGTCATCGGCAAGATTGCTGAAACCTGGGTAAACGAGGGTGGCCTCGACTCTTCCGTTGGCCTGCCTACCAAGCCAGAGGCTGACGCAACTGAGGCAAACGGCTGGACCCAAGAGTTTAGCAACGGCACCATCTCCTGGACTGAGGGTGAAGACGGCCAATTCAAGGCTGATATCGAGGCCTAAAGGCTAAAATTCGGCGCCCGCATAAGCGGCACGCCGAACACTCTCGACACTTTCCCTGCGGGTTGTTCCGCAGGGATTTGTCGTTTTCTTAAAGTTCATCTTCCACCCATGTGATTTCAACCTTGGGTGCTTAGGTTGGGTGGCAGCCCCCAAGAGATCGCAGCACTAGCGGTATTGGGGGACAGACAAGGAAGAACAGCTTTCTACCGTTTCACAAAGGAAGATTCCTGCCATCATGACTCGCCCCTCTGTACTTTCTACTCCACCAGGCACCACCGATAATGACATCGCCACCAAGACCTATGTCCTCGATACTTCGGTCTTATTATCTGACCCGTGGGCGTTGCGAAAATTCGCTGAACACGAGGTCGTCCTTCCCGTCGTGGTTATCTCTGAATTAGAAGGAAAACGTCATCACCCGGAGCTTGGCTGGTTCGCCCGCCAAGCTCTTCGCTTTTTGGAAGAGCTGCGCGCTACCTATGAGGCGCTCGACCAACCCGTTCCGGTAAATGTAGCTGGCGGAACTTTGCGGGTAGAGCTTAACCACCAAGACCAGTCGCTCTTGCCGGCCGCATTCCGCGGGCCGGAAGGGGACCACCGCATCTTGGCCTGCACCTTGAACCTGGCGCACGAGGGCAAGGACACGGTCTTAGTCACCAAAGACGTGCCGCTGCGCGTCAAAGCCGGCGCCGTGGGCGTGCAGGCCGATGAATACCACGCCCAAGACGTCATTTTGACCGGGTACTCCGGTATGGCTACCGCCTATACCACCACAGATGTCATCGACGCCCTCTACAGCGATGGGGAAGTGCTGCTAGACGGGGTTGTCACGGACGATGACACCCCGGTTGAAGACTTGCCGGTGCATTGCGGCATCACCTTGATTGCCGGCGCGCAATCTGCCTTGGGGCGCATCATGCCGGACGGGGCGGTGCGCTTGGTGCGCGGCGATCGCAATGCCTTCGGCGTGCAGGGGCGTTCGGCGGAACAACGCATTGCCTTGGATCTGCTGCTGGATCCGGAGGTTGGCATCGTTTCCATCGGCGGTAGGGCCGGTACCGGTAAATCAGCGCTGGCATTGTGCGCTGGCTTGGAGGCTGTCTTGGAACGCGGGGAGCACCGCCGCATTGTGGTCTTCCGGCCCATGTATGCCGTCGGCGGGCAGTCGCTGGGGTACCTGCCGGGCTCTGAATCAGAGAAGATGAACCCATGGGCTCAGGCGGTCTATGACACCTTGGAAGGCCTGGTCTCTGACAACGTGCTGGAGGAGATTCACGAGCGCGGGCTTATCGAGGTCCTGCCGCTGACCCATATCCGTGGCCGGTCCCTGCACGATGCCTTCGTCATCGTGGACGAGGCGCAGTCATTGGAGCGCAATGTTTTGCTCACCGTGCTCTCGCGCTTGGGGGAAGGCTCGCGAGTAGTGCTCACCCACGACGTTGCCCAGCGCGATAACCTGCGGGTGGGCCGCCACGATGGGGTACAGGCGGTCATCGAAAAGCTCAAGGGCCACGAGCTCTTCTCGCACATTACCCTTAAGCGTTCGGAGCGCTCCGCCATTGCGGAACTGGTAACCGATCTATTAGAAGGCAACGACTAAGTGGGGGCCGGATGAAAGCGATTTCGCAGACAGCGAATTTAATGAATTCTTTATAGAAAAAATCACCCAAGACCAGTAATAATGGTGCTTATGAGCGAGAACGCCAAGAAGACGTCTGCGGACGATAAGAAAAAGGATTTCCGTATTCGGCCCTTCACTTCGGCCGATTACCCGCAGATGCGGGACATCTACGAGCAGGGCCTGCAAACCGGCCATGCCACCTATGAAACCCGATCCTTGACCTACGAGGAGTTTACGAGCTCCAAGATCATGGCCTCGGTGCACGTAGCCGTTGAGGCGGACGATGATTCCAAGGTATTGGGGTGGGTTTCGGCCGCCCCGATTTCCTCGCGCACCGTCTTCCACGGCGTCGTGGAGGATTCCATTTACTTGGGATCTGATGCCCAAGGCCGTGGCATTGCAGGGGCCTTGCTCGATTGCCTCATTGAAGTGTGCAAGGACCTGCACAAGTGGGCCATCCACTCTTGGATCTTCCCGGAAAATGAAGGTTCTGCGGGCCTTCACAAGTCCCGCGGTTTTGAAAAGGTCGGCACCTACTCACACATGGCCAAGATGACCTATGGTGAGTTGGCCGGTCAGTGGCGCGATACCGATGTCTACGAGCTCCTGCTTCCCAAGCCGGAGGAAAAGAACAGTTAAAGGGCACTCAGCCTTTTCGTCACGAAGGCCGTAGCGCTGCCGGGGGAATAAATCATCCTGGCGGCGCTACGGCCTTTATTTGTTTTCCCAAGCTAGGCGATCAACCAGTTGGGGAGAATAGAGCGCTCCTAGACTGCGGGTAGCTCCCAGCGCCCAAACCACTTCTGTGCCTGTGGGCGCATGAAATCGCTCAGGCGGCTAAACGGCGGCACCTCGATGCCTTGGCGCTCTGCCAAGGCCACGAGGTAATCGCGGGTGTGCCATACCTCGATGGGGCTTGCCTCAATATCGAGCACCTCCGCGAGGCCGCCAGCCTGGTAGCCGAGGGAGGAGTTGATGGGGGCATCGGCAAGCGGCAGGCTACCGCGCAGCGCATGGAGCTCCCTACTGGTGGCGGCGGTTTCTGCGGGGTTGAGCGACATTAATCGATCGTCTCCTTCAGGCGCTCTTCACGCAGGGGAAGCAGGACCAAGAGGGCGACGATGACGAGCGGGACCATCAGCGCGATGACCGGGGTGAGTCCGTCATTATAGGAATTTAATACTGCCTGCCTGAGCGGCTCTGGCAGGGAAGACACCAAGTCCGGGGTCAGGCTATTGGCATTGCCCTCGCCATTGCCAAACTTCTCGGCATAGGCCGCGCCCTCAGGTCCCAGCTGCTGGATGGCCTGCGGCAGGCGGTTGGCCATCTCATCCTGCATGTTGTTAATGAACATGGAACCGACCAGGGAAGCACCTAGGGCAGAACCGATCTGGCGGAAGAAGTTATTCGCCGCGGTTGCCGTACCCACCTGGGAGAGCGGGAAGGAGTTCTGGACGATGAGAACGAGCACCTGCATGACCATGCCCAGGCCGATGCCGAAGGCGAGGAACTCGAAGCCGAGTTGCGTGAGCGATGTGTCTACCGACAAGCGGGACATCCAAAAGAGTGCACCGGCGGTAATGGCCAAGCCGATAACGGGGTAGATTTTGTAGCGGCCGGTGCGGGCGATGATGAAACCGACGCCGGTGGAGGTGCCGATAAGGCCAATCATCATCGGAATCATCATCAGGCCTGCGTTGGTGGGTGAGAGGGTGTGGACCATTTGCAGGTAGGTGGGCATATAGCCCAGCACCCCGAACATGGCCAGGCCCAAGATGACGCCGGATAGGGTAGTCAGGGCCATGTTGCGGTTCTTGAAGAGGCGAACCGGGATAAGCGGTTCGGCAGCCCGCAATTCCACGATGGTGGTAATGATCGCGCCGACGAGGGTAATGGCGCCGAGAGTGAGGATCATGGTGGAATCCCAGTCGTACTCGGTGCCGCCCCAAGTGGTCATGAGGATAAGGGAAGCGGTAGTAATGGCGATGAAGGTGGCACCGAGCCAGTCAAAGCGCTTCATATCGGCCTGGCCCACGCGCAGGTTGAGCACCAAGATGCAGACCACCATGGCCAGCAGGCCGAGTGGAATATTCATCCACATGCCCCAACGCCAGCCAGGGCCATCAGTAAACCAGCCACCCAAGACGGGGCCGAGGACGGAGGACAGGCCGAAGACGCCGCCCATGATGCCCATGAACTTGCCACGCTCGCGGGAGGAGGTGACCTCGGCGATGATGGACTGCGAGGAGATCATCATAAACCCGGCGCCGAAGCCTTGCACGGCGCGGGCGATGATGAGAACTGTCATGGAATCGGCGAAACCGCCGATGGCGGAGCCCACGACGAAGACGGCGATGCCGCCAATGTAGAGCCACTTGCGGCCCAGCATGTCACCCAGCTTGCCGGAAATCGGCATGGCGATGGTCATGGTGACCAGGAATGCGGAAATTACCCAGCTCATGTGGTCAACGCCGCCAAGCTCACCAACAATCGTTGGCAAAGCGGAAGAGAAAATCATCTGGCCCAGGGAGCTCATCAACATGGTGAGCACCAGCGCAGAGAAAATGAGCCCCAGGTTATCCGCCCGCGACTGGCCCTGCGCAGGAGCCTTTTCGGCTGTATCTACCATCGGATTCCTTTCATAACATCATTAATCAACATCAGTGAATCATTCAGACGCGAACTCAGGGCGTCGCTGCAATCGCTATCAGGGGCGGCGATGGAAAGCCACAGGGCCTCGCGGACTACACCGGCGATGACCATGGCCTCCGTTGCCGCTGAATGGCCCTCGAGGATGCGCAATTCCGGTTCTTGGTTAAGGCGCTCCTCAATGAGCCCAATAAGCTCGATGGATTTCGCCCGCTTGCGGCTAATGGAGGCGGCGGCCGCCTCTGGGTCATTAGCAATGCGCTTGCGTCTCTCCCGAATCGTGGGATTAACGTGATGGCCCTCCATGTGCTGTTCCACCAGGTTAAGGACTAATTCCATGATGTTGATGGTGGGTTCATGGAGGAAATACTCGCGCATTTCCGCGGTGAAGTCAGCACTTGGTGCCCCAAGCACGGCGGATTCCTTCGAATCAAAATAGTTAAAAAACGTGCGCCGAGAAATACCGGCTAGTTCGCAGATCTCTTCAATAGTGACCTCGCCAAAGGAATGCTTGTCCACCAACTCGGTGGCAGCATCTTCGATGCGTAGCCGCGTTTCTAGGCGTTTCTGCTCGCGTAGTGATAGTTCTTCTTGCACAGAATGCAACTTTACACTCGGTGCAAACTTGCACCAAGTGCAAAATGGGTGATTTTGTAGATGTGTACGCCGAATCTATGTTGTAGGTCACAGCATACGCTTGCCGATGTCCCCTTTCTTTACCCGCGCTTACCATGCCTGGCAAGCGCGTCGAGGCATGCGAAAACCCCCGCTCAGAGGCGATTTCCGAGCGGGGGTCGTAGCGTTAAACGCGGACTAGATTAAATATTGTCGCGGTCGCGGTTGGTCATGCTCAATACGTCCAAGCGCTTGTCCAGCTCTTCCTCAGTGAGGTTCTCGCCGTCAACAAAGCCCAAGTCGATAACGGCCTGGCGGACTGTGATCTTCTCATTGAGGGCGTGCTTTGCGGCTTTGGCGGCGTTCTCGTAGCCGATGGCGGAGTTCAGCGGGGTCACGATGGAAGTGGAGGACTCCGCGAAGTGCTTCATGCGCTCCTCGTTGGCCTCGATGTGGTAGACGCACTTCTCGGCAAAGACGCGGGCGGAGTTAGCCAGTAGGCGAGCGGACTCGAGCACGTTGCGCGCCATCATCGGGATGAAGACGTTGAGCTCGAACTGGCCCTGCGCGCCGCCGAAGGCAACGGCAGCGTCATTGCCCACAACCTGGCCGGCCACCATGGTGACTGCCTCAGGGATAACCGGGTTGACCTTGCCCGGCATGATGGAAGAACCAGGCTGCAGGTCCTTCAGGTGGATTTCTGCCAGGCCGGTCAGTGGGCCGGAGCCCAGCATGCGCAGGTCATTGGCAATCTTGTTGAAGGATACAGCCACCGAGCGCATGGCTCCGGAGAACTCTACAAGGCCGTCGCGGTTAGCCTGTGCCTCGAAGTGGTTTTCAGCTTCCTTCAGGTTCTCAACGCCGGTGAGCTTCTTGAGCTCCTCGGTTACCTTGCCGCCGAAATCAGCGGAGGTGTTCAGGCCGGTGCCGGTGGCGGTACCACCGATGGCGAGTTCGCCCAAGCGCGGGAGGGTAGCCTCGATGCGCTCGATGCCGAGCTCCACCTGGCGGGCGTAGCCGCTGAACTCCTGGCCCAGGGTGATTGGGGTGGCGTCCATGAGGTGGGTGCGGCCGGCCTTGACAACGTCCGCGAATTCCTTCGCCTTCTTGGACAAGGACTCGTGCAGCACCTTCAGGCCCGGAATGAGGTCATTGACGGCTGCTTCCGTGGCCGCCACGTGGGTAGCGGTGGGGAAGGTGTCATTGGAGGACTGGCCCATGTTGACGTCATCGTTCGGGTGAACCTCTACGCCCTGCTTCTGTGCCAAGGAGGCGATGACCTCGTTGGTGTTCATATTGGAGGAGGTACCGGAGCCGGTCTGGAACACATCGATGGGGAAGGCATCGTTGTGCTTGCCTTCCGCGATTTCCTTCGCAGCGGCGATAATGGCGTCTGCCTTTTCCGCATCTAGGCTGCCGGAGTCCTTGTTGACCTGTGCGCATGCCGCCTTGAGCAGGCCGAGTGCGCGGATTTGCGCATCTTCTAGGCCGCGGCCGGAGATGGGGAAGTTGTCTACCGCGCGCTGGGTCTGTGCGCGCCACAGGGCATCAGCGGGAACTTTAACCTCGCCCATAGTGTCATGTTCGGTACGGTATTCGGTCATGAAAATCACCTCGGTTAATTGATTGTGTGCGTCTACCCCCAGTATGGCGAAAAGCTAAAAACTAGAGCACGAAAAGCCCGAGCCCGCCCCGCCATTTGGGGGTGAGGTTTAGTTCTTGGTGGGGTCCGAGTAGTCCACGACGGAGTATTCCTGCAGCTTTGCCAGCTTGTGGAAGGAATCGACGTAGCGGATGGTGCCGGACTTGGAACGCATGACCAGCGAACGGGTGGAGGCGCCATTATTGCGGTAGGAGACACCTCGCAGCATGTCGCCGTTGGTCACGCCGGTGGCAGCGAAGTAGCAGTTCTTGGAGGAGACCAAGTCATTGGTGCCTAAGACCTTGTCCAAGTCGTGGCCGGCGGCGCGGGCCTTTTCTGCTTCCTCTTCATCCTTTGGCCACAGCTTGCCCTGGATTTCGCCACCCATGCACCGCATGGCGCAGGCGGTGATGATGCCCTCAGGGGTACCGCCGATGCCCATCATCATGTCGATGGAATTGGAATCCTGGCAGGTGGCGATGGCACCTGCCACATCGCCGTCCATGATGAGGCGTACCTTGGCGCCTGCCTCACGGATCTCTTGGATGAGCTTATCGTGGCGCGGACGGTCCAATACCACCACGGTGATATCGGCGGTGCGCAGGCCCTTTGCCTTGGCAACAGATTCGATATTCCACTGCACGGACTGGTTGATATCGATGGATCCGACGGCTTCAGGTCCAACGGCGATCTTTTCCATGTAGAAGACTGCGGATGGGTCATACATGGTGCCGCGCTCTGCAGCGGCGATTACGGAAATGGCATTGGGGCGGCCTTCGGCCATCAGCCGCGTGCCATCTACGGGGTCTACGGCAATGTCCATCGCCGCACCCTCGCCGGTGCCGACCTCTTCGCCGTTGAAGAGCATTGGGGCCTCATCCTTTTCGCCCTCACCAATGACAACAACGCCCTTCATCGCCACGGAGTTAATCAGCTTGCGCATGGCATCGACTGCCGCGCCATCGCCCTCATTCTTCATGCCACGACCTACCCAGCGGCCAGAGGCCAGGGCGGCGGCTTCGGTCACGCGCACCAGCTCCATGGCCAAGTTACGGTCGGGCAAATAAGAAGTATTTTCGGACATGTGTAGTGGTTGCCTTCCATGTTTTCTCACCGTGGGGGTAATTCCCACGCGCTTAGTGTTCTACTTTTCCTATTCTGGCACTTTTTGGTGTCAATAGGTCCGATTTGGGGCCCCTTTTGTGGGGATTTTCCTCTCTCGGGGGAGCATTATCGGCGCGAATGTGCGCACGCGGGAGGCATGTGGCACTTTCACGGCGGCTCATGCGATACTAAGGCGCGTGGCAGCAGAACAAAGACCGAAGATTTTCGAAGGCGCTCGCGACATCATTTTGTCCCTTTCCATAGTGGTCCTCATGATGTTGCTTGTGGTGGGCGCAACCGGGCTTTGCTCGGTGAATCCGGAAACAGCGCAAGGCCCAGTCCAAGAGGTAGACGAGGAGACCTTCCTGGATACGCAGGCCCGCGCCGGTGTTGGCGCCATCCGAGATCCCCAGATGCCCGAAGGCTGGCAGGCCAATGCGGCCCGACGTTCGCAGCTAGGAGGCGAGACAGCCACCGTCGTCAGCTGGCTTACCGCAGATGGAAACTACGTGGAATCCACCCAAACCCAGGTTTCTGCAGAAGACGCGGGCGAAAAATACGACGCTAACTATCGCGGGCTGAACTCCACGCGCGAGGTAGCCGGCCACCAAGTGCGCGTGCTGGCAAGCGACGACGATTCGGTGCGCCGCTTGTGGATCGCCGACTTGGACGATGCCCGCCTCATCATCTCCGGTGCGGCCCCCGATGAAGAATTCGCCGCCGCCACTGAGGCCTTCATCAAGGCCAAGCCTATAAGCGGAAAGTAACCTCGCTGAGCCCCTCATCGTCTGCTTTCACTGTGATTCCCTCAGTATCACCGGCGGCTTCTTCCAAGGCAGCCGCATCTAGCCCGCTCAGGCGCGTCTTTTCTAGGTAGACGTCCACGCGCTCGCGCTGGGAACGCTGCGGGTAGATGGAGACTTGGACCACCTTGGCATCGGCAAGCAGCAGTACGATGGACTGGGAAAAGTAACTCAGTTCCTCCTCAGTTGCCGAAACCTGGGTGATGGTATGCGCCGGCCCGAAAAATTCCTCCACCAACGCGCGGGAATCGCCGCCCATGATGGAGCCTGCCGATGCCGATTTGGATACGAAATCAATCCGCTTTCCCGGGTAACCATAAATCTGCATTACTCTTCACCCTCCTCGGCCTGTTGCTCGTTGTTTTCCGCCTTTTCGAGAGCATCTTCCACGCGCTTAGAAGCTCCATCTAGGTGGGATTCGCACGTGCGAGCAAGTGCCTCGCCGCGCTCCCAGTACTTCAGGGACTCGTCCAAGCCCATCTGGCCGAGCTCTAGAATCTTGACGGTTTCAATGAGCTCATCGCGCGCCTGCTCGTAGCTCAATTCCTCTACGGGAGTAAAGGCATCCTGGCCCGGCTGGCCGGAACCAATGGTTTCATCTGACATCAGCATTTCTCCTACTATTTCTGGCTAATCGGCGGCCTGGGAGGCCATGGATACGGCGGTGATGGAACCATCGCCCACGCGAATGCGCAATTGCGCGCCGGGCGGTGATTGCTCATAAGAGCTGACTACCTCCGGATCGCTGCCATCTTTGGGCAAGACTTGAACAATAGAATACCCACGGGCAAGAGTCGCCGAAGGGCCTAAAGCAGAAACCCGTGCGCGAAGGGACTCCACGTGCCGGGTCTCGCGGTCTAACAACACCCGCAATTCGCGGCGCATACTCGTGCGCATGCGCTCGACTTCTTCACGCCGGGCGCGGATCGGGGTCATCGGATCGGCCAATACCGGCCGGGAACGGATATTATCTAATCCACGGCGCTCGCGTTCTACCCAGCCGCGCAACGCCGCTGCCATGCGGGAACGCGCCTCTGCGATAACCGCCCGTTCCTCTGCCACCGAAGGGACCACGCGCTTGGCGGCGTCCGTGGGTGTAGCCGCGCGCAAGTCTGCGACATTATCCAGCACCGGACTATCCGGCTCGTGGCCAATCGCGGAGACCACCGGCGTGCTGGCGGCCACGACGGCACGTTGCAGGGCTTCTTCAGAAAAAGGCAAAAGGTCTTCGACAGAACCGCCACCGCGGGCGATGATGATGACATCAATATCTGCATCGGCGTCGAGCTCCTGCAGGGCCGAAACCACTTCGGGGACGGTATTTGCCCCCTGAACCGCGGTATTGATGACGCGGAATTGCACGGCCGGCCACCGGTCGCGGGCGACCGCCATGACATCGCGCTCGGCGGCAGAACCGCGGCCAGTAATCAGGCCGATCTTCTGTGGGAGATAGGGAAGTGGGCGCTTGCGCGCGGGATCAAAGAGGCCTTCTGCGGCGAGCTGCGCGCGTAGCTTTTCGATGCGCGCCAATAAATCGCCGATGCCCACGTGCCGGATCTCTGTGGTCCACAAGGAAAAGGATCCGCGGCCTGCATAAAAGGCGGGCTTGCCGTGCACGATGACGCGGTCGCCGTCCTTCAGCGGTGTAGGTAGGTTGTGCAGCATTGAGGAAGAGCAGGTCAATTGCACCGACTTTTCCTGCTGCACATCGCGCAGGGTGAGATAAGACAGCTTCCACGTGGGCTTGTAATTGATCTGCGTTAATTGGCCTTCCACCCACAGATATCCAAGGCGCTCGATCCACCCCTTCACCTGGTCATTGACCTGGCCTACAGGCCACGGGGTCTCTGGAGTATTTGCCGGTTGGTTCACGCAGCCACCCTTTCCATCTACAGCGCCATACGGTGCCTTTTAGTGTAGGTGCTCCGGACAAGTACCGCCCCGCTTGGGTGGCCTAGATGGGCGCTTTTGCTGCTGGATAGCCCTTACTATTGTTTTGCTTTACCTTTCGATACTCTGGGAGGCATGACTGATGGTAAAAATGTTCTCCTCGCGGCACCGCGCGGTTACTGCGCTGGAGTGGACCGCGCCGTCGAGACTGTAGAAAAGGCGCTAGAAAAATACGGCGCACCCATTTATGTGCGCAAGCAAATCGTCCACAACCGTTATGTCGTTGAATCTCTGGCCAAGCGCGGAGTCATCTTCGTTGAAGAGGCATCCGAAGCCCCAGAGGGTGCTCACCTCGTATTCTCTGCCCACGGCATCTCCCCGGCGGTGCGCAATCAGGCGCAAGAGCGCAAGCAATTGACCCTGGATGCCACCTGCCCCTTGGTTACCAAGGTGCACAAGGAAGCTCAGCGCTTCGAGCGCGATGGTTACCACATCCTCCTCGTAGGTCATGAAGGCCACGAAGAGGTAGAGGGCACCGCGGGAGAGGCCCCCGATGTCACGCACCTGGTCGATGGCGTCGACGGCGTGGACAAGCTGCCAGATTACTTGCAGGATGAAAAACTCATCTGGCTTTCGCAGACCACGCTCTCGGTGGATGAGACCGTCGTCATCGTTAATAAACTGCGCGAGCGTTTCCCGCACCTGGAAAACCCGCCATCAGATGATATTTGCTACGCCACCCAAAACCGGCAAGAGTCCGTCAAGGCCATCGCGCCGAAGTGCGATCTGATGATCGTGGTGGGGTCAAAGAACTCGTCCAACTCGGTGCGCCTCGTAGAAGTCGCACTCGAGGCAGGCGCGCGCGACTCCCACTTGGTGGACTTCGCTGCAGAAATCGATGAATCGTGGTTAGACGGCGTAGAGACCGTTGGTGTGACCTGTGGCGCCTCCGTGCCGGAACTCTTGGTGCGCGAAGTGCTCGAATACTTGGATGATCGCGGCTTTAATGACGTGGAGCAAGTAACCACCTCTACGGAATCCATTACCTTTGCGCTGCCGCGTGATCTGCGTCCCGCGCGCACCTAGCGCTGCAACGCCTAAAACAACGATAACCGTGAGCCTGGTGGCCTCTTAAAGAGTGCCGGGGGCTCACGGTTTAGTTTATTCGTAGAGGTTATCGTCCCAACGCTGCTTCTTGGCAGTGTCTTTTATCGAGGAAGTGGAACCTGTTTCGGGGGCCGGTGGTATCACGTCCCCCGCGCGCCGGTTCGGATCGGGCTGCAAGCGATTTTCGCGTTCCGCCTGTTGCTCGCGACGACGCTCTTCTCGGTCGCGGCCGCGGATGCGGTCCTGCGGCTTCTGCGGAGGTTGCGCCTGTGCATGCGATCTGCGGCGAGAGGCGCGTGGGGATGAGGCCTGCGGGTTTTCGGATCTATTACGCGCCATGAGTTCCGCCACGGAAAGCCGCTCAGCGCGGTTCTGACGATCCCGCTTCTTGTCCGCGCGCCGCGAGACCCTTTGCTGATTCACAGCGCGCTGTGCGGCCTTGCGGAAGCGAATCCAGCGCAAAACGCCGATTGCCGTCGCGCCGAGAACCGCGATAAGCAACCACACGAAGTTCTGGACTAGCGGATACACCGAGGTGAGCAGCGACGTTTTAGAAAAACTGGTGCCTTCTGGAGCATTGGACTTGGTGATGAAGATTCCCGCCGTCACCACGGTTACCGCGTACAAAATGGGGATGGACGCGATGGACAGGAATAATCCCCGCTCCTCAACGATGAGCGCTATGAGCAGCGAGCTGATGATGAGGAAGGCAAAGTACATCCAGCCTATGGAGCCGGCAAGAATGGAAATCAATGCGCCGGTGAGCAAAAGTGCCGCCAATAGCCCAAGGCCCTTCAGCAGCGAGATGTTCGGCATGCTCAGGCCTTGCGCGGCGGTTGGCTTTCGTTGTTTGGCTAGTGACACGTCGCAAAATCCTACCGTCTGGCGCGGGCCAATGGCTATATCCACGCAGTAAAACTGCCTAGAATTTATGAAGAATTTGTCCCCCGCGGCCACGTATCAATGGGGGAGGGCTCGCGCGGTGCCCTGTTCGTGCGGCCGGGGATCTCCATTTCGTGCAGCTTGCGGGCGGTCACGCCCACGCGCGAATCCAGCGAGGAGAGCGTGGAATTATAGGCTTCTACTGCCTTTTCGAGGTTTTGACCCACCTTGCCGTAGTGCTCCGAAAGGGTATTGAGCCGCGAATAGAGCTCGCGTCCCAAACGTTGGACTTCTTTTGCCTTGGCGGAAATATCTTCTTGGTGCCAACCCATAGCTACCGTGCGCAAAAGCGCGAAGAGTGAGCTCGGGGTGGCGATGACGACGTTGCGCTCAAAACCGAACTCGATGAGCTCAGGATCGACCGATAACGCAGCATCGAGGAAGGGATCCGCGGGCACGAAGAGCACCACGAATTCCGGGGTGGGTTGGAAGGCCTCAATATAGTCCTTGTGGGATAACGCTTGGATGTGGCTGCGCAGCTGATGCGCGTGGCGGCGCAGGTAGCCGGCGTGTTCTTCTGGATCCTCGGTTTCTAGCGCATCGAGGTAAGAAGAAAATGGGACCTTGGCATCGACGATGATATGCCTGCCACCGGCCAAGTTGATGAGCATGTCTGGGCGCACGATGCGGCCGTTTAAGGGGGCAGAGACTTGAGAATCGAAGTCTACGTGCCGTCTCATGCCGCCGAGTTCGACGACGCGCTCTAGCTGAATCTCGCCCCACCGCCCGCGCACATTGGGTGAGCGGAGGGCCGTAACGAGCTGATCTGTGCGCTCTGTTAGCCGGGACGAGGTGCGGGTCACCGCCTGCACTTGGCTGGACAGGGAGGCCAAGTGGGCGGTGCGATCTTCTTCCAATTCTTGGAGCTGGAATCCAAGCCTATCCATGGCCTTTTCCAGCGGTTGCAGCTCGGCCTGGCGGCGCTGGGATTCTTGCAGCGCCCGGTGCTCCTCGCTCGGCGCGGAGCGGGAAGCGGAATGAGAGTGGGCCAACCATCCCAGAACGGCGCCCAATAGGAGACCGATAAACAGCAGCAGCACGGGCAAAGTGGATGTCATGGAATCCACTATGACACGTGCTGCCGACACAGCACACTATTTTTTCGAATCTCCGTTCAAAAGATTTTCAAAGGCGTCCCGCGCCCGGCGCAGGTTGGAGCGCATGCTCGGTTCGTCATAGTCCTCCGGGGTGGAATCGACGTCGACGGAGGCGTCGAGCGTGGTGGAATCGCCATCGGAAGCCGCGTCGGCGCCGGCGATATCGGGGTTGGCGTGTTCTGGGACCTTGCGCCATTGCTCGCGCTTGTACTGCGCTTGCTCTTCGGTATAGCGGCCGATGAGGTAGCCCGCGACGGTGGAGTAGTTGAGCTCGGAGGAGTGCTTTTCCCCGGACTGCAGCTTCATCATGTCTTGGACGTAGCGATAAGCCACCGCGATCATGGCGGCGGTCGGCACGGCCAAGAATCCACCAATGAGTCCAAAGAGCGCGGAGCCGACGATGACGGAGACCAAAACAATGACTGGGTGCAGGTTCATGGCCTTCGCCTGCAGCCACGGCGAGAGGACATTGCCTTCAAGCTGCTGGACCAAAAGAACGAGACCCAAGACCAACAGTGCTTGGGTAAAGCCCAAAGACACTAAGGCGATAACCACCGCGAGCGCGCCAGAGACAATGGCGCCGACGAACGGGATGAAGCCGGCGATGAAGGTGATGATTGCCAGGGCCATCGCCAAGGGCACGCCGATAAGCACGAGGCCGAGGCCGATAAAGATGGCATCGATAAGCGAGACCACTGCCTGTGCCCGAATGAATCCGCCCAGGGTATTCCAGGCGCGCGTGAGCAATTCCGTGAGGTGCCAGCCGGCGCGTCGGCCGGTGGCATCGCGCAGCCACGGCAGGAATTTGGTGCCGTCCTTGAGGAAGAAGAAGGTGAGCACCAAGACAATGAACACCGTAACGAAAAATGAGGTGGCATTGCCGATGCCCGTAAATACAGACCCGGCGATAACGCCCGCACGCTCTTGCAACCAGCCCGCGGCCTCGTCAATATAGGTGCTCATATCGTCGCTATCGAGGTTCAACGGTGGACCCTGGGCCCAAACCTGGAGCTGCTGGATGCCCGAGACCGTTTGTAGGTAGAGCGACTGGGATTGCCGCATGAAGTCCGGCGCCACCGAGGCGATGAGCCCACCGACGGCGGCTGAAGAGAGCAGGATTGTCACAATCGCTGCCAGGCCCGCGGGTAGTCCCTTTGTTCGCATCCAACGCGCCATGGGGTTAAGCACTGTACAGATAATAAGAGCCAAGAGCACTGGAAGGATGCCCTGCCAGAAGCTACCCAGGACCTGATATACAGCAAAAAGGAAAACGCCGATTATCAGCAGGCGCACGGCCCACAGGGAGGTCGATTTCACCATTTCGCCCGCAATGACGGAGCGATCGACCTGATTGCCCGGGGGGTGCGGCGATACGTCGTCCAATTGGTTGGTGTCGAAGTCACCGTCCATCTTATCGCCCGGGCTCGCCTGTGGCTTTTCGGGTGTTGGTTGCTTATCAGAACTCACCCCACCATCTTGCCTCATAACGCGGTAGGTGCGTTAGGATTAGCCCCGTGAGTCTTACACTAGGAATCGTCGGCTTGCCCAATGTGGGCAAGTCCACTTTGTTTAATGCCCTGACCCGTTCCGAAATCTTGGCGGCTAATTACCCATTCGCCACCATCGAGCCCAACGTGGGCTTGGTGGAGCTGCCGGATCCCCGTTTGGACGCCCTCGCCAAGATGTTCAACTCCGAGCGTATCTTGCCGGCGACCGTGTCCTTCGTGGATATTGCCGGCATCGTCGCAGGTGCCTCGCAGGGCGAGGGTATGGGAAACGCCTTCCTAGCCAATATCCGCGAGGCCGACGCTATCTGCCAGGTGGTCCGCGCCTTTTCTGATGACAATGTCATCCACGTCGATGGCCAGGTAGATCCCGGCAATGACATTTCCGTTATTAATACAGAGCTGATTCTGGCGGATCTGCAGACCATAGAGAAGGCCCTGCCGCGCCTAGAAAAGGATGCCCGGAAGAATAAGGACTTGGCGCCTGTTGTGGAGGCCACCAAGAAGGCGCAGGAAATCCTAGAGGATGACCGCACCCTCTTCGCCGCCGCCAAGACCGGCGAGATTGATCTTTCCCTCGTACGCGAGCTGCACCTGATGACGGCTAAGCCCTTCCTCTATGTCTTTAACTCGGACGAGGCTGTGCTTACCGATGCCACCAAGAAGGACGAACTGCGCCAGCTCGTCGCCCCAGCAGATTGCGTTTTCCTCGATGCACAAACCGAGTCCGAGCTCTTGGAGCTGGATGAGGACGAGGCAAGCGAGCTGCTCGAGGCAGTAGGCCAAGAAGAGCCCGGCTTGGCTACCTTGGCCAAGGCTGGTTTCTCCACCTTGGGCCTGCAAACCTACCTCACCGCTGGTGAAAAGGAAGCCCGCGCGTGGACCATTAAGCAAGGCGCTGCCGCACCCCAGGCCGCTGGAGTTATCCACACCGACTTTGAAAAGAAGTTCATCAAGGCTGAAATCGTCTCCTTCGACGATCTCGTTGCCGCCGGCTCCATGGCCGAGGCGCGCGCCAACGGCAAGGTCCGTCAAGAAGGCAAGGACTACATCATGCACGATGGCGACGTGTGTGACTTCAAGATCGGCGGCTAAATCCTAGCTTGTTGCAGGTCGCGAAAGTAAACGTGGCGAGCGCGCGAATGTAGAGTTATCCTATTTGCGTACCCGACAACAATAAGGAGGTCATAATAATGGCTGAGCTAGAAAACAAGACGATTGCAATCATTGCGACGAATGACTTTGAAGACTCCGAGCTGACCTCTCCGCTAGAGGCCGTGCAGAAGGCCGGCGCTACTGTGAAGGTTCTGGCGCCTAAGGCCGGCACCATTACGGGCAAGAACGGTACCGAGATTAGCGTTGATGCTACGACCAAGGACTCCGAGGGTGAGACCTTCGACGGCATCATCTTGCCTGGCGGCACCAATAACGCTGACCTCATCCGCCTGGATGAGGCAGCCGTTAGCATCGTGCGCAAGCACATGGGCGAGGACCGCCCCTTGGGCGCCATCTGCCACGGCGGTTGGATTCTAGCCGATGCAGAGGCCCTCAAGGGTCGCACCTTGACGTCCTTCCCGTCCCTGCAGACCGATCTCCGCAACGCAGGTGCTACCTGGGTTGACGAAGAGGTCCACTGCGATCAGGGCTTGGTCTCCTCCCGTACCCCGGATGACTTGCCTGCATTCAACGCTAAGTTGGTCGAAGAGTTCGCAGAGGGTCAGCACTAAATTAGGCTAAAGCCTTAATTACTCCCTACGAGCCAGAGTGTGAGAAACTTTCTGGCTCGTAGGGAGATTTTCGTCTATATGGGCTCCTCGCGTTCGCTAGGGTGGATCAAGGATTTGGTTGAATGTTTAAGGATTCTCGCCGTCTGCTAACCTTTGAACCTAGAAGGGGAGTAGTTCCTACGGCGCTTACTGCGCCGCGATGACTGGTCGACACACTGGCTTAAAGGCCCGGCCACTCAGCATCGAGGCATTCGATGCGAACGAGACCTTCGGACTGATTCTGGTTGCCGAAGGGAGAGTAGTAGACCTTGTCTTCTTTAAGTACTGAGCAGCGTATTTTAGAGCGCTTTATGATGTTGTCCATCGCCGCGGCGGTGGCGACAATTGTCCTGAAATCCCTGGCGGCATGGCTGACGGGCTCGGTTGGTTTCTTCTCTGATGCCCTCGAATCCCTCGTGAATCTCGTGGCCGCCATCGCAGGTTATTGCGCCTTGCGTATTGCCGCTAAGCCTGCCGATGATAATCACCACTTTGGCCACGGTAAGGCGGAGTATATTTCCGCGTTGGTAGAAGGGGCGATGATTTTCATTGCGGCAGGAGCCATCATCTACACCGCAGTCCAACGCCTTTTTACTCCCCAGCCCGTTGAAGAAGGCGGTTGGGGCTTAGCGCTGTCGCTATTGTCCTCGTTGCTCAATCTGGGCGTCGGTTTGGCCCTGATTAAGGCGGGCAAGTGCTACCGGTCTGCGACGCTAAATGCGGATGGGCACCACCTGATTACGGATGTGTGGACCTCCGCCGGCGTTCTCGCCGGCATGGCTGCGGTGTATCTCACGGGCTGGTTGTGGCTTGATGCGCTTGTGGCCTTGGCCGTTGGCATCAATATCTTGTGGACGGGATTTAAGATTTTGCGCGATTCCGTCAGCAGCCTGCTTTCTGAGGCCCTTCCGCAAGAAGAGCAAGATCAAATTTGGGATCTCTTAGCTGAACTGGAAAAAGAAAAGTCCGTGACTTTCACGGATCGGCGTACGGTAGCCTCCGGCAGGCAAAGAATGGTCTACCTGACCATGGAGGTGCCAGCGGACTGGAGCGTGCTCTACTCACACGAGATTGCCGATGACGTCGAAGTTGCCCTCGACGAGCTTTTCGCCGGATGCAGCGTATTTATCCACGTGGAGCCGGCCGGTGTTGCACATCGCCGCCCACTTCCATTCCGGCAATAAATAAAGGCCCAAGGCGCTGTGCCCTGGGCCTTTATTTTCGTTTATTAAGCCTTGACGCTTACTTCCTCGTCGGAGTCTTCCTCCATGATGTGCTTGACGCCATTTTCGGCTTCATCCCAGACCTCTTGGTTCTGGATGCCCGCGCGCTTGGCGACGACCGTCGCGCACAATGCCTGACCCGTGACGTTGAGTGCCGTACGGCCCATGTCAATGATGGGCTCAATGGCCAGCAGCAAACCAACGCCGGCCAAAGGAAGGCCCAGCGTGGACAGGGTCAGCGTGAGCATGACTGTCGCGCCAGTGGTACCCGCGGTAGCCGCGGAACCAATAACGGAGACGAAAATGATGAGCAGGTATTGCGTGAAGTCTAGGTCCACGCCATAGAATTGCGCGACGAAAATCGCGGCAACAGCAGGGTAGACGGAGGCGCAGCCATCCATCTTCGTAGTGGCACCGAGTGGCACTGCGAAGGACGCGTACTCGGTGGGAACGCCCAAGGCGCGTTCGCTGAAGCGTTGCGTTGCGGGCATAACACCCATAGAGGAGCGGGTGACAAAGCCCAAGGACGTTACCGGCCAAATGCGCTTGTAGAAGCCCGTGACCGAGATATTGTTGAACTTCAGTACCGCTGGGTAGACCACGGCGAAGACGATTGCCAGGCCCACATACATTGCCAAGACGAATTTGCCCAGAGAGCCAAGTGCGTCCCAGCCGTAGGTAGCAACTGCCTTACCAATAAGCGCTGCGGTACCAATCGGTGCCAGGCGGATAATCCACCACAGGACCTTCTGGATGACCTTGAGGAAGGACTCCGTAAAGTGCAGGAAGGGATCGGCTGCCTTACCGGTCTGTACGGCGGCAATGCCAATGGCCAAGGAGATAACCAGCAGCTGAAGCGCACCGAAGTTCAGCGATATTTCGCCATCGCTGGCAGAGGCGGTAAGGCCAAAGAAGTTTTGTGGCAGGAGCTGCTCAAAGAAGGCAGTCCACGAACCAACGCTTGAAGGATCCTCTGCAGCGGATGCATCGACGCTCGTGCCAGCACCGGGCTTCATGACTAATGCCACGACGATGCCCACGATGACGGAAAAGAACGCCGTAATGGCGAACCACACCAACGTAGAAATGGCCAACGATGCGGCATTGGCAACCTTGCGCAGGTTAGCTACAGAGGTGACCACCGCGGCGAAGATAAGCGGCGGAACCATGACCTTCAATAGCTGGACATAGGCGCCACCGACACCGCTGAGCAGGTTGGTTAACCACCCTGGGTTGTCAGGATCGGTATTCATCCCAGATGCGATCAGTCCTAGGATGAGGCCGATAATAAGGCCCGCAATGACTTGCGCGCCAAACCCCGTTGCCCAGCTAGGAAGTTTGGAGCGAGAGGAAACTTTTTGTGTCATAGAACGTCCTTTAGAAATAAAATGAACAGGTCTGACTATTTGTTGAGTACGGTTCTGTTCAACTTCAACTAGTTTCACTTTATTCCACACGTCAAACCGCAAAGAAAAAGGGTCTCGTTTGCAGCAGGTGAATTGCTTTGACCGCTTTGTAGATAAAGCGGTTCAGTATCCACTCATGCTTTCACCTTCAGCTGCGACCTCCATCCCGCCCTTTATCTCTTCCTCCTGCAACCCCGCGCTTCATCCCTCCTCCTGCAACGCCGCCCTTCGCGCTCACCGCGAGCATCAGCTCGGTTGGCTCGCCTATCTCCCGTGAGCGCGAAGGGAGGGGTAGGGGAGATGAATGGTCGCCCTCGATTTAATACACTGCCCGTCCGCTCGAATTCGTCTTCCTCACCTTCGCGCTCACCGATAGCGCAGCGCCCCGGTGAAAGCCGCTGCCGGTGAGCGCGAAGGGCGGTTGGGTACTACGCGCAAACTAAGAGAACAGCGCTTAATCAAAGCAGCGGGGTACCGTTAGCTGCCATACTGGAATGATGAAGATTCTGGTAACTGCTTTTGATGCCTTTGGCGGCGAAGAGATTAACCCTACAGAACGCGCGCTGGATAGGCTGCCGGATGAAATCCGCGGCGCGCAGATTATTAAGCACCCTGTGCCAACGGTATTCGGTGAAGCACTGAAACAGGCAATTGCTGCGGCCGAGGAAGAAGATGTGGACGCGGTGGTCTGCCTGGGGCAGGCCGGCGGGCGTGGGCATATCACTCCGGAGCGGGTAGGCATCAACTTGGCGGATGCTTCTATTCCGGATAATGCGGGCAACCAGCCAATCGATGAACCAGTGGTTGAAGGTGGCCCAGTCGCATACTTTTCCACCCTGCCGGTGAAGGCGATGGTCGCAGCGATTCAGGAGGCGGAGATTCCGGCACGGGTCTCGACCACCGCGGGAACGTTTGTGTGCAACCACCTGTTTTATGGCCTGCTGCACCATTTCAAAGATACGCAGGTAAAAGCAGGCTTTATCCACGTGCCGTTTATTAAGGAGCAGAATAAAGAAAACAGCCCGATGCTGGAGCTCGCGGACGTCGTGCAGGGCGTGGAATGCGCGATCAGCGCAGTTGCGAAAAACGCTTAGGGTCACCTTGCTAGAGAAATTTTCCGCCCAAATATAGATTTAAAGTCATGTCTCGCTTAAGTCCTCTCAACTGGCCGGTGGTGCGCCAGCTGCGTAGCGGCGATCCCTTTGGCAGGGATATCAATACGCAGTCTTCTAAGAGTAAGGAAAAGCACGGGCGCACAGTGGAAGCTGACCGCGTGGTGCAATCCGTGTGCCCATACTGCGCCGTCGGTTGTGCCCAGCGCGTATACGTCAAAGATGACCGGGTCATCCAGATTGAGGGCGATCCGGATTCACCGATTTCGCGCGGGCGTTTGTGCCCCAAGGGCTCGGCGTCGGAGCAGTTGGTCAACTCCGCAACGCGTTTGACCAAGATTAAATATCGCGCACCGCACTCCACCGAGTGGCAGGAGCTGGATGAAGACACCGCGATGGACATGATCGCGGATCGTTTCTTGGAAGCGCGCCGGAAGGGCTGGCAAGACACCGACGACTCGGGGCGGAAGTTGAACCGCACGATGGGTGTCGCTGGCCTTGGTGGCGCGACCTTGGATAACGAGGAAAACTACCTCATCAAGAAGCTTTTTACCGCTGCCGGTGCGGTGCAGCTCGAAAACCAGGCGCGCATATGACACTCCGCCACAGTTCCTAGTTTAGGAACTTCGTTTGGCCGCGGCGGCGCAACCCAACCGCTGCAGGATATGGCGAATGCTGATTGCATCGTCATTGAGGGTTCGAATATGGCCGAGTGCCACCCGGTGGGATTCCAGTGGGTCGTAGAAGCTAAAAAGCGTGGTGCCCGCATTATTCACGTGGATCCGCGGTATACGCGTACCTCTGCGTTCTCCAACCGTCACATTGGTATTCGCGGCGGTACCGACGTGGTGCTGTTGGGTGCGGTCATTAATTACATGCTCCAAAATGAACTGTACTTCCGCGATTATGTCGTGGCATATACCAATGCGCCGATGATCATCTCGGAGGACTACCAGGACACCGAGGAACTGGACGGACTGTTTTCTGGCTATGACCCGGAAACCGGCACGTACGTGACCGATTCGTGGCAGTACGTGCAAAAGCCGGAAGGTTCTTCCTGGAATGTGGAGCGCGATGACACCCTGGAGCACCCGAATTCGGTCTTCCAGATTCTCAAGCGCCACTATGCGCGCTATACCCCTGAGCTGGTAGAAGAAACCTGCGGCATCGCGCAGGAAGACTTCTACTACCTGGCGGATTCCATTGCGCAGAATTCGGATCCGGAACACACCACGTGTTTCGCCTATGCTTTGGGCTTTACCCAGCACACCTTGGGCGCGCAGTTCATCCGTACCGCTGCCATTTTGCAGCTCTTGATGGGCAATGTGGGCCGTCCGGGCTCCGGAATCATGGCCCTGCGCGGGCATGCCTCCATTCAGGGATCCACGGATATCCCGACGCTCTTCCACTCCCTGCCCGGCTACCTGCCCATGCCGAGCGTGGAAAAGCAGACGTGGCCGGAATTTGTGGATGAGATCCGGGATGAGTCCCAAAAGGGCTTCTGGCAGATTGGCGAGAATTACGCCGTGTCCTTGATGAAGTCCTACTGGGGAGATGCGGCGACCAAGGAAAATAACTGGGGCTATGACCTCATGCCGCGCATTTCCGGCGCGCATTCCACCTACGAAACCCTGCAGGCCATGCTCAATGGTCAGGTGGAAGGCTACTTCGTCTTTGGCCAGAATCCGGCGGTGGCGCAGTCCAATGGTGGCATGCAGCGCCGTGGTTTGGCTTCTCTGAAGTGGCTAGTGGTGCGCGATTTCCAGGAAATCGAAACCGCATCGTTTTGGAAGGATGCGCCGGAGATCAAAAACGGCGAGCTGAAGACGGAAGACATCGAGACCGAAGTCTTCTTAATGCCCGCAGCTACCCACGTGGAAAAGGCCGGTACCTTTACCCAGACGCAGCGCATGCTGCAGTGGCGCTTCCAAACGGCGCCGCCGCCAGGCGATGCGAAGAGCGAGCTGTGGTTCTTCTACCAGCTGGGCAAGAAGCTGAAGGAACGCCTGCGCGATTCCACTGATCCGCGCGATCTCCCGCTCCAGAAGGTGACGTGGGATTACGTGGAAAATGAGGAAGGCGAGCCGAACTCCGAGGATATCCTCAAGGAGATCAACGGCTACTACCTGGATGGGCCCAAGAAGGGTGAGCTTTTGCCCACCTTCGTGGAGATGAAGAATGACGGCACGACCTCCGGCGGCTGCTGGATCTACACCGGCGTGTACAAGGACGGCGTTAACCAGTCCGCGCGCAAGGTCCCGGGTTCGGAGCAGAACGAGGTCGCGCCCGAGTGGGGCTGGGTATGGCCTGCTAACCGCCGCATTTTGTACAACCGTGCATCGGCCAAGCCGGATGGCACCCCGTGGTCCGAGCGCAAGAAGTACGTGTGGTGGGACGAGGCCCAGGGCAAGTGGGTAGGCGATGACGTCCCTGACTTCCCGGTGACGAAGTCGCCCGAGTATAAGGCTCCCGCCGATGCCGTCGGTCCGGACGCCCTTGATGGCACGGACGCCTTCATCATGCAGGCGGACGGTCGCGGGTGGCTCTTTGCGCCTTCCGGGCTTTCCGATGGCCCTTTGCCCACCCACTACGAGCCGCAGGAGTCTCCGGTGACCAACGTGCTGTATAAGCAGCAGCAATCGCCGACGCGCTTGACCATCAAGCGCCCGGACAACTTGCAGCGTCCAGAACCGGGCATGCCCGGTGCGGAGGTTTTTCCGTTCGTATTTTCTACCTATCGCCTCACGGAGATGTACACCTCGGGTGCGATGTCGCGCCGTCTGCCTTATCTGGCGGAGCTGCAGCCGGGCCTATTCTGCGAGGTGGATAAGGACTTGGCCGCAAAGCGCGGCTTGGAAAATGGCGAGTGGGCGACGATTATCTCGCCGCGCGGCGTGATTGAGGCGCAGGTCTTGGTCACCGATCGCATGCAGATGCTGAAGATCAATGGGGAAGAATTCCACCAGATTGGCCTGCCCTTCCACTACGGCGAGTCCGAGACCACCGCTGTGGCCGGTGACGGTGCCAACGATCTCTTGGGTCTTACGCTCGAGCCGAATGTGTTCATTCAGAACTCAAAGATCGGCGCCTGCGATATCCAGCCGGGCCGCAGGCCTAGGGGAGAAGGCCGCTTGAAGCTGCTCAAGCAATACCAGGAGCGGGCGCAGTTAAGCGTTGATTCCGGCAATGATTTGTTGTCGATTCCTGACTCGTTTACCTATAACCCCGAGCCCGAAAAGCATGGTCAGTCTGGGGCAGATAGTAGTGATGATGAGACGGCAAGCGAAGGCGAAGAAGGTAAGTAAATGACTAATCTACTGACCGAGGACGCGGGCCGGCACGGCTATGATTCCTACCGCCGCATGGCCTTTTTCACCGATACGTCCGTGTGCATCGGCTGCAAGGCCTGCGAGGTGGCGTGTAAGGAATGGAACCGCAACCCGGTAGAGGGATATGACGTCACCGGTAATTCCTATGACAATACCGGCGCGCTAGGTGCAAATACGTGGCGCCACGTTGCCTTTGTGGAACAAAACAATGACCGCATTGAAAAGGCTCGTGAAGAGGGAAAACAGCTTATTTCCCTTGGCATGCCCACCATCGGTGGAAAGCCTGACGAGGTCGATACCACGCCGCCGGATACGGATACGTTCCGGTGGTTGATGTCCTCGGACGTCTGCAAGCACTGCACGCATGCAGGGTGTTTGGATGTGTGTCCAACGGGTGCGCTTTTCCGCACCGAGTTTGGCACCGTGGTCGTCCAAGATGATGTGTGCAATGGCTGCGGAACCTGCGTTGCGGGGTGTCCCTTCGGCGTCATCGAACGCCGCGATGATGGCGGGGTGTCGTTGAAATACGATAAGACTGCGACTGTGGATTATCAGGATAATTCGCACGCCGGCATCAACGTGCTCAAAAAGCTCAAGCAGCGCAAGTCCCAAGGCACGGATCACACGCCGGGTGAGGCAATGCCGATTAAGAATGTGGGCGTCGCCCAGAAGTGCACCATGTGCTACGACCGCCTGAAACAGGGCGAGCAGCCGGCGTGTTCCAAGACGTGTCCGACGGATTCTATCCAGTTTGGTACCTATGAGGATATGCTGGCCGCGGCGAAGGATCGCGTGCGCGTCCTGCACGAGCAGGGAATAACGGAGGCGCGGCTCTATGGCGCCAATGACAATGATGGCGTGGGCGGAACCGGCTCTATCTTCTTATTGCTAGATTCGCCAGAGGTTTATGGCCTGCCGCCGGACCCGCGCGTGCCCACTGCGGATTTGCCGAGCATGTATAAGACAGCGGCCAAGGCCATCGGTGGGATGGCACTCGCCGTGGCGGGTTCCTTTTTGATTGGAGGGCGCAAATGAGCGGTTTTGATGAGTACCGGCCACCGCAACCGGAGCGGCCGAATCGCTACCGCAATTTCGACGGACCAAAGCGCAAGAAGAAGCGCAAGCGCCCGGGCGCGGGTGCGCAGGATGGCTCCAAAGAGGAGCGGATGGCAGAAGACTTTGAGTTTTCTTCCTACTACGGCAGGCCCGTGGTTAAGGCCCCGCCGTGGGAGTGGCCCATCGGTGGGTATTTCTTCTTGGGCGGTATAGCCGGCGGATCGGGCCTTTTGGCTACCGGTGCACAGGCCGCAGGCAACGCACCTTTGCGCCGGACCACGCGGGTAGCGGCCTTTGGCGCGGCGGCCGCAGGATCGGTCTTTTTGATTTTGGACCTAGGCCGGCCGGAGCGCGCGTTGAATATGTTCCGCGTCTTCAAGGTGACCTCGCCGATGTCGCTCGGATCGTGGCTGCTTGCGGGCTTTTCCACCGCGGCGGCCATTCCGGCCGCGGTAGAGGTGGATAACGCGACCAAGCGGAAGCTGCCGCTGCCGAAGTGGCTGCGCGCGAGCCTGGGCAAGGCCGCGACTCCGGCTGGGGTGGTCACTAGTGTGCTCGGTGGCCCGTTGGCCGGATATACGGCGGTATTGCTGTCTAATACGTCCAACCCAGTGTGGAATGACATGAAGCGGCACTTGCCCTATGTCTTTGTATCTTCGGCTTCGGCGGCAGCCTCTGGCCTGGCCATGGTGACCACTCCGGTAAAGCACGCCGGGCCCGCCCGTGCCTTGGGCATGGCAGCTGCGGCCAGCGATATCGCGGCGACGAAGGTGCTTGAAAGCAATATGGAGCCGGAGCCGCGCGAGGAATTGCATCACGGAACGCCGGGAAAGCTCATGCGCGCCTCGGAATACTTGATTGCCTCTGGCGGCGTGGGCAGTGCGGTGGCGGCGGCGACGAAGTCCCGCGCCGTGTCTGTGGCTTCGGGCCTGGCCTTGCTTGCCGGTTCTGCGTGCACGCGCTTTGGCGTGCTCAACGCGGGCCTGGAAGCGGTCAAGAACCCGGCTACCACGATGGGGCCGCAAAAACGCCGCGCGGAGCGGCGCCGGCGCGAGCAGGGTCTTGCCACTGACGTGCTCAGCGCAGGTTAGCGCAGGGCCAGCCAGGTTTAGTCGAGGTTGGCGAAGGAATCGGCGAGCTCTTCGCCGATCTCCTGCATGCGCGATTGCTCCGCCTCTAAGGACTCGGAATCGCGGTGGAGATAGTAGTTGACCGCCGCGTCATGGACCGTGGTCACGCAGGTGGTCGAGATGGCATCCTCGACCTCCCAGGCCGAGCAATAAAAATGCCGGTCCGCTGCGGTGAAATCGAATGGCTTGTACTCATTTCCCGCGCGGCCTTGGGCGGCATTTTGCTTATCGATGTCCTCATTGACCAGTTCCAAGTAGCGCTCTGCCGCCGCATCTGGGTCATCAGGGCATACGACCTCGTTATCGGACTCGTATTTCGTGCCCAGTACGCTAACCTTCTCCGGCGAGTCGCCGCCGTAGAGCACGGAGAAGGAGTCATTCTCATCGCTGGTGGAATCGGGTTCCTGGTTAGCGCCGATGAGGGTGTCGGGCAGGGAAGTACGCAGCTCCGATAATTCGATGGGTGAGCAGCCGCGGTTGGTGCTCCCGTCGGCGCAGGCGACAAGGCCCGCACCGAGGGCGAGGGTGGCAAGGGGCAGGCTAAAAAGGCGGTGGTTCATCTTAGGAAATGGTGATGTAGGAATCGTTAGATAGCGGCGTCGTGCGACCAATAACGGGGTAGCCCGGGACTTCGCCGATGATGAGGAGGCCACCGGAGGTTTGGGCATCGGCAAGCAGCACTAGCTCTTCTTCCGTAAGGGAGGAGGGCTGCAGGTGCGGGCGCACCCAATCCAGGTTGCGGCGGGAGCCGCCCGGGATAAAGCCTTCCGCGAGGGCATCGGTGGCGCCGTCCACGGTGGGCACGGCGGAAAGGTCCAGCTCGGCCGACACCCCGGAGGCGCGGCACATCTTGTACAGGTGGCCCAGTAACCCGAAGCCAGTGACATCGGTGGCCGCGCGCGCACCGGCGGCAACCGCATCCTGGGCGGCCTGGCGGTTGAGCGCGGTCATGGAATCGATGGCTGCTTGGGATACCTCGCCGGTGGCCTTGTGCTTATTATTCAAAATGCCCACGCCGATGGGCTTGGTCAGCGTAATGGGCAGGCCGGCCTCCGCGGCATCGTTGCGCATGAGTTTTTCGGGATCGCCGATGCCCGTCGCCGCCATGCCGTACAGCGGCTCTGGGGCGGTAATAGAGTGGCCGCCGGTAATGGAAATGCCCGCCTCGGTGGCTTTATCCATGCCGCCGCGCAGCACCTCGCGCAGGACGTCCAACCCAAGCTTTTCATTGGGCCAGCCCACGAGGTTGATGGCGGTAATGGGGGTGCCACCCATAGCGTAGACATCGGATAGCGCATTGGCTGCGGCGATCTGGCCCCAGGTATAGGGATCATTGACCATGGGGGTGAAAAAGTCCGCGGTGGAAATCACGGCGAGGCCGTTGTCGATCTTGACTGCTGCAGCATCATCGCCATCGTCGAGGCCGACCAGGACATTGGGATCGGCCTTACCGATGAGCCCTTCTACCGCCGATTCCAATTCCCCGGCGGGAATCTTGCAGGCGCAGCCGCCACCGGCGGCGAAAGAGGTTAAATTAATCTGCTCGGTCATGCTGGTCATTTTACCCGCCGGAAAGTGGTGGGGCGGCGGCGGTGGGGTGCGCGGGGGATCTGTAAAGTAGCCAGGCGGAGGCGTACGTGTCCTGGTGGGCGCCCCGGTCTTCAAAACCGGTGAGGCCGAGCATCTCGGTCTGGCAGGTTCGATTCCTGTCCGTCTCCGCCATACGCGCGCAAGGAGGAAAACGAGTGCCGAGCCATCACGCTGGTCGCCCCGCGAATAATGCCCGTGATCCCCGCCGGAATTTACCCCGCATGGATGAGCTTTTGCGGCTCCCCGCAGTAGAAAGCGCGCGGGAGATAATCGCAGAACACGCCGTCCGCGCAACGATTAAAGGAGTGCTGTCCGCCGCCCGGCGCGGGGAGGTGCCCGTTACCGGCGTAGAAGAAGAAATAGCGCGAAGGCTGGCTGACCACAGCACCCATTCCTTGCAGCCGGTCATCAACGCCACCGGCGTCATCATCCATACAAACTTGGGCCGCGCCCCGCTGCCAGAGGCTGCGATAGCCGCGCTGCAGGACGCGGCCGGATATACCGACGTGGAAATGGACTTAGACACCGGGCGGCGCTCGTCCCGGCGCGGCGCCGGTGCCACCCAGGCCCTATTGGCGGCCTGCCCCGGCGCGGAGGATGCACTGGTGGTCAATAACGGTGCGGCGGCCCTATTGCTGGCCACGGCCGCGTTGGCCCCGGGCAAGGAGATCATCATCTCGCGCGGCGAGCTCATTGAAATCGGCGCGGGGTTCCGCCTACCGGAGCTGATTGAATCCACCGCGACGCGCCTGCGGGAGGTAGGCGCGACCAACCGGACGCACCTTAACGATTATGAACGCGCGCTGGGGGAGGAGACCGGCGCGATTTTGAAGGTGCACCCGTCCAATTTTCGGATTGAAGGTTTTAGCTCCTCTGTGGGCGTGGGCGAGTTGGCGCAGCTGGCGAAGAAACAAGACACGAACCTTATCGTGGATCTCGGCTCAGGCTTGCTCACCCATGATCCGGTCCTGCCAGACGAGCCCGATATTCACGCGCAGCTCAAGGCCGGGGCGGATATTGTCATCGCCTCGGGCGATAAGCTGTTGGGCGGGCCGCAGGCCGGGATCCTGTTGGGCACTAAGGGCGCGATTGCGGCGGTGAAGAAGCACCCGTTGGCGCGGGCGGTGCGCATCGATAAGCTGCGGCTCAATGCCCTGGAAGCAGCGATCACAACGCCTGCCAATGCGGTGCAGCAGGCGCTCCACCTTGACCCGGCGTGCCACCGCGCGCGCACCGAGGCCATCGCCGCGGCGGTGGACGGCGAGGTTGTCGAACACGCTGGCCGTGTGGGCGGGGGAGGCGCCCCTGAGTACCCGCTGCCCGGCGTTGCGGTATCCCTGCCGGAGGAACTAGCACCAAAGCTGCGCCAGCACACCCCGCCGGTGGTGCCGCGCCAGCACCAAGGCCGCTGCCTCATTGACGTGCGCTGCGTGCCCGAGACCCAGGATGAGGTTCTCATCGCGGCCATCCGGGCGGTGATGTAGATGTACGTTATCGCGACCGCCGGCCACGTGGATCACGGCAAATCCAGCCTGGTGCGCGCCTTAACGGATATGGATCCGGATAGGTGGGCCGAAGAAAAGCGCCGCGGGCTCACTATTGACCTGGGCTTTGTGTGGATGGCGCTGCCCTCTGGTGCGGACGTGGCGTTTGTCGATGTCCCCGGCCACGAAAAGTTCTTTGGCAATATGCTGGCCGGGGTGGGCCCGGCCTCCGTGGTGCTCTTCGTGGTTGCCGCGGACGAGGGCTGGCAGGCCCAATCCACCGACCACCGCGATGCGCTGCACGCGCTGGGCATCGAGCACGGGATTATCGCCCTGACCCGCAGCGACCGCGCCGATGATAAGCGCCGTGCGGAGGTCACCGCCCAGGTGCGCACGCAGTTTTCTGCCACCCCGCTTGCCGATGCCCCCATCATCCCCGTCTCCTCCCACACCGGCGAGGGCCTGGCGGAGCTGGGCGGGGCGCTCGATGAATTGGTGGACCGCGTGCCCGCACCCGCGATAGATGCCCCGGTGCGGCTGTGGATCGATCGGGCCTTTAGCGTCAAGGGCGCGGGAACCGTGGTGACCGGGACGCTGAGCGCCGGTACGCTGCGCACCGGCGATGCCCTGGTGCTTTCCACCGCAGAGGGGGACAAGCGCGTGGAGATCCGTGGTCTGCACAGCGAAAATACCGCGCAGGAATCCTTGGGCCCCGTCACCCGCGCCGCGGTCAACCTGCGCGGGGGCGATGCCGCCGATATCCACCGCGGTGACCTGCTGCTTACCCCAGGTGCGTGGCGCGCTATCGATACCGTAGACGTCCACCGCACCTTTGGCACCGCACTTGATGAATTGCCCGATAACCTCGTGGTCCACTGCGGGACCGCGGGGGTAGAAGCGCACTTGCGGCCGCTGTCAGCGGATTTCGCCCGCCTGCGCCTATCGCGCGCTATGCCGCTGATCATCCTGGATCGCCTTGTCGTCCGCAGCCCCGGTGGCCGCCATGTCAGCGCCGGCGTGGAGGTCATCGACGTGCGCCCGCCGGAGCTATATCGCCGCGGTGCCGCCCGCAAGCGTGCCGAGGCATTGGCGGAGCACACCTCCTTCCGCAATCCTTCCTCCTACCTGCAGCGTGTGGGCTATGCCCGGCGCGCGGACCTGGAACTCGATGGTTATGACACCGATGCCACGCCGTCGGGCATCATTAACTTTCAACAGTGGTGGATTGCCGCCCGCCAGGTAACGCGCTGGAAAGAAGCGCTGACTACCGCGCTGCAGGAGCACGCCGCGGCCAATCCGCTCGCACCGGGCATGCCGCGCAAGGCGGCACTCGATGCCTTGGGCCTTAAGGAAGAGGGGCTGCTGCGCCTAGCGGTGGCCGCTGCCCACGCGGAAGAATCCGAAGGCCTTATCCGCCTGCCGGGCCATACCGTGGATCTCGGCGCCGCCGAGCCTGGCGTGGCCGAATTAGAGCGCATGTTAGAAAAGGAGCCCTTCGCCGCACCGGAGGTGCACGAGCTTAAAGAGCTGGGACTGAGCGAGAAAGAACTGGCCGCAGCCGAGCGCGCCGAGCGCCTATTACGCCTGAAAGACGGGATCATCCTCTTACCGGACGCGCCGGGCAAGGCACGGGAGCACCTCTCACAACTCGAGCAGCCCTTTACCCTGTCCGCCGCCCGCCAAGCGCTAGGGACCACCCGCCGGGTGGCCATCCCGCTGCTGGAATACCTCGATGCCCACGGCATTACCCGCCGCGGCGCGGGCGGCAAGCGCACGCTGCGCTAAGCAAGTGCGACCGACCTATTTGCGGTGATTTCCGCCGCGCGGGCGGGACTGTTCGCGCGCCACGCGCCGGGCGCGCACGCGGGCGGATTCGGAAGAAAAGCGGCCCGGTTCCTCCGCGACGGGAAGCGCGCGCCAGCTCAGGTTCTGTGAGCCCGGCATGGACGAGACCAAGTCGGCCAAGCCACTGCTAGCGGGTGGTGCTGCGGCCTCATCGTTGTCGCGAGCACGAGGCGCCGGCGGGGTGGGAGATGCCTTTTCTTCTTTGTCTATGCCTACCGTGGCGCCGTCCTCTGGGGCAGCACTGTCCTCTGCGGCAGCGCCGTTCTCCGAGGTAGCGCTGGGCGTCGCGGGCGGGGCTTCTGCAGAACCTGTGGTTGCCGTGGCCGCGTCGGTATTGGGACTGACCGGGCGCCGCGTGCCTGTGGGAAGATCGCCGGCGATGTCAGCGGACTCCAGCGCGAACTCCCACTCCTCGGGCGGAGCTGGGGTGGCCCGGTGGGACGTAGTGGCACCAGGAAGCGCGGTGCGGCCAGACGGCACCCGCAGGGGTGGCACCGCCGGGGAGAATAATTCGCTATCTGGGGAATCCGCTGCGGGGATATCGACCGCGATCATCCCACCGGCGCTATACGCACGGGCGGCCATCGTGGTACCGGCTTCTTGCGCCGCCGCATACGCGGTGCGCAGGCCAGGCAACTGGCTCAACGCGCCGCACGGGCCGAGCACAGTATCGCCGCAGGCGGCCACGACGGCATCATCGATGACTTTGAGTGTGACAAAGAACTGCTGCGTTTCAAAGTGAGATAGCTGCGACTCGGTCAGGTCGCCCGCCGCAGTATCAACGACTGCACCGTGGCCGCCGGCGAGCAACGCCGATTCGGCCGGCTGGTCATTGACCGGCACCATCCACGGCCACAGCCCGAGGGAGACGGCAACCTCGAGTTCGCCCTCAACAATGCCGACCGTGGCTACTGTCTGCGGGGTGGCTTGCGATGCCTTCAACCGGTGCAGGTCCGGGTATTCGGCTGCCTCTACCTCATCGAGAAACCCGATGAAGCCAAACTCCGAACGCACCCGCCAGCCGTTGGAGTAGGTATCGGGCTCTAGAGAGACATCGATAAGCGCGGGCTGACTACCCATACCAGGGATGCTGAGCACCGTGCCGGAGATAACATGTTCCAATATAGCGACGTGTTCAACACCGAAGTAGCTGGTAGCAAGCGGGTAAGGCACCATAGGAAGACAGTAACTCCAAAGCTTCAAAGCGGGGCGTAACGTACGGGTTTCATTTTACGCATGTGGGGGTAAAACATTGCTTAGCCGGTGGTTTTCGGCATTGTTCGTTAACGTGTTAATAATTCCCACAAGTTGAATAGTGAATAATGAAATAGGAGTAGGGCTTTGTCATCTAATTCATCGTCCCGGCCCGATAACGGAACCACCAGTGGGCTGGAGAACGTTAATAATACGGAAGAAAGTCAAAAGCGCGTGCGCGGCGCACAACGCATACTGCACGACATCATCTACCCGCACAATATTCACCCTGCCTTGGTTCCTGGCGTGTCCATTGAGGACCAGAAGGTTAAATACAGCGTGGATAAGACCATCCTGGGCGTCGTCGGTGGACTCGTTATCGCCTTCGTAATATGGGGCGTGCTCGCTCCCGAACAGGTTTTTAATACCTCCTCCATCGCCCTGGACTGGGTCATGCGCAACCTAGGCTGGATCTTTACTGCACTGGCCACCTGCCTGATGTTCCTGCTGTTGATCCTCGCCTTTTCCAAATACGGAAAAATCCCACTCGGCGTGGATGGTGAAAAGCCGGAGTTTTCCACGATTAGCTGGGCCGCCATGCTCTTTGGTGCGGGCATCGGCATCGGGCTTATCTTCTTCGGACCCTACGAACCGCTCACTCATTATCTCTCACCGCGCCCAGGCGCCTATGAAGCCGCCAGCGATGAAGCGGTGCTCGGCGCGCTCGCCCAATCGGCCATGCACTGGGGCCTTAACGCGTGGGCCATCTACGCCATCGTCGGGCTGTGCGTGGCCTATGTGTCCTTCCGCCGCGGTCGCGTACCCCTCATGAGCTCCATCTTGATGCCGCTTTTTGGCAACCGCTCCACCGATTCCGCACCGGCGCGCATTATCGATGGCCTGGCGATCATCGCCACGCTCTTTGGCACTGCGGCGACTTTGGGAATTGGCGCGCTACAGATCGGCCGCGGAGTGGAAATCGTCAGCGGTTGGTCTACCACTGGCAATACCGCAGCCTTGGTCATCATTGTCGTGCTGTCCATCGGCACCATCTTTTCCGCCGTGTCTGGTGTAGCTAAGGGCGTGCGGTGGCTATCCAATATCAACCTGGCATTGGCGCTGGGTATCGCGATCTTCTTCTTCGTCATCGGACCGACTGCTCTCCTGGCCAATATGATGCCCGCGGTCATTATTGAGTACCTCGACAACACTCCCGAAATGTTGTCCGCCAACATGGGAGAGGGCGAAGATATGGTCTCCTTCCTGTCCTCATGGACCACGTTCTACTGGGCGTGGTGGGTATCGTGGTCGCCGTTCGTTGGCGTATTCGTGGCCAAGATTTCCCGCGGGCGCACCATCCGCCAATTCGTCCTTGGCGTGCTGTTTATTCCTTCCGCTATCATCATCGCAGCATTCACCATCTTGGGCGGCACCACCATTTGGCTGCAGCGCCGCGATGGCGATATCGCTCCCGATGGGACCATTGATTCCATGCCGGCGGCCGAAGACATCTTCTTCAACGTCTTGGACCATTTCCCCGGATCCAATTGGATGGCCCCGCTGGTCATCGTCATGCTAGTGGTATTTTTCATCACCACCGCGGACTCGGCCTCGCTGGTCAATTCCCAGCTCACCCAGCGCGGCAACCCGCAGCCGAAACCCACTGTCACTGTCTTTTGGGTGCTCTGTATGGCGGGCATCGCCGTGGTCATTCTCATGTCCGGCGGCAAAAACGCGCTGCAAGGCCTGCAAAACCTCATCACCATTACGGCGCTTCCTTTTGCCGTCATCATCGTGCTGATGTGCATTGCCCTCATTAGAGAACTGCGCCATGATCCGGCCTCGATCCGCCACTATTACGAGCACCAGGCCGTCTCCAATGCTGTCATCCACGGCGTGCGTGATTACGGCGATAATTTTGCCCTGTCTATCGAGCCCACAACGGGAGATTCCGATTACGCCACCGGCGGCGAGTTTGATTCCACCGCCGCAGAGGTCACGGAGTGGTACGCGCGCACTGATGAGGAAGGATATGCCATTGGTTATGACTACGAAGCTGGCCGCTACGTGGAAGATGATCCTTCGGTGGCCGATGGCGAGTTCGTATCCGGCTCCGGCGAAGACGATGCACAGACCCCGCCTTCCCATTAAGGCTTGATAATTATTGTCAGGTACAGTCACAGACTATGACCTTGTCCACGTTCGCCTTCGCCTTTGGACTGGTCCTGCTCTCGGGCCTGTCCACCTCCATCGGCGGGGCATTGGCGGTGGGAAAGCGCCAGCCAGGGCCCGCGTTTATGGCCGCGGCCCTGGGGCTTTCGGCGGGTGTGATGCTCTATGTCTCCTTCATGGAAATCCTGCCGGAGGGCATAGCGCAACTTAGCGATGCCCTCGGCGGCGAAAAACCCGGCACCTGGGCCGCGGTAGGAGCCTTCTTCGCTGGCGTTGCGGTCATCGCGATTATTGACCGGATAGTGCCAGAAGAGATCAACCCGCACGAACCGGGCACGACGGAAGAAGATGCCCGGCGCGGCAGGTTGATGAAGACGGGCGTATTTACCGCGGTAGCGCTGGGCTTGCACAATTTCCCGGAGGGCTTTGCCACCTTCTTAGCCGGCCTGGAATCTAAGGAGATTGCTGTTCCGGTGGCAGTGGCGATTGCCATCCATAATATCCCGGAAGGCATCGCCGTCGCGGTGCCGCTGCGGGAGGCGACCGGCTCGCGCAAGAAGGCCTTTTGGTGGGCTACGCTTTCCGGGCTGGCTGAACCGCTGGGCGCACTCATCGGCTTTGGTCTGCTCTTACCGGTATTGGGGCCGGCCACCATGGGCATTAGCTTTGCCGCCGTAGCCGGCATCATGGTGTTTATCTCCCTGGATGAGCTGCTTCCCACCGCGGAAGAAACTGGTGAACACCACTACGCCATCTACGGCCTTATCGCCGGTATGGCCATTATGGCGGTATCGCTCATGCTGTTTATGTAAATTAGTGCTGCGCTGCCGAGGTGGCAGACGGTGAGCCGGTCGAGGCTTTGACGGCCATGACGATGCTGGCGATGACAAGTCCGAGGATGAGCCCGCACACCATGGACAGGCCGGTGTCGGCCAGCCAGCTCAGCGCGCCATTGTGGATATGTTCAGTGGCAGCCTCGATAAACCCGTGCGGCTGGTCTACTCCGAATTCGTGGAGTCCCGAGGTGACGATATGTCCGCCTACCCACAACATGGCGGCTGTACCGATGATGCCGATGATGTCCAACACGATGGGCATGCCCTTGACCAAGGTATTGCCTAGCAGGGAATTGCCATCGCGGCGCCGGGTTAAGGCCAGGCCAATGTCATCCATCTTGACCAGCAATCCCACGGCGCCATAGACGCCCAAGGTCAAGATGATACCGACGGCGATAAGCGCACCGAGGCGCAGCCAGAAGGGTTGATCGATGACCTCATTTAAGGAAATCACCATGATCTCAGCAGACAGGATGAGGTCGGTGGTAATGGCGGACTTCACCAGGCTATCTTCGGCCTCTGGGCCCTTGTTCTGGACGGTATCGGTGGCCTCGCTAGGGGAGGAGTGGAAGAAGGAGAGGATCTTTTCCGCGCCTTCGAAGCATAAATAGGTACCGCCGCACATCAAGATGGGCGTGAGCGCCCACGGCGCAATCCAAGACAGGATCATCGCAATCGGCAAAATGATGACGAGCTTGTTGATGAGCGAACCCCTGGTGATACGCCAGATCATCGGCAGCTCGCGCTGCGGTTTTATGCCCTCGACGTATTGTGGGGTCACTGCGGCATCATCGACGACGACGCCGAGAGACTTCATAGATGTCTTGCCGCCTAAGGCGGCCACATCGTCGACGCTGGAGGCGGCGGCGCGGGCTATTAAAACGACATCGTCAAGCAGGGCAAAAAGGCCACCGGCCATGGCTTATCCTTCGGGGGCTAAAGTGACGTTTTCTGACCAAGACAAGTCTATGCCGTGGTGGGCAAGCCAGGCCATTGCGTCGTCGCCGTGGCGGGTAATTCCCTCGACCGCGTTCAGGGTGGTGTCGATGGCGAGTTCGGCGTCCTCGGCGGAAATGAGGCCAGCGGACGTCGCTGCGGAGAGCTCGTCGATGTCGAGGACAGTGATGGGCTCGCCGGTGGTGGTGACTAAATCGACGTAGAGATCGCGGGTGGTCCACTCATTGCCTTGGCGCTGGATTTCGGCGACGTCGATATAAAAGTCCTGCTCTACCTCGACGCCGGGGCGGAAGTGGAAGATATTCGCGCGCAGGTTGAGGCTTGGCAGCAGCCATGATTCGAGGTAGCCAAAACGCGGGTGATCGGCACCGCGTGCCATATACAAGCCAAACTCGGTTTCGGTATAGGTATCGACTTGGCGCAGGTAGCCCTTGGGATCGGTATTGGTGAAGGCCGCAGTATTAAAGGTCTCCCGCTTGACTGGGTGGAGATCAACGGCCATTACTTCACCTCTAGGAAGGCGGCGGTGGGGACGAAATCGCAGCGTGCCTCGGTGGTATTAACGGAACCGGAGAGCAGCGCGATGACTAGGCCCTTGCCTGTGTGGGCCGTGCCAGAAAGCGTTGTGGGCCCATCCTGGTTGATGCCGTTATTGTGCAGCGGGGTAATGCCGCTTTGCAGGGTATTGATATTAAACCACTGCACGTTCATGCCTCCTTGGTCCGGTGCTGCCGGTGGGGTGCCCAAGGCGGTAAAGAGGAAGACGGTTTCGCCCTCGCCGGCGCCGGGGGCGGGAATTTCTGTAGGGCCAGGTACCGCGATGCCAGAGCCGGTGGCGGCGTTGGTGCCGCCGATGCAGTTCGCGGAGACGGTGGGCCAATAAAACTGCCGGAAGTACGGGTTATCGCCCTGCGGCATGGGCACACCGCCACCACCGTCGCCGGTGCCGGCGAAGAAGTCCAAGGCGGACAAGATCGTATTGCGGGCGTCTTCGGGGATCCACGGCTGCGCAGCAAAGGTGCGCACGCGGTCCTGGGTTTCAGGGGTAGGGCGGCCGAGCTCATCCAAGGGGCTGGCGGGCATGTGCTGCTGTGCCAGTGAGGAAAGATCTGGGGCGAAGGCCTGTGCGGGCGCTACCAGGGGAGAGGCGAGGCCAATAAGCGCAGCGGTGGCAGCGGCGATGTAGCCGGTGCGGCCGCTTAGGCGCCAAGAAGTTTGGGCGTGGCTCACGGTATCAGGTCCTTATTGTCTCGCGGGGAAAGTAGTATAGCCCCATTGGTCACAGCAGTAACAGTAATAACTCTAGTAACGATAGTTATCCGCTGGGAAGTGTCAAGTACTAGGTCGTTTCAGGCACGCGAGACGTTACGGGGTGGCATAGGTCGCGTCTTGGCTCCCCAATGCTGCACTATGCCCTGTTAGGGGGTATCGTAGGACGTCGTTCAAGAACATTTCTCGCGCACCAGCGCTTGTAGATCCTCCGAAGGAGAACCCAACTAGTGAGTAATACCGAGTTCCGTAATGTTGCCATTGTCGCGCACGTTGACCATGGCAAGACCACGTTGGTCAACGGCATGCTGGAGCAGTCCGGTGCTTTTGGCGAACACGGTGAGCACACGGACCGCGTCATGGACTCCAACGATCAGGAGCGCGAGCGCGGCATTACCATTTTGGCCAAGAACACGGCCATCCGCCGCCAGGGTCTGGGCAAAGACGGCGCAGACCTCATCATTAACGTCATCGACACCCCGGGCCACGCCGACTTCGGCGGCGAGGTTGAGCGCGGCATTTCCATGGTGGACGGTGTCGTGCTGCTTGTCGATGCCTCTGAGGGCCCCCTCCCACAGACCCGCTTCGTCTTGACCAAGGCGCTGGAGGCCAAGCTGCCGGTCATCGTCTGTGTGAACAAGACCGACCGCCCCGATGCCCGCATCGACGAGGTTGTCACCGAGTCCCAAGACCTGCTGCTGGAAATCGCCGCTGGCCTCGAGGATGAGGAAGCCGCTGCCGCTGCTGAAGAGCTACTCGATCTCCCGGTTCTGTACGCCTCCGGCCGCGCCGGCGTTGCTTCCACCGAGAACCCGGGCGATGGCAACGTTCCCGATAGCGAGGACCTGCAGGCGCTGTTCGATGTCATCTACAACGTCCTGCCCGAGCCCTCCGCTACCGTCGATGCCCCGCTGCAGGCGCACGTTACCAACCTTGACGCTTCCGACTTCCTCGGCCGTATTGCGCTGCTGCGCATCTACGCCGGCCGCATCAAGAAGGGCCAGCAGGTGGCCTGGATTCACTACGACGATGAGGGCAACCAACACACCAAGACCGTCAAGGTTGCCGAGCTGCTGCGCACCGTCGGCTTCGAGCGCCAGCCGACCGAAGAGGCCATCGCCGGCGATATCGTCGCCATCTCTGGTATCTCCGATGTCATGATTGGTGACACCATCGCCGATCCAGAAAACCCAGAGGCCCTGCCGCGCATCACCGTTGATGAGCCGGCCATCTCCATGACCATCGGTGTGAACACCTCGCCGATGGCAGGCCGCGGCGGCGGCACCAAGCTGACCGCCCGCATGGTTAAGGCCCGCCTGGAGCAGGAGCTTATCGGTAACGTCTCCCTGCGCGTGCTGCCCACCGAGCGCCCCGATACCTGGGAGGTCCAGGGCCGCGGCGAGATGGCTCTCTCCGTGCTCATCGAGTCCATGCGCCGCGAGGGCTTCGAGCTGACCATTGGTAAGCCGCAGGTAGTTACCCAGCAGATCGATGGCAAGACCTATGAGCCCTATGAGATCCTCACCATTGACTCCCCGTCAGAGCACCAGGGTGCCATCACCCAGCTGCTGGCCTCCCGCAAGGGCCAGATGCAGTCCATGGACGTGCGCGAAGGCGACTGGGTGCGCATGATCTTCCGCGTTCCCGCCCGTGGCCTCATCGGTTTCCGTACCCAGTTCATGACCGAGACCCGCGGTGCCGGCATCGCCAACTCCATCTCCGATGGCATCGATGTCTGGGCCGGCGAGATTAAGTCCCGCGCCACCGGCTCCTTGGTGGCTGACCGTAGCGGCCAGATCACCCAGTACGCACTGATGCAGCTGGCTGACCGCGGCAACTTCTTCGTCGAGCCAGGCGCCGAGGCCTACGAAGGCATGGTCGTGGGTGCCAATAACCGCGATGAGGATATTGACATCAACATCACCAAGGAAAAGAAGCTGACCAATATGCGCTCTGCCACCGCAGACGCCACGGTCACCCTGGCCAAGGCCCACACGCTCTCGCTGGAAGAGGCACTGGAATTCTGTGGCAACGACGAGTGCGTCGAGGTAGCCCCAGATGTGCTGCGCGTGCGCAAGCTGGAGCTTTCCGCCACCGACCGCAAGCGCGCCGCTTCCCGCGCTAAGCAGATGAAGAAGTAATCTGCCTCGATCTAAGTGGTGGCTGCGGTTGATGCCGCAGCCGCCGCGATAATCGCCGTCGTCTCCTGCAGTATGGTTTTTACCGCAGAGGCGGCGGCATCGTCGTATTCCACCTGTTGCTTTAATTCTTTGATGCGTTTGCGCATCTCCCGGCGTTTCATTTCGGGCGCATCCTCCTTGAGCAGGGGATAGGCCCCTTTAATCTCGCGGAGAATATCCAAGATAAGCACGTCTTTGGCGCTAGGGGCTTGGGAGCCGTTAAGCACCGCCGCGAGCCTCTCGCGCACCTCATCTTCTAGCGCCGTGTCCGTCATGATGTAACGGTCGCCGCCCAGCTGCCACCACGCGGCATCCTCAATCTCCAATTGGCCGCGGTCCTGAAAATCCTGGGCAATCTTCTCGCGCGGGGAGAACCACCCCGCCTGCAGCAGTGTCTTGACCGAGCAGGTCCGGTGCTCGTGCAGGCTATCCCATGCCCAAGAAAGCACCGGGTGCTCTGGCTTTTTGTCCGTGGCGTGCACCTTATTCTTTGCAGTTATGGCAACTGCTTCGTACAGGAGCAAATCGCTAAAAAGGCCGGCGCGCAGGGCGGTCTCGTTATTGGATAGCACCTCCTTTTTACCGTTGTCCTTGGTAAGCAGGAGGAACATTTCTTGGCAGATGAGCATGGTGAGGAGATCCCTTCAATGGTGATTTCGTACGAGTTTAGCGCGCAGAATCTTCGTGTGGCGGGAAGAAGGTACTAAAGTAGTCCGCGATGAAAAATAGTCTCAAGGCCCGTGCACTTGCTGCCACTGCCGCCATCGGCCTCGCGTTTGTCAGCGGGTGTTCGGCCAATCCTGGCCCTCCGCCGGTGGTAGAAGACTCGGACGACCAGGAATCTACCGCCCAGGAAACGGCATCAACGACGACCGCGACGGACGATGAGCCGCCGCGCGCGGAGGAAGAAAAGTCGCGGCCCACCATTTCCATCGGTGTCGATCCGCTGCGCGCCGGCCTCAACCCGCACCTGGTGGCCAATAACTCCGAGCTCGTGGATCAGATTGCGGAGCTAGTCTTGCCCTCAACGTTCCACTGGGGACGCATGGATACGGACGTCCTGGAATCTGCCGCGGAGGTCACCGCGCCGGAGGGCGTGGCCCAGCGAGTGCGCTACGTTATTGCCTCTCCCGCGCAGTGGTCCGATGGCACCCCGATTTCCGGCGCGGATTTCAGCTACTTGTGGAAGAAAATGACCACGACCGCAGGTGTTAAAGACCCTGCGGGCTACCGCGCCATTTCCGCGGTGACCACATCCGATGGCGGGCGTGTGGTCACGGTAGATTTTGCAGAGCGGGTTAAGGATTGGAAGCAGCTCTTCAACCAGCTCCTTCCCTCGCACCTGCTGCAAAATTCCGATTTTGATTCGGTACTGGCCAATGACATCCCCGCCTCCGCCGGCCGCTTCTCGGTCGATAGCGTGGACCGCAGCCGCGGGGTCATCACGCTCAACCGCAATGACCGCTTTTGGGGCGCCGATCCCGCTCATATCGACGTCGTCCAGCTGCGCGAGGTGCGCGATAGTACCCAGGCGCTCAATATGCTGCGCTCTGGCCAGATTGGGTTCGCGGACTTTACCCCGGGTCAAACCTCGCAGGAAGCGCTCGGCCTGCTGGGACATGTGAGCGATAAGACGGTTACCCGCCCGCGCCAGCTGCGCTTGCACATGTCCACCGAGCACGGCGCCTTGGAGGATGCGGATGCGCGGCGCGGGGTGGCCTCGCTTATCGATACCGAACAGGTCGCCCGGCTCGCCACCGGCCGCGCCTCCAACCTGAAGGCCGGGCATAATCCGGTCTCAGGGGAGGCAAACCTGACGGCCCTGCGCGAACGCGCCAGCAAGAAGCCTATCCGCTTCGCCGTCGATCCGACCAGCCCCACGGCTTTGGCTGCGGCAAATACGCTTTACGATGTCCTCGAGGCCCACGGCATCCCTGCTGAGGTCACCACCGACCGGCTCACCACCATTACCACTAAGCTGCTTCCTGAAGGCAAGGTTGATGCGGTGGTGACTTGGGAGGATATCACCCTAACCTCGCTCTCGGCCGCGAATGTCTTCACTTGCGCCGAAGACCAACCGCTCGCCGGGGACCTCTCCGGGTTCTGCCCCGACAACGCCGCCGAAACACGCATGGACATTCTCTCCGGAAAGATAAGCCCTTCCACCGCGCTGGGACGAATCCGCGAGATCAATGCCCAGGACGTGTTATACGTCCCGCTCTTAGATGAAACGCGTGTGCACGCGCTAGGGGAGGGTATTGTAGGCCCCGGCCAAAGTATTGATGATTGGGATAAAGGGCTGGTCACAGCGCCAGTTTGGAGGATAGATGAGGACTAAGGACTTGGCGGGCTACCGCGTAGTTGCAGTACACGCACACCCCGATGATGAAACGCTTTTTACCGGCGGCACCCTCGCCACCCTGGCCGCGCGCGGTGCGCAGGTCACGGTCATCACCCTTACCCTCGGCGAGGACGGCGAGGTCATCGGCGCGCCTTATCAAGGGCTCGCCGAGCACCATCAGCTCGGTGGCTTCCGCGCCCGCGAATTGGCCTGCGCTCTCTCCGCTTTAGGAGTAGAGGGCATCCAGCTGGGCGGATTCGGCCACTTCCACGATTCCGGCATGGTGGGGTCGCCCTCCCACGGCAACCCCCGCGCGCTGGTCAATCGCTTGGATGAGGCGGTAGATCTGCTCCGCGCGGAATTAGATGTACTCAAGCCACACGCCATCTTGACCTATGGACCAGACGGCGGCTATAACCACCCGGACCACGTGGCGGTGCATAGGGTGGTGGAAAAGGCGGCATCGGCAAGCACGCGCATCTGGTGGGCGATTTTTGACCGCGCCGCCAATTACTCCGGCCTTGAGACCCTCGACGCGCCCGCGGGCTGGCGCAAACCCGATGCCGCGTACTTGGATAATTTCACCACTGCTGGCACGGATCTGGCCTTCGCGCTTGACGATGCCGCCCTCCACGCCAAACGCGCCGCCATGCGCGCCCACGCCACGCAAATCTGGCTGGCCGATGGCAACACCACCGCCACCAACCCCGAGGCCGCCGTCGCCGCCGTCCACGACCCAGCCGCGGTGCCTGGGGCCTACTGCCTGTCCAATAGATTGCTTATGCCCTTGCTGCGCGCCGAATACTTCCAACTCGGCAGGGGCGAGCCCGCAACCGACCTCCTAGGGGATCTGTAATGCGCACTGATTTTAGCCGCGGCGAGCAGGTCACAGGCCTTATCTGGCTTTCTCTCGGCGCCCTTCTATCGCTATTTCTGGAGGTCATTTACCTCACCGCCCGGATTCCGCTGGCTGATGGTGCGAGCATAGCGTTTCCCATCACCCTCCTCATCGCCGCTGCCTTCAACGTGGTGCTAACCCGCACCGCGCGGCTGTGGAGTGATCGTACTTACATCGCGGCCATCCCCACCATCGTCTGGGGCCTGGGATTTTTCGCGCTTATGCTGCTGGTTCCGATTACCGGCGATGTCATCGTGGGCAATAATATTCTCAGCTTGCTCCTGCTTTTGGCCGGAATCGGCGGCGGCGTTTGGCCTTTCCTAAAGCAGAAGTGACATACTATATTTCATCCCCAAACCCATGAAATCAGGAAGATTCAAGGATTCTCCATGACTTATACAATCGCTCAACCTTGCGTTGATGTAATGGACCGCGGCTGTGTTGAGGAATGCCCCGTCGATTGCATTTACGAAGGCAAGCGCATGCTCTACATCCACCCAGATGAGTGCGTGGACTGCGGTGCCTGCGAGCCCGCATGCCCGGTAGAAGCCATCTTCTACGAGGATGACGTTCCCGATGAGTGGATCGATTACAACGATGCCAACGCAGCATTCTTCGATGACTTGGGCTCTCCCGGTGGAGCGGCAGCCCTCGGCCCGCAAGATTTCGATGCGTCAATGGTAGCCGCGCTGCCCCCACAGAATCAGGAGTAATTCATGGCCCGCACACCGTTAGGACAATCGCTTCCGGATTTTCCCTGGAACTCGCTGGCTGGCGCCAAAAAGAAGGCCCAGGCGCATCCAGATGGAATCGTTGACCTTTCGGTGGGCAACCCCGTAGATCCGGTCGCCCCCGGCGTGCAGCTGGCGCTGTCCTCTGCCGCCGAGGCCCCCGGCTACCCGCAAACGCAGGGCACGCCCGAGCTGCGCGAGGCCATCGCCTCAGCCCTGCGCCGCCGCTACCGCATGGACGTGGACCGCGTCCTGCCCGTAGTGGGCACGAAGGAGGCCATCGCGTGGCTGCCCACCCTGTTGGGCATGCGCGGCGAGACCGTCGCCTTCCCCTCGGTGGCCTATCCCACCTACGAGGTCGGCGCCCTTCTCGCCGGGGCCACTCCGCTGCGCGCTGACGACGACTTTCAGGATGCCTCCCTGGTATTCATCAATTCCCCGTCCAACCCCACTGGCCGCGTAGCTGGGGTAGAGGAGCTGCGCCGCATCGTGGCCTGGGCCCGCTCGACGGGTGCCATCATCGCCTCCGACGAGTGCTACATGGGCTTGGGCTGGAATGACGACAACCCGCCGGTATCCATCCTGGATCCGCGCGTGACCGACGGCGATAATACCGGCCTTATCGCCATGCATTCGCTGTCCAAGTCCGCGAATATGGCCTCCTACCGCGCCGGATTCTTCGCCGGCGATAACGATCTCATCGCGGAGCTCCTGGAGCTGCGCAAGCACGCCGGGCTCATCGTGCCAGGCCCGATTCAGGCAGCGATGGTGGCCGCGCTTGACGATGACCCCACCGAAGCCCTCCAGCGCCAGCGCTACGCTGCGCGCCGCGCCGAATTGATGCAGGCGCTTATCAAGGCGGGCTTTACCATCGACCACTCCGATGCCGGCCTGTACCTCTGGGCCACCCGCGGCGAAGACTGCCGCGAGACCATCGACTGGTTGGCTTCCCTGGGTATCCTGGCCGCACCTGGCGATTTTTACGGCCCCTCGGGTGCACAACACGTGCGCATCGGCTTAAACGGTACCGACGAGCGGGTGCGCGCCGCCGTCCAACGCCTCGCCAGTGCCTAACTCGCCTCGCGCGTTTCGCCCGCCTGCCCGGGAGGGGATTTCTCCCCGCAAGGTGGTCTTGCACGAACGCGTTCCGCGCGAGGGCGAGTACTGGGCCGCCCGCGCGGGCGATTCGCCCTTTCCAGAGGGAACGCTTCTTCCCGCCGGTGCGGCTCTTCCCAGGCCCGTTCCCGCGTGGTACCACCCCTCCGTCCCGCCGGAGGAGCCGATTCCCTTTGACTACTGCGTAGTCCACGCGGATGAAGACATCATTGTTGCCGATAAACCACACTTTCTTCCCACCACTACGAATGGCCGCTTGCAGCGCGAAACCCTGCAAACCCGCCTGCGCGTAGACTTCGGCGAAGACGATATCGTGCCGCTTCACCGCCTCGACCGCCTGACCGCCGGCCTTGTCATCTGCTCGCGCAATCCCGCCACGCGGGCCGCCTACCAGCGCATTTTCCTGGGAGGGAGGGCGGTGAAGAGGTATAGGGGCATCGTCAAGCAGCCGCTTTTCTGTGATGAGGAAATCAGGCTGCCTATGCACAAGCCGCGGGGCAGCAGGCAGGTGCTCGTGGCCGATAATGGCACGCCTACCTCGACGTATGTGCGCGCTGCGGGTCGGGAGGTAACCATGTGGCCGCGGACCGGGCATACGCACCAGCTGCGGGTGCTGCTGAATCATCTTGGGCATCCTCTCATCGGCGATGACACATATCCCGCGCCGCGCCCGCTCGACCTCTATGACTTCTCCCGCCCGCTTTACTTGCTGCACGAAACTATATCTTTTATAGATCCTTCATCACATTCGGAGCGTCAGTTTTTCAGTTCGCGTGGCTTAGGAACTACAATCAGGTAATTACTAATCTCCGGCAAGAAAGGCAGCCCATGGCAGACCTCAGCGTTGCGCGCTTTGCGTCCAATTTTGGGCAATTCCTTAAGTTCGGTCTTGTCGGCGGCTCGGGAACCGCGGTCAACCTCTTCGTATATTTCATTGCGCAGAAACTCTTCGGCGCGGCGGGAATCTTTGCCGAGGACCCCTTCATGAACCTCTTCGGTTCTGCATTCCATATCCGCTGGTACCACGTCTTTGCCACCATCTCCTTCCTCGTAGCCAATACCTGGAACTACCAGCTCAACCGCATGTGGACCTTCCGCACCGTGTCCAAGGTGTCCTGGATTCGCGGTTTCTTCCCGTTCCTTTTGGCTGGAATCGGGGCGTTTATCGTTAGCCAGGTCATCCTGACGCTGCTCATGAATCCGAACTCGCCCGTGGGCCTACCAACCGATGTCTTCGATAACTCCACCGGATTGCGCACCAAGTCCTATTGGGCGCAGGCCATTTCCATTGTCGTTGCGATGCCCATCAACTTCATTATCAACAAGCTCTGGACGTTCCGCTCCAAGCCGAATAAACCCGTCGTCGTCGACGAGGTAGCGCCGGTTTAACTACCCGCTCCTAGCTCGGCCTAGCCCGGCTCGTTTCGCCACCCCGGCCCCGCCCTTCGCGCTCACCAGCGTGGGCTGCTGGGGTCTTTTTATGCCGCCGGTGAGCGGCAAGGGCGGGGAGGGACGTCGCCAAGCAAGTGTATGTGCGACACCCATCCCTTCGCGCTCACGCTGGGATAGTTTTCATCGACGCCATGCCTGCTCGGTGAGCGGCAAACGAGGCTGCGCCTTTCGCGCTCACCGGCAATGGTTGCCGGCGGCGAAACTTCCTCCCGGTGAGCGGCAAGGGCGGGGAGGCGGGGCGCCGTTGTCGCTGGGACCCCTTCGCGCTCACGGGGAGTAGTAAACGAACGCCACCCGCCGTCCGCGGTGAGCGCGAAGGGCGGGTGGTGGGGTGTGCCTGAAGGCGGGTGGTGGAGGTGAGGTACTAGTCCTCGAGGGTGGCGTCGAGGCGGGACTGGTCGCGGCGGTTTTGCTTCCGTCGGAGCGCAGGGGAGATGAGGATGACCGTGAAGGTACCTACGGTGGCGCCGATGAGGTAGGGGGCAGCGGGGGCATCGGAACGCGTGAAGGCGTGGTAGGCGGTGCCGGCGAAGCAGAGGAACATCGGGATGAGGTAGAGGGCGGTCAAAGTCCAGTTGGAGCGGACGGTGGGGGTGGCGATGTGCCTGCGCATCCAGGCGGCGCTGAGGGACGTGCCGGCGATGGAGGGGACAATGGCGAGGAGTGCGAGGAGGCTGAGGCGGCCGGGGAGGGACCATGCGAGGATGGCCGCGACGATGAGCTCGAGGAATGTGATTGGGGTCAGGGTGATGGCGGAGGCCTTGGTGAGGATGTCGCGCTCGAACTCGTCGGTGGAGGCGCGCTCGATGTGGTTGAGGGATATGTTGGCGATGGCGTTAAACATGTTGTTCAGCTCCAAAGATTTCTTCGACTGTTTTATCTAGTTCGTGGCAGATGTCCAATGCGAGGTGCACGGACGGGGAGTAGTTGCCGCGTTCGATATTTGCGATAGTTTGCCGGGAGACGCCGACGCGCTCTGCTAGTTCGCCTTGCGACCATTCGCGCCAGCGCCGCCACTTGCGGACCATGTTGGGTTGTCCGGCCACATCATCACCTCTCTTGTCGTGTTTACATGACTTAATATAAAGTAAACTTGACATTATGGCAAGGGTTAGACGCATAGATGCCAGCGCCAATATGGCTGGGTGGCGGACATGGGAAGCTGTGGCTTGCGGCCTTTGAGCAGGTCACGGGTGGCTTTGATAAGCAGGATGACTTGGTCAAGGTGGTGCCTGACGTCATCGGCAGTAAAGCGCAAAACCGTGTACCCATGCGCGGTCGCGGCGTTCTGTTTGGAGCGGTCTGCCTGAAACGCGAGGCTGTGGCTGTGGTAGGTCCAGCCGTCGATCTCCACGATGAGCTTGCCCATTAAAAGATCGAAGCGGTATCCGCACACGTGGGCGTTATGAACAGGGAAAATGCCTTCGGTGCGCAGGGCACGGCTCACCTTGCGCTCCGGTGGGCTATCCGCGCCGATGGCCGAGAGCCGCATCGTCTCCTTCAACGCGCGCGGTGTCCGGCCCATTCGTTTGCGGTCCCGCTCCAGCCGGCCGGGCCCCTTTTCACCGCGGTAAAACTCTTCCAGCAGCGGGCCACAGGCCCTAGCAATCTTGCGAGCAGCCCACAGAACCTGCACCACCGGCAGCCCCTTGACCAGGCTCGTTGCCTTGAGCCGGGAATGCGAGACGCGGAAATTCTTGCCACGCAGCGTCCGCGGCCCCTCCGCTTCCAGTGGAAAGGTCAGCGGCCGGTCAAGGTGAATCTCCTGCGCGGTCTTCCCCGTAAAATGGATACGGCTCAGCCCATGCACCAGCGCCTTCGCCACCGCCAACGGCGACCACTCGTCGGTATAAATCCCCCGGTGCACGCGGTACAGCTTGCCCGCGCGCACTCGCCGCCGAATCGCGTCCTTGCCCAGCCCCTGCTCGCGCAACTGCGCAGTCGTCCATGCCCCCATGGCTTCAATTTAAAAAGCGGCCGCCTCCTCGTCCAGACGGGGTCCGACAGCCTGTGGATAACCCGCCTATTTTGAGGTCTCGCGCTCTCTTTTCCTCGCCGCTCTGTGGATAACCTCCTTCCACCCTCCCTTAGCGCTCACCGGCGGCCAGGTCTGTGCCCTTAAGCGGCCCCTGGTGAGCGCGAGGAGTGAGTGTGCCGGCCAGCCCCCTTCACGCTCACCGCTTCCGCTTTCCGATGCCCATTTCGCCTCCCCGTGAGCGCGGAGGTCGGCCCCACACCCGTCGCGCTCACCGGGAGGTGAAAACGCCGTACCCCGCCCAGTGCTGGTGAGCGCGAAGGGCGGGGTAATGGGGCGGCAGGCACGGTGGGCTGGATGTGAGGTGTAGGGCGTGAGGGCCGGAGGCAGGGAGTGGCCGCTAGGTCAGAGGGAGCGTGGAGGTCGGGTCGATGCCGCGAGCCTTGGAATTGAGCACACCCGCGATGGCGAGCACCGCGAACATGGCGGCGGCGGAGAGGAGTTGGGTGCGGGCGGTGGCATCGGTAAGCATGAGCACCGCGATGGCCGCGAAGAGGGCAAGGGCGAACCAAGTGAGATAGGGGAAGGCCCACATGCGGATGGGGAGTGGATGCAGGGCCTCGAGTTGGCGGCGTAGGCGCAGCTGGCTGACGGCGATGAAGACCCACACGATGAGCAGGGAGGCGCCGGCGGCGTTGAGCATGAAGGTGAGCAACCAGCCGGTATCGGCGTAGTTGAGGACGACCATGAGCACGGAAAGTGTGACGGATAGGGCGATGGCGGTGGTGGGCACACCCTCGGTATTGGTGGCGGCGAAGATGCGCGGGGCCTCGCCGCGGGAGGCGAGCGAGTGCATCATGCGGGAGGAGGCGAAGATTTGCGCGTTGAAAGCGGATAGCAGCGCGAGGACGATGATGACCTCCATGATGCCGGCGGCACCGGGAATGCCGGCGCGGTCGAGGACCATGGTGAACGGCGATTCGGCGGCGGTGGAGGCGGCGTCCAGGCTGGAATAGGGAAGCAGGAACGTGATGACCAGGACGGAGCCCAGGTAGAACACGGAGATCCGCAAGATGGTGGAGCGCACGGCGTTGACCAGGGATTTTTCGGGATCTTCGGATTCGGCGGACGCGATGGCGACGACCTCGATGCCGCCGAAAGCGAAGGCTACGGCGAGCAGGCCGGCGGCGACGCCGCCGAGGCCGTTGGGCATGAAGCCATCGGCAAGGAAGACGGATGTGCCCACGAAAGTGTGGCCCGGCAGGAGGCCGAAGATGAGGAGGGCGCCGATGATGAGGAAGGCGATGATGACGACGACCTTGATGAGAGCGAACCAGTACTCAAATTCGCCGAAGGTGCGCACGCGCAGCAGGTTGACGAGGCCGAAGACGGCGACGCAGATGGCGGCGGGTATCCAGGGCGGCACGTCGAACCACGAGCCGATGAAACCTGCGGCGCCGGTGATTTCGGCGCCGAGGACGGCGACAGTGGCGCACCAGTAAATCCACCCTTGGGTAAAACCTGCCCAGCGGCCGATGCCGTGTTCGGCGTATTCGGAAAAGGAGCCGGAGGCGGGGATGACCGTTCCCATCTCCCCAAGCATTTGCATCACGAGGATGGCGAGGAATCCGGCGATCGCGTAGGCGATGATTACCGCTGGGCCGGCGGCGGAAATGCCTACGCCCGTGCCGAGGAAGAGACCGGCGCCAATGGTAGAGCCAAGCCCCATCATGGTCAGGTGGCGGACCTTCAGGCCAGAACCAAGGGTAGAAGAGTTATCAGACACTTCTCCATGGTATTTCTCGGCCGCGGGGCGCCGGAATTGGGGTGGCGTTAGTTCTTGTGGAGGTCCTCGTTCAGTGCGACGGCCTCGGCATTCCACTCCACGGCTTCGACAGCACCGGAGACGGAATTGCGGCGCAGCAGCAGGCCGGAGGCGCCGGAGAGCTGGGAGCCCTTAACTGCCTCGCCATTGCTGACGCCCAGGGCCTCGGCCACCTTGCCAAAGACGGCGACCTTGGTACCGGCGGTGACGTAGAGGCCGGCTTCGACAACGGCGTCATCGCCAAGCGAAATGCCGATGCCCGAGTTAGCGCCGAGCAGGCAGCGCTCGCCGATGGAAATAACTTCCTTGCCGCCGCCGGACAGGGTGCCCATGATGGAGGCGCCGCCGCCAATATCGGAGCCATCGCCCACGACGACGCCCGCGGAAATGCGGCCTTCCACCATGGAAGCGCCCAGGGTGCCGGCGTTGAAATTGACGAAGCCCTCGTGCATGACCGTGGTGCCCTCTGCCAGGTGGGCGCCCAAGCGGACGCGATCGGCATCACCGATGCGCACACCGGAGGGGACAACGTAGTCCACCATGCGGGGGAACTTATCCACGGAGTAGACCACGACGGGGCCGCGGGAGGCGAGGCGGCCGCGCACCATCTGGAAATCGGAGACGGCGCAGGGGCCGTAGTTGGTCCAGACCACGTTGTTGAGGTGGCGGAAGATGCCGTCCATGTTGAGGCCGTGCGGTTTTACCTCACGGTGGGAGAGCAGATGGAGGCGCAGGTAGGCGTTGTAGGTATCGGTAGGTGCCTCGTCGAGGTCAGCGATGGTGGTTTCCACCGCCACGCGAGCCACGCCGCGCTCTTCATCGGGGCCGACGAGGGCGGAGAACTGCTGCGGAGTCTCCTCCAGACGCGTCGTGCCGGTGGTCTCTACTTGCTTATCGGTATGAACTGCTGGGAACCAAACGTCCAAGACGGTGCCGTCGTGGGTAATGGTTGCCAGGCCACGTGCGGATGCAGAAGTCATGGTGGCTAGCTTAGCAATTACTGCCGAACTTGTTCGCGCTTGTCCGCGGGAACCACGAAGGACAAGGCGACGAGCGCGGCAAAGAGGATGATGACGGCGATGACTTGGTTGCGGGCGGAGGGGTCAAAGAGCATGAAGATGGTCAGCGCGGCCAGCGCGGTGGCGGTCGCCCACGGTAGCCAGGGGTAGCCGGGCACGCGGATGTCCGTGAGCTCGCCGTTCGCCTTCAACTGCGGGTGCAGCTTGAGGAAGGAGGCGACGATGAAGGTCCACACCACCAAGAGGCAGCCGCCGACGGCGTTGAAGAGGAAGGCCAGCAGTCCCGGCGGGTTCCAGAACTGGAGGCCCACCGAGGCGAAGGCGAAGATCATGGACAAGATGACGGCGTTGATGGGGGAGCCGGAGTGGTTGGTCTTGAGGAAGAACTTTGGCGCGCAGTGGTCCTTGGCCATGTCGAAGACCAGGCGAGAGGTGGCGTAGATCTGCGCGTTGAAGGCGGACAGGAGGGCCAGCGCGATGATGGCCTCCATGAAGCCGGCGGCGAAAGGAATCTTGGCGGCCTCGAGCACCAAGGTGAACGGTGAATTGGCGGCGGCGTCGGCATCTTGGATCTGGCTAAACGGCAAGGCCATGGTGATGACCACGATGGAGCCGATGTAGAAGATCATGATGCGCACGATGATGGCGCGCACCGCGGTTGCCACGTTGCGGGCTGGATCCTCGGACTCGGCGGCGGCGATGGTCACCAGCTCGATTCCACCGAAGGCGAAGGCCACGGCCAGCAGGCCCGCTGCGAAGCCGGGCATGCCATTGGGCAGGAAGTTATCGGTGAAGTTGGTTCCAGCGCGGGAGAGATCCATGCCGGGCAGGATGCCGAGTGCCATGAGGATGCCGACAACGAGGAAGGCGATGATGACGGCGACCTTGATGATGGCAAACCAGAACTCGAATTCACCGAAACCGCGCACTGCGGCGAAGTTCACCACGGCGAAGAAGGCCACCGCGATGAGCGCGGGAATCCACGGGGCGATATCGAACCAGCTGCCGATGATCGCGGCGGCGCCGGTGATTTCGGCGCCCATGACCATGATGAGCATGAACCAGTAGATCCAGCCCATCGTAAAGCGCGCCCAGTGGCCGAAGGCCTGGCCGGCGTAGGTGGAAAAAGAACCCAGGGAAGGGCGGGCCGCAGCGATTTCCCCGAGCATCCACATGATGAGCGCGATGAGGACGCCGGCGACGGCATAAGAAATGAGCACCGAGGTGCCGGAGATTTGGATTCCCAATCCGACGCCCAAGAAGAGACCGGCACCCACCGCGGAGCCAAGGCCCATCATGGTGAGGTGTCGCGATTTCAATTGTGTGGCTTCGGCCATAATTACCACCTTGTGAGAGGTTATTTTTTACAGTGAAGTGAACATTACACAATGCAACGGACCCAGCGGGGCGCTACCATGGCGGCTTGTGACTTTAGATCTATATGCCGACCCCATTGAAGTGGCCAAGGCGCTCGTCGATATCCCAAGCCCCTCCCACCACGAGGAGGCCATCGCGGATGCGGTGGAAGAAGCCCTGAGTGGTCTAGACGTGGAGGTCGCCCGCTTTGGCAATACCGTGTGTGCGCGCACGAACCGCGGGATGGATTCCCGCGTGATTCTTGCAGGCCACATCGATACCGTTCCATTGGCAGATAACGTACCGCATCGCATGGACACCGCCGAAGATGGTGGCGAGATCATGTTCGGCTGCGGCACCGTGGACATGAAATCCGGCATGGCAGTATACCTCAACGCCTTTGCTCACCTGCATGAATCGGAAGAACTCCAGCATGATTTGACCGTCATTGCTTATGAGGGCGAAGAGGTATCCACTGAATTTAATGGGCTGGGCCACTTGCAAAAGGATCACCCCGAGTGGTTGCAGGGCGATTTTGCGCTCCTCGGTGAGCCCTCCGGCGCCATGGTCGAGGCCGGTTGCCAAGGCACGATTCGTCTGCGCGTGACGGCGCATGGCACCCGCGCGCACTCGGCCCGCGCGTGGCTCGGCTCCAACGCCGCGCACAAGCTCGCCCCCGTCATGACCCGCATTGCGGACTACGAGCCGCGCGAGGTCACCATCGATGGCTGCACCTACCGCGAGGGCCTGAACATCGTCCACCTGGAGGCCGGCGTGGCCACCAATACCTTGCCGGACGAGGCATGGATGTTCGTCAACTTCCGCTTCGCCCCGGACCGCAGTACGGAGGAGGCGTTGGAGTACATGAAGGGGGTCATCGGCAAGCATGAGGACGTCACCATAGAGATCGATGACATCGCCGGTGCCGCCCTGCCTGGCCTGGGGCAGCCTGCGGCACGCGCGCTTGTCGATGCCGTCGGCGGCAACGTCCGCGCCAAGTTCGGCTGGACCGATGTCTCGCGCTTTGCTGAGATAGGCATTCCCGCCGTAAATTTCGGTGCCGGCGATCCTGGCTTTGCGCATAAGAAGGACGAGCAGGTGCCCACGGCGCAAATCACTGAAGTTTCTACCGCACTGCTTAATTACTTGAAGGGATAAAAATGACCCCTGACCACATGCGTACCCTGCGCGGCCCGCTCTTGCTGCGCAGCGAGGGAGAACAAGGCTCCACCTTTGACCAGCGCCTGCTGGAATCCGGCGCGGACCACGAGTGGCAGCACGCCGATCCCTGGCGCGTGCTGCGCATCCAAGGCGAATTCGTCGCCGGCTTCGATGCGCTGGCCAAGCTGCCCAAGGCAGTGACAGTTTTTGGCTCCGCGCGCACCAAGCCTGAGGATGCGAGCTATCAGATGGCCGAAGAACTCGGCCGCAAGCTCGCCGAGTGCGCCTACGCCGTCATCACCGGCGGCGGCCCCGGCATCATGGAGGCGGCGAATAAGGGCGCGCACGAGGGCGATGGCCTCTCGGTGGGACTCGGCATCGAATTGCCGCACGAGCAGGGCCTCAACGAGTACGTGGACTTGGGCCTGAACTTCCGCTACTTCTTTGCCCGCAAGACCATGTTCTTGAAGTACTCGCAGGCCTTCGTCTGCCTGCCCGGCGGCATGGGCACCATGGATGAGTTCTTCGAGGTTCTCTGCATGGTTCAGACCGGTAAGGTCACCAACTATCCCATCGTGCTCATGGGCACCGATTATTGGTCTGGCCTGCTGGAGTGGATGAAAAATACCCTCGCCGCCGGCGGGTACATCAACGAAGATGACCAAGAGCTTTTCCTGCTTACCGATGACCCCGATGAGGCCGTCGCCCACATCATCGAGCGCCACAAGGTCATGAGCGATAAGCGCATTAGGGAGCCGCGTTGAGCCTCGCGCGCGTGATGGCGATAGTCAATCGCACCCCGGATTCCTTTTATGACAAGGGGGCCACCTTTGACATGGACCCCGCCCTCAAGCGCTGCGATGAGGCCATTGCGGCGGGAGCCTCCATCATCGATATCGGCGGGGTCAAGGCCGGACCGGGCGAGGAGGTGGATAGCGCGGAGGAAATCGACCGCGTCGTGCCCACCATCGCCCGCGTGCACGAGCGCCACCCGGAGGTACTTATTTCCGTCGACACTTGGCGCAGCGAGGTCGCCGAGGCCGCCATCGCCGCCGGGGCGGGGCTGGTCAATGACACCTGGGCCGGGTGGGATCCGCAGCTTATCGAGGTCGCCGGCCACTACCGTGTGGGCTACGTGTGCTCGCATACCGGCGGGATTACCCCGCGCACCCGCCCGCACCGCGTGCACTTTGATGATGTCGTCGCTGACGTCATTGCTGAGACCACCGCCTTGGCGGAAAAAGCCGCGGGGCTTGGCTGCCCGGAAGAGCTCACCTTCATCGATCCCACGCACGACTTTGGCAAAAACACCTATCACGGCCTTGAACTCTTGCGGCGCATCGACGAGATCGTCGACACCGGCTGGCCCGTGCTTATGGCGCTATCCAATAAGGACTTCGTGGGTGAGACCCTCGCGCGCGGGGTAGGAGACCGCGTTGCCGGAACGCTCGCCGCCACAGCCTGGGCCGCAGCGCACGGGGTGGCCGCCTTCCGCGTCCACGAGGTTGCTGAGACTGTCGACGTCATCCGCATGACTGCCGCCATCCAGGGCACGGCCGCGCCCCTTGACACCACCCGCGGGCTCGCATGAGCGTTTCCGTCATCATCCCTGCGCTCAACGAGGAATCCACCGTGGCCGGCGTTATCCGCGCCTGCCTTGCCGGTGACCCCCTCGAAGTGCTCGTCATCGACGCCGACTCCACCGACGACACCGCCGCAGTCGCGCGCGCAGCCGGCGCCGATGTGCGCAACTGGCGCGATATCCTGCCCGAACCGCCGCGCCCCGGCAAGGGCGAATCCCTCTGGCGCGGGGTCGCCGCCGCGCGCGGGGACATCGTTGTCTTTATCGACGCCGACCTAGAATCCGCTGCGCCCGGCATGGTCACAGCACTCGCGGCGCCCTTTGAGGATCCCCGCGTAAACATGGTCAAGGCCCGCTATCGCCGCAGCCTCAACGGCCAACCCACCGGCGGCGGGCGCGTGACCGAACTCACCGCAAAGCCACTCATCCGGCAGTTCTTCCCAGAGCTAGCCCACATCGATCAGCCCTTGGGCGGCGAGTACGCGATCCGCCGCACAGCCGCGCTAGAGGTGCCTTTTGTGGAAGGTTATGGGGTGGAAGCGGGGCTGCTGGTGGACATCGGCAAGCGCGGCGGGCTGACAGAAGTAGACCTAGGTACTCGAGTCCACCGCAACCGGCCGCTTCATGAGCTGGCACCGATGGCGGATATCGTGGCGCGCACGCTGCTCTCGCGCGCCGGGGTGGGAGCGCCAATTGCTCAGCGCCCGCCGCTGCTAGGTAGGATTTAAGCCATGCTGTCCTGGATTGTGCTCATCGTGGTGCTCATTGCGTTCATCGTGATCGGAACGTGGCTGTGGGGCTCGATATTTGGGCCCGGGACCGTGATGGACCCGCCCGATGAGCCGCAGAAGGTGCTGGAAAATAACCGCGCCGCCGCAGCTCAGGGCCGTTTTGAGGACGTGCAATTCGAGGTCGTCCCGCGCGGGTACCGCCAGGATCAGGTCGATGATCTGCTCGCGCAACTTGAGCAAGAATTAGCGGCTGCGCGGAAAAGCGGGCAAAAAGGGACTAAGCTGGATAGAAACGAAGATAGTTAAGGAGCCCTACTATGGCAGCAATGAAGCCACGTACCACTGGCGGCGAAATGGAAGCGGTGGTGGAATCCCGCAAGATCGTCATGCGCATCCCTTCTGACGGCGGCGGGCGCATCGTTATTGAGCTGAACAAAGAAGAGGCCGCGGAGCTCGGTTCTTTGTTGACCGAGGTTTCTAGCTAGTCTGGATACATGCTTTCTCATATCGTCGACATTCTGGCCGATCCAAACGACGGCACGGCGCTTTCCGGCGCCGGTGATTTTTCCCGCCTCGTTTCGGAGTCTGGCCATTCCTTTGATGTGGCCAAGCAAGGGTATGTGACCTTAGCGGCCGGTGCTGGCCTGAAGCACAAGGGCGATGACATGGACATGGTCAACGCCCGCGAGGCGTACCTGGCCACGGGCCACTTCGCGCCCTTCGTCGAGTCTGTGACCGGCGCGGTGCAAGACGCGCTCGATGCCAGCTCGCTGTCTGTCTCTACGCCCGCTTCGCTCCTCGAGGTCGGCGCCGGGACCGGCTACTATCTGGCCCACACGCTTGACTCCATCGACGGCGCGCGCGGCGTCGGCCTCGATATTTCCCCGCACGCAGCCAAGCACTTGGCCAAGTGCCACCCGCGCGTGGGCGCCGTGGTTGCCGATGTCTGGCAGCAACTTCCCATCCGCGATGAATCCATCGACGCCATTTCCGTCGTCTTCGCACCGCGCAACCCATCCGAGTTCCAGCGTGTACTCGCCCCCGGCGGCCAAGTCATCGTCCTGACCCCAGGCGCCGGGCACCTCGATGAGCTGCGCGAACCCCTCGGCATCCTCGGCGTAGAAGAGGGCAAGGTTGACCGCATGTATGAGCAGGCGGAAGGCCACCTCGAACAAGCCGCCGATCCGGTTGATATTTCCTTCCCCATCCAGTTGGACAAGGCGGCCATCGCCGCACAGGTAGGAATGAGCCCGTCCGCTCGCCACATCAGCGCCGACGAGCTCGCCGAGCGCATGGCCGCCCTTCCTCCCACGCTGACGGTCACCGCCCGCGCCCGTCTGGACCGCCTCCGCGCCGTTTCCTAATCGCACACCTGCCTCGCGGCAACCTGTACCGCCCTTCGCGCTCACCAGCAGCGCGTGGGGCGGTTCTTTTTTGCTTCCGGTGAGCGCGAAGGGCGGGTGTGGAATCGGCCAGTCACCGTTGCTTCCCTTGGTGCTCACGGGGCGCTGCTTGTCGATGCCCCTCTGCCTCGCCGGTGAGCGCGAAGGACAGGCGCTCGAAAGGCGGGGGCCGAGAGGCGGGTGGCCGGGTAGGAGGGCTGCAGTATTAGAGCTTGGAGCCGGAGCGCTGCCAGTCTTGTTCGATGACTGCGTCGCCGGTGGTTTCGACATCCATGCCGGAGCAGCCGCCGTCGAAATAGACGCGGGAGGCCATGGCGATGAGGCCGCCGTCAACGAAGACCTCCACCGTGGAACCGTCTTGGATGATGGTGAGGGTGTCGGAGTCGCCATCGGCAAGCGTGGCTGTGGCGGGAGCGGAATCAGCGAAGAAGTGGTCGAAGGCCTTGTTCATGGAACGATCGAGGCTGATTTCCTCGCCGGAGTGGCAGATGGTGGCGGCGGGGTCGCCGTTGCCATCGAGAAGGGTGATGGTGACGCTGGAGCCGGTGGGAACCTCCATGACGCCGGTCCAGGAGCGCGCGTAATCCGAAAGCTTGACCGCCTCGGGCAGGCCGGTGGCCGGTGCCTGGTACAAGACGCCGCCCTCGAGCGTGACCTGGCGCGGCAGGGAGAGGGCATTCGACCAGCCTTCGGCATCCCAAGAGGCGTGTTGGGTGGCGTCGTCGCCGCGGCCATTGCCGTTGAGAAGGCCGAGGATGACGGCGCGCTCGTAGCGCCTTTCTTCAGGGATCGTGCCTGCGGTGGCGTTGGTATTGCGCGGGCGGGAGAAATCGTGGCCGAAGTCCACGCGGCGGAAACCGGAGACCACCGTGAAGGTGGTGTCTTCCAGCTGGCCCACGAGGTAGCCGGAAACGTCGCGGCCGTCGCGCTCGAGGGTGACAAAGAGGACGTCGTAGATTTCTTCGTCGATTTCATCGCGCAGGCGCACGATGCGCGGGGAAACCACCGGAGGAATAGGGGAATTGGCAGGCACTTCGCCGTCGAGGAAGCCTGGGTCGCCCTCAAAGGTAAGGCTACCGCGTAGGGACCACGAGATGCCGTCGTGGCTTTCTAGAATGACCGGCTGCGGGGTTTCGGTGCGGCCAGAAAGCGCCAGCATGAGCCAACCCTTGTGGCCGTCTTCGCGGTCATCGGTGGCCCAATCGGGCACGACGGAGGGCGAGCGGAACCGGGTGTGGTCGGTGGTATTGCCGGCCACCTCGCCGAAGCGCACGACGTTGGGGTCGAGGGCCGAGGAATCATCGGATACCTCGCAGACATCGTCGATACCGGAATAGCGCGCGAGGCGAATGGAGGTGCCGGTCGCGGTCACGGAGGTGAAATAGAGGTTGGTAGCGTTCTCACCCTGGGCCACGGAACCCGCGCGGAGGGCGAGCTCACCGCCGACGGGTGCGAGGACATCATCGCAGTCCAGCCAGTTAAACGGCGCTTCCTCCGAATAGGTGTGTCCCCAGCGGGCGGGGGCATCGGAAGTGGGGCGATATTGATAGAACATGTGCCACGTATCGCCATCGCGAAGGACACCGGCGGGTGCATCTAGGATGCCGGCATCGGGGATGAAGTGGAGTTCGGGGCGGTGAGTCGTCACGGCATTCCTCTCTTAAATCAGGTGCGGGTTCAAGCTTGGGTTGGGGTGGCAGCCACGCCAGGGAGGAAACTCGTTGACCTGCCACGCGGTGGTTTCGCCGCCGTGCGCGGGCGAGGACTTTATGGGGCAGTGTCCGGCTGTCATGTACACCCAGAATACGGATATCTTTTAGCGCGTGCAGGGCCCTCGCTTGCCGATGCCCCCTTTAAAGCTTCGTTACCAATGTCAGCCCCGAACCCAGTGGGAGCCGGGTCACGGTGGCGCCTTCGAGTTCGCGGAGGTATTCATCGGCCTCGCGCGCGGCGGCGGTATCGCGGTCGGTGCGGGAGGTGTCGGCGACGGTGCCATCGAGAAGCGCATTGGCAAGCACGAGCGTGCCGTGCTGGTGCAGCAGGGGCCAGGCCGCCTTGATGAGGGCGGGGAGGTCGAGGGCGGCGACGTCCGCGTAAATGACCTGGTAGGCCTCGGTGGCCAGGCGCCCGAGCACGTCGAGGGGGCGCGAGGGGAGAAAGCGGCCGCGGGTGGGGGCGTAGCCTGCCTCGCGGAAGGCGGCCTTGGCGCTGCGCTGGTGCTCGGCCTCAGGGTCGATGCACGTGAGGATGCCGTTGTCTGGCATGCCCGCGAACAGGTAGAGACCGACGACGGAGGCGGCAGGGGTAATCGCCACGGCCTGGGGGCGGTCTACCACACCGGAGGAGGTTGCCGTCAGCGTGGTGAGAAGCTGACCGGTGGATTCATCCGGGACGGGCAGGCCGTATTCCTCGGCGTGGTCGCGGGCTCCGCGGAGAGCCGCCGAAGGCTCACTGGTGGAATCGATATAGGAGCGCAGTGCGTCATATGCGGTAGTAGTCACGATTAAGACAATAGGTAAAGTTGCGCGCTAGGGTGGCAAAAACGCGCCTAGCCAGCGAAATTGTGGTCTGTGGGAAGTATGTGACGGACTCACAGGATATTATCAGCGCAGCAGCTGGAGTTTCCGCGCCGAGTATAGAAAAATGACACCCATGACAGAAACGAAGCGCGATGCCGAGTCCGTTGCCTCCACCGATCCGAACGTGGAGTTGACCGGTACCGCGGCGTTCGATGCTGGGGAAGCCACGATGCCTTCGTGGGCCGAATTGGTGGCAGAGCACGCCGATGGCGTGTACCGCTTGGCCTACCGTTTATCCGGTGACCAGCAGGATGCCGAGGATCTCACCCAAGAGACCTTTATGCGTGTCTTCCGCTCTTTGGATAAGTACCAACCGGGTACCTTTGGCGGCTGGCTGCACCGCATCACCACGAACCTCTTTTTGGATATGGTGCGCCACCGCTCCAAGATCCGCATGGAGTCCCTACCTGAGGATTATGAGCGCGTTCCGGGTACGGATATGACCCCGGAGCAGGCCTATACCGTGGCCAACCTGGATCCCGTGCTGCAGTCCGCGCTGGATAGCCTGGCGCCGGATTTCCGTGTCGCCGTGGTTCTGTGTGATATCGAAGGCATGAGCTATGACGAAATCGCCGAAACCCTCGGCGTGAAGATGGGCACGGTGCGCTCACGCATCCACCGCGGCCGCTCCCAACTGCGTGCGGCGCTGGAAAAAGAGGCACAGACCAATGCGGAAGCGCGCATCTTGTTGCGCACGCGCTAGAATCGAATCGTTAGCTCCCCTGCCGCGTGGCAGGGGGGATTAAGTGTGAGTAATCCGGCTGTGGCATGAACGTGAGGAGGGGTGTCGATGGACTCACTGCGCGGACGCCGCACCCTCTCCAGGCTCAGCGTGCGGGGTGACTTTACCCCCGCGCAGGCGAAGGCCCGGGATAAGGCAAAGGCGCGGGCGCGGCGCAGCGATTCCATCGGCCACCTCGGCCCAGAGGCCGTCGTTGCCTTCGTGGACGGGGAGATGGAGCCCAAAGCCATGCACCGCGTGCGCATCCACCTGGTCCACTGCGCGGAATGCCGCGCCGACGTGCACCACCAGCGCCATGCCTCTGAGTGGGTGCGTCACTGCAGCGATGATTCCGCGGTGAAGGCCCCGCAGTCCTTATTGGCCAAGCTGGCGGGAATGGCTACGGAAGGCGTGGCCCCGGGCCCCGATGCGTCGACCCCGGCGCACCGGCCGGAGCAGGATTTCCTGGATAAAGTCGAGACGGTGGTACGCGCGATTAAACACAATCAGCGCGGACAGAACTAAACGGAGGGCGAGGATTTAACCGTGTTTTCTTCCATTGGCTGGCCCGAGATTATTGTCATTGTCCTCCTCGGCATCGTCATCATCGGCCCGGAGCGCATGCCGGAAGTCATCAAGGACGTGCGCGCGGCCATCTACGCCGCCCGCAAGGCCATCAATAATGCGAAGGCCGAGCTCAACGGCGAGATGGGGTCCATCTCCGCGGAATTCGACGATATCCGTGGCCCGCTCAACCAAGCTGCACAGTGGACGCGGTTAGGCCCGAAGGGTGCTATTACCAAGGCGCTTTTCGATGGCGACGATTCCGCCTGGGACGACTTCAATCCCCAGAAGATGGCCGAAGACATTAAATCCGGCACCGCGCCGAAAGAACCCGAACAGCGCGCGCAGGACAACAATGGCCCCGCCCGGCCCACCTTTAACTATGCCGAGGTATATGGCGATACCACCGAAACCACCCAGCAGCCGCCCCAGCAACAACAAAAGCCGCAGCGCGGTGGGGAAGATTCCACCGGCGGCGGCTCTGAGTGGAGCGACGTTACCTAATACAACGCGCTCTTAGTTCACGCCCAAGTTGAGGCTCTTGCCCACGAGGGAATCGGAGCGGATGGCGAGCTTATCAGCAACTGCCCTGATTTCCTTTGCGGCAGGGGAGTCGGGTGCTTCGAGCACGATGGGTGTGCCGGCGTCGCTATTCGAGCGCAGTGACGGATCCAGCGGTACGGACGCCAGCAGCGGCACCTCGTGGCCCAGGATGACGCCGAGGCGGTCTGCGACGATCTGGCCGCCGCCTTCACCAAAGACATCCATGGTGGAGCCATCCGGCATGACCATGGCGCTCATGTTCTCAATCACGCCGGCCACGCGCTGGCGCGTTTGTTGGGAGATGGAACCGGCGCGCTCGGCTACCTCTGCTGCAGCGGCCTGCGGCGTGGTGACGATGAGCAGCTCCGCATTCGGGATGAGCTGCGCAACGGACAGCGCTACATCGCCGGTACCCGGAGGCAGGTCGAGGAGGAGGACATCGAGGTCGCCCCAGAATACGTCCGCCAAGAACTGCTGCAGCGCGCGGTGGAGCATGGGCCCGCGCCAGACGACGGGCGCGTTACCCTCCACGAACTGCCCAATCGAGATGTGCTTAATGCCGTGGGAGATGGGGGGCAGCAGCATTTCATCATCAAGCACGGTGGGGCCGTCGGTTGAGCCGAGCAGGCTGGGCACGGAGTGGCCGTAAATATCGGCATCGACAATGCCGACCTTCAGGCCCTTATCCACCAGCGCTGCGGCAAGGTTGACGGTCATCGAGGACTTGCCGACGCCACCCTTACCCGACGCCACCGCAAATACGCGGGTCGTCGAATCGGGCTTCGCAAAGGGAATCTCGGGTTCGGCCTTGCCGCCGCGTAGCTTTTGCTTCAGCTCGCGGCGTTGCTCATCGCTCATCGCGTCCATGGTCACGGTGACCTTGCCAACGCCGTCGATATCCTCGACCGCGGCACGGGTATTGGTCTCGATGGTGGACTTCATGGGGCAGCCCGCGATGGTCAGATAAATGCCAACGGTGACGTCGTTTCCTTCGATATCGACCGATTTCACCATATTGAGTTCGGTGATGGGGCGGCCGATTTCTGGATCCTGTACGTGGGAAAGAGCCTCGCGTACGGCTGATTCGGTAATAGAGCTAGACATAACTCTTGCCATCTTAGTCACGGCGCTACCTCAGGTAAACACGCCTGCACGGTAGACTCTGTGGGACGTTTAAATCCATCCGTTTGTATCGGTGAACTAGAAAAATTAGAAGGAGCACCCTCAGTGAAGCGCAGCCCCGCCCGTCGATATGCCCGCGCTACTGTTACCGCGGTGGTAGGCGCTGCGCTGCTTGCTGGCTGCTCCGACAAGGTCGAGACCAGCCCCGCTGCGGCACAATCCGAACCGGAACAGGTGCAGATCGTCGTTGACCCTGCAGAAACAGATCAGCTCATCTTAGGCGAGGTATTCCGGCAGTCGCTCTTGGAGGAAGGACGCATAGCCGAGCTGAAGAAAGAAGAAACCTTCAAAACACATGGAGGCAAGGGCAGTTCCCTAAACCCGGAAGGCAATTTTTACGTTGGGTGCACTGGCAGCTTTTTAAGCCACTTTAATCCCGGTGAGGCGCGCGATATCTCGGCGGAATATAAAAAGGCAGAAGAAGACAGTGAGCCGGGCGGGGAGGACTTCCTAGCCCGCACCCACATTGCACTCATGTCTACCTTGCCCACTCAACTTGCCACCGTCGAGCCCTCCGGCGCTCACGGTTGTGAGGATGCGCAACCAGAGCTGCCAGAAAACTTCGTGGTCATCTATAGCGATAGCCTCTTTGACCGCGAAGAGGAAAAATCCGTCGCCGCGGTCACCAAATTCATCACACAAAAAGATATCTCTGACATGGTGGAGGCGATAGAGGATGGCGAAGAGCTGAAGAAGGTCGTCCACGAATGGATGGAAGCTTCCGGAATGGACATTGTCAATGAAGAAAGCGATTCCGGCTCCTCCGGCGGCTCGGATCTGAGCAGTTCTTAAGCTTTTGGTGCGGTCCGTTCTACCCACCGCCCGCCCTTCGCGCTCACCGGCAGGCGCGCTTTAGCGTGCGTTCGGCCTCTTCGTGATCGCGAAGGGTGGGGTAGGCGAACTGGTAAATCTAATCGTCGCACCATTTCTGCGATAGCTGCACCGCGCCCCTTGACGCTCACGGGCGGTGCTTGCCGATGCCCCTCCACCTCGCCGGTGAGCGCGAAGGGCGGGTAGGCGGCTGGCTGGAAGCGAACCTAGCGAGGCGAAGGCAACAGCGTCCATGAAATAGCATTAAGCATGAAAATGCCCCAGTGAGGAAATAACCTCACTGGGGCATTCAGCGCTGTACTGCGCTAGGTGCGGCTTCGGCGATTAAAAGCGATTAAACGTCAAAGGCCTCTTCAAGCAAGTTCTTCTGCTCAATCTGGTGCACCTTGGCGTTACCCGTAGCCGTAGAGGACTGGGCGCGGCGGGAAACGCGGACCATTTCCGGCATATCCGGAATGAGGTTGCGCAGGTGCTCGTTGTAGAACGGCCATGGGCCTTGGTTGGCGGGCTCGTCCTGTACGAACCGGACCTGGGTGGCGTTCGGGTACATCTCGAATGCCTCGCTCAGGCGGTTGAACGGAATCGGGTGGAGCATTTCCACGCGGACGATGGCGATGTCATCGCGGCCGTCAGCCTCGCGCTTCTTCTCCAAGTCCCAGTAGAGCTTGCCGGAGACCAGCATGATGGTCTTAACCTTGTCCGTATCGCCGACCTTCTTGTTATTGACGTCCACGAAGTGGGGGTCATTGATAACAGAGCGGAACTTCTTGACCTCGGTGAACTCCTCAACGGAGGAGGTAGCGGCCTTGTTGCGCAGCATGGACTTCGGGGTGAAGACGACCAGCGGGCGCTTCATTTCACCCAAAGCCTGGCGGCGCAGCAAGTGGAAGTGGTTAGCCGGGGTGGACGGCTGAGCCACGGTCATGGAACCTTCCGCACACAGCTGCAGATAGCGCTCGATGCGGGCGGAGGAGTGGTCTGGGCCCTGGCCTTCGTAGCCGTGCGGCAGGAGGAGAACCAGGCTGGACAACTGGCCCCACTTGGCCTCACCGGAAGAGAGGTACTCATCGATGATGGTCTGGGCACCGTTGGCGAAGTCACCGAACTGGGCCTCCCACGCCACGAGGGCGTCGGGGTTACCCACGGTGTAGCCGTATTCGAAGCCCATGCCGGCGAACTCGGTAAGCGCGGAGTTGTAGACCATGAACTTACCGCCGTTGTCCTTGGACACTGCCAGGGAATTGAGCGGGTTGTACTCGTTGCTATTGCGGTGATCGAAGGTCACGGCGTGGCGCTGGGTGAAGGTACCGCGGCGGGAATCCTCACCGGCCAGGCGCACGACCTTGCCCTGGTTAGCCAAGGAACCGAAGGCGAGCAGTTCGCCCCAGCCCCAGTCGATGCCGCCTTCGCGGACAGACTTCGCACGGTCCTTGGCCACCTTGGCCACGCGCTTGTGGTACTCGAAGTCCTCGGGTGGGTTGCCGTAGGCATCGCCAAGCTCGACCATCTCTTCAGCGGTGATGGAGGTATCCAGGCCGCGGGTGAGATCCTGCGAGGAGGTAATACCGGTCTGTTCCTTGGGGCCGGCCTTTTCGGCTTCCTTGTGCTCGGTGAATACTGACTCCATCTGGTCGTGGAAGTCGCGTGCCGCTGCCTCGGCGTCCTCGGCAGACAGGTCGCCACGGCCGATGAGCTCGTTGGTGTAGTGCTCGCGCACAGGCTCGTGGTTCTCAATGACCGAGTACAGCTGCGGCTGGGTCATGGATGGGTCATCGGCCTCGTTGTGGCCGCGCAGACGGTAGACCACGAGGTCAATGAAGACGTCCTTGCCAAACTGGCGGCGGTATTCTGCGGCCATCTGGCCAACCCAGACAACGGCCTCTGGGTCATCACCGTTGACGTGGAAGACCGGGCAGTCAAAGCCCTTGGCCAAGTCGGTGACGTAGTGGGTGGAACGGCCGGAATCCGGGGTGGTGGTAAAGCCCACCTGGTTGTTGACCACGATGTGGATGGTACCGCCGTTGGTAAAGCCGCGCAGCTGGGACAGGTTGATGGTCTCCTGTACGACGCCGAGGCCGGTGAAGGATGCATCGCCGTGGAGCATGACGGGAACGACGGAGTAGCCGTCCTTGCCCTTGTCCAAGATGTCTTGCTTGGCGCGGGCGATGCCCTCCATGACTGGGTCCACAGCCTCGAGGTGGGACGGGTTGGCTGCAAGGGTGACCTTGATTTCACCATCGCCGAACATCTGCAGGTGCTCGCCCTCGGAGCCCAAGTGGTACTTCACGTCACCAGAGCCGCCGAGCTGGCCGCCCTTGTAGTTGCCGTCGAACTCGCCGAAGATATCTGCCAGCGGCTTGCCCACGATATTGAACAGCACATTCAGACGGCCGCGGTGCGGCATGCCCATGACAACCTCGTCGAGGCCCTGGCCCGCAGCGGTATCGATGATGGAATCCAAAAGCGGGATAAGGGTTTCAGAGCCCTCGAGGGAGAAGCGCTTCTGGCCCACGTACTTGGTCTGCAGGAAGTTCTCGAATGCCTCGGCGGCGTTGACCTTCTGCAGGATGTACTTCTGCTCGGCATTGGTCGGCTTTGGCATGCCGGCCTCGAGGCGGTCCTGCATCCAGCTGCGCTCGTCGCGGTCCAGGATGTGGGTGTATTCGGAGCCGACCTTCAGGGTATAAGCAGCGCGCAGGCGGGAAAGCACCTCGCGCAAGGTCATCTGTTCCTTGCCGCCGAAGCCGCCGACGTTGAAGACGCGGTCCAAGTCCCAGATGGTCAGGCCGTGCGTAGCGATGTCGAGGTCGCGGTGATCCGGGCTAGGCAGGCCGGGCTGGGACCAGCCGAGCGGGTTGACATCGGCAAGCAAGTGCCCGCGGGAGCGGTAGGACTCGATGAGCTGCATGACGCGGGTGTTCTTGTCCACGCCAGAGTTGGGGATGTCCTGTGCCCAGCGGAAGGGCTCATAAGGAACGCCCATGGACTCGAAGAGCTCGTCCCAGAAGGCGTCATCAACAATGAGCTTGCCGATGGTGCGCAGGAACTCGCCGGACTCTGCACCCTGGATAACGCGGTGGTCATAGGTGGAGGTCAAGGTGACCAGGCGGCCGACGCCCAAGTCAGCCAAGCGGTCAGCGGAAGCGCCGGCGAATTCTGCCGGGTAATCCATGGAACCAACGCCGATAATGGAGCCTGCCCCCTTGGTCAGGCGAGCAATGGAGTGGCGGGTGCCGATGCCGCCTGGGTTGGTCAGGTTAATGGTGACCCCAGAGAAGTCATCCATGGTGAGCTTGTTCTTACGGGAACGGGTAACGATGTCCTCGTAAGCCTCAATGAACTCGGCGAAAGACTTGGTCTCGCACTCCTTGATGGCGGCGACCACGAGGGCGCGGGAGCCATCCTTCTGCGGGAGGTCGATGGCCAGGCCCAGGTTGATGTGCTCAGGCTGGACGACGAAGGGCTTGCCGTCCTTTTCCTCGTAGCGCACGTTCATGCCAGGGTGCAGCTGCACGGCCTTGACCATGGCGTAGCCAATAATGTGGGTAAAGGAGATCTTGCCACCGCGGGTGCGCTTCAGGTGGTCATTGATCATGGAGCGGTTTTCCCACATGAGCTTGACCGGCATATCGCGCACGGTGGTAGCGGTAGGAATCTCGAGGGATTCTTCCATGTTCTTAGCAATCGCCTTAAACATGCCCTTGAGCTGGCGCTCGTCGCCGCCCTTATAATCTTCTAGGTCATTCAGCGGAGACTGCGCATTCTTGCCCGCAGAATGCTTCGCCTTCGCGGACTTTTCCTTGGCCTTAGATACAGACTCTTTCACGTTGGTATCGCGGGCCTCTTGCTTGCGGGCGGTGGTAGTGCCTTCGGTCTTCTTGGCCGAGGACGTGGACTCTGCCTTTGCCTTCTGTGGCTGTGGCTTAGATGCTTTAGATGGAGCCTCAGCTTCTGGCTGCGCCTTGGGCGCGCCGTTTGCTTCGAAATAGTCGCGCCACTCCTTGTCTACGGAGCTAGGATCCTTGGAGTACTGCTGGAACTGCTCGTCTATCAGCCACGCATTCGGGCCGAAGATGCTCGATGTGCTCACGGCAGGTTTTCGCCTCATTTCTCTGCTTTAAAATGGTCGTTTATTCGACTTTAGTCCGGACTTTGTACGAGCGCATTTATCACCCGCCAAAGTGTCTGCCTATATGATACGGGCCAATCCCTCACCTTCACTATGTCAGGGGTACTGAATTCGCTCTAAAGGATCATTGGGTACCCGCCTCAGTGTGGGAAAGAGGGGAGAGTGAACTGGCCCCCGAAAGTTGGACTGGTTTAATTCTAGGTGATGAGGGGTTCAAGGGTCTGATTCCGATATTGCATC
>NZ_JASPHQ010000013.1 GCF_030227225.1 Corynebacterium rhinophilum
GTACTACGGTGGTCGCCGGCCTCATTCATAAGGGGCCCACCGTCAGTTACAGATACACCACACTAGTGGACGCAACCCTCTGCGGTTGCGTCCACTAGTGTGGTGTATCTGTAACCCGTGGTAAGCCTCGTGCCGTTGCGGAAGGAAATAGTTGCCCGGAAAAATCAATAACCTCGGCGATTTACTCCTACTTTCGTAGTGCAGGGATCGTTCCGAGGCTTTCACAATAAAGCCTAGCGTTTCCATAATGAATAATCCAAGATCGACAATAGAACGGGACTTGACGCTGGAAAGTGGACACGTCGGGGAATAAGGCTGCTTGCCAGTGGGCCTACTTTAGTAGTCAAAATGTGTGGCGGCCTTGCGCAGGATGTCACATTCTTCGCGCAGTTGTGCTTGTTCTTTTTCTAACTGGCGGATCCGCTCGGAATCATCTACCGGCTGGGCTTTATCCTGCAGGGCTTTAGTGCGGGCGCGTTTGCCGGTGCCATGCTTCTTGACCCATGAATGCAGCGAGGCACGGTTGATACCGAGCTCTGCTGATGCTTTGTTCAGCGAGAGGTCCTCATTGTTCTCATAGAGGGCCACGGCATCGCGTTTGAACTGTTCGGAGTACCTGGACATGATAGTAGATTACCTTTCTTTCCAGCGCGACTGGGCTAGATATCAGGTGTCCACCAAACAGGGGCCCGGTTCAAGCTCGAGCGGATCCGGGGTGTGGGGAAGCTAGGGGCATCGGAAAGCGCATGCTCCCCGTCAAAACAGGAACAGCCCCGCCTCCTGGCATGTTCTCAATGCTGTTGGAGGCGGGGCTGGAGGTGCTTTAAGAGCGAATACTAGTTAACTCGGCCGGTTTCCTTGCGGTACTGGCGGTAGTAGCGGCGCCCATAGTGAATGGTGCCGGCGGCGGCGATGGCCACCACAACCAGGGAAATGACGCCGATGGCGATGGTCAGGCCGTAGTTGCCTTCACCTGCGGTGCCCAGCGGGGTGTCCCACACGCCGAGGCCCCAGATGAGGATGCCGGCTGCTGGCAGGCAAGACAGGATCAAGCCCATGCCGACCCACGTGGAGGTGCGGAGAAGGGAAGAGTGAGGAGCTGCGAAGGATACTGGGTCGTAGCCTTCGATGTAGTTGTCCTGAATCTTGCCGGAGAACTCCGGATACGTTTCGCTCTGGTAGTCAGCAACTACGTGGGTGTTATCGCTCATGGCGGAGTCTTTCTGTCTTTCTCTCGTTCCTAGTATTCCTACGGAATAACTCTAGCTTAGTCGTCCTTGCCACGGAAAGCAGCACGTGCACGTTCGCGGGTAACGGCAGATACTGCAGTCAGTGGGACGCCAGCCGGGCAGACATCGGCGCACTCACCGTAGAGGGAGCAGTGGCCGAAGTTGGATTCCAAATCAGCAACCATGTTGCGAGCACGGCTGCCGCGCTCTTCTTTGCCCAGCGGCATCATGGACAGGTGAACCAGCTTGGCACCGGTGAACAGGTGTGCCGCACCGTTCGGGCAGGCAGCAACGCAGGCACCGCAACCAATGCAGGCGGCGTGGTCCAGCGAGTACTCGGCGGTCTCGTGGTTGATGTGCATGGTATCGGCATCCGGTGCGGTGCCGGCATCCATGGATACGTAACCGCCCTGCTCCATCACGTGGTCCAGTGCGGAGCGGTCAACCACCATGTCCTTGATGACGGGGTACGCAGCGGAGCGGAAGGGCTCCAGCTGGATGGTGTCGCCATCGTTGAAGTTGAACAGGCGCTGCTGGCAGGCAGGGGTGTTCTGACCAGGGCCGTGTGGGCGACCGTTGACGGTCAAACCACAGGTACCGCAGATGCCCTCGCGGCAGTCAGAGGCGAAAGCGAAGGGCTCTTCGCCGCGCTCAATGTAGCCTTCGTTGACGTGGTCCAATAGCTCCAGAATGGACATCTGCTCGGAGGCATCATCCACCCGGACGGTTTCGAATTTACCTTCCTGGGTGGGTCCGGCTTGACGCCAGATCTCAAGTGTCAATTTCATTACTTGTAGTTCCTTGTCATCAGCGGGATCGAGTCAAAGTACAGGGGTTCTGCGTGGCGGATGAACTCGTTCTTGTTCTCGCCCGGCTCCCAGGCGGAAACGAAGCACCAGTTCTCATCGTCACGCTCGGCTTCGCCTTCTTCAGAAAGGTGATCTTCGCGGAAGTGAGCGCCGCAAGACTCATCGCGGTCAAGGGCGTCGATGCACATGAGCTCACCCAGGTCCAGGTAATCGGCAACGCGCAGGCCGTATTCCAGGACTTGGTTCATGTCATTCGCCTCACCAGGGATGCGGACGTTCTTCCAGAAGTCATCGCGCAGGGCGCGGATCTTCTCGATGGTGTCCTTCAGGTCCTCGACGTTACGGGACACACCGCAGCCGAAGTACAGCAGATCACCCAGCTGGCGGTGGTAGTGGGACGGACCGTGCGGGTCATCGCCGTGGACCTGCATCAGCTTATCGATGCGCTCCTGGGACTTCTGCACGGCTTCCTGTGCCTCAGCGGAATCCTCGGCCAGCTTGTCCTCGTTGAGGTGGTCAGCCAAGTAGTTCGGGATGGTAAACGGCAAGGTGAACCAGCCGTCAACGGAAGCCGAAAGCAGGGAGTTAGCGCCCAGGCGGTTAGCGCCGTGGTAGGTCCAGGAGCACTCACCGGCGGCGAAGAGGCCGTCAATAGAGGTCATCTCGTTGAAGTCGGTCCACAGGCCGCCCATGGTGAAGTGGCAGGTAGGAGCGATGCGCATTGGGGTCTCGTACGCGGACTCACCAATGGCCTCTTCATACATCTGAATGAGGTTGGAGTAACGCTCGCGGATCTTATCCTTACCCAGACGCTCGATTGCGTCACGGAAGTCAAGGTAGACCGAGTTCTTCAGCGGTCCAACGCCCAGGCCCTTGTTAATCTGCTGCGAGATTGCACGGGAGGCAACGTCGCGGGGGACCAAGTTACCGAAGGCCGGGTAGCGGCGCTCCAAGAAGTAGTCGCGCTCTTCATCCGGAATGGTGTTGGGGTCGCGGTCATCGCCCTCTTCCTTGGGCGACCAGATGCGGCCATCGTTACGCAGGGACTCCGACATCAAAATGGTCTTGGACTGCCAATCGGAGTTGACCGGCAGGCCCGTCGGGTGGAACTGCACGAACGCCGGGGAAGCCAGGTAAGCGCCCTTGTCATAAGCACGCATCATGGCGCTGGCGTTGGAGTTCTTTGCCAGGGTGGACATGTGGTAAACGTTGCCGTAACCACCGGTACCCAGGATGACGGCGTGGCCCGTGAAGGCCTTGAGCTCACCGGTAATCAGGTTGCGGGTAACGATGCCGCCCGCGCGCTTCTTGCCGTTTTCCTCGTAGGTGATGATGTCCTGCATATCGTTGTGGGCAAAAAGCTCCACATTGCCCAGGCCGATCTGACGGTACAGTGCAGAGGTCGTGGACAACTGCAGCTGCTGACCTGTTTGGCCACGGGTGTAGTAGGTACGGGAGACCTGCACACCACCGAAGGAACGGGTGGCCAGGGTGCCGCCGTACTCACGGGCGAACGGGGCGCCGATGGCGTTCATGTGGTCAATAACGCGAACGGACTCGTTAGCCAGGCGCCAGCAGTCGGACTCGCGGCAACGGTAGTCGCCGCCCTTCACGGTGTCCTTGGTGTGGCGGTAAGCGGAGTCGTTATCCACCTTCTTGGCGCGGGAGGCGTTGACACCACCCTGCGCAGCAATGGAGTGCGCGCGGCGCGGGGAGTCGTGGTAGGTAAAGACCTTGACGCCGTAGCCCAATTCACCAAGGGCTGCCGCAGCAGCACCCGCGGACAAGCCGGTACCTACAACGAGGACCTCGAACTTGCGGCGGTTCAGTGGGGAGACCAGGTTCATGTGGTCAACGTGGTGAGCCCACATATCCTTCATCGGCACGCCGTGCGGTTCCTGGGATTCCAGGATATTACCAGCGGAGACGCCCTCAACGCTGGACTTTGGGTGCGAGAAGTTGGGGTGTTCACGCTTGAGTTCAGTAGTAGTCATGGGTTCCTATCTCCTTTAGCTGACCAAGCCCAGGGCAACGGACAAAGGCATAACGATGTTGCCGATGCATACAACGGCCGGGATGATGTACGCCAAGACCAAGAAGGTCTGACGCCATTTTGCACCGGTGATACCCAGGTCAGATGCGGCGAGGCGGATGCCGTGGGTCAGGTGCAGGAAGAGGCAGCACATTGCCAGCACGTAGAAGATTGTGACCGGCCAACGGCTAAAGGTTTCGATCATATTGGCCTTGACAGAGCCTTCAACGAAGCCCTCTGGGGCCATCGGCTGTACGCCCAAGGTGAGGTCCAGCAGGTGGAAGATGATGAAGAGCAGCAGCACTACACCGGTCACCAGCATGGACTTGGTGGCGAAGGAATCCAGGCCACCCATCAGGTTGGTGCGCTTGAACTTGCCGCGGGATGCCTTGGAGCGGGAAGCCAAGGTAAAGGCACCGTAGATGTGGGCAAGGATTGCCACGATCAGCACGATGCGGATGATCCACAGGGCAGAGCCGTGCGGCAGCAGCGGTTCACCCATCGAGCGCAGGAACTCGCCGTACTCATCCAGTGCGGGCTCACCGTTGTGTGCCGGCATGTACAGCTTCAGGTTGCCGGCCATGTGGCCGACCACGAAAAGCGCAAAGAGCAAACCGGTGACGGCCATGATGAGCTTCAGTACCCACGATGGCGTTCCGGAATTCTGACGAATTGGTTCATTAGTGATGTGGCCGTGAGCAATTGCCTCACGGTCCGGATTTCTTAAAGTCATGACACCTCCATAGTCGTACTTACCTTAACCGGGCTTAACCGCTGGTTACTAGTTATTTTCGAGCAGCCATTCGCTCCTGGTTCGCAGGCACGATCAGGCGGTGAGATCTTTTAGGTAAGGGTATCCTGAGAACAAGAATGCGAAAACGCTGTCACCTTGGCCACCTTCATTTACGCAATACAGATGTTTCATATTTATGAACCAAACTGTGAGCTTCACCACTCCGCGTTACGCGAGTGATTAACCCACCCCTTTATGTGTCAAACTTTCGCATGAAACCCCACAAACCCGGTGTCCAGGTAGCGAAGAGTCTTCACAAAATTTTCGCCATAAAGATGCACACGCGCGCTTTCTACTAGTAATCTTTGGCGCATGAGTAAGACGTATGTGGGCTCTCGCCTTCGCCAGCTTCGCCGTGAACGCGATCTCAGCCAAGCCTCCCTAGCTGGCACCCTCGGCCTTTCCGCCAGTTACGTCAACCAGATTGAACACGACGTCCGCCCGCTGACCGTGCCGGTTCTCCTGCGCATTACCGAGGTCTTTGGCGTCGATGCCACGTTTTTCTCCCGCGATGATGATTCCCGCCTCCTCGCAGAGATCCAGGACGTCATCCAAGACAAGGAACTGTGCCCTTCCCCAGTGGAACTGCAGGAGCTTTCGGAGCTGGTGTATAACCACCCCACCGTTGCCCGCACGCTTGTCGATGTACACCGTCGCTATCGCAATGTGCGCGATAAGCTGTCGCTGGCTACGGATACGAGGAGGACATCGGAAAGCGCAGCTGCCTTATCCATGCCACACGATGAGGTGCGCGACTTCTTCTACGCCCGTCAGAATTACCTGGACGGGCTGGATCACCGCGCGGAGGAACTTGCCGGTGAACTCGCCGTTTCTGGGTTCGGCATTCGCGATACCGAGCAGGCGCTGGCAAACCGGCTGCGCGAGGAACACGGCGTAGAAATCGAGCTGACGGCGCAGATGGATGGCACGCTGCACCGCTTTGACCGCGAGAGCGGGCAGTTCACGCTCGCCTCGCGCCTGAGCGAGGGCCAACGCGCCTTCCGCATGGCCGCCGAGCTCGGCCTGCTCGAGGCCCAAGACCAGATCTCCGCGCTGGTGGCCGATGAGCCCTTTACCTCTGATGCCTCCCGCAGCCTGGCGCAACGCGGCCTGGCCAGCTACTTCGCCGCCGCCACGCTCATGCCCTATGCCATGATGCACAGCGAAGCCGAGCGCGCCGGCTACGACGTGGAGTATCTGTGCCAGGTCTTCGGCGTGGGATATGAGACAGTCGCATCCCGGCTCTCCACCCTACAGCGCGATAACCTGCGCGGCATTCCCTTTACCTTCGTGCGCGTGGATCGTGCAGGCAATATGTCCAAGCGGCAATCCGCCACCGGCGTGCACTTTTCCAATAACGGCGGCACCTGCCCACTGTGGAATATCTACGAGACCTTCACCCGCCCGGGGGTCATTTCGCGCCAGCTCGCGCAGATGCCCGATGGCCGCAACTACCTGTGGATTTCCCGCGCCGTGCAGCACCACCAAGGACGCTATGGCGATACTAATAAGCTCTTCGCCATTGGCTTAGGCTGCGAGGCCCGCCATGCCGACCGCACGGTCTATGCGGAGGGCCTTGACCTCACCAATCTCCACGCAGCCACCCCCATCGGTCCAGGGTGTCGGACCTGCGCCCGGGAAAACTGCTCGCAGCGCGCTTTCCCGCCCATCAACGAGGCGATCGATATCGATATCCACCGCTCGGCGGTCGCGCCTTACTAGCTGGGCTTTTAGCCGCACACAGCGAAACGGCACCGCGGTCCTCCTTTCTGGAGAACGCTGCGGTGCCGTTATGCGGTATAGGGGCGCTTGTTTAGAGGTTGATCATGTGGCCGCTGATGCCCTCGGCGGCTTCCTTCATGGCCTCAGACAAGGTCGGGTGGGTGTGTACGTTGCGGCCGATTTCCTCAGTGGTCAGGTCGAAACGCTGCGCCAAGGTCAGCTCAGGCAAGAGCTCCGAAACGTTAGAGCCCACCATGTGTCCACCGATGAGCTCGCCGAACTCGCCGTCAGCAATAAGCTTGACAAAGCCAGCGGTCTCATTCAGGCCGGCTGCCTTACCGTTTGCGGAGAACGGGAAGGTAGCAACCTTGATGTCCTTATCCGGGAACTTCTCCTTGGCTGCCTCTTCGGTGTAGCCAAAGGATGCGACCTGCGGGTTACAGAAGGTAGCGCGCGGCATGTTGTTGTAGTCACCCAAGAGCTGGGTTTCTGCATCAGCAATGGTTTCTGCCGCCACGACGCCCTGTGCCTCTGCCACGTGTGCCAGCTGCAGCTTCGCGGTGACGTCACCGATGGCGTAAATGTGGTCAACGTTGGTACGCATACGGTCATCGATGTCGATGGCACCGCGCTCAGTCAGCTCAACGCCAGTGTTCTCAAGGCCAAAGCCCTCAACGCGTGGGGCGAAGCCGATGGAGATCATGGCGCGATCCACGGTCAGGGTGTCCTGCTTGGAACCGTCCTTGGATTCCACCTCAACGGTGACATCGTCGCCGTTGTCCTTCACAGAGGTGGTCTTGTAACCGGTCAGGAGTTTAACGCCGAGCTTCTTATACTGCTTGGCAATCTCCTTGGATACGTCCTTGTCCTCGTTCGGCAGGACGCGGTCCATAAACTCCACGATGGTAACGTCCACACCGTAATTGGCCAGCACGTAAGCAAACTCCATGCCGATGGCGCCGGCGCCCACGATGACCATGGACTTCGGTGCTTCCTCGTTCAGGATCTGCTCTTCATAGGAGACGATATTGCCGCCGAGCTCAACTCCAGGCAGGGACTTGACCACGGAACCGGTAGCGATGATGCAGTCATCAAAGGTAACGGTCTTACCCTCATCATCGCCCTCAGTAATCTCAATGGTCTTATCGTCCTTGAAGGAACCCAGACCGTTGATCTCGGTGATCTTGTTCTTCTTCATCAGGTAGTGAACGCCCTTGACGATGCCCGAAGAAACCTTGCGGGAACGCTTGTGGGCTACACCGAAATCAAAGGAAACATCGCCGGAGATGCCAAAAGCCTTCGCCTCGTGGTTGAAGGTGTGGGCGACTTCTGCATTCTTCAGCAGCGACTTGGAGGGAATACAGCCTACGTTGAGGCAGACTCCGCCCCAGTACTGCTTTTCAATAACAGCGACTTTCTTTCCAAGCTGAGCTGCGCGGATGGCGGCAACGTAGCCGCCAGGGCCCGCACCGAGTACTACTACGTCATAATGTTCGTTAGTCACGCCCTACAGGATACGTAACTTTGTCCTCAATGTCGCGTAATTGGTCACACTTGGGGGGCACCCCACCCCATGCGGCGGTGAGGAGAAGGAAAGGGCCCTGCAAAGGGGGCATCGGCAAGCAGCAGATGCACCTCCGCAGGGCCCTTAAGCATTCGTGGACTTAAATCACGCCCAAGGATGCTAGCAGCGTGGAATATGCATCCATTGCAGAGTGGATGAATGGCCCAATGAATTCATTGAAGGACACGAGGGCGGAATCAAAAAGGTTCATTGCTGTTCTTTCTCTTGATGGGGCGCGAGTACACAATCTCGCTGCTTAGCTTTTCACACTAAAAGCACTAACGCAGCCGCTACTGATGTTATTACAGGCGCCAACCACGTCACGCTGTGCTTCATTGGGAAATTATGACATAGAAACCTCAGTTGTCACAGCGTTACTTATCATTGATAGCGGAAAAGGCAATGAAGGTATGCCTACCCCCGCTACTCCCCCACATCAGTGAAAGTCTTTACCGGCAAGCATTTATTGGGCAGTATTAATGGTTAGGTCTACATGTAGGAATACTGAATATACTTCCCTCAACATGCCGATTTTTCGCGGCCGAAGTATAGTTATCGAGTCCACTCCCCACTGGAAAGAAGCACCATGAAGCGTCTTAATTCTATCCTCGCGGCAGCTGCGGTTTGCACGGGCTTAGCTTATGCCCCCGTGGCGGGCGCAGCCGAGCTCACCCCGCAGCAGGTAGCGGGCGATGCCGCACAGTCCACGATTTCCCCGCTGGAACCTACCCCGGAGATCGAGGGTAAGTCCTGGTACAAGAAGTACAAGGACGACGCGCGCGTTGAAACGCTCGAGGCAACCTCGCCGGCAATGAATGACCGGAAGATTCCGCTAGCCGTCATCCGCGCCAAGAGCGAAAACCGCCCAACCATTTACCTGCTCAATGGCGCAGGCGGAGCAGAGCAAGACATGGACTGGCTAAAGCTTTCTGATGCCGTTGATTTCTACCACGAAAAGGACGTGAACGTCGTAGTCCCGCAGGCCGGTGCGTTCTCCTACTACACCGACTGGATCTCTGAGCCGAATTCAGAATTCCTGCAGGGACCGCAAAAGTGGGAAACCTTCCTTACCAAGGAGCTGCCGGGTGCCATTGAAAAGCACATCAACGCGGATAACCACCGCGCCATTGCCGGCATGTCCATGTCCGCCACCTCTTCCCTGCTGCTAGCCCAGCACAACCAGGGCTTCTACGATGCAGTGGGCTCCTACGCCGGTTGTGCCGCTACCGCTTACCCACTGGAACGCAAGGGCGTAGAGTTGACGGTCAACCGCGGCGGCGGCAGCGTGGATCAAATGTGGGGTCCGTACGGCTCCGAGACCAACCGTTACAACGACGCCATGATGAACGCTGAGAAGCTACGCGGTACCGAGCTATACATTTCTTCCGGTTCTGGCTTGGCCGGCGAGGAAGATACGTTCTCCTATATCCAATCCAAGGGCTACAATCCGCTACAGGCAGCGCAGGGATCCGCCACCCTGCAGATTGAAGGCGGAGCCATCGAGGCCGGGGTAAATTACTGCACCCACAATTTCAAGGCCAAGCTTGACCAGGCCGGCGTGCCAGCCACCTTTAACTTCCGCAATACCGGAACCCACTCGTGGCCGCACTGGAACCAGGATCTGAAGGATTCTTGGCAAGTATTCGAGAAGGCATTCAATAGCTAAATTTAGGCTTTGCCTGACGGGCGGTAGGATCGCAATATTATGACATTGCTTCCTACCGCCTTTTCGCGTGCGCATACTGATCCTTATACCGGCGTGGACTTCAACCTTGGTTTTGAAGTCACCCACTACACGCTGGACTTGAACTACCGCGTGGAGCCAAACCTGTTGCAGGGTGAGGCCATTTTAAGCGTGCGCGCGGTGGAAGAGCTGACCTCCTTAACATTGGACCTCGGCGGGGCGATGGTGGCCCGGCGAGTGACCGCCAAGCACGCGCCGCGGGTGGCTAAATTCCGCCAATCTTCGGGGAAGCTGCGTCTGCGTTTTGCAGACGAGATTCCTGGCGGGATTGAGTTTGAGCTGCACATTCGCTATGGCGGCAGCCCGCGCCCCATCCGCACCACGTGGGGCGAAATTGGCTGGGAGGAAACCGAATCCGGCTCGTTGGTGGCCAGCCAGCCTAATGGCGCGCCCAGCTGGTTCCCGTGCGATGACACGCCTTCAGAAAAGGCGACGTATGACATCATCATCACCGCCGATAGCCCCTTTACCGTCATTTCCAATGGCGAATTGGTCTCCCGCAAGGCCGGCGGTTCCACCACTCGGTGGCACTACCGCACACGCCACCCCATGGCCACGTACCTGGCAACGGTGCAGGTAGGCGAGTTTTCTTCTTATTCGCTGGGGGCTGATACCCAGGCGTGGGCGCCGGCGTTCTTGCGCGAGCGCGTGCGCGAAGAATTCTCCCGGCAGCAAGAGATGGTGGATTTCTTCTCCTCTATCTACGGGCCTTATCCTTTCCCCGCCTATCAGGTCGTCATTGCCGAGGATGAGCTGGAAATCCCCCTCGAGGCCCAGGGCCTGTCCATTTTTGGTTCCAACCATGTGAAAGGCGATCACGCCTTCGAGCGACTCATCGCACACGAGCTTTCCCACCAATGGTTTGGCAATTCCGTTGGCCTTTCTGCATGGAAGGATATTTGGCTCAATGAGGGTTTTGCCTGCTACAGCGAGTGGTTGTGGGGTGAGCACAAGGGTGCCTCCTCCGCGCGCGAGGCGGCGCGCTCGCATTACCAAGTTCTGATGCGCAAGCGCCAAGACATCAAGGTTTCTGATCCCGGTGCGCGCGATATGTTCGATGACCGCGTGTACAAGCGCGGGGCCCTCGCGGTGCACGCCATTCACCGGCTGCTTGGCGATGCCTTCTTCCCCACCCTCACCTCCTACCTCACCCAGCATCAACACTCCGTGGTTCAGCCCTCCGATCTCCTCTCGTCCTTCCGGGGGGCTGCGCCGGACGCCGCTCTTTTCGATGCCACCGTTGCCGCATGGCTCGATGAAACCGCGTTGCCCAAGTTTCCGGACTAGTGGTTTTGGTTGCGTTTTAGGTGCGTTTTGGGCGTGTTTGGTTGCGGCTGAGCCCATTCTAGTGGGGAATGTACAGTCTATTGACCAATTCCTTTCTTGCGGTTGCGCTGGTGTTTTATTGACCTAGAATAGAACATGAAAGCGAAACAGGAAGGAGGGAACCATGGAAACTGCTAAGCATACAGAAATCAATTCAGCGATTTCTGATGTGGCTGCGGGGCTTACGCGCCTGCGCAACCTTATGCAGAATCCGGACGATCTCTCCTTCGAATTGCTCCACCCTAACTTCGAGCATTTAGAACGGGCGCTGGGCAATAAATCCACTATCGATGCCGCCTTTGCCTTTATTGCAGAGCGCGATGATGCCGGCAGGCGGGTCGGCTCCTCTAAGGCTAAGGACTATTTAGTCGCCCGCCTTGGCCTCACGGAGTCCGAAGCCGCCGCACGCCTGCGCAACGGCAAGAACCTCTTTGCACCCATCGAGGATCCTGAACCTACTCCCCCGCCAGCAGACGACGAGGCAGACGCGGCCGCGCAAAAGAAAGCCGAGGAGGAAGCGCGCCGCCGCGCCGAACGTGAGCGCCGCGCGGGAGAACAGCGCCGCAAGAAGCTCTTCGAGGAAGACCCTATCCCAGAGCGCATCCTCAACCTCATCGAACGGGAGCTGCGTAACCTCAATAAGTTCGCGGTTCCTGGGCCGCGGGAGCTGCGCAATAAGGCTCTAGAGGAGGCTAAACGCCGCTCCTATGAGTCCCTGCGCGATTGGCTGCGGCAGGCTATCCGCAAAGCAAATAAGCACGCCGTCGATCCCTCTGGGAAGCGCGATCCGCACGCGGCCACCCGCAAGCGCCGCTTCAGCATTTCTAACCAAGATGCAGACGGTGGCGTGCACATCTCCGGCTACCTCGATGCCTCCGCCGCCGCGGTCCTAGCCAGCGCTTTCGCCCCTGCCAAGAATAAAGGCAGCGAAAGCCTGAGTCCCGAAGACGATACGCGCACCTATGCCCAGCGCATGGCAGATCAGTTGACCGCGGCACTGGGGAGCTACTTATCCGCAGGCCAAAAGAAATCGGACGGTCTCGGTTCCTTCTTCGTCGCTACCACTCTTGAAGAGCTACAAGCGATGAGCAGTGACACCCGCTTCACCACGAGCGTGGGAATCGACCTATCCCCGCTCGATCTTCTCCGCTTGGGCGCCGCGCAGCACGACTTTTTCTGCGCCGTTGATGACAAGGGCTTCCCGCTCGAGCTCGGGCGCACCAAGCGCACCGCTTCGCTGTGGCAAAAGCTGGCGCTCGCCGCCAATGAAATCGTGTGCACACACCCAGACTGCAACCGGCCGTGGCAAGACTGCGATGTTCACCACCTGCAGGCGTGGTCCCACGGGGGAGCTACAGACCTCCGGAACCTGACCCTGTTATGCCGCCGGCACCACGTGGACAATAACGATAACCGCGATGGCCGTAATGGCATGGGGCATGCGGAAAGAGACCCGGAAACGGGCCGGGTGGGTTATCGCTCGGCGCATACCGGAGGCCTTTCCCCCTCGGTAGAGCTCAATGACTCCCCCGCTGCGGAGCAAGCCCCGGCGCGCAAGCTCACTGACCCGCCTGCTCAGCCTCATGCACCGGTGGATTCACCACCCGGTTCCCCGGTTGAATCGCCGCAGCCTTCGGCGCTGGGCTCACCACCTTCTCCGCCGCCTCCCGGCGCAGCGTGAGTATGCCTTACTCCCCACCCATCATCATGCCTTCAGGCCGTACGATCATGTCGTGCGGCCTAGAAGTGCGTGTACAAGCGTTTTGGGACTGTCCACGCGCAGCGCCTATACGGACTGCCCTACACTGGAGACTCATGCACACCATGCTCGTTACTGGCGGCGCCGGCTTCATCGGCGCCAATTTCGTGCGCCTCATGACAAAGGTTCGCCCAGATACCCACATCACCGTTTTGGATAAGCTGACCTACGCCGGCAACCGAGATAACCTTGCGGGGCTCGATGTGGAATTAGTGGAGGGCGATATCGCGGATGCTACGACGGTAAAGCCGCTCGTCGCCAAGGCGGATATCGTCGTGCACTTCGCCGCTGAATCGCATAATGATAATTCGCTGCGGGTTCCCTCACCGTTTATCCAGACCAATGTGGTGGGTACCTATACTCTTCTGGAGGCGTGCCGGGCATACGATGTCCGCTTTCACCACGTTTCTACCGATGAGGTATTCGGGGACTTAGAAATTGGGGCGGATACCAAGTTCACTGAGGAAACCGCCTATGCGCCCTCCAGCCCTTATTCGGCTACCAAAGCGAGCTCCGATCACCTCGTGCGGGCATGGGTCCGTTCTTTTGGACTGCGCGCCACCATTTCTAATTGCTCGAATAATTATGGGCCCTACCAACACATCGAGAAGTTCATCCCGCGCCAAATCACCAATATCCTTTCCGGGCATACGCCTAAGCTCTATGGCACGGGTGAGCAGGTGCGCGACTGGATCCACGTCGACGATCACAATGCGGCAGTGCTAAAAATCCTCGAAGAGGGGCGGATAGGTGAGACGTATAATATCGGCGCTGATCAGCCGGACATCGATAATAAGCGCATCATCGAGATGATCTGCGAAATCATGGGACATACCCAAGGAGGTCGGGCCCTGTACGAGCACGTGGCGGACCGCCCCGGCCACGACCAGCGCTATGCCATGGATACTTCCAAGCTGCGCCGCGAATTGGATTGGCAGCCCCGTTATACCGATATCCGGGCGGGACTAGAAGATACCATCGCCTGGTATCGCGATAACGAAACTTGGTGGCGTTTCCAAAAGGATTCTGTAGAAGCCCGCTATAAAGAGCAAGGACAGTAATTATGCAGGTACACAACACCGCCATTGAAGGCCTAAGCATCATTGAGCTGGACGTACACGGAGATAACCGTGGCTGGTTCAAGGAAAACTGGCAGCGCGAAAAGCTTGCTAAGGCCGCACCAGAGCTGGCTTCGTTCCAGCCGGTACAAAATAATATTTCTTATAACCGCACCGGTGCTACGCGCGGGCTGCACGCTGAGCCTTGGGACAAGCTCATCTCCGTCGCGCACGGCAAGATCTTTGGTGCCTGGTGCGATCTACGGGAAGGTTCCGCAACCTTCGGCGAAATTGTCACCCATGAGGTGGGGCCGGAGACCGCCGTATTTGTACCACGCGGGGTCGCCAATGGCTTTCAAGCCCTCGAGGAAACTTCCTACTCCTACCTAGTCAACGAGCATTGGTCCCCCGAGGCACGCTATACCGGAACCAACCTCGACGCTGTGGAGTGGCCCCTCGAACCACGCGAGGTTTCAGAAAAAGACAAGCAACTGCCGGCGCTTGCAGATGTAGCCCCCATGCCACCCCGCAAAATCCTCGTTACCGGTGCGAACGGTCAGCTTGGCCGGGCACTGAAGCGGGTCCTCAAGAATGCCGAGTTCTGTACCCACGCGGAGTTCGACATCACCAATCCCCCGCAGCGCCAGTGGAAACAATACGAAGCCATCATCAACTGCGCCGCCTACAACGACGTCAATGGCGCTGAGGACGATCGCGCCGCCGTTTGGGCCGTAAACGCCGAAGCACCGGCCAAACTCGCCCGCATCGCTGCCGAAAACCAGCTGACCTTCGTACACGTATCCAGCGACTACATCTTCGATGGATTCAAGGAGCTGCACACTGAAGACGAGATCCCCTCGCCCCTATCCGCCTACGGGGCGTCGAAGGCTGCTGGTGAAACCGCCGCTCAGACTGCACCGCAGCATTATGTTGTGCGCACCTCGTGGGTGTTTGGCGATGGCCCGAATTTCATCGCCACCATGCGCCGCTTCGCCGAAGCGGATAAGGAGCCGAAGGTCATTCATGACCAGCGCGGGCGCCCCACCTTCGCTGAGGATTTGGCCAAGGGCATAGCGCATCTCTTGCGCACCCGGCCCGAGTACGGGATTTATAATATCTCCAATTCCGGCGATACCGTCGGGCGCGATGAAATGGCGATGTCCGTATTCATCGGCCTGGGCCACGACCCCTCAGAGGTCACGCCGGTAAGCACCGAGCAGTATCGGGAAATCGTCGGCCCCGAAGCACCGCGCCCCAAAGAGTCGACACTTGCCCTAGATAAAATCGAGGCCACGGGATTTTCGCCGCAAAATTGGCGGGCAGCCCTCGCCTTGTATCTCGCACTGTACCCTAGCGAACCCAGCGAGCCCAGCGGACCCAGCGGTGCCGGTGAGCCCAGCGATACCGGTGATACCGGCGAGCCTGGCGCCGGAGCAACCGCCGGAACCGCCAAAACTAACGAAAACACCGAGGCCAGCGAGGAGTAGCGATGAAAGGCATAATCCTCGCCGGTGGATCCGGAACGCGGCTTTATCCCATCACTAAGGGCATCTCTAAGCAGCTTATGCCCATCTATGACAAGCCGATGATCTACTACCCGTTAACCACGCTCATCCAAGCGGGCATTCGGGAGATCCTCATCATCACCACCCCAGAGGACGCTGGGGCGTTTCAAAGGCTCTTCGGGGATGGATCCCAGCTCGGGCTGATGATCGATTACGCCGTGCAGCACCGGCCCGAAGGGTTGGCGCAGGCTTTTTTGATTGGGGAGGATTTCATTGGTGATGACAGCGTTGCGCTGGTCCTCGGCGATAATATCTTCCACGGCTTCGGCGGGGAACTAAGCCAGTGCCGCAATCCAGAGGGCGGCATCATCTTTGCCTATGAAGTCTCGGATCCGCAGCGCTACGGCGTCGTCGAATTCGACCAGGCGGGCCAAGCGCTCAGCATTGAAGAAAAGCCGGCCGAGCCGCGATCTAATCATGCCGTCGTCGGGCTGTATTTCTACGATAATTCTGTCATCGATATCGCTAAGTCCATCACGCCAAGCGATCGCGGGGAGCTCGAGATTACCTCCATCAACGAGGCCTACCTGCGCCGCGGCGCGCTAAGTGTGCAGCGCCTCCACCGCGGTAGTGTTTGGCTGGATACCGGCACCGTCGATTCCATGAGCGAGGCCGCCGCCTACGTAGAGGTGATGCAGAAAAGAACGGGCATCATCATCGGTTCCCCCGAGGTAGCGGCCTACGAAGCCGGATTCATTTCCCAGGCGGAGCTGGAAGCGCTAGCCCAGCCCCTCCTCAAATCCGGCTACGGAGAGTACTTGCGCGATTTTTAGTAGCCACGCTCGATGTACTCGTCGATGCGCGCCGCTTCCGCGCCCACCGTCGTGGCATCGCCGTGGCCCGGCAAGACCTTCGTATCATCCGGCAAATTGAATACGACGTTGCGCAGGGATTCGATGATCACATCGAAGTCCGAGTACTTGCGCCCCGTTGCGCCAGGGCCGCCGTTAAACAGGGTATCGCCAGACAAAAGCGTGCCATCGACGTAGAGGACAACACAGCCCGGCGAGTGGCCCGGGGTGTGGTAGACAGTGATCTTCTCACCGTTGATGTCGAACTGGCCGTTATCGGCTAGGTCGATGTAGTGGGCATCGCCATTGGCCTCTTGCCACAGCATGTCATCGTCCGGGTGCATGTAGACATCCGCATCAAAGCGCTTTGCTGCTTCCGGCGCGAGCTCGCAGTGATCGTTGTGGCCGTGGGTCAAGATGATGCCCTCAACCTTGCGATCGCCCACCAACTCTGCCACGGCATCGAGGTCGTGGGAAGGGTCGACGATGTAGACACTGGAGGCATCGCCAAGCACGTAGACGTTATTGTCCACGTCCCATTCGCCGCCGTCCAAACGGAACTTTCCGGAAGTTACCGTGCTTTCAATCTGCATTAAAATTCCACCACCGAACGTAGTACCTTGCCGTCCTTCATAGTTTGGAAGGCAGACTCGACATCGTCAAGCGCGATGCGCTCAGAAACAAACTTATCCAGCGGGAAGTTGCCGGCCTTGTGCAGGGCAACGTATGCGGGGAAGTCACGCTCCGGCAAGCAGTCGCCGTACCAAGCCGGCTTGATGGAACCGCCGCGGCCGTAAAGGTCGATGGCCGGGATGTCCACGTGGTCGGTCAGGTTAGGCACGCCCACCATCACCATGCGGCCGGCGTGATCGCGGGAGTAGAAGGCCTGGCGCCACGTCGGCTGGATGCCCACCGCGTCGATGGAAACATCCGTGCCGAAGCCGCCCGTGAGATCGCGCACCGCATCGATAACCTCCTGCTCCGACATGCCCTTCGAGCAAATGGTGTCGGTGGCACCGAACTCGCGCGCCGTCTCCAGCTTGGACTCATCAATGTCTACGGCGATGATCTTCGCCGCGCCCGCCAGCTTCGCACCAGCAATCGCTGCCACACCGACACCGCCGCAGCCGAAGATGGCTACGGACTCGCCCAGCTGGATATCGCCGGTGTTGACGGAAGCGCCCAGGCCAGCCATGATGCCGCAGCCCAACAGGCCAGCAGCGGCAGGATCCATCTCATCAACCTTGGTGCACTGGCCCTCGTGGACCAAGGTCTTCTCCGCGAAAGAACCGATGCCCAGCGCAGGGGTGAGCTCGGTGCCGTCCTCCAAGGTCATGGCCTTGGAAGCGTTGTGGGTATTGAAGCAGTACTTGGGCTCGCCCTTCTTGCAAGCGCGACACTCGCCGCATACTGCGCGCCAGTTCAGGACGACGAAATCGCCCTCCTCCACGTGGGTGACCGCAGAACCTACGGTCTCCACCACGCCTGCCGCCTCGTGGCCCAGCAGGAAGGGGAAAGCGTCCTCGATGTCACCATCGCGGTAGGCCAAGTCTGTGTGGCATACACCGCAGGCCTGCACCCGCACGATGACGTCATTGGGGCCGGGCTCGGGAACGACGATATTTACGGTCTCAACTTCCGCGCCTTTAGAGCGGGCAATAACAGCTTTTACAGTCATGTCCACAACCATACCTACATTTTCAATATGGCCGCGGTAATGAAAATGGTTGCTAGGAAGCCGCAATCACGTTGGCCGCGTGCTCGTGGCCGCGCTGGTTCATGTGGATGGGCAAGTTGCCCGCGCCCGCCGTAAAGTCCACGAGACCTGCCCACATGCGGTCATTCGCATTGGCGCACATGCCGTTATTGCGGGTCGATGGCTTCATGTCCAGGAATTGCACGCCCGTGCGGGCCGCCAGATCAACCTGCATCCACTGCGCCTTGTTTTCGTAGTCCTGAACCATGGGCAGGAAGGTCGAATCCAGCGGCGTCGGGCCAACGTGAACAAGGCAGTAGTGCGGCCCCGAACCGATGGTGGGGTAGCCCACGATCTGGATGCGGGCATTCGGTGCGGCGTGCTTAATCCGTTCAATCTGCGGGGCGGTGCGGTCCGTAAATTCCCGGCGAATCTGATCCATGTTCAGTTCGCGGTGGTTATAGGTGTCGTTGAAGCCGGTGGTAATCAGTACGCGCGCGGTATCTGGGGTCAGCGCGCCCGATCCGATGGCGGCATCCACCTGCTGCCAGATCTGCGGGCCATTGGACATCGACACCGCACCGGAGCAGGAGAAATCGCGCACCGGCAGCCCCATCTTGGCGCCGGCCCGCTTCGCATAGTTGAAGGAGGTGGGGCAGTTTTCCCCGATTACCCGCGTTGGATTGAAGCGGTCCTTCAAGTATTCCCCGCCGTTCGGATCCGCAATGACCGAGTCACCGAAGGAAACGAGATTGCGCTCTGCCGCGCTAGCCTGCGGCGCCGCTACCGCCACGCCCACCACCGCAATCGCGGAAGCGACGACCGAAAATGCCTTGAGTTTTATAGATTTCATTGAGAGACCTTTTCTTCACACCTTGTAACTTAAGTGCATATTAGTCACTCTGGTAACATTTTTCGAGTTAAAAGCAACACTATCTTTTCTTCTGACGATATCGTTCGTAGTTATATTTTCGTTATCTTCTCTTTTCGGAGCTTTCTCTTCCATGAAATTGTCTGATGTTCCCTTCCACGCCTCCGCGCTCAGCCAGTTCTTTCCTGCCCTCTTCAAGTCAGGGCTTATCACCCGGCAAGGCGGGCTTGGCGGGCAGCTCAAGCTCCTGCCCAACCTCGCGCGTTACCGCTTCACCACGGCGCGCGAAATCGAGCAGGCCTATTTAACCTGCCCCGATCGCCTCGCGCTTATCGATGACGATGGCACCCTCACCTACCACCAGCTGCGATCCCACGCGCAGAATTTCGCCCGCTACCTAGAGTCCTTGGAGCTGCCGGAAATCCGGCTCGGCGTCATGGCCCGCAACGGCCGCGGCATCATCATTCCTTTGGGCGCCAAGGGCTACGCCGGTGCCGGGATCTACCTACTCAATGTCGGTTCTTCCCCAGAGCAGCTCGCCGGCTGCATCGAAGAAAATGGCATTAACGTCCTCGTCATCGATGATGAATTCATCGATCGCGTCGATCCCAACCTCGATATTCCGGTCATTATCGCCCACGATACGGGGGCGAGCGATCTACCCACGCTCGATAAGATCGTGAAGAATCCCATGGATATCGTGCTGCCCGCCTTTCCCAAGCACGGCCCCATCGTGCTGATGTCCTCCGGCACGACCGGCATCCCCAAGGGCATCGTGCGCCCCGAGCCGACCTTGCCGGTCGTACTCGCCTCCATCGTGGGCAATATCCCGTGGCGCGCCGATCAGCGCGTGCAGATGACGGCCTCCATCTTCCACACCTGGGGCTGGGCCTGCATCAATATCGCCTTGGGGCTGCGCAATACCATCGTCACCCGCCGCGTTTTTGAACCGGAGCAGGTGCTTGATGATGTCCAACGCTACCGCCTCGACGGCATGCTCTCCTCCCCCATCTTTTTCAAGCGCTTGGTGGATCACGATCCCGAGGGCGCTTTCGATACCTCGAGCCTGAACTTCATAGCCTCTGCCGGCAATGCCCTTACCCCGCAGGTGGTCAAGGACACCAATGCGCGCTTCGGCCCCATCCTCTGCAATGTTTATGGTTCCACGGAGCTGGCGCTTGCCTCAACGGCCACGATGGAACAGGTCGCAGAAAACCCCGATGTGGTGGGCAAGGTGGCCAATGGCACCAAGCTGCGCATCCTCGATAAGGAGGGCCACCCCGTTCCCCGCGGCGAGGTGGGCGAAATCTACCTCACCAATTCCACCGCCATGACCGGCTATACCAACCCCAAGCTCAAGCTCAATCGGGTCGATGGGTTGCTGTCGATCGGCGATCTGGGGTACATCGACAAGCAGGGCTTCCTCCACGTCGTGGGCCGGGCCGATGACATGATCATCGTGGGCGGCGAGAATGTCCACCCCCAGTCCGTGACCGAGGTGCTCGAAGCCATGCCCGGCATCGATGAGGTGCATGCGTGTGGCGTGGAGGATAGCGAGACCTTCAGCCGCATCGCCGTCTGGGCGGTGCCTACTGCCGATGCCGCCGGCCGCGATCTGACTGCCGATGCCATCCGCGCCTGGGTGCACGATAAGCTCGCCGAGCACTCCGTGCCCCGCGACGTGCATTTCCTATCCAAGCTGCCGCGCAATGCCACCGGCAAGGTGGTTCCGCGCCTGCTTAAGCACGGCGACTAAATTTTTCAATGCCCCACCACATCGGTGGGGTAAAGAGCACGGCAACAAGCCAATAAATCAACCAGAAGCTGCCGTCTAGCCCTACCACCGCGATGCTAACTATAAGGATCGCAGCCGTCACCGCACTGGCATATACGGATTTTCTTAAATTATTATCGGACTGATTCCCAGACTCGGTTTTCGACTTCCCGCTGAGTTTCCGATCAACTGCGCGTATGATATCGCCGCCAAAGACCAGCGAAAATGCGATATAAAAAGCTGCGAAACCGTGCATGAATCCCGCTTCGCCATCATTATGCATGGTGAAAAATGAGAAAATTAACAGGACTATGTCAATAATTGGCGTAGCGATAAAAAATACCAGTCCAATTCTTGGGGCCTTAACGATGTAGCGGAGAACACCACCCAGAATGAGGCACGCCCAAAAGAGAATTTCTGTTGCGACGGTAGCAATAAGCAATGTATCGTCTGCTCCCTCATCAAGGCCATATGGCCTGCTTCTATTGAAGGAGAGTTTACATTAAGGAAGAAACCCGCACAGATAAAAATGGAGCCGCCTGCGAGAATCGAACTCGCGACCTTTTCATTACGAGTGAAATGCTCTACCGACTGAGCTAAGGCGGCGCGCTGCTTAAGCAGCACTGGCGATTCTATCGCAGGGGTGGCGCGGAAAAGAAATCGGGGCTCAGGCCTGGTTTTGGCGGGCCGGTGTTAAACTCCGGCCCGATACTAGCGACGGTCCCGGTACTAGACAGCCCCCAGCGCTAAAGGCAGGCCCGCCGCAGCCTGCCCACCAAGCCGTCGAAGGCAATCTGCGTGCCCACGTTCTGGGTTAGCTGCTCGCGGCAATAAGAAATAGCGGACTGGCATTCCAAGAGGCCCTCCTCGCTCACCCGCTGCGCCAGCTCGCCAGATAGCCCCGCGAAATCCGGGTGGGTCATCTCCACCTGCGCGCCCACCTTTGTCATCAGCGCGTCGCGGTAAATTCCGGAGAGATCGACGAGCACTAGGTCGAGGTTATCGATGACCCGTCGCTTCGCCCGCTTCTTGTGCTGTTCTTGTAGGTCCTTGATGGCGGAGCGGGCATCACGCTGCGCCTTCGCCGCGCCCTTGCCCTTCGCGCCCACGCCAAAGGTATTTTCCAGCTTGGCCAGCTCCGCTTCTTCTTCCTCCTTGTGCGATTCCTTCGCGTCCGCATCCACCAGCTTGAGAAGCGAGGTCACCGCCTGAAAGCCCTGGGATTCGTGGAAGATGTCCTCGGCCAGGTTGATGGCCACAGCGCGGCGTTTTTGCACCGTCGGCTCTGCCACCAAGTGGCGCGCCCTGCCCACGTGGCGCAGGGAAGTGACGGCGGCGAGGCGGGCATCGTGATCCGAGGCACCTTCGCTCACCAGCTGGGCAACGATATTGTCCACCGACGGCGAGGGGATGTACAGGTGCCGGCAGCGCGAGCGCAGGGTCTGGGAGAAATCCTCGGGGGCATCGGAAGGCGCGCACATGATAATCACGGTGCGCTCCGGCGGCTCCTCCACCGTCTTGAGCAGCGCGTTGGCACCATTATTGTTGAGGCGATCCGCGTTATTGAAGATCACCACGCGCCACGGGGCGACCGTGGGCAGGCTCGCGGCACGCCCGATGACCTCGCGCACCGTATCCACCGAGATGATGACCTCCTGCGGGTCCACCAAGACCAGGTCCGTGTGCTGCTTGGTGCCTAGCACGGCGCGGCAGGCCTCGCATTTTCCGCAGCCCGGTTCCTCCGGATCCGTGCACATGAGCGCGGCCGCGAAATCGATTGCGGCCAAGGAACGCCCCGAACCGGGCGGGCCGGTAAAGAGCCAGGAATGGCTCATCGCCCGCGGATCTGCCCCCGGCATCCCCCGCGCCGCCCGCGCGGCACCCAAGATAGTGCGGGCCACACCTGGGGTATCTGCCAATCGTTGCGCAACGCTTCCCGTATTCACTCGCTCTAGCCTACTGGTCTTACTACAGTAAGTAGTTATGAACAGACTATTGCGTGGCGCTCGTTGGCTTATGGGAACCCAATGGCCGGTATACGCTGCCTTGGTCTTGGGCGCCAATCTCATCGGCGCCATCGCGATCATGACCTTCATCCTCTATTTCCTGCCCATGCCGGAAATCGAGGACTTTGCCGCCGAGCTGCCCAACCTCAAGGGCGTGGCGGCGGTCTACCTCATCTTTGCCGTCATCATCGGCATCGCCGCTACCCTGCTGCTCTTCCGCCCCGTGCTGGACTGGCAGCGCAATCCCGATGCGCACGATCCAAATATGGTGCGCACCCTCGTGCTGCGCATCCCCGTGTACCAATCCCTGGTCGCGGCCGCGGTCTGGCTCATCGGCATTATCCTGACGGTGGCTATCTCCAGCGGGCAATCCGGGCGGCTCGGGCTCGTCGTGGGTGTCTCCACCACCCTGGCGGGCCTAGTGGTCATCATCTTGACCTACCTGCAGGCCGAGCGCCTCGTGCGGCCCGTCGCTGCCCAAGCCGTCGCCCGCCGCTTTGAAGATTCCACCGTCGAACCACCCATCAAATACCGGCTGTTTTCCACCTGGCTGATGACCTCCGGCGTGCCGCTGCTCGGCATCGTGCTGGTGCTGTTGGGCCAGCACACCGGGCTCTTCTCCGGCGATGCCAGCGAAATCATCCCGGCCATCGTGGCACTGGCCCTCACCGCCCTGGCCACCGGGTTTATCGGCACCAGCTTCGCCATCATGAGCGTGGTCGATCCCATCGTGGAGCTGCAGGATGCGATCAACCGCGTGCGCCGCGGCGAGGCCGATGCCGAGGTCGATATCTACGATGGATCCGAGCTCGGCGTCCTGCAGGCGGGATTTAATGAGATGATGCGCGGGCTGCGCGAGCGCCAACGCGTCCGCGATATCTTCGGCCGCTACGTGGGCACCGAGGTGGCCCAGCGCGCCCTTGATGAGCGCCCCGAATTGGGCGGGGAGGATCGGAAGGTCGCGGTGCTGTTCATCGATGTCATCGGTTCCACCACCTTCGCGGTCAACCACTCCCCCGAAGAAGTGGTCACGGAGCTCAATAAATTCTTCGAGCACGTCGTGACGGTGGTGCACCGCAATAAGGGCATCATCAATAAGTTCCAAGGCGATGCCGCCCTCGCCGTCTTTGGCGCGCCGCTCAACGTGTACGACTCGACTTCGATGGCGCTGCAGGCCGCCCGCGAGCTGCGCGGCGAGTTGCGCGGGCTCGAGCTGCAGGCTGGCATCGGAGTCGCCTCCGGCCACGTGGTAGCAGGCCACATCGGCGGCGCGGATCGCTTCGAGTACACCGTCATCGGCGATGCCGTCAACGAGGCCGCCCGCCTGACCGAAATGGCCAAGGACACCCCCGGCCAGGTCCTGACCAACGCTGCTACCTTAAAGACCGCCAACGAGGCCGAGCAGGCCCGCTGGACCGTCATGAAATCCATCGAGCTGCGCGGGCGCCGCCGCATGACCCAGCTGGCGCGCCCCATCCGCGCCAGCCTGGCAGAAAGGTGCGAAATCTAATGGCCAGCACCCGCCTCATCGTGCCCGACGCGGCGCGCGGAATGGCGCTTTTAGGCATCGCGATAGCGAATATGACCACCGCGTGGATCATCACCGAGAATCGCCCGGGCGCGTATTTCGGCGGCATCCTCGATGACAGTGTGCTCGATAAAATCGCCGTCGTCTTCGGTGCTTTCTTCGTGCACAACCGCGGCCTGCCCATGTTTTCTACCCTGCTGGGCTTCGGCGTGGGGCTTATTGCGATGAGCCTGTGGCGGCGGGGATTTCCGCTGGGAGAAGCGAGGAGGGTCATCGCCAAGCGCTATAGCTTCCTCGCGCTTTTAGGCGCGGTGCACATGGTGCTACTGTTTTGGGGCGATATCATGTTTGTCTACGGCGTAGCGGGCATAGTCATTGCCCTGCTGCTCACGCTGCATAATTCTACGCTGCGCAAGATTTCTTATATCGCTCTTGGGGTGCTGACGGTGCTCGGCATCGCCGCGTTTATTTTCTCCGCGGTTGACGGCGGGCTCGATATCCCTGTCGATGCCATTGGCACGGTAAATTCCTACGGTGACCTGCTGCTCAGCCAGCTTCTCACCCTAGGCGCGCAGATCATCTCCGCCCCGCTCATCGTGCTGATGTACCTGCCGGTCATGCTGGTGGGCTTTGTGTGGGCGCGCGAGGGCGTGCTTGCCGATGTCCCCTCTCACCGCCCCCAACTCCTGCGCTGGGTGGCCATCGCCGCGGCCGTAACGCTGGTCATTGGCACGCTATGGTCCTTGGGCACCCTCGGGATCATCGATCAGCGCTGGGCAAGCGCGGCCAGTAGCGCCAATTCCACCCTCGGCGTGCTAACCGGGCCGGGAATCCTCGCCGGGCTCGCCCTTATCTTGCAGCCCGTGCAAGAACGTCTAGCCGCCGGCGCCTCCGTGCCCGCGCTCTTGTGGCCCTTCGTCGCGCTGGGCAAACGCTCTATGAGCGGTTATGTGGGCCAGTCGATACTGTTTTTCCTGCTCGTGCACCCCTTCACGCTGGACTACGGCCACGACTTAGGAGCCTTCGGCCAAGCCGGGCTCGCCTGCGGCGTGTGGCTGGTCACCGTGATTGGCGCGTGCGTGCTCGAAGCGCTGGGCCTGCGCGGGCCCTTCGAGGTGGTGCACCGCCGGCTGTCTTATGGCCCGAGCATGCAGCCGGAGCGGAGCTTGCCTAGGCAGGGCCTTACCTAGACAGGGCATCGACTAGCAGGAAGTGCCCGAGGGCCAAGGCACCAGCCTCCGCCGCGCCCACTGCTCTGGCCGCCTTCGAGGGCTTGGCATGTTTCTTGTCCTTCTGAGACCCGGCTGCTGCTATTCGCGCTCGCAGCGCAGTCAGGCCTTCCGCCGCGACCAAGAGATTGGCGCCGTGGCTCAAGCCCTTCGTCGCATCGGTGCGCAGGCGCGGATCGCCCGCCAGCGCCGAGGTGGTCAGCACCGCCGCGCCGCCCACCGCTACCGCGGTCCGAGTGGGCTGCTTGCGCGTGGCGACGAGCGCCGCCGCCCACGCCATGGCGCGCAGGCCCCAACCGCGGGCATCGTTGCGCGCGCCGCGCCGATAAAGCACCCACGAATACGCCGCGTGGCTAGCGGTAACGCCTGCCACCCCAAGGAGGGAGGGGCGGTGCAAGCGGCGCGACTTTTCCACCTGGCCCACCGCGCCGGCCAGCAGTGCGGGGCTCAGGGTGGGGTTTTGCGCCTCCGCCGCCAAAAGGGGCAAAAGCGGCGCGCTTGTGATGGTGTGGGCCTTCTTCCAGCCAAAGAGGCGGGCCCATACCGTGGATTCACCAAGCGCCAGGTACGCGAAACGCCGCCAGCCCCGCGGCGTGCGCCGGGCTGGGTCGGTGACATCGGCAAAGGTTTCGGACACCGCGCGGGTCAAGGCCGCGGCGCCTTCCTCGGTGCGGGCAAGAAAATCATTCATGCCCGCCACCTTACTAATTTCTTCGCTTATTTCTTCCGCGAGCCGGCCTTCACCACGTTCTTCGTGCCGGGCGAAGGCTTCGAGCTGGATTTCTTAGCCGCCTTCGTCGCGCCCTTCTTAGTGGCCTTCTTGCTGGACTTCTTGGTCGCCTTCTTCGTCGATTTCTTGGTCGACTTCTTTGTGCTCTTCTTAGAAGACTTCTTCTTCGTCTCCCCAGAGGCCTCTTTGGCGCGGCGCTCGGAAAGGAGCTCGTTGGCGCGGGCATCGGTAAGCTGCTCCGGATCGTCGCCGCGGCGCAGGGACGCATTGGTGGTGCCGTCCGTAACGTACGGGCCGAAGCGGCCATCCTTAACGGTCATAGGCTTGCCCGAGACGTCATTATCGCCGAGTTGCTTGAGCGGCGGCTGTGCGGCCGCGCGGCCACGGCGCTTCGGCTCCGCATAAATGCGGCGGGCCTCATCCAAGGTGATGCTAAAGATCTGCTCTTCCTTAGCCAGCGAGCGCGAATCCGATCCCTTCTTCAGGTAGGGGCCGTAGCGGCCGTTTTGGGCAGTGATCATCTCCCCGTCGTCCACGCCCACCTCGCGCGGCAGGGACAGCAGCTCAAGGGCCTGTTCCAGCGTGACGGTCAGCGGCTCCATCGAGCTAAAGAGCGAGGCCGTGCCCGGCTTCAGCTTCTCATCAATGTAGTCATTGATGCGCTTTTCCTTTTGCTTCGCGGCCGTCTTGGTCTCCCAATTCTTGGCGCGCTTGCCTTCCTCGGCGCGCTGTTTATCCTCTTCTGCGCGCTCCTTCGCGACGATCTCCAAGGCCTCCGCCTCAGCCTTCTCCCGCTCATCATCGCGGACGACCTCGGTGACATAGGGGCCAAAGCGGCCTTCCTTCGCCACCACCATGCGCCCGTTTTCGGGATTCTCGCCCAGCTGGCGCCCGCCCTGCGAGGTGGCGAAGAGCTTTTCCGCCAGCTGTTCATTCAGCCCGTCCGGGGTCACGGTTTCAGAGAGGTTGGCGCGCTGATATTCCACGCTGCCGTCCTCGTTGGTGCCGATCGCGCGCTCGATATAGGGCCCGTAGCGGCCGACGCGCACGAAGACCTCGCGGCCCTCCGAATCGGTATAGAGCTTGAGCGAGTTGACCTTGCGGGCATCGATGGCCTCGAGGTTGACATCGATAAGCGATTTCAGCCCGCCATGCCGCGCGATGGAGGCCGCCTTGTGCTCGTTGGCCTCAGCGTTGCCAAAGTAAAAGCCGTTCAGCCAGTCCGTGCCATCCTCCGTTCCGGTGGCAATCGAGTCCAGCTCATCTTCCATGGACGAGGTGAAGTCATAATCCACCAGCTCGGTGAAGTTTTCTTCCAAGAGGCCCACGACGGCGAAGGCTACCCACGAAGGCACTAGGGCGTTGCCGCGCGAGACCACGTAACCGCGGTCTTGGATGGTCTTGATGATGGAGGCATACGTCGACGGGCGCCCGATGCCCAAGTCTTCCATCTTTTTCACCAGGCTCGCTTCTGTATAGCGCGCCGGCGGGTTGGTGGAGTGGCCTTCTGCCGATACCTCTTCGGCCTTCAGATCGCGGCCCTCCTCCAGGTGCGGCAGGCGGTTCTCGCTCTTCTTGCTCGTATCCTCGTCGGCGCCGTAAGCCTTCAAGAAACCCGGGAAGGTAATGGTGCGGCCGGTTGCGGAGAACTCGACGTCATAGGTGCCGTTATCCGTGGTCGCGGTGCCAGCCACGGCCACCTTCATGGAGGTGCCCTTAGCATCGGCCATCTGCGAGGCCACGGTGCGCTTCCAAATCAGGTCATAGAGCTTAAATTCCTCCGCATCCAGCTGGCTAGACAGCTGGCCCGGGGTGGCAAAGGACTCACCGGCGGGGCGGATCGCCTCGTGCGCTTCCTGCGAGTTTTTGACGCGGCGGTCATAAACGCGCGGGGAATCCGAGACGTATTCTTCGCCATAAATGCTGGTGGCGGAGCTGCGCGCGGCGTTCAAACCTTGCTTAGACAGCGAAGAGGAGTCCGTACGCATATACGTAATGTGGCCGTTTTCGTAAAGGCGCTGTGCAATGCGCATCGTACGCTCAGAGGTAAAGTGCAGGCGCCGGCCCGCCTCCTGCTGCAGCGTCGAGGTCATAAACGGCGCATAAGGCTTGCGGGTATAGGGCTTGTGTTCTACCCCGGACACGGTCATGCCCGCGCCCTGCAGGGCCTTTTCCAAGGCCTCCGCCTGCGGCTGGGTGATGACGATGACGTCCTTGGTCTTCACGTTTCCGCGATCGTCGAAATCACGGCCCACAGCCACGCGCTTGCCATTAACGGCGGTCAGGCGCGCGTCAAAGGCCGACGGGCCCTCGCCGCTGCCCGCCCCCGCGTCCAGGGTGGCGAGCAAATCCCAGTAATCGGCGGAGATAAACGCCATGCGCTCGCGCTCGCGCTCGACGATGACCCGCGTGGCCACCGACTGCACGCGCCCGGCCGAAAGCCGCGGCATGACCTTCTTCCACAGCACGGGCGAGACTTCGTAGCCGTAGAGGCGGTCGAGGATGCGGCGGGTTTCTTGGGCATCAATAAGGTCATAGTCCAAGTCGCGGGTGTTTTCCGCCGCCTCCAAGATGGCGGACTTTGTGATCTCATTAAAGACCATGCGGCGCACCGGCACCTTGGGCTTTAAAACCTCCAATAGGTGCCAAGCAATGGCCTCGCCTTCGCGGTCCGGGTCTGTTGCCAGCAAAAGGTTATCGCACTGCTTCAGCTTGGATTTGAGGTCAGCGACCTTCTTCTTTTTATCCGGGCTGACGACGTAGAGCGGGGCGAAATCATCTTCCGGGTTAACACCCAAGCGGGCCCAAGATTCTTTCTTGAACTTCGCCGGCACGTCGGCAGCGCCCCGCGGGAGATCGCGGATATGCCCTACGGAGGCCTCCACGATGTAGTTATCTCCCAGGTACGGCTGGATCTTCTTCGCCTTAGTTGCCGACTCCACAATCACTAAAGTTTTGCCCGGCTCGGCCGCTTCTGCCACTTCGACTTCATCCCTTTCGATGATGCGAACATTAAAATTTGTGCGCTTTCAGCAATCGCCCTTAGCGTACACAGGTGGTTTATACCGTTCTTCGCACCATATACTCGGTAACACCAAAAGGCTTTGTAGGGGGCGCTTCGCACCCCCACCGAACCGGTCTATACTGACCTTTTTAGAAAGTCCAGCAGCTGTGAAAGCATTGTTGGGGACGATAGCACACCCACAACACACCCCGTGGAGGATTAGATGGTTGACACAGTAACGATGTGGATTGAAGCCATCATGGGCACGGAGTGGGTTTATCCAATCGTGGGCCTGCTCATTTTCGGGGACTGTTTCTTTCCAGTACTCCCCTCTGAAATCCCGCTGAATATGGTCGGCGCTTGGGCCGGTTCGCAGGGATTTCCACACCTACCCACCATGTTCTTTGTGGCGCTGGTAGCAGCCATGTTGGGTGATAACCTGTGTTTCTTACTGGGCACGCGGTTTATGCCATTGCTTAACCGCATTCAAAAAGGAACGAAGGCCTACGAGGCCCTCACCTGGGTAAAACGCAATGTACGCCGCGGCGGTGGCGCGGCCATTATCATTGCCCGCTTTATCCCCTCGGCCAGGCTCTTTATGACCATTTTGCTAGGGTCAATGCGCTTTCCCTGGCCGGTCTTCCTCTTCTTCGACACCATTGGCGTGATGCTCTGGGTATTCCAAGCCTTGGCCATTGGTTATGTGGGCGGCATGGCGTTCTCCGATACCCCACTGTTTGCGATGGTTATCAGCATTATCGCCGCCGTATTCATCGGCTTCGGACTACAAAAGGCCCAAAACAGCATCACGGAGTGGTGGGATACCCGCCGCGGCTACGCCGAAACGCCCTAGGGCGCTTAAAACCCTAGAGGGCGTTAGAGAATGGAAACGGCCTGCGCCTGGTCGCCCTTCGGACCGGATCCAACCTCGAAGCTGACCTTCTGGTTTTCTTCCAAGGTGCGGAAACCGCTGCCCTGAATCTCGGAGTAGTGCACGAAGATGTCTCCGCCGCCGTCCTCGCGCTCGATGAAGCCGTATCCCTTTTCGGAGTTAAACCACTTAACGGTTCCTTGTGTCATGGTGAACTGAGTTCCTTTTCTTAAAGAGGTAGCGCGCATTGCCGCGCCGGTAGTTATTCGGTAAATGGGTCCTCGAGCAGTACCGTGAAGTATAAAACCGCACCAAGACAACATTGGCCTGTCAACAGTGTGACACGTTCCACGCCAAAGCGATAGATTTAACTCACAAGGGGGTAAAAAAATTGTCTCACCCGGCGGGCAACAACCCCATTGGTGAAGAGCTCCTAGACCTCATTCAACGGCGCCTTTCTGAGTCCACCCTGACGTTTCACACCACGCTCCCGGCAAAGCGGGCGCGCTACGCCGAATGGCCAGAGTGGGTGCTGCCGGGGTTGAAGGAGCAGGTGGTAGATGGGGGCATCGGCAAGCTCTATGCGCACCAGGCCGAGCTCGCCGAATGCGCGTGGCAGGGCCGTGACGCAGTAATTTCCACCGGCACCTCGTCCGGAAAGTCTTTGGGCTACCAGCTGCCCATCCTCACCCGGCTGGCAAAGGATCAGACCGCGTGCGCGCTCTACCTCACCCCCACCAAGGCCCTCGGATCGGACCAGCTGCAGTCCGCGCTTGAGCTGTGCCGCGGGATTCCGGAGCTCAAGAACGTGGTGCCCGCGCCCTACGACGGCGATACGCCCCAGGAGTCGCGGGCGGGCGTGCGCGAGCATTCGCGCCTGGTGTTTTCCAATCCCGATATGGTGCACATGTCCATGCTGGCCGCGCACGCGCGGTGGGCGCGGGTGCTGCGCCACCTGGAGTTCATCGTCATCGATGAATGCCATTCCTACCGGGGCGTATTCGGCGCCAATGTGGCCCTGGTTCTGCGCCGCTTGCTCCGCCTGTGCCGGCATTATGGATCGCGTCCCACCATCATTTATGCCTCCGCAACCATGAATGACCCGGCCCGGCATGCCGAACGCCTCACCGGCCGCCCGGCGCACGCGATTACTGAGGATTCCGCCCCCACCGGCGCGCGCACGGTCGCGCTCTGGGAGCCTGGGTTCTTGGAGGGCGCAGAGGGCGAGCACGGCGCCCCCGTGCGGCGCGCGGCCACCACGGAGGCCGCCGAGATGATGGCAACCTTCATCGCGGAAGGCGCCCGGACCATGACCTTTGTGCGCTCCCGCCGCTCCGCCGAGGTCGTGGCGATGGTAGCCGCCGAGACCCTCTCCGGCAGTTTGGGCCGGCCGGATTTCGCGCAGCGCATCGCCGCCTACCGCGCCGGCTACCTGGCCGAGGACCGCCGCCGGTTGGAGCAGGCGCTTGACGATGCCTCCTTATTAGGCGTCGCCACCACCTCCGCCCTCGAGCTGGGCATCGACGTTGGCGGGCTCGATGCCGTGGTCACCGCCGGATTTCCTGGCACGGTGGCCAGTTTTTGGCAGCAAGCCGGGCGCGCGGGCCGGCGCGGGCAAGGCTCGCTCGTGGTGCTCGTCGCCCGCGATGAGCCCATGGATACTTTCCTGGTGCACCACCCCGATGCGCTCTTGGGCAAGCCGGTGGAAGCGAGCGTGTTCAACCCCACGAACCCCTATATCCTCTTTGGCCATCTCTACTGCGCGGCGGTGGAAAAGCCGCTGAATGATGCCACCATTGCTGAGTGGGGTGCCAGCGATGTCATCCACCAGCTTGCAGAGCAGGGCCTCGTGCGCCGCCGCGAGCGCGGGTGGTTTGCCGTACCCATTCCCGCCTCCAGCGCGGAAGAGCTCTCCCCGGAGACCGCCCACTCGGCGGTATCGCTGCGCGGCGGATCAGGCGAGGAGGTCATGATCGTGGATGCCTCCGATGGGCGGCTATTGGGCACCATCGATGCAGCCCGCGCGACCAGCCAGGTCCACCCCGGCGCGGTCTACCTGCACCAGGGCGAAAGTTTTGTCATCGAGGAACTCCTCCTGGCCGATTATGTGGCGCTTGCCCGCCCGGAGACCCCCGAGTATTCGACCACCCCGCGCTCTACCACGGATATTCGCATCGTGCGCGAGGCCGATAACCTCATCAATTATTCCCCGGGCCTGTGGGTGGCGGACGTGGAGGTCGAGGTCACCGACCGCGTCACCGGCTATCAGGTGCGGCTTGCCGATGGCACCATCAGCGACGATATTCCCCTCGATCTCCCCGAACAGCGGCTGACCACCCGCGCCGTGGCCTATACCATCGACCCGCTGGCGCTTTCTGCGATGGGCATTACCGCCGCCGATATCCCCGGCACCCTGCATGCGGCAGAACACGCCGCCATTGGCCTGTTGCCGCTTATCGCCACCTGCGACCGCTGGGATATCGGCGGCGTATCCACCGCCCTGCACGCGGATACGCAGCTTCCCACCGTCTTTGTCTACGACGGCCACCCCGGCGGTGCCGGGTTTGCCGAAGAGGGATTCCGCCGCTTCCCCGAGTGGATAGCGGCCACCTTTGAGGCGGTGCGCTCCTGCCCGTGCGAGGCCGGGTGCCCATCGTGCGTGCAATCGCCCAAGTGCGGCAACGGCAATAATCCCCTGAGCAAGGACGGCGCCATCAAGCTGCTCGGTGCGCTCGTCACTATGACGCAGGAGGCCGCGGTTTAAACTGGGCCCGCTTTGGCCGTGGCGCTCTGGCCGCGCACCGCGGCAACGGCGATGATATCGGATGCATTTTCGGTGCATTCCTCGAGGCTCGCGCCGTTTTCCCGCGCGGTGCTTTCTGCGGCCGCACACGCGTCCTTGCCGGTGGCTAAGGCCCACGCGCCAGCCACGGCGGCAAGGTCCGCGGCCACTTGCGCTTCATGGCGCGCGGTCACGCGTGATCCTACCGCCGCGATGACCAGTAACAGGCTGATAATGGCGACGATGATTCCGGTGGCGGCAATGGTGGCGTATCCGTCCTCGCCGCGGAGCCTGCTAGTCATTGCCGGCCACCTCCGCGGGAAAGACCGCTTCCGCGCTCATGGTGCCAATGGGAGCATCGACGCTTACCGATGCCCTGAAAAGCCCCGCGCTTTCCTGCACGCTCACCCGGGCATCCTCGCGCGCTGGTTGGTACTCGACGCCGATGGCGTGCGACCTCGCCGCCGCGCCCGCCATGTCCACCGCCGCGATATAGGACGCCATCGTCGCGATCGCACCGATGATGCCCGCCGCCACGAGGACGAGGGAGCTTAATGCCAGGGCGGCTTCGATGGTCACCGAACCATCGTCATCGACTACCGTGCGCATGATTCCTCCTTTCTGTTTCTCTAGTGCGCCCGGCTAGCTCGGGGTATTCGATAGCGCATCGGTGATAATTCCCTCGATGGCATCGACCACGCTGCCGCCGTTGATGACCATGTACAGCACGCCGGCAAGTGCTGCGGCCGCAAGCGATCCCATGGCGTATTCAATCGTGCTCATCCCCTCATCGTTACGGACGAGGGCGCGGGTGAGCTGGGAGTACTTAATAAATAGTGCAGACATTTTAGGAGTCCTTTCTTAAAAGGTGTGGTGGTTGAGTAGAAGTGAAAAGTGGTGCATCTAGAAAAGCTGCGCGCCCAAGCTGATCACTACGGGCGCGAGGCCTAGAACGATGAATGCTGGCAGGAAGCACACCGCCAGCGGGAGGGCAATGAATACTCCTGCGCGCTCTGCTTTTCCCGTAGCGTGAGCAGATGCTTCGGCGCGCAAAGAAGTACAGATTCGCGTGCATCCGGCGGCTATGGTGGCCCCGGACTGGCCCGATAAGATGACAAGCCCCGCCACGTCCTCTAGTCCCGCATGGCCCTTCATGTGGTCCCATGCAGATTCCGTGGGCACGCCAACTCCCAGGAGCGCGGATACCGTCTCCCACAGGTGCTGGGTATCGGTCTCTGCCGTGCGCGCGACCGCCGTAGCAGCGGCGTGCACCGTCAGGCCCGCACTCAGGCAAGCTGCGAAGAGTTCGATATCCCCGGCCACAAGGAGTGGATCCACGGTGGTAGAGGGCTGGAGTTTGCTCATCAATCCCCCGCGCACTGTTGCGCCGTCGCGCTTCGTCGGGCCGGCGCGCGGGGTCTTCGCCGTGTGCTGCGCTGCGTTCTGTACCGTAGCCGGTCCCAACCGCCCCTTGGTGGCCGGCAGCCCAACCAGCACGGCCAGTGCTAGACAGATAAAGGCCATCATGGTGCCGCCTTTCTGATGATGACGCGGGACCAGGCAAAGCCGCCGCAGGCAAGCCCCACCCCGATGACCAGCAGGATTCCGCCCAATCCGCCGCCGAGCAAGAAGCCCAGCGAATTAGCCCCCATCGCCCCGCCCATGGCGATGCCCGCGATGGGAAGGCAGGCCAAGACCGTGGCCGTAGCTTGGGGTCCTTGCAGCCCGGCCGCGGTGGATTGGTGGTGGCGGCGCAGCGCATCCATTCGGCTTTGGGCCTGCTCAAAGAGGCTTGCCACCGCGATGCCGTGCTGTGTGGATAATTCGAGCAGGTGGCCCAGCCGGGTCAGTTCTGCATCCGCATGGGCGCCAGAAAGCGCCACGTGTGGGGGCGCACCGCGCGCCGCCGCCGTAGCGGTGGATTCTAAGGCCGCGCTCATATCCCGCGGCGTCGTCGAGGGAAGGGACTCAGCCCCGCGCGATAGCGCACTTGCCAGGGTTGCCCCGGCGCGCAGGTCAGCGGTGACGACCCCGAAGTATCCGGCTAGGGCTTCGCGGCTGCGCCGGCGCGTGCGGGCGGCCATGATGTCCTTGATATACCACGACACGCACCAGGCAATTATCGATGCCGCGACCGCAATACTTATCCGCCCGACCGAGAAGAAGACCAAGCTGCCGCAGAATACGGCACCCAAAATGACCAAGGAGCTGGCCTTTATCCGGCTGTCCTTGCCAGCAATGCGGGATGCGCTCGAGGGCGCAGACAGCAAGAGGGCTGCGGCGAGCAATAAGAAGCTAAGCATCCGCCTGACCTCCTGCTTCTTCGCGCTGTTCCTCCAACAGCGCGGCCGAGAATCCCGCAAAGCCAGGCGCGGGCCCCTTGGTTGCACTCCAGACAATGCGCGGGGTGACCGGATTGCCCTCTAAGACGCCGATATGAGCCAGGCGCCGGCCATGTGGCGTGCGCTCCATGGTGAGCACCACGTTGACGGCAGCCGCCAATTGCGAGTGCAGGGCGCTGCGGTCCAGGCCGCCGAGTGCGCCGAGGGCCTCCATGCGGGCGGGTACCTCAAAGAGGGAATTGGCGTGCAAGGTACCCGCACCGCCATCGTGGCCCGTATTCAGCGCGGCGAGGAGATCGACTACCTCTGGGCCGCGAATCTCACCGACGACGATGCGGTCTGGGCGCATGCGCAGCGCTTGCCGCAGCAATTGCGCCATGGTGATTTCCCCGCTGCCTTCAGCGTTTGCCCGGCGCGAGACGATGCTCACGCAATGCGGGTGGTGGGGTGATAGCTCCGCCGTATCTTCGATGACCACGATGCGCTCGCGCTCGGATACGGTTCCCAATAGCGCCGAGAGCAGCGTCGTCTTGCCAGAACCGGTACCTCCGATAACGAGGAAGGACAATCGCTTGTCCACCATCGCGGCAAGCAGCTGGCCGATGTCCTCCGGCACGGTGCCATTGGCCACCAACTGCGGCAGGGTGGTCTGCGCCTGCCGCAATACGCGCAGGCTAATGCACGTTCCGCCCACTGCGGGTGGGCTTAAAAGGGCATGCACGCGGAGCACGACGCCATCGGGGCGCGTGACGCGGCCATCGGCAAAAGGCTGGGCATCATCAAGCCGCGTGCCCGATGCCGCGGCCAACCGAGAGGCAAGCTGGCGCACCTCCCCATCGTTGCGAAAGGTGATATCGCTGCGCTCTAGCCCCTCTCCTCGGTCCATAAAGACGTGTTCAGGCCCGTTGACCACGACATCGGTCACGCCCTGCCGGGCCAATAAGGCATCCAGTGGCCCCATGCCGGTGGCATCTTGGCGCAAGCGCCGGAGCAGATCCACCACGGCGACATCACTGATAACCCCTGCTTCCTCGCGGATCCGCCGGGCCAAGCTAGGGGCGTCGTGCACCAGATCCGGCTCGGCGGCAATGACCCGCTGCATCTTCTCCATGGTCTTTTCCATGGTCTCGGCCGAGCTATCCATCGCTGCGCTCATACCCCTACCTCCTCGCGCACCGCACGGACGGTTTTGGCGAGCGCCGCGGGAAGCCGGGCTGGGAGTCCACCGATCTCTATGCTGCGGGTGAGCCCGCGCACGCTGGGCAATTGGGCACTGACTCGGTGGTGGATAATGTCTTCTACCTCGGGTGCGCTGAGAGCCGCCCACTGCCGTTGGCGCAGCACCACCACGATGTCGCGCCGCGCCTCATCCAGTCGCAGGATAAGTTGTGCGGCCGCCGCGGCCGATCGCACTTCCGCGGCCACCACCAGCACCACGTGCGTGCAGGCAGCCGGGATATTTTCGGCCGTGCAATCCACCACGCACAGGCCCTCGCCCGCGTGCGCCGCAGACGTCACCGCCGCCAAGAGCGTGGCATCTAGCGTGAAGGTATCTTTGACCGTACTGCGCGCTGCGGATAGCACCGCTATGCCATCGGAAGTAGAGGGCAAGGCGCGGTAGAGATCGGCGGCATCGATGCTGCCATCGCCAATATTGAGCTCTGGCCAGCGAGCACCTGGCAAAGTTTCCACGCCGAGCAGGAGATCGAGGCCGCCGGAGTGCGCGGTGGCATCGATAAGCAGCGCCCGCGCCTGCTCTCCCGCCATGCAGTGGGATCGCGCCAGGGCCGCTGCAAAGGTGGAGGTACCTACCCCACCGCTGGCGCCCACCACCGCGATGGTGGCGGTACCGGGGCGATCTTCTGGCGGGTGCGCGGCCTGGGCGATTGCCGCCAGCAAGTCTTTAATCTCCGCGGGGATAATAAAGGCGCGGTCCGCATGGCAGGCAAGTGCTGCCTCATAATCGATGGGCCCCGGATCCGCGGCGAGAAAAAGCACCGGGACGGGCGTGGTCTGTGCGGCTTGGGCAGAGGCGATAACGCGCGCCATGAGCGCGTCGACCAAGACCGTATAGGCCCCGGCGAGGCTGCGCGGAATATCGCGGGGATCGGTCACCGTAATGACCTCGTGGCTGGTCGCGGCGGCGGCATGGACCGCCTCGGCGCGCAAGGCTTCCTCGCCTATGGCAACGACGATGGTGGAACGAGAGTGTGCTGTATTCATGCCCCTAGCCTGAAGCACCTGTGCCACCTGCACTAGAGGCGTGACTTCCCGCCTGTGGATAAATGCGCGAAAGTTACCACTTAGTACCCGGTTAGTTGCATTTTCAACAAAGTCTTGTGGATAACCGTAGATATAGGTGACGGCCCGCGCATCGGGGGGTGCGCGCGGACCGTCAGTAACCCGGCCTCGGGGGGCGAGCCGGGGCAGGCCGCACAGTACATCGGGGCCTTGCACCGATTATTATGACACGTTCATTACCCGATCACAACAGCTAAGAAAAACTATCTACCTGCACGGCCCTGACCTGCACCGAATGGATGTTCACTGCCTACCGGGGACGGGCGTACGGTTAAGCGGCGCGGGCGATGGCATCGGCTTCTTTGCCACCTACCTCCCAGGCGGAAAGGTGAAAAAGCACCACCTCACCAGGCTTGTCGCGGTAGTTCGCGCGGCACTCGCGGTAGGCCTTGGATTGGCGGTGGAAATACACCTCCGGCACGGCAAACCCGCGGGGATCGAAGCCGGTATGTATGGCGGCAAGGCGGGCCGCAACCCGCGCCACCACGCCGCTGCGCGGGCCAAAGAATTCGCCTGCCGCGATTTCTGCGTGCACGACGCTCGGCAAGAGATCGCGGAATGCGAGGCCGCTGCCCTGCGCAATCAGGCGCGCGAGGCCCTGCAAGCGCGCGCTATCGCCGCTGGGGATCCCGTTTCCGCCGGCGGCGACGTCGATGCGCGCGAGCACTTGCAGCGGCGCGCGGGCAAAGGAGCGGACGGTGGAATCTACCACCTCAGGTGCTGCCACGGAATACGCGCTGACCGCGCCGGCGAGCGGCCCGCTTTCCACATCGCCTGGGCCAGGATGCGGGGGGATGGCGTGCCCATCCAAGGCCACGCTGGCGCGCGCCCCGCGCATCAAGGACTCCGCGGAGATGACCTCATACCTGCGCAGCCCGGCGGGCCTGCGGTGGGCGCGCGCGATGGCAGCCGCGGCCTTTTCCGCACCTTCTTTCACCCCCGGGAGGCGAAATAGCGGGGATAACGGGTCATTTTCTGGCATATACATTAGGATAGCCCTAGACGCCCCGAGCCCCGAAGGCCCCTACCTTTTGGCGTGGCACCGTAAAACCGCGCTGTATCTATTATCATTGGGGCCGTTACAAGGTTTAGATGAAAAACGAGGAGAATTAATCGTGAGCAACGATGGATTATTTACTGACGGCACCGATCAATTCGCACCAAAGGTTAATTCGATTCCTTTGAGCGATGTTGATGCATCGTCCTCCGAAACCTCCATCGGCAAGTTGGTCTCCAATGCCACCGAGCAGATGTCCCAGCTCGTGCGCTCTGAGGTAGAGCTGGCAAAGACGGAGCTGGCGCAGTCCGCCAAGAAGGGCGGCATCGGCGCCGGCTTCTTCGGTGCAGCCGGTACCATCGCGCTGTACAGCTCTTTCTTCTTTTTCTTCTTCCTCGCTGAGCTCCTCGCCCTCTGGCTGGAGCGCTGGGCAGCCTTCTTGATCGTCTTCCTCGTGATGATCGTGGCGGCCGGTGTCCTCGCTCTGCTCGGCGTTAAGAATGTCAAAAAGGTTAAGGCCCCGCAGAAGACCATAGATTCCACCAAGGAACTCAAGAACCTTATTCCGGGTAAGGCGCAGAAGTCGCTGGACCGGAAGGACACTCACGGCCTGTATACCTAAACCGCACGCACTATTAGATCCGCCTCAGCCTTTCCTGGGGCGGATTTTCTGTACACATAGAAAGGCGCCTTGCCCTCCATGGCCTTTGCACCACTTCCCCCCTCCACGGTTGAGCTGGAAGGACCCTTTGCGCACGAGTTTGTCCACACCCGGGGCATCCGCCTGCACGTGGCCATAGCGGGCGATAGCGCCGATCCCCTCGTTGTTTTTATTCACGGCGCATTCGGCGGCTGGTTCGATTTTCAGGAGGTCATTGGGCCCCTCGCCCAGAGCGGGTACCACGTTGCCGCGGTGGATATGCGCGGCTTTGGCATGTCCGATAAGCCGCCCATCGATCCAGGCCAGGATATCCGCACCTTGGTCGGGGATCTGGATGGCCTCATCCAGGCATTGGGCCACGATGATGCCTATATCGTCGGCGCCGATACCGGTGGCGCGGTGGCGTGGTGCCTGGCTGCCGAGCGCCCCAATCGCGTCCGCGGCTTGGTCTCCGTCTCGGCCGCGCACCCCGTGGATATCCGCCGCGCCATCGCCGCACGCCCCTGGGATTTTGGGTGGATGATCCTGCGTTCCCTCCTCTGCCACCTGCCAAAGGTCACCCGCGCGAATACCCTGCTGCTCAGCCCCCGGGCCTACCGCAAGGAGCTCAGCCTGGATACGGGGCCCGCGCTTGCCGATGCCACCCTAGAGTCCATCCTTGCCCTGCGCCTGCGCGCCTCTCAGATTGGCAAAGTGCGCCGCGGGATCCTGTGGAATCACCGGATGCGCACCGCCGTGGTGCCGCTGAACTGGTCAGAATTAAGCGTCAAGCGCCCCGTCCTTTTCATCCACGCCCAACAGCGCTTGTGGAACCCCGTCATCCAGCGGGCAGCCCTGCGCGCCCGCGCGGGGTTTAGCGCCACCTCGATTCCAGGTGCCAAGAACCTGCCTTTCCTCGAGGCCCCTGAAAAGTTCGTCGACGAGCTGCGCCGCTGGCTCGACGCGTAGGGCGCGTGGGGCGCGTAGGGCGCATAGGGCGCGTGGGGCGCGTAGGACGGCGCGTGGGGAGACATACCCCACGCGGATCTAATACGAAGGCTAGTGCGCCACGCACTCGCCCGTTTCTACCGGGCGTTTCAACTGGGTGACATCCCCAATGTGGCCGATGACCTCATCTGCGGTCAGCGCATATCCGGTCTCAGAATCATCCACTGAGGCGCCGAAGATAACGCCCAAGACCTCGCCCGCGGTATTGACCAGGGGGCCGCCAGAATTGCCCTGTTGGATATTGCCGCGCACCGTATAGGAATCGCGCTCTACCCTGCCTTGGGAGTAGATATCCGGGCCGGCGATGGTGATGCGATCGCGCACCCGGGCCATTTCAGCGTTAAAGGGCCCGGAGTGTGGAAAGCCCATGACCATGGCATCATCGCCGGTCTGGGTCGGCTGCTGCGCCCACGGCAAGGGCTGGATGCCCAAATCCGGCGCGTGCAAGACGGCGATATCGACCTCTGGGTTGTAGTAGACCACCGTGGCGTCTTTCAACCCCAGCTTCGTATCCAGCCTCACTGTTTGGGTGCCGGCCACCACGTGGGCATTGGTGACCACATAGTCATTGTCCACCACGAAACCGGAACCCATGAGGCGGCGGGAGCACTCTTCGGCATCGCCAAGCACATGAATGATAGACGGGCGGATGCTGCGCACCAGCTCCGGATCCTGCACATCTGGGGCGGGGTCCTCGACGTCCTTGCCGCTGATGGAGGTTTCCCACGGCGAGACCAAGGGCGGAAGCCCCGATTCATTGAGCATCGCCGCCACGCCATTGGGAAGGGAAGCCAGGCGCGTCGGGGCGGCCGCGTTGAGGTTGCTCAGGATGCGGGAATCGCGCAGCCCCTGCCCCGCAGATCCGCCCAAATTGGTTGCCACGGGAATGGAAATCATCCAGATGACGATGAGCGCGATGAAGGACTGAAAGACCGCGCCGAATAGCGAATCTATCCGCTGGGTGCTGCGCGCCTTCATGCGGTCGCGCACGCTGGTACCCAAGGAGGAACCAATGATCTGCCCAATACCCACCAGCAAAACTAGGATTCCCACGAGCAGGAGCAGGCGCAGCGAAGGCTCCTCCACTGTGCGCAATACGCTGGGCGCTACAGCGATGCCCACCACGAGGCCCGCGCCCACGCCGATGGCGGAGAGCACCGCGGCAAGCGCACCATTGCGCCAACCACTTAGCAATGCTGCTAATACGGCAAGCACAATCAGGCCGTCAACAACGAGCGCAGCAGTCATAGCTTTGGTTCTTTCTCGATCGAAATCTCGTGCGTCCTCCGGCGCCTTAAGCGCACGGGCAATTAGGACATCTTCTCATTATTGCGGGACTTTTTGAGGGTGTCACGCAGGTCTATGACCGAATTGTTATCCCACGGTACGCTCCACCCAGAATGATCCAATAATGCTGCCAGCACCCCGGCAGTAAAGCCCCAAATCACGTAGTCATTGGCATAAAACGCCGGGCCTTGCCACTGCTTGAATCCCACCAGCAGGCGGTTGCGGGGGTCAATGAGCTCCCTGATCGGGACGAAGAACACATCATCGGTCTCCGCCGGGCTAGCGGGATAGACCTCGCCCGGCTCCGCCCAGTGGGCCAAAATTGGGCTTACCGGATTCCCCGTGGCGCGAATGTGCAGCTGTTCCCACTGCTCTAAGGGCGTGACCGTGTGGCGCTGCAGATCGGTTTCCTCCCACGCCTCCCGCAGGGCGGTATCTACCAGCGAGGTATCGCCCGGATCCCGCCGGCCGCCGGGAAAGGCAATCTGCCCGGAATGCGAGCGCAGGGACGGCGAGCGGTGCGTAAGCAAAATTTCGCCATCCTCCACACTGTTCCCGCTAAGCAGCATCAGCACCGCGGCTTCCCGCTTGATTGGCACCTCTTCCTCCGAGCCATTGAGCTGCGAGGCCTGCCGCTTACCAATGAGCTCTTGCACCTGACTCGTATCGACGCCCAGCGCGGGTTTTATCCACTCGGGCGTGTATTCGGGCCACACTTTACTCATCCGGCAAGCGCCTCCTTGACCGTCTTTTCAATCTCGTCCGCAGAGGTAAACGGCTGGGCCGCCTGTTTGATCACTTCGCCATCGCGGAGAATGACGGTCACGGGAACCACGCCTGGCAGGCCCAGCGTGCCCGCGAAGCTATTATCCGGATCCTGGAAGCTCGGCAGGTCTACCCCCACGTCATTGAGGAACGCGGCCCCGTTGGCGGCGTTTTTATCCGCGTGCACCCCAATGACCTTCCAGTCAGGGTGGGATTCTGCTACCTCGTCCAGGTGGGGCAATTCCGCGCGGCACGGCTCGCACCACCACGCCCACACGTTGGCGATGGTAATGCCCTCATCCGCCTTGTCTCCTTCGCCTGCGTCATCGCCGCCCAGGCATTCCAGATCCACCCCGGCGATGGGCCCCGCGGGGCAATCTGGGCGCTCGGCTACGTCCTGGTCACCCGCCGCGCCCGATTCCATGCCAGGGGCCTGCGCCGATTCACCCGCGCCGGTGTCATCCCCACGCAGCTGCATGACCCCCACTACCACGAGGACAGCGATGACAATGGCCGCAATGACGGTGCCGAAGACGTATTTTTTCATACCGCTAGCTTAATGCAGCCGGGCACAGATCCCGCACCACGCAATCCCCACACTCCGGGTTCCGGGCGTGGCAGACCCGCCGGCCGTGAAAAATGACGCGATGGGAAAACATCGTCCACTGTTCCTCTGCAATGAGCTTGGCGATGTCCCTTTCTATCTTCACCGGCGTCTTCTCTCCCGTCAGCTCCAGGCGCTGCATCAGCCGGCTAAAGTGCGTATCCACGGTAAGGCCGGGCACCCCGAAGGCATCGCCCAGCACCACCAGCGCCGTCTTGCGGCCCACCCCAGGCAGGGAGGTCAGTTCCTTTACGGTCTGTGGCACCTCGCCGTCGAATTCAGAAACGAGGCGCTCGCCGATGCCCATAAGATGCCCCGCCTTCGCCCGCTGAAACCCCAGCGGTCGCAGGATTGCCTCAAGGTCCTCCCGCCTGGCCGCCGCATAATCGGCCGCCGTGGGATAGGTGCGGAAAAGCTCAGGAGTCACCGAGTTCACGCGCGCATCCGTGCACTGCGCGGAGAGCACCGTGGCCACCAAGAGCTGGAGGGGAGAGTCAAAATCGAGCTCGCATCTGGCATCAGGATATTCGCGTGCCAATCGCTCATTAATGACGGGCGCTCTCTTGCTCGGGGCCGCGGTGCTTGGCAATGCTGAACTCATGCCGCCAAGCTTAGTAGGATAGGAATACATGATTTCACTTGTTATTTTCGTTCCGCTTGGCATCGCCCTTTTTGCGCTCCTCATGGAAAAACTGGAAGCGATTGTCTTCGCGGATTAGCAGGAAATCCGCTGGCTGTAAAGCTAGGGGCGTAAGTGATCCCATTTCTGTTATGTAAACGAAACTAGGGCAGTACCCAAAAGTGACGAACTGCACTGTAAAATGGGGTACGCTAAAAATTGACCCCGCTTGTTCCGCATTAGCGTGCCTCCCTGGAGCCCGCAAAAGGATGTGGCCCAAGCACTTTAGTGACTTATCGCAGTCGACATCCAAGGAGTAAAACGTGGAAGGCGTACAGGACACCCTCTCCCGCGCCGGAATCTTCCAAGGCGTTGATCCCGTAGCAGTGCAGAATCTTCTCGAGCAGATGGAGACAGTGCGCTTCCCGCGCGGTACCACCATCTTCGATGAAGGCGAGCCCGGTGACCGTTTGTATATCATCACCTCCGGCAAGATTAAGCTCGCCCGCCACGCCCCGGATGGCCGCGAAAACCTCCTGACCGTGATGGGCCCGTCCGATATGTTCGGCGAGCTCTCCATCTTCGATCCGGGCCCGCGCACCTCGTCCGCCGTCTGCGTGACTGAGGTCCAGGCCGCCACCATGAACTCCGAGCTGCTGGATAAGTGGGTGAGCGATCACCCCGCCATCGCCCAGCAGCTGCTGCGCGTGCTGGCCCGCCGCCTGCGCCGCACCAACGCCAACCTGGCGGACCTCATCTTCACCGATGTGCCCGGCCGCGTTGCCAAGACCCTGCTACAGCTGGCTAACCGCTTCGGCGTTCAGGAAGGCAGCGCGCTGCGCGTCAACCACGATCTCACCCAGGAAGAGATTGCCCAGCTGGTCGGCGCTTCCCGCGAGACCGTCAACAAGGCCCTGGCTACCTTCGCTCACCGCGGCTGGATTCGCCTTGAGGGCAAGTCCGTGCTCATCGTCGATACCGAGCACCTCGCCCGCCGCGCGCGCTAAAACCAAAAAATTCCCTCCATCCTCCGTGCATAGCACCGAAGGTGGAGGGAATAAGCGTTTTAAGCCGACGGCCTGACACGCAGCGCGTTAGCTATCCGTACCGGTGCCGGTACCGTCGAGGTACTTCAACGCGGTGCGCGTGGACTGCTCTGCGGCATGGCGCAGCACCGGATCCACATCGTCATACATTTCATTGACCAAGGTGGTCAGATCCACGTCATTACCCAGCCGGGAGCGGATTTCCCGGATCTGATCCAAGCGGTAGTGGCGGCGGTCAATATACTTGCGCGCCACCTGCGAGGTATCCTCCAAATCCGGCCCGTGGCCCGGGAAGAGCGGAACATCCTTGCCGCGAGATTCCAGCACGTCCAAGGCGTGCAGGTAATCGGCCAAATCGCCGTCCGTTTCTGAAAGCAATACGGTGTGGCGCCCCGCGATGGTATCGCCGGTGATAATGCCCTCTAGCCGGGAATTTTCTACCTCCCCGCTCCACACGAAAAAGGACGTTGAGTCCGCCGTATGGCCCGGCGTGTGCAGGACTTCCAGCTGCGGGGTGATGCCTTCCAGGGTCAGGATTTCACCCTTCTGCAACGCCTCCGCGCCATTGCAATAGCTGGGATCGAAGGCGCGGATGGGCGCGCCAGTCATCTGCCGGAGCCGTTGCGCGCCAGAGGCGTGGTCATCGTGGCGGTGGGTAAGCAGAATTAAAGCCACCTCACCAGCATGACGATGCACAACGTTGAGGTGGCCTTCATCCTCCGGCCCCGGGTCCACGACGATCGACCGAGAGTCTTCAGCGGCACTGATAATCCAGGTATTCGTGCCCTCGAGGGCGGTATAGCTGGGATTATCACAAAGAACTACGCCAACGGATTGGCTTACGGGACGCAATTGACTGTATGCGGGGTGCTCCATGCCTACCAGCCTATCCGATCACTCAGCGATCTCTACGATCAATTCGATCTCCACCGGGGCATTCTTGGGCAAGGCGGCAACGCCGACTGCAGAACGCGCGTGCGTGCCAGCCTCGCCGAATACTTCCCCGATGAAATCCGATGCCCCGTTAACCACCGCGGGCTGTTCTTCGTAGCTGGGATCCGAGGCCACGAAGCCAACGATCTTGATCACGCGGGAGATATTGTCCAGCCCGATCTCTGCATCAACGGCCGCCAGGGCGTTGAGGACGGCGGTGCGGGCCTGTTCTTGGGCCTGCTCCGTGGTGACTTCAGCGCCGACCTTGCCGGTCACCGGCAGGGAGCCATCCACCAAGGGAAGCTGGCCAGAGGTCCATACCTGGTTGCCCACGCGCAGTGCGGGCACATAGGAAGCCAGAGGCTTAGCGACGCCCGGCAGCTCCACCCCTAGCTCTTTCAAGCGAGCGGAAAAGCTCATTTACTCTGCCACCTCGCGCTTGAAGTAGGCCACCACGTTCTCCGGGTTGGGGCCAGGGGTGATGGAGACCAATTCCCATCCGTCTTCGCCCCAAGAGTCAAGGATCTGCTTGGTGGCGTGGGTCAGTACTGGTGCGGTTGCGTATTCCCATTTAGTCATGGGGTTTATTCTAGCGATTTAATACGACTTATGCCGCCCCTATTCCGCAGCGCTGTCGCCGCTGCGAGGACAGTCACACCCCCTGACCGCCTTAAATGCCGACGAGTTCGCCACCCTTAGCCAGGTAATTGGCCCAGTCCGTGATGTGGGGGTTCTTGCGCAGGAGCGCGCGGCGCTGACGCTCGGTCAACCCGCCCCACACGCCAAATTCCACGCGGTTATCAAGGGCGTCTGCGCGGCATTCCGTTAAAACGGGGCAGTGGCGGCAAATGACGGCGGCTTTGCGCTGTTCAGCGCCGCGCACGAATAATGCGTCTGGGTCCTCATTGCGGCACTTTGCTTGAGTGACCCACTCACCACGCTCGGGATTTCGGGCTGTATTGGACATCCCCGCAGTCTTCACTCGAACGGTCATGGGTGAGTGTTCTCCTTCCCAGACGGAATACTATGTACCGAGGCCTGAGTCTATTCACTAGAACGCGAGATTGTCTACGAGGTCACACTTTAGGGGGTGCAGGTCACCTTCCCCATTGCTAGGCAGACCACGTAGGGTATTGGGCGTGACTGTCTTCAAATCTTTGTCCAAGATAGCCCTGTCCACGGTCTTGGAAGCCGCGCTCATCGCGCTCGCGCTTGCCCCCTTCGCGGGCATTTCCGGCGTAGCGATCGCCCGCACCAACCAGACCATGCAATCGGACCTGCAAGACCTAACAGCGGGCAATATCCCTGGTGTTACCACGGTGCAGGATGCCTCAGGCAAAGATATGGCCTATGTCTATAGCCAACGCCGCCACCCCGTAGATGCTGACGAGATTTCGGACGCGATGAAAAACGCCATCGTCTCCATTGAAGACGAACGCTTTTACGAGCACGGCGGCGTTGATCTCCAAGGCAATTTCCGCGCCCTGTGGACCAACCTCACCTCCGGCGGGGTATCCCAGGGCGCGTCCACCATTGACCAGCAGTACGTCAAGAACTACCTCCTGCTCGTCTCCGCACAAAACGATGAAGAACGGGCCGCGGCGACCGAGCAATCCGTCACCCGCAAGTTGCGCGAAATGCGCATGGCAACGCAGATGAATGAGGAATTGGATAAGAAGGAAATCCTTACCAATTACCTCAACTTGGTCTCTTTTGGCAATTATGCCTACGGCGTGGAGGCCGCCGCGCGGACCTACTTTGATAGCCACGCCGCGGACCTCACGGTGCCGCAGGCGGCGATGCTCGCGGGCATGGTGCAGTCCTCAGAGCGCCTCAACCCCTATACCAATGAGGAAGAGGTGCTTGACCGCCGCAACGTCGTGCTGCAGTCCATGGTGGATAACGGCTATCTGGAGCAGGCGGATGCGGATGAGTATAAGGGGGAAGAATTGGGTGTCGGCAAGCGGCCCAATACCCTGGACAATGGCTGCATCGGCGCAGATGATCGCGGCTTTTTCTGCGATTTTGTGCTGCAGTACCTTGAGGAAAAGGGTATGGACCAAGATCAGCTTGCCAACGGTGGATATACCGTAAAGACCACGTTGGACCCGCAGGTGCAGGATACGGCGCTATCTGCGGTGCAGTCGCGCACCAACCCGAATGCTCAGGGCGTCGCCGAGGTGATGGACGTTATCGAACCGGGCACGTCAGACCGCAAGGTCTTGGCCATGGTCTCTTCCCGTGCGTACGGGCTGGACCAAGATAATAATGAAACCCTGCTGCCGCAGCCCAACTCCTTGGTGGGCAATGGCGCCGGCTCGGTTTTTAAGGCCTTTACCGCCGCGGCCGCCCTCGAGGCTGGCTACGGCATTAAGAATACGGTGGATGTGCCCACCCGCTATGAGGCCGAAGGCCTTGGCCACGGCGGCGCCGATAACTGCCCCGCCAACCGCTACTGTGTGGAAAACGCGGGCAACTATAAGGCCACGATGACGCTGCAAGAGGCCTTGGCCCACTCGCCCAATACGCCATTTGTCAAGCTCACCGAGCAGGTTGGCGTGGCACCCATCGTGGATATGGCGGTACGCCTCGGCCTGCGCTCCTACGACGAAAAGGGCACCTTTGATAAGGACACCTCCATCGCGCAGCGCACAAAGGACGCCAATTCCGGTTCCTTTACCTTGGGCCCCAACCCGGTAAATCCGCTGGAACTATCCAATGTCGGCGCAACGATTGCCTCCAATGGCCGGTGGTGCGAGCCCAATCCCATTGACGAGGTCCTGGACAAGAACGGCAACGAGGTCTACCTCAAGGAAACCCCGTGCGAGCAGGCGGTAGACCAGGATGTAGCCCACGCCTTGGCCAATGCGCTGTCTGAAGATGCCACGCAGGGAACCGCCAAGGATGCCGCCCAAGCTGCTGGCTTTAGCTCCCCCATCGCCGCCAAGACCGGTACCACCGAGTCCAACCAGTCCTCAGCATTTTTGGGATTCAACGACGGGCTCGCCGCCGCTCCTTATATTTATAACGACGGCACCGATACCCAGCCGCTGTGTACCTCACCCGTGCGCCAGTGCACCGGCTCCGGCAACCTCTTTGGTGGCTTGGAGCCCGCGCAGACATTTTTCACCATGGCATCGCAGCTACCGCAGGCTACCCAGGGCGGGCTGCCCAACTACAACAAGAAATACGATGACGGCACCACCGGGGATAAGTTGCTCGATAGCTTGCGCGGGAAAAACGAGTCACAGGCCCGCAGCACCCTTGAGGCCAAGGGCTATGTGGTAAAAACCTCCCGCGTTGTCGGCGGGGATGTTCCCTACGGCCGAGTGGTGCGCGCGATTACCGGCAAGGATGGCAAGAAGGACGGCGCCGAGATTACCCTGCAGCTTTCCGATGGCACCTCTGCCACCCAATCCCCCTCCAGCGGCGTGGGCAGTGCGAATACGACCGGCGCACAAAATAACACCGGCAGCGGGAACACTACCGGCGTGAGCAACTGGGGAGGAAATAACGGCGGCGGATTGAACCTCAGCCCAGAGGACTTTGGAATCCGCCAGGAAGATATCGATAACTTCCGCAACGATATCCGCAATCTCCTCGGCCGCTAAAGATTAGTTAAGCTGGCCTTTTACCTCCGCGGAAAGGCGCTTGCCGTCGGCTTGGCCGGCGGCTTTTGCATTGGCAACCTTCATGACCGCACCCATCTGCTTCATAGTGGGTGCTTCGCCTTTTTCTTTTTCTACCTCAGCAATTGCTTCTTCTACCAAAGCCTTAAGCTCCGCATCATCGAGCTGGCGCGGCTGGTAGGCCTCGAAGAAGGGGACATCGACAAGCTCGGCCTCTGCCAATTCCGGGCGGCCATTTTCTTCATAGACCTCTGCGGACTCGCGGCGCTTTTTAATCTCGCGCGCGATGACCTTGAGGATGTCTTCATCCTCCAGCTCGTGGCGGGAGCCAGTGGTTTCTTCGGCCTGGATTGCCGCGAGCAACGCGCGAATGGCGCTGGTGCGCTGCTTTTCCTTGGCCTTCATCGACGTTTTCAGATCTGCTCGGATAGTATCTTTTAGCTCGCTCATGCCTTTCAATATACGTCCATTTAAGGCAGGTAGTGTAGAAGCTGTGAAACTTCAACGGATTCTTGGCGGCGTCGCCGCAGGCCTAGGTGTTGCTGCTTGGGGCTTTAGCGAGCTCACGAAATTCGAGCTCAAGGAATTTACCCTTCCGCTCCTTCCCAAGGGCACCCTGCGCGGCGAAGAAGAGTTCCGCCTGCTGCACATTTCTGACCTGCACATGATCCCGGGACAGCAGACCAAGATCGACTGGGTCTCCGCCCTCGATGCGCTGGAGCCAGACCTCGTGGTCAATACCGGCGACAACCTCTCCGATAAGCAGGCCGTGCCCGATACCCTGCGCGCGCTCGGCCCGCTGCTCGCCCGGCCTGGCGTCTTCGTGTTCGGCACCAATGATTATTGGGCGCCGCGCCCGGTCAACCCCTTCAAATACCTGCTAGGGAAAAAGCGCGAGCCCTCCTACGTTGACCTTCCTTGGCGCGGCATGCGCGCGGCCTTCGTGGAGCACGGTTGGTACGACGGCAACCAGGCCCGTCACGAGTTCAAGGTGGGCAATGTTCGCCTTGCCGTGGCCGGAGTGGACGATCCGCACCACGACTTGGACGATTATTCCGAAATCGCCGGCCCGCCCCACGAGGATGCCGATCTATCGCTTGCCCTGCTCCACGCCCCCGAGCCGCGCGTGCTCGAAAAGTTCGCCGCCGATGGTTACCAGCTCTCCCTTTCTGGCCATACCCACGGTGGACAGGTGTGCCTTCCTGGGTCGCGCGCCATCGTGACCAATTGCGGCATCGACCGCCCGCGCGCACAGGGCCTGCATGATTTCGGCCCTATGAAGATGCACGTCTCCAATGGCTTGGGCACGTCCAAATTCGCCCCGGTGCGTTTATTCTGCCGCCCCTCGGCCACCCTGCTGAGGATCACTGAGGTGGACTAGACCTGCCGTTTTGTCGATCTCATTCACCATGCGTTAAGGTATTTCAGTACTGCTTTTAAGCAGTGACCGGGATATGGCGCAGGTTGGTAGCGCGCTTCGTTCGGGACGAAGAGGTCGCAGGTTCAAATCCTGTTATCCCGACAGTAGCCCGCAGGAAACTGCGGGCTTTTTCCATGCCTACAGAGCCCTGGATTCCAGGGCCCGCTTAAGCCAGCATGCCGGTAAAGAATGCGATGGCGACGAGAATGATGGAAAATACCCATGCAATGGGGAAAGCTATCTTGAGGTACTTGCCCATCTGGCCGTCCGCCAGTCCCAGCGCCAGCCACAGTGCTGGCGAAAATGGGGAGACGAAGGTTCCCACCACGTTGCCGATAATGAGGGCGCTCGCAGCGCCCATACCGCTGACGCCGAAGGATTCCACCGTGCCCTGCACGATGGGCAGTACTGAGAAGTAATACGCATCCGTGGAGGTCAACAGATCTAGCGGAACCCCAAAGAATCCCACGATGACGTGCAGATACGGCGCCACTCCTTCCGGGAGAATATTCACCAGGCTCAGCGCGATTTCTTCTAGCATCTTGGTCTCATTGAGCACGCCCAAAAACATCGCGGCTGCAATGATCACTCCGGCCATGGACAAGGCGTTGGGGGCGTGACGCCGCAAGGCATCGCCCTGCTCCATCGCGCCGTCGAAGTTCACTACCAAGGCAATGGTGGTAGCAATAAGGAACGCGGGTGCCGGTGGCAGCAAGCCCGAAAGCAGGGCGGCGAGCACGGCGAAGGCAACGACGATATTCGCGATAGTAACCCACCGGGATTTCCGGTACCTGAACCCGAGTTTTTGTTGTTCCTCAGCCTGCTTGGCGGAAAAATCATCCGCCAAGGAATTCACGTCCACTGAGATGGTGCCCTTAATCTCGCCGCTTTCCTGCAGCTTGGCTAAGCGGCTCTTTTCGCGCCATCCCAACAGGGCGGCAATGGCGAAGATCAGGACCACTGCCACACCTTGGATGGGCAATAAGTGCAGCCAGATATCGTTCGGGTCTTGCTCAACCACCGCACCGGCACGCCCCAGTGGTCCGCCCCACGGGACCATATTCATCACCGAAGCGGCTAGGGCCACGATGGTAATCAGCACATAACGCGACATGTGCAGCGCCCGGTACAGCGGCAGCAATGCGGGAATCGTAATAAGGAAGGTCGTGGAACCCGATCCATCGAGGTGCGCCACGATGCCGATGGCGGCCGTGCCTATAGTCACGGCCATGACATTGCCACGGGTCGCCTTGATGAGGCTGCGGATCACCGGGGTAAAAAGCCCCACATCCTGCAAAATGCCGAAGAAAATGATGGCGAAGATGAACATCACCACGACGTTGATGACAGAACTTAAGCCTTCGCCAAAGAAATCCGCGATATCTTCTACCCCAAAACCGGCTATCACAGCGCCGATGACGGGCACCAAGGTCATGGGAATAATGGGATTAACGCGGCCACGGATGAGGATTCCCACCGTCACAAAGATGATGGCCAGTCCCATCAGGGTCAGCCCTAGGGAGGTCTGCATTGCGCTCCTTTAAAAGTCACTGGCGCCCGCATGGCGCACGCCATTAGCCAAAAGACGTATGGCTAATGCTAAACATTGCTGTGTGGTAGCGCACATTCCTGCCGTGGGCCGCATTTATCAACCCTGGCCCGCCGTGAATATATACCTTTGGGTAAAAACGGGAAACGACGCGGCGCCCCTACAGCACCGCGTCGCCCCTATTCCCTATCACTCACAACGGCGCAAGCCGTTCGCCTACCCCCTAAGTAGGCGGTGTGAGCACTAGTAAGAATAACACTCCTCGTATTCCAGCCATAGCGCTGGCAAACCATTGCCAGCTTTATACAAGCTTTTGGCCATTTAAGTATTAAATTTCAGACTTTAGCGGCTGTTTTTGGGTTCTCCCTGGCAGGCACGAGCCATTTCACTGCACTCAGACCTACAAGAGTGATAGCGCCCAAAACGGCAAGGCCGGTCCACAGCACCACTGCCTCACCATCGTTGCCCGCCACGGTGACGGCGGCCGTTGTCCAGTTGAGCGGCAAAAGGTTAGCTACTACCTGCCATACCTTATCCACCCCGGCGATGGCCGCGGATTTCCACAGCCACCCCACCAACGCGGTCTGCCCAATGCCAAAGATCGCGGCGAGGATCGATCCCACGGTCATGCCACACAGTTCGAGCAAGCCACGCACGATAAGCGCGGAGGACAGGGCACCCAAGAACAGGGCTCCTCCGGCGGCCACGGCGGCGATGGGGGTAAGGCCGATGGACAAGACGAAGAGCAGGATCTCCCCGATGGCCACCGCTGCCAGCGATCCGCCGAGAACCATCAGCCACGGGCGGAATCCCAATTTCCACGCCACCCCGGCCGCGGATCCAGCCAAGAGGACGAGCGCGGAAATGAGCATGGCGATGACCGGGCTCAGCTGGCGCGCATCTTCCTCTGCAGCCACGTGCGCGGGAGGCAGGGCGCGCTGCACCTCCCCCAGGTTCGATTGGTTTTGTTCGGCCATGCCGGTGAGCTTGCCGGCGCCATCGTCAAGCTGGCCCACCCCATCGAGCGCCTCATCCACGCGGCTATTGAGCTCCGCGATGGACTGGTTGAGCTGCTGCGCGCCTGCCACAGCCTGGTTGATGCCATCGTGATAGGCATAACCGCTTACCGCCAGCTGATTGGAGAGATCGCGCGAGCCATCCTTCAGCTTTTTCAACTCCCCGGTCAGGGATTCATCGAGGCGGAAGTTTTCCACCTGCTTGCGCAGATCTCCCAGCTGGGAGCGGACTTGTTTCGCTTCCTTGGAATCATTTCCCTCCAGGTCGCGCACCGTACCATCGATGGCTTCCAAGATTTGGCCTTGGACGGCCCCCAGGCCCACGACCTGGTCGACGGCCCCGCCGACGGTATTTGCCAGCTCCGTCGCCCCTCCGCCGAGGGTATTGGTCCCGGACTGCAGCTGGTTAAGGCCCGAGACCAGCTCTTGCGAGCCGCCGGCGAGCTTTTCGACGCCCTCGCCTAATTCCCCGGCACCCTTATCCAGCTCGCTTGTGCCCTTGTTCAGGCGATCCGCGCCGGATTTCAGGATGCTGGCCTGCGCTTGGGCGCGGCTGGCGGCCTCGGCGGCTTCCTTGAGCTCCGGCGATGCCGAATTCGCCTGCGGTGCGCCATAAGGCTGCGCGGCGCTCGACCACGCATGCGCCGGTTCCCACTGCGCCCAGGCCGCCACTGCGGTACCAACGATAAGCGGTACGGCGAGCAATACGAGCAGGAAGAAGGTGCGCCACCGCGAAGAGCTCGCGGACGCGGTGGGCGCGGTCGAGGCAAGGCGTTTGGTCATGCTAGTAACCTATCGCTGCAGGTCATTCCCTTTCCGCAGGCGCGCCGATCCCCACGCATAACAAAGAGAATCTACTATTAAGACATGCCTATCCCCCTGAAATCCCCGTTCTCCCGCACGCTAGCGTGCGCGGCCGCGTTTCCGCTGTGCATGGCATTGGTGTCCTGCGCCGATGATGCCGATACCTCCGCCCACCCCAGTGAGCCCCAGTTTTCTGATGCCGTGGCGCAATCCAGTTCCGGATCTGCAAGCTCCGCGGAAGACACGGCAGCCACTACAACCGATGCCCCTGCGACCTCACCCAAAAAGACGCAGGCACAACAACCCACTCCAAAGGAAGTCACGGTCACCACAACCACCACGCAGGCCAAGGGCGATTGCTCCCCCGCGTCCTTTGCTCCCATTGTTCCCAAAATGGACAACATTGTGGTGATAGATTGTGACGGTGCCTGGGCTCACTTTGGCAAAGACCAAACAGATTGGACCGTATGGGCGCGTTATAGCGATGGCGAGTGGACGGCCATCCGCGCGATCGGTCAAGCCACCTCAGGGATGAGCGAGCCATGCTATGACGTGGACAAATGGATCAAGCAGGGCGCTCCTAGCTTTGTCTCAGACAATATGCGCCGCTGCGATTAATACCGCCTAACGTACAGGCCGCCTTCGACCAACTGTCTCCGCTGCACCCAACTCACAGCAACTCGCTGTGGGTTGAGGACGCGGGGTTGGTCGAAGGCGGCCTGTGTTTTATGCCTCTAAGAAGCAGTACAACCGCAGTGGCGGGCTACTTCTTTTCGGCAAAGACCTCGCGCACGCGCTGGCCCAGATCCGGGTGGACGTTGGTCCAGTACTGGTAAACGCGCTCTTCGGTTTCCTCGGACACGCCGGCCATCGCGTTGGTGATATTGGTGACCAAGCGCTCCTTGGCGCCGTCGTCGTAGACGTTTTCGTACAGGTCGCGCGCTTGGACGAAGTCATCGTCTTCCGCATGGCGTACGTACGGCGCGCGGACCAAGTCCTGACCGTGGGAATCCGGGTTCACGTAGAGGTCCGCCGCAGTGGTGGTCTCTAGGTCCTCGCGGTTGTTGACGGAGGCATCATCAAGCACGCCCGTGCCCTTCGCATGGCGGTTGGGCGAGTACACCGGATCCTCTGGTGCATTGTAGAAGTACTGCATTGGACCCTCGTGCTCGTAGGTATTGACCTTCTCCGCATTACGAGGCTGGTTGACCGGCAAGTGCTTGTAGTTCGGCCCGATGCGATAGCGCTGCTGATCTGCATAGGCAAAGACGCGGGCCTGAAGCATCTTATCCGGAGATAGGCCAACACCCGGCACGATATTGGAGGGATCGAGTGCAACCTGCTCGATCTGGGCAAAGAAGTTGCGCGGGTTGCGGTTGAGCTCGAAGTAGCCCACATCGTGCAGCGGGTAGTCCTTCTTGGACCAGACCTTGGTCAGATCGAAGGGGTTGAAGCGGTAATCTTCAGCCTCAGCAAGCGGCATGATCTGCACCTTGACATCCCAGATGGGGTAGTTGCCCTCTTCGATGGCGTTGTAGAGATCCGCGCGGTGGCTATCCGGGTTCTGGCCGGCTTCTACGGTGGCCTCTTCATCGGTGAAATTCTCTACGCCCTGGCGGGAGATGAAGTGGTATTTCACCCAGAATGCCTCGCCGTCTTCGTTGACCCACTGGAAGGTGTGGGAACCGTAGCCATTTTGGTGGCGGGTGGTCTTCGGGGTGCCGCGGTCACCCATCAGGTAGGTCACCTGGTGGGCGGATTCCGGGTTGCGGGTCCAGAAATCCCACTGCATATCGGCATCGCGCAGGCCATTGGAACCCAGGCGCTTTTGGGAGTGGATGAAGTCCGGGAACTTCATGCCATCGCGCAGGAAGAATACCGGGGTGTTATTGCCCACGATGTCGAAGTTGCCGTCTTCGGTGTAGAAGCGGAGGGCAAAGCCGTGCACATCGCGCCAGGTATCCGGGGAGCCCTGCTCGCCGGCAACGGTGGAAAAACGGCCCATCATCGGGGTGACGGTGCCCTTCTGGAAGACCTTAGCCTTGGTGTAGGCGGACACATCTTCGGTGATGTGCAGCTCACCGTAGGCGCCGTGGCCCTTGGCGTGCGGGGTACGCTCGGGCACGCGCTCGCGGTTGAAGTGGGCGAGCTTTTCAATGAGGTGAATATCGTTAAGCGCGACCGGACCCTGGGGTCCGGCGGTCACGGACGTATTCTCAGAAGGAACGGGCTGGCCGGAAGGGCGGGTCGTGGTGCCCTTGCCTGCGGGACGCTGTCCCTTGTTCAAGATGTCATCAGCGGTGGAATCAGTCATGGTATGTCTTTGCCTCCTGGCAATCAGTCGATAATTTGGGGTCAATTATCAATCACGGACAACCCATAGCTTACTACGTATAACGGCGCTGCGCTACCTTTTCCGCGCATAAGCCGCTTGCTTTTGCCCCAGCCACCGCAACCTTGGATAAGAAATGCAGGAGCTACTGGTAGATTCATTCAGGTGACACACCACTCCGCAGCAGACGACGCCCGCGTCACCGAGCTCGCCCTCCGGGCTGGGCGCGGCGACCGAGCAGCGCTTACGGAGTTCATCAAGGCCACCCAGGATGATGTCTGGCGCCTCCTCGCCCACCTGGGTGGCCCCGAAATCGCCGACGACCTCACCCAGGAGACCTACCTGCGCGTCATCAGCGCCCTGCCACGCTTTGCCGCCCGCTCTTCCGCGCGCACCTGGCTGCTCTCGCTGGCCCGGCGCGTGTGGGTGGATAATATCCGCCACGATATGGCCCGGCCCCGCAAATCCGCCACGCAATACGAGGACGCCATGAGCTCCGCCGCGGAAAACTCCGGTTCCTGGAGCGATTGGATCGATGCCCGTGCGCTTATCGATGCCCTGCCAGCCGACCGCCGCGAAGCCCTCATCCTCACCCAGGTACTGGGCTATACCTATGAGGAAGCGGCCAAGATCGCCGGGGTGCGCGTTGGCACCATCCGCTCCCGCGTGGCGCGCGCCCGCAAGGACCTCATCGAGGGCGCAAATTAATACCCCCGAATGTTCGAGCGCTTGGACGCATACTTTCGCCCTAATACTTAACAACGTGCAGGTACTTAGGGCAGTGCAGCGGGATCCTGCGGGCCTAGGGCGGGGTAGAAAAATACTAAAGTGACACGATTTCAGCTGTGAAGTCACGGGTGAAATGTGATTCTATTAGATACACACACGTGATAAATCGACCGTCGATCCGGGCCCGCGCGTTCCCAAAGCCGGGCCCGGCGAGTGTGAGTAAGAGAGTTTCTCCCCTCATGATTAAACGCGCAATCGGAATCTCCATGGCGTTTATTGGCGTCGTGGTGGGCGCAGGCTTTGCCTCGGGCCAAGAAGCCATGCAGTACTTCGTAGCTTTCGGTGAATGGGGCCTGTGGGGCATCGCCCTCGCCGCCGCCCTCATGATGGTCACCGGCGTGTCCATCCTGCAGCTGGGCTCCTATTTCCAGGCGGTGGAGCACACCGCTGTCTACAACAAGATCGCTTCACCAGTCACCGCCAAGATCTTGGACTGGTCCACGCTGATTACGCTGTTTTCCATCGGCTTCGTCATGTTCGCCGGTGGTGGCTCCAATATCAACCAGCAATTCCCCAGCATCCCCGTGTGGGTCGGCGGCACCGTCATGCTGATCCTCGTGCTGCTGGTGGGCCTTATGGACGTGGACCGCGTTACCCGCGTCATCGGTACCATCACCCCGTTCATCATCATCTTCGTGGTGCTGGCCACCGGCTACACCATCCTTACGGCCGATGTGGACTTCGCGTCCCTGAATACCTGGGCCATCGATAACGTCAATACCTCGCTGCCTAACTGGTGGCTTTCTGCGCTGAACTACACCGGCCTGAACGTCATGACGGCCGTATCCATGTCCATCGTCATCGGCGGCAACTTCCTGGATAACCGCGCCGTGGGCATCGGCGGCCTCATCGGTGGTTTCCTTTACCTCATCTTGCTGGCCCTGCTCGTCTTCGCCCTCTTCTTCGAGGCTAAGGACGTCAACGGCGAGGACATGCCGGTACTGAAGCTGATTACGGGCATCCACCCGGTTCTCGGCATCTTGATGACCTTCGTTATCTACGGCATGGTCTTTAACACTGCCATCGGTATGTTCTACGCCCTGGGCAAGCGCCTGACCCGCAATAACCCACAGCGCTTCTACCCCGTATACGCCGCATCCTGCATCATCGGCTTCATCCTGTCCTTCATCGGCTTCCAGTCCTTGGTCAGCAACGTCTACCCCATCCTGGGTTACCTCGGCCTGCTGATGATTGTCGTGATGGTTTATAACCGCATTAAAAACCGCGGCATGCTTGCCGATGAATCCGATCGCCGCATGCGCGCCCACGATCTCGTCGCCCGCAAGCTGGACCCGCGCGAGCGCTTTACCAAGAAGAACGAGCGCGAGCTGCGCATGCTAGCCGCGGCCTCCAATATGCACACGCAAGAATTCATCGATCACCTCGCCGAGGATATCCACGAGGAGCTCGAAGAGGACGATGAACTCGACTACGACCGTTCAGAGCCCGCGCCTTCCGTCACCTACGTCCAGCACACGAAGCCGGAAGTACCTTCCGTTGATAGTGACTTGGACTTTGGCAAGAAAGACGAAGACTAAGGCTTAAGCTTTAGAAGCCAAACGCAATTCGGCTCCTCTCTTCCCATTACAGGAAGGAGGAGCCGAATTTTTATGCGCCGGGCACGGCTTCGCAGCTCTGCCCGGCGCGGTGGTGCCTTGCGGCTATACCAGCAGCTCTGCGATCTGAATGGTATTGAGCGCAGCGCCCTTGCGGAGGTTATCGCCGGAGACGACGAGGACGAGGCCCTTATTGTCATCTACTGTCTGATCCTGGCGGATGCGCCCGACCAAGGAATCGTCCTTGCCGGCGGCGGCGAGGGGGGTGGGGACATCGGCAAGCGTCACGCCTGGGGCATCGCTTAGAAGCTCGGTGGCCTGCTCGGGGGTGATGGGCTTGTCGAACTCCGCGTGGATGGTCAGGGTGTGGCCGGTAAAGACGGGAATGCGCACGCAGGTGCCGGCGACCTTGAGGTCCGGCAGGCCGAGAATCTTGCGGGATTCATTGCGCAGCTTCTGTTCTTCGTTGGTCTCGTTGCTGCCGTCATCGACGAGGTTGCCGGCAAAGGGCAGCGCGTTATAGGCAATGGGCGCGACGAAAGGTCCCAGGTCCTCATCATCGAGGGCAGAACCATCGTGGACTAGGTTCACGTTGTGATCGCCCACGCTGTAGACCTGCGCGGCCAGCGTCTGCACGCCCGCCAGGCCGGAACCGGATACCGCCTGATAGGACGATACGTGCAGCTTGTTGAGGCCGGCGGCATCGTGCAGAACCTTCAGCACCGGCATGGCGGCCATGGTGGTGCAGTTCGGATTGGCGATAATGCCCTTCGGCGGGTTCTTCGCCTCCTCAGGGTTTACCTCAGATACCACGAGCGGGACCTCCGGGTCCTTGCGGTAGGCCGAAGAATTATCCACCACGGTAGCGCCCGCAGCGGCAAAGACCGGGGCCCACTTCTCGGAGGTGGAACCACCCGCGGAAAATACCGCGATATCGACATCGGCCACGGACTCTTCGGTCACCCCGGCCAAGTCCTCCACGGTAATCTGCTCGCCACGGAATTCCAGCTCGGTGCCGGCGGAGCGGGCGGAGGCGAAAAAGCGCACCTTATCCGCCGGGAAATTGCGTTCTTCCAAAATGGAGCGCATCACGCGGCCGACCTGGCCGGTGGCGCCGACGACTGCAACGGTAGTCATTGTCTTCCTTTTTACTGCTCTGTAGTGCTCTGGTTTATCGTCCGGTTCCAGCATAGACGGTGGCTTCTTCCTCGCCGCCGAGCTGGAACTTATCGTGCAGGGCGCGCGCCGCCTTTTCCAAGTCTGCCTCGCGCGTCAACATGGAGATGCGGATTTCGGAGGTGGAAATAAGCTCCATATTCACTCCCACATCGCGCAGGGCCTCGGTAAAGTCCGCCGTCACGCCGGGGTGGGACTTCATGCCGGCGCCGACGAGGGAGACCTTGCCCACCTGGTCATCGTAAAGCACATTGGACCAGCCGCCCTCAGACTGCAGCTTGCTCAATAGCTCCATCGCGCGGGGGCCATCGGCGCGCGGGCAGGTGAAGGTGATGTCGGTGGTGCCATCCTCCAGGGAGGAGACGTTTTGCAGCACCATATCGATATTGATCTCCGCATCGGCGATGACGCGGAAAAGCTTCGCGGCCTCGCCCGGGCGATCTGGGATGCCCAGCACGGTTACCTTCGCCTCGGATTTATCAGTTGCTACACCAGTAAGTACTGCTTCTTCCACGGGGATATCCTCCATTGAGCCGGTCACCAACGTGCCGGGGTCATTTGAATAAGACGAGCGAACTCGCAACGGAACATTGAAAGCGCGGGCGTATTCCACGCTGCGCAGGACCAGAATCTTGGATCCTACGGCGGCCATTTCCAGCATCTCTTCAAAAGAGAGCTTTTCTAGCTTTTGCGCATCCGGAACGATGCGCGGATCGGCGGTATAAACGCCGTCGACATCGGAGTAGATTTCGCACACATCCGCCTTAAGCGCCGCCGCCAGGGCGACTGCGGTGGTATCGGACCCGCCGCGGCCTAGCGTGGTCACATCGCGCGAATCCTTATTCACGCCCTGGAAACCGGCAACGATGCAGATCTGTCCATCTTCTAGGGCCTCGGTCAGGCGGCCGGGGGTGACGTCAACGATGCGCGCATTGCCGTGGCGCTCAGTCGTTAACACACCCGCCTGGGAGCCGGTAAAGGACTGGGCTTTCGCTCCTAAGGACTCCACCGCCATGGCCACAAGCGCATTAGAGATGCGCTCACCAGCGGTAAGGAGCATATCCATTTCGCGCTGCGGGGGAACGGGATTGACTTGCGCTGCAAGGTCGAGAAGTTCATCGGTGGTATCCCCCATAGCGGAGCACACCACGACGACATCATTGCCCTGCTTTTTAGTGGCCACAATCCGCTCCGCTACCGCACGGATGCGATCTGCGGATTCGAGGGAGGAGCCGCCGTATTTTTGAACGATCAGGGCCACGGTGTGGTTGCCACCTTTCGTTTTTAAAGGCACCCCTGGGCGCGGACGCGCCACAGAAATACCTGTCGGACACTAGTCAAATTCCTATGCTACCTCGCAAGGCGCTACACCTCATCATAATTCCGAAACAATACTTTTATTTTATTCATACTCACCCCCGTGCGCGTGCCATGCGGCGGGGGCGGGGGCGACATCGATAAGCAAAATGCATCTCCGTCACTTTTTTACTAGCGTTGAGCGGGTGTTAAGCAACCTCCTCGCCGTATTCTTCGCGCTCGCCTCCGCGCTTACGGTTGCTTGGGGCACGGTCGTTCGCCACCGCATCGCCCTTGAAGCAGACGATTCAGTCATGCGCTCCGCTATGACCAATCCACTGTGGTGGGTCGGCACTGGCGCAGCCATCCTCGCCTATGGCCTCCAGGTCGTTGCCCTGGGCTTTGGTACCTTGCTGGTGGTCCAGCCCATTTTGGTGCTCTCTCTCATGTTTACCTTGCCACTTTCAGCCTGGTACGCCAAGCGCCCCATGCCCGTGCACGAGACCTTCTGGTCCATTGCGCTCACGGTGGCGGTCGGGGTGATGGTGGTCTACGGCCGCCCCGTTGCCGGCAATCCCCGGCCCGAGTGGAGCCAGTGGTGGCCCGCGCTGCTATTGGGCCTGGCCACCCTGGTCGCGTTGGGCGTGGCCGGCCATAAATTCCGCGAGCAGCGCCCGCTCGCCCTGGGCACGGCCTGCGGCGTCATCTACGGTTTCGTCGCCCTGCTTTCTAAGGCCGTGGTGGACATCTTCACCCACGAGGGTTTGAGCGTCTTGGTAGGCAGCTGGCAGTTCTACGGCCTCATCGGCCTCGCCCTGACCGGCACCGTGGTGCAGCAATACTCCTTTAACGCCGGCCCCCTGGCGCAGTCGCTGCCGGCCATGACCATCTTCGAGCCCATCGTTGCCTTTGGCCTGGGCTATATGGTCTTGGGCGAAAAATTCCTCATCGATTCCACCGCCGGCTGGCTCGTCATGGTGGCCGCGCTCGGCGTCATGATTGCCGCGACCATCATTTTGTCCCGCAACCCGGTCAGCCAGCGCAGCTAGATGGCCCACTCGAATACGGTCAGCATATAGGCCGAAAACCAGGCTCCGAAGAGCACCCAGGCACCCACGCTTGCCGATGCCCCCTTCTTGCCCACCCACGGCACCAATACCACCGCTGCGGGCAGTAAGAGGCGGGGGCGGGAGTGCATGATGCCATCGGAAAGCAGCACATTGGCCATCAGCACCGCGGCAAACAACCAGGCCGGCAGCGGCAGGCGCCCCCAGGCCAGCAGCAGGCAGATGGGAGCGGCGATGATCACAGCGGCGCTGAGCAAATACCCACCGTTCGTAGCGCTAGACAGCGTTTCCGTCACCCAGGACACCGTCGCCCGGCCGCCGTCGAAACCGGAATTCCAGTGCTTTTCCTGCAGGCCAAAGTACCCGCCGGCGCGAGATAACTGGCGATTCGCCCACCAGATATAGCCAGCCAGAGGCAGCGCCGATACCACCACGCTCAGCCAAGCCCACCACGTGCGCCGCGCCTTGAAAAGCACCATGAGCGCGAAGACCACGATGAGATCTACCGCGGTGAGGCGGACGAAAGATGCAAGAAAAATCAGCACCCCGGCCGCGATCCAGCGCTGATCATGCAACATCACCACAGCCCAGATCGCGAGCGCGCCGAAGAGCGCCTCCGTATAGGGCATGGCAAAAACGATGCTCATGGGCGCGCTGGTGACCACCGTCGCGCCGAGCACCTGGCCACGCACCCCCAGCCCCATCTGCCTAGCCAGCGCCATAACGCCCGCCGCCAGGGCGATGGTGAAAAAGAGGTTGAGGACCATCGCCGTGCCCGCAATATCCGTGCCCAGCAGGTTACTGACCGCCCGCACCGCCAGCGGGAAGCCGGGAAAGAACGCAAGGGTCGTTTCATCCGCCGGGGCATAGCCCGCGCGGGCGATATCCACGTAGTAGCTGGCGTCCCATTTATTCAGAAGCCCCCACAGGGAATCGCCCTGCGCCGCGGCCATCGCCGCGAGCACGCTGAGGCGAATCGCCGTTCCCGCAACCGCCACCAGTGCAGCATAAAACCAGCAGCGCAGCGCGGGCGCGGCTGCGGGGCGGCGGGTGGTAGGAACAGTAGGCACATCAGCATGGTACGCCACGCGCCCAGGCGTCCCGCTGAATGAAATATGTTGCCACACCGTGAGATCCTCTGTAGTGTGACCGGTATGACATTGCGGAACGACCTACTCCTTATCTGCCGCGGCGGGATTTCGGCCTAAACCTACGGCCAGCGCCCCGTCGCGGAGTCTGGCAATCCTTAGCCCAGCTGGCCGTCGCACTTCCCGACACCAAACACATTAAGGACACCGCACCCCCATGTCTCCCAACGATTCCTTCATCAGCGCACCCCGCGAAATCACCACCCCTGCAGGCCCTCCCCGCGAGGGACAGCCTGCGTGGAATAAACAGCGCGGCTCCTCCATGCCCTTCGAGCGCTACCAACCCTTCGCCGTAGAGGTCGAGGACATCGACCTGCCGGACCGCACTTGGCCGAGCAAGAAGATCACCCACGCCCCGCAGTGGTGCGCCGTGGATCTGCGCGATGGCAACCAGGCGCTGATCGATCCCATGAGCCCCGAGCGCAAGCACCGCATGTTCGACCTGCTGGTGCAGATGGGCTACAAGGAAATCGAGGTCGGCTTCCCGTCCGCCTCCCAGACGGACTTCAACTTCGTCCGCGAAATCATCGAGGGCGATAAGATTCCAGAGGACGTGACCATCCAGGTCCTCGTCCAAGCCCGCGAACACCTGATCCGCCGCACCTTCGAGGCCTGCGCCGGCGCCAAGAACGTCATCGTGCACTTTTATAACTCCACCTCGAAGCTGCAGCGCCGCGTGGTCTTCCGCAAGGACAAGCCGGCAATCAAGAAGCTGGCTACCGATGCCGCCGAGCTCATCAAATCCATCGCCGCCGACTACCCCGATACCAACTGGCGCTGGGAATACTCCCCCGAGTCCTTTACCGGCACCGAGCTGGATTTCGCCCGCGAGGTCTGCGATGACGTGGTCGCCATCATGGATCCCAGCCCCGAGAACCCAATGATCATCAACCTGCCGTCCACGGTGGAGATGATTTCGCCGAATGTCTACGCCGATTCCATCGAGTGGATGGACCGCAACCTGGCCCGGCGCGATTCCATCTTGATTTCGCTGCACCCCCACAATGACCGCGGCGAGGGCGTTGCCGCCGCCGAGCTGGGCTATATGGCCGGCGCCGACCGCATTGAGGGCTGCCTGTTTGGCAATGGCGAGCGCACCGGCAACGTGGACCTGGTGACCTTGGGCCTGAACATGCTCACTCAGGGCGTTGACCCCCAGATCGATTTCACCGATCTGCCCAAGATCCGCGAAACCGTGGAGTACTGTAACCAGCTGCGTGTCCCGGAGCGCCACCCCTACGGCGGTGAACTGGTCTTTACCGCGTTCTCCGGCTCGCACCAGGATGCCATCAATAAGGGCTTGGACGCGCTGGCCGCAACGGTGCGTCCGGAGGCCAATTCCACCGACGTCAGCTGGGAAGAGCTGCGCGATGCCATCTGGGAGGTGCCCTACCTGCCCATCGACCCGAAGGACGTGGGCCGCGATTACCAGGCCGTTATCCGCGTCAACTCCCAGTCCGGCAAGGGCGGCGTCGCCTACATCATGAAGACCGACCACGGCATCAATATGCCGCGCGCCATGCAGGCGGAGTTTTCCACCGTCGTGCAGGAAATCACCGATACCGAAGGCGGCGAGGTCAACTCCAAGAATATGTGGGACATCTTCGCCACCGAATTCTTGGACCGCACCACCCCGTTGCACCTGGAATCGTTTGAGATCGACAATATTTCCGCCGATGATACCGATGCCACCGTGACCGCCACCGTGACTTATAACGGCAAGGAATCCGAGGTCACCGGCACCGGCAACGGCCCCATTGCCGCCTACGCCAATGCGCTGGAGTCCTTGGGCATCGATTTCGATGTCATCGACTACTCCCAGCAATCGCGCTCGGCCGGCGATGATGCCGAGGCCGCCTGCTACATTGCCGCCGACGTCAACCAGAACAAGGTCTGGGGCGCAGGCATCGCCGCTTCCACGACCCGCGCCTCCATCAACGCGATTACCTCCGCAGTAAACCGCGCGTTGGCATAACGCGGGCGCGGGCCGACATGGTAGAAGATCGACTATGCCTTCTTCTACCTACCTCATCCCCCACCGCGGCCTCGGCGCGGTGCAGGCCTTGCCCATTCACGGCGCATCGGTGAAGGGCACGGAGGATTTTACCGTCACCCTGGCTCCCAGCCAGGAGGGCGGTTTAAGCGTGGAAGCACAGGGCCAGATCGGCACCATCAGCGCCGCGGACCGCACGGAATACCCCGAGATCGACCTCCTTTTCCGCGCCGGTCTCACCCCAGCCGCCACAGCCCAGCCGCATGCCGATGGCCACGTCGCCCTCCTGCTTCCCCGCCCCGGGCTCTGCCTGCCGGCGAATAATCCGCCCGGCGGGCCCTATACGATGCTCGGCTATGCCCCGCCCATCGATATCACCGATCTCCCCGCAGATCTCGATATCCCGGCCCAGGCCCGGATGCACGTGCTAGTCAACCTGGTGCCTTCCACCGACGCCGTCGATGTCTTCTTCGGCCCTAAATTCCTCACCACCCTGTCCCCGGGTCCCTCGCTGCCCCCGCTTGCCGATGCCCCCATCCTCGCCCACGCCTACCACGCCCCGCGCGGCAACGATCGCGTGCTGAGCATCTACGCCGGCGATCCGCTGCCCGCTTCCAACGAAGACTCCGTGGCCGTTGCCACCCCGACCACGCAGGCGGCGACCGAGACCTTCGAAACCAGCAGCTTTCGCGCCGTCACCGCCACCCCGGAGCCCACGCGCCGCACTGGGTGGTGGGTCACGGCCATTGCCGTGGTCGCCGTCGTGGCGCTGGTGACCGTATTCATCGTCGCGGTTTAGTGTCCACTAAACCGGATTAGGCAACGAAAAGGTCCGGCGCGCCCTGTCCCGCCACAGGAATTCCGGGATACTAGACTAAGGCTGATGAATAACACACCTGGCCCCTCCCCACAGTCGCCGCAGGCTCCCTCGCCGACGACTATGGCGTCCCAGCATGCGGCTAGGACCCACGCCCAGGCGTCCCCTCACTCCGCAGCCAACTCCGCCGCCCAACCGGAGACCAAGGCTGCGGCACAGCAGCGCAAGCCGGGCCCCAACTCCCAAAGCGAATCCAGCACCAGCGTCCCCAACAGCACAGGTATGGCCAAACCAGGCCCGCGCCGGCCTCGGCCCCGTCCACGCCGCGCCGTCCGCCCCTCCGGCGGGCCGGCGACACCGAAAACCCCAGCCGACCCCGCTGCTTCAGCTGCTCCGTCCGCATCCAGCGCGGACAGCGCACCGCAAAAACAGCCGGACAAGGCCGAGACCGTCACCAAGCACCCCTACGTAGCCCTCACGCTGCAGACCACGGGCATCCACCCCTCGACCGGCCGCATCGTCACCATCGATGCGGTGGCCTTTGATAACGCCGGCGATATTGGCCAGCGCTTCCACGCCGTGCTCAAGCCGGATATCGATGCCGGCCCACACCACCTCCACGGGCTGACCATCGCGGATATCGAGCAGGCGCCCGCCTTTAGCAGAGTCCTCAAATCGCTGGATAAGCTTATCGATGGCCGCACCCTCGTCGTTCACGATATCCCCTATACCTGGGGCTTTATCGTCGCCGAGGCCCGCCGCGCCATGATGACCGCCGCACGTCAAAACCGCGCGCGCAACCGCGGTCGCAATAAAGGCAAGCGCCGCCGCCAAAAGGTGGGACACATGCCCGCGCCCGTGCGCATCATCGATACCTTGGCCACCTCGTATGCGCAGGGCGTGCGGTCGAATGATGTGCGGCTGAGGGGCGTCGCTAAGCAGAATGGCCTGGCTGCCGATCCGAAGGCAACGGTGGAACGCGCCCGCCGCCCGGAGCAGGAGACCTCGCGCGAGCAGACGGAGCTGCTCATCCAGCTCTACCAGCACCAACAACGCGGCCCGGTGCGCAGCTATGCCCCAGACGATGTCCGCGCCGACCGCTTTGGCCTGCAGCGCTCGCACGTGCGCGTCGATGCCGCCGAAGCCCCCGTGCAGCACCACAACCCCGGCAAGTACGAGCCCGGCAAGGAGCTGCGCCGCGGCATGGAAATCGTCGTGGCCCCCGAAATTCTGGAGGACCCGGATACGATTATCTCCGCCCTCATGCGCGAGGAGCTGAACTATTCAGAGAAGCTCACCCGCGAGGCATCGCTTGTCGTGTGCAATGTCACCACGGATCTCGTGGGCAAGGCCATGCACGCCCAGCGCAAGGGCATCCCGCTGATGTCTGATGCCGCGTTTCTCGATGCCCTCACCCGCATCGAAGACCCCACCACAGCCCAGCCGCCGGCGCGGCGCCAGCCCCCGCAAAAAAGCGGCGGGAATAACCAGAGCAAGAGCCAGAAACGGCGGCGCAGGCGCGGCGGGCGCGGCCGGGGGCGGCGAAATTCTGGCGGCTCGGCACCCAAGAACAACGCCTAACCCACTTCCCCGGCTACCCTAGAGGGCATGAGTTTTTCAGTCCCGGGTGCCTTGAAGAAGTTGCGCACCACCGCCGCGACATCCGCCGCGAAGCTGGCCACCACCGCTTCCCGCGCCACCGGCCGGGGCGCCGGCGGAATGATCGGCGGCCTTATCGCCAATGCCATTGACCCCTCCATCATGACCAACCTGGGCGGTGGGCGCCCGGCCGTGCTGGTCACCGGCACCAACGGCAAGTCCACCACCACCCGCATGCTCGCCGCCGCGGTCCGCGCCGAACACCAGGTCGCCACCAATGACGGCGGCGATAACATGGACGCCGGCATCATCTCCGCGCTCATGGCGGGCAAGGACGCCTCACACCTCGTCCTCGAGGTCGACGAGCTGCACGTGCCGCACGTCGCCGATAACCTCAACCCGCAGGCGCTTGTGCTGCTCAACCTCACCCGCGATCAGCTCGACCGCGTCGGCGAGATCAACAAGATCGAGCGCGCTCTCCGCGGCGCCGTGGAGGCCCACCCGGACATGTTGGTCATCGCCAATTGCGATGACGTGCTCATGACCTCAGTGGCCTATGACGCCAAGAACGTCATTTGGGTCTCCGCCGGCGCCGGCTGGCTCGGCGATTCCGTCACCTGCCCGCGCACCGGCGGCCACGTCGTGCGCACCGAGGATGACTGGTACGCAGTAAAGCCGCTTGCCGATGGCCGCGAGTTCCGCCGCCCGCAGCCGACGTGGGGCATCGACAAGCATGGCGTTATTACCCCCACCGCAAAGCGCCCGCTGAACCTGGCGCTGCCGGGCCGCGCCAATCGAGGTAATGCGGCACAGGCCATCGCCGCGGCTGTCGAGGGCTTCGGCGTGGACTTGGATCGCGCTATTGCCGCGGCAGAAAGCATCGATGACGTCGCCGGCCGGTATTCCACCATCCACTGGAAGGGCCGCGAGATTCGCCTGCTGCTGGCCAAGAATCCCGCCGGCTGGCAAGAGGCCCTGTCCATGGTGGACCGCAGCGCCGATGGGCTGGTCATCGCCACGAACGGGCAGGTTGCCGATGGCATCGACATGTCCTGGCTCTGGGACGTGAAATTTGAGGGCTTTAATGGGCTCAGCGTCAAGGCCGCCGGCGAGCGCGGCACTGACCTTGCCGTCCGCCTCGTCTACGCGGATATCACCCACGAGCTCATCCCGGATCCCATGGATGCGCTCGCCACCTGTCCCGAGGGCCGCATCGAGGTCCTTGCCAATTACACCGCCTTCCGCGATCTGAAAAAGGCCCTGTCCAAGGAGGCTAATAATGCTTAATATCGGCCTAGTGCTTCCCGATGTCCTCGGTACCTACGGCGATGACGGCAACGCCCTCGTCCTGCGCCAACGCGCCCGCATGCGCGGCCTCGACGCCGAGATTCACCCCATCCGGCTTGGCGAACCCGTGCCCGAGACGCTGGATATTTATACCATCGGCGGCGGCGAAGACACCGCGCAGATTCTTGCCGCAGAACACCTCATTGCCGATGGCGGGCTAACCCGCGCCGCCACGTCCGGCCGCCCCATCTTGGCCATTTGCGCCGGCCTGCAGGTCCTGGGCGAGTCCTTCCGCGCTTCCGGCCGGGTTATCGATGGCGTCGGGCTTATCGATGCCACCACCGCCGGCATGCAAGACCGCGCCATCGGCGAGGTATCCTCCACTCCTACCGGCGCCGGCGTGACCGCAGATCTCACCGAGCCGCTCACCGGCTTCGAAAACCACTTGGGCGCGACCATCCTCGGCCCGTCCGCCCAACCGCTGGGAACCCTCACCCGCGGCAATGGCAATGCCGACCAGGCCGCCACCGCAGACCTCGCCGACGGCTCCACCCAACGCACCTACGAAGGCGCCGTGCAGGGCAGCGTCATCGCCACCTATATGCACGGCCCCGCCCTGGCCCGCAACCCGCAGCTCGCGGATCTGCTCCTCGCCCAAGCCATGGGTGTCCCGCTCGCCGATCTCGATCCGCTGGATATCCCCGCCGTCGACCGCCTGCGCACCGAGCGCTTCAACGCCGCCGAGCCACCGCGCTCCCAGCGCTAAGCCTGTGGATAACTTCGCCAATTCTCGGCCCTCACGACCCAAAAGGGCCGATTTGAGCCAAGTTATCCACAGGCCGGGCGCGGCCGCCTTGTAGCTCCCAGGCCCCAACCCTAGGCTGCGGAGCATGACGTTATTGGAGCAGCTGGGGGACATCGCCAAGCGCGGCGTAGACCTGATTGAAGAAGCCTACGCCGCCGCTGACCTGCCCCTGCCTGCGGACCACGCGCGCGAGCTGCGCCGCACTGCCGAGGCTTTCCTCGCGCCCACCAGCCACTCGCGCTATCAACGCCGCACCCTTGCCGCCGCGCGCCGCAACCAGCACAGCCTGGCCACGCTCGCGCTCATCGCCCGCCGTTCCCAGCGAGTGAAAAATCCCACCGAGCGCTGGCGCTTCCGCGAAACCCTGTGCGCTACCGCCGGGACCACCGCCGAAGTGTCCCGCGCCGCCACACGCCTGCTGCGCGAAATCGCCCCACCGCCCGAGCGCGAAGACGGCGGGCGCCGCATCCTGCACGGCGAGAAAACCACGCTGAGCTTTACCGGCCCCGCCGCCGAAATGGCCGATATCTGGGCCACCGCGAAGGATAATCCCCTCGCCTGGCTCACCGGCTCCCGTGCCGTCGCGCCGGCCAGCGTGACCACCAATGTCATCATCGAGCTGCCGGATTACCTGAAAATCCTGCGCGGCGAGGGCTCAGAAGTCCGCCTCGCCATGACCAACGGTGCCACCATCACCGGCGCTGATCTCCTCCGTCGCACGCTCGCCGGCGCCGGGCTTTTTACCCTCATCCACCCCGCGGAAGGCCCCGTCAACCTCTACCGTGCCCGCCACGCCTCCGCCAAGCAGCGCCGCATGCTCGAGGCCGAAGGCGCGCGCTGCGCCTGGCCCGCTTGCAGGCGCCCCGCCGCTGAATGCCAAGCCCACCACATCTTCGAATACGCCCGCGGTGGCCACACCCACCCGGCGAATATGTGCCTTTTGTGCCCGTACCACAATTCCATCAACGGCCTTCCGGGGCGGGGGCGGATGGCGCGCATCAACGGGCGCATCGCCTGGCTGCCGCCGCATCCGCGCCACGCGGGCCCACCGCCCCGTCATCAGACCCTCCGGGTTCCGCTGCACGGCCGCACTCGGCCTCGCCACCGGAGCCGAATGCGCCTCCCCCAGTCTTTACTGGCCGCGCGCCACGCGGGCCCACCGCCAACGTGCCCTAAACCCCAAGAAACCAAAAGTCCCGGGCCGGTGCTGCGGACACCTAGATAGTCAAGCGCCCCGAAAGCGCACGGGACAAGGTGAGCTCGTCCACGAACTCCAAATCGCCTCCGAGCGGCATGCCGGAGGCCAATCTAGTGATCTTTAAATCGGGAAAATCCCGCAATAACCGCACCAGGTATGCCGCGGTGGCCTCGCCCTCCGTATTCGGATCTGTGGCGAGGATGACCTCGCGGATGGTGGGGGTGTCGTCGTAAAGCGGGGCCTCTGGCGTGGAATCCGCCAACTCCCTATCCGGCAGCACCCCGCCCAGCCGCTGGAGGAGCGTGGAAATATTCAAATCCTTCGGCCCAACATTGGCCAGCGGGTCCAACGCACCGCCGAGGACGTGGTAGCGGCCCTCGTACTCACCCGTACGCTCGATAACCTGGATGTCCTTCGGCTCCTCCACGACGCAAATGGTGGAGGCGTCGCGCTGCGAATTGATGCAAATCCGGCAGACATCCTCGCGCGAAATATTGCAACAAATGCGGCAGAAAGTAACGCCGTCGCGCACGCCGCCTAAGGCATTTTGCAGGCGCTCAATATCCTCCGGTTCCATGTGCAACACATGAAACGCGATACGCTGCGCCGACTTCGGGCCGATGCCCGGCAGGCGCGAAAACTCATCGATGAGGTCCTGCAGAGGTCCTTCAAACACCACAACTCCCAAAATTACGTCAAGGCCGCGACCCCATCATCGGGGCAACGGCCTTTGTAGAATATCGCGCAGCTAGAAGCCGCCGAACATGTCATCCATCGACGGTCCACCCTGGCCGCCCATGCCCTGCGACAGGGGACCAATCTTTTCCTGTGCCAACTTGCCCGCAGCGGCGTGGGCATCCTTAAACGCGCCCATCACCAGGTCCTGCAGCGTATCGATGTCCTCAGGGTCAACCACGGACTTATCAATCTGCAGGTCTACCAGCTCGGCGCCACCGGTCATGGTCACCTTAACCAGGCCATTGCCCGCGCTTCCCTCAACATTGGTGGCCAGGATTTCTTCCTGCGCCTTCTGCAGCTCGGCCTGCACCTGCGCTGCCTGCGCGATGAGGTCGTTCATGTCGTTGGGTTGTGGGGTGGAATCTTGTTCAGCCATAGCTTTCGTCCTTTCTCAATAGCTTTGCTACCGCCCGAGTCTACCGTGCCACAGTCCTAAACACGGCGTGCGCCTAGTTCCTTTTCCACGAGCTCCATCGCCACCTCGGTGGCGCTGCGGTGGTCCATTTCGCCTGCGGACTGCGCGGCTTCGACCATGTCGCGTTCTTCGTCATCGCGGGTATAGGCCGGCGGTTCTTCCGGCGGCGGTTCGTCCGCGGGGCCCTCCGGCTCGGGCGGCAGCGGCACCCCGTTGCTAAATTGCGGCGTGCGCGCAATTTCGTCATCGCGTTGCTTCGCCGCCTCGGTTGCCTTGGCGATGCGCGAGCGCCACCCGGGCTTACTCTCTGCCTCCTTGTCGTCGCTCGGCTCGCGTTCGGGCGCGTTGGGGTTCCATTCGGGTTTGCTTTGCGGCGCCCGCGGCGCATCGAACCCGGCGGTCTTTGGGTCCGTGCCCACCACGCAGTTGACCTGAATATCGCGTTGGAATTCTTCCCGTAGCACGTCCACGATGACGGAATTATTCGCCGGCGCATTGATGCGTTCTGCCAGCGCACCTGTGGTATGCCCCAGCGTCAGCGTGTTATCGCGGAATCCGAGCACGCGGGCTTCGGCAAGCATGATTTCAGCGACCTTATTCCGCTTGCCGACGCTCCCCCTCAGCTCCACCCATTTCCTCTTCACTGCCTCCACGAAGTCACCGTCATCGCCGCTTGCCGATGCCCCTTGCTGTTGCGGTTGTTCTGCCTGGGCTTGTTGCTGCCCCTCCGACTGCTCTGTCGCCGCCGGCACCGGTTTCTCCAGTGGTTCCGCCTGGCCGTTGCCGCGGGCTGGCGCATTCTGCGGAACCTGGCGCTCCTGGCCCCATGGATCCGCGCCGACGTCAGTTTTTACGTCGCCGCTTCCCTCGGTAGCCGAAGCGTCCTTTTCAGGCACATCGCTAGACTGCGAATCCGCGGACTGCTGCCCCGGCTGCATATATTCTGCGCTCGGTTGCGCAAGCCGTGAGACAGATCGCTCCTCATTCCCATCCCCTGCCGGCTGCGCCGATTGCTCAGCCGGGGTGGCCTGCGCAGACTGCGCTGCGTCCTCATGTCCGGCCCGCGAATGCTGCGCCGTTGCCTCCGGTTGCTCAGGTGTCTGCTCAGGCTGAGACGGCGATGACAGTGCTGACGGTGATGTCGATTCCGGTGCCGGAGCCGGTGCCCCGGTGCCCGCGGCGGTCTGGTTTTGTTGTTGCTGCGGTGCCGACGGTGCATCGGAGCTCGACCCGGCCTGGTTTTGCGGCGCCTGGGACTTTGCACGGCGCCGCGCGATGATGGCAGCCGCTGCCGACTGCGGATCTTGGGCGCCCGAAAAGGCTGGCCCGTTTCCCGCAGAAGGTGCCGCCTGACCCGATTGTGCAGACTGTGCGCCTTGGCCAGCATGGTTGGGCTGGCCGGCTTGTGCGGATTGCGGGGCGCCGCTGGGTTGGGCAGGCTGGGCTGCGGATGCCGCACCAAGGGCGGCACTCGGCGCCGCGCTCGGTGCCACGCTGGACGAGGTACCAATGAGCAAGTGGGCGCACATGATCTCGAGCAACAGGCGCGGCGAGGTGGCCCCGGTCAGATCGCTGATGCGGTCATTGACCGTCGAGGCAAGATAGGTCAGCTGGGGGCCGGAAAAACGCTGTGCTTGGGAGGTGAGCACCTCGGCGCGGTCGGTGGGCGCGGAAACCAGGCCGGCATCGATAGCCCCCGGCACGGCCTGCAGGATCATCAGGTCGCGCAAACGGTCGAGCAGATCCACCGCAAACCGGCGCGGGTCGTGGCCGGCCTCGATGACGTTGTCGATCTGTGCGAAAAGGCCGGCCTTGTCGTTCTCGGCGAGGGTGGCGATGGTGTCATCGAGAAGCGTGACGTCCGTAACGCCCAGCAGCGGGCGCGCGAGGTCATAGGTCAGGCCATCGGGCCCCGCACCAGCCAAAAGCTGGTCCAGTAGCGACAAGGTATCGCGCGGGGAACCGCCGCCTGCCTCAATGACCATGGGATAGACGGCGTCTTCAACCTGCACGCCCTCGGAAGCCACGGTCTTTTGCAGCAGCCCCTTCATCGCGGGCGGGGTAAGCAGGCGGAAGGGATAGTGGTGCGTACGGGAGCGAATGGTGCCGATGATCTTTTCCGGCTCCGTCGTCGCAAAGATGAAAATCACGTGCTCGGGCGGCTCTTCAACCACCTTGAGCAGCGCATTGGCGCCGGACGGGGAAATCATATGCGCCTCGTCGATAATGAAGATGCGGTAGCGCGATTCCGCCGGCGCATAGTAGGCGCGGTCGCGCAGCTCGCGCATGTCCTCCACGCCATTGTGCGAGGCAGCGTCGAGCTCCGTCACGTCCAGGTTGCCCGGGCCGCCGGGCGCGAGCGACACACACGAATCGCACTTGCCGCACGGCGTCGAGGTGGGCCCGTGCTCGCAGTTGAGCGAGCGGGCCATAATCCGCGCCGAAGACGTCTTACCGCAGCCGCGCGGGCCGGAAAAGAGGTAGGCGTGGTTGATGCGCCCCGCGTCGAGGGCGGCAGATAGCGGCGTGGTGACCTGCTCTTGCCCCACGACCTCGGCAAACGTTGCTGGACGGTATTTCCGGTATAAAGCCACGGTTAGCCAGTTTACCGGCTAACCCTCGCGCGACCAGTCCAGCAGGTCAATGCCCTGCTCGGCCACGGCTTCCTGCAGCTTGCCGACGCCCTCTTCCACCCCAAACGCATATTCCGCATCCATCAGCATGACCAGCTGCAGCACGAGCGTCAGGCGGTTCTCCTCGCGGTATTGCGGCGTCTGCCCGCCCCAGAGGTACGGGGCGATGAGCAGCCCGTGGTGCACGGTCTGCTCGCCGGGGAGATCCAAAAGTGACGGCAGCAAGACACCGGGTTGCGCGGGCAAGAGGCCGCCCGCCTTCTCCAACTTCGCGGCCGCAGCCCCCACGGCGGCGGCGACTTCGGGCTGGCCCACGCGCGCCACAGTGACGAGTTCGCAGCGCACATCTAGGCCTTCGGCATCGCTGCGCAGGCCGGTATCGACGTCGTTGAAGGTGGTGGTGAGGGCGAGGGATTGGGCATCGGCAAGCGTGGCTAAACCCAGCCTGCGCCCGTCGACGTACCGGAACTCCAGCGGGGCCGGGATGACCTCGCTGAGCCACACGGCGGATTCATCGGCGTTGATTTTAGCCCTCCGCCTTTTCGATGGCCGCCAGGAGCACGCAGGTGGCAACGCCGTCGATGGCTTCCTCGATTTCCTCCTGCGGCGGCAGCGACACCGCAAGGCGGATATTGCGGTCATTCTCATCGCGTCCGTGCGGGTAGGCCGCGCCCGCCTTGGTGAGCACGATGCCGGCGTCCTTGGCCAGCTCCCACACGCGGGTGGCGGTGCCGTCGACGACGTCCATGGAGATGAAGTAGCCGCCCTCCGGGTCGGTCCATTCCGCGACGCCGTACTCACCTAGGCGCTCATCCAGGATGCGGCGCGCGGCAGCGAACTTCGGCGCCAGCAGCTCGGCGTGGCTGCGCATCAGCTCGCGCACGCCGTCTGCGGAGCCGAAGAACTCGGCGTGGGCGAACTGGTTAATCTTATTCGGCCCAATGCCGCGGATGCCCGCGTGCTCCAGGTACCAGTCGAGGTTCTCCGCCGAGGAGCCGAAGAAGCTCACGCCGGAACCCGCGAAGGTGACCTTGGAGCTCGAGGACATGGCCCAGAAGCGGTTGGGATGCCCGCTCTGCTTGGCGATGTCCAGCACCGGCAAGACTTCCGGAAACTCGTCTGTCAGCGTGTGCACGGCATAGGCGTTATCCCACACGATGCGGAAATCCGGCGCCGCGGTATCCATTTCCGCCAGGCGGCGGGTCTTTTCCTCCGAGATGAGTACGCCGGTGGGGTTGGAGAACATGGGGATGAGCCACATGCCCTTGACCTGTGGGTCCTGGGCGAGCTTAGCGATGGCCTCGACATCTGGGCCGTCGTCTTCCATCGGCACCGTCACCAACTCGAAGCCGAAGAGTTCCGTGATGGCGAAGTGGCGGTCATAGCCAGGCACGGGGCAGATCCACTTGACGTTTTCTTCCTCGCTCCACGGACGCGGCGAATCGTTGGTACCGAAGGTATAGGCCCAAGAAATGAGGTCGAACATGATGTTGAGCGAGGAGCTATCGCCGGCCAGCAAGAGCTCCGGGTCAATATTGGTAAGCTCGCCCCACAGCTCGCGCAGCTTCTTTACGCCCTTCAGGTTGCCGTAGTTGCGCAGGTCAGCGCCTTCAGAATCAGTGTAGTTTCCCTCACCTGGCAGCGACAACAGCGCATTGGAGAGATCGAGCTGCGCCTTCGACGGCTTGCCACGGGTCAGATCCAGCTTGAGACCCTTTGCTTTCAGGTCCGCGTATTCTTCGCGGACTTTCGCGGCAAGTTCTGCCAAGGCGGACGATTCCAGAGTAAGAAGCGACATTAGTATGTCTACCTTCCGTAGTGTGGTGCGACGTTTAGCCACCAATACTAACGCACCCTGCATAAAAAAGGGACCCCGCGCACCCGTCAGAGCCTCCTGACCCTTGCTGCATTCCTGCCCTGGGGGAGTTCAGAGGATGGACGCCACGCGGAATCCTGCCTTTACTCTAACGCCCGCGGGCCACATTAGCCAAATACGCGTCTCTCGGAGCGAGACGGAGGCTGCGGGCGGCATCGGTAAGCGGCAGCAGTACGGTAAGCGCGCCACCCTGCCCCACCGAAGCCCAATAATTGCCCAGAAATTACGTCTGACCAGGCGATTGGCATTCTAATTGCCACGGCTGCTAATGTTTCTTCTCGGAGGATTCGACTAGCGGCCTATGTCACACGCCTGGAACGCGTGCGGGGTTCACGCCCCTCGTGGGTTCAAATCCCACATCCTCCGCCATTGTCATGAGTCGCGACATGTTTGACAGGTCAGTCGCGACATCGTTGACAAACCGGCATCTCAGTCGTTTTTGTTCTGGGGTGCCGGTTTTTCGTGTT
>NZ_JASPHQ010000014.1 GCF_030227225.1 Corynebacterium rhinophilum
AGTCGTTAGACATCCTGTCCATAAACTTCCTGGACTCCGCGTCAAAAAACTAACTGGACTCCGAGTCCAAAAAGTCAATGGACTCCGAGTCCAAAAAGTCACTAGACATCACAAAGCTAGCTGGCAAGGCGAAGGGCCACTTCCTCACAATCCGGTCTCCCGCAATGCTGGGTTTCCACATTTTGGATGCAGTCATCACAGATGAGCACCTGCTGGCGGCACGTGTTCTCATTAATGCAGTTGTGGAAGGTATTAGTTCCCTTGCCGCAGTGCACGCAGTGGCCCAATTGGATAAAGCCCGGGTCCTCTAGTCCTTGGCCAAACTCCTGGTGCATGCGCTTGTCAAAGACATACATGGAGCCTTCCCACAGCCCATCATTGCCGTACTTTTCGCCATAGCGCACGATGCCGCCATCGATTTGGTAGATCTCGTTGAAGCCACGGTTCTTCATTAGAGAGGAAAGGACCTCGCACCGGATGCCGCCGGTGCAATAGGATACGACCGGCTTGTCCTTCATCCAGTCATATTTGCCGGATTCCAGTTCCTCAATGAAGTCATGGGTGGTGCGCACATCCGGCACGACGGCATTTTTGAACTTGCCAATCTCTGCTTCCATGGCATTGCGGCCATCGAAGAATACGACCTCATCGCCGCGCTCTTCTACCAGCTTGTTGACCTCTTCCGGCTTGAGGTGCGTGCCGCCGCCCACGACGCCGTTTTCATCTACCTTCAGCTCGCCCGGCGCGCCAAAGGCCACGATTTCATCGCGCACCTTGACCGATAGGCGCGGGAAATCCTCGGCTCCACCATCGGACCACTTAAACTGCATGCGCTTAAAGCCCGGGTATTCACGGGTTTGGCGCACGTAGCGCTTGCAGGCATCCATGTCGCCGCCAACGGTGCCATTGATGCCGTGTTCCGAAATGAGGATGCGACCCTTCAAGCCCAAGGACTCGCACAGGGTGCGCTGCCACAGCATGACGGCGGTCGGATCCTCGATGGGGGTAAAGCAGTAATACAGGAGAACTTTGCCGATAGTCACGCCCATAATCTTAGGCCCGCTACCGGAAAGATCCCCAATTCCTTAGCGTTTCTGGTAGAGCGCTTTCTTGCGGGCGAAGGCCGGATCCGAGGTCACGAGCACGCCAAGGTTGCGGAAGATTCCCTCATCCACCGAGCCCAGGATGGTGGTGGTGTGGACGTCGCAGCCGGCGAGCTCCTTGATCTGCTCCAGCGCCTTGCGCGCATCCTCGTCCTTCGCGGCGGATACGGATAGCGCGATGAGCACCTCATCGGTGTGCAAGCGTGGGTTGGAAGATCCCAGGTGCTTCGTCTTCAGCGTTTGGATTGGCTCTATCGACTCCGGCGAGAGCAGGTGCGTTTCGTCATCGATGCCGGCTAAATACTTGAGGGCATTGAGTAGCATCGCCGCGGAGCACCCCAGCAGCGGGGAGGTGCGGCCGGTGATGATGGTGCCATCGTGCAGCTGCATTGCGGAGGCGGGTCCATCGGTTTCCTCCGCGCGCTTGCGGGCCGGGCCAACCACAGGGCGGTCATCGGCCTTAATGCCGGCCTTTGCCATGACGACGGCGGCGCGCTCGGACTGCTCATCGCCCAGCCCGGCGCGGGCTTCTTCTACTTTGGCCTTGAAATAGCGGCGGATGATTTCCTGCTGTGCGGCGGCGCGGCAGACCGCATCATCGGTAATGCAGTAGCCGGCCATATTCACGCCCATGTCCGTGGGCGATTCGTATGGCGTGGTGCCGGTGAGCTTTTCCAGCAGGGTCCGCAGCAGCGGGAACGCCTCGACGTCGCGGTTGTAGTTCACCGTGGATTCGCCGTGGGCGCTCAAGTGGAAGTGGTCAATAATATTGGAATCATTAAGATCCACCGTGGCAGCCTCATAGGCGAGGTTGACTGGGTGCTCGAGGGGAAGATTCCAGATGGGGAAGGTTTCAAACTTGGCATAACCAGCGTTATTGCCGCGCTGGTGCTCGTGGTAGACCTGCGATAGTGCGGTGGCGAGCTTGCCGGAACCAGGACCTGGGGCGGTCACAACGACCAAATCCCGGGAGGTTTCGGCAAATTCGTTCTTACCAAAACCATCCTCAGAGACAATGAGGTCAGTATTCGTGGGATAACCAGGGATAACGCGGTGGCGGGCAACCTTGAGGCCGAGGCGCTCAAGCTTTTCGATGAACGCCTCTGCCTGCGTATTTCCGTCTTCCACCTGGGTCATGACGATGTTTTCGACCAAGAAGCCGCGGCTGCGGAATACGTCCACTAGGCGCAGGAGGTCGTCTTCATACAGGATGTCTAAATCGGCGCGTACCTTGTGGCGGGCAATGTCTTTGGCATTGATGCACGGGAGGATTTCAATGTCCTCTTTAATGCGCTCCAGCATGGCGATCTTGTTATCCGGGGTAAAGCCCGGCAGCACGCGGGAGGCATGCATATCATCGAAAAGCTTGCCGCCCATTTCCAGATAGAGCTTTCCACCGATTTCTTCGCGGCGGGCCTGGATGTGCTTTGACTGCAGCTCTATGTATTTTTCACGGTCAAAACCGATTTCATGCGTCATGATTTATCGACCCTTCAATAGAAATAAAATCAATCCGCGCTTTGAGTTTACTCTTTTTCATTCCCCGGCGCCACGCGCCCTAGTTGGGGGCGACCAACTATTTCACTACACTGAAGTTATGCCTGAAGGTCACGTGATCCACCGCCTAGCCCACACTCTCAACGCGGACTATCGCGGGATGCCGCTCAACCTGACCAGCCCGCAAGGCCGCTTCGCCGCTGAGGCGGCCATTCTGGACGGTACAGAAATCGACCACGCAGAGGCCTTTGGCAAGCACCTCTTCGTGCACTTCACCGCCGCGGACCCGGAGCATATCCTCTATATTCACCTGGGGCTCATCGGCAAGCTCAGCTTCGAACCGCGCGAGGAAACCCGCGGTCAGATCCGCATACGCATAGACAATGGGACGCAGGCCGCACAGCTGCGCGGGCCCCAATTTTGTCTGCTGCTTACGGAGGAGGACTACCAGGCCCGGCTGACCAAGGTAGGACAGGATCCGCTCCGCGCCGATGCCGACCCCGAAGCCCTGTGGGCCAAGGTACACAAATCCCGCCGCAGCATAGGCTCCCTCATGATGGACCAGCACCTGTATGCCGGTGTGGGCAATATCTACCGCGCGGAGGCCCTCTTTCGCGCCGGCCTCTCCCCTTTCACTCCTGGCAAGGATGTTTCCCGTGAAACATTCTTCGCCATCTGGAAAGACCTGGTAGAGCTCATGAACTACGGCGTGGAGCACGGCCGCATCGATACCGTGCGGGCCGAGCACTCCCCCGAGGCCATGGGCCGCGACCCGCGCAAGGATGATCACGGCGGCGAAGTCTACGTCTACCGGCGCGCGGGCCTATCCTGCTATGTCTGCGGCACGCCGATTGCAGAGCAGGTAATGGAGGGCAGAAACCTCTTCTGGTGCCCCACCTGCCAATCCGCTGCTTAAGGCCTATAGTGGCGGGCATGCGACCTGCCTATAGTGTATCCGCCGTTCGTTCCGCCGAGTCCGCGCTCCTCGCGCAGCAGAGCCACGATGATGAGCTCATGCGCCTGGCCGCGCAGGGCATTGCCGCCACGGCGAAATCCATGCTGACAGGCCCAGCGCCTCGCCGCATCTCCATCCTGGCCGGGCCTGGCGGCAATGGCGGCGATGGCCTTTATGCAGGCGCTTTCCTCGCCGAGGAGGGCTATGGCGTCGAAGCAATCCTCGTCGCCGGTTCCGCGCACGACCCAGCGTTGCAGGCCTTTAAGGCCGCCGGAGGAACCATTACTGAGCAACCGCGCGCGGAGGCCACAGGCCTGCTTATTGATGCCGTCGCTGGCCTTAACTCCACCCGCGGCCTCAGCGGAGCGGGTCTTGCCGCGTACCGCGCGGCCAAGCAGCACGATATCCCGGTGCTTTCGGTGGATATCCCCTCTGGCATCAACGCCGATACGGGCGTGGCCGCAGAGAACGCGGTCGAGGCAACGATTACCGTGAGCTTCGGTTGGGCGCGCGCCGGTCACGTCTTCGCCCCGGAATGCGGCACGGTGGTCCTGTGCGATCTGCAGCTGCCCAACGCGCCGCGGTCCTTCGCGGAGGAACTAACGGCCTCGGCGGAGCCAGCGGGCTATATCGCCAACGAGCCCACCATCGATCTCCCCTACCAGTGGCCTGCGGAGCCCGTGCTTGCCGATGTCCACTTGGGCCACGTCACCGCCCCCAAGCCCGTGGGCTGCACAGGGCCCATCGTGGACCCCACTCCCCACGCTTCAAGCACGAAATACACCGGCGGGGTCACCGCTATCTGTGCTGGCAGCAGCGCGTATCCCGGCGCGGGCATCCTGGCGGCTACCGGCGCGGTGCGCGCCACGCCGTCCATGGTGCGGGTGATAGATAACGATGCCGTGGTCCCCCACTTGCCCGAGGTGGTTCCTCACCCGAGCGCCGAGGACAAGGTACATGCCCAGGCGTGGGTAGTAGGCCCTGGCCGCGGCACCGATGAAGCAGCGGCGCGCGAGCTCCGCACCGTCTTAGATCGCGAGCTGCCCACCATCCTGGATGCCGATGCCCTGACGCTGCTCGCCCAGAGCGCTGAGCTGCGCGATCGTGTCCGCACCCACCCGCGGGTCATCCTTACCCCGCACGCCGGCGAGTTCCGCCGCCTGTACGAGGCCGCCCTCGGCCGCGAGCTCGATCTCAGCGAGGGCGTGGGCCCGCGCCAGCGCGAGCTGGCCGAGGACTTGGACTGTTTTATCCTGCACAAGGGCCGGATCACCACGGTGACCGCGCCCGACCAGGCCATCTATGGGATGAATGCCGGTCACTCTTATGCGGCCACCGCAGGCTCCGGAGACGTATTATCCGGCATCCTCGGCGCCACCATTGCGCAGGTAAACCACGCGAAGGCCGATGCCGAGTACATCATCATGGAGATCCTCCACGCCGCCGCCCTACACCAGCACGCCGCAGCCATTGCGGCACATACCCCCGATGGTTTTGGCATTTGTTCCGCTTCCCAGATTGCCGCGGCGATGCCCCAGTCCATCGCCCGCCTGCTAGTTATGCACCGTTAACGTCCTGCTTGCTCACGCGGCCGTCTTTGACCTCGACCACGTGGTCGGCGAAGGTGAGCAAGGAACGATCGTGGGTGACCAGCACGGTGGCGGTGTGCAGCTCCTGGGTAATATCGCGCAGCAGGCGGATGATTTCCTGCGAAAGGTGGGAGTCGAGGGCGGAGGTGGGTTCATCGGCAAGCAGCAGGTTCGGCTCATCCATTAAGGCGCGCGCGATATTGACACGCTGGCCCTGGCCGCCGGAAAGCTGGCCGATGCGGCGATTGCCCATGCCCTTAAGGGCAACGAATTCTAGCAGCTCATCGGCGCGATCCTTGCGCAGCTTGCGCCCGGCCATGTGGTCCATGATGAGCAGCTGATCGCGCACCTTGAGCGAGGACAGCAGGTTGGACTGCTGGAAGATGATGGAGTTCGTGCCGTCGACCTCGACGGTGCCGGAGTCCGGCGTGATGAGCCCGGCGCCGACGGAGAGCAGCGTGGACTTACCGGAACCGGACTCGCCCACGATGGCGGTGAGGGTATCGGAGTCGGCGCTAAAGGTGGCATTATCAAGCGCCGTGGTCGTCGTCGTACCGTCCTGGAAGGTGACGGTGGCGTTGCGAATATCAAGAATGGTGGACATTTTAGGCATTTCCTCCCAATGCATCGAGGGGGTTGGCTTTGGCTACGCGGCGGGTGGAGACTAGGGCACCGGCCATGCCCAGGATCCAGATGCCGACCGCGGGAACGATGATGGTGCGCACGGTTACGTCGAAGGGGACGGTGCCAGAGGCCAACAGGCCCAGTAGCCAGCCGACGAATGCGCCGAGGATGGTGCCGGCCGCCAAAATCAGCGCGGCTTGGGCCAGGGCATCGCGCAGCAGGTAGCGCACCGAGGCGCCTAAGGCGCGAAGGATGGAGAGATCGCGGGTGCGCTGCAGGGTCCACACCGTCAGGAAGGCGACGGTGACCAGGGCGGAGATGCCGTAGAGGAAGCCCTGCATGGTCAGCAGCGAACCGCGCTCGGACTGGTAAGCGGGCAGGCCGGAGAAGGAATCAGACATCTCGACCGAACCGGGTACCTCTTCGGAGTGCAGGGCAACCGTGCCGACTACCCCCTCTGGGGCATGGCTTACCTTTTGCCAGGTCTGGGTAGATACCCACACCACAGGCGAGTGGGAGAACTGCGTTTCGGCAACGGTGCCCTCTACGGAAAGGTCTACTCCGCCGATATTCACGGTGCCGGAGGCATCAATCGTGTCAGACAGGACGGCGCCATCTTCCGGAATGGTGGCGTTAGTATTGGGGATGGTCGTACCGGCCGGAAGGCCCATCACGCCTACCGCGCCCTCGCCCTCCAGCTTGGTTTGCGCGGTGCCCAAGGCAATCGCATCCCCGGAAAGATCCTTTTCATGGATCTCGGACTCGTTATAGGCGGGCTCTTCGGTAGAAAAGCTGACGTAGGGGTGATCTTGCGCCACGGCCTCAAGCGCCGAGGTATTTTGCTTGGACAGGCCCTCCGTCAGGCCGGAGAGCATAACCAAAAGCAGGGTAATAAGCGCTACGGTGCCGCCGATGAGCCCGAAGCGGCCGCGCGCAGCGGTGATTTCACGAATAGCTAAGAACATACTTCTATAGTCCCTTTGTGCAGGTCAGAAGTAATCGACGGCCTAGTTGAACCTCCAGTCAACCAACTGGTTGATCCCTCATCCACCCTCCGGCAGATACTGTAGGAAATTGTGTTTTCTGGACAGAAATTATGGCTCTGGGGCCTACACGCCATGTTCGCGTTTCTGCTGCTTTTCGGCGTGGCCCGCGCCTATATCGATGACCGCTTGGACGCCCGCGCCATCCTTTTGGCCATCGGCCTAGCCGCGGTGTACGCGGCCGAGCGCTGGCTTCCCACCTGGCTCTGGCTCACTGGGCTGTGCCTGCTCTGGTTGGGGCTGATGGTCCACGCGCAGGATTTCATGTGGCTCGAGTTCCCGCTCATCTTCGTCTTCCTGCGCGCCTTGCCCAAGTGGCCAGGCCTTATCTCCATCACGGTGCTGTGGGCGGCGGCCGCCTTCATCCCCGCGTGGCTGCATCCGGATGGCTGGTCCATCGCCGCGGCCATGGGCCCGCTTATCGGCACGACCTTTGCAGCGGGCGTGTTTTATATCCAGCGCCGCTTGCAGGCGGAGGCGGCGCATCACAGGGACATCGCCAAGCAGCTGCAGGAAACCCAGGCGGAGCTTGCAGCCAGCGAGCACCAGGCCGGGCGCCTAGAAGAGCGCGAGCGCCTCTCCCGGGATATCCATGACACCGTGGCCCAAGGGTTGAGCTCCATCCTGTTGCTATCCCGCGCCGCCCGCACGACCGATGATCTAGAGACCAAGGACGAGCAGCTCGCCGTCATCGAGGACACCGCTGGTGAGAACTTGGCCGAGGCCCGTCGCTTCGTCCGCGAGCTCGCCGGTCCCGATGAGCGCCTAGAAACCCAGCTGGATTCCATCCTGTCGCAGATGCGCCGACGCGCGGAGGCTTTGGGCGAGGACACCACCTTCGACCTCGTCGTTTCCGGTAGCGGCAGCGTTCCCAGCGATATCAAGCAAGTGGTCGTGCGCGCCGCGCAGGAGGGCCTTAATAACGTGATCAAGCACGCGCACGCCTCCCGCGCGGTGGTCACCCTGGGCCTTTTTGAGGATGCAGTCACCCTGGACGTCGTGGATAATGGGCACGGTGTAGTTGAGCCCCCGCGCCACGGCGGCGATAGCGGCTTTGGCTTGCAAGGATTGTCCCAGCGCGTGGAGAGCGTCGGTGGCTCCCTGAGCCTCGAATCCGGCGATGGCACCGCCCTTGCCATTAGAATCCCCCTCAAGGAGCAGCCCCATGGTTAATGTCATGCTTATCGATGACCACCCCGTCGTCCGCGCCGGGCTGCGCGCGATACTCAATACGTTTGCCGATGTCCGGGTGGTCATGGAAGGCGATAATGGCGCGGACGTGGACAAGCTCTGTGCCGATGACGCCCCCGAGGTCGACGTCGTGGTCTGCGATATCCAGATGCCGGGCGTCGATGGCATCACCGCCACCAAAAAGCTGACCGAGGCCGGCGGCCCACCCGTGCTCATCCTCACCACCTATGACACCCAGGCCGATATCCTGGCCGCAGTTGAGGCCGGCGCGATGGGATACCTGCTCAAGGATTCACCCGAGGAAGAGCTGCACGAAGCGGTGCTCAATACCGCCGCGCGCCGGCGCACCCTCGCCCCAGAGGTGGTCAACCTCCTGGCGCAGCGCGTGGGCCAGCCCGAGCAGTCCCTGTCCACGCGCGAGCTGGAGATCCTCCGCGCCCTCGCGACCGGCTCTTCCAATAAGGAACTAGCCAACCAACTCTTTATTTCTGAGGCCACCGTGAAGACGCACCTCATTCACATCTATCAGAAGCTGGGCGTGGACACCCGCACGGCCGCGGTGACCGTAGCCCGCGAAAGAAAGCTCATTTAATGCTCGATTGCATCGTTATCGGCGGCGGGCAAGCCGGCCTGGCCACCAGCTATTACCTGCGCAAGAAGGGGCTCGACTTCCAGATCCTCGATGCCGAGCCCTCCCCCGGCGCGGCCTGGCGCCACGCGTGGCCGTCGCTCACGCTATTTAGCAATAGCGCCTCCTCCAACCTGCCCGGCTGGCCGATGCCCCACCACGAGGGTTTCCCGCCCGCCAGCCACGTCATCGATTACTTCGCCCGCTACGAGCAGCGCTATGACCTTCCCGTACGCCGGCCGGTGTGGGTCCAGGAAGTCACCCACGATGGCGAGAACTTTCATGTCACCACCGATGACGAACACCTCACCGCGCGCACGGTGGTGGCAGCCACGGGCACGTGGTCCTCGCCGTTTATCCCCTACTACCCCGGTTCCTTTGCCGGGCGGCAATGGCACTCGGCGGTCTACCCCGGCCCCGATCCCTTCCGCGGTGAGTCCGTCGCCGTTGTTGGGGCGGGCAATTCCGGGGCGCAGATTGCCGCAGAGCTCGTGCTCTCCGGCGTAGAGGCCACTTGGTTTACGGCAAATCCGCCGCGGTGGATGCCCGATGACGTTGACGGCCGCGTGCTTTTCCAGCGCAACCGCGCCCGCCTCAACGCCATGATGCGGGGCGAGCCCGATCCCGGCGCGGATACCAACTTGGGCGATATTGTCGTCGTTCCTCCCGTCAAACGCGCCCGCGATGAGGGCTTGCTCGAGGCCTCCCCCATGTTCTCTAACCTCGATGAGGTGAAGGCAGATCACCTCATCTGGTGCACCGGGTTCCGCCCGGCGCTGGGGCCTTTCCGCGCGCTTCTCGATGGCCGCACCCCCACCGTCGAAGGCCTGTTCCTCGTCGGCTACGGAACCTGGACCGGCCCCGGTTCCGCAACCATTACCGGGGTGAGCCCCTTTGCCAAGCAGACCGCGGGGGACATCGCCAAGCTCTGCTCCCCCGACCTTTAGCCGCCCAAAAATGGTTGCATCACAATTCACGTATCATGGTGAGCATGAGCACGCTACTTGTTACCCGTAACGAAGACAAATCCGTCACCACCTCTTTTGAGGAAGGGGAATTCCTCGGCGAGGGTGACCTGACCGTTGACGTCTCTTATTCCTCGCTGAACTACAAGGACGCGATGGCGATTACCGGCGATCCCGGCGTCGTCCGCACCAACCCGCTGGTGCCCGGTATCGACGTGGTCGGCACTGTATCCGAGTCCAACGTGCAGCGCCTGCCGGTGGGCACCCTCGTTGCCTCCTTCGGCGATGGCCTTGGCGAATTCCGCCACGGCGGCTACACCCCAAAGCAGCGCGTCAATTCTCGCGCCACCGTTGCCCTGCCAGCAGATTTCACCGCGGAACAGGCCGCTGCCGTCGGTACCGCCGGTTACACCGCGGCGCTGTGCGTTAACTCGCTGCGCGGGCTTCCCGAGGGCCCCGTCCTCGTCACCGGCGCCACCGGCGGCGTCGGCTCCATCGCCGTCAACCTTCTGCGCAATGCCGGCTACGAGGTCCACGCCATGACCGGCCGCCCCGACGATTACGCCAACTACCTCCACGAGCTCGGCGCGCACGAGATCATCGATCGCGCCGAATTCACCGAACCGGGCAAGCCCCTGCAAAAGGCCATCTACGCCGGCGCCGTGGATACCTCCGGCTCCCAGGAGCTGGCAAACGTCTTGGCCCGTACCAAGTGGGGCGGCACCGTTGCCGCTACCGGTATGGCAAGCGGCCCTGACCTGCCCGCCACCGTGATGCCCTTCATCCTGCGCAACGTGCACCTGGCTGGCGTGAACTCCGTCGATGCCCCACTGCACTATCGCCAGAATGCTTGGCAGCTCCTCGCCCGCACCTTGGACTTGTCCATCTTGGAGTCCTTGACCAATACCCTTCCACTGGAAGATGCGGTGGAGGAAGCACAATCGCTCATCAACGGCAGCCACCACGGCCGCACGGTGCTGAAGATTTCCTAAGGCCTAAGCCCTTTAGGGCCTACAGCCACAAAGGCACCCCGTCACTCCTGGCGGGGTGCCTTTTCTGTGCGCCGGGGCTCTTGGATCCTAGGCATCGCCCGCCAAGTGCCGCGTGATTTTTCTCGAGATAGACCCCAACTGCCGCAGCTCCTCTTCCGTCAGGACGGAAACCACCTTTTCCTCCACTTTCGCGGTATGACTGTTCAAGGCTGCGGCAAATACTTCCTCACCTATTTTCGTCACTGTGACTTCAATAGCCCGGGGTCCTAGCTCCTCCGCGTGCCGCCTTGAAACCAAATCGCGCCGCTCCATCCGGACAAGCTGTCGGTGCAGCCGCGATTTCTCCCACCCAAGTTCCACAGCCAGCTCATGCGGGCGGGTGCTCTGCCCACGGCGGCGCTGCAGAACGGCCAGCACCGCATAGTCAGCCTCACTCACATTTGCGGCTGCGTGCAGTGCGTTGGCCAACTCCCTATGCAGCTCGCGCTGCATCGCTACAAAGTCCGCCCACGCCGCACTTTCTTCTGGGCGCACAGTTTCCCCCTTTGGCTTTGACTTAAATAGCATTATATACTGCACAGTTGATTACTCAACCGAGAATTGAGTAGAGCGGTTGATCCATCAACCCCCACCATTTATTAGGGCGTGGGATTTGGACTTCCAATCATTCATAATGGCCATATTTTTGCCAATTTAAACCCATATACTTTGCTTTTCATAATCTATTTATTGGTCCTGACGTTTGCTGGATACTATCTATCATTAGGACTTAATAAGTATCTATCGGCCGGATTTCGAGCCGGCTGCGACCCCCGTCGGGTAGGCGGCTGTCTATGATGGCGGACATGGATAAACTTTTTAGCGCCTGCGGATTCGACTTCCTGGACACGGAGGAACTCATCGCGGAGCTTCCCACGGAGCGGACCCTGTGGGACGCACCGGCTTTTGATCAAGTGCTCTACTATGCGGACCCCTCCGGGATCGCCGTCACGGCGATGGAGTACGAGGGGGAGTGGACCGTCTTGCCGTCATTCCGAGGCGGGGAAGACGTGGAGGCAACGCTATATCGCGCCATGCCATTTATTGGCATCCTGGAAATGGAGGATCTCCGGTGGGCGGTGCTTAGCGATGCCCCCTTCACGCTTCCCACCGGCAACCCCGTGGGCGGTGAAAAACTGCGCGGCCGGGTGCGACCCGCAGTCGTTGCGTTGGACTATGAATTAACGGAACCGGCGGAGTTCTCGCTGCAATCCCCAGCGACGGAACGGTTCTATCAAAACTACAAGCCCAGCCTGCTCAACCCGCAGGTCGAGCTAGCTGGCACCGTGAATAATGTCGAGAAAAAGACCAATGAATTTGGGGGAGGGGAGTTCTGGGTAAGCGAAATCGACGGACTCCCGCTCATTGTTGATGCCCCAGTTGAAGCGGGACAGGGAATCCGGGCGCACGGCATCGCGCTATGCGCCACGGAGTACTGGGATTAACCGCCTCGCTGATTGGAGAAGGTAGCTCCTACTGTTGCGGAGCCGCAGGTACCAAGGCTACAAGGCGCTCGAGGTAGTCCTTTACAAACTCGATGGTGCTGGACGGCTCGATCTTTCCGTCTTCACCAATGAGCTGGGGTGAATTGCCCAAGAATACCTCGGGCTGACCGGGCATCGGCATGTCGAAGTAGGACAGTGCTAGGCGCACGTTCTTGTGGGAGGAATACCCACCCATGCGGCCCACGGAGTGGCTAATGATGCCAGCTGGCTTATTCTTCCAGGACACATCGGAATTGGGTTTGGATCCGATATCGATGGCATTTTTTAAGCACGCCGGGATGGTCCGGTTGTTTTCGCTGGTGACGAACAAAATCGCGTCCGCATCCTTAATTGCATTGCGGAAATCGGTGTACGCTTCCGGCGTGGGTTTATCCGCCACGCCAGGATCGTCGTAGTCGAAATCATAGAGCGGGAGGTCACGCAGGTCGTAGCGCTGGCACTCAACGTGCTCGGGGACCAGTTCCATGGCATGGTTGGCGATCTTTTTCGCAATGCTTTCCCGCCGCAGGCTGCCGACGAGTACAAGAAGTTTCATGATATGTGTCCTTTCGTGTGGAGACTTAGTGGTTTTAGAAATCCCAGTCGGCATCGGAGGTCTCTACAGCTTTGCCGATGATATAAGAGGACCCCGAACCCGAAAAGAAATCGTGGTTTTCATCCGAACCTGGCGTGAGTGCCGCGAGGATTTTTGGGTTGACCTGACATTCCTCGTACGGGAAGAGGTTGGGATAGCCCAAATTCATCAAGGCTTTATTGGCGTTGTAGCGCACGAACGTCGCGACATCATCCATAAGCCCGTACGGTTCATAGAGCTCGCCGGAATAGCGCATCTCCAGGTCATAGAGCTCGCGCACCAAGTCAAAGGTAAATTCCCGCATGTCCTCGCGGCGAGCTTCCGTGGCGTGATCCAATCCCCGCTGGAACTTATATCCGGAGTAGTAGCCGTGGACCGCCTTATCCCGCAGGATGAGCCTGATCATGTCTGCCGTATTGGTCAGCTTTCCGTGCACGCTAAAGTGCAGCGGAAGATAGAAGCCGGCGTAAAGCAGCAAGGAGGACAAGAGGGTCGAGGCAACCTTGCGCTTTAGTGGGTCATCGCCATAGTAATGCACCATGACACTGGTCGCGCGCTGTTGCAGCACTGGGTTATCCACGGCCCACGCATAGGATTTCTCAATCTCTTCGGTGCTGGCCAGGGTAGAAAAGATTGAGGAATAGCTCCGCGCGTGTACCGCCTGCATGAAGGCGATATTGGTATAAACGGCCTCCTCATGCTCAGTCCGGGCATCTTGAATCTGGCTGATTTCTCCCACGGTGGCCTGCACGGTATCCAGTAGCGTCAGGCCGGTAAAAACGCGAATGGTGAGATCGCGTTCGGCTGGATCCATGCGCGACCAGTCATTGCGGTCATTGGAGAGCGGGACCTTTTCCGGCAACCAGAAATTCGAGGTCAGGCGGTTCCACACCTCCAGGTCCTTGTCATCCCAGATGCGATTCCAATTCACCGGGCGTAACGGGGTGGAAGCATCGTGGCGAAAATGCGGCGGGGTTTGGGATCGCTCAATGAGCTCTTGATATTTCATCGATGTTTTCTCGTTTCTTTTTCTTAGGCGTCCTTAGACATCAGGGAATGGACGCGTGTGCGGTGGACTCGTGTGCGGTGGGGTAGAGGTGGTGCGCAAAGAAGTCCTGCAAACCCTCCCGTACGCGGGCAACATCGCGGTCAGTACCGAGCAGCTCAAAGCGGTAGAGCTCTGGCACCCCGCACTTTCGGGCGATTTGTGGCCCAGCGCAGCAAAAGGCCTCGCCAAAATTGGTATTTCCTGAGGTAATGACGCCGCGCAAGAGTGCACGGTTTTCCGGAACGTTGAGGAATTGGCGCACCTGCACCGGAATTGCCGCCTTGATATTGCCGCCGCCGTAGGTGGGGACGATGAGCACAAAAGGCTCGGTGACATAGAGCATTCCTTCACGCTTCGGACGCAGAGGGATGCGTGCCGCTGGAAACCCCAGCTTGTGGACGAAACGGTGGGTATTTTCACTGACCGAAGAAAAATACACAAGATTAGCGGCGGTATTAATGCCGCAGGGTGGCGTCGAGGCTTTAGTCATCTCGCTCCTTAGTGGCTGCGCCGAAGCGCACTTTCTGCTACAACTACAGATCTAACGTACTTTTAACTACGTCGCAACTAACCACTATTGACATGCGCAAATACCCCTCCCTTCAGAAGGGAAGGGGCAGGAAAGTTATATGCGCACCCACACGGCGCGGGCTGCCTGGGAGCTCAGGGAGAAAGCCGCGGCATCTTCATTCTGGGCATGCTCGTTCTGGTTGCCCTCTACGCGCACGGCCATTCCGCCGGAATACGGCTGGCTGCCTTGCACGCTCACGGCAGCGCCGATGGTCAGGTTATTCTCGCTAAAAAAGCGCAGCAGATCGGCGTCCACATCACTAATGCGATCGACTATGCCCGCCTCACCGGGCTCCAGATCGCTGAGTTTGCGCAGATCCCCTGGCTCGGATGCCGGGGTCGCGGCATAGTCCGCGGGGTAGTCGCCCGCGGCGCTGGGGATGGGGTCTCCATGCGGATCGCGGCGCGGAAATCCCAGCTCAGCGTCTATGCGCTCTAGGAAGAAATCGGAGACGCAGTGCTCCAATTGCTCGGCTTCCGCGTGGACCTGGTCCCAGCGGTAGTGCAGGGATTCCACCAGGAAGGTTTCGATGAGGCGGTGCCGCCGCACCATGGCGAGGGCAAAGGCACGCCCCTCGGTACTCAGCCCGATGGCGCCATACGGCATATGGGTGACGAGGCCCTTTTTCTCGAGCCTCCGCACCGCATCAGACGCGCTGGAGAGCCGTACGCCTATGTGCTGGGCGAGCATCTTTACCGTCACGGGGTCGTCGTGCCATTCGCCCAGCTTAAACAGGGCCTTGAGGTAGTCCTGATTGGATGGCGAAAGGCCCGAGACGTCCACGCTCATTGGTTACTTAACCACCAGGTTCACCATCCGGCCGGGAACGTAGATCTTCTTCACCACGTTCTTGCCGGAGGTAAGGTCAGCCACCTTGGCATCGGCAAAAGCAGCCTCGAATACGGTGTCTTGGTCAGCATCGACCGCGACGTTGATGCGGGACTTAACCTTGCCGTTGATCTGGACTGGCACCTGAATCTCATCATCTACCAGGTATTTCTCCTCAAAAGAGGGGAGTGGCTCGTAGGTGATGGTCTCATCGTGGCCAAAGCGCTGCCACAGTTCCTCCGCAATGTGCGGGGCGATGGGGGAGACCAGCTGCGCGATGGGCTCCACCGCCGCGCGCGGAGCCTCGGTGCGGTAGGTCTTGGTCAGATAGTTGACGTACTCGATGAGCTTGGCCACGACCGTGTTCAGGCGCAGGTTCTCATAATCATCGCGCACGCCCGCGATGGTGCGGTGCAACTGCTTCAGGTCATCCTGGGTGAGCTCGGCATCGGTAGTAGCCACTTCACCGGTGTCCTCATTAATGGCCAGGCGCCACAGGCGCTGCAGGAAGCGCTGCGAACCGACAACATCCTTGGTCGCCCACGGGCGGGAGGTATCCAACGGACCCATGGACATTTCGTACACGCGCAGGGTATCGGCACCGAAGTCGCGGCAGATATCATCCGGGGCCACGGCGTTTTTCAGGGACTTGCCCATCTTGCCGTACTCCTGGTTGACCTCCTCGCCGTTGTAGTAGAACTTGCCGTCCTTTTCCTCTATCTCTGCGGCAGGGACATACACGCCGCGGGAATCGGTGTAGGCGTAGGCCTGAATATAGCCCTGGTTGTACAGGCGGCGATACGGCTCCTGCGAGCTGACAAAGCCCAGGTCAAAAAGCACCTTGTGCCAGAAGCGGGCGTAGAGCAGGTGTAACACGGCGTGCTCGACGCCGCCGACATACAGATCTACACCGCCCGGATCGTTTTCGCCGTGCTCATCTGGGCGCGGGCCGGTCCAGTAACGCTCGTTTTCGATATCGCAGAAGGCCTCGCTATTGCGGGGATCGATATAGCGCAGCTGGTACCAGGAAGAACCCGCCCACTGGGGCATAACGTTGGTATCGCGGTAGTAGGTCTGCGGGCCATCGCCCAAGTCCAGCTCTACCTCTACCCAGTCGCGGACCTTCGCCAACGGCGGCTGTGGCTCCGAGTCCTTATCTTCTGGATCGAAGGAGGCCGGCTTATAGTCTTCCACCTCGGGCAGCTCAACCGGCAGCATCGACTCTGGCAGCGGGTGGGCCATGCCGTCCTTGTCATAGACGATGGGGAAGGGCTCGCCCCAGTAGCGCTGGCGAGCGAAGAGCCAGTCGCGCAGCTTGTACTGAATCTTGCCGCGTCCGGAGCCGTCCTTTTCCAGCCATTCGATGGCCTGGGCGATGGCCTCCGCCTTATTCAGGCCATTAAGATCCAGGCCCTTATCGTTGGCGGAGTTTACCAAGGCACCGTCTTCGGTCCAGGCTTCTTCCTCGATATTGCCGCCGGAGACAACCTCCGTAATCGGCAGCCCAAAGGCCTGGGCAAACTCATAGTCACGCGTATCGTGCGCGGGCACCGCCATAATGGCGCCGGTACCGTAGCCGGTCAACACGTAGTCCGCGATGAAAATCGGGATCTGCTTGCCATTGACCGGATTGGTGGCATAGGTACCCAGGAATACACCGGTCTTTTCCTTATTTTCCTGGCGCTCCAGATCCGACTTCGCAGCAATATCCGCGCGGTAGGACTCGACGGCTTCCTTCGGGTCATCGTTGCCGTAGGTCCAGCGCTCGTCCACGTCATCGTCGTAAGGAATGGGGGACAAGAGGGCATCGACAAGCTCATGCTCCGGCGCCAAGACCACGTACTCCGCGCCAAAGAGCGTATCTGGGCGCGTGGTAAACACGTCGATGCCGTAGCCTTCCGCGGGGAAAGTTACCTCCGCGCCGCGGGAACGGCCGATCCAGTTGCGCTGCATGGACTTGACCTTCTCCGGCCAATCCAGCAGCTCCAGATCATCGAGCAAACGATCCGAATACGCGGTAATGCGCATCATCCACTGGGACAGGTTCTTGCGGAAGACCGGGAAGTTGCCGCGCTCAGACTTGCCCTCCGCGGTGACTTCCTCGTTGGCCAAGACGGTACCCAAGCCCGGGCACCAATTCACCGTGGAATTGGACAGGTAGACCAGGCGGAACTCATCGACTGCCTGGGCTTTTTCCTGCGGGGACAAATCCTCGTAGTAGCGCCCGTCCTTGGTGGTGCGCTTATTGGCCTCTAATTCCTTGATGAGCTCAGCAATGGGGCGAGCCTTTTGCTGCTCTTCATCGAACCAGGAGTTATAAATCTGCAGGAAGATCCACTGGGTCCACTTAAAGAACTCAGGATCCGTGGATTCCACCGAGCGGCGCGGATCGTGGCCCAAGCCCAGCATGCCCAGCTGGCGGCGCATGTTGTCGATATTGGCCATCGTGGTGGTCCGCGGGTGCGTACCGGTCTGAATGGCGTACTGCTCGGCCGGCAAGCCGAAGGCATCATAGCCCATGGTGTGCAGCACATTCTTGCCCAGCATGCGGTTATAGCGGGCATAGGTATCGGTGGCGATATAACCAAACGGGTGCCCCACGTGCAGGCCCGCACCGGAAGGGTAGGGGAACATGTCCTGCACGTTGAGCTTTTCCTTGGGCAGCTCGCCCGCACCCGTGGCTAGCGAACCGACCGGGTTCGGCGCGTTAAAGGTCTCGTGGTCCTTCCAATACTGCTGCCAAGTCTTTTCGATCTGGTTCGCCAGCTCAGGGGTGTAGCGGTACGACGTGGAATCGCTCGGTTTAGTCATAAACACACAGTGTAATAGCCCCAACCCGGCGCGGGGTAGGCAGAGGTGGGTTTTGCTTCACTAATTCGGCGCCGTACCGGTAGCCAGGCGAAATTCCTTGACACGACTCCTGCGGTGAGTGCGGGGGAGTGGGGCAAAGAGTAAGGCGCGCTACGGGATGTTCCGGCAGTGTTTAGGAACTATTAACGCGCAGTTCCTTTCGTGGTTGAATCGCGCCTTTATCTTCAACTCAAGGCTTTGCACCCAGCCATGTCTGGGTGATTTCTCTCTTGTTTGCAGGGCCACCATCTCTTCGTCTCTCACCTCCATAAAAAACAATTCATGCGCACTTCTCTCCGCATTGGCGCCGCTGCCGTAGCCACGACCGTAGCTACGACCGTAGCTACCGCTGGCGCAATTGCTCCAGCCACCGCCGCCGAATCCCAGGGCCCAAAGAACATCATCTACATGATTGGTGATGGCATGGGCTACGGCCACGTGGCCTTCAACAACCTCTACGAAACCGGCCAGTCCAAGTACCTGGTCGATGGCGCATTTAGCGCCGAAGGACCAGAAGAACTCGATGGCGAATCCGTGCAGCGCTTCGAAGACTTCAACCGCCTGTCCATGACCACTTACCCAAATAACTCTTCCTATGACCCACAAAAGGCGTGGGCAACCCACGAGTACGTGGATAAGGGATACACCGATTCCTCTGCCGCCGGCACCGCCATGTTCACCGGCGTGAAGACCGATAACGGCAAGCTGGGCGTGAACGATTACGGCCACGAGCAGGAAAACACCTCCGAGCGCGCCAAGAAGGCCGGAAAGTCCGCCGGCGTGGTCTCCTCCGTGCCGTTTAGCCACGCCACCCCGGCTGCCTGGGCGGCACACAACATTTCCCGCGGTAACTACCTGGAGATTGCGGATGAGATGTTCAACTCTGATCTCGATGTCATCATGGGTGCCGGCCACCCGTTCTACGACGATGACAATAAGAAGAAGGATGAGGCCAAGTACAAGTACCTATCTGAAGAGGTCTACAACAAGCTATCGTCCGGCGAGTCCGACTGGAACTACGCAGAAACCAAGGAGCAATTTGAGGCTTTGGCCCAAGGCGATGTCGCCGCGGGGGAGAAGTACTTCGGCCTGGCCCCTGTGGCCTCTACCTTGCAGCAGGGGCGCACCGGCGAGTCCGCGGAACCTTTTGACATTCCCTTCAACGAAGTCGTGGATCTTCCCACCATGACCACCGGCGCCCTCAACGCACTGGGCCAAAATGACGAGGGCTTCCACGTCATGATCGAAGGCGGTGCCATCGACTGGAGCGGCCACGGCAACGAATCCGCCCGCGATATCGAAGAGGTACAGGACTTCAATAAGTCCGTCGATGCCGCCATCGACTGGGTAGAAGAAAACTCCTCCTGGGACGAGACCCTGCTGGTCGTTACCGCTGACCACGAAACGGGATACCTCTCCGGCGCCAATGAGCGCTCAGACGGCAAGTTCAACTCCATGAATGGTGGCGGTGGCAACACCCTGCCCTCTGGTCACCAGTGGTACTCCACGCAGCACACCAATCAGCTCGTCCCATTCTTCTTCAAGGGTGCTGGCTCTGAGGCCCTTCGCGCGAAGGCCACCCACACCGACCCCGTGCGCGGTGACTACATCGATAACACCACCTTGGCCAAGCTCACCTTGAATGAATGGTGGATAAAGCATGATGACCAGGGCGGAAACGAGCAGGCAGACGATTCTGCATCCGATCAGCCCCGGCAACAATGACAACGGCGGTGACGGCTCCTCCAAGAGCGGGCTCCTCGCCGGCATCGCGGGTGCCGGTATCGCCTCTCTAGCCATCGGGGCCATTGCCTTCTTGGCGCAAAGCTGGGCATCATCACCATCAACCCGAATGCTTGGCGGAACTTCTTCCACTAGTCCACGCGATCAATCGCGCGCAAAGGCTTTCATCACCCTCGGTGGTGAAAGCCTTCTTTTTGCCCCCTGCCTGCAGAATCCACATCTTTTCAAAAATGATCTAGGCTGGTGTAAATGAGCCAGGAGAAGTTTCGTAGCCAGCTATCATCTTTTCTAGACGCGGCGGTTTTTCAGGGGGTTCCGCATCTTCGCCTCGCGCCGGATACCGATACTTTAGAGCTTTACCTGCCAGCCGTGAGCGCGGCCTATGAACCGGAAGACCCCCAATGGACCGTGACCACGCAGTTGCTGGATGGCACGGAGGTCAGCCGCAAGTTTTATTACGTCGCCAGTGAGGAACCTGGCCTGTGGGTGTCCATGCCGCAGGCCTTTACCCACCTTGCCGTAACGTTTGCGGAACAAACGCTGGAGTTTGCGGGTATTGCCAATGGCGGCCTGCTGCTCGATTCCGCGCACCGGCCCGTCTATAGCACGCAGCCCATCCCGCAGGGCGCGTATACCTTCATCGCGCCGAACGGCACGCAGCTAACACCTGCCCCGGAGAACCAGCCGCGCCCGCATGGCACGTGGGAAGGCTGGTCCATCCTTGAGGTAGCGGCAGAAGATTCCTTCTCCATCGCTGTGCCGCGCCAAGACAAGGCCACCATCACCGTTGCGGAGAGCGCGGATTTTTCCTGGGATATGGCGGTCAAGTCCCTGCCCAACGCGCGCGGGCTGGACGGCGAGCTGGTGTACACGAAATCCCCGCGCCTCTTGGTCAATACCCCACTTCACCTGCAGCTGACCTATGTCCCCATCGGTGGGGAAGAAGAAGAAATCTTAGAAGATGAGCTGCCGGAGGGAATCCATGAAGTCCTACCCGGTGACGTCTTCGAAGACCCTTGGGTGGGCCGGTATCGCTTTAGCCTGTACAAGGGCGAGGAGCTTGTCGATGTCCACTATCTCAACTTTGCCGAAACCCTCCACATGCGCTCCAAGAACGAGGGGCCCCGCGGCACCAACTTCCGCTTCATCGACGCCCTGGGTAACCTCTCGCCGTTTAGCTATGCCTTGGCCTCGTCCCCCGATAAGCCCATTCACATGGAGAAGGGCCAACGCGTATTTGGCGAAGACGAATCGGTGCGCGAGGAAACCATCAGCAGCGAGGCCGGCTACGAGCTGACCTTTGAGGTCATTCCGGCGACCATCCGCACGCGCGTGAAGCGCACCGCGGCCGAGCCCGTGGATTATATGGATAAGCAGGTCATCCTGGCGGATCAGCTGGATGCGGATGCGCTGTTTACGGTGCACTCGCCGGAGCCGCTACCCCTGTCGAAATTCGTGGTCATTGATAAGAACCAGAAGATCCGGGATCTTGTGACCGCCAATGGTTCGACGGAGGCGACGACCACGCTCTCCGTGCCGAATCGCGCCCTCAAGGCCGCGCTGACCAAGAAGTCCTCGCTGGAGCTCTACCTCCTGTGGTCCACACTGTCCTATGAGGAGTATTTGGAGGGCCTGCCGGATAAGGAGCGCGCGGCGCACCTCAAGCGCAGCATGGACCGCCGCGTGATGGAATACGAGGCAACCGCGGCAAACGATCTGATCTATGCCGCCATCGCCACGGTGCGCAAGGCGCCGCTGGTCGCCCGCGCCACCATCGAAGATGGCATCTTGATACCCGAGCAAACCCACGAAGAAGAAGTGGAGCTTTTGGCCTGGGCGTGGCCGCTTGGCAACCCCGCCAGCGAGCCGCTGCCCTTGGAGCCGGTGGAGGAGGGCTTCGAGCTACCGGAGGAATTGCACGAGGCTGGCGATCTCATCGTGGACTTCCGCGAGGATGAACCGGCCAGCGATCTCGCCGCCCCGCAGTACCCACCGGCAAGCTCGCTTATCATCTTCCACGACGGCGAGAGCGAGAATACCGCCGGCACGTGGGAGAACTATGCCGCCCTGCGCCGCCTCGCTCCCAAGGCCAAGGAGACCTTCGAGGGCGTTATCAAGAACATCGAGGCCGATCCGCGCGCCAGCCTTGATGCGCTCATGCAGGTGGACTTCGAGCGCGGCCAGCGCATGCGCGCGTTGGTGCGCACGGGCCTGATTACCCGTTCCTTTAGTAGCGATGGGAAAGAGGCCGCGGAACCTTCTTCCGTGCTCACCGCGCTTGCCGATGCCAACCAGGCCCACGTGGAACACTCCGGTTCCCCCTCGCTGTGGCGGACGGCCACCACGGGAGTAGACGATGTCACCCGCCCTATGCTGCTCATGAGCGCCACCGGCGAGGCCCCAACGCCCGCTACTGACAGCGCGCAGCTGTGCGATGACGCCCACCGCATCGCCGCGCTGCGCGAATGCTTCGATAACGACTTGGCGCTGACCCGCCTGGGGACCATGTCCAACCTGCGCACTACCGCGCTGCAATTGCGGGTGACGCTGCAGCAATTGGGCGTAGATAAGTCGGTATTGCACACGCTGCTCGCCCTGGACGCCTTTGGGGATGGAAACACTGATCTTGGCGGCTCTGCCTGGATGCCGTTTATTTCTTATGTCTTTGCCATCGCCGCACGTGGGGTGGCCAATGGGAAGCTGACGGATGCGGCCGTGGCCTCCGCGCTAGATAATGCCCTCCCGCAGCTCGCGGAGGCGGTCTCGCTGGCTCCTGAGCTGTTTTACCGGGATATTCTCACTGCGGAGGCCCTTACCCGCGACTACAGTGACTGATATGCAGGTTATTTCCACCAACGTCGCCGTACGCAGGCCGGATCCGAGCGGGAGGCATGAGTTTTCGGGCATCGACAAGCGCCCGCAAGACTTCATCGATATTTCCGCACCTGGCCCCAATTACGGCGATGGCTCTGGCGTGCGCGGCGATTCTATCGGCGATAGCGAGCACCACGGTGGAAGTGACAAAGCGGTCTATGCCTATGCCCGCGAGGAACTGGATTATTGGGAGGATTCGCTGGGCCGCACGCTGGATTCAGGGGCCTTTGGGGAAAACCTCACTACGCGCGGCATTGATCTCTCTGCGCTGCTTATCAACCAACGCCTCCACATCGGCACGACCACGCTCGAGGTCTCCGTACCCCGCCAGCCATGCGCAACCTTTTCCGGCTGGGTCCAGGAAAAGGGCTGGCTCAAGCGGTGGACCGCGCGCGGCGATTGCGGCGTGTACTTCCGCGTCATTTCGCCCGGGCGCATTTCTGCTGGAGATGCCATCACCTGCGGCCCCGCTCCCGCGCACGATATCACCATGCGCATGGCTTTTGCGGCCAAGATGGGGGACCGGGCACTGGCTCGGCGCGTGGTCGATGCCAAGTGCTTGCCGCCCCAGCACGCAAAAAAGCTCCGGGTATAAACCCGGAGCCAAATACCTGTGCCGCTTTAGGCCGCCTGCGCGCCCTCTGCGGCGCTGATAACGGGCGCCTTCGCCTTGGGGTAGCGGCCGTGCACCATGTAGTAGTACACCGCCGCGACGACGATGAGGCCGGCGAGGATGAGGTACATCGTATCGAAGCCAGTGGCACTCACGATGGGGCCAAGCCCGAAGGGGGCGAGGCCGATGCCGAAGTCCATCAAGAGGAACATCGTGGAGATGCCCACGCCTATCTGTGCGGCCGATACAGAGCGCACCGAGATGGCCTGGCAGGCGGGGCTTAGCGTGCCGTATCCCATGCCCGTAAATGCACCCGCGACCACGAGCATGACGTCATTGCTGGGAAAGCCCATGATGATAAGGGCGATGGCGAAGGACACCAGGCCCAGGTACATGACCGAATTATCGCCTTTGTGGTCCTGGATGCGGCCCAAGAAGAAGCGCATGATGAGCATGACTACGGCGTAGCCGATGAAAAAGAGGCCGGCGCCGGTGGCCAGGTCCTCTTCGCGCGCATAGGCGTTGAGATAGGTGACCACGCCGGAGTAGGCGATGCCCACCAGGAGCATGAAAATACCAATGGGCACCACGTTGGGGTGCACGGCATTGCGCAGCTTGAAAGCGGGCTTTTCTTCATCGAGCTCCGCCGGGTAGCGCAATACGAGCGCCAGCACGAGGGAGACGATATTGGATCCCAGGGCGACCCCAAAGAGGGTGTTGTAGCCAATATTATTGGCCAAGAACAAGCCCACTGCCGGGCCAAAGGCGGTGGCAAGTGTAGTGCCGAGGGCGAAGTAGCCGGTGCCCTCCGCGCGGCGCTGTTGGGGGATGACGGACTGCGCAACGGCCATGAGCGCCGTAGAGGTCAACGCATAGCCTGCGCCGTGAAGCAGCCGCACGAGGATGAGGACGGCCACGTTATGGACCACGAAATAGCCCACCGTCACGATACTGACAAAAGCCAGCGAGGTCAGGGCGGCGCGCTTTTGCCCCACGCGGTCCACCAACCAGCCAGAGAAGATGCGCATGAACGTCGCACCCAAAACAAAGGCGCTAGAGGCAAAGCCGCTGACGGTATCGGAGGCCCCGAAGCTTTCGACGGCATACAGGGCCATGGTCGTTACCGTTAAGTAGAAGACAAGAAACTGGCCAAAATTAGCCACCCACGCCAACAGGAACGTGGGTGTAACCAATGGCGGCTGAGCCGCTGAATTCGTTGTTGACAAGACTCACTCCAATTAAAAATAAAAAATCCTCCCAACCGCGCACGGCCCCAAAAGGGCCGCGTGCGGGGAGAAGGAAAGCAATCACAATTATGCGGGGAGTGAGTATACGCCGCTGGCACTTAAATGTTTAATCAAACACGGTTATAAGCGCGCTCTAAACAGTGATTGCGTTGCCGATTGAAGGCCTAAGCGTTGGCATAAGGATCGCGGATGCCCAGGTACTGCACGGAGGTGTATTCCTCGATACCTTCCGCGCCACCCTCGCGGCCCATTCCGGATTGCTTGACGCCACCGAATGGGGCAGCGGCGTTAGAGATAACGCCGGCGTTGAAGCCCATCAGGCCGAACTCTAGGCCATCGGCGATGCGCCACAGGCGGTCGGAATTCTCGGTAAAGACGTAAGATGCCAAACCGTACTCGGTATCGTTGGCGATCTCGAGCGCCTCTTCCTCGGTGCTGAAGGTGATAATCGGGGCGACTGGGCCGAAGATCTCTTCCTGGGCGACGCGTGTTTCACGTGAAACATTGGTAATCACCGTTGGCTCGTAGAAGTAGCCGGCGCCATCCCCGCGCTTACCGCCGGTGGCGATGGTAGCGCCCTTTTCTGCAGCATCGTCCACCAGTGCCGCAATGCTCTCCAAAGCCTTGGACTCGACGAGCGGACCGCAGGTAACACCTTCGTCCATGCCATTGCCCAAATTGAGCTTCTCGAATTCCGCAACGAGCTTCTCGGAGAACTCCTCGGCAACAGACTCGTGGACCAAGAAGCGGTTCGCTGCGGTGCAGGCTTCGCCAATATTGCGCATCTTGGCGCCCATCGCACCCTGGACTGCTTGGTCAATATCTGCGTCCTCAAAGACAATGAATGGGGCATTGCCGCCCAGTTCCATGGAGGTACGCAGCACATTATCGGCCGCGCCCTTCAAAAGGGTCCGACCCACTGGGGTAGAACCAGTGAAGGAAAGCTTGCGCAAGCGGTCATCGGCAAGCAATGGCTCCGAAATTGCAGATGCAGACTTACCGGCAACGACGTTAAGCACGCCCTTTGGAAGCCCAGCATCGATCATGGTCTGCGCAAAGTACTGCGCAGTCAGGGGAGTCAGCTTGGCCGGCTTGAGCACCATCGTGCAGCCTGCTGCCACCGCGGGAGCCACCTTGCGGGTAGCCATGGCCAACGGGAAGTTCCACGGGGTGATCAAGAGGCAGGGACCCACCGGCTTGCGGCGAGTGATCATCCGCAGCGTGCCTTCTGGAACGGTCGCGGCGCGACCGTAATCGCGCACCGTTTCCTCACTGAACCAACGCAGGAACTCGCCGCCATAAGTGACCTCACCCTTAGCTTCCGCGAAGGGCTTACCCATCTCTAGTGTCATCAGTGCTGCGAATTCATCCGCCCGCTCCTGTACTAGATCGAATGCTCGGCGCAGAATCTCCGCGCGCTCGCGCGGTGTGGTGCGTGCCCATTCATCCTGCACGGCACAGGCAGCGTCGAGGGCAGCAATCGCATCATCCGAGTTTGCGGAAGACAGCGTCGCCAGCGTCTCGCCCGTCGCTGGGTTTTCTACGTCAAAAGTCTCACCGGAGGTGGAATCGCGCCACTCACCACCGATAAGCAATTGGGTGGGAACCTTTGCAATTACCTCTTCGATATTAATACTCACTTATCGTCACCTTTCTTGAAGATATAGACCTGCACCACATTACCCTTAACAGACGCGAAGACCACTTATTAGATACCGATTGAATATTTTTCACTTGTTTCTTCCGCGCTATAGAAATTTAGACTAGGCTAGTGCCCATGAAGAAAATGACTACTCGTTGGTGGTGGCGCGCGTAACTCGCGGGCCTTTCTTCGCAACCCATTTTTAGGCTCGCATTCTGCGGGCCTTTCGGCGTTTTCAGTGCCTTTGCTCGCGGATACCTCGGGTCCCTCGCACTCTGTTCCTCAGTTACTCCTGAAAGGGCACTGCAATGACATACACCGCCACCCGCGATATTGCCTATTGCCGGGATGCCTCAGCGCTATTTCATAGCTTGGCGCGATCGAGCGATTCCTTATTATTGGAAAGCGCTGATATTGAAACCAAGAAGAACCTCACGTGCTTGGCCGTGCTTGATGCCGCGGCAAAAGTCACCTGCACCGGCCAGCGGGTTCGCGTCCTGGCGCTCAGCCCAGCGGGGGAGCAGCTCATCACCATGCTGCAATCGCGCTTTACAGACCGGATTGTTTCACGTGAAACCACGGAAATTGTTTTTGAGTTCTCGCCCTCCAACGAGTCCGATGAACGGCAACGGCTCCTAGATGAATCGACGGCGGATATCCTCCGCGCGCTGCAGCGCGATGATTCCTATTCCTCGCCCCTATTGCCCTTCGTCGCCGGCGGGTTTGCCTATGACTATTTGGCCACTTTTGAAAACTTACCTGAGGTAGGCGAGGGGCCCAATAAGTTTCCCGATTATGAATTCCTCGTCGCCCAAACCGTCCTCGCGGTGGACCACCTAACGCAGACGGCGCACGTAGAGGGCTGGGATATCGACCGAGCCCGCTTGGAAGACACGCTCGATGCGCTCGCCGGGACACCCGTGGCCGAGGTAAAGAATCCAGCGCCCAGCCAGCCCGCGGGAACCTTGACTGCAACCGCGGATATTGACGATGCCGCGTTTTGCGAACAGGTAACGCGGCTCAAGGGCAATATTGATTCCGGCGATATTTACCAAGTTGTCCCCGCCCGTACCTTCACGGTAGATTGTCCCGATGCTTTCGCGGCCTACCGCCAGCTCCGTGAGACCAATCCTTCGCCGTATATGTTCTATCTCCGGGGAGAAGATTACGAGCTTTTCGGCGCATCACCGGAGTCCAATTTGAAGTTTGACCCAGAGACGCGGCAGGTTGAGCTCTATCCCATTGCCGGAACCAGACCCCGCGGGCTCAACCCGGACGGCACCATCAATGATGAATTAGATATTCGCAACGAACTCGAAATGCGCACGGACACCAAGGAGCTAGCCGAGCACACCATGCTGGTAGATCTCGCCCGCAATGATCTCGCCCGCGTAGCAGAACCCGGCACGCGGCGGGTAGCAGACTTGCTCCAAGTAGACCGCTACTCGCGGGTCATGCACTTGGTCTCCCGCGTGACCGCCACCTTGCACAAAGACTTCGATGCCCTCGATGCCTACCGCGCCTGCATGAACATGGGAACGTTGACCGGCGCGCCCAAGCTACGCGCCAGCGAGCTCATCCGCCAAGCCGAACACAAACGCCGTGGCTCCTACGGCGGCGCAGTGGGGTACCTGCGCGGCGATGGCGCCATGGATACCTGCATTGTCATTCGCTCCGCCTTCGTGCACCGCAGTACGGCTGCTGTTCAAGCCGGTGCCGGGGTGGTGCACGATTCCGTCCCGCAATCCGAAGCCGATGAAACCCTGCACAAGTCCTATGCCGTTCTCCACGCCATTGCCCTCGCGCACAACGCCACCCTGGAGGTACAGCGATGAATTCGCCGCATGTGGTTCTGCTCGATAACCACGATTCCTTTGTCTATAACCTCGTCGACACCCTCGCCGGCTACCGCACCACCGTCTACCGCAACAGCGTCTCCGTCGCGGAGGTGCTCGCAGCCGAGCCCGATATTATTGTGCTTTCCCCGGGCCCTGGGCATCCGCGCGATGCTGGCTGCATGATGGAGCTTATCGATGCCACCTTGGGCACCATCCCCATCCTCGGCGTCTGCCTAGGTTTCCAGGCGCTACTGGAATACCACGGGGGCGGGGTAGGGCCCTGCGGGCCGGTGCACGGTAAGTCCATGCCCATGACGCTTACCGATGCCGGCACCGCCCACCCAGTCTTCGCCGGCCTAGCCACCGATGCCGACCCCGCCCAGCCCGGCGTCCCCGGTACCCAGGTCCCGGTGGCGCGGTATCACTCCTTGGGGTGCACGCAGGTGCCGGCCGGCATGCGGGTGCTCGCGGAGACGAAGGCGGGTATCGGCACCATCGCGATGGCGGCCGAAACGGACGATGGCATGGCGCTGGGGATGCAATTCCACCCAGAGTCGATTCTTTCTCCTCGTGGCCCAGACATGCTGAACCGTTGCATTCACCGACTATCCACTCACCCCACTATGGAGCTAAAAGACTAATGACGAACCAGAGCCCGCTGAAAACACTGCAAGCCTTCCTGGATAATCCCGCGCCCACCGTGGAGGAGGCCACCGAGGTCTTCACCCCAGTTGCCGTGGGCGATTACGACGATATTCAAATCTCCGCGCTGCTTACACATATCCGCACCCGCGGCGAGACCCTCGCGGATATTACGGGCGCCGCCAAGGCGTTCTTGAAAGTTGGCCACCCATTTCCCATTACTGGTGAAGGCCTCATGGACTCCGCGGGAACGGGCGGCGATGGCGCGAATACCATCAATATCACGACGGCCGCCTCCTTAGTCGCCGCCGCTGGGGGGGTGAGGATGGTCAAGCACGGCAATCGATCCGTCTCCTCCAAGTCCGGTTCTGCCGATGTGCTTGAGGCACTGAATATTCCGCTGGACCTCGACGTGGACCGCGCCGTCCGGCAGTTCGAAGCCTCCAACTTCACCTTTCTCTTTGCTCCGGCCTACAACCCAGCCGTGGCCCACGTGCAACCGGTGCGAAAGGCTCTCGGGGTCTCCACCATTTTCAATACCTTGGGGCCCTTGCTCTCCCCGGGCCGCCCCGAGCTTCAGATCATGGGCATCGCCAACCCATCACAAGGCCCCATGATCGCGGAAGTTTTCCGAGAGCTGGGGCGCACGCGGGCGCTCGTCGTCCACGGTGCGGGTACCGATGAAATCGCTACCCACGGCACCACACAGGTCTGGGAACTAAAGGACGGCGAAATTTCGCACTATGAGCTAACGCCGGAGGAACTGGGCATCGCCAAGCATGAGCTCAGTGAGCTCGCCGGCGGCGACGGCCAAGATAACGCTGCACACGTGCGCGCTATCTTTAATGGCTCGGGTAAGCCGGCGCACTATGATGCGGTCGCGGCATCGGCTGGAGCGATGTTTTATCTGGGTGGCACCGCGGCAACGATTGCGGAGGGCGTCACGCACGCCAAGGGGCTCATCGATGGCGGTGACGTGGACCGCTGGCTGCGCACCCACGAGGAAGCCGAATACTAAAGAAACCACACTAGGGATAAGAAATGACAGAAGAGAAACTGCCGACGGTGCTCGAGGGGATTGTGGCTCAGCGCCGCACACACCTTGCCGGCATTCGCGAACGCATCGCGCACGTAGACGTAGACAGGCTTGAGCCGTCCCACCGTTCGCTTTTTGCCGCGCTCAATGGCACCAACCGCTTCATCATGGAGTGCAAGTCTGCGTCGCCATCCCTCGGAATGATTCGCGAGGATTACCACCCCGGCGATATCGCGCGTATCTATTCCCGCTATGCGGATGCCATTTCCGTGCTGTGTGAGCCGGAGCGGTTCGGCGGGGATTACGATCACCTCCAGACCGTGGCCCAGTCCACACACCTGCCGGTATTGTGCAAGGATTTCATCGTCGATCCGATTCAGGTTTATGCCGCGCGCTACTACGGCGCGGATGCAATTTTGCTCATGATGTCCATCGTGGATGATGAGACCTTTGCGCAGCTGAAGGCTTTGGCAGATAAGTTAGGGCTCGACGTTCTCACTGAAGCCATCACCAAGGAAGAGGTGGACCGCGCCCTGTCCTTCGGGGTGGAGATCATCGGTATTAATAACCGCAACCTCCATGACTTGAGCATCGATCTCTCCCGCACCGAGCAACTCGCCGGGTACGTGCCTGACAATAAAGTGGTCGTTTCCGAATCCGGCATTCGCGATAACCACACCGTCCGACGTTTAGGCGCCCACGCCAACGCCTTCCTCGTCGGCTCCCAACTGACCTCCCACAAGGACATCGACCGCGCCGCCCGGGATCTGCTCTTCGGTGCGAATAAGGTCTGCGGACTCACCGCCGCCTCCACCGCCCAAGCCGCCCGCGCCTCCGGTGCCCGCTACGGAGGGCTCATCTTCGCCCCAGATTCCCCGCGAAATGTTTCACGTGAAACCGCCGAGGAAATCATCGCCGCCGAACCCGACTTGGATTTCGTAGCAGTGAGCCGCAGCGACGACCCCGCCGAATTGCGAGAGATAGCGGCAACCCGTGGGCTGTCCGGAATTCAGTTGCACGCCCCATTCCAAGGCAGCGTGGATGGAGAGCTAGCTTTCATCGACCGTACCCGCGCGGCCCTCGCGGACACCGACGCAGAATTAGTCTGGCGGGCCATCGATATGACCAACCCCCAGTGGGTAGAAATGGCGCCGCAGCTTGCCGGACGGGTTGACCGCCTCGTGCTCGACTCGGGTAGGGGAGGGACCGGACGCAGCTTTGATTGGTCAGAAATCCCGGACGACATCAAAGCCCACAGCTTGTTGGCCGGTGGCCTCAACCTCGACAACCTGGATGGCGCGCTCCAAGTGGGAACAGCGGGGCTCGACCTGAACTCGGGATTAGAAACACACCCCGGGGACAAAGACGCCGCCCTGATTTCTCAAGCCTTCCGCACCATCCGATTATTCAATGAACCTGACAAGAAAGATTAACCATGCCCGATTCACGTGAAACACTCCTTCCCGCATACTTCGGGGAATTCGGCGGACAATACGTTCCGGAATCCCTCATCCCCGCATTGGATCAATTGGAGCAGGCTTTTGTCGATGCCCAGAATGATCCCAGCTTCCGCGAAGAACTCGCCGGATTGCTGCGCGATTACCTAGGCCGTCCGACCCCCGTCACCGAGGTTAAGAAGCTCGGCGGCAATGCGCGGATTTTCTTGAAGCGCGAGGACCTCGTCCACGGCGGGGCCCATAAGACGAACCAGGTGCTTGGCCAAGCCCTTTTGGCTAAGCGCATGGGCAAGAAGCGAATCATCGCCGAGACCGGCGCGGGCCAGCACGGCACGGCGACCGCTTTGGCCTGTGCGCTGCTCGATCTCGAGTGTGTGGTCTACATGGGCGCCAAGGATGTCCAGCGCCAGCAACCCAACGTCTTCCGCATGGAACTCATGGGCGCAAAGGTCATCCCCGTCGATACCGGCTCCGGGACGTTGAAGGATGCCGTCAACGAGGCGCTGCGCGATTGGACCGCTACTTTCCATGAATCGCACTACCTACTCGGCACCGCCGCCGGCCCACACCCATTTCCCACGATTGTGCGTGAATTCCACCGCGTCATCTCCACCGAGGCCAAGGCGCAGCTCCTCGAGAAGACGGGCAGCCTGCCCGATCTCGTCGTCGCCTGTGTGGGCGGCGGTTCCAACGCAATCGGCATGTTCGCAGATTTCATCGACGAAGAAGAAGTGGAATTGGTAGGTGCTGAGCCAGGCGGCGCGGGCCTCGATTCCGGGGAACACGGTGCCACCATTAACAACGGCACCGTGGGCATCCTCCACGGCGCGCGCAGTTACCTCATGCGCAATTCTGACGGCCAGGTGGAAGAATCCTATTCCATTTCCGCCGGCTTGGATTACCCCGGCGTGGGCCCACAGCACGCGCACCTGCACGCCACCGGTCGCGCTAAATATGTGGGGATCACAGATGCAGAGGCTCTACAGGCCTTCCAACTGTTGTCCAAAAAGGAGGGCATCATTCCCGCCCTCGAATCCTCCCACGCCCTGGCCTATGCACTGAAGCGCAAGGACGAGGACATCACCATCCTCGTATCACTTTCCGGCCGGGGCGATAAGGACATCGACCATGTCCGCCACACCCTGGATTCCCAGCCCGAACTGCAACTCAAGGAGAACTAATCATGGGCAGCCGTTACGATAAACTTTTTGCCGCGTTGAGTGAGAAGAAGGAAGGCGCGTTTGTACCTTTCATCATGCTGGACGATCCAACTCCTGAGGCTAGCCTGGATATCATCCGCACCGCAGTCGTCGCCGGGGCGGACGCCCTGGAGCTCGGCGTCCCCTTCTCCGATCCAGTGGCGGATGGCCCAACCATCCAGGCCTCCCATATCCGCGCCCTCGATGGGGGAGCAACCCTTGATAGTGCTTTGGAGCAGGTGCGGACGATTCGCACGGAGTTCCCTGATCTGCCCATCGGCATGTTGATCTATGGCAACGTTGCCTTCGCCCGCGGGGTGGAGCAATTCTATGCGGAGTTCGCGGAAGCTGGTGCCGATAGCATTTTGCTTCCCGATGTCCCCGTGCGCGAAGGCGCCCCTTTCATCGCCGCGGCAAAGGAAGCTGAAATCGACCCCATCTTCATCGCACCCGCGCGGGCCGCTGAACGCACGCTTGCCGGCGTCGCCAAGCATTCACAGGGATATATTTACGCGATCTCCCGCGATGGCGTGACGGGAACCGAGAAAGAATCTGAGACCACTGGCCTCGATGAGGTGGTTGCCAGCATTCAGCGCTTCGATGGTCCACCGGTGCTGCTCGGTTTCGGTATTTCTTCGCCACAGCACGTCGCCGAAGCCATCGCTGCAAACGCTGCGGGCGCCATTACCGGCTCCGCCATTACCAAGATTATCGACCGCCATGTTTCACGTGAAACCGGTGCCGCCGGGACGATCAATGATGCGAATGCCTTGCATGCGGAGCTGACCGAATTCATCGCCGGGATGAAGGAAGCGACCAAGAAATAGGGCGCGTCCGAACGGTGGCGCCACAAAAAGCCCCCTGGCTTCCTCCCAAATTTGTTGGGTGGGGAAGCCAGGGGGCTCAATTGTTTCACGTGAAACTAGGCCGCAGTCTCTGCCTCTTCTTCATTGAGAGTATCGACCTTATCGCGGGCAAACTTATCAACGACCATCGCGATGGCACCATCGCCAGTAACGTTTGCCGCGGTACCAACGGAATCGATCGCGATATAAGCGGCGATCATCAACGCCACCATTCCGTCATCAAAGCCCATCATGTCCGCCAATAGACCAACGGCCACCATAACGGCACCACCCGGCACACCTGGTGCGGCGATCATCATGATTCCCAACAGGAAGATAAAGCCTAGGCCGGTACCAGTGCTGATATCCATATTGGCCATAAAGACAATGGCGAATGCGTAAAGCGTCAGCTTCATCATAGAGCCGGACAGGTGGATCGTCGCGCACAGCGGGATCACGAAGCTCGCGACCGGCTTCGAAATGCCGTTGCGCAAGCTGGACTCCAGGGAGACCGGAATGGTTGCCGCAGAAGAAGACGTGCCCAATGCCGTGAAGTAAGCCGGAAGCATATTCCGCAGCGCCTTAAAAGGGTTCTTCCCTGCGATTGCACCGGCAACCACGTACTGGAGCACGAGGTACACCAGCGTCATAACCACTGCCAGGATCAGTACCTTCGCGAAGGCAGAGAGGACATCTCCAATATTGCCATTCATACCCAGGCCAAGGAACATGCCGAAAATGTAGAACGGCAAAATGGGAATGACGAATCCCCAAATGACCTTAACCACCACATTTTCCAGTTCCTTAGTGACGGTGTAGAGCGTATCGGACTTCACCGTCGTCATAGCGACACCAATGCAGAAGGAGAGCAATAGCGCCGTCATCACCTCAAACGGTGGTGCCATCTCCACCTCGAAATAAGGGGAGAGGGAGCCTTCGTCCACGTCCGACACGTTGGTTACTAGGGTTTGGCCCGCCAACATCGAGGGATAGAGCCACTGTGCCAAGCCATAGGCAATCAACCCCGCAAGAATGGTGGAGCCATAGGCGATGCCCGCCGTAACCCCCAACCATTTTCCAGCGCCCTTGCCTAGACCGGCGATCGCCGGGGCGACAAGGGCAAAAATCAAGACAGGAATGAAGAAATTGAGGAAGTTACCAAATAGCCCGTTAAACGTGGCAAAGGCTCGACCGAACCATTCGGGCGCAAAAAGGCTAACGACGATGCCAAGCACGATGGCGAGAACGATGCGGAAAAGGAGAGAGTCCGCTATTTTCTTGAGATTCATGCAATCACAATCAGGTTAGGTGTTCCCAGTCCGAGCACGCACGTGGGTGCGGTCCAGCGGAAGGAGAAACAACGTGGTGCAGGTGCAAAACCGAGCGAATATCTATCGATCGATCCAAATTGAATATTACCCGAGCCGCCTTATATTTAAGACACAAGCCCCGTAGCTTAATTTCCAATATGGTGTTGCAGGATTAAACTAAGGATATGGTCGCAGTGGGAATCATATTTTTAGTCCTTGCCGTTTTCCTTATCGCGGTGGGCGCACTCGCCGCCACCAAGCGGTTGCCCGGCAATAAATACATCGGCTTGCGTTTACAAGAAATCCGAAAGTCGCGAGAAGCGTGGGATAATGCCCACGCGGTCGCCGGTCCCTTCTGGGCCCTAGGCGGAGTATCGCTGCTTTTCGGTGGCGTCGTAGCTTTCCGCGCGGAGGGTTGGATGTGGCTCATTCCGGTCACCACTTTCGTCATCGCGATCCTCGCGCTTTCCGTCGGTTCGAACCTTGGATCGCGCGCAGCATTTCTTTACGAGCAAGCACATGCCGGCGAAGATGGTTGTGGCGATAGCTGCAACTGTGGCTGCGGTGGGGAAGAGGCCGCCACTGACTCCGCCACCCAACCCGAGGTTGATCTGGGCGCACTCCGCCAGGCCGCCCGACACTCTGATAATTAAATAATAAGCTTTCGCGTTCCTTTTCTCCCTCCCTTTCCTGTCCGGCAATCGCCACACACAGGGACAGGGGAGGGAGATTTTTTATGACACAGTGACGTTATTGTTCTAAACGAGCAATCATGCTCGTTTCGTCACAACTAAATTAAAAACCCAATTCGGTTATAACATCCATATTGGTTTTTAGCTATAGTGGTTCCACTCCACTAAATGCAATTCCTGTGGAAACTCATAGAACTCACATAAAGGTTCCGCACAGTGCCACTCAGCCGCTACACCTAACACAGGCAAGGGTAGACAATGGGTGGCATGAAGAAAACAACAGCTCTCGCCGCAATCGCCGTGTCCACTTTTAGCATCGGTTCTTATGTCGCCGACTCCCAACGCGTCAATCCGGAATCACAAGCCGCAGGAAGGGAGGGCCCGCATCCCATTGTTAATGACCTAGGCCTCGATTCCGGCACCTATGAACTCACACCTACCGAGTCTGGTTCCGTCGCCACCTGGAACGGTAACTTTTCCTAATTGTATGTTTCACGTGAAACCTGCACCTGATACTTCCACATTATGATTTCCGCACAAGTATTACTACCCGCCGACGAAATCATATTCCGACCTTAAACCATTCAGGATAGAGTAGGGGCTATGGCTATTTGTTCGCGTCGCATGTTTTTGCTCGGATCCGCTACGACTTTCGCAGGTGCGTACCTCGCGGCCTGCGGCTCAGAACCGCCCGCGGAGATCGCGGCTACGGACATTCCCGTAGGCTCCGGGATCATCGTCGATGGGGTTATCTTCACACAGCCGCAAGAGGGAGAGTTTAAAGCCTACTCCCAAACCTGCCCGCACCAACAAAACCCCATTACAGAAATCGATGGTATGACTGCCACCTGCACTGCGCATCATACGTCCTATAACCTGCAAGACGGTTCGGTGATCGACGGGCCCGGCCGAGACCCACTCAAAGAGTTTGAGGTAAGCCAAGAGGGCGGAAAGGTCACTACCGCGTAAATACCCGCGGATGTCTCACCTTCTACCCGCATGGTTTCACGTGAAACTATGCGGCTTAAGAGGGGTACACGGGAGAAAATTATCTCCACAACCTTTCGTGGAACCACGCGCGACGGTTTACACTTTTGGTCATGCTGCACAGACTCAAAAAGCCGGATCCGCTCATCGTCCTCATTCTTATTGCCGTGGCAATCGCGATCATTGCACCGGCCCGCGGCACCTTCGCTGACGTCTTTGGCAGTCTGACGAATGTGGCGATCGCACTGTTATTTTTTCTCTATGGCGCGCGGTTATCCACCCAAGAGGCGTTGAATGGGCTCAAGCACTGGCGGCTCCACCTCACCATTCTCGCGTTCACCTTCGTTATTTATCCCCTCATTGGCTTGGCACTGCAGCCGCTCACTGGGTTCATTACGGACGATATGTACATGGGGATCCTATTCCTCACGCTAGTCCCGTCCACCGTGCAGTCCTCAGTGGCGTTTACCTCCATTGCCAAGGGAAACGTATCTGGGGCCATTGTCTCTGCCTCAACCTCCAACTTGGCCGGCGTCTTTATCACGCCAGTCCTAGTCATGCTTCTCATGGGTACCGGTTCCGGGCTGCATATCGATACCTCCGTCTTTGGGGAAATCTCCCTCCTACTCCTCGCTCCATTCGTGCTGGGCCAATTAACCCGACGTTGGATAGCGGACCTCGCACAAAGCAAGGCTACAAAGGTGGTGGACCGCGGCTCCATTGCCATGGTGGTCTATTCGGCCTTTTCCAAGGGCGTGGTCGATGGAATTTGGTCCTCCATTTCTGTTTGGGAGATTGTCTTCCTCGTCGTATTCGCTGCGGCATTCGTCATTTTCATGTTGTGGCTGACGCGGTTTATCTCTGGAAAACTGGGGTTTTCTCGCGCCGATACCATTGCGATCCAATTCTGTGGCTCTAAGAAGTCCTTGGCCACTGGTCTTCCCATGGCCTCTGTCATCTTTGCCTCCGGATCGACATCGCTCGGGCTCTTGATTCTCCCACTCATGATTTACCACCAGGTGCAGCTGATGATTTGTTCTTTGTTGGCATCCCGGTACGCCCAGCAGGACGAAGAACAACTACACTAGGTGGCCATGGCTAACTACCTTTATGTACGCACCGAACTCTCCGTCCCGGGAGTGGGCTCAGCGGTCCACCTCGCAGAATTAGAAGAACACGATGCCCAGCGCTGCCGCATGCACCGCATGATCGCTCTGGACCCCGCGGACTCCGTCGTCGGGGTAGCGACCCCAAATAGTTCCACGGGAAACGTGGACAAGCCGCAAGAAATGGTTCCGCACCCCGATACCTACGATGAATTTCCAGACATTAGCGCCCGCTACATGGACCAAGAACAGTTTGACGCGCTGTGGACGGAAGCTACCACCAAGTTTGGGCTTTAGCTAAGCGCGGACTAAAGCACCACGTTCACCAGCAGCATGTAGAAAGCAGTACCGCCGAAGATGGACAATCCGGAATCCCGCTTCCACCTGTGCAGCCCGACGGTGACCAACACACCCAGCAACACTGGCCATAAACCGCCCGTGCCGTCCGCCTGTCCGGCAACGGCATAGACCACCAAGATGGTCATAACTCCCACGGGCATCATCATGCCCAGCAGCGAAAAGAACTCGCTATCCTTCATCCACTTCTTTGCGGAGAAGGAAAGCTCGCGCAATAAAACGGTCACGATACCTACAGGGATAAGGACCGCAGCAATCGCCCCTAAACTGACTCCAGCTGGCATTTAGTTCTCCTCCTTCACGGTCGTGGAGGCAAGCGGCTGCAGCCGCCAGGTAAGCGCGTTATCTACGCGAGGAGAAAGATAGCGAATGATGAGCAACAGGAAATAAGCGCTCAAGGAGACCATCAGCAATTGCCCCGGGGTAATGAAGGCTGCGAGAATGCCCAAGACCGCGGCTGATAGCGGGAGGGACAGATCCTGATTATTGCGGAAGGAGTCCATCGCTAGAACGACGAATAGGGCGACGAGGGCGAATTCCATTCCCTCGACGGAGGAGGGGATTACCTGGCCGGCGAGCGCACCAACGAGTCCGCCACCCACCCACAGAATTTGGCAAAAGATTTGAATACTCAAAATGCGGATACCGGTAGGCCGCTCCTCGCGCGGCAGCGCCGAGACGATGGCATAGGTTTCATCCGTGAGGGCATAGGTGGAATAGGCCTTGCCCACGGGGGAATTAATCCGCTTGCGGGGAAACGTTAGCCCATAGAAGATATGGCGGAAATTCACCATAAACCCGGTAAGGAGCGAGGAGAGCGCGGAGACTCCGCCGGTAACCATGGAAATGGCGAGAAACTCCATAGAACCGGCGTAGATGACGATGGAAAATATGGGCGTCCACCACCAGCTAAAGCCGGATTGGACCATCAAGAGGCCAAACGCCAAGCCCAATGGAATTAGCCCGAGAGCCGCCGCCCACGTGTCTTTAATGCCCTTGTGGATTTCCTCGCGCATACGGGTTAGTGTAACCGATCACTTTCCGCCGCCTAGGAATTAATTATCATCCACATTCACGGGATAGGTGGAATACAGCGGCAGGGGCATGGGCTGGCGTTTCATGACATCGGCCCATAGATCGGCCGGGCCTGGGGCCACCACGTCCTGCGCTAGGGCGGGTGCCACGAACCATTCACCGGCCTCGATTTCTTCCTCCAGCTGCCCGGGGCCCCACTCGGCATAACCGGCAAACATGCGCATGCCGGTAACCAGCGGCTCGATATCTTCCGGGTTGGAGCGCAGATCCACGTGCGCTAGGCGCGGTGCAAGGCGGCTGAGTTGTTCTTCTTTATCTGGGTCCACGCCTTGCTTAGTCTGCGCGAGGCCCACGACGGATTGTTGGTTGAGCGGGCCACCGATATACAGCGCCTGCGGTTTAGCAACGACGGGCATCCATTCTGGAAGCACGTTAAAAATGGCCACCTCTGAGCGCTTGGTAAGGTCCACGCCGAAGGTCATCATGTCATTGTGCTCAACCAGCAGGATGACGGAGCGGGCAAATTCCGGGGACAGCATCCCCGGTGCGGACACGAGTAGTTGCCCTGGGGCGGGTTCGTTGCGCTCGAGGGCGTTAAATAATCTATCGGCAAACATCACTGTTTAGACTCCCACCACTGGCGCAACTTCGCAATAGCTTCTTCCCGCTCGAGGGGGCCGTACTCCAAGCGCATTTCCTTCAAATAGGACCAGGCCTGACCCACTTCGGGCCCAGGGGAGAGGCCCAAAATCTCCATGATCTCGTTGCCATCTAGATCCGGGCGCACCCGTGCGAGGTCTTCCTTGCGGCCGATCTCCGCAATTCGCTCCTCCAGCTGGTCATAGGTGCGCTGCAAGCGGCGCGCCTTTTTCGCATTGCGGGTAGTGCAATCGGCACGCACCAGCTTGTGCAGGCGGGGGAGAAGATCACCCGCGTCGTTAACATAGCGCCGCACGGCAGAATCGGTCCATTGATTTTCCCCAAAGCCGTGGAAGCGCATGTGCAGGTAGACCAACTGACCAATATCTTCCGTCGTGGCCTTGGGGTATTTCAGCTTCCGCAGCCGCTTCCGCGTGAGCTTGGCGCCCACCACTTCGTGGTGGTGGAAAGAAACCTTGCCGTCGGTGTTATCGAAGGTATCGGGCTTGCCGATGTCGTGCAGCAATGCCGCCCACCGCAATACTAGGTCGGGGCCGTTTTCTTCTTGATCCATCGCCTGGCGCAGTACCTTCAACGAATGCGCATATACGTCCTTGTGCTGTGCGTGCTCGTCCGTGGTCATGCGCAGGGCAGGGATCTCCGGGAAGATGTAATCCGCAATCCCGGTATTGACCAACAGGTCGATGCCATCCCACGGCGCTTTGCCGCACATGAGCTTATCCAGCTCCACTTGAACGCGCTCTACCGTAATGCGCTGGATCTCTGCCGCCATATCGCGCATGGCAGCAACCACGCGGTCTGCCACGTGAAACTCTAATTGGGACGCAAAACGCGCGGCACGCAGCATCCGCAGTGGATCATCGTGGAAGGAGATTTCCGGTTTATCCGGGGTGTCGAGCACCTTATTGGCCACATCGTGAAGGCCGCCGAGAGGATCGTGGAACTCAAAGGTGGCATCGGCAAGCAGCTCAATAGCCATGGCATTGACCTTGAAATCGCGCCGGACCAAATCGCCTTCCAGGCTATCGCCGTAGATGACCTCGGGGTTGCGGGACTGCCCATCATAGGAATCAGAGCGGAAGGTGGTGATTTCTATCTGTTGGCCCTTGTACACGGCGGATACGGTGCCATAGGCAATGCCGGTATCCCATACCGTTTCGGCCCACTCATCCAGGATTTCCTTGACCACCTCTGGGCGCGCTGGGGTGGTGAAGTCCAGATCATTGCCCAAGCGGCCGAGGAGGGCATCGCGCACCGAGCCGCCCACAAGGTAGAGGGCATGTCCACGCGCGCTGAACTTCTCCACCAGCCCGCTCAATAAGCCACTGAGCGAGTTCACGGTAGACTCCGCGCGCGCAAGAACGCCGATTAACTGAGTGTCCTGAAAATTCACGGGTGAGAGTCTACTACGATTGGCAGGGATGACTAACCAAGAACAAGGCTCCGCGCAAGGCCCCTCCAAAGGAGGCGGCCGTAGCCGTAACCGGCGCCGGCGCCGGCGGCGGCCGGATAACCGCACGCGCCGCACTAACCAGCAGCGCAGGCAGCAACGCGGTGGCAATAATCACGGCACCTCCACCGTCATGGAGACCCGCGATGAGACATCTGCGGGCGGGCTCGTAATCTCTGGGCTCGCCGAGTGCGTCGATGGCAACGGTAAAGCGGACCTGTCCCGCGTCTACGTAGCGCTGATTGGGCGCTTAGACCGCCGCGGCCGTTTATTGTGGTCCATGCCCAAGGGACACGTGGAAAATGACGAGGACAAGGAGGTCACCGCAGAGCGCGAGGTATGGGAAGAAACCGGTATTTCCGGCGAGGTTTTCGCTGACCTCGGCGTGATCGATTATTGGTTCGTCTCTGATGGCGTCCGCATTCACAAGACGGTGCACCACCACCTGCTGCGCTTTGTGGACGGCATCATGAATGATGAGGATCCAGAGGTCACCGAGGTGTCCTGGATTCCCGTTTCTGAACTCATCGAGCACTTGGCGTACGCGGACGAACGCAAGCTCGCGCGCATCGCGCACGATCTCCTCCCAGATCTCGCACGAAAGGAAGCCGACGCAGGGAAAGCGACCCCACGCTAATGCACAAGCGCCTCAAATCACTTGCCGCGGCTGGCGGTTGCGCGGTACTTGCCGGTTGGGGATTGTTCTTACCAAGCGCGGCGGCCCAAATGGACTCTGTTCCGGACGAGCAGATGGATATCCAAGCCTGGTTGGGCGCGCGCGGGCCGGAGCGCGCCGATCTGGATCTTATCGATGCCCAGCCCTTTACCGTAGGCACTGACATGCGGCTGCGCTTCCGCGTGCATAACCCCACCGATCAGCCCTTGGAAGATCTGCAGGTAACGAGCCGCCGCGGCGATAGCGTTGCTGATGCAGCAGAAGCGCGTACGGAAATGGCCACCGGTGATTTTCCTTATTATGGCTCTGGCATGACCACCGCACCGCTGCAGCCAGGTGAAACCCGGGAAATAAGCTTTACCGTGCCCAGTGGCTTAGATGCCGAGCGCACCTTGGCAATCAATGAACCGGGAGCCTATCCGCTGCTATTTACCCTGACCGGTACTCTCGAGGGCGATGCGGTGAGCCTAGCGGAAGAGCGGTTTGTGGCCCAATTCTCCGGAGAAGAGCCGACTGGTGTCGCGGCGGCCGCGGCACCGGAAGAAGCGGCACCAGAAGAAGAACACGACGAAGCCGAAGAGCCCCAACCGCACGATCTCACGGTGGTCTATCCCATCAGCGCGAACCTGGACATCCTCCCCGGCGGGCTTGGGGGAGAAGAGCTCATCTTGTCCTCCGATGAGTTAGGGCACGAACTGCACGAAGGCGGCCGCCTCGATACGTTGGTTTCTACCTACGAGGATCATGACCTGCAGGGGGCCGGCTGTGTGGCCATCGACCCCGCGCTGCTCGATACCGTCAACCGCATGTCGCAAGGCTATACGGTCAATTCCACGCGCCCCGCGCAAGGCGATCGCCCCAAGCGCCTGCGCGATTCTTGGTCGCGGAGCAGTGACGATGACAAAGGAGAGCCAGGCGAGGCAAAAAATGACGCCGAGCGGTGGCTAGAGCGCCTGCGCGAGTTGGATTGTTTCATCGCCATGCCCTGGGCCAATGCGAATGCCTCTGCGGTGGCTAGGGCCAATAATCCTGCCCTTCTCTTTGAAGGTTTACAGCGCGGCAACCAGACCATCGAGCGCATCCTGGGCAAGGCGCCAGCCAGCAATATCCTGGCGGTAGGTTCCGGTTATATTGACCAAAAATTGCCGGTGCCATCCCTGGTTGCGGATAATTCGAACTGGTCCGGCGAGGCCGCGACTTTCGATGCCTCCCTTGGCGCCCTGCTATCCCAAACCGGCTCCAAGCCACAGACGGTTGGTTATTCCAACCCGGAGCTGCGCTATGACTACTCCAAAGATTCTGCTTTGTCTCGCGCCATCACGGGCGGGGCGGCCCTCAGCCTTGCGGGCGGGGAAGATACCGTGGCCAAGCTTCCAAACTACCTTGACCCAAGCGCGGCCGAGCATGCACTCGCCGCCGCGGAAGACCTGCTCAAGTCCGGCCACTCCCGCCCCCGCGGGATCAGCGCGGTGGAATTGCAACAAGGCGATCCCAACGCTCCTACCGGTAGTCCCTTTATCGATCCGGCGGTCTTTTCGGAGCCGGAATTGGCCCGCGTTGAGCAACAGGCGCGCTATACCGATGAGCTGATGAATATCGTGGTCGATGACCCTGATATCACCATGACGCGCTCCGAATTCGTGCTGCCGCTGCGCCGCGATCTCCTCAACTCGTTATCGCTTAATAATCGCGATAGCTTGGGCACCCACGCCGCGGCGCGCGAGTCCTTTTCCCGCACCATGGAGATGCACTCCAATACGCTGCGGGATCTGCGCGATTCTGTCTCCCTCATCCCCCCGGGAAATGTTTATACCCGCGTATCTGAGTCATCGCCGCTGCTCATCGTGGCCGAAAATGGCCTGCCGTTGCCGGTGGAGGCAAAGCTGCAATACGATGCCCCCGATGGCGCGCGGCTCAACACGCCCAAAAGCGTCCGTATTCCCGCTAAGGGCTCTATTACTGTATCCATGACCGCTGATATGCCGAAGGACGCGGATCGCACGGACATTGGGCTGTGGCTGGCCACTCCTAAAGATCAGACCATTTCGCAGCCCATCACTATCTCCGTGCAGACACGTGCCGGTATCGTAACCTTATACGCTGCCGGCATAGCCGGCGCTCTCGTGCTGGTTTTGGCTACGCTCTTTCGGCTTGGCCGTCACCGACGCAAAAATCACAAGGCTGAAAAGTAAAAGTTGAAGTTGTATCCTCTATGACCGAAAAAGATGGCCGCCAGGCCCACCACGCGGAGAAGGCACCTGCGGGCGCGGTAGACCCCACGGATACCGCCCCCAATGCGGAAGAGAACCGTGTCCCGGTTACCGTCGGCGCGCGCGGCCGCATCGTGCGCGCCTCTCCACCCGCACCGGTACCAGAAAAGCGGCCCAAGCCCTCAGTGCAGAACACGACTGTTCCCCCTGAGGAAGATAAGTCCGCGCTGACTGGCCGCAATGCGGAGATCGAGGCCTCCAATCAGGACGTGATCCGCGCGACGGGAACGATGGCCATTGCCACGCTGCTCTCGCGCATCACCGGCTTCCTGCGGCAGATGCTTATTGGCGCCACCCTTGGTGCCACGGTGGGAACGGCCTTCAGTAGCGCCAACCAGATCCCCAACCTGGTCACCGAAATCGTGCTGGGCGCGGTGCTGACCTCACTGGTGGTTCCGGTCTTGGTGCGCGCGGAGAAGGAAGACTCGGACCGCGGCGAAACCTTCGTCCGAAGACTTTTTACCCTGGCGTTTTCCATCCTGGGCATCGTTACCATCCTCTCCGTTATCTTCGCACCATTATTAACGAGGATGATGCTGCCTGAAGATTCCAAGGCCAATGCCGTCCAGGCAACATCATTGGCCTTCTTGCTCTTGCCGCAGATCCTTTTCTACGGCCTTTTCGCCCTCTTCCAGGCGGTCTTAAATACCAAGAATATCTTCGGCCCTGGCGCCTGGGCGCCGGTGATCAATAACATCATCTCCATCAGCGTCCTGCTGGCTTATCGCTTTTTGCCGGGCCGCCTCGACCCGCACGAACCTACGCCGGTGGCGGATCCACACATCATGCTGCTGGGTCTGGGCACCACCACTGCAGTGATTGTGCAGTGCTTGATCCTTGTTCCGTACCTGAAAAAGGCCGGCATCAACCTGCGCCCGAAGTGGGGCCTCGATGCCCGCATCAAACAATTCGGCGGCATGGCGCTGGCCATTATTACCTACGTGGCCATCTCCCAGCTGGGTTATGTGGTCACCTCCCGCGTGGCGGCGTATGCCGATGCCGGTGCGCCGCTGGTGTACCAGAACGCGTGGCTGATGCTGCAGGTGCCCTATGGCGTTATCGGCGTGACCTTGTTGACCGCCATCATGCCGCGGCTTTCGCGCAATGCCGCCGATGGCGATGTCGATGCCGTGGTACGCGACCTCACCTTGGGTACCAAGCTGACCTTCATCGCGCTAATCCCCATCGTCATTTTCATGACGGGCTTCGGCGTGCCCATTGCTCGCGCCCTGTTCCAGTACGGTGCCTACGGCGCGGATAGCGCAGAGCAGCTCGGCCTCACCATCAGTTTTTCTGCCTTTACCTTGATACCCTATGCGCTGGTGCTGCTGCACCTGCGCGTTTTCTACGCTAGGGAAGAGGCGTGGACGCCCACCTTCATCATTGCCGGCATCACCCTGACTAAGGTCGTGCTGACCTTGCTGGCGCCGTTGATGACCAGCAACCCGGACCGAGTGGTTATCCTCCTCGGTACCGCCAACGGCTTTGGCTTTGTCTCCGGTGCGGTCATCGGCGGCTTCCTGCTCAAGCGCAAACTGGGCAGCCTGGGAGGCAAGGCCGTAACCCAAACGGTCCTTTGGTCCGCCGGCGCCGGCGCGGTCGGCCTGGTTGTGTCGTGGGCGCTGTACTGGCTCATGCAATTGGTCTTGCCGGAGCAACTGCCTTCGATCGTCTCGCTGGTCAAGGTCGTGGCGCTGGGCATCGTCTTTGTGATTATCACCGGGCTCGTCCTGTCCAAGTCCTCCCTGCCTGAGGTGCAGAACCTGGCCCGCGCCCTCCAGCGCATCCCGGGGATGTCCCGGTTCATCACGGTGGACAGTTCCAAGGCCATCGAGGTCGAGGAACCAGACCTGCAGGAAATCCAGCCGGTCTATACGCAGGATTCCTTCAATGCCACCTTGGTGCCGCCACCGATGTCCGCCGGTATCGTCCGCGGCCCGCGCTTGGTCCCCGGCGCCCCTGTCTCGGACGGCCGCTTCCGCCTCCTGCAGGATCACGGCGCTGTATCCGGCGCCCGGTTCTGGCAGGCCCGCGAACAATCCACCGGCCGCCTCGTGGCGCTGACGTTCGTCGATACCAATACCCAGGCGCCCATCGCACCATCGACGCCCACGGTCTCGGCCCGCCGCTCCGCCGAAATCTCCCGCAATACGCGGCGTTTGGCCGAGCTCAACCTGGAGACCATGGCGGATAATATCGAGATTTTGTCCTACCGCACCGGCTGCCTGGTGGTGGCGGACTGGTTTGAGGGCACCTCCCTCAAGCAGGTGGCAGAGGCAGATAACCTCGACCCCAATTCCGTCGCCCGCGCTACCGCGCCGCTGTTTGCCGATGCCGCCACGGCCCACGACGCCGGCCTCATCCTCGGCGTGGAACACCGCGACCGCTTCCGCGTATCCACCTCCGGCATCGTCAAGGTTGCCTTCCCCGCAGTGCTGGATGGGACGTCTGCAGAAAGCGACCGCGAGGCCCTCAGCTCCGCGCTGAGCATGCTGGTCGAATCCACCGAACCATCGCCGAAGAAGCTGCGCGATATTTCCGATGACGCCAATCTCACCGCCGATGAGGCTGCAGAGCGCCTCGAAGCAGCGCGGCTGGCCTTTGACGCCGCGGATGCAGAAACCCGCGAAGAAAAGTTGGAAGAGCTGCAGGAGGCGGAGGGGCTGACCTCGGCGGGCATCGCCAAGCGCCTGCGTGAATTCGCCCCAGAAGAACAGGAAGAAAAAACGGAGGCCCTCCCCGTGGTCGTTGAAGATGAACCCTCGCAGGAAGAGGATCCGAAGCAAGAACCAGGTTTTGGTGGCCGCGGTTACTCGGGTTCCGGCGTCGTGGTCATCGGCATTTTCGCCACTATCTTCGTCGTGGGCATGGCAGCGCTGACGACGTGGGTGATGTCCCTGCTCAGCGATGTGGAAAAGACCGGTTCCGTTACCGAAACCGTGCAGGGCTCCACGATGATCCCGAATACCCCGCCGGTGCACCTCAAGGAATCTTCCGCTATTACGGTGCCAGACGGCGAGGATAATGAGCAGCTTATCGATGGCAAGACGATCACCACCTGGTCCACGAAGGAAACCGGTTCAGGCGTGTTACTTACGCTGGATAACCCGGCCCACCTTTCGGTCATGACCGTGACCCACACCAGGTCCAATGGCGCGCACTATGACATCTACGGCGTCAACAAAGACGATTTCGATCCGGAACACCCGCAGCTGAGTTCCCTTCCCAAATTGGCGGAGGGCAAGTTCAAGCACGCAAACGAGGATTTAGAGTTGAAGGAGACGCCCCAGAAATTCGATGCCGCGCTCATAGTCATCACGGATCTGCCTAAGTCAAAAGAGGTTACACTGGGGGAGGTCCAGCTTGTGGGCCATCCTTAATACCGAGGTCAGCGGGTTGGAAAAAGAATTTTTACTTCAAGGCTTGACTAAAGTGCGTAGTCGAGTATCGTAGTTGGTGTTACATCAACAACAACGTTAGGAGAATCAATTATGTCCCTCGCAGCAGGTACCTACACCATCGACAAAGAGCACACCGTTATCGGCTTCGTTACCAAGCACGCCATGGTCACCAAGGTGCGCGGCAACTTCGGTGAATTCGAAGGCACCATCAACGTCGCCGAGAACATCGCGGACTCCACCGCAGAGGCCACCATCAAGGCTGACTCCATCTCCACCGGCAACGAAGACCGTGATGGCCACGTAAAGAACGAAGACTTCTTCAACGTGGAGGAGTACCCAGAGCTTTCCTTCACCACCACCAACGTCAACGTTGATGAGGACGGCAACGGCACCGTCACCGGTGACCTCACCATCAAGGGCACCACCAAGTCTGTCGACCTCAAGGTTGAAGAGGTCGCTACCGCTGAGGACCCATTCGGCAACTTCCGTCTGGGCTTCGAGGCACAGACCAAGATCAACCGCAAGGACTTCGGCATCGACTTCAACGCTCCGCTCAAGACCGGCGGCGTCCTCGTTTCTGAAGACATCAAGATCGAGCTCGAGGTTTCTGCCATCAAGCAGTAATCGCACTTCCTTGAAGATCTTGGGCCTCACAGCCCCCCTGGTTACCAACCACTAAAGCCCGCGCCGCCTCGCCGCCCGGCCGCGGGCTTTAGTCATATTCCCTGCCCAAGGCTTTCAAGCCTGCGCCCGCGCTAGGGTGGCACGGGCCCATACCAGAGCAAACTCACCCTTCCTCTGCTCCTAGCATGCAATAATGATGGTGTACACCTCCCTTAGGTACGCGGATTTGATGTGTGAGTCTGCGCCTACGCGAATGATCGAGCAGATCTTGATTGCCGGGACGAGACGCAAGGAGAACACCATGAAAACGGCCACTACTTCACAAGGCCTCACCTACGCATCGCTGGGGATATTGGCGGTCTCCTCGTGCCTGTGGGCTATGTACATGCAAGACAATGCATTTGTAATTATTGGCCTGCTTTTTGGAACGGCGGTCACCGCTTGGCAGATTCATCACTATAAGGCGACGATTCCACTTGCCGTTAATTCCATTGCGATAGCCGCCGGGATTGTGTCAGCTGTGAGCTTTGCAGTCCGAGAGAACATTTCAAGTTCCGCAATGGCATCCTTTAGCTTTGCCACTGCTGGCGTACTGATCGCATACGTTGCTTTCGCCGCTGTAGCGATTATCAAATCTCAGCAGAAGTGAATGCTGAGCCCAGCATCGCCACACTCCGCTTATCAAATCCAAAACCTTGTTACATCTCCCGCTGCGGTAACTATAGTTTCTAACTATGACGACACAACGCGATAAAACCCAGCACGAGCTGCTTCAGGAGCGCGCTGCGGCAGTAGACCTGTGGGCATACCACCTGCACCTGGACTTATCTCAGGTGAAGGAAAGCCCCACGTTCGGCGCGACGAGCCGCATTAAGCTCACCACCACCGAGCCCGAGCTTTTCGTGGACTACCTGGGAGAATCGGTAGAACAGGTAACGGTTAACGGTCAGGCGCAGGACGTCGATTTTGATGGCAGCCTTATCCGCCTCCACGGGCTACCGGTGGGGGAGGAGCTGACGATTGAGGTCACTGGCGCCTCGCGCTACTCGCGCACGGGCCAGGGTTTGCACCGCATGCACGACCAGGCCGATGACGCGACCTATCTGTACTCGCACCTCGAGCCTTCCGATGCCCGCCGCATCTTTCCCTGCTTTGAGCAGCCGGATCTCAAGGCGCCGTTCCACGTCACCATGACCGCACCGAAGGACTGGCAGATCCTCTCCAATCAGCCGGAGATCGAGCGCGAAGAGCACGGGGACAATGCTACGGTTCGCTTTGCGCCCACGCCGCCGCTTTCGACGTACCTCACCTCTTTTGCCGCTGGGCCATATAAGTATCAGGAACGCACCTGGACTTCGCCGGATGGCGATCACTCGGCGCAGCTGCGCGCCTTTGCCCGCGCCTCCATGTTTGAGTACTTGGACGAGGAAATCCTGGAGCTTACCGCGCAGGGCATGGACTATTTTCACGAGAATTTCGGCTTTGCTTACCCTTGGGGTAAGTACGATTCCATCTTCGTGCCGGAATATAACCTCGGCGCGATGGAGAACCCGGGCCTGGTGACCTTTACGGAAAGCTATATATTCCGCTCCAAGGCCACGCGCAGCCAGAAGGCCGCTCGCGCAAATACCATCCTGCACGAGATGTCCCACATGTGGTTCGGCGATCTTGTCACCCCGCAGTGGTGGGACGATCTCTGGCTCAAGGAGTCCTTTGCCGAGTTCATGGGCGCCGATGCCTCCGTGCACGCCACGGCCTACGAAGAGGCGTGGGTCAACTTCGCTGGCGAGCGCAAAAACTGGGCCTACCTCCAAGATCAGCTTCCCACCACGCACCCCATCAAGGCCGAGATCCCAGACGTGGATGCCGCGCGCCAGAATTTCGATGGCATTACCTATGCCAAGGGCGCGGCGGTGCTCAAGCAGCTCGTGCACTACGTGGGCCGCGATAACTTTTATGCGGGGGCGCGGGATTACTTCCAGGAGCATGCGTTTGCCGCGGCCACCTTCGATGACCTGCTCACGGCCCTGAAAAAGCACACTGACCGCGACCTCGATTCTTGGTCAAAGGCGTGGCTGCGCACCTGGGGTCCGGATACCCTCACCCCGGAGCTGCACACGGAGGGCGAGAAGATTACCGAGCTCGCCATCAGCGCCGAGGCCGAGGATACGACCCGCCCGCACCGCCTGAGCGTGGCGCTTTTTGATGCCCACCTGAACAAGTACCGCGAGCTCGACATCGACCTTCCCGCCGGCGGCCACCGCACCATCGTGGATGAGGCGGCGGGGGAGAAGGCCCCGGCATTGCTGCTGCTTAACGATGCCGACCACACCTACACCAAGGTCCGCTTCGACGACGTTTCGCTTGCCACCATCAGCGACCACCTCTCCGAGGTCCAGGATGGGCTCAGCCGCGCGGTCATCTGGACCTCGTTGTGGAACCTCACCAGGGACGGGGAGTGGAATGCGGAGGAGTACGTGGGGGTCGTCGCCAAGCACGCGCCCGCAGAGACCAATGCCACGCTGCTGACCACCGCCTACGGCAATGCGCACTTTGCCATCCAGCACTATGTGGCCGAAGACCGCCGCGAGCAGGTGCGCGCCGAATTCGCCGATGCGCTGTGGGAACAGCTCGGCGCCGCGGATCCGGGCTCCGATGCGCAGCTCATTCTGGCCCGCACCGCCATTGCCGCACTGGCCGCAACGCCGGAGGCCTCCGGCACCGAGCGCCTGCGGGACCTGCTCGCCGGCGCGGTGGAGGGCCTGCGCCTCGATCCGCAGATCCGCTGGTCCATCCTGCGCGCCCTGGCCGCACGCGACGCCGTCGCACTGGCTGAACTGGAGGCAGAAAAGCAGCGCGATAATACGCTGACCGGCGCCGCCGAATTTTTGGGCGCTAGCCATGCCTTCCCCACGCCGGAGACCAAGCGGGCCGCCTTCGATAGCGCGCTGACGCCAGGGGAGTATTCCAATGCGGAGGTCGATGCCCTGCTAGCAGGCTTCAACGCCCCGCGCTCGGCAAAGCTGCAGGAAGAATTCGCCGAAGAGTTCTTCCGCCGCGTCGAAGATATTTGGGATAACCACCCCATCGAGATCGCCAATCGGCTGATCCGGGGCCTCTACCCGGAAACTTCTATGGCGGAGTCCGCTACCACGGATCTCCTGCACAAGGATCTGCCGGGTGCGCTGCGCCGCGTGCTTCTAGAGTGCCGCGACCACCTGCGCCGCACCCTGCGCGTGCGCGCTCAGCAGTAGGCGGTCAATAGACTGTACCGCCGCCGGCTCGCGCCGGAGTTCCCCTCGGGTCACAATTGCTTTAACACTTGTTGATCCGGGGGGAATCTACAGATGCCATTAAGTCCTGACCACAGCGACGAAGAATTAGTTGATGCTTTTATCGAGGGGGATAATAAAGCCTTTTCCGCCATCGTGGAACGCCACCGCAAGCGGCTGACCACCGTGGCGCGGCGTTATACAAGGAATGAGTATGACGCGCAGGATGTCGTGCAAGAAGCCTTCCTGCGTGCCAGCTGCAATCTGCATAACTACCGGCGGGAATCGGCCTTAAGCACGTGGCTGCATCGCCTGGTGAAAAACACCGGCTACGACTACTTAAATCACCGGGCTAATAGGGAAAACGCCTCGCTCGATAGCGATGATTTTGCCGATGATCGCAATCCACTGCTGGCGCATAACCCATCTGAAAACCTTGCCGAGCAGCTCGTCGTCCGCGAGGCCATGGAGCTTTTAAGGCAAGACCAGCGCGAAGCCCTCATGCTTACCGATGTCGCCGGGTTCCGCGTCAACGAGGTCGCCACCGCCCAGGGCGTAAAGCCCGGGACCGTTAAATCTCGCCGGGCACGCGCCCGGGAGGTACTGCGCGAAGCCATCGGTTAACTACATCTCGATATCGCATCATTCTTGCATCAATTTCGCTGCGGCGAGCCTTTGCAATATGAACGATTCGCAATCTGGCGGGTAGACTCTTGACGTTACGCAAAATGACACTGTGATTTTAGGGAGTTAGCAATGACCGTCCACGATGTTGCCATCGTAGGTTCCGGACCTGCCGGTTATACCGCCGCGCTTTATGCCGCTCGTGCTGAACTCAGCCCCATTGTATTCGAGGGATTTGAATACGGTGGCGAATTAATGAACACCACCGAGGTGGAGAACTACCCAGGCTTCCAAAAGGGCATCATGGGCCCAGAGCTCATGGAAGAAATGCGCGCACAGTCAATCCGCTTTGGTGCGGATCTGCGCATGGAAGTCGTCGACTCCGTCGAGTTGGAGGGCGATATTAAAAAGCTCCACGTGGGCGACGAGGTTTTTGAAGCCCGCACGGTAATCCTCGCCACCGGCGCCGCACCACGCCACCTTGGCATTCCCGGCGAAGAAGAGCTCTCCGGCCGCGGTGTTTCTACCTGCGCTACGTGCGATGGCTTCTTCTTCAAGGGCCACAATATCGCCGTCATCGGCGGCGGCGATTCCGCTATGGAGGAAGCTACCTTCCTGACTAAGTTCGCGGAGTCTGTCACCATTGTGAACCGCTCCGAAAACTTCCGCGCCTCCAAGATCATGTTGGACCGCGCCCAGGAGAACGAGCAGATTAAGTGGGAAACCAATAAGGTTGTCGAGCGCGTGCTTGAAGATGACGGCAAGGTCGGCGGCCTAGAGCTCAAGGACGTTGAGACTGGGGAAACCTCCACCTTGGACGTGACCGCCATGTTCGTTGCCATTGGCCACGATCCGCGTTCGTCCTTCCTCAACGGCCAGGTCAAGCTCAATGACAATGGTTACGTTGAGGTTGACCAGCCCTCTACTAAGACCTCTCTGCCTGGCGTTTTCGCTTGCGGTGACTTGGTAGATGACCACTATCAGCAGGCCATCACCGCTGCAGGTTCCGGCTGCCGCGCTGCCATGGATGCGGAACAATTCTTGGCTGCAAACCGTTAGATTCAGTATGAGTAACGTCAAAAAGGTAACCACTGAAACATTCCGTTCTGATGTCATCGAGGCGGATAAACCCGTCGTCGTGGACTTCTGGGCGGAATGGTGCGGGCCATGCAAGAAGCTGTCTCCGATCTTGGAAGAGGTCGCAGATGAGCTCGACGGTGAAGTCACCATCGCCCAGGTCAACGTCGATGAAGAACGAAACCTCGGCGCCATGTTCCAAATCATGTCCATTCCAAATGTATTGATTTTCAACAACGGCGAAAAGGTCGACGAGTTTGTGGGCCTGCGTTCTAAAGATGACATCGTGGCGCAAGTGAAAAAGCAGCTATAGCTGTTACTCTTGTTACTAAAGTTACCGAGTAGGAAATCTGCCATGCGGCCTAAAGTCCTAGGCCGTGGAAGGGGTGAAAGGCGTGAATCGCGTTCTTCGGGTTGGTGATTCAAGTGTGCGCGTAGCAGAAGCTCGCGCCACCTTGGCTCGCCTTGGCCTCTTATCAGATTTCACGGGCGAACTCTCTGCCTGGAAAAAGCAGAAGTACTCCGAGACTGATAAGACCTTTGATGCCGATCTCGCTGAAGTGCTCAAGGCATTCCAGCAATCGCGCGGCATCCTCCCAACGGGAGAGATCGACGATCTCACCCTGCGCGAATTGCGCCAAGCCTCTTATACCCTGGGCAGCCGCGTATTGAGCTATGAACCCACCAACCCATTGGTGGGCGATGACATTTCGCAATTGCAGCAACAACTGCAAGAGCTCGGTTTCTATCAAGATCGCGTCGATGGTCATTTTGGCCGCAATACCCACGCTGCCTTAACCGAATACCAGCACAATTGCGGGCTGCAGGAAGACGGCGTGTGTGGACCGGCTACCATTCGCGCGCTCAGCTTGCTCGGCCGCCGCATCACCGGCGGTTCGGCGCACAATATTTTGGAGCGCGAGCGTGTGCGCAATGCTGGTCCAAAGTTGGCGGGCAAGCGCGTGGTCATTGACCCTGCACTAAGTGGCCGGGACTCCGGCTTCACGGTCAAGGGCCGTTTTGGTGATATTTCTGAGCAAGAAATCCTCTGGGATCTCACCCAACGCATCGAAGGCCGAATGATCGCCGCCGGCATGGAAACCATTATTTCGCGCCCCCGCACCGATGATGCGGACGTGCAATCCCGTGCCGAGCTAGCCAATGCCTTTGATGCCGATATGGTCATCTCTTTGGCGTGCGATTCTTATCCCAACGAGAAGGCCCACGGCGTAGCCACGTTCTACTTTGGTTCCGAATCCGGAAACTCCTCACTCATTGGTGAAACCCTTTCCGGCTTCATCCAGCGTGAAATCGTGGCGCGCACCGATCTGCAGGACTGTTCTAACCACGGCCGCACCTGGGATCTTTTGCGCCTGACGCAGATGCCGGTTGTTCAGATCTTTTTGGGTTACCTCACCAATCCTGAGGACGTCAAAATTCTTACCAACCCGAAGCGCCGTGACGATATTGCAGAAGCAATCGTTATCGCCGTCAAGCGCATGTACCTCATGGAGCAGGACACCGCCATTACCGGTACCTACAAATTCTCCGAGCTTCTTCAAGCGGAGCAGGCTTAGCCTGCACAAGCTGGAGCGCACAGAGCGGACTTAATCACTGGCCGCTGCGCAAGATTAACTGCGTTATCTTGCACCAATAGAATTCATTCGATTAGTATCAGTCCAAGCTATTGATATCTACTAATTGAATGGATTCCTATAATGGGCAGCTCAACCTCCGCCCCAATTTCCAGAAAAGAAACGCGCCGCGTAGTAGCTGCCACCACAATCGGAACCGCGATTGAATGGTACGACTACTTTCTCTATGCCGCCGTCGCCGGCCTAGTTTTTAACCAGGTAATGTTCGGCCCCTTAGAAGGTGGGGTAGCCAGCATCGTCTCCTTCGCCTCCGTGGGCCTATCCTTCCTTTTTCGCCCACTTGGCGCCTTCCTAGCGGGCCATTTTGGTGACCGTCTTGGCCGCCGCCTCGTCCTCATGGTCACCCTTTTTGCCATGGGTGGGGCCACCACTTTAATTGGCCTCCTGCCTACCTACGATACGGCGGGAGTATGGGCTCCCATCCTGTTGATTTTCCTCCGCATCATTCAAGGCATCTCTGCCGGGGGAGAATGGGGTTCCGCGGTACTGCTTGCAGTTGAACACGCTCCCAACGATAAGCGCGGCCTCTTTGGCGCTGGGCCACAGATCGGAGTCCCCATCGGCCTGCTGATGTCCTCTGGCGTGCTTTCCATCATGAATATCATCGCCCCAGGGGATGCCTTCCTTGAATGGGGTTGGCGCGTGCCGTTCTTGCTTTCCTTCGTCCTAGTCATCATTGGCTATGCCATCCGCATCGGCGTGGATGAGTCACCGGTCTTTCAAGAGATCTCAGATAATAAGAAACGCGAGGCGGCAAACCCCATTGGTATCTTGTTCAAGCGCTATTTTCCGCTTGTCCTCGTCGCGGCCCTAGTTTTTGCAGGTAACGGCACCGTGGGCTATATGACCACCGGTGGCTATATCCAAAATTACGCCACCAACCCCGAGGGTCCGGTCTCGCTCGCGCGTGGCGATGTCCTCAATGCCGTCACGCTATCGGCCTTCACGTGGCTCATCTTTACGCTTTTCGCTGGCTGGTTATCGGATTATATCGGGCGCCGCACGACGTATCTCGTCGGATTTGTCATTCAAGCGATCGGCGCTGCGGCCCTTTTCCCGCTGGTTAATACGGCGTCCCTGGGATTGCTTTATTCCGCCCTCATCTTCCTGACGGTTGGGCTCGGCTTAACCTATGGTGCGCAATCTGCCATGTATACAGAGCTTTTCCCAGCATCCATTCGCGCTTCGGGCGTATCGATTACCTATGCCATCGGCTCCGTTCTCGGCGGTGCCTTCGCCCCGATGATCGCGGCCTCGTTGGTAGAAGCAACGGGCACGACCTTTGCGGTATCCGTATATCTTGTCTCCGCAAGCATCGTCGGATTTATTGCAGCCCTACTCCTGCGCGAGCGCAAGGGCATTCCGCTGGGCGCCGAACATGAGGAAGAACAAGCCAAGGGCCACTTCATCTTTTCTAAAAAATAGTGCCCTCGCTCTAAAGAGGAGGGCACTAACTTTGCGAGTGTGGCAGGCAGCTGGGGAACCTGCCACAGGAGCAGGTTATTTATCCCGCTCCATCAGCGCCATGATGCGCTCGAAATCTTCTTGGTCGCCGAACTCTACGACCATTTTGCCCTTGCGCTTGCCCATGGTCACGGTGACCTTAGTATCGAAGCGATCCGAGAGGCGCTCGGCCGAGTCGGTGAAAAATTGCGGCTGTGGTACTTGGGACTTCTTCTTATTCTCTGCGGGTTTCCCGTCGCGCTTATATAGCGTCACGGCTTCCTCGGTGGCACGCACGGACAAGCCCTCCGAAATTACCCGGTCCGCGATGTAGTCCATCGCTTCCTTATCGTCGAGGCCCAAGATAGCGCGCGCGTGACCGGCCGAGAGGGTGCCTGCGGCAACTCGCTTCTGCACATCCACCGGCAACCGTAGCAGGCGGAGCATATTGGTCACCTGTGGGCGCGAGCGGCCAATGCGATCCGCTAATTCGTTCTGGGTTACTCCGAACTCTTCCAAGAGCTGCTGATAGGCGTGTGCCTCTTCCAAAGGGTTGAGTTGGACGCGGTGGATGTTTTCCAGCAGGGCATCGCGCAGCAGGTTGTCATCTTTGGTGTCGCGGACGATGGCCGGGATGGTGGCCAAGCCAGCCTTGGAGGAAGCTCGCCAACGACGCTCACCCATGATGAGCTCGAATCCGCCCTCCTCGGAGGGGCGGACGACGACCGGCTGCAGGAGACCGAACTCGCGGATGGAGTGAACCAGCTCGCTGAGCTCATCCTCATCAAAAACGGTGCGCGGCTGCTTGGGGTTGGGGACGATTTCCCCCACGGAAATCTCGCGGTAAGTCGCACCGATTGCCGCCGGCGTGGCTTGCCGCTTTTTGGAGGACTTGGACCCAGAGCCTTGTTGGATGGTGGGAGCGCCCTTTACGCGCTTTTCGCCGCGTGCCTTGCGCTCACTATTTCCCGTGGAGTTTCCCAAGATAATATCTGCGGCGGAATCACCCAGCCGTGGTTTGCGGGTGGGTGCGTCGGGGCCGGACGGGATGAGAGCGGCTAGGCCTTTGCCTAGGCCACCTTGCTTTTGTTCTGCCATGAAATCCTATCCTTCCAATTCCGCATAAATTTCGGGGCTCACGCCAATCGCTCCCGTGGTGGGATGCGGGCGATAATCACCGCGCCTGTTGAGCTCGCGAGCCGCGGCGAGATACGCCCGTGCGCCGGTGGACGAAGGGGCGTAATCAATCACCGTGGTCCCGTAACCAGGCGCCTCTGAGACGCGCACTGAACGCGGGATGACGTTGCCCATGACAACGGCGCCAAATTGCTCGCGGACGTTATCGGCCACATCCTCGGCCAAACGTGTACGTGCATCATACATGGTAAGGAGCACCGCAGAGATATGCAGATCTTCATTGAGGTGCTCGCGAATCATGGTGATATTGCCCAGTAACTGGCCCACGCCCTCCAGTGCGTAGTACTCGCACTGGATAGGGATGATGACTTCCTCCGCACACGTCATGGCATTGATCGTCAGCAAACCCAAAGATGGCGGGCAATCAATAAAGACGTATTCAAAGCCGTGTTCTTCTAGGAACCCGTTATGGAGGGCATCGTAAAGCCGAAACTCGCGGCGCACGAGAGATACCATCTCAATTTCCGCACCGGCAAGATCGATGGTCGCGGGGATGCAATAAAGGTTGGAATTATGCGGGGAAGCCTGCATGGCCTTTTCCGCAGTGCAATCGCCCAAAAGCAATTCATAGCTGGAATCGGTTCCTGAGCTATGTTCCGCGCCCATGGCGGTCGATGCGTTTCCCTGGGGGTCAAGGTCAATGACCAATACCTTCTTGCCTTCAGTAGCAAGGGCTGCGGCCAAGTTGGCGGCGGAGGTGGTTTTACCTACGCCGCCCTTCTGGTTAGCAATAGTGATAAGGCGCGGATTAGTCATGCCGTCTACTTTAGTTCACGCGCGGGACACGGATAATCGTGGTTCCGTGAACGGTCGTGACCTCGGCTTTTCCGCCGCCGGCCTTCTTAATATCCGCGGCATCGCGCTCCAGCTCTTCGTGTACAGAAGAGCCCTTCAGCGCGATCATTTCCCCGCCTTTGCGTACTAGGGGAAGAGACCACTTTGCCAGCTTTCCCAGGGGAGCAACTGCACGGGAGGTCACCACGTCCGCGCCGGCCACTGCCTTTTTAATGGGTCCTTCTTCGGCGCGCCCGCGCAACACGGTGACGTTATCTAATCCCAGCTTTTCGGTTACCTCGTTGAGGTAGTTATAGCGCTTCAAAAGCGGCTCAATGAGCGTGATGTGCAGATCGGGACGAGCGATGGCCAGCGGGATGCCGGGCAATCCGGCACCAGAGCCGACATCGATAACCGTGGCGCCTTCCGGAATAACTTGTTCAATAACGGCGCAGTTTAAGATGTGGCGCTCCCACAGCCGCGGTACCTCGCGCGGGCCGATAAAACCACGAGTGGACCCGTCTGTAGCGAGCGAATCGTGGTATTCCTGCGCGAGCGGCAGGCGGGAGCCAAATACTGCAGACGGGTCCATCTCGGACACTATGAGAATCTCCTCAGTAGCTGTTTAGTTGTCGTTCTTCCGCTGTTTCTTGGTGCGGTTGTCTTTCTTGCGAGCGCCAGGCTTTGGAGCGGTAGTGCGCTTAGCTTCAATCTTAGCGGCCTCTTCCTCTTCTTCTTCGCGGTCCATCTTGCCGTAGATGATGCGGGTCTGGAAGAAGGTCCACACGGTGTTGGACAGCATGTAGAACAACAAACCGATGGGCCAGATGAAGCCGGAGAAGATCAGCATTGCGGGCATGACCCACAGCATCATCTTGGACATCATGGCCATCTGCTGCTGCATCATTTCCGCATTCTGGCCCTGCGGGGCGGAAGTTTTGCCCTGGGCGCGGCGCTTTTCTTGGCGGTTCAGGCTCATGCGCGCGTTGAAGTGCATCAGCACCACAATGACGGCAATCATCGGCACAATGATGAACGCCGCCTGGGTGGTGGTGGTAACGCCTTCCACCAAGGGCGAGTTCAGGCGGAGGTTCGTAACCAGCGGAACGCCAAAGATCTTGGCGTCCAAGAACTGCTGAACGAGCTCCGGCTTGAAGATGTAGTTCGCGGTATTGGCGTTGGCCTCAATGGACATCGGCTCGCCGCTGGGGTGTCCAATGCCGCCGGCTACAGAAACCGTGCGGTCGAACGAGCGCAGCACGTGGAAAAGACCAATGAACATTGGAATCTGTACCAAGACCGGAAGGCAGCCGGCCATCGGGCGAACGCCAGATTCCTTATAGACCTTTTGCATTTCCTGTGCAGCTCGAGCCTGATCCTTGCCGTACTTCGCGCGGATTTCCTGCACCTTAGGCTGGATTTCCTGCATCTTGCGCGAAGAGCGAATCTGGCTCACGGTGGGCTTGACCATGAGCGCCTTCAGCGTCCAGGTCAGCAGCACGATGGCCAAAATCCACGTAATGCCCCACGCGGGATCCATTACGAGGGATAGCAGCCAGTGCCAGAACCATAAAACGGCCGAAATTGGCCAGTAAATGAAATTAAGCACGAGTGTTTAATCCTCAGTTGTTGTTGGTGACCGGTCCCGGGACTGGATCGAATCCGCCCGGATGCCAGGGCCCACATTTGCACACCCTAGCCATTGCCATCGCCGTACCTTTAAGCGCGCCGTGTCTGGACAACGCCTCTAAGGCATAAGCACTGCATGTCGGTTCGAACCGACAGGTTGATACCATCTTAAGGCCCGAGACATGCTTTTGGTAGAAACGAACCGCTTTAACCAGCGGTGCAGCCAGTCCGGAGGCTGCGGGAATTTCTTCCCCACGGGTATTTAAATATCCCATTGTTTGCGCAGCGCCTTAGTAATATCTTTTTCTAATTGCTCACTGGTAGCGGTCGCACTTGCAGGTAGCGCACGAATCACTACATCCACGCCCGCTGGGAGCTTGGGGATGAGCGTCATGCACACATGGCGAAGCCGCCGGGAGGTGCGGTGGCGTACCACTGCATTCCCGACGGCTTTAGAAACAATGAGGCCGAATCGCGGCCCGGTGGCCGCGATCTCGGCCGGATTGCCCATGGTGCCATTGGAATTCGCACTCATGGTGTCGCGCGCATGCACGACGACGGTGCGAGTGCCCTGCCGGCGACTGCCCTTCATCGTCCGCCGAAATTGCGGCGGCGATGTGAGCTTGTGGTGGGCTGGCAGCATGACTTATGCGGACAGCTTTGCGCGGCCCTTCTTGCGGCGAGCGGCCACAATTGCACGACCGGAGCGGGTGCTCATGCGAGTACGGAAACCGTGCTTACGTGCACGGCGACGGTTGTTCGGCTGGAACGTGCGCTTACCCTTTGCCACGTCAATTCTCCTTGAAGTTGTACGTGGACATACTGCCGCCACAAAACGGCAGCACATCCACTGATGAATGGATTCCATGAACCTGACGCGTCACTGTTATCTAAACGCTCGGCGAGCTCTGGTAAGCCCTGCCAGTGCGAAGTGACACTGTCCTGTTCACGCGCAACTCTCTGTTGCAATAGACCATGCCAGATTACGTGATTTAAACCGCCGGAAACAAATCGACACTCGGGTACACCCGAAATTACATAAGTGTTTTTTCCTGCAGCTAGAAGGCCAGTTTTGGCGCTCATGCTGCGGCTAATCCTTCGCACCACAATGGTCTATAGCCGCCTGCATTTTAAGTATAAATCTTCCGTTAGACACACCCGCCTTCGCGGCGGTAGAACTAAGGAATCAAATTCCACAGCACGTGCACCGTTGTGGATAACTCTAAATAACCACTTGAGAGTTTTAGCATTTCCGCAGTACAACGCTATAAAGTGGTCTATCACAAGTTATCCACAGCCATGCACTAAGCTGTGAATAACTATTTCTTCCACACTTGTGGATAACTCTGTGGAGATCGAGGTGACTCGATAAAAACCACTGTGAAAACCGCGGTGGAATCCACCGTGGAATTTGTTATTTACTGTCCACCCGTCCCCGAGAGAATTATTGAAGGTAGCCCGTTGTGACTGAACCACAAGCGAACCTAGAAGCTGTCTGGCGCGCGATAGTCGATCATCTGCTCGCGCAATCCGAGCAACCCAACTCTGAGGTCCCGAGCTTTTCGCATACACAACGCCTCTACCTGCAGTTGGTTCGCCCGATCATGATGGTGGAAGGCTACACGCTTGTCGCAGCGGAAAATGTCAACGCCAAAGAAGTTGTAGAAAATGAGCTCGGCGGATACATCTCCAAGGCCCTTACCCGCCACCTCGGCCGCCCGTGTTCCTTCGCCGTTACCTTAGCTACCCCGCAGGAGCCACAACCGCCTGCCAACCCGTCGAATTCGCAACCGGCACCAGGAGGGGCATCGGCAAGCACGCAGGCTCCTTCCTCCCAGCCCAACCCGCAGGCACAATACATGCCGCCGGCGCAGAATGATTCTTCTTCCGCGCAAAATTACATCTCTCGCCCCCAGCAAACGGATGCGTCGGCAGCCCGCGGAAACCACAACCCCACCGCAGGTCAGACCCCGCCTAATTGGCGGTCCAGCCATGCCCCGGCAAGCCTGGATGAATTGGCGGAGCACTACACCAGCCAGCAGGACTATAACCGCCAGCAACCAGAGTTCGGCGGAACTTCGAATGCCGCGCGCATTCCGCGAGAGGCCCCGGCGCACGATCCCAACCGGGAAACCTCGCTGAACCCGAAGCACACTTTTGAAAGCTTCGTCATCGGTTCATCGAATCGTTTTGCCAATGGCGCGGCGGTAGCGGTGGCGGAAAATCCCGCCCGCGCCTATAACCCACTGTTTATCTGGGGTGGTTCTGGACTGGGCAAAACGCACCTTTTGCATGCCGCCGGCAACTACGCACAGGTGCTGCACCCAGGGCTGCGTGTGAAATACGTGTCCTCGGAAGAATTTACGAATGATTATATTAATTCCTTGCGCGATGACCGCCAGGAATCCTTCAAGCGGCGCTACCGCAACCTCGATATTTTGATGGTGGATGATATCCAGTTCTTAGAGGGCAAGGAATCCACGCAGGAGGAGTTCTTCCACACCTTCAATGCGCTGCACCAGGCCAATAAACAGATCATTTTGTCCTCGGACCGGCCGCCAAAACAGCTCACCACGCTGGAGGATCGCCTGCGCACCCGCTTTGAGGGTGGGTTGATTACGGATATTCAACCGCCCGATCTGGAAACCCGCATTGCCATTTTGATGAAGAAGGCCGCCGCCGATGGCACTGAAGTGGATCGTTCCGTCCTGGAACTCATTGCCTCGCGCTTCGAATCCTCCATCCGCGAGCTTGAGGGCGCGCTCATTCGCGTATCCGCCTACTCGTCCTTAGTCAATGAGCCGATCAACGTGGAAATGGCAGAAATTGCGTTGCGCGATCTTGCGCCGGATTCTGCTGATCGGCAAATTACCGCAGCCTCCATCATGGAAGTCACCGCGGAATACTTCGATATTGATGTTGAAACCCTGCGCGGTGCCGGCAAGAAGCGCGCGGTGGCCCACGCCCGCCAGCTGGCCATGTACCTCTGCCGCGAATTGACCGAGCTTTCGCTGCCCAAGATTGGCGAGCAATTCGGCGGCAAGGACCACACCACGGTGATCTATGCCGATCGCAAGATCCGCAAAGAGATGACGGAAAAGCGCAATACCTACGACGAGATTCAGTCCCTGACCCAGCGCATCAAGAATCGCGGTCGCGGCTAGAGAAAAACACAACCACCCGGTGGCGTCTTCCTTGAATAACAGGAAGGCGCCATTTTTGTAAGCAGGCGGTGCGCTTGCCGATGCCCCCACCTTCCACCACCGCCTACCGGCGCCTACCAGGGGCTATGTGCCGGTAAGAGTCGTATAAACAGCTATCCACAGAGTTATCCACACCTGTGTAATTTCATGGATGTAATTTGTAGATTTTGCTCACAGTTTTAAATTCCACAGGCCCTATCCAGCACAGACGCCCCTGTGATCAGCACTGTGTGCAGATCCGTGGATAACTACTAAAGACTGTGGATAAAACGATGACCCGCATATTTATCCACACTCCGGGCCAGTTGATCACAGCAAGATCACAAGAATTGGCACACCCCGGATCGCCGCGCTGAACTTGTCATTTACCCCGTTAATCACAGATCCCACAGCGCTTATTACTACTACTAAATTATTTCTCTGATCTTGTAAGTAGAAAGGGGATGTGTGAAATTGTGCCCGGTCCCGAGCACGCGGCGCTGGCTCGGACGGGCGGAGGGAAAATTACAAGGTTCACCGGATGCGGTAAGTTGGAAGCCAGCTTTTGAAAGTTACACATTCCTACCCCGCCTAAGAGGAGCTCTTCGCACCATGGATGAAGCCGTGTCATTTCGCGTTGCCAAAGATGACCTTGCCAACGCCGTAGCGTGGGTTGCCCGCAGCCTGCCTTCCAAGGTCACCCAGCCCGTGCTGCGCGCGATGCTCATCACCGCTGATGACAACGGCTTAGAGTTCACCGGCTTTGATTACGAGGTTTCTACCCGGGTGCGCATCGCGGGCATGGTGGATGAGCCCGGCCAAATCGCCGTCGCCGGTAAATTGCTCTCAGATATCGTGGCTACCTTGCCCAATAAGGAAGTGGAGATCTCCCAGGTAGATTCCAAGGCTTTGGTTGCTTGTGGTTCTTCCCGCTTTGAGCTACCTCTCATCCCGCTCGATGATTACCCGCAATTGCCGGTCCTGCCTGAGGTCACCGGAACGATCCAACCGCAGCTATTCGCAGAGGCGATCCAGCAGGTTGCGGCCGCGGCCGGCAAGGATGACACCCTGCCCATGCTTACTGGCGTGCACATGGATATCCACGGCAAGGATATTGAGATGACGGCTACGGACCGTTTCCGTTTGGCCATGCGCACCCTGGAGTGGGAGCCGGCGGCTGAGGACGTTGAGGCTAAGCTTCTGGTCCCGGCAAAGACCCTGCAAGATACCGGGCGCAGCCTGGATCCACATTTGAATATTCCCATTGAGATTGCGGTGGGCTCCGGCGATAATATCGGCGCCGATGGCCTATTTGGCCTGCATGCGGATAACCGCGAAACCACCACGCGCATGCTGGATGCGGATTTCCCAAACGTCCAGCCCTTGCTTCCCAAGTCCCACACGAATATTGCCTCGGTTGAGGTGGCGCCGCTGCAAGAAGCCATTCGCCGCGTTTCCTTGTTGACGGACCGCAATGCGCAGATCCGCATGGAATTTGCCGATGGCCAGGTCACCCTGTCCGCCGGCGCCGATGCCGGTAATGCCACCGAGACGCTGCCGTGCGCATTCCACGGCCGCGATGAATTCTTGATCGCCTTCAACCCGGGCTATTTGAAGGATGGCCTTGCTGTCATCAACACCGATCGCGTGGTCTTCGGGTTCACGGAGCCTTCCCGCCCCGCCATCATGATCCCGGAGCCAGAAGAGCTGCCGGAAGCCGATGAGGATGGCAATTTCCCAACGCCGCAGACCAACTTCACCTACCTCTTAATGCCGGTTCGCCTGCCAGGTTAATGTTTATAAGGGATCTCGATGTTCGGGATTTTCGCTCATGGCCCGAACTAAAACTTGAGCTGGGCCCGGGGATCACTCTGTTCGTGGGCCGTAATGGCTTTGGCAAGACCAATATCGTGGAAGCCGTGGGCTATACCGCTCACCTGTCTTCCCACCGCGTCTCCCATGATTCGCCGCTGGTGCGCCAGGGTGCGCAGAGTGCCCGGGTGTCCCTTACTGCCGTCAACCAGGGGCGTGAATTAACCACCCACTTGCTGGTCAAACCACATGCCGCCAATCAGGCGCAGATTAACCGCACTAGGCTGCGCAGCCCGCGCGAGTTACTCGGCGTGGTGAAAACGGTGCTGTTTTCCCCTGAGGATTTAGCCTTGGTGCGCGGTGAGCCCGCGGGGCGCCGCGCGTATCTCGATAGCATCATCGCCTCGCGGACCCCGCGCCTAGCTGGGGTTAAGGCGGATTATGACAAGGTATTAAAGCAGCGCAATGCGTTGTTGAAGTCGGCATCGGCAAGCTTGCGGCGCGGCTACGGCGATAGCGACGGCGCCTCGGCGCTATCGACGCTGGATACGTGGGATGCCCAGCTCGCGCGCTTAGGTGCACAGGTCATTGTGGCGCGCCTTGCGCTTGTCGATGCCCTCTTGGACCACATTCCCGCCGCCTATGCCGGCCTCGCGCCGGAGTCGCGGCCTGCGCACGTGGAGTATAAATCCACCATTGATACCTCTGACCGCGAGGTGCTGGAGGCCGTCATGCTGACCGAGCTGGCCTCTGCCCGGCAGCGCGAGATCGAGCGCGGCATCTCACTGGTGGGCCCGCACCGTGATGATCTCGTGCTCCACCTGGGGGATCAGCCGGCCAAGGGTTTTGCTAGCCACGGCGAAACCTGGTCCTATGCCATCGCCCTGCGCCTGGCGGAGTTTGAGCTCCTGCGCCAAGAAGGGGGATCAGATCCGGTCCTCATCTTGGATGATGTCTTTGCTGAGCTCGATGCCAAGCGCCGCACCCAGCTGGTTCACCTGGCCGCCACGGCAGAACAGGTGCTTATCACCGCCGCGGTGGATGAGGATTTACCGGATAACCTGGAGCCCATCGTGCGTTACCGGGTAGGAGTGGAAGATACGGACCAGGGGCGCATTTCCACCCTGCACACGGAAGCAACCGCAGGAGAGGATAGCGAGGAAGAAGCATGAGTGAGGAAGAAGGGGAAACCGGCAGGCAACGCACGGATCCCGTCACCCAATACTTCCGGTTGGTGCGCTCTACCTCGAAGAATCCGCCAAAGCTTACGCGCCCAGTGCCGAAGATGCCGGTGCCATCCTTGGCGGATGCCCAGCCGCAGAACTATCGCGGCTACCAGGTGGGCAGGCCTACCGGCGCCGATGGCAGGAGGCCGCGGCGAAAGATTGATGTGCCGAGCCTGGGTGCACAGATTAAAAAGGAGATTTCCCACCGCGGCTGGAAGCATGAATTAGCGCACGGCTGGGTCATGGGAAATTGGGAAAACCTGGTGGGCGAGCGCATCGCTGCCCATACGCAGCCGCAGAAAATCAAGGACAAGATCGTCTACATTTCCTGCGATAACTCCACCTGGGCCACAGAACTGCGCTACCTGCAGCGGGAAATCCTGCGCAAAATTGCGGACCGGCTCGGCCCCGATGTCATTGCTGAGCTGCGCATCCACGGCCCGCGGCAGCAGCGCAATTACGAGGGTCGGCAGTGGGTAAAACCGCAAGGTTCGCAAGATACCTACGGCTGATAAGTGGCTAATAGGAGCAGGTTAGCTCTGCCCTTTAAAAGATAAATAACTACAGAGCGCGCCACATAGCTACCTCTGGCCGGTGTGGGGTGTCATTCAGTAGGGGGTATGCGTGTAGAATAGTGAAAGTCTTAGAATTAGCTATAGCCAAAAGGAGAGCACGAATCCGTGGCTGAAGAACACGCATATGATGCTGGATCAATTACGATCCTGGAAGGTCTAGAGGCCGTCCGCAAGCGCCCCGGTATGTACATCGGTTCCACCGGATCGCGCGGTTTGCACCACCTTATCTGGGAGATTGTTGATAACTCCGTTGATGAGGCCATGGCAGGCTTCGCGGATAAGGTCACCGTCAAGCTTTTGGAAGACGGCGGCGTCGAGGTCATCGATAATGGCCGCGGCATCCCTGTGGAGATGCACGCCTCTGGTGCGCCGACCGTCCAGGTGGTCATGACGCAGCTGCACGCCGGCGGTAAATTCGACTCCGATTCCTATGCCGTTTCCGGCGGCTTGCACGGCGTCGGTATTTCCGTGGTCAACGCCCTGTCTACCCGCGTGGAGGCGGAGATCAAGCGTGAGGGCAAGCACTGGTACCAAAACTTCCAGAACGCCATCCCGGATGACCTTGTGGAAGGCGGCAACGCCCGCGGCACTGGTACCAAGATTCGTTTCTGGGCGGATCCGGAGATCTTTGAAACCACCGAGTTCGACTACGACACCATTGCGCGCCGCCTGCAGGAGATGGCCTTCCTGAACAAGGGCCTGACCATCGAGCTTATTGATGAGCGCGTGACCCAAGAGCAGATCGAGCTCGAGGAAATCGCGGATGCGGAATCCGGTGAGGCGAGTGCGGATGAGACGTCGTTTGATGATGTTCCTGATGCCGGCGATACCTTTAACGAGGAAGACGATTCCAAGAACGTCACCAAGGCCGATAAGAAGCGCCGCAAGAAGATCACCTTCCACTACCCGGAGGGCCTGACGGACTACGTAAAATTCCTCAATAAGTCCAAGAACGCTATTCACCCCACCATCGTGTCCTTCGAGTCAAAAGGCGAGGACCACGAGGTCGAGGTGGCCTTGCAGTGGAACCAGGGCTACAAGCAGTCCGTGCACACCTTTGCCAATACCATCAATACTCACGAGGGCGGCACGCACGAAGAGGGCTTCCGCGCAGCCCTGACCTCCTTGATGAACCGCTATGCCAAGGAGCACAAGCTCATCAAGGACAAGGACGGCAACCTTTCCGGTGATGACTGTCGCGAAGGTTTGGCCGCCGTCATTTCGGTCAAGGTGGGTGATCCGCAGTTCGAGGGCCAGACCAAGACCAAGCTGGGCAACTCCGAGATCAAGGGCTTTGTGCAGCGCTCGGTCAACGAGTACGTCAATGACTGGTTTGATGCCAACCCGGCAGAGGCAAAGGCCATCATCAATAAGGCCGTCTCCTCGGCGCATGCCCGCATGGCAGCGCGTAAGGCGCGCGAGATGGTGCGCCGCAAGTCCGCCACCGATCTGGGCGGACTGCCCGGCAAGCTTGCGGATTGCCGTTCTAAGGATCCGCGGAGTTCGGAGCTTTATATCGTGGAGGGTGACTCCGCGGGCGGTTCCGCGAAGGCCGGCCGTGACTCTATGTTCCAGGCCATCTTGCCCTTGCGCGGCAAGATCCTGAACGTGGAAAAGGCCCGCATGGATAAGGTCTTAAAAAATGCCGAGGTCCAAGCCATCATCACCGCGTTGGGTACCGGCATCCACGAGGAATTCGATATCAAGAAGCTGCGGTACGACAAGATCGTGCTGATGGCCGATGCCGACGTGGACGGCCAGCACATCGCCACGCTGCTGTTGACCCTGCTCTTCCGCTTTATGCCGCAGTTGGTTGAGGATGGCCACGTGTACCTGGCTAACCCGCCGCTCTACAAGCTGAAGTGGTCTAAGGGCACTCCGGGCTACGCCTTCTCTGATGATGAGCGCGATAAGCTGTTGGCAGAAGGCCTGGAGCAAAACCGCAAGATCAACAAGGATGACGGCATCCAGCGCTACAAGGGCTTGGGCGAGATGAACGCCTCCGAGCTCTGGGAGACCACCCTGGATCCCTCCACGCGCCTGTTGCGCCGCGTGGATCTGGAAGACGCGCAGCGCGCCGATGAGCTGTTTTCCATCCTCATGGGAGATGACGTGGCCGCTCGCCGCTCCTTCATTACCCGCCGCGCGAAGGATGTCCGCTTCCTGGATATCTAAACCGCTGGCCTAGTCCTCTGCGTATAGGGGCTGGGGACAAGCCAGAGCCCACCGTGGAATTATCCACGCTGGGCTCTAACTATGGGGAGAGGTATTAGCTGCGGGAAGCGCGCTGATCCGCAAACCCAAAGCTCAAGGACACCAGGCAAACGGCGATGATGACACCGAAACCGGTCATGATGGATACGGGCCAATCTCCGGAGGTGCTTTGGAGCATGGCAAAGACGATGGCGGTAATGACGGCCAGGCCGATGGCGGTGCCGATGCGCTGGCCGGTTTGCAGGACCGCGCCGGAGGAACCGGCGTAGTTGTCTGGGACCTGTGCCAAGGTCAGGGTTTGGTTAGGGGAGACCACGGCACCCTGGCCGAGCCCAATAAATGCCAAGGAAAGGATGAGCCACCATTCGTTCATTCCCCAATGCGTGGTGCCCCAAATAAAAACCACCGTGGTGAAGAGTCCGAAGATGGTAGTCAGCATGCCGATGATGACCACTATGCGCCCATACCGCGAGATTTTGCGGCCAGCGATGGTGGCGGTAATGGAGTTGAGGAGTGCGGACGGAATGCCCACCGAGCCGGCCGCGAGCGCGGAGTAACCCAGGCCATTTTGGAAGTACAACGCCACGAGCACCCAGATGCTGGTAATGCCCATAAACCACAACGTGGCGATGATGGTGCCATTGCGGAAGCTCGAGGTGGCAAAGATATTGAGATCCACCATCGGCGGATGGCCGGTAGCCTTGTGGTGGCGCTCCCACAGCACCCACACACCAATGAGCACGGCACCCGCGAGAAGCAGCCACCACACGGCCGGGGAACCGGTGGAGTCCATGAAGGGGAAGAGGATGCACCATACTGCGGCGCCGAGAATGAGCGCGCCGATGGGATCCAGGGTGGCCAGCGCCTTGAAGATTCCCAGCTTATTGCCCGCGGCATCGCGGACGCGGGAAAATAGCGGGCGTGGGAACCACATGAGGCCTAAGATGATGGCCAGCAGGCCGATAGGCGCATTGACCAGCATGGTCAGCCGCCACCCGTGGTCAGGGCCGCCGATCTTGATGAGGAAGCCACCCAGTACCGGGCCGATAGCCACCGCGATTCCCACGGTGGCGCCAAAGTATCCAAAGGCGCGGCCGCGCTCTTCCCCGCGGAAGTATTGCTGAATCATTCCCACTCCCTGAGGGTTCAGCAATCCGGCGCCAACACCCTGCACAAAACGCGCGATGTTTAGAGAATGCGCATTCGGCGCGAAACCCGCCACGGCGGCGCTGATGGTGTAGACGGCGATGCCGAGCAGGAAGATGCCCCCGCGCCCCACGAGATCGCCGGCGCGCCCTGCGGCGACGAGGACCACGCCGAAGGTAAGCGCATAACCAGACAGCACCCATTGCACATCCGAATCCGTGGCACCAAGCCCAGACTGAATCGACGGCAGCGCCACATTCACGATGGACACGCTAATCAGTGACATGAACACCGTGACCAGCACAATAATAAGAACCCGCCAGCGGGCGGGGTCTTGGCCGGCGGGGTAGTCGGTACGGTTTGCTTCTGATGCCGACGATTTATGATGCGGGGAATAATTCACTTCCACACTTATACTCCGCAGTCCAGAAAACCTTCAACCGCAGGAAAACCGGTGGAAACTATTTATTTACATGTGCTTTTGTACTATGCGGCCGAATGCAGGAACTTCCGGGCTTAAGATCTTGGTGGCCTTGCCGCGCAGGGAATTATAGGGGTTGCGCAGTGCGGCGGAGTTCACCTTTTCTACGTGCTTATCTGCGATATTCATAATTTCATCGCTGACCTCTTCTTGCCGCGGTTCAAGGAAGGCACCAAAATCATCCTTCCCGCTTTCCGCAAAGTCCTGCCACCGCGGATCCAGGGCATCGAGGACATCCGGCAGGATCCGTTCCAGCGCCTTGGGGACGACGTTGGCATCGGCCTTCTTGGCGGCGGCCAATCCGCCTTTAATGGCCATGCCAGAAATGCCGGATTGGGCGGAGGCGATTTTTTCAACGAGAGCCCCGCACTCGGCGATGAACTCGGTGCGGGTGGATCCATGCATCAAGGTAGAAAGGTGAGACATGGTGCGATACTTTACGCGAATTTAGTGGCCATATAGACGCGGGCGCAGTACTGCGCGAAGGTCTGGTTTCCAGCATTTAACGCTGGCACCTTTTCTAAAACCTCCGCCATGGCTTGGGCTGCCTGTTGCTCATCGCCGTGAATGGCTATGCCCTCCAGGCGCGCGGTGCTGGCAGCCGCGGCGGCCACCAAGGCGGAGTAATTGATGATGCGGAGATTAAAGCGGGCGCAAAATTCTTGAGCCACTAGGTATAGCTGTTCGGGGCTCATGACTGGGTCTTCCGCGCCCTGCGGATTTCGGCCTCTAGATCCGCGCGGCCGGGGAGGAGTTCGCGGGCGGTGGCTTGCACGTGGGCATCGGCAAGCGTGCGCGAGGCCGCCGCCACGATGGCACGCACCACCGCCTCGTGCTTGGAGGTGCCTTGCGCGGAGGCCAAGAGGGTAAGGGCGTGATCTTGTTCTGCGGTAAGCCGCAATGTCATTGCCATGCCCCAGTGATACCACAGTGATACCACCGGTGCGGCAAATAAGGCCGATAAAGCCCGGAGAAGGTAGAATTTGGCCTTATGAGTGACAATAACGACGATCTTTTTGATCGGATTTTTCCCATTGACATTAATGAGGAGATGGAGTCGAGCTATATCGACTACGCCATGTCCGTCATTGTGGGCCGCGCGCTGCCTGAGGTGCGCGATGGCCTAAAGCCGGTACACCGCCGCATTCTCTACGCCATGTTCGATTCGGGTTACCGCCCCGAGCGCGGCTATGTGAAGTCCGCGCGCCCGGTCTCTGACACCATGGGCCAATTCCACCCACACGGTGACTCGGCCATCTATGACACCTTGGTGCGCTTGGCGCAGTCCTGGAATATGCGCTACCCGCTTGTCGATGGCCAGGGTAACTTCGGCTCCCGCGGTAACGACGGCCCTGCCGCAATGCGTTATACCGAGTGCAAGCTCACCCCGTTGGCCATGGAAATGGTCCGCGATATCCGCGAAAATACCGTGGACTTCTCGCCCAACTACGATGGCAAGACCAGCGAGCCGGACGTCCTGCCGTCCCGCGTGCCTAACCTTTTGATGAATGGCTCCGGCGGCATTGCCGTGGGCATGGCCACCAATATCCCGCCGCATAACCTCAATGAGTTGGCCTCGGCCATCTACTGGCTGCTGGAGAACCCAGACGCAGACGAGGATGCCGCGCTCGCGGCCTGCATGGAACGCGTGAAGGGCCCGGATTTTCCCACCGCCGGCCTTATCGTTGGCGATCAGGGCATCAAGGATGCATATACCACCGGCCGCGGTTCCATCCGCATGCGCGGTGTGACCTCCATCGAAGAATCCGGCTCCCGGCAGACCATCGTGATCACGGAGCTGCCGTTCCAGGTCAACCCCGATAACCTCATCTCCAATATCGCGGAGTCCGTAGCCAACGGCAAGATCGCCGGCATTTCCAAGATCGAAGATGAGTCCTCTGACCGCGTGGGCATGCGCATTGTTGTGACCCTGAAGCGCGATGCTGTAGCCCGCGTGGTGCTCAATAACCTGTACAAGCACTCCCAGCTGCAGACCTCTTTCGGCGCTAATATGCTTTCCATCGTCGATGGCGTGCCGCGCACCCTGCGCCTGGATCAGATGCTGAGCAATTATGTTGCGCACCAGATTGAGGTCATCGTTCGCCGCACCCAGTACCGCCTGGATGAGGCCGAAAAGCGCGCGCACATCTTGCGCGGCTTGGTCAAGGCGCTGGATATGTTGGATGAGGTCATCGCCCTGATCCGCCGTTCGCCCACCGTTGATGAGGCGCGCGAGGGCTTGAAGGAGCTTCTCGATGTCGACGATATCCAGGCCGATGCCATCCTGGCGATGCAGCTGCGCCGCCTGGCCGCCCTGGAGCGCCAAAAGATCGTCGATGAATTGGCAGAAATCGAAGAAGAGATCGCAGACCTCAAGCACATCCTCGCCCACGAGGAGCGCCAGCGCCAGATCGTCCACGATGAGCTGGAAGCGATCGTCGAAAAGTACGGCGACGAGCGCCGCACCGAGATCCTGCCTGCCTCCGGCGAGGTCACCGATGAAGACCTCATTGCCCGCGAAAACGTCGTGGTCACCATTACCGCCACGGGTTATGCCAAGCGCACCAAGGTCGATACTTATAAGTCACAAAAGCGTGGCGGCAAGGGCGTGCGCGGTGCGGAGCTCAAGCAAGATGACATTGTGAAAAACTTCTTCGTCTGCTCCACGCACGACTGGATCCTGTTCTTTACCAACTTTGGCCGCGTCTACCGCCTGAAGGCCTACGAGCTGCCGGAGAGCGGCCGCGCTGCCCGCGGCCAGCACGTGGCCAACCTGCTGGAATTCCAGCCGGAGGAAAAGATCGCCCAGGTCATTCAGATCCAGTCCTACGAGGATGCGCCATACCTGGTTCTGGCCACCCAGCAGGGCCGCGTGAAGAAGTCGCGCCTGACCGATTACGAGTCCGCTCGTTCCGCCGGCCTTATCGCCATCAACCTCAACGAGGGCGATGCGCTCATCGGCGCCCAGCTCGTTTCTGAGGGCGATGACATCCTGCTGACCTCTGAGCAGGGACAAGCCATTCGCTTTACTGCCGATGACGACCAGCTGCGCCCCATGGGCCGCGCTACCGCCGGTGTGAAGGGCATGCGCTTCCGCGGCGATGACCAGCTGCTGGCGATGTCCGTCGTCCACGACGGTGAGTTCCTACTCGTTGCTACCTCGGGTGGCTACGGCAAGCGCACCGCCATTGAGGAATACACCCCGCAGGGCCGCGGTGGCTTGGGTGTCATGACCTTCAAGTACACCCCGAAGCGCGGCAAGCTTATTGGCGCCATTTCGATTGATAAAGACGATGAAATCTTCGCCATTACCTCCGCCGGTGGGGTTATTCGCACCGAAGTAAACCAGATTCGTCCTTCCTCGCGCGCCACGATGGGTGTGCGCTTGGTTGACCTTGCCGATGACGTCGAATTGCTTGCCATCGACCGCAATGTCGAAGAAGATGGTGAGGAAGACGCGCAGGCTGTGGCCAAGGGCGAAAAGACCGTCGATGAGGTCCAGCAAGAGCACCACAAGGGTAGCGATGCCTCCAAGGATGAGGAGTAGGACATGGAACGACGAGACGTAACCATCCACCACATTTCGCCCACCTCGGCGTTTCGCGTTGGTCTGGCCCTGTCACTCGTCGGACTCATCGCGTGGTTGCTGGCCGTGTGCCTGCTGTACATCGGCTTGCACCAGGTGGGCATATGGGAGTCAGTCAATAGCCTCGTTGGTGGCGTCGGCGGGGGCTTTGAGGTCACCTTTGGTGTGGTGATCGCAGCCAGCGCGCTGATTGGCGTTATTTTCGCCGTCCTGTTCACCTTGCTCGCACCGCTGATGGCCGTCATCTATAACGCCATCGTGGATGTCCTCGGCGGGCTAAAGGTTAGCTTGGATGATATTTAGACCACTGTGAGTGGGAGACTATGCCGGCAGCTACGGTTGCCGGCATTTTTCTAGTTTTAAGCGCGAAGTAGGGTACTCATTAGGCCAACGAAGAGTGCCTTTGAAAACCTCTTTGAGCTGCCGATTTGTGTTCTTTCCGGGGTAGTATGTAAAGTTACTTCTCGTTCCGCTAAAGGGCCTATAGCTCAGTCGGTTAGAGCGCATCGCTGATAACGATGAGGTCGCTGGTTCGATTCCAGCTAGGCCCACCACGGAACAATGGGGCATTAGCTCAATTGGTAGAGCATCTGCTTTGCAAGCAGAAGGTCAGGAGTTCGATTCTCCTATGCTCCACAGGTGTCATGGGTCGCGACATGCTTGACAGATCAGTCGCGACATCGTTGGCGAACCGGCATCTCAGTTGTTTTGTTCTGGGGTGCCGGTTTTCTTGTTATCTGGGGTCTAGGGGTGGGTCGCCTTTTTCCAGTAGGGCTTTTGGGTTAAGTAGCAAAAGGGGATGCGGACATTTTTTAGGACTATTCAGAGTAGCAGTTTGCGTCGGCGTTGATTGATGCTTAATCCGCTGAACTCAAGCTTGATTCTTCGTTCGTTGTAGAAGTCGACATATTCATGAATCGCTTTCTCTAGTTCCTCACGATGGCGTCATTTACGTCCATAGAACATCTCATTTTTCATTCGGCCGAACAATCCTTCGCACGCCGAATTGTCGGGTGAGCACCCTTTCTTCGACATTGAACGAGCAAAACCGATGTCTTGGCAGGCTTGGATCCAACTATTACCTCGGTAGTGGCAACCCCGATCGGAATGGATTACTAATCTTGTCGGATCCGCAGGCGCATCATTTTCAATCGCCTGTGCTAAGCAGTCGTCTGCAAGCTGCTGACTAGGATGGCAACTCGTTGTTGCTCCCACGATCTTTCCGTC
>NZ_JASPHQ010000015.1 GCF_030227225.1 Corynebacterium rhinophilum
AGTTTGACCCACCTGCCTAAAATTGTGGCTGATACGCTAATTTCCTTAGCCACATGAGCGATTGGGCGCCCAGACTCGATGACCAGTCTGGCGGCCTCCTGCCGGTACTCCGGGGTGTACTTCTTCCTTGACGAACTCACAATGAACATCCTCTCCTACGGACACAAGATCCGTACTAATAGGGTGTCCACTAAACGAGGGTAACCTCAAAGGAAAACAAATGATTGCAGACCTCGTAACCATCGCGCAAGAAGCAGCACACGCAGCCATCTCCAACGGCTGGGACACCCTCGAGCAGGCAAGCCTTTTCTTCCGCAAGCTGCCATACCTCATCCCAGACGCACTCAACGAGTTCAACCGCAACATCCTCGGCTTCTAAAACACAAGCCAAAACACCCCCGAGAACACACCTCGGGGGTTTACTCATACCCCCCCCAGGGGCAACCCCCGCCCCACAACTCTCCAACCCACGGGCGACCAAGGCGTTTAGGGTGTGTACGGGTCTGGCCGGTGGGTGAAGTGTCCCAGGTTTTGTTCCGTTTGAGTAGATGGGAAAATCTGGAACATGCCGAGAAATTTTGACCAGGATGCGAAGGACCGTGTGATCCGTCTTGTGGAAGACCGCATCGTGGCGGAAAATATGTCGATGCACCCCGCGTGCCAGGCAGTAGCCCCAAAACTGGGGGTTTCATGGCACACAGCTCGTCAATGGACTTAAAGCCTGCCCGCCGTGCAGGAAACACCCCAGAACCTGTACCTGAAGATTTGGCCGCCGAAAACGCGAGGCTACGCCGTGAAAATCACCAGCTACGCGACACCAATGAACTCCTGAAGGCCGCGTCAGCTTTTTCGCCTCACGACCAGGCCCCAAGCCTCGGTTATGATCCGGTTCATCGATAAATACCGGAATCGTTTCTCTGTCGAGTTCATCTGCACTGGCGTTAAAAGAATAACCGGGCTGGCGGGTTTATCACCTCGCGTGGGTATCGCCAATCCAAGGCCCGTGGATTAAGTGCTCGTCGCCTTCGCGATGCTGTTCTAGTTGAACACATTGGTGCTGTTCATCGAGACAATTACGGCGTCTACGGCGTGCGGACAATGTGGCATGCTCTTGACGAACCTGACCCCCATTTGGTGGACACCTGATATCCAGCCCAGTCGAGCTGGCAAGATTGGTAATCTACCACCATGTCCAGGTACTCCGAACAGTTCAAACGCGATGCCGTGGCCCTCTATGAGAACAATGAGGACCTCTCGCTGAACAAAGCATCAGCAGAGCTCGGTATCAATCGAGCCTCGCTGCATTCTTGGGTCAAAAAGTACGGCACCGGCAAACGTGCCCGCATAAAAGCAGTGCATGATAAAGCCCAAGCGGCGAATGATTCCGAACGGATCCGACAGTGAGACAAAAGAAAACGCGAAGCTGCGCGAAGAACGCGATATTCTGCGTAAGGCTGCGAAATATTTTGCCGAAGAGACTCACCGGTGATCCGCTTCCAGTTTGTCGATGACCACCGAACCGAGTACTCGGTCAAGCGGATGTGCGATGTGTTAAAGCTCAATCGTTCCTCGTTTTACAAGTGGGTGAGCACCCGTAAAAAAGCGCAGGTTAAAGATGTATTCCGATGGTCTTATTGGTGCAAGAATCACAACCATCTTCGATGATGAGCATGGTCTTTACGGCGCTAAACGCATCGCTGCGAGCCTTAAAGCCGATACGAGCTTTGGCCCGACGAATCACAAGAAAGTCGCACGAATTATGAAAGCCATGGGGCTTAGAGACTTTACCACACGTCGTCGATGCATCACCACCCGGGGTAAGCCTGGCCACCGAGTCATGCCGGATTTACTAGGCCGTAAATTCACCGCCAACGAGCCGAACCGTGTGTATGTCGGCGACATTACATACCTGCCGTGTAAGGGCGGCAAGAACATGTATTTGGCCACAGTCATTGACACTTCATTCACGGAAACTTGCAGGTTATGCACTCGCAGACCACATGCGGGTCTCACTGGTTATCGATGCTCTAGCCCACGCACATGGTGTGCGCGGCAGTCTTGACGGGGCTATTTTCCATTCTGATCACGGCAGTGTGTACACCTCACAAACCTTTAGGAACTACTGCTCGTCGTTAGGTGTCCACCAGTCCATGGGAGCGGTGGGAACTAGTGCCGATAATGCCCTGGCAGAGTCATTTAACGCCACCTTAAAACGTGAAGTGCTACGTGATCGGAAAGTCTTTGACAACCCAATTACCTGTCGCCAAGAGGTCTTCCGGTGGTGCATGCGCTACAACACGCGCCGGCGGCACTGCGGGTGCAATCTTGTAGCGCCTGATGTCTTTGAAGCCGAGACTTCAGCTACACTGACCAAAGCAGCATAGCTAACCCCCGATGTGTCCACTTTCCGGGGTCGGGCCCAACGCGCTCGTCGAGACTATCCAACAGCTACCAGCACACCTGCGTGGTTCGCTGACGTGGGATCAAGGAAGTGAAATGGCCGACCATAAATCATTTACCATTGCCACCGAATATCCGGTGTACTTCTGCGATCCAGGATCACCCTGGCAGCAAGGAAGTAACGAAAACACCAACGCACTTCTGCGCCAGTATTTCCCCAAAGGCACTGACCTATCCGTCCACACCAAAGAAGACCTCGAGTTCGTTGCCCTACAACTCAACGACAGACCACGCGCAACCCTAGGCTTCGCCAAACCAGCCGAAAAAATGGCCGAACTGCTAAGCTATGCCACCGAAATCTAAAATCGTGTTTCCACGACCACTAGAATCCGCCTTGCTTTGGCAACGCTCGACGGTAAACGAAATCATCTCGCTTGCTACCAGTTGGTCCGCCAATAAAAAACCGTCCGGTGCGCTACGTGCACATCGGACGGTTCCGCTGGGTCCCAAAAAGAACCAATTATTGAGTGCTCTGTATAGTCACAAAGCCTATACAGAAGCGGGATGACCTATTTAGCGGTCGACGTCAAGGACTAGGCCGTTCTTGTCGATGTCGACGTCAACGCCACCAACTTCGACCTCCCAGTAGCCGTCGTTGTCCCACTTGACCTTGCCTTCGCCATTGTGGGCACGCTGCAGAACCTGGGTCACTTCATCCTTAGTCAGGCGCTCTTCGGTCAGGTCACGCTCTGCCTCACCGGAGTAACCGGTGATTTCGGTTGGCAGGTCGTTGGTAGCTGTGTTGCCACCAGCCTGGCCACCCTGACCAGCGTTGCCGCCGTTCGCGTTAGCGTCAGCACCAGAGGTGACGGTGACGGTTTCTTTGCCACCATTCTGGTTGCTCTGGTTGCCCTGATCAGTCGATGCAACGGTCTCGGTGACGGTCGCTGGGGCGGAGCTGCCGTTATCGCTGCAGGCTACGAGAGTCAGGCCCAGAGCGGCGGTTGCAGCTGCGATGGAAACGCGGCGGTAATTCTTCATTTTCATGTCTTCAACCCTTCTTGTGAGTCTTGTGAGTTTTCCCAACGTTTGCTGGGGAGGCGGTGTCTAGCCTCTGAGAACTCCAGCTCGACACGATTAGTGAGTATACCTATAGGGACATATCAATCAACTATCGCAATCCTGAAATGTGAGGCATATATCACAGTAGCACACAGCGTGACCGTGGTTATGCTTGCCTTAAAACACTTAGCCGCCCCTTCAGGACCGGCAATCTCCACCAAATGGGCCGTGAGCGTGACAAGTGGCTTTGTGAGAGGTCGCGATTATAGATATTTGTCAAAACCGTCGGAGCAGACCACGGCCATTTGGTTGATGGCCTATTTCCAGCCCTGCCCTTTTATTTCTTGGCGTAGCGCATACCTTCTATGACGTCATCATTGTCAAAGATGACGGGTTGGCCGTACTCCAGATCAGGACCGTCATCGTATTTATGCATCAGGTAATCATTAAGCTGCTGCATATCCTTCACCGTCACCGCTTGATATGGCATATCGAAGGCAAGCTTCTCCAAGAATAGGTAGCCATCCTCATATGGCACGGCAACGCCGGTATGCCCGATGAAAAGTGTGGCCGGTTCCGTCAAAGTATCGTGCGAGAATACCGAGACCACTCGGGCGTCCGTATCCGCGAACTCGATGCCACGGTCCTTAAAATAAGCCTTGATATCGGCGATGTGCTGTCCTGGATCTTGTTCCATGGTGGTTTCCACATTCCCATAGAAAGCCTCGAACTTGGCGCGCTCGGCTTCATCAAAGATTTGATCCGGCGCATTATCTAGGGACTGTTGATCTAAGAACAGCAAGGAGTCATTGGGGTTGTCCTGGTCGTCAACGGAAAAGAGCGAATCCGCCAAGGTGAAGGTATTGATGCGACAATTGGTACCCACATAGTCCGCATGATGGTCATTCCAGGCCTTTGAAATGGCCTCCACGTCGTATTCTGGGTCTTGCGTCCCGTAATCCACGAAGCCTTCGGCCACCATGCTCTCCGTCGGTACGGCAGTGTTGTATTCGTCTACCAATTCAAAAAAGCCGTCGATGCTTTCTTGTGGCACTCCGGCATCGGCAAGCGCGGTGCGGGCTACTTCTTGCGATTGATTATCAACGAGATTGCTCATCGTCATCCCAGCCAGAAGCTGCGACGCATCACCATCTGCGGTCGGAATTTCCGTGCGCTGAGCGCTCGCCGCCTTTGACTGCGCGGCAGCACTGGAGGACGACGCAGATTCAGAACCACTCGGAGCCTGATTCGTGTCACCACTATCGGGATTCGAGCAGGCTGCTAACAATAAACACGCTGTCACGGCGGGGACAGTCAGGTAGGAAAAGCGCATCATCACATGCTAGCGAAAAGGGACCGTACACGATAGCCCCTTGAAAAAGGCAGGCTTGATTTTCAACACGCCTCGCGGCACATCGTGTTGGTCCTTCATTGAGAAAACACCTCTATCCTAAGCTTTTTATACCCTACAAAGACATAAGCCTCCTAGCAGGAGACATCCTCATCAAACATCTTCTGATCCACCTTGATGGCAACGGCGGCTCCAGCTCCCATGGCTTGAGGCATCTGGTCTGGAGAGCTGATGACATTTCCGGCGGCCCAAATGCCCTCGCATGAAGTCATCCCAGAGTCCGCTTTAACCCAACCGTTTTCTACAGCGCATCCAGCTTTCCTGAGAATCGAATCATTGGGAACAAATTCAGGCCCAGTAAAGCAAGCTTTGTATTCTCTCTTTTCCTGCCCTACGTCAAGAAATACGCCACCATCAAATCGTTCAGATTCTGTAATCCCTTGCACTAAATTAAGTTCGATCGTGATTCCTAGCGATTCCATACGCCGCTGTTCCTCTTGCGGAAGCTCCAATCCATTTGGATAGAAAGTCACTCGATCCGTCCACTTAGTGAGCAACTTTGCTATGCGGAAAGTAAAGGGAGGGTTCTTTCCACCAATGACGGCTAGTTTCTTATTTTTGACCTCATAGCCATGACAGTAAGGGCAGTGAAAAACTCGTGAGCCCCACAGCCGCTCTAGTCCGGGAACATCTGGCAATTCGTCAGTGATACCTGTAGCAACGATTACATGACGCGAGTAGATTACCTCACCGCTTTCCAATTCGGCTTTCCACCCAGCTGAGTCATCCTCAAAAGGAGAGAGCAACTTTGCCTTTTCAGAGATAATCTCTCCTCCGAACGATTGAAATTCACGGTGGCCACTTTCCAGCAGTTGAATAGGCGAAGCTGACTCAAAACCTAAAACTCCGTGGGAATTCTCGCTAAACCTATTCCGTGGCTGATGTGAGTCCACTAAGACTACAGACCGGTTCGCGCGAGCCAAAGTAATAGCCGCAGAAGTGCCCGCAAAACCGCCACCAATAATTACTACGTCCGCCCTCATAGAAATCCTTTCCCTTTTCAACTGCTTAGTCATTGATAACCGAGTTTTCCTAATCCCATCTTAAGACAAAGCGAATTAGGGAGCAGAGGCCAAATGGCTGCGGCTGCATTAATCGAGAATCCCACGAGTTAACAGATACGTTGAGGCAATACGCACCATTCGTACACATAGGCGATTTCTCTTACTCGCTCCCATACTTATGTCCAGACCGGTTGATTTAATAAAAGCCGTTGCTGCTTCACACCCTAGCCCGATGCCGGGGTGCGTACCGGCAACAATCACTCGTTACTCCTCTTCCGAAAGACCCTAGCGTTGGACAACTCTCCATATCAGACCCCCTATCCCGCACAACCGGCCCCAGTCCCCACAACAAAGCCGAAAAAGCCGCTTTTTAGGCGGTGGCGGTTCTGGCTATTACTCGTCGGGGCCACCTTCGTGGTGTTCGTGATCTTTATTTTTGCTGTACTAAAGATAAGCGAAGCCCAAGATACTGAGGCTGCTTTGGATAAATATCGCGAGCAAGTAACCAACCGGGCCAAGTATCCCGGCGGAGTCAGTTTTCCAGAAGAGATTGATATTCAGTCGCCAGATTCTATAACCGATTCGCCACGGACGTACCACGCCTTTGGCCAAGTTGATTTCCCCAATGGCTTTGGCACCCCAGTCCGGGAGTTCTATTCCTGCACCATCGTCGTTGATCTGGGTGATGTGCAAGATTCCACTGTCCATGTTGCTAAAGATCCACTTCGCTAATCTCTCTCGACCACAGTCACGACAATGTGGCCAATGTCGGAAAACTTTCTTCCATATCCCTCACCCACATTGAAAGGAACGCTCACCATGAGTACTCCCTCCCCTTCTCCCTCTCCGTATTCCAATAACTCTCAACCCGCGGGCCAACCACAGGCTGGTCAACCACCAGCTGACGCGCCGCAGAAGAAAAAGGGCGGGTGCCTCAAATGGGGCGCAATCATCATTGGCGTCCTCATCGTTATCGCCATCATTGCCGGTTTAGGCGGCAGCGATGATGAAAACAGCAGCAGCACAGACTCCACGGACCAAACCACCCAGCAAGACGCGGTGGAGGCCACCCCGGAGGAAGAAGCCCAGGAAGCTGATGCAGGCGAAGATTCCCACGCCACGCAGGATGACCAGAACGTCCCGCGCGAATTCAAAAATGCGTTAAAGAGTGCCAAAGTGTACTCAGATACCATGCACATGTCCAAGCAGGGATTGTACGACCAGCTCAGCAGCGAGTACGGCGAACAATTCAGCCCGGAAGCCGCCCAGTACGCCATTGATAATTTGGAAGCGGACTATCACGATAATGCTCTTCAAACGGCCCGCACCTACGAAGAAACGATGAGCATGTCACCCAACGCCATCTATGACCAACTCGTGAGCGAATACGGCGAAAAGTTCACCGCTGAAGAAGCACAGTACGCAGTGGATAATCTGTAGTCACCCTCACTAGCATTGAGGCACCATTGCACTCGAAAGGATTCCTGCCATGAACGCTCCACACTCCACGTCTTCCCCAGAACCTGATGATGACGACTCGCAGGAGTCGTTGCCCCTGACCAAGGATCCATTCCTCAGGTGGAGCGTTCTTGTCCTGATTATCCTTACCATCATCGCCATCGTCACCAACCTGCCTTAAAGCTGGCGACGCTGTAGGCCGATGACCCGTCTAAGCCGCTAGCGCTTGCGCCGGCCGCGACGAAATCCTTTTACCTCCGCCTTCTTGGCAATCGCGGCCACCTGTGCCGCGGTGTAGTTCACTGGCGCAACCCCGGCGCGGGGCAAGACCCATCCCCGCCAGTAAGAAATAATGGCCATGCCGCTGCCGACGATTGGGGAAACCACCATGCCCAAGGCGAATTGGTCATAGGATGCAAAGGTCACCATGACGATGCCGGTCACGATAGACGGCACTGCATAGAGGGGGCTGCCGCCGAAAATGGACGGGATCTGACCGGAGGCGACATCGCGGACCATTCCCCCGCCGACGGCGGTTAAGACACCTAAAAACACGCACGGGATCATAGGCATGCCCGCAGCCAGTGCCTTCACGCAACCGGTGGTAGACCACATACCCAAAATGATGGCATCGCCGTGCTCGCGAAAAATCTCCCACGCTTTTCCCTTCAGCTCCATGAGAAAGGCGGTCAGCGCCCCGGCGCAGGCAAGGCCCAGGTACCAGGGATCTGAAATGGCGGCGGCGGGGCCGTCATCGATAAGCATGTCGCGGATCATGCCGCCAGCCAGGCCGGAAAATAAGGCGAGGAAAATAAATCCGACGATGTCGAATTCGCGGCGGCGGGCAATCGTGCCACCGATGATGCCGTTCAAGGCCACTCCGATCAGATCGAAGGCCTGGTACATCGTGTTGATGAGGGGATCCACGTCGTGCATAACAACTACTGAACATAGCCGATCGCAGCGGTTTCGCCCTTTCTAGGGGTAGGAAGTGAGTAAAGTTGATAGACGGTCTCTTCTGACCGGATTACAGTGTTATCCCGCTTTGTCTCGGTTATCTCGAAAGTTCTTTCATGTCTAACTCAAATGCCAGGTACTTCATCTGGTCCAATGGCCTGCAAAATTTAGGCGACCAGATCGTTGCCTCCAAAACGGTGCTGCCGGCGCTCTTTAATGCGGCAGGCGTCCCCGCCTTCTTCACCGGCTTGCTTACCCCTATCCGGGAATCTGGCTCCATGCTGCCGCAGGCCGCTCTTACCCCCTGGGTGACCACTCACCGCGCCCGCAAGCGCTTGTGGATGATCGGCTCGACCGGCCAAGCTCTCTCCGCCGCCGTGATTGCCCTTGCAGCTTTCTTTATACGCGGCGCATGGTTGGGCGTGATCGTACTTCTTGCGTTGGCGGCGCTTTCCCTGTTCCGCGCGTTGTGTTCCATCGCTGGCAAAGACGTCCAAGCGCGCACGATTTCCAAGGGCCAGCGCGGTCAAGTCACCGGATCCGCAACGGCCTTGGGCGGCGGGGCCACCCTGCTTGCCGGTGTCAGCTTATTCCTCTTGGGGGATCTCACGATCTCTACTATGGGCATCGTTTTATTGGTCGGCGCTTCTACCTGGGCCATTGCCACGTGGGTATTTTCGCACGTGGAAGAGCCGGTGCCGGAGGGGGAACAAGAGGGCATCGATAAGAGCTGGTGGTCAGATACGTGGAAGCTTTTCACTGACGATGCCCAGTTCCGCAACTTCGTCATCGTTCGCGCACTACTGCTGGTCTCGGCGCTTTCTACCGCTTTTATCGTGCTGCTGCACGATGACCTATCTGGTGTCTTCGGCTTCGTGATTGCCTCTGGTTTGGCCTCACTTATCGGTGGGCGAGTTTCTGGCGTATTTTCGGATAAATCCTCCAAAAACACCATGGCTGCTGGTGCTGCCGCCTCCTCCGTTATCATCCTGCTCATCGTGGCTAGTTCCCACTGGGCCCCAGACGCTATGAATGCTTGGGTCATGCCGCTCGGCTTCTTTGCCGTCAATCTCGCGCATACGTCTGTTCGCGTGGCGCGAAAGACCTACGTAGTGGATATGGCCGGTGGGGATAAAAGGACGCAGTACGTGGGTGCGGCTAACACCATGATGGGCATTATTTTGCTCATCGTGGGTGGTATTTCTTCCGTTATCGCTCTCGCGGGGCCAGAGGCAGCGTTGATTTTCTTGGCGCTCGTCGGCTTTATTGGAGTGTGGCGCGCGGGCAGCCTTAAGGAGGTTTCTCGCACATAGTTTAAATATGGACTATAAGATAAAGCCCGAAGAACTAATCAAACTCAACCCCCAGGAGTTTTGTTGACCGTGGAAGCAACTACCCCAAGTGCCGTCGTCGTCCTTGCGGCGGGCGCCGGCACGCGCATGAAATCCACAAAGCAAAAGACTTTGCACGAAATTGGCGGTCGCACGCTGCTTGGACACGCGCTGCACGCCGCGGCGGGTATTAACCCGGATCACCTCGTAACCGTCGTGGGCCACCAGCGCGATCAGGTCTCACCCGTCGTGGAAAAAATTGCGAATGAGCTGGACCGCGAGGTCGTGCAGGCCGTGCAGGAAGAACAGCGCGGTACCGGCCATGCCGTGTCCTGCGGGATTTCCCCAATTTCTGATTTCGAAGGCACCATCATCGTCACCAACGGTGACGTGCCGCTTTTGACCCCAGAAACCATCGAGGGGTTGCGCGATACCCATACCGCTCAAGGCAATGCGGTCACGGTATTATCCATGCGCCTTGCAGATGCCACCGGTTATGGCCGCATCATTCGCGACACAGACGGGTCTGTGTCCGCCATCGTGGAGCACAAGGATGCCACCGAAGAACAGCGCCTGGTTAATGAGGTCAACTCCGGTGTTTTCGCTTTCGATGCGGCAGCATTGCGCGATGCCCTAACCAAGCTTGATACCAATAATGCGCAGGGCGAGCTCTACATTACCGATGTCCTCGAAATCGCCCGCACCGCCGGACATGGCGTGGGAGCTCACGTCGCCGGGGATCCGCAGGAACTCGCCGGGGTCAATGACCGCGTGCAGCTGGCCGCCGCCGGCCGCGAGCTCAATCGCCGCATGGTGGAAAAAGCCATGCGCGGCGGCGCCACCATCATCGATCCGGAAACCACCTGGATTGGTGTCAATGTCACCATCGGCACCGATGTCACCATCCACCCCGGCACCCAGCTGTGGGGTGCAACGAGCATCGCCGATAATGCCGAGGTCGGACCGGATTCCACGTTGACGAATATGCAGATTGGTACCGGCGCATCCGTGGTCCGCACGCACGGCAGCGATTCCGTCATCGGCGTCAACGCCAAGATCGGGCCTTTTACCTTTATTCGCCCGAATACCATCGTGGGCGAAGACGGCAAGCTCGGCGGCTTCGTCGAGGCGAAGAATGCCGAGCTCGGCCGCGGTACCAAGGTGCCGCACCTTACCTATATTGGTGATGCCACCGTGGGCGAGGAATCCAATATCGGTGCGTCCTCCGTTTTCGTCAATTACGACGGTGTGAACAAGCACCACACCACCATTGGCAGCCACGTGCGCACCGGCTCAGATACGATGTTTATCGCTCCAGTCAATGTCGGTGATGGCGCGTACTCCGGTGCGGGTACAGTAATTAAAGACGATGTTCCCGCGGGAGCACTCGTAGTCTCCGGTGGCAAACAGCGCAATATCGAAGGCTGGGTTGAAAAGAAGCGTCCGGGCACCCCAGCGGCAGAAGCCGCAGCCCGTGCACAGGACAACGAAAAGTAAAGGGGCATATTCTCCTATGACTGGCAAAGTAACTGGTAGTAGCAAGAACATGAAGCTCTTTTCTGGGCGCGCACACCCAGAATTGGCAGAGGCAGTGGCAAAGGAACTCAACACCGATCTGGTTCCTACCACCGCCCGGGACTTCGCCAATGGCGAAATCTTCATCCGCTTCGAAGAGTCCGTGCGCGGCGCTGACTGCTTCGTTATGCAATCGCATTCCCAACCGCTCAATAAGTGGTTGATGGAACAGCTCATCATGATCGATGCACTAAAGCGTGGTTCCGCCAAGCGCATCACCGCAATTTTGCCGTTCTACCCATATGCGCGTCAGGATAAAAAGCACTTGGGCCGCGAGCCCATCTCCGCCCGCTTGGTCGCAGACCTCCTGCAGGCAGCCGGCGCGGACCGTATCGTCTCGGTAGACCTGCACACGGACCAGATTCAAGGCTTCTTCGACGGCCCGGTGGACCACATGCACGCCCAGCCCATCTTGACCGACTACATCAAGTCCAAGTACGCCACCGATAACATCGCCGTAGTCTCCCCCGATGCCGGCCGCGTGAAGGTCGCCGAAAAGTGGGCCCACGACCTGGGCGATGCCCCGCTGGCCTTCGTCCACAAGACCCGTTCCAATACCGAGGCCAATAAGACGGTCTCCAACCGCGTGGTGGGTGAAGTTGAGGGCAAGGACTGCGTGCTTCTCGATGACATGATTGACACCGGCGGCACCATCGCCGGCGCCGTGCGCGTACTCAAGGAAGCGGGTGCAAAGAAGGTCATCATCGCCTGCACCCACGGCGTCTTCTCCGACCCTGCCCGCGAGCGCCTCTCCGAGTGCGGTGCCGAGGAAGTCATCACCACCGATACCCTTCCGCAGTCCACCGAAGGCTGGTCCAACCTCAAGGTCCTGTCCATTGCCCCACTGCTGGCTCGGACCATCCATGAGATCTTCGAAAACGGTTCCGTGACTACCCTTTTCGACCGCGCATAAGCGTTTCGCCGGTCGCACTACAACTCACACCCCGCCCTTCGCGCTCACCGTGAACGGCGGGGTGTCGGTGTTTTCCATCCCCGTGAGCGCCAAAGGCGTCGCAGGTACACGCAAGCACTACCGCACTACCGCCTGCCGTTCGCCCCACTCCTCCCTTCGCGCTCACCGCGTAACCCGAGCTACAGACATACGCGCTACCGGTGAGCGCGAAGGGCGTAATCAGAGGAGAGGGCGCGAAGGAAGATTAACGGGGTGAGTTTTGGTTTCATCGGCCGAAAGATGCTAATCTAACTCAGTCTCGGCGAGGGCGACTCAAAAATTGGGAAGCCGTTATCGACGCGATTGAAGTTAGAGCATGTTGCTTTTATTGACGCCTGCGATGACTCGTCCAAGACGTTCATCGGCAGGCTTTCGTCGTTTTTATACCTTCGATAGCCTCGCCGCACTACACCGACAAAGGAGATTGCATCATGGCAGAGCGCCCAATTATTAAAGCAGAACCACGTACCGTCTTTGGCAAGGGCTACGCCCGCCGCCTGCGCCGCGACTGGAAGGTTCCCGGCGTAATCTACGGTAGCGACCAGGAGCCCGTACACTTCGCAGTGCCACTGCTGGACATCCAGTCCCTCGTTCGCAACAACGGTGTCAACGCCGTTCTGGAGCTTGAGCTTGAGGGCGAGCAGTACCTGACCATGGTCAAGAACGTTGACCAGAACGTGCTCACCATGGACATCGACCACGTTGACTTGCTGCTGATTAAGCGCGGCGAGAAGGTCGAGGTTGAGGTTCCGATTACCCTGACCGGCGAGTCCGCACCGGGCACCATGCACATTCAGGATGCAGACGTCCTCATGGTTGAGGCTGACGTACTAAGCATTCCGGAAGAGATCGAGCTGTCCATCGAGGGCCTCGAGGACGGCGAGGTCATCACCGCCGCCGACATCACCATGCCGGAAGGCACCACCCTGGTGGCAGACCCAGAGACCGTTATCCTCTCCATCTCCCTGCCTGAGGTTGACGAGGAGCTCGAAGAGGCCGCTGAGGCTGCTGAGGAAGGCGGCGCCGACGCTGGTGCCGACTCCGTCGACGAAGAGGCCGAAGGCGAGTCCTCCGAGTCCGACGACTCCGAGGAGTAATTTCCCACTCCCCCAAACGCATATCGCCGTGAGCAGCAATGCTCACGGCGATATCGCAGTTTTATAGATGGTTTTATAAATCTTGTCCGGCAAGTTCACGAATTCTAGGCGTGATTTCGATCTTGCCCTTGCCTTCCTTAGCGCGCTTGATAATGAGCCGCGCAGCAGCAACTTTGCCACTAGGAACATTTTCGGTTTCGCGATCAACTTCAGGTGATTTTTCGGGCATGGGGCGCACCTCCTTAATCACTACGATACTTCCCCAAGTCCACCGCTGTAAGAGGTATTTTTAGCACCCAAGCAGCAGTGATACTCGGCGGCATATTCTATGGAGCATAGACTTGTATTTCCAATAGAATTTCAATCTATGCGACAATAATGCAGTGACTCCACTACTCGTAGTAGGCCTTGGCAATCCTGGCCCGAAATATTCCGGCACGCGGCACAATATCGGCTTCGACGTTGCCGATGAGCTCGCCGGTGAATTAATGAGCAGCTTTTCGGTGCATAAGAAGACTAATACCGAGGTCGCGGAAGGAATGCTATCCGGACGCAAGGTAATCTGCGCTAAACCGCGGTCCTTTATGAACATGTCTGGCGGGCCGATCAAGGCACTCGCCCAGTACTTCCATCTGGCACCCGCAGATATTGTGGTGATGCACGATGAATTAGAACTCGACTTCGGGACCGTGAAATTGCGCCAAGGCGGTGGCGATCACGGGCACAACGGTCTGCGCTCTACTACGAAGTCGCTCGGTACTAAGGACTATCAGCGCCTTTCTATCGGCATCGGAAGGCCGCCAGGCCGGATGGATCCGGCATCGTTTGTGCTCAAGCCGTGGTCCAAACAAGAAAAGGTGGAGATCCCCATCCTCTGCGCTGACGCAGTAGCAGAAATAAGGAGTGCGCTAGACTAGCTGGCATGAAATTGGCTACTCTTCGCACCGCGTTCGGCACCTCTGCAATCCGCATTGAAGGCGATAATGTGGGAGTGGAGCTGGACTACGAGGACGTAGGCGCGCTGCTGCGCAGCGAAGATTGGCGCAAGGCCGCACAACTATCCGGCGAGCCGATAGTCTTTGAGCAGCATGATTTAGAAGCAGTCGTCCCAACGCCAGGAAAGATCATCTGCGTAGGCCTTAATTACGCCAAGCATATCCGGGAAATGGGCCGCGACTTTCCCGAGCACCCCACGCTATTTATCAAGTTCGCCGATGCTCTGACTGGCCCCTACGATGACGTCTATATCCCCGAGTACGCAACCCAGAAGCTGGACTATGAGGGTGAGCTAGCGGTGGTCATCGGCGAGCGCGCGCACCGCGTAACCCGCGCAGACGCATTAGATTACGCGGCGGGGTATTCCATCATGAATGACTACACCCTGCGCGATTTTCAGCGTCAGACCAGCCAATTCCACGCGGGCAAGTCTTTTTATCGCACCGCAGGCTTTGGGCCTTGGCTGACCACCCCTGATGAATGGGCGCCGGGCAAAAGCGCGCGACTGACCACCACGGTTAATGGCGAGGTGCGCCAGCAGGACAATACTGATGACCTCATCTTTTCCATCGCTGAGCTCATCGAATTTTGCTCGCAGCTCTATCCCCTCAACCCCGGTGATGTCATCGTGACCGGTACGCCCGAAGGCGTTGGTTTTGCCCGCGACCCGCAGCAATTCCTCCAGAACGGCGATACCGTCGCCATAGACGTCGAAGGGCTCGGTCATATTTCTAATACCACTCGCTACGGCGAGCCCGGCCTCTAAGCCTGCTGCACATACCCCGCACAAGCTGTGGTTGGGTTCTCACTCCAACGAGGGCACACCAGTTTTCTAGATAGGGCCACCAAGCCGTTAAGCTGGAAGAATGAGCACCAAAAGCAGCAAATCCCCTAAGAAGCTGAATAAGAAGGCCTACGAAAAAGAGCTCGAGCGGTTGCAAGCAGAGCTCGTTGATATGCAGCAGTGGGTCGTTGAAACCGGCGCCCGCGTGGTCATCATCATGGAAGGCCGCGACGCCGCCGGCAAGGGTTCTGCCATCAAGCGCATCACGCAGTATCTCAACCCCCGCACCTGCCGGATCGAGGCTCTTCCGGCCCCGAACTCGCGCGAACAGGGCCAGTGGTATTTCCAGCGCTACGTGGAAAAGCTGCCGACCAAGGGCGAAATCGTCATCTTTGACCGCTCTTGGTACAACCGCGCCGGCGTTGAGCGCGTCATGGGCTTTTGCACCGACCAAGAATACGTCCGCTTCTTGCACCAGGCTCCCACCTTTGAGCAGATGCTTGTGGAAGACGGCATCATCCTGCGCAAGTACTGGTTCTCTGTCTCTGATGAAGAGCAGATTAAGCGCTTTGAATCCCGCCGCAATGATCCGCTGCGCCGCTGGAAGCTCTCCCCCATGGATCTCCAATCCATTACCCGCTGGGAAGACTATTCCCGCGCCAAGGATGCCATGTTCATCCACACCGATACCCCGACCGCGCCGTGGTACACCGTGGAGTCTGAGGATAAAAAGCGCTCGCGCATCAACGTCATTTCGCACCTGCTCAATACCATCCCTTACGAAAAGATCGAGCGCGAGCTGCCGGAAATCCCACACCGTCCCGATTCCGATGGCAAGACCTACGAGCGCCCAGACCGCGAAGAGTTCCGCTATGTGCCGGATGTAGCCGCCAAGCTAGAGGACTCGTCTAAAAAGAAGGGTAAGAAGAAAAGCAAGAAGAAGGACAAAAAGAAGTAGTCCCCCCCCCCGAAGGCGTACTACTATGTCCGACTATGAGCACTGACACCGTCGCCAGAACACGCTTGGGGGATAAAATCCTCACCGCGGTGGCAGCGCTCATCGCGGTGTTTTATCTCATTAGTGCATGGGCGAATCCCGGTGCTATCGAACTCATCCAAGCAGCGCTATCGCTTTTATTTTTACCCTTCATCTGGGTCTGGCGTACCAAACCGGTACTCAGCGCAGCTGGCTTTATCGTCCTCCTTGGTGCGTGGGCCGCGGCGTGGATAAGCCAGCTACCAGCAAACCTCGGGGTCACCCCATGGGCATTGACCGCGCCGATGGCCGTCTACGCTACTTCCCGCTACGTGGAACGCCGCTCAATTCCCCGCGCGGTGCTTACCGCTGCGTTTATGGGTTCTCTTATATCGCCTGCTATGTGGCGCATTGACCCTGAGTCCTTTCTCTTATCTTTCCAGCTAGATCGCCGCTACATTACCTTGCTGGTGGTGCATTGGGCGGTGCTCGGCAGCGCCTATTTCATCGCCGCACGCTATTTTGATCTGGATAGGCAACGCGAGCGCTTAGCTCAAGAACGGTTCCACCAAGCGCAGGAGGAAGAGCGCTTACTCATCGCCCGAGAATTGCACGATGTCTTGGCCCATTCCCTCACCTTGATCAAGGTTCAGGCCAATGCCGGGATTATCGCCGCTCGAATGGATACGACCGCTGCACAGGACACCTTGAAGAGTATTCGCGATGGTGCGGATTCCGCGCTGGAGGAAGTGCGCGCCATCGTCACGGCGTTACGCAGTACGGGGCCTACGGCTTTGGAACCCGCTCAGCAGCTCGAGCATGTACAGGGCATCATCGACGGCTTTCGCACCGCTGGCCTGAAGATTGACGCGAAATTGCCATCCTCCTACGAGGTTTCCGCGCTGACTCAGCTAGCCCTGGTGCGCATCATTTCTGAAGGGCTGACCAATGCCTTGCGTCATCAAGGCCCCGGCACGCATGTGCAGCTAAAACTTACGCTTTCCGATGCCGCACGAGTCACCCTCACCTCCACCGCTACGTCCCCGACTCCCAGTGAAGTATCCGGCAGCGGCGTGGGTTTGGTGGGAGTAAAGGAACGCGCCCAAGCGTTGGGCGGAAGCTTAATAAACAGTGGCGATGCCCAGAAATTTACACTGGATGCGGAACTCCCATTACACAAGGACAACCATGCCTAAGATTCGCGTCATGCTTGCAGACGATCAAGCAATGCTCGTCGCTGCCTTATCGACCATCTTGAACGCGCAGGAAGATATTGAGGTGGTGGCTACCGCAGCCTCCGGAGCCGACGCCGTCTCATTAGCTCTTCAATACCGCATTGATGTGGCCATTTTGGATATACGAATGCCTGGCATGGATGGAATTGCCGCGGCTCAAGCTATTCTCTCCCGCACCCCTGACTGCCGAATTATCATGCTTACCACGTTCAATGAAGAAGATCTGGTATCCCAATCTATTGCCGCCGGTGCGCATGGATTCTTGCTAAAAGATGCGGATCCTGAGGTGCTGGTAGAAGCAGTACGAGACGTTGCCAAGGGCGAGTCTGTCCTCGCCTCCCAAGTAACGGGCCCTGTTCTGGAGGGCTACCGCCGGGCACTAACGCACAGCCAGCTTAGTCCACACCAACGCCAAGGACTTAGCCTAGTCACACGACGCGAGATGGAGGTGCTCACACTCATTGCGCGCGGAGCTACCAATGGCGAGATTGCCGGCCACATGTCTATCGCAGATACCACGGTAAAAACGCATGTCTCCGCGCTGATGTCCAAACTAGCTGCACGCGACCGCGTGGCTTTGGTGCTACTGGCGCACAAAGCTGGCATCGCCTAGCCTCCTACCGTGGTAGGACTGACCCGGCGCGAAGACCGCCTCGGGGGCGGAAGATTTTGGTAGTCGCGCGGCTCATACTTTTCATATGAGCTATGAGGTTTCCTTCGAACACATCACAAAGTCTTTCGGTTCCCAGGCAGTGCTGCGGGATATAAGTTTTCATATTTCACCTGGCCGCGTACATGCAGTGCTCGGGAGAAATGGCGTCGGCAAGTCCACCCTGTTTTCCATTTTCCTTGGCCTGTTGCCCGCCGATTCGGGAACGGTGCGTGTGGCTGGCGAACCATGGTCGCGCGAAGTCCTTGACCACGTTGGCGCCTCGGTCAATGGGCCAGCCTTCTACGGGCACCTGTCAGCCACAGATAACCTCCGCGTACATACCCGCCTGCTTGGATTGCCCGATTCTGAAATCGACCGTGTCTTGCACATTGCCGGTCTAGCCAGGGTTGGTGCTAAGAAGGCAAAATCTTTTTCCACCGGGATGAAAGCCCGTTTGGCATTAGCCCAGACCCTACTCGGGGATCCAGAAATCTTATTGCTCGATGAGCCGCAAAATGGACTCGATCCACAGGGCATCGCGGAGCTGCGCAAGCTCCTCCAGCAGCTCGCCGCCGCTGGGCACACCGTCGTGGTCAGCTCCCATCAACTCGGTGAGGTCCTTCACCTAGCCCACGACATCACTATTTTGTCCCAAGGCACCATCCGGTACTCCGGATCCCTGCAAGAGCTCGCCCCGAGCGGTGAATTGGAAGCCGAATTCTTCCGCCTGACTTCTGCAGATGGTGAGACCGATGGTTAAGCAGTATCGACGGTATCTTTCTGCAGAACTACTGCGGTGCCGCGGCAGCGCCGTGCAGTGGCTACCCTTACTCGCCCTGCCACTGGTGTTAATGACGGTATTCTTTTCTGCCTTTGCCTCCTCTGCCGAAGACGCTACAGGGGTTCTTGGCTGGCAATCCATGTTCATCACTGGCATGTACGCTCCGCTCATTGCACTTTTTGCTGGCATTCCAGAACGCCGCGAGGCACTCAACCGTAGCGGCGGCACCCTATGGCGCCGGCTTAACCCTCGCTATGAGCATGCCTCCCGGTTCCTCATCGTCGTGGCAAGCCTCGCAGTATTTCACCTACTTAATTTCGGTCTGTCCTGGGCGGCGGTTGCAATACAAGCTCGTGCAGAACACCAGCTGCTTATCATCGCTGGAGCTTATTCTTTCCTTGGAGCGATCGGCATCGCGGGGCTTGCGACCGCAGGCGCCCGCAGGCTGGGCCTTGCCGTCACGCTTATCCTCGCGGTTATCTGGCAGGTCATTAGTGTGCTTCCTCGCGTTGTCGAGGGGCCGCTATGGTGGGCCTTTCCGCCCGCCTGGCCGCTACGGTTACTATTGCCTGCGCTGCGCATCCACCAGAATTCAGTTCCGCTCGAGCCTGGCGATCCACTCCTGCAGGAAAGCCCGCTTCCGGCATTGGCGTTGTGCCTCATCCTCGCTGTAGCAGGCTCTTTGACCGCGACCATGACGCCTGGCCGAGTACGTCCGCTTTCCCGACGCCGGCGCGTTACGGCGCCCACGGTCAGTACCGCCGCCACGCCAGCTCAGGGTTGGCAGCCTGCCACTGTCTCTCGTGCCGCTGCCCACTCGCGCCGTGCCGATGCGCTGCGGGGGTTTCACCGGGCCATAATGACACCAGCGGTCATTACGTGCTTGGTATCAAGCGCCTTAGCTCTGTTCTTTATTGCCTTTATCTACCCACCACGTTATGTACAGGGATTCTTCGTATTTCTGCTTCTCCCCGTGGGTGCCGGTGTACTTCCTATGCTGGTCTGGCCGGGGTTCTCGGGCGCGTGGCCAATTGTTTATACAGAATCTCGCCACTGCTCTACTGCCCTTCTCCTGTGGTTACTGAGCATCATCACAGCGGTGTGCACGTGTGCTTCGCTCGCGGTTATCTTCGCCGGTGGTGCTGCCCTAACCGTACCAGCGCAATTACCCCTAGCCATCGGCGTGGGATACGTCCTTACGGTGATATCTCTCATCGTCGTCATCCGCTTTGGTATTTGGAGCTCACTTGCTCTGACAATCGTCGGCACCATTGTCTCCGTGACGGTAGGCGGCGATGTCCTCGCGAAGACCGTCCTCTGGCTCGTTGCCTTCCCCGCCTGGCCGATGAATGCGGATTCTCCCGGACGCTACGCCTGTGCTGCGATAATGACCCTCCTTTTCGCCGCCATTACTTCGTGGGCCGCCAGGCGGTTGCTGCGCACACGGGCACTTCGCCCTACCGATTAAATAACTAAGGCCCGCGGGGACTCCGCGGGCCTTAAATTATGCGAGCTTAAAGCTCAGAGGGAGATAAGCGCTTGGGCAGGACCACCGGGCGGGCATTAGAAAGCCCCTCCACCACGCGGATGACCTGGTTGGAGTAGCCAAACTCGTTGTCGTACCAGACGTAGAGCACCAAGTGCTTGCCGGAGGCAATGGTGGCGATGCCATCAACGATGCCGGCATTGGTATTGCCCACGAAGTCACTAGAGACGACCTCTGGGGAGGCAATGTAGGAAATCTGCTGGCGCAGATCCGAGTGCAGGGAGACGTTGCGCAGGAAGTCATTGACCTCATCACGGTCGACTTCTTGCTCCAGCTCTAGGTTGAGCACCGCCATGGACACGTCCGGGGTGGGAACGCGGATGGCGTTACCGGTCAGCTTGCCTTCGAACTCAGGCAGGGCCTTGGCCACGGCCTTGGCAGCACCGGTGGCGGCAAGCACCATGTTCAGGCCAGCGGCGCGGCCGCGGCGCTCGCCCTTGTGGTAGTTATCAATGAGGTTTTGGTCATTGGTAAACGAGTGCGCGGTTTCCACGTGGCCGTGCGCCACGCCGTAGCGGTCATTGATGACCTTGAGCACCGGGGTAATGCCGTTGGTAGTACAGGAGGCTGCCGACAAAATGCTGTCAGACTCCTCGATAATGCTGTGGTTAATTCCGTAGACGATGTTCTTCACATCGCCCTTGCCCGGCGCGGTGAGCAGAACCTTGGAAACGCCCTTGGACTGCAGGTGCTGTGACAGCCCCTCACGGTCACGCCAGCGGCCGGTGTTGTCGATGACAATTGCATCGTTGAGGTCGTACGCGGTGTAGTCAACAGTAGCCGGGTCATTGGAGTAGATGACCTGGATCGGGGTGCCGTTTGCCCAAATAATGTTGTTTTCGCGGTCAACCGAGATAGTGCCGTCGAATGCACCGGGGACAGAGTCACGGCGCAGCAGCGAAGCACGCTTGACGATGTCGTCGTGGGAGACCAGGAAATTGTTGCCGTCCAGGTGGGTCGTGTGCTGCGGTGGCCTGCCCGCCCGCTGCGCGAGGCGCTGGGGCTGGTGACCGGGAAATGAGCAGGAGCATGAAAAAGAAATTGGGCTACGTCGGCCTCGGCTTCCTGCTGGCCGGTGGCGGCGGAGCCGCTGCGGAAATCGACCCCAGCCAGCTACTCCACCTATTAGGAGGTCTGCTGTGAGTACACGGGAAAACGTCACAGTGACGCTTAGGTTGGAGGTAGCGGCATGAAATCGGTAATCCTCGACGTGCCGCCGTTTCACAGCGACGGCGCGCAAAGAGAGTTCGAAGAATTTTCTTCCACACTTCCCGGCCCGGAGCTACTTACCGCGAAATATGGCGGCGGCCGCCCGCACCCGCGTGATGTGTCGCGTCTAGCGTATGCAGCCTGCACTACACGGGCACTGCTGACCGTGTGGCTGTGGCTGCCGCACGGCACCAGTGGCAGTGGTGAGACGGTGACAGCTAGTCCGACCTCGACAGCCACCTCTACTCCGTCGCCTACGCCGTCCACTACATCGTCGCCGTACGAGCGCGGGCAGCAGCTTGTGGACCACCTCGGCCAAGTCCGCCCCTACCGTCCCGACATATTAAAGGCCTGCTTCCAGTGGGTCGGCACTGGCACCCCGCCCGCTTTCCAAGTGAACTCTGACCCGGACGCGGACACCTACCTGGTGCCCGACGGCTGTGACTCCGGCTGGCGCGAGGAGCTGCCACAGGAAGCGTGGGTATGCGGCGAGGCCAGCGCCTCCAAGCGGTACTCGATATACAACGAGGCACTGGACGAGGGGCGCGTGAAGCAGCCCTATGCCACCTATCTCCTCGCCTACACCATGATTTGCGGAGGTAACGATGAATGACGAAACCCGCGCCTTCTACCCAGTAGATAACGACGAGACGACCATCATGCAGCCGCTCGGCGACCCCGACATTGACTTCGCCCCGCCACAGGAGACGGACAACCGCGCCGGGCTGCTCGACAGGCTGGGGCTTCCCCGCCCGCAGTGGAGCCTGCCGCACATCGACACTCCGCGGTGGCTGTGGCAGCCCACCTGGCGCAGGCGGTGGCTCCGCTGGCTCGCCGTGCTCGCCGCGCTGTATCTGGTCTCGGTGCTGCTGCACAATGCTGCTGCCGGGTACACGGCGGTCGCCGCCATTGCCCTGTGGCTCGCCGCATGGTTCAGGGGTCGCCGGTACGAGGTACGGGTACCGCCACGCAGTGCCGTGACGGTCGTGTTCGACCAGAAGACAGGGCGCGGGCGCTTCGCTGATTTGGACGACGCTTTAGAGGCTGGCGGCCTGGCGAAGACCACCTACGACGAGAATGGCAAGGCTTTCCACACGGCCTGCTGCACCGTGTCGCTGACCCCACTAGCGGAAACTGGCAACGTGGAGGCGCGAGTGTCCGCGCCGTCGCAGTACCGCCTCGCTGACTTGGAAAAGAATGAGGAGCGCATTCGTCGCCGCCTCAATGTGAAAAACCTTTTTGATTTCATATCGACCAGTCAAACGGCAATTTTGTGTTCACCATGACGACCGCTGACCGGCCGGACGCGGAGGTCGCAACGGAGTCATGGACAAACGTTTAGGAGTAAGAAAATGGCTAAAGATTTTTTCGCCGGACTCGGCGACGACACCCTGCCGCAGGTTCCCGGTGACACGGAGCAAGTAGCAGAGACGGACACCGTGGACGAGGGTTTTTGCGGCCCCGCACTTATCAACGAGGCAGTCGCTGACCTCGCCAGCTACCGCGAACGCTACTCACAGCTTGCCCAGCACGTAAAGGGCGGCTCGTTCCATGAGCCGGGGGTCGGCAAGCTGCCCGCTGACTCTGTGCACGAGCTGCTGCGTATCTACGGCGCGGTGTTTTCCCCGCAGCCGTGGCACGAGCACGTGGTGCGGTTTGAGCCGGACAGCGTAGGCCTGACACTGGAACTCGACACCGGCGACGCGGTGGAAGCCCTGCGCTCCGCCGGTCTCTACGACGTAACCGGCAATGGCCTCACGGCGCAGGTCGCGGGTCACGACATGCAAGCCACCCGCGGCTATCAGCTCGTCAAGCGCGACGCGCGCGGCCTCTGGGAGCTGGTGCAGTCCACGACGCTGGCACACTGGAACCACACCATGCACAAGCTGGGTCTCGCCTACGTCACTAAACGCGCGGACGGGGTGACCTCCTACCTCTGCCCTACTCCGCAGGGGTGGGGTGTGACAGGTGACGGTCGCGGTTACCTGTCAGTGAAACCCCGCCGACTGTTGGGTTCGACGTTTGGAACCGGACTGTTGAAAAGCTGCGCGGTGTCGTGAAATGCGACGTTGAACTGCGCCGTTTGGCCGCTGACCGAGTGGCAATCGTCACCCCGCCGAGGGCTGCCCGCATGACCCCTGGGTGCCTGGCGCAGACGAGCAACTCCATGTAACTGGCACCGACTCGTTGGAAGAGTTTTGCGCGTCATCTGTTGCCGCGTATCCGCGCCTGGCGTGGGTGCAGGGCCGCACGGCGGACGGCGAAGTGCTGTCGGCTGCTATGGCGCGCTCACCGCACGCACTGGTCGGCGGCGGCACTGGTAGCGGTAAGTCGTTTTGGGCCTCATGGCTGCTGACTAGCTGCGTGCTCGCGGGTGCCGATGCAATGATTGCCGACGGTAAAGGTAGCTCGGACTACGTTCCCCTGGTGCAGCACCTACCCAATGTGGTGATGTACACGTCAACCGACGCGGAGCATGTCCGCCTTATCCAGTGGGCGCATGCGGAGATGGAACACCGCTACGCGCAGCAGAAAGCCGCAGCTATCTCGGGCGAGGTGTACGAGCCGCGGCTCCTTGTAGTTTTGTTTGACGAGTACGGGGCGTTTTCAAAGTCAATCAACGTGAAGAGTCACCCGCAGAAAAATCATAAGACCGTGCACGGTGTGCCAAGATTGAACTCATGAACGCCTCCACCACGCCTCTGCTTGTCGTGGGGCTCGGCAACCCTGGGCCCAAATATGAACTCACCCGCCATAACGTCGGACATCTGGTGCTAGATGAACTAGCCAGCCGGACTTCTCCGATGCCTTCGTCGTTTAGCGTGCACAAGAAATCGAATGCTGAGATTGTGCAGACTCGGTTTAAAATCTCCGATGGTGGCGAGCGACAGGTGATTCTGGCTAAGCCCCGGACGTACATAAATCTGTCGGGTGGGCCGGTCGCGGCGCTGGCGAAGTTCTTCAATGTCGCACCTAGCGACGTCGTGGTGGTCCACGATGAGCTGGACCTAGACCCGGGTGTGGTGCGCCTTAAGCGCGGCGGGAGCGAGAATGGCCACAATGGCCTGCGTTCGACATCGAAGTCATTGGGCACGAAGGACTACATGCGCGTGCGCATTGGCATTGGTCGTCCTCCGGGCCGCCAGGATCCAGCTGATTATGTGCTGCGCAACTTCAATGCCAAGGAGCGCGAGGAACTCGCTTTCACCCTGCCCACCGCGGCGGAGGCAGTGGAGCTAATCGCCAGCCACGGGCTGGAAATTGCTCAAAACCAGGTGCACGGGCGGTAGTAGCTAGCGGCAAGGCAGCAAAGAGCCCCCTTCCCTCCCAGCTTTCACGGGAATGAGGAAGAGGGCTATTTTCGCTTTCTAGGAAGCTTCAGCCTTACAGCTCGTCGGTGTTCGTGCTGCTCGGCGTTTTCGTCGGCGGTTTCGCTCTGCCCACCGAGCGCCTGGCGGTGGGATTCGGGAAGCTGCGGCAGGGCGGCCCGTGAGGGCATCGACCAGGTGATGAGGATCAGGCGCCCGAGGAGCTCCCCGTCCGACACGCCCACGACTCGGCGTAGCGGCCGCCCTTCGCCAGCAATTCATCGTGCGTGCCCCGTTCTGCGACCGTCCCGTCCTCCGAAAGCACGACGATGAGGTCGGCATCGCGGACGGTGTGCAGGCGATGGGCGACGACGATCACGGTGCGATCGCCGCGCAACGCCTCCATCGTGCCGACGATCGCCCGCTCAGTGGCCGCATCCAGCGAGGACGTCGGCTCGTCGAGAAGCACCACCGGGGAATCCTTCAGAAGCGCCCGGGCGATGGCGAGGCGCTGCCGCTCGCCTCCCGACAGCAGCGTCCCCTCCTCCCCCACCGGGGTATCCCACCCGGAAGGCAGCAGCTCCACGATGCGGTCCACCCCGGAACGCCGAGCGGCCTCGCGCAAGCGGTCCCCGTCACCGGGCCCGGAACCGAATTCGGGGTCGGCGAAGACCACGTTGTCCCGCACGGACGCGTCGAAAAGGAACGTCTCCTGGAACACCGGGGTCACCAGCGAGTTCACGCCGTCGGTGCCGATCCGAGGCAAGGGCACCCCGCCGATGAGGATCTCCCCCGAGTCCGGATCATGAAAACGCGACAGCAGCCGCATGACCGTCGTCTTGCCCGCCCCCGACGGTCCCACTACAGCAACCAGCGCTCCCTGAGGTGCACGGAAGCTGACGCCGTCGAGAACCTTCTTATCCCCGTACCCGAAGCTCACGCCGCGGAACTCCACGTCATGCCCGTTGGGCAGCTCCGGTGCGGTCGGTTCGGGAAGGGCGGGGATCGCCCGAAGGTCACGCAACGCAGCCAACGTGTTGCGGCCCGCACCGAAACCGCCGGACAACGCTCCCGCCGTGGTGATCGGTCCGGTGAACTGGACGACCACGATGAGCATTGGCGCCAACTGCGCCGGCGCCATCCCGCCCGTCGCGGCGACTGCTACGGCGACGATTACCGCCGCCGTGAACACCGCATGGACGACCGAACTCAACCGTCCGATGGCCGCCCCCTGCGTCGACGTCGCCTTCGCGAACGTATCGTGTTGGGCCCGGATCGCCTCATCCACCATCGCGTCCGCCGCCGAACCGTCGCTCGCGGCGCGAATCGCCTGCTGGCAGCGGGTGAACTCGATCAGCCTGCCGGAGACGGCAGCGACGGCGTCAGCATGCGCTTCGTCCGACTCCCCGCCGACCCGGCCAATGGCCCGGTAGGCGAAGAAGAGCACCGGCGCCGACGCGACGAGAACCAAACCGACGCGCCAATCCACCGCCAGAATTCCGAAGGCGATGACGGTCGGCGCAACCACCGCGGCGATGACGGGCCGCAGGATCACGTGCGGCACGGACGCCGCGAACGCGATACCCGACGACGCCATCTCCGAAAAGCGGCCGGCCGTGGACTTGGTGACGTACCCGAGTGGCAACGTCAGCACGCGTTTGCCCAGGGAACGCAGCAGGGACGACAGCACCGCTGCGGAATTCGCCCTGCCGACCATCCCCGCGGCGAGGGACAGCACCGCATGGGCGACCGCGAGGCCGGCGATGACGCCGGTGAAACGCCACGCCGTCGCATCATCTCCCTCGGCCAGAGCCGACAGCAGCGGCAGCAGCGCGACGAACGCCGCTCCCTGGGCCAGCGAGGCAAGCGCGGCCAACGCAATGAGCCACGCCAGCGTCATTCTCGAGCGCCGATCCGTCATCGACCACAAGTCCCGAATCATCGGTTCCCCGCCTTTTCATCGTCTGATTCAGTGCCCCGCGGAGCGGATGGTTCGTCGTCGAGCGCGAACGCGCGCCACAAATCCCGGTAGCGGCCACCGCGCGCAAGCAACTCGTCGTGGGTACCCGCCTCCGCGACCGCTCCCCCATCGAGAACGAGGATGCGGTCGGCGTTGCGGATCGTGCTCAACCTGTGCGCGATCACAATCACCGTCCGCGAACGGGCCAAACGCTCGATTGCGGACTGGATGAGGGCCTCGGAAGCCGGATCCGCATAAGCGGTTGCCTCATCGAAGATGAGCACCGGCGCGTCCGTGACGATCGACCTCGCGATGGCCACGCGCTGCGCCTCACCGCCGGAAAAGGTCACGTCGACGTTGACCACCGAATCCAGACGCTTCGGCAGCGCCGCGATGACCGCATCGAGGTTCGCGAGCTTCGCGGCCGCCATGATTTCGCCGTCGGTGGCGTCTCTCCTGGCCAGCCGGATGTTCTCCCGCAACGGCAGCGTGAGCAACTGCGGATCTTGGAACACCACCGACACCGAGCGGTGCACGTCGCGCACGGCGATGTCGCGAAGATCGGCGCCGCCCAGCAGCACCGAGCCTTCAACGGGGTCGTGGAAACGCGCCAACAGCCGGGCGACGGTGGACTTTCCGGAACCGGAGGTCCCCACCAGCGCAGTGAGGGTCCCCGGTTCGAACGTCGCGGACATCCCGTCGAGGACCCGCGGCCCATCGCCGTAGGAGAAGACCAGGTTCCGGACCTCGAGCGCGCCTCCGCGCACGGGCACCGGATCGGCGGGCTCGGCGATTGGCGGCGTGCCCAGCACCTCCGCGATGGACTTCAGGGCGGCAATCCCCGCGATGATGGGTTCGGAGTTCATGGCCACCCGCACGATCGCCGCGGAGAGTCCAAGGCTGAGAACCAGCCCGGCGACGAGACCCTCCGGTATGCCGCCCGCGGCGTCCCTCAGAGCGAGGCCGGCCCAGCACACCACTGCGAGGACTGTGATCGGGGACGTCACCACGTCGATGAACCCGAGATAGATGTTCGATTGCCGGGACCAGGCGGACCACGCGCGGACGAACGACAACGCCGCGGCATCGTAGCGACCCGCGCCCTGGTTGGCGCGTCCGAAGGACTTCATCACCGGGATACCGCGCACCAACTCGATGACCGCGGCCGTCACTCCTTCGGAGGCTCGCTCGTAGTCGCGCTGAAGACCGGCTCCGCGCGAAATCATCACGCCCATCAGGGCGAAGGTGACCAGCACCGGGACGATCGCCACCGCCGCGATCCGCCAATCCACCGCGACGAGCGCGATGAGGGAAAGCAGGGGAACCAGCACCGCCACCACGGTCTCACCGACGGTGTGGCCCATGAGCTGGTGGACAGCCGCGACGTCCTTCTCAACCGACCCGATGATTCCCGACGAGCGCCGGGCGTCCAGCCAGCCCAGCGGCAACTTCCGGATTTGGGCGACCAGCCGGCGCCGGAGGTGGAGCTGCAGGTCGTTATCCGCCCGGTGCGAGAGCATGCCGGCGGCGCCGTCCGCGGCCATGCGCACCGTTGCGGCGACGACGATGACAGCCACGGCCAACCACGTCCGATGCTCCGGGGCCTCCGGGTACGTCATCGCGATGTCGATGATGCCGACCAGCGAAGCGACGGTAGCCACCGACGACAGGACGGATAACGCGACCACCGCACGCATCCGCGTCCGGATCGGGGCGAGCAGCGACCACGGGCCTACGGTCCCGTCCACGGCGCTCACTTGCCCGCCTCCCCGATCGCGCTTTTCTTCGTGAGAGTGCAGAAGTACACCATGCCGGCGTGTGAGGCTCCGCCCAGCTTCAGCCCGTTGGCTTCGGCGAGGTCCTCGAGCTCGCTGCCCCGGAACACCCGGTGGCCCATCTTCGCCATGACGGCCATGTCGACCCGCTCGTTCACGTCGGGATCCTCGGCGAACGTCTGCACGTAAGCGATGCCGCCGTCGGCGAGCAGACCGGCGACCCTGCCGAGCGCGGCACCCGCATCCTTCATTTGGTGGAGCGCGCCGCACACCCAGATTTCATCGGTCCTGCCGGGCTCTCCCGCGAGCGGCGCGAGGACATCGGCGACGTGGAATTCCGTCCGGGCCCCGAGCCTTTCGACGGCGGCGCGTTCGCGGGCGATGCGGATCGCATTGGGCGACAGGTCGTAGCCGACGATGTTCGCCCTGCGATAGCGAGGCTCGGCGGCGAGCATGCGGGCGAGCCACCCGGTTCCGCAACCGAGGTCGAGAACCCGGGCCGGCGCATCCGGCCCGGGATCCAGCGCACGGAGCTTCCGATACACGGCGGCGGCGTCCATCGGTTCACGCGCATAGCGGCTGAGGAACCTCGGCTGGACCTTGTCCTCGTAGGCCGCGAGGAGTCTGCGGTTGTTCTGGACGATCTGGGCAATCGACTTCATCTGGTTCTGTCTCCGGGGTGTGTGGGCCGCGTCCACGCGGCGGTTTCGGGTTAGGTGCTCGGGTTCGCGGGCCGTCGTCGGCGGCGCCGCCCCCGTGGACGTGCCCGTCATGCAGACTCCCCCGGCCTCGTTTTCACGGCGATGCCCCACGCCGCGAGCACGGCGATGCCTAAGAACCAGGCCGCGCAGACCACCAGACCCGCAGCCCCGGTGCCGTTGACGGCCTCGCCTGCCGCGGATACGGGGGTGTGCCCGGCGATTCCGCGCAGGAGGGGACGGAAGTGGTCGGCGGGCATGAGCACCGTGTTGACGAACATCGCAACGATGATTAACGGGATGAGGGCCACGGACCCCTGGGGGCTGGTGATGGAGAACGCGATGTACGTGCCGGTGCATGCGGCCGCCGCGGCAACCATCGCCCCGGTCACCGCGATCCTCCACCACCAGGACACCTCCGGGGGGCCGTCGGAAAGCAAGGCGGCCACCGCCGCGACGACGGCCGTCATCGCCATGATCCGGATGAACTCGGCAATGATCCGTGCGGCCGACACGGCCGCGTACGGTGACGGCATGGTGATTAACCGCTCGTGGAAGCCATTGCTGCGTTCAACGAACACGGTGGACGATCCCGTGATGGCCAGGATGAACGCCCACGCCGTCACGACCAGGATGACCGCGTTCCGGAGTTCGAACTCTCCGGTGAGCTGCCTGACCAGGCCACCGAACATGCGGTTGACGATGAACAGGTACACGAGCGGAGCAATGAACGTCATGAACCAGAAGTCGGGGCGCCGCAGCCAAATGTGGGCGATGCGCCGCAGATGCACGAAGATGGCGCCGATCATGATTCGCTCCTCGAGGTGAACCGGCGGATGAACAGGACGATTCCGGCGACCACCGCGACACCGAGCCACAGGGCTGCCTCTTCCCCGGCGCTATCCGGGAAGGCGTCCGGGGACGCCGCCCTGATCACCTCGATCATCGGCGAAAACGGCATGTGACGTACGACGTCGCGCAGGGAGCCGTCCAAAGCGGTCGCCGGAATGAACGCGGTAGAGAACATGAGCAGCAGCATTTCCAGCGCCTGGATCGATGAGGCCGTCGACACCGGGGCGGGCACCATCAGGATCACCCCGTCCGTGACCAGGGACAGGACCGCCGCGGCGAGCAGCGACCACAGGACAGTCCACGCGACGTCACCGACAGCCATGTCGAGGCCGCAGGCCCACGCGACGACCAGCAGCGCCGCGATCGACGCGGACATCCGCAGCACATCGGTGGCGAGCCTGCCGGCGACATAGCCGCCTGTGGCCCCGGGCAACACGCGCACGCGGTCAACGAGCCCGGATTCGACGTCCTGTCCCACCGCCATCGCCGACGCCGCGGCGGTGAACATCGCCGCCTGGAACAGGCAGCCGCCGAGCACGAAACGCAGGTACCCGAAGCCGGATTGCCCCGCCGAGTATCCAAACACCGCGTACAGGCACAGCAGGAAGAGGGGCGGAACTACGAACATGGAGATCAGCGACGCGGTGTTGCGTCGCAACAGCAGCAGATCCCGACGGAGAAACGCCGCGACCGACGTCGCACTCATCGCGCCGCACCCCCCGCGTTCATCGATATGAACACCTCGTTGAGGGTGGGTGACGACACGCTCAGCGAATCCGGCGACGCTTCCGAGGCCTCCATCGCCTGCGCCGCCGCCTCGAGGACCCGCGGTCCGGGGTCGACGTCGAGGGACACCAACTTCCCCGCGACGCGGGCGCCGTCTAGGCACGTTCCCCCGAGGCAGCAGGCGAACGCCTCCGCCTCGGCGGCGGTGGCGAAGGACACGCGGAGCACGTGCGACCCGAAGTCGCGGCGCAATTCCTCCGGCGTTCCGCTGGCGACGATGCGGCGATCCTTGAGCAGATGGACGTGGTCGGCCAGCGCCTCCGCCTCTTCCAGGTACTGGGTGGTCAGCACCAGGGTCATTCCGTCGTCGCGCAGTTGCCGGATGAAGCCCCACAGCTCTTCGCGGCTGACAGGGTCCAGCCCCGTTGTGGGTTCGTCGAGGAACAGCAGCCTGGGCACGACGCACAGCGACGCGGCGATGTCGAGACGGCGCCGCATGCCACCCGAATAGGCCGACGCCAGCGTCGAGGCACTGTCCACGAGCGAGAATTGCGCGAGCAGTTCCGTCGCGCGGGCGGCCGCGGCGGCGCGGTCGAGCCCGCGCAGCCGCCCGAAGAACTCCAGGTTCTCCCGGCCGGTGAGGTTCTCGTCGATCGCCGCGAATTGGCCGGTGGTGGCAATGTCGGCGCGCACGCCCGCCGGGTCCTCTTTCACATCGCGCGAGAAGATGCTCACCTCGCCGGAGTCGGCGGTGATGAGCGTCGACAGGATTCGGATGAGGGTGGTCTTGCCTGCACCGTTGTGGCCGAGGAACGACACGATCGCCCCGGCGGGCACGGTAAAACTCACGCCGTCGAGCACATGCTTGCGCATCCGGGCGCCGCGCTTTCCCTTGCGCCCGCCGTCCGGCGGGGCACCTGCCCCGCCTTCGGGCGGGGTGCCCGCATTGCCCGCATTGCCCGCAATCGGGTAGCTCTTCGTGAGGTCGCGGACGACGATCGCCGCACCTCGTTCAGCTTGATCCGTCATCGTTTCCCCTTTTCTTTGGTATCGCAGTGGGCCGCTGTCGGCAGCGGCCCCGTGGTCGGGTTGTCATGCGGCACCTCGATATGGATGCCCGCATCGCGGGCGAAGGCGAGGACCGGTTCGAGGAGCCGGGGGTGGCCGACGAGATCCCGGCACCCCGGCGCGACCGGCTTCCCCGCGACCGCCACAACGGTGGCGGCAGCAATCGCCGCGGTCATTTTGTAGGAACCCGGGCCGGTCGCCCGGACGACGGTCGTCTCGGCCGTCGGCCCCGCATCGCCCGCGCCGGCGGACAACAGTGCGACGACCAGCTCGGCGGGTTGCGGAGTGCCCTTCACCCGCGCCTTCCGCGATGTCACGGCCGCCCCGAGACGGGCGAGCAGACCGGAGACAACGGGCATCGCGTACAGTCTCGACGTGCAGATCTTCTCCACCGACTCATCGGGGAGAGCATCGAAGGCGACGTGGTAGGAATAGCCGCGGATCGAGGGGCACACCTCGCGTACGACGTCGATGTCCGGGCATTCATAGCCGATTCCGCTTTGCGACGACACCGGGTTGCGCCGTACTTCGACAATGGCGCCGCCGAGCATTGCGCGGTATCCGCCGCGAATGGTCCGGAACATCGACTCGACCGACGCGGCCCCGGATTCCTGGTCGGCGCCGATTCGCAGATCGACCCGCACATCGCGGACCTCTTCGACCCCCGCAGCGCGGGCCCCGAGAATCAACAGTGCCGTCGACAAGCCCGGGCACAGGCCGAACCCGGTGAGCACGGGAACCCCCTCCCGCCGGGCATCCCCGTCGAGAGCCATGATTGCGCGGCGGGCGTCGATCGAATCGTTGACGTCGATGTACCCGGTACCTGAGTCGATGCAAGCACGGGCGAGTGAGTCTGCGTGCACCTCGAACGGGCCGGTGCAGTTGACCACCCAATCGTGTTTTCGGAAGACCCTGCAGATCTCGTTGTGGCCGGCGGCGATCCTCAGCGGGAAGTGCCGCCCCGGGCCATCGTCTGGCTTCTGCCGGGAAGTGTAGGCCAGCTCAATCCCGTCGACGACGCCGAGCATCCCCCGGACGAGCCGTCCGGTGACGCCGGTACCTCCGGCCACCAGCACTTTCACGGGTTCGCCCGCGTCGCGGTCCCGTGCTTCCCCGCCGTTTCGTCGGTCAGTCATTTTCCATCTCGTTTCCCCGGTCCCGCGACCGGTCGATTCCTTCGGACGACGGGTCCGCTGCCCTGTCGTCCGTTTCCGGCGCCCGGCGCCGGCGTTCGATGTACTCCCCGATGAGGGCCCCGGTCAACGCGGCATCCTCTCCGAGGACGAACGAATAGTGGTTTCCCGCGACGCCGGCGACGCAGAGGTCATCGACGAGGTGGTCCCGCCACTGGTCGTGGTTGTGAGCCTCGCCGTCATCGGGGAGAACGAACAGCGCCTCCCTCACCCGCCCCCCGGGCCGGTACCGGGTGCGGGCATCGATGAGCGAGCGCAGCGAGTTGAACTCCGTCGCCGTCACCCGGTCGCCGGAAAGCCCAAGGTCCTCCAGGAGCGTCGGTGCGACCGCTGCGGCCAGGGCACGCAAACGGGCCCCCCGTTCCCCGTCGGTCTCGTCGACCCCGCCGAACTCCGCCCAGAGGCGGGCAACCGGCGTTCCGTGCGGGAGATCGGCAATCGAGGGCACCACCCGGGACAGCAGCCCCTTTTCGGATTCCGCGCCGAAATCCCCGACGTCGACCGCGATCCCCGGAGCCAGGCTGTCGAGAAACACCAGCGCGGGATCAAGATCGGCCAAACGGAGCACCATCTCGGCCGCGATGGTGCCGCCGAGGCTCCATCCGACGATCGCCGGGGCGGCACCGTCGACGAGCACCTCGCGGACCCGGCCCGAGTAGTGGGCCGCGATGTCGCCGATGCCGATGGCGTGGGGGAATGGTCTCTCGAACTCCGCGAAGCCGACGCCCCACACCTGCCCGCCACCGGGGATCGCGAGGGCCAGGTCTCGGTAGATGTCGACGGTGCCGAATCCGCCGTGGACGAGGAAGATCGGGCGCGCCTCATCGCCGCTGCGCAATAGGACCAGCGAATGGTCCGCGGCCGACGCGCCGGGGTCATCCACGTCCCGCCGGTCGGTCGGCGTGGCCGTCGACTGGCCGACGAGCTCGGCCACGCCACGTGGCGTCGGCCTGGCCAGCGCTTCCGCGAGCGGTACCGACGCCCCGGTGATGTCCTGGATCCGCTGCATCAGATTCACGAATCCCAGGGAGTCGTAGCCGAGGAGGAACAGGTCGTCGTCCGCGCCGGCTTCAGCGCCGCCTAGGTCGGCCCGGACCATCCCGGTGATGACCGTCAGGTATTCGCGAACTCGGCCCATCAGGTCCCCGGATGCGATCCTCGAGATCGAGCCCGACCTGTCGCGCTCCGCCGATGACGCGCCCGCGACGCCGTCGCCGATCGCCCCACCGCTGGAAGAAGTGCCCCCGACCGCCAGGCGCAGGCGCCGAACCTGGCCGACGCTCAGCGGCGCCGCTTCGGGGCAGCCCCCGGCGAAGCCCGACACCGACCTGATGTAGTGGTCGAAGATGTCCTCCACCAGTTCCGGTTCCAGGATCTGCTCGACGAAATCCCAGGCGACGTTGATACGCCCGCCGACCTCCATCACTTGGTTGTCCAACAGCACCTGCGGGGTCTGGGAGATGGCGTAATCGACGTCACCCAGGACGTGGGCATCCCTACCCGAGCCATCGCCTGCCGCGGAACCCTCGCCGAACAGCAACGAGGTGTACACGAACGGCGCGATGGCCTGTCCGACGGGCAGACCCCGGTGGCGCGCGATGGCGCCGAGCAACGACACCCCGGAGTACCCGGCCGCCATGTGCCCGAGCAGCCGGTCGCGCAGTTCCGCCGTCCACCAACGGAGGTCATAGTCGGCGGCCGCTTTCACCGGCATCAGAATGACGCCGGTGAAATCACCGAAGACGCCGGCGAAGTCGGCGATTTCGGGATCACGGTTGTACGTGGTGATGTTGATGCCGACCGAATCCCCCCTCGACCACAGCGACAGGCTCGTCGCATAGCAGGCGAGAAGCAGTGCGGACACGCTGCCGTCGGCGGCGCTGGCCCGTTCCCGCAACAGTGCGGTTTCCTCAGCGGTGAACGTGTGCGACAGGCGACGCATCCGCGGCACATCCACGTCCGCGGCCGCACCGATTGATGGAAGGGTGTTGCCGGGCGGGAAGTCCTCGACCACCGTCCGAGTCAACGTCTCATCGCCACGCCCGACCGCCGAAGCCTCCCGGCGCTTCATCTCCAAGACGTACGTGCGGTAGTCGCCGGTGACGGGCGGAAGCTCCGTTCCCCGGTACAGCTTGTCCAGGTCGTCGATGAAAATCCGTTGGCTCGCCCCGTCTCCGATGATCATGTCCACGCTGAAGAACAGGCGGTGCCTCCCGTCCGGGAGCGCGAACGCCGACAGATGAAACAAGGGCCAGCTGCCCAGATCGAATACCTGGTGGCTCAGCTCATCGCGCTTGCGCCGCACCGCCTCGACCACGGTCGCCTCATCGGCGGCCCGGTAGTCGGCGACGGCAATGCGGTAGCGCGGAACCTCCGGCAGAATCCGCTGCGTGGCTTGTGCGGTGAACACGACGCGCAGCATCGGATGCCTGCGGATGAGGTTGTCGAGGGCGTCCTCCAGGCGGTCGATGTCGGTACCGGGTTCGGTGACGGATTCGATGTAGTAGTGCTCGGTGACGCCGCCCAGCTCGAACCCGGAGTTCCGGCCGACGTAGTAGGCCTTCTGCATGTCGGTCAGGGGGAACGGCGCGTGGGGGTCGTCCCCGAATTGTTCCACCGGATCCTTCCCGTGGGCACTCGCGGAGGATTCTCGGGCACCTCCTGCGGCTGAACCGGCACCGCCGGCACAATCGAGGGAAGACACTGCCTCGGCGACGGCTTCAGACTCGGCACCGGACTCCCGCATGGCCTCCGAGACAAGGCCGGCGATGTGCGCGATGGTCGGGTCGGCGATGACGTCGCGGAAACGGAGCCGGACGCCCGTCTTCTGCCGGATCGCGCGCATCATAACCTGGAATTGCAGAGAATCGCCGCCGCGGCGGAAGAAGGACTCTCCCGCGCCGCACGCCGGATCCGCCCCACTCGTCGACGGGGCTTCCCCGAGGATCTCGTCGAAGACTCCGGATACCAACTCGATCGCCCCGGGGGCGGCGACGGAACCAGCCGCGCCCGCGGCTCCGGCCTCCGCCCCGGCGACCTCGCCATCGGCCGTTGCCCCGCCGCCCGCGGCACCGACGTGCCTACGAATTTCCTCCTGATCCAGTTTCCCGTTGACGGTGACGGGCAGGTGCGCCACGGGCAGCAGGACCGTCGGTACCATGTACGCTGGCAAGCAGCGGGCGAGCTCGGCCCGGACGGCATCCCGCGAGCCGGTCATGTCGTCCGCCGGAACGTAAAGGCACGCCAGGAGTCCCCGACCGCCCGATTCGACGACCGCCGCCATCGACGCGGTCACCAGGCCGGACCGCTCGAGGACCGATTCGATTTCTCCGAGTTCGACGCGGAAGCCCGCGATTTTCACCTGACGATCGCGGCGGCCGAGAAATTCCACGAAACCCTCCGCGTTGAAGATGCCCACGTCTCCGGTTCGGTAGCAGCGCCCGATGCCTGGGACATCCCCGAAGGCGGCAGCGGTCCGCTCCGGATCGGCCGCATACCCCTGCGCGACGCCGAGACCGCTGATGTGGATTTCCCCCGGCACGCCGACGGGGCAATGCACCCCGTCGGGCGCGAGCACGTGGATGCCCTGGTTCGCCAGCGGGTACCCGTAGGGAATGCGGTTTTCCAGGCTGTCGCGTAGCAGCGGGCAGTGGATGGACCAAATGCTTCCTTCGGTCGCACCGCCGAGGCTATTGATCGACGCGTTCGGGAACATGTCCATGGCGCGCGCCGGAAGCCCCGCTGCGATGCGATCGCCGCTGAGCAATACGGTGCGCACATCCGGGAACACGTCGTCGTCCGCCGCCCGGACCAGGGCGAGCTCCAAAAGGGCGGGCGCGGAGTTCCACAGCGTGACCCGCTCTTCCCGCAAGACGTCGAGGATTTCATCGGCGTCGCGCTCGTCTCTGACCATCGTCACCGTCGCGCCTGCCGCGAACGCCCCGAACACGTCGTAGACCGACAGGTCGAATCCCAGCGACGACAATCCGATGATGCGATCGGCGGAGGTGACCCCATACCGCCGGTTCACGTCGAGGATGGTGTTGATGCAGTTGCGGTGACTGATTCGCACACCCTTTGGCCGGCCCGTCGTCCCCGAGGTGAAGATTACGTAGGCAAGGTCGTCAGGGGCAGTGCCAAGCGAAGGGTGCGCACCCGCGCTGCCCGCGCGGTCGCAGACTTCCGCGGCTGCGGGCTTGCCGACGCCCGCCACTCCGCTTTGGTCCAGTTCATCGATCACGCCGGTGTCCAGAATCGGGCCCGACGCACCTGAGGCTTCCACGACGTATTCCTGTCGCTGGGCCGGCATGCCCGCGTCGACGGGGACGAATGCGGCTCCCGCACGCAATGCGCCGACCATGTTAACGATGTCGTCGGGATGCTTGGTGTAGCGCACGATCACCGCGTCCCCCGCCCCGACGCCGGAATCTGAGAGATGGCGGGCGATGCGTCCGGCCCGGGCCCAGACCTCGGCGTAGGTGTACGAGATGTCCCGGGCGGCGAGGCGCACGGCCGGCGCGTCCGGAGTCGCCGCGTATGCGGCTTCGACAAGCGAAACCAGGGTGTCATCGTGGATCGGGCCCGCAGCGTCATTGTAGCGGGCGACGGCCCCCTCCGTCTCCGCATGACGGATGGGCAGAGCCTCTCCCCCCTCCGCCACCACGTCCAGGGCCTCCGCAACGACCCCGAACATCGTATCTGCCGCAGGGAAGTAATCGTCGACCACGTCCCACGACAACGTCATCCCGCCCGATGCCGGCATCACTTGGATGTCGAGGCACACCTGCGCGGTTTGCGTGTAGATGCGTTCGATGACCGGGCTGCGCCCGCTGCCCCGCTCGCCGCCGAGGTAGCTGGTGAACACCACCGGAGCAGTGGCCTGGGTCTGATTGGCCGCGTCCCGGAGGAATCGCTGTAGCACCTCCACACCGGAAACGCCGCGGTGGGACAGCCCTTCACGGATGTCCAGGTCGATCGCCTCCGCCAACCCATCGATGGTCGCAGCTCTCCCGGCGTCGACGCCGATGAGCATCGATGAAGTGAAATCTCCCATCACCCTCGTGCCCGCGGCGAGGCCGCTGCGTTCGCTGACAGTCACGTTGACCGTCAACGCCGATTCGGGCAGCCACCTGCAGACGACGGCGGCGTTGACGGCCATTACCAGCGACGACAGGGTAACTCCAATGCGGCGGGCCCGTTCGCCGAGCTTGGCGGTGATCTCCGCGTCGAGCACCGTGCCCAAGCGCCGGGTCGACCAATCGTCGTCACCCCTCACGGCCGCCGGGAACTCCGGGCGCCGCGGCAGATCTGCGGCCTTCTTCTCCCAATAGGCGAGGTCCTCGGCCCGTTTCCCTTCGCGCCGGCGCGCAGAGATTGCCGCCAGGGCATCCCCATATTTGGAAGCCGGAGCCGGCGGCTCCCCGGCCAGCAGAGATTCGAGCTCGTCGAAGAACAGGTACACCGAACCCGCATCCATGACGATCATGTTGAAGTAGATGAACATCCTGCACCCGCCCGCATCTGCGAGCAGCCTCGCGGCGACCATGGGACCGTCCTCGTTCGACGATCGCGCCGCGGTTCGCATGTCCCGACGGATCTCCCCCACCGCCGCGTCGACATCGTCGCCGGACCCGACTACCTCGACGGTGGCGAGGCACGCGCCGGTCGGGCTCAAGACCCCGGCATCGACGTCGAGCCGATGGAACAGTACGTCGTGACGCCCGAAGACCACCCGCACGGCCTCCTCCACCTGCGGCAACGAATAGTCGTGCCGGGATTCCGCGTAAATGTACGTCGCTTGGCCGCCAAGCTCGATGTCCTCGTCCGCGCCGAGCAGGTAGGCGGTCTGAATTGGATTGAGCGGGACCGCATCCGCGGGACCGGCCCCATTTTTGCCGGCACAGCCGTCATCCGACTCACCCGTCGCTACAGCGGGGTCGGCCCCGGCAGCGGCGCCTGCGGCAGATCCGGCATCAGCGCCACCCCGGGCGGCGTCGATGACGGCCGCCAAATCAGCGACCGTGACCCCGGGGTCCATCGCCGCGTAATCGATGGTCACCCCGTACTCGTCCTCCAGCGCCAGCAGCATCTGGAGGAAAGTCAGGGAGTTCGGGATGTGGTCGCGGAGTTTCACGTCCGCCGAATCCAGGTGCACGCCGATGGCGTCGGCGATGGACTCCGACAGCCGTTCGGGGGCGACTCGGTCCCCGGTGCGAGCTCCTCCCACGGCGGTAGATGCGACGGCCGGCGCGATCGTTTCATTGGTCATCGTCATCTCCTCAGAGCAAAGCCTCGAGCTTGCGGCGGAGCTTCTTGCCGTTCGACGCGACGGGCAGCTCGTCGACCCACAGAACCCGGGAGACGGGCACCCCGGCGACGCGCATCAGTTCGGTCGTCGCGGACCGGGCCACCGCCTGTTCAGAGATCGGAGGTTCATCCCCGTCCGATCGCCCGGCACCGGTCGCATCGTCGGCCTTACGATCGGTCGGGGTCCGCCTGGCCAAGAACACGGCGATCTCCTCTTCGCCCGTGGCTGGGTTGCTCCGGCCGAGAACGGCAACATCGCGGTCAAGCGCATTCTCCAGCACGGCTTCCAAATCAGCCGAATAGTAGTTCCGGCCGTTGACGAAGATGATGTCCTTCTTCCGGCCGAGGACGAACAACTCGCCGTCGCGGAGAATGCCCATGTCCCCCGTTGCGAACGCCCCGTCATCGGTGAGCTCGTGCTCCACGATCCCCTCTGCTGTGATCGCGGCTCGGGTCATCGGAGCGCCGGCGATGTGGATTTCACCGACGGTGCCGTCGCCGAGGACCCCGCCCCCGTCATCGCGGATGGTCAACGAGATCCCCGGGACGGCCTTGCCCAAGGCGACGAACTCAGCTCCGGACTCGCTCTCGATGTCCTCGAAACGCTGCCCCGTGGCGATGCCCGTCCGGTCAAGTCGCACCGTGGACAGACCCGAGTAGATGTCCCGGGTCGTAACCAGGAGGCAAGCTTCGGACATTCCGTAGGCGGAGGTCAGGGCATCCTCCCGGAGGCCCATGGCGGACATCGCCACGAGGAACTTCCGGGCCAATGGAGCGTCGATGGGTTCAGAACCGCTCATCAGCTTCTGGACGTTGGAGAAGTCGTAACCGTGGTCATCCCCGAGGGGCCGGCGCTCGAGATGGCGCAGGAAATGCTTGAACGCGAAGTTCGGGCACACTGTCACCGTCGGCTGGTGCCTGGTCACGGCCTCGAACCACCTCGGGGGATCGGCGACCACCTCGGAAACCGGCAGCAACACCTGGTCGTACCCACGAAAAAGGGCGTAGACGTGGAAACCGATCAGCGAAAGGTTGTGGGTCAAAGGCAGCCACGTGAGCATCTTGTTCTCGTACCGGTGCGCGTGGCGTGGGATCGTCGCGCGCAGACCGTTCAGCACGGACTCGTTGGTTACGATGACGCCCTTTGGCGATCCCGTGGAGCCGGACGAAAACTGGATGAGGGCTTCGCCGGCCGTCCCACCTCGCACCGGGAACGCGGGGACCGCCCCGTCGCCATCCCCGGAATCCACGTCCCCCGCCTGGGAGAAGTCCGATTCAGCATCACCCGGCATCGCCGCACCCGGGTCCGCGGCAGCGTCATTGACGATGGACACGTCGAGCAGCCGGTCCTCGCCCACGACCACGGCACCGTTTGCGCCGGTGAGCAGCGTGTGACTGCGTTCGTCGACCAGGATCGGGGCCCCGGGCATCATGTCCGAGAGCGTCCGCACCCTGTCGACGTCAACCGGGCCCGACACCGGCGGCGCAAGCGCCGGAACCGCGCCGGCGTAGACGCAGCCCCAGAACGCCCGGATGAGCCCGCGGTTCTCCGAAACTTGGAAGATCACGCGATCACCGGGGCCGATGCCGGCTTCAGCCAACCGAGTCGCAGCCGCCACCGCCTCCGCGTGGACCCGGCCATACGGGACGAAGACGTCCCGCCGATTCTCGACGAAGGTGATCCCCTTTTTCGTCTCATCGGCCTTGTCCCGAAGCACGTCGCTGATGGTCCGGATCGTGTTCATTGGTACCTCTTTCGGTTGTCGGCGCCATGCCGGTGCCGGGCGGACCGAGCCCGCATGGCGTGACCCGGAGGATGTGTCTGAAGGGTTGAAAGGGTGAAGCAACTGGGTGGGGCGCGTCTCCGCACAAGCTCGGAAACGCTCGCGGGCCCGGGACCCGCCGGTTCCGGGTGCCCGTCAAGTCACTGCGGACACCAGGGCGGCGACGAAGGCCGCGGCGGACGCTGCGGCCGCGAACCCGTCACGCACTCGCCAGGGGTGATCGGTGCGGAAGGTGCGCCGCGGATGACGGCCGAAGTTGCGCATCGCCAGGGTCATGGACAGCTTTTCGGCGCAGCGCACAGCGCTGACGAACAAGGGAAAGGCGATGCACGCGGGCGTCGTCGCGCGAATGAAGCCGGAGCGGAAAGACTGCCCCGGTCGCATCGAGCGCAATCTAATCGCCCATGTCAGATGGGGGATTTCGCTGCGCAGGAACGCCGCGATGCTCACCCCGGAAATCGCTATGGTGCACCATGTGTAGGGAACCCGGAGGCGTTGCACCATGGCGTCGAAAAGCTCCTCGACGCGCATGCACGCGGAGACCAGGACCGTCCCCGCGAACACGGCCGTCAGCAGCAGTCCGTGATGAATGCCGTGGCGGACGGCCTCCGCCGGATCCCCACCGCCGTAGAACTCGGAGCGCCACCCGAGCAGGCCGAAGAACACCCCGATCAACAGGACGAGGAGGACCTTCCCCGCCGTCGCCCGAACGTCGCGTTCCGCGATCGCAGCGAGTGCGAGGAACGCAACCCCCGTCAGCGCGAGAACGGCGTCTCCGCCGGAGAGCAGCCCGGCGACGAGAACGAGCATCACCGCCGCGACGATCGTGATGGCGTTCAACCCCGCGCGCCTCCGAGCGTCGGATTCACCGGTCCAGGGGCTTTCGTCCCCGGACGTCCGTGCGCCGGCCGCGGGCAGTGCGCGATCCCGCCGGGACGACTCCGGGGCAGCCGGCACGTCGGTCGCGGGACCGGACCAGGCGACCTTCCCTTCGGCGACGATGCTCGCCCGATCCGCCCACGTTCGCGCGACACGGCGGTCGTGGCACGTGAACACAACGGTTCCGCCGGCCCCAGCGTATTCCGCCAGCGCATCCAGCACGGTGCGCGAGCTCGGCGAATCCAGGTGCGCCAACGGCTCGTCGAGAAGCAGCAAACGGCGATTGGCCGCCACCGCCAGGAAGATGCCCAACCGTCTTTTCTGTCCGCCCGACAGGACGAACGGCGAGACGGGGTCAAGTGCCCGGGGGCACAGGGTTTCCCGCAGTTTCCGCAGCTCATCGGCGCCGAGTGGCCCGTGCGGGTCCGTGCCGGCCAGCGCGGAGTCGATTTCTGCGGCGACGGTCGCGCGGGTGAACTGGTGCTCGGGGTTCTGGAACGCCCACGACGCGAAGGCGTCGGGGGCGCGCCGGGCTGGCTCGCCGTCGATCCGGAGGTCCGCTCCCGCCTTCATCTGGCCCGACAGCACCGCCAGCAAGGTGGACTTACCGGCTCCGTTGGTGCCGACCAGGGCATGGATCTCGCCCCGTTCCAGTGTCAGATCGGCCCCATTCAGGATCCGCTCCCTGCCCCGGGCCACATGGGCTCCGGTCAAGGCCAGCAGTGGAACGGCGTCCGCCTCCGATTCCGGATCGGCGCCATCCCCGGCTCCCCGGGGCCTTCGCCGCCGGTCCGGACTGAGACGGTCCGGTGCCCCCGTGCCCGGCGTACTGGCGTCCGGCGCTCCGGCGGTCGCGGCCGACGTCGCAATGCCCTTCACCGCGATGCCCTCCGGCGCTCCGTGCGCGGCGACGCTCCCGTCCGCATCGAGGATTGTCACCGTATCGACCCACCCGTCGAACGGGCGGAGGTCGTGCTCGATGAGCAGGATGACGCGACCCGGGGCCCGCAAATCACGGATGGCGGCGAACAGCGACCGGCGACCGTCCTCGTCGACGTGGGCCGCGGGCTCGTCGAAGATCATGACCTCCGGCGCCCTGGCCACCGCACCGGCGATGGCCATCCGCTGGCGTTGCCCACCCGACAAAGCCCACGGATCCTTCTCCGCGAGCTCTGACAGCCCGAGCTCCGATAGGGCCTCGGCTGATCGCTTGGCGACGATGCCGGCTTCCACGAGGGAAAACTCGAGGGCCATGGACACGTCATCGACGACTCGGAGCGTGAGCACCTGCGTCGCCGGGTCTTGCCCGACGAAGGTGACCCGGTCCCCGTCCACGGGGCGTTCGGTGCCGTCGGCATCGACGATGTGCACGAATCCGGCATGGTCGATGGGGATGTGCGAGGGGATCAGTCCAGCGATAAGGTGGGCCAGGCTCGTCTTTCCGCATCCCACGGGTCCCGTGATGGCGTTGATCGTGCCGAAATCGAAGGAGAGATCCACCATGTCGGGTGCCCATCGCCCATCGGCATGCCGCACGCCCGCGCCACTAACCCGTAACCGGGCCGGGGCCGTCCCGCGTGTCGCACCGGCGCACGCGGGTGCTCCGGCGGTCACCGGGTGACCCCGCGGCTGCGAAGCCCCTTTGCGACGGCAAAGCCCAGGACCAAAAACACCAGGCTCGATGCCAAGGCTACGGCGAAGCTGATCAGGGCCATGGGCGTGGTCAGCGAGTCGACGCCGACTGCGCGCGGGGCCATCGTTCCCATCAGCGCGGAGAACAACATCGCCGACGCCACGAACTGGGGACGCGTCCACCGCCGGTACAGGGTGACCATGAACGGAAGCTCGATGAGCAATCCTTCCACAATCAGCGCCCCGATTGCGGCGACGCCGAATGGGGTGGTCGCCGCGGACACGACGCCCATGGCAAAGCATGCGATGAGGCTCGCGCCAGGCTTGCGGACGACGATGAGGGGAACAACGCACTGCAGGAACCACAACCCGAGCGTCGCCGCGACGAGATAAACGTGGGCGATGCCGGCGAACACCTGCAGGTAAGTCAGGGGCACGATGATGAGAGACCCCGCGACGCCAATCGCGGCGGCGACGAGCATGTCGCGGGTGGATGGTCGGCCACCCGCTGCGACCGGTGCGACGTGCACCAACCGCCCGTCATCCGTCTGCGACGCCACCGCGTCCCCGGCTCCCCCTCCGGAGAGGGGTTCTCCCGTCGATCCACGTTTTCCGTTCATCGTCGCCGCCTCGCTTCCGTTGCCGATTCCCGATCGGGAACACCACCTGAACCAGTATTAGGTTAGGCAATGCTTATCGCATTACGCAAGGCTCAATTTACTGACCCTACCCCCTCACCCCCCGTTACCGTGATGGTGCCCCTCACGGGGCGCGGTCACCGGGCCCGGTATGGCTTATCTGCGTGAACATTTCCATAATCCGGGGGTGTTGCCACCGGACACCGGGGACAACCGCTGACAGCTAATAGGGACACGGACCAAACAGAGGTCTCGTCGTAACGTGGGTGCCTGCAACGGATGTCCAAGACACCGGCGACCAGCCGCAACAGAAGGACACCACCATGGAACCGTCCACAACACCCGAAATCATCATCGGCCTCAATGTCGGCAAAACCGGCCACCATGCCTGCGCGCTGACCAACACCGGCGAGAGAATTTACGACAAACCACTGCCCCAAGACGAAGCCGCACGACGCGAAATCTTCGCGTCCATGCAAGCCCACGGCAGCGTTCTCATGGTCATCGATCAACCCAACACGATCGGCGCCCTGCCCATCGCCGTGGCCCGCGACTGCGGTTGCACGGTCGGAGACCTCCCCGACCTAGCCATGCGAAAAGCAGCCGATCTCTACCCTGGACGATCAAAAACCGCCGCCGGAATGCATTCATCATCGCCGACACCGCCCGCACCATTCCGCACACACTGCGGGCAGTCGACCGCGACGACGAGACACTAGCAGCGCTGAAGATGCTCGCCGGATTCCACGACGACATCGCCAAAGACGCCACCCGAACGAAAAACCGCCTTCGCAGCGTGCTCACACAGATTCACCCCGCACTCGAGCGCGTCTTTGCAGGCGAGATTCTCTCGCGCACGCTGGTGCTGGACTCGCTCATCCACTACGAAGGTCCGACAGAACTGGCCGCCGCAGGTCGAGGCCGGGTCCTGAAGTGGATGCGCAACCGCGCCAAGAAGGATCCTGCTTCCCTGGTTGACGCAATTTTCGCCGCCCTTGCCGAGCAAACTGTCACGGTACCCGGCACTGCGGCAGCAGAATTGGTCATTCCCCAGCTGGCGGCGAACATCAAAGCGCTTCTAGCACAGCGCGACACGATCGCCGGACAAGTCGAGGAGATGCTCGAATCGTTCTCTCTTACCCAGGTCTTGATGTCGATGCCCGGCGTAGGCATCGAGACCGCCTCTAGCATCTTGTTGTCCATCGGCGATTGCCAGGACTTCGCCGACGCCGCGCACTTGGCCGCTTACGCCGGCATCGCGCCGACCACCCGGCAGTCGGGTACGTCGGCCCGCGGCGAGTTTCCCACCAAGGCCGACAATAAACAGTTGAAAAACGCGATGTTTCGATCGGCGTGGATCGCGTCGAACTGCCATCCCGCATCGCGCGACTACTACCTGCGTAAACGGGCTGAAGGACAGAAACACAATGCCGCGGTGATGTGGCTTGCCCGGAGCCGCTGCAACGTCATCTATGCCCTGTTGACTCGGTGTGAGTTCTTCCGAGAAATCCCTGCTAGAACCATCGCCACGGCTGCGTAGGCCGCTGCGCTGATCACCGCCGGCCCGCACGATGCGGCCCGGCGATCAGTCATGGCTACCCCCATACGATGTACGTGAAAGTCTCGCCTGACTATTGACAATCCACATAGGGACCCCCACGCGAATCGGGACCGAGTGGCGGCCGACCCCTCGGCCCAACAGCGCCCGGGGCCGCGCAGAACCAGGTCCACCAGCGGTAGGCGATAGCGGCCTCCCGCACCGAAAGCTCCGTCCCCCTCCCCTGCCCTCCCCATCGCCTCACCCCCGTGATTTAGGAGGGGGAAGAGGGCGTTCGAGGGTTCAACAGCTCAAGCCCAGGACCGCCGACTTAGAGCTCGTCGATGTGCTTGCGCTTCGGGTAAACACGCGGGCGAGCACCGGCAATCTCCTCAGCGATGCGAACGACCTGGTTGGAGTAACCGAACTCGTTGTCGTACCAGACGTAGAGCACCAAGTGCTTGCCGGAGGCAATGGTGGCGATGCCATCAACGATGCCGGCATTGGTATTGCCCACGAAGTCACTAGAGACGACCTCTGGGGAGGCAATGTAGGAAATCTGCTGGCGCAGATCCGAATGCAGGGAGACATTGCGCAGGAAGTCATTGACCTCATCACGGTCGACTTCTTGCTCCAGCTCCAGGTTAAGCACCGCCATGGACACGTCCGGGGTGGGAACGCGGATGGCGTTACCGGTCAGCTTGCCTTCGAACTCAGGCAGGGCCTTGGCCACGGCCTTGGCAGCACCGGTGGCGGCAAGCACCATGTTCAGGCCAGCGGCGCGGCCACGGCGCTCGCCCTTGTGATAGTTATCAATGAGGTTTTGGTCATTGGTAAACGAGTGCGCGGTTTCCACGTGGCCGTGCGCCACGCCGTAGCGGTCATTGATGACCTTGAGCACCGGGGTGATGCCGTTGGTGGTGCACGATGCGGCGGAGAGGATCTTATCGTCATCGGTAATGGCGGAATCATTGATGCCAAAGACGATGTTTTTAATATCTCCCTTGCCCGGTGCGGTCAGCAGCACGCGGGCCACTCCCTTGGCCTTAAGGTGCTGGGACAGGCCTTCCTTATCGCGCCAAACACCGGTGTTATCTACCAGCACGGCGTTGTTGATGCCGTATTCGGTGTAATCAATCGTGGCTGGATCGTTGGCGTAGATCATCTGGATCTTCGTGCCATTGGCCCAGATAACCTGTTCTTCCTCGTCCACGCTGATAGTGCCGTTGAAAGCGCCGTGGACGGAATCGCGGCGCAGAAGGCTGGCGCGCTTGATGATGTCCCCTTCGCCCTTATTGCGCACCACAATCGCACGCAGGCGCACGCCGCCGTAAGCTGCCTCGCGGGCGACGAGGATGCGGGCAAGGAGGCGGCCGATGCGGCCAAAGCCGTAGAGCACGACATCGGTTGGGTCGATGTCTTCACCGGCACCGACGATTTCCGTGAGTTCATCTTCGAGGTAGCGGCGCAGCTCATCTTCGCCCGACTCTTCAAAGCCCAAAAGGAGGCGTCCGACGTCGATGGATGCGGAGCTTAGGTTCATATCCGCAAGTTCGGACAGGATGGGCAGGGTTTCTGCCGTAGAGAGCTGGCGCTGGGCAATGCGGCGTCCGTAGCGGTGGGACTTAATGATGTCGATATCGGTCTGCCCAACCAACGGGCGGCCGAAGATGGTGGCGACGACGTTGTTATTGCGGTGCAGTTGGTGGATGAGGGGAATCATCTGTTGCGCCAATTCCAGGCGCTCGTTCCAGTCATCATGTCCAATATGTGCGTTCGCAGTCACGAGGCTCCATCCATTTCTATTTCGGGGGTGGCTAGAAATCTTCGCCCCAAATTTTAGCGTGTATCAGTGTTTGTTTTGGCATAGGGAGTCCAGAATGTCTGCGACACTACCCCCGCGGATTTTTGTCGCCGGCTCACCTACGAGGCAGTAGTCTACGGCGGCATCGTGCTGCGCTCGGCGTTCCTTGAGCACGGAATTAAGCATGGGATATACCGGGGGTAAACCGGGGTGGGTGCGGGTGTAGTCGGTCTCTAAGCCGCGCGCATGCCGCCCGGAAAAGGCGCGGGTGGATACGGTGGCCCCTCCGCGCCGGAGAAGCTTACGGTTGTAGTCACTGGTTCCGGCTTCTTTACTCAACAAGAAGGCAGAGCCGCACGATGCGGCGGCCACGCCGGGCAGGCTTAATACCTGGGTTACCTCTACTGCCGTGCGCAGCCCACCTGCGGCAATCAGCGGGATGCTCGGTGCGACGGCGTGGACGGCTTCGTGGACTGCGGCGATGAGATCTGGCAGGGGTCGATCGTCTGGAAGCGCGGTGCGGTCCCACGTGCCGCGGTGCCCGCCGGCATAAGGGCCCTGTACGCACAGCGCATCCACTCCCAGCTTGGCGGCGGCGCGGGCCTCGCCTGGCGTGGTGACGGTGGTCCAAGCCTCGGCACCCGCGGCGTGGATGCGGGCAAGCTGCTCAGAGTCAAAGGTGCCGAACATGGACCACACGACGCGCGCGCCGCCCTGCAGCGCCAGCTCGAGCTTGTCGTGGAAGCCAAAGGAATAATCGGGATCCGGTAGCGAGGCATCTTCGGCCGCGGCCAGTTCCGCGACGGCGGCCAACTGCTCAGGAGTTAACGGATCCTGCGGGCAAAACAGGTTCACCCCAAAGGGGATGCCGGCGCAGGCATCAATCTGGCTGCGGGCAGAATCCACGCTGGCAGACCCAAGCCCCAAGGTGCCAAAGGAGCCGGCCTGATGCGCAGCGCGCACCAGATCCACGGTGGTAGGCCCGCCCGCCATGGGCGCTGGTATTACGGTTCGGCGCAAAGATTGAATAACCTGGCTCATAGGAAACTACTGTACCGAGCTAGAAAGGCGCATTCGTGGCAGCTTTGAAAGATTTTATTGCCCGGTTTTTCGGCGGGCCCCCGCAAGCGCAGCAGGGGCAGGATCCGGCCGAGTTAGAAGCAGACTGGCTCATCATTGGCCTGGGCAACCCCGGGGCGAAATACGCCGCCACGCGCCATAACGTGGGATACATGGCCGTGGACGATGTGCTGGCCCAAGGCGGCGACGTGCTCGAGCCGGTGCGCGGGATGGACCTCGAGGTAGCCCCGCTGCGCTGGGGCGATACCCGCGTCCTGGCGGTGCGCACGACAACGTTTATGAATCTCTCCGGTGATCCGATTGCCCCGCTGGCGCAAGCTTTGGGAATTGCGGCGGACCACATCATCGTCATTCACGATGAACTAGATCTGCCTGCCAATAAAATTCGACTAAAGCAAGGCGGCAATGAAAATGGGCACAACGGGCTGAAATCGCTGACGCACAACCTGGGCACGCGGGATTATGTGCGCGTGCGCATTGGCATTGCGCGCCCGCCGAAGGGTTCGTCGATTCCGGATTATGTCTTAGCGCCTGTCGATGCCGGCCCCGGCTTCGATACCGCCATTGCGTCCGCCGCCGAAGCCGCCCGGCTCATCGCCACGCACGGGCTCGTACAAGCGCAAAACCGCATTCATTCGCGCTAGGACTGGGAAAATTTCTCCAGCGCCTGTGGGCTGCCGGCGGCGACGATGAAGTCGGTGGGGGCGAGCTGGGTGGCATCGGCAAGCGGGGCCCAAGCACCCTCCGCCTGGCAGACCGACACCAACTGCACGTGGTGGGTGCGCCAAACCTCGCCCAAATCGAGCGGGCGGCCCGTGACCGAGGAGGGCGCGGCCATCTGGGTCACGCCGTAGTACGGGGCGATCTCAGCAAAGTCGCGGAAGCGCCCGCCCAAGAGGTAGGCTACGCGACGGCCGGTATCGCGCTCGGGGCGGATGACGTGGTGGGCGCCAATCTGGCGCAGGATGCGTTCGTGGGCCTCCGAATTAGCCTTGGCCCAAATATCTTTGACCCCTAGCTCCACCAAATTGGAGACGGTGAGGATAGACGCCTCCAGGTGCGAGCCGATGCCCACGATGACCCGCTCCACCTCGTCGATGCCCAGCTGGCGCAGCGCCGCCGGATCGGTGGTATCGGCCGAAATGGCCTCGGTTAAGTGCGGCGCTCGTTCGCGCACGATCTTTTCATCGGAGTCGATTCCAAGGACCTCTACCCCATGGCCCATGAGCTCGCTAGCCAGGGAGCAACCAAACCGCCCCAAGCCAATGACGACGACAGGGGCAATGTCGAGGGTGGCGCGGGAGTGGCCCAACGCCTTAAAAATGCTAGCCAATGAAGGGCCTTTCTTCGGGGTAGCTATAGCGGCGACTGAGGTTCTTGGCCGCCAACGCTGCTACCAGGGTGGTTGGACCAACGCGGCCCAGGTACATGATGAAACACAGCACGATTTGTGAGGGTGCGGACAAGCTGGCGGTAATCCCGGTGGATAGGCCCACGGTGGCAAAGGCGGACATGACCTCAAAGGAGACCTGATCACCGCTAAATTGCGGGTCGAAAAAGCGCAGTGCCGCCACGCCCAGGGTCACCACCAGCACGCCAGCAAAGCTCAATGCTAGCGCCTGTCGGGTCACACTATGGGGAAGGCTGCGGTGGTAGATGGAGGTCTTTTCCTTGCCCAAGAACTCAGCGGCCATGGCGGCCAATAGCACGCACGCCGTGGTGACCTTAATGCCGCCGGCGGTACCGGCCGAGCCGCCGCCGATAAACATCAAGATATCGGTGCCCATGAGCGTCACCGGGTGGACCTCGCCGTAGTCAAAGGTATTAAAACCGGCCGTGCGCGGGGATACGCTGGCAAAGAACGAGTTGAGGAGCTTGTCGCCCCACGCCATCGGTGCCAGTACGCCATTCCACTCCGTCAAGGCAAAAAATATCGTGCCGGCCACAATGAGCACGCCGGTTGCCGCCAGCGTCATCCGCGCGGTAATAGAGATGCGACGCGTCGCCTCCGACCCGCGCCGCAGGTGGCGCATCAATTCCGCCCAGACTGGAAAACCCAGTCCGCCGCCGATGACCGCTCCGGCCAGCGGCATTAGTATCCAGGCATCGCCCACAAACGGCACGAGGTTATCGCTATTGGTGCTAAACCCAGCGTTATTGAACGCCGAAATGGCATGAAAGATGCCCTCCCATAACGCCCGCGGGAAGGAATGCCCGTAGCCCACCATCAGGCGCGCGGTGACCGCCACAGCGATAATGCTTTCTACCACCGCGGTAAAGGCGAAGGTAAAAATCAGGGTGCGGCGGATGCCACCGGCGAGGATGGGCCGGCTTTCATAGGCACCGGTCTTGCGCGCCTTAAAGCTAATCCGGCCGGTTAAAAGCCAACCGGAAAGCGAGGCCAGCGACATAATCCCCAAACCGCCCAGTTGGATAAGGGCCAAGATGACCACTTGCCCTGCTGGACTCCAGAAACTGCCGGTATCGACCACGACCAGCCCGGTCAACGAGACCGCGGAGGTCGCGGTAAAAAGGGCGGATAAAAACGAGGCGCGGGAATCTCCCGCCTCGGCGAACGGCAGCAATAACAAAGCCGTTCCTATCAGAATGAGCAGTAGGAACCCGGTGGCGGTTAGCCGCGCTGGTCCCCATTGCCGCAGAAAAAGCAGGCGCTTCACAAGCCGGAAGTATAGACCTGTCCAGCCCCACGCGGAACTGTGCGGCGCGACGCCGCGGACAAATATCACGAACGAATGTCGCGGACGAATGTCGCGTCCATAGCTAGAATCTAGCCTATGACTTCGCCGTACTCCGCTGCTAGGACCATCGTGATCACCGGGGCATCGTCAGGCATTGGTGCCGCAGCCGCCCAGCAGATTCACCGCACCCGCCCGCAGGATAACCTCGTCATCATCGGCCGCAATCCGGACAAGACCAAGGCCGTTGCACAGGAAGTGGACGGGCAGTATTTCCTCGCCGATTTCGAATCGCTTGCTGAGGTCCGCCAACTGGCTGATGACCTGCAACAACTAGAGCGCATCGATGCCTTGGGCAATAATGCCGGCGGCATCTTCGATGGCCCTACCATGACCGCTGATGGGTTCGAGCGCACGTGGCAGGTCAATGTCGTCGCACCTTTCCTTTTGACATCTCTGTTGCAAGAAAAGCTGCGCGATAGTAGCGCCACCGTGGTCAATACGGCGTCGTTGGCCAATATGCTGATCTCAAATTTCGATCCGGCAGATCCCAATACGCTGGAGCATTTCAGCCCAGAGCGCGCATACGGCAATGCCAAGCTAGCGGATATCTTGCTCGCCCGCTTTATCGATGCCCACGGCATCAACGCGGTGTCCTTTCACCCAGGCGTTTTAGCCACCGAGTTTGGCAAGTCCTCGAAAGGGCTTACCGGCAAGGTGTACTCCGGGGTCATCGGCAAGGCCTTTGGCACCGCAGAGGCCGGCGGCGAGAACTTGGCCTACTTCCTCACCGGCACCGAGGGCATCCATTTCCAGTCCGGGGAATACTACAATAATAAACGCACGCTGGGCATGCAGCGCCCGATTGCGAAGAATACCTCTGTGGCACACCGCGTCTTTGAGGATCTGGGCCGCCGCCTCAATGTGGAGTGGTAGCGGGAAACCACTAGACTATGGCGCATGAGTTCTGTCGCTTTTGAGGCCTCGCGCCGCCGCACGTTCGCCGTTATCGCCCACCCGGATGCCGGTAAGTCCACGCTGACGGAGGCGCTGGCGCTGCATGCGCACGTGATTAATGAGGCCGGCGCGGTCCACGGCAAGGGCAACCGCAAGTCCACCGTGTCTGACTGGATGGACATGGAGAAAAACCGCGGTATCTCCGTCGCCTCGTCCGCGCTGCAGTTTGAATACGCCCCGGAGGGACACGAGGGCGAGCCTTATATGATCAACCTGGTTGATACCCCAGGTCACGCGGACTTTTCGGAGGATACCTACCGCGTGCTCACCGCGGTGGATGCCGCAGTGATGCTTATCGATGCCGCCAAGGGCCTCGAGCCACAAACCCTCAAGCTCTTCCGCGTTTGTAAGGCGCGCGGGCTGCCCATCGTCACAGTGATCAACAAGTGGGACCGCGTGGGCCGCGAGCCACTCGAGCTCGTTGATGAGATCGTAAACGAAATCCAGTTGCAGCCCACCCCGCTGTACTGGCCGGTGGGCATCGCGGGCGATTTCCGCGGCCTGGCCCACATCAATGATGACGGCGAGGCCGATAACTACATCCACTTCATCCGCACCGCCGGTGGTTCCACCATCGCGCCGGAAGAGCACTACGATCCTGCCGCCGCAGAAGAAAAGGAAGAGGACGTGTGGGAAACCGCGGTAGAGGAAGCCGAGCTGCTTGCTGCCGATGGCGCCCTGCACGATCAAGAACTTTTTGAGCAGTGCGTGACCTCCCCGCTCATCTTCGCCTCGGCCATGCTGAACTTCGGTGTCCACCAGATCCTGGATACCTTGTGCGCCATCGCCCCGGCGCCGCATTCCCGCGAATCCGATCCCAAGGCCGTGGAGGCAGCCACCAGCGCTATCGATGAGGTCCGCGAGGTAGCCGATGACTTCTCCGGCGTCGTCTTCAAGGTGCAGGCGGGCATGGACCAAAAACACCGCGACAACTTGGCGTTTATGCGCGTGGTCTCCGGCGAATTCGAGCGCGGAATGCAGGTCAACCACGCCCAATCCGGCCGCAGTTTTTCCACCAAGTATGCGCTGACGGTCTTTGGCCGCACCCGCGATACCGTGGATACCGCTTACCCAGGCGATATCGTGGGCCTCGTCAACGCGGGCTCGCTAGCACCCGGTGACACCATCTATTCCGGCAAAAAGGTGCAGTTCAAGCCCATGCCCCAATTCGCCCCGGAGGCCTTCCGCATCTTGCGCGCGAAATCGCTGGGCAAGTACAAGGCCTTCCGCAAGGGCTTGGAACAGCTCTCGGCCGAAGGCGTAGTGCAGGTCCTGCGCAACGATGCGCGCGGTGATGCTTCCCCGGTCATGGCGGCAGTCGGCCCCATGCAGTTCGAGGTCATGCAGGCCCGCATGGAATTCGAGTACAACGTCGAAACCGTCACCGAGCCCATCCCCTACTCCGTGGCGCGGCGCACCGATGCCGAATCCGCACCGGAACTCGGCCGCCAGCGCGGCGTGGAGATCTTCACCCGCCAAGACGGCGAGCTCATCGCCCTATTTGGCGATAAGTGGAAGCTCGCCTTCATTGAGAAGGAACACCCAGAGCTGACCATGGAGACCTTGGTCGCGGATTAATAGAGCGGCTGCCCCGTCAGAGCAGCATGACCGGGATGACCACGATCTTCATGAACTGCGCCACCACGATGGTGGAGGTATAGCCGGTAAGTATTCGCGAATCCGAGCTGGCGCCCGTGGCGTAATTGACCACCGCGGGCTGGCCAAAGAGGCCGGAAATTCCGCCGGAGGTGCGGGTTTCGGATTGCCCCATAAAACGGCTGGCCACCGCGAAAATCCCAATGATGATAACGGCAATGATCGCGGCCAGCACCATGGATTTCAGCCCCATCCAAGAAAAGGCGGTGGACACAAAGGCCTCGCCGGAGGACAGGCCTACTGAGGCCAAGAAGATGGCAAGCCCCCACTGCTGAAATGCAGTATTAATCGGGGACGGGATCTGCCACGGAATGCGGCTGGTGCGGTGCAGGGCGCCGAGGACTAGGCCGGTGATCAGTGGGCCCAGCGCGAACCCGAGCTCGAAGGACGCACCACCAGGCAGCGGAATCACGATGAGGGAAATCAGGTAGCCGATGGTCAGCCCACCGCCGAGTGCTACCCAATTAAGCTGCGAGTATGCGGTCACGGAATCGCCAAAATAATCGCGAACATCACCCAGGCGGTCATGCTTGACCACGATTTCTAGATCATCGCCGGATTCAAGGTGGGTTTCATTGGTGGCAAGGAATTCCTCATCGCCGCGGCGCACCCGCACAATCCGCGCGCCGTAACGCGAAAAGAGGTTTAACTCCTTGACCTTGCGGCCCTCAATATCCTCATTGGAAATGGCCACGGTCTCATTGACCAGGCGCTTATCCACAAACGGGGTTTGGGGCTGGCGCTTTCCCAGGGCACCCGTAAGCTCCTTAGCCTTTGCCTTGGTCACCAGCACGCGCAGGACATCGCCGCGGTGCAATTCTGGGTTATCGCCCGGCACGTCGATGTCACGGCCGCGGCGGATGGTGGCGATGATGAAATGATCCGCGAATTTCTCGCGCAGCTCGGGATAGGAAATTTCGCGGGTGACCTTAATCGTCCGCGAGCGGAAAATCTTTTCCGCCGAGTGGTCCTGGTCCTTCTGCGCGGGCCAACTATGCCGCAGGATGAATGCCACGAGGAGGATGGCCACGGCCACGCCGACTGGATAGGCCAAGGAATAGCCCACGGCGGGCAGCTCCTCGCCGGATTGCTGCTGCGCCACGGCCAGCGATGCCGTGGACGTCGTCGCGCCGGAGAATACGCCGGTCACCGCCAGCGGCGATAGCCCCATGAGGCTGCCTATGCCCAGCGCCGCGGCCGCCGCGGCTATTACCGCCACCGTGGCGAGCAACATGTGCTTTAGCTGGGTAGAAAAGCCCTTAAAGAAGGCCTCGCCGGCAGAGAGCCCCTGCATATAGATAAAGAGGCCCAAACCCAGCTCCTGCAAGGAACTAAGGATATTGTCATCCAGATCTATAAAGGATCCGAAGGCTAAGCCAACAAAAAGGGTACCCGCCGCACCGAAGCGCAGCGGGCCAAAGGGAATCATGCCAAAAAGCGTGCCGAGCACGATCATGAAGAAAATGCTCAGCCAAATATTGCCATCAAAAATCGCTAACACGCTGTGCAATCTTAGGAGCTTGGCGCGATTTAGCTAGCTGAGAAGGCTTGGCACCGTGCACCGAATACCGCCATTAGTGCAGCGCACGCGAATATCCCTCCTGATGCCACAAAGAATCAGGAGGGCGATCTCACACCACGGCCCAGAGGTGAGCTAGTCCAGCAGGAATTCTTTCCACTTTGGCCACTCGGCATGGGTTTGCGCCTTGCCGGCCTGGTAATTCGCGCGCAACTTATCCACATTGCGCTCGGTAGAGGCCACCTGCATATCTTCCGGGAAAAACAGCTGCGCCTTGCCCTGGCGCTCTAGCTCGAGGAGCCGGTCCTTGGCCGCGTTATAGATGGGCGGGCGGCCAATGAGGGCATCGGCAATAGCGGGGTACTTGCGGAAGATGCGGCGGGTAATCGCCGGGCGCGCTACCTCGGGGCGGACATATCCGCGCGGCTTGGAGCCGATGAAGAGGAATTTCTCGTAGCCAGCCTCTTCCGCCTGCTCGATGGTAATGCCGCCGGACGAGCCCAAGGCGCCGTCCACATAGGGCGAGCCATCGATGATGCGAATGGGCATAAGCAGCGGCAGCGTAGAGGAGGCGCGCACCCGCACATACAGATCTTCTGGTTCCTTCACATCATCGCGGGTCCAATACACGGATTCGCCGGTATCGGCCCGCGCGGCGGCAAGCACCATATCCGCTGGGTGCTTGCGGTACGCATCCCAGTCAAAGGGCATATCCTTATCCGCGGAGCGCTCATAGATATATTCCGCATTGAAATAGCCATTGCCGCGCACCAGCGAGCCCACGCCGCCAAAGCTGGGGTTATTGACAAAATCCGTGAAGGATTCCTCCGCGCGCTTGGCATCGTGCGAGAGGTAATTAACCGTGTGGGAGGCGCCGGCAGATACTCCGCCTACCCATCCAAAGGTGGCGTTTTCTTGGATGAGTTTGACTATGCAGGCGGCGGTATAGGAATTGCGCATTCCGCCGCCTTCGATAACAAGGGCGGTGTTGCTGGCATCAATCATGGTCTCCCATAATACGCGCGGCGATGTTACGGCGGTCAACCCCGCTTCCTGGCTGCGCGGCTAGACTTGAACGCTATGGGATTATTGGACGCTCTTGCCAAACTTACCGGGAATGGGGCGCCGCACTTGGCGCGGCCTGATTCCGCCGCGACGACCGTGCAGGTGGACCGGCTAGATATTAGGACCGCCGGCCAGCTGATCATCATTATCACCGGCCAGCAGGGCGCGCGGGCCCTTGCTGAGCTCGCCGGTTCGCGCGAGTCCGCGACCCTTATCTCCCCCACCACCACGGCGCATTTTCCCGCCGTAACGAAGGATGTGCTGCCGGTCAAAGATCCCAAGCACGGCTGGATCATCCCCATCACGCCGACGCTGGCGAGCGCGCTCTCCCAGGCCGAGCTTGCGGGTGCCCCGCTTGCCGATGCCCCCATCTCCGGCGAGTACGAGCTATCCCCCAGCCTCGCGGTGGTGGTGGAATAATGCCTATTTATCCCTTCCAAGGCGCGCGCCCGCGCATCCACCGCAGCGCTTGGATCGCGCCGAATGCCACCATCATTGGTGATGTGGAAATCGGCCCGGATTCTTCCGTATTTTATGGCTGCGTGCTGCGCGGCGATGTCGGCCCCATCCGCATTGGCAGCCGGTGCAATATTCAAGACAATAGCGTTATCCACGTGGAACGGGAGGCACCGTGCATCCTTGAAGACGATGTCACGGTAGGCCACATGGCCATGCTCCACGGCACCCATGTGGGCGCTGGCAGCCTGGTGGGCATGTCCGCTACCCTGCTATCTCGCTCCACCATCGGGCCCGGTTCACTCATCGCCGCCGACGCGCTGGTGCGCGAGGGCGCGGAAATCCCGGCCCGCTCCTTGGCCGCCGGCGTCCCGGCCACCGTGCGTCGCGAGCTTTCCACCGAGCAGTCCGCGGCATTTATCCCGCACGCCGCGCGCTACGTGAACATAGCTAAGCAGCAATCTGGCACCGAACTGACGCTGGATGATGTCTACTTTGACTAGCGCATACCTATAGGTTCACGACACCCATGATGATAAGGAAGGCGGCAACTACATAGCCGCTGATGAGCGCAACCCGTGTGCTGTTTTCGCGCGCCGCCGCAAAGACTCGGCCCGCAGCTGAGTCTGGGTGGGCGCGCACCACGGCGATGAAAAGGCCGCACACCACCGGCAGGGAAAGCGCCAGGGTGGCGTACCACAGAAGGCCGCCGTATTGGGCGGCGAGCGACAGATCCTCGGTGGCTAAGAACATGAGGCCAAAATAAAACGGCACGGAGGTCAGCGATTGCACCACGCCCATCACGAACCCGATAAGCACGGTGGTGATAGAAGGCCTGCGCAGCGGTTGCAGCATGCGCCCGATCAAGGCATTGGGTTTTCCCTGGGAATGCCAGGCGGCGAAGGCCAGGGCGATGCCGACGATGATGAGGATGCCGCCGGCAATCGGTGACTCCAAAATGGCCGCTATCTGTTCGCGCACGCCCAATAGGACGAACATGACCACGGCCGCGGCGGTAAGAACTCCCAACCAATCGCCCAGGATGACTAGGCCGGCAATCCAGCGGTACTTCCCGCGCGGGAGCATGATGCCGATGGCCACGAGGATGCCAATGAGCAAGGCATTGACCGAATCCAAGAGAGCGAAACTTACCGCGTGAATCATGCGCGATAGTCTACCTATCCTTCGCGCCACCCTGTGCACTCTGGGCTGGGCTGGGTTATAGGTCACATTAAAGAGCTACTATGCCTACCTGCACCTTATTTTGCACCATTTCCGCAAGATTGCATAGACTATGCAAGGTTTTAGAAGCAGTGCCCACACCTCTCACGCATAAAGGAGCTCACCATGTCCAGATTCCTCTACCGGCTGGGAAGCTGGTCCTACCGCACGGTATGGCCCTTCCTCGCCTTCTGGATCATCGTCTTGATGGCGATGGTCGGCCTCACCGCCGGCTTTGCCAAAACCCCGAACCCCAACTTCGCCATGCCGGAGATGGACTCCACCACTACTCAAGAAGAGATGATGGAGCACTTCGATCAAGATACCGATGCCATGAGCGCCCCAGAGGGCACCGTGGTCATCCAGGCCCCTGCGGGCAAGGAGCTGAGCGATGATGCCGTTGCCGGGGACATCGACAAGCTGCTCCAAGATCTCAAGGACACCGGTGCGCTGAAGAACGAGGATGAGTTGGTCAGCCCGGTCCTCGCCGCCGCTGGCATGGAAAAGCAAATGGGCGAGCAGATGCGGGCCCAAGGCATACCCGAAGAGCAGGTTGCGAAGAACCTGCAGCAGCTTTCCCCGCTGAGCGAGGATAGGACCACCGGCACCGTCACCATCGCCTTCGATGCCGCTGATGTCATGGACATCAACGATGACGATATGGCTGCGGTAACGGATGTCCTGCACGAGCATGACGGCGAAGGCCTCTCCGTTAAGTACCAGGGCAATGCCTTTGCGATGGCCGAGGCTGGCATGAATGGCAGCGCCGAACTTATCGGCATGGTGGTTGCCGCCATCGTATTGCTGGTGACCTTCGGCTCCTTCGTAGCTGCCGGCATGCCGCTGATTTCCGCCGTCATCGGCGTGGGCATCGGCATCCTCGGCGTACAGCTGGCCACCATCTTTACCGATACCGTCTCCGATATGACCCCGACGCTAGCCTCCATGATCGGCCTTGCCGTGGGCATCGACTACGCCCTGTTCATTGTCAACCGCTTCCGCAATGAGCTCATCACCTCCTCGGGCCTGAATAACCTGACACCAAAGGAACTGGCCAAGGAACTGAAGAAGATGGATAAGGGCACCCGCGCTCACGCCATGGGCATGGCGCTGGGCACCGCCGGCGGCTCCGTCGTCTTCGCCGGTACCACCGTGGTCATCGCCCTGGCGGCCCTGACTATTATCGGCATCCCATTCCTATCCACCATGGCTATCACCGCCGCGGGCACCGTGGTCATCGCCGTGCTAGTGGCCAATACCTTCATCCCCGCCGTGCTGGGCCTGCTGGGCACCAAGATCTTCGCCGGGCGCGTGCCCGGACCCAAGGTTCCAGACCCCGAGGACGAGAAGCCAACCATGGGCCTGCGCTGGGTCCGCCGCGTGCGCGCTCACCCGTGGCTGCACCTAGGCGTAGGCGTTATCGTACTTGCCATCCTGGCCATCCCATTTGCGAATATGCGCCTGGCCATGCCTACCGATGGCTCCGCTAAACCCGGCACCCCACAGCGCGAGGCCTACGAGATGTCCGAGGAGGCCTTTGGTCCAGGCCGCAATGCCCCGATGATCGCCTTTGTCAATGTGGAAGACGTCTCCGAACAAGACCGCATGCCGGCCTTCCAGGATCTGCTCCACAAGTTCAACGACACCGAGGGCGTGGATAACGCCCAAATCATCCAAACCACGGATAACGGCGATGCCGCCCAGATCATGATCACGCCAACCACCGGCGCAACCGATGAGAAAACCACCGAGACCTTGGAGCACCTGCGCGAGTACCAGGGCGAATTTTCTAAGGACGGCGGCTCCTACGGCATTACCGGTATCACCCCGATCTTCGACGATATTTCTGAGCGCCTGAGTAGCGTGCTCGTACCGTACGTGGCCATCGTCTTGGGCCTTGCCTTCATCGTCTTAATGCTGGTCTTCCGCTCCATTTGGGTTCCACTCATTGCCGCCGCGGGCTACGGGCTTTCCGTGGCCGCCACCTTCGGCATTACCGTTGGCATCTGGCAAGAGGGCATGTTCGGCCTCGTCAACGACCCGCAGCCGCTGCTATCCTTCCTGCCCATCATGCTCATCGGCCTAACCTTTGGCCTGGCCATGGACTACCAGGTCTTCTTGGTCACCCGCATGCGCGAGGGCTACGTCAGCGGCAAGACCGCCGCCAACGCAACCTCGAATGGCTTTAAGCACGGCGCGCGCGTGGTCACGGCCGCAGCGCTCATCATGATTTCGGTCTTCGCGGCATTCATCCTGATGGACGAGCCATTCATTAAGACCATGGGCTTCGCCCTGGCAATGGGCGTGCTTATCGATGCCTTCGTTATCCGCATGATGGTCATCCCCGCCACCATGTTCCTCTTGGGAGACAAGGCGTGGTGGTTCCCTAAGTGGTTGAATAAGATCGTGCCTAATATGGATATCGAGGGCGAGGCCCTGCACAAGGAGCGCGAGACACTCATGCGCTTTCAGCACGACAAGGTAGGAAAGGTTCATCGTGACTAGTTTGCGCGAATCCAAGAAGCGAGCAACGCGCCAGGCCATGTCTGATGCCGCGGCCCGCCTCGCCTTGGACGGCGGCGCTGAGGCAGTCACGGTCTCAAATATCACCAGCGCCGTCGGGGTCTCCCCGCGCACGTTCCACAATTATTTTTCTTCCGTGGCCGATTCCCTCTTGCATTACACCGCGGATGTCCTCGAGGCATTCGCAGAGGATATTCCCACCGCATTTCCCGGCGAGCCCATCTCTACTGTCTTGGAATACACGCTCATTGATGCCCTGGACAATGAAGACATGGAGCTGCGCTCGCTGCACAGCCTGTTCAAGATCGGCGAGGCGATGGAAAACCTCAGCCACACCGCCGAGGAAAAGAAGAAATTCGATAGCGTCACGCACCGTGTCGTCGTTGCCTTTCAAGAGCGCTACCCCGAATATTCGGCCTTCGAGCTCACCATCATCTTGACCGCGTGCGGCAGCACCGGCAATGCCTGCCAGCAAGAGCTGAAAAGGCGCTGCGAATTGGGCAGGTCCCCCGGCAAAAGGGAACGCGATGAGCTGGTCCACCACGCCTTTGCCACCCTGCGCGGCCTCGTATGAGGTTTCAGTATCCTCGTAGGTAATTATGGATACTTCGAATTCGCTTGCCCAGGCCACCCGCGATGCCTGCTTTATTCAGTCGGGCCTTGATGCCGCCTTCCTGGCCCGCCTGGGCGATACCACCGACGTGGAATTTAATTTCCTCACCCCCTCAACGGATTCCGAGGGGCGCCTTAACCACAATCAGCCCGTGGAGATTCGCTGCAGCTCTCCCTCCGGTGTCAAAGACTTCCGGGGCACACGCATCGCCGTCATCGATCGCGCCGATTCGCCTACCTGGCAGTGGGCGATGCAGGCGGAGGCCGACCTGCCGCAGGGCGGGGATGCCCCGGCGAAGTTCATCCCCCTCGCTCGCCTCTTGGCCGGCAATGCCCCGGTACTGCGGGCACAACAAGGAGATCATGAGGCGATTATTGCTGTGGATTTTCACCCTCGCCTCGACTTTCCCACCAGCGTTGCAGCAGGCATTCGCCGCAGCGCGCCGGACATTGATGAGCAACGCGCGGTGCACGAACTCGCCCACCACTTAGGCATCACGGCCGCAGAGGTCGGCGCGGAATCTGCCGCAGACTCCACTGCGGAGTCCGTCGAGCATTTTTCCGATGGAACGACGCTGTATTTTTCTAGCGCAGCGGGCGCGCCGCAGATCACCGCCATCGAGCCGGGCATGAAAGATACCCGCATCATCGAGGATGCCTTTTATTACGGCATGGAGCACCAGATGTACTTCCAGGGCAATTTCCCCGAGGCCACGGTGCACCTCAATGCGAACGAGGCAACGGCGGAGATCCGCTATTCTGGCGGGAAGGCCGAGGCCACGGCGGTACTCATCGCCACCATTTCGGAGGAGCGATTCCTGTGGGCGTGGGCCGATCCTGAGGTCAAGGACACCGCAGCCGCGCAGGCTGCCGCGAACCTGTACCGCTTCGGCATCGATCACCAGGTGCCGGCGCTAATCCGGCCCGCGCTACCGCTGGACTACGCGCGCGCCCGGCAGGTACCCCAGCTGGCCCTGCCTATCTTGGGCATGTGGACTTTGGTGGGCACCACGCTTGCCGATGGCCGCGTCGGCCTCGTCCTCCTCGATTCCGAAGCGCTGCATTTGCCGCAGCCCACATCCGCGGCCACGGAGGCAACGCTGGCGGCTACCCCACCCCGAGAAATCAATGAGGCGCGGGCCCGATCGGCCTACGCCTCCTTCCGCGGGATTAATCTTTAGCTAATACATCGCGGATGGCGTCTACATCCACATCCGCGACGCTTGCCGGTTTGAATGCCGCGTCATTGGATTTATCCACCAATACCGCGCGCACGCCATCGGAAAAGTCATCGCGGCGATACATATAAGCACCCAGCTTCTTTTCCAGCTCAAGGGCATCGCGAATGCTCGAGCACTCCGCCTCTGCTCGGTAGAGCTCCAGCGCGGCCACGATGGAGGTCGGGCAGGCCTGCGCGGTAAGCTTTTCTACCAGCTCCTTCAGTTCTGGGTACTCCTCTGCGGCAGCGGTGATGTCCTGCCAGGAATCGTGGCGGAAGCTGGCCTCAATCCCCTCGATGAGCTCCGCAAGCGGGGCCTCGTCTTCCGGCTGCACGGAGTGCTGTTCCAGCGCGGCGTCAATGCCTTTGTCAATGACGTCGCTGGCAAAGGCATCGCCGTCTTTTACGTAGTCAGTGGCCAGCCCGCTCCACACGAGGTCGGCGGCGTACATGCGGTAGCCGGTAATACCCCAGAACTTCGCGAGCTCTGGCGAGGCCTTACCGCGCGTGCCTACGGCGTTTTGGGAGGCATACGCCATGCCCACATCCGTGACGTAGCCAATATTCATCTCCGGCATGGAGGCGAAAGTCTTATCCGTGACCACGCAGTGCGAGCCGTGCGCGGAGACACCAAGACCGCCGCCCATAGCGATGCCATCCACCAGCGCGATGACCGGCTTGGGGTATTCCGCGATATCCCCGTTGAGGGTGTACTCCGAGGCGAAGAAGTCATCGACCTCGTCGTACTTGCCGTCCACGATGCCGTCGCGGGCCAAGCGGACATCGCCACCCGCGCAATAGGCCTTGGGATTGGTAGAGGTCAAAAGGACCTGCTCTACCTCGTCATCATCACGCCACTTATCCAAAGCGGCGGCAATGAGATCGATCATTTCTGGGCTCAGGGAGTTGAGAGCCTTTGGGCGGTTGAGCTCAATGACTCCGGTATGGTTGCGGATTGAGGACACGATAGGTGCATCATTAGTCATATCCCCTATTGTGACACACAACTCATATACCTAGCTACCGTTTGCGACTTCACAGATAGGTCTTAATTTTGCTTCCACAGCTTATCGCCCTAGACATGGATGGCACCCTGCTCGATGGAAATGGCGACTTGCCGCCAGGATTCGCGGAGACTAGCCAGCGCGCAACCGAGCTTGGCGTCACCCTCGTTCCAGCATCGGGGCGTCAGCTCGCCACCCTGCAAGAGATGTTTCCTCATGAAGAGACCTTTATTGCGGAAAATGGCTCCGTGGTTGTGCACAATAACGAGCTGCTGAGCACTACGCCCCTGCCGTCATCGGCCGTCCACGCTGCGGTGAGAGCGCTCGACGCGGTAGCCCGACCCCACACCGTGGTGCTGTGCACGCCGGCAACGGCGTTTGTGGAAACGGGCATCGACGAGCAAGCCTCCGCCGAAATTTCCAAGTACTATAAATCCATCACCTGGGTGGATAACCTGCACGATCTGCTCGATGAGGACATTATCAAAATCGCGGCCTTCTGCGCCGATGGCAGCGAGAAACACCTCCACGATCCGCTGCGCGAGGCGGTGCCCGAGCACAATATTGCGGTATCTGGGGCAGTGTGGCTCGATGTGATGGCGGCCGGGGTCAATAAGGGGGTGGCGCTAGAAACCATGGCATCGCTGCTGGGTATCCCCCAATCTCGCACCGCGGCGTTTGGGGATTTCCTCAATGATTTCGAACTCCTCCAAGCCGCTGGCACCGCCATTGCCATGGACAATGCGCATCCTAAGCTCAAAGCCATTGCCGATACAATCGCCCCGCCCAATACCGAGTATGGGGTGCTGACAGTGCTGAATCAGCTTTTTGCCAGCCAATAGGATTAGACTCTTTTCTTTCACCATCTATCCGTTAAATATTGCCAATCTCCCGCGCCACGCCGTGCTCTCTACTTTGGGTAATGGCGCTGCTCGCGGTCTAAAATTGGCCGATTAGTACATTTTCGTAGTGCAATGGGAGTTCATGTGAATCGTTTTCTGCGCTCGCTGCTGGGGAAGAAAGATTCCGAGCGTAATGAGGCCACGCCGCCTTCGACGCGGCAAAAGGATGGGCCTACAGGTGATTCCTCCACTGAGGCTTCCACGCCTAAATCCACCGCACCCGCCGAACCGAATGCGGAAAGCCACACTGATAAAGGCGCGCGGAAGCAACAACAGGCTCCCCGCTCGAGTGGGCAAAACAGCAAGTCAACACCACAGGACAAAGGCAAGCAGGACAGTAAGAAAGCTGCACAAACAAAGCCTACGGACATCAACCGTGGTCTCGCGCGCCAGTCGCGCCAGATAGGTACGCCCACGCCGCAACAAAAGCAGGCAACTCGCACCCAAAATGCGAAGGGCGACAAATCCGCTCCAACTAAGGGCACTACACAAAACAAGCAAAACGGTTCCGCGCAGAAAAAAGCCGAAGCGAAAAAGCGCCAACCGATAAAGCCAGCCACGCCCAAAGGATCTAAGAAACCGCAGCAACCCGCGGCCGAGACGAAGGAATTCCCAGCGAGCCCCGGCGGTACGTCCAGCAGTCCTAGTACTTCCCGCCCTAAAAACTCCGCTAGCGCATCCCAGTCTTCCGGTACTACTCGGTCCTCCGACGCCGCTCGTCCTTCGGGTACGACTAAGCCTTCTGGCCCTGCAAAGCCTGCCGATGATTCGGCGAACGCCGCACAAGGAACCCCTGAATTTCCCACCCAGCAGTCTTGGCCCGCCCAAAAGCCCAAACAACACACGCCTGAGCAAGCTAAGCCCAAACAACACACGCCTGAGCAAGCTAAGCCCAAACAGCACAAGCCTGAACAGCGCGCATCTAGTCGCAAGCGACCAGAACAGCGCCAAACCACACAAGAATCCGCCGCGGCACAGGGCCCCGCCTCCGTCCAGGAGCCTGCCTCTATCCAGGGGTCCGCCTCTGCGCAAGAACAAAAGCCTGGGAACCCAAGCGGAGAGAAGACCGCGCCCACGATGGCCTTTCAGGCTAAGCGCCCTGCCGAAGAGAACGCGCGAGAACAACAACCTGCAGCCAATCACTCTGCGGAGCAGTCGTCTGCGCAAGGCAAGCAGGGCGCCAATAAATCGAAATACCCCTTGCAGAATCAACAAAACGACTCTGAAGTACTTGCAATACCGCCAGAGGATAAAAACGTGCGCAAGAAGCGGCACGCGCGGCTACGCCAAGTCAAGGGCCTCGATGGCCTGCGCGGCCTAGCCGTTCTCGCCGTTGTCTTTTACCACTTTTTCGACGACGCCCTACCCGGCGGTTACTTGGGCGTGGACATGTTCTTCGTCCTCTCCGGATTTCTTATTACGTCACTCCTCGTGCGCGAATACCGCACGTCCGGGACGATTAGCCTGAAAGACTTTTGGGTCCGACGCTTCAGGCGCATCCTGCCGGCCGCCGTCGCCGTGCTCGTTTTCTGTACGGCAATCGTTGCGTGGGTTGGCGGCGATTTGGCCGTCGGCCTGCGTCAGCAATTCTTCGGCACCCTGTTCTTTGTCAATAACTGGACGCAGATTGCGACCTCGCAATCCTATTTCGCCGATAACGAGATCCAGGTATTCGCCCACTACTGGTCACTCGCCGTAGAAGAGCAGTTCTACCTCATCTGGCCACTGCTCATGCTGGGTATTTTCCGCATCTCGTCACGCCAGCCGCGCCGCCTTCCGGTCGTCGTCGCCAGCGTGCTGGGGCTTGCCTCCTTCGCAGCCATGTGGTTTATCTTTACGCCAGGTGAAGACCCCACCCGCGTGTACTACGGCACGGATACCCACGCATTCGGCCTGTTGACCGGCGCTGTCCTCTCCTTGTTGGTGACCTCTACGAAGTCCGATCCCAACGCGGATTCTTGGGCATCCTCCGGCAAGGTAGAAACCCGTGCCGCCGGCATCATTGGCTTCTTGGCGCTCATCGGCTATGTCGCGCAGCTATTCCTCATGCCTGACGATGCCGAATTTACCTACCGCGGCGGGCTCTTTATCACCAGCATCCTTGGTGCCCTCATGGTGTGGGGTGTCATCCACGAGTACGGCCCGATGACGCCGCTGTTTAGGACGAAGGTCAGTCGGTGGTTGGGTCAGCGTTCCTTCTCGCTGTACCTGTGGCACTGGCCAGTCATCATGATTTTGGAGGCGCTATTCCACGGCAATCAGAATTCTGAGAATACTTGGATTCTGGGTCTTGTCGCCGTCCCCATCTCCCTGATCCTTTCGGAGATCTCTTATCAGTTCATCGAGAATCCTTTCCGCCGCGGCGGATACAAGAAGACGTGGAAGAACTACTGGGCCTCGCGCCCGAGCTTCAGCGAACTCAAGGATGGTTTTGGCAAGGCCATGTGGCCTGTCGTCCCGTTCTTGGTCGTCGCCTCTCTGGTGGGCGTTGTGTACGGCGTAGTTAATTCCAGCGACAAGACCGAATTGGAGCAGCAGCTCGACCAGCTCCAGCAGCAAAACGAAAGCAATAACCCACCTCCACCGGAGGCATCCGCTCCGTCAACAACATCGACTGAAGACGATAAAGACGAAGCAAAGGATGACGCCAAGACCCGCCCCATCCCGAAGGGGACAGATATTACCGCGATCGGTGATTCGGTGATGCTGGCGGCTAGCGATGCCCTCAGCCAACGTTTCCCCGGAATTTATATCGATGCCCAGGAATCCCGCCACTACACGGTGGGTATCCAAATCCTTCAACAAATGAAGGACGCCGGCACGTTGCGCGATACCGTATTCTTGGGCTTCGGCACCAACGGCGCCGCCCAGCCAAATCAAATCAGCCAGGCCATGGACATCATCGGCAAGGACCATACCGTGGTAATGGTTGTTCCCTACGGTGATCGCGAGTGGATGGCGCAGTCCCAGCAGGACGTCATCGACGCCGCCAAGGAATACGACAATGCCTATATCGCCGACTGGTGTGGCTATGCCGAAAATAATCCGGACATGCTCTACTCCGATGGCGTGCACCCGCTTCCCGAAGGCGCCACCGGCTATTCCGACGCCTTCTATGACGCTTTGAAGCAATATTCCAAATACGACAAGAGCGTATCCTCACAATGCCAGGCTTAACGGAGAGCGCGGCCGGAGGTAGCTAGCACATCTGGGTCGGCCTCCTACCTCAGCCTCACCCTCGCCCGCCCTTCGCGCTCGCGGGCGGTTCATTCTCACGGGGCGGGTTCCCCGCCCCGTGAGAATGAACTGGCCCCCGAAAGTTGGACTGGTTTAATTCTAGGCGGTGAGGGGTTCAAGGGTCTGATTCCGATATTGCATC
>NZ_JASPHQ010000016.1 GCF_030227225.1 Corynebacterium rhinophilum
GATCAAAATGGTAATAAGAAGGCCGCTGCTTAACCCCTAAGCAGCTTAACTACGTGTCCACGATTTGCGGGCAACCCTAGCTGGATCGAAGACCTTGATGCGGGCGATGCGGTTGAGAAGCTTATCTAACTTGTTGGTGCTGTCGTAGGCTTTGTCGAACTCCTCTTTGAGATCATCCATAAATAGTGGCTCGATGGTCTTGAGGATGTTGGGCACTGAAGTGTAGTGCTGGCCCAAGTTGGAGCGCTTGCCTGGTGCAACGACTGCCTGGAACATGGAGCCGAAGATGTCTGGGTTGATGTTGAGCCAAATCTGGCGGCCGAGCTCGATGAGCATCTCACGGGCTTTGGGGGAAAGCGCGGCACCGTCAGGTGGGCGTCGGCGCGGAAGAGACGGCCGTTGACATAAGGGAAGTCCGCCAAGTGGCTGGGCTTTTTCGTCGGGTCTGGTTCATCCAAGGCGGCAAACATGTCGCGGATGAAATCGGCGGTGTCGGAGCCATCCTCCAGCGTGTGCGATCCCACCGCGTTGGTGAACTGGTTCTCCCCAAAGATGCCGGTGTCCTCGGCGAAGTAACAAAACAGCAGGCGGGTGAAAAATACGTTCAGTCCGTGCCGCTGTTCGGGGTCTTTCATGATGCTGGGGTTGGCGGAAGCGAGCTCATCGAACAGTGTGCCCATCTTCTCCGCGGCCTTGACATCCGCGTGGGATTCGGCGGTGTATTGGGCCTTTTCCATGCCGGCCCAAGGCAAGAAGAAGGTGAAATGCTGGTCAATTTCGCGCAGAGGGAAGGTACGGTTCTCCCTAGTCTTCAGGTCGTACGCGATCATTTCTGTGTAATCGGTGACAATGACAAAGCGGGTGGCAAACTTCACCACCGTGGGAGAAACGCGCAGGCGTTCAAGTTCTTCGAGCAGATCGCCGGTGGTCTCGCGGAAGTAGACGATATTCTTCTGTGCGACCTCGTGCTCTGGATCCTCAGCAATGTTGAGCGAGCCATTGCGCAGGCGCGTGATATTTCCCTTGGAGCGGCCGTATGCCAGCAAGAGATCAAAGATGAACTCGCGGTCATAGTCATCCTGCCCGGCAAGGGGCTTGATGCGTTCTTCGATTGCCTTGAGGTTGAGTCGTGCCACCTGAATCGTCCTTCGTCGATCTACGCCACTGGGAAGTGCATTTCAGTGGTTTGAAAAGCTAAAGATCGATTTTAGCCAAGCCAGCTACCTTGCGCCCCCGCAATGCCCACTAGTGTTATAGACCGAAGCTCACATGCACCTTCACAATCCCCAAGGAGAACACATGACGCACCGCTCGGACGCAGAGCTCGATACGGCTAGGGAGCCGGCATCGTCAGGCACCGGTGTGCCGCAGGCCGGCAACCAGGAGGCGCGCCGGGCAGACTTGCGGCGGTGGAAGGCGATTGCGCTGTCGCTGCTTTTGCTGGCGGCGGTGATCTTTTTGGGGTGTTCGTGGTGGCAGGCATCGGAAAGCGGGGCACCGGTGTGGGTCGGCTACGTGCGTGCGGCGGCGGAGGCCGGCATGGTCGGTGGCCTGGCGGACTGGTTCGCGGTTACTGCACTGTTCCGTCGGCCGATGGGCTTGCCCATCCCGCACACGGCGCTGATTCCGAATAATAAGGATCGCGTGGGTGATGCGCTGAAGGACTTCGTGGAGGAGAACTTCCTGACCGCGGATGCGTTGAGTGCCAAGGTGCGGGATGCGGAGCTGCCGCTGTGGCTGGCGCGCCAAGGGACAGAACCCGGCAAGGCGGAGGAGGTCTCCGAATGGATTGGCCAGCGCGCCGCCAGCGTGGTGGAGGACCTCGACCCGGCTGAGGCGGAGCAGTTCATCCGCACCCAGGTCATGGACCGCCTGGCGGAGCCGGAGTGGGGGCCGCCGTTGGGCCGGTTGCTGGAGGGCTATATCGCGGACGGTAAGGCGCGCCCGCTGGAGGATGACCTCATTGACTGGGCACACAAGAAGATTCTTGGCATGGAATCAACGGTGGTTACGGCCATCGATGAGCGCATGCCTGGCTGGGCGCCGCGCTTTGCCCGCGAGATGGTGGGGGACAAGGTCTATAACGAGCTCGTTAACTTCGCCGAGGAAGTTCGCCGCGATGGCAACCACGAGGCCCGCCTGGCCATTCGCCGCAACTTGTCCAAGCTGGCTGCGGACTTGCAGTGGGATGCGGATATGCGTGAGCGCATCGACAGCATCAAACAGGAGATGCTCGCCTCTGATCAGGTCCAGCAGGCGCCGGCAGCGATGTGGCGCACGATTTCCACTACGCTGATTGATCAGTTCAATGACCCGGAATCCTTCCTGCGGCAAAAGATGACGGCCAAGGTGAAGGAATTGGCGCACCGTTTGCTCGAGGATTCCGAGTTCCTAACCCAAGCCAATGACCTCGTGGACAAGGCCGCGCGCTACGCGGTGGAGAAGTTCGCCCCGGAGATCATCGCGATCATCCCGGAGACCATCAAGCGCTGGGATGCGCAGGAGGCCTCGCAGAATATCGAGCTGATGGTGGGCAAGGATCTACAATTTATTCGCCTCAACGGCACGATCGTCGGTTCCCTGGCAGGATTGGCCATATATGCTGTTAATCATCTCATTTTCGGCGCCTAATGCGCCGGAATAATTTGTCACACGGAGGATTTCATGACTGAGAAGAAGAAGCTTTTTGATTCCCTGAAGGAAGCCGGTGCGTCTGCGCTGAATACCGCCAAGGATTTCGGCGGCCGCCTGCAGGAAGAGCGCGAGAACCAGGGCGCAGGTGCGCAGGGCCCACAGGGCGAGAAGGACGGCATGCTGGATAAGGCCACCACCACCGCCAAGCAGTGGGGTGCGTCCATTAAGAAGGCCGCGGAGGAAACCCGCGACTCGGAGGCTTTCTCTGAGGCCAAGGGCAAGTTTGCGGATGCGTACCAGGAAACCCGCGAGGGCGTGAAGGACGCGTATGGCTATGCTCAGGAGCGCGTGAACGAGAAGAAGAACGCGCCCAAGAATGGTAATTCCGCTGCTGCGGACAAGGACGATAATATTATCGATGGCGAAGTTATCGATACCGACGAACCGACGAATTAATCTGCATGTACCTCTTACTTGACATTGCCCATAAGTTTCCCATCTACTTCTTCCAGGTCCTAACCATTACCGCCATCATCGGCGCCGTGCTCGCAGCATCTACGCGCGAGGACGCGTTTCGGGCCGGCGACCGCAAAGGTAAATGGGTATGGGTAGGCCTGCTTGCGGGCTCGGCGGTAGCGATGGCTACCGGCCTGCAAATTTTGGCGTGGATTGGCACGGTCATCACCGGCATCTACTGGTTTGACGTGCGCCCGCAGCTCAAGGCCATCATCAACGGCGACTACAGCTACTAAGCATGAAAAATCTCCTGCACGCTTCCGCCGCCGAGGTCAGGGAGCAGGCCGCTGGGCAGCATGTGCTGGTCTCGCCGCACCACGTGACGGTGGCGGCGGCGGCAGAGCCGGCGGGCATTACCGCCGTGGCGGGCTATCCCACTGGCCGGCACCACACGCTCATCAAGGCCTCTGAGGCCCGCCTAGCCATCCAGTCCGGCGCGGACGAGGTGTGGGTCAGCGTTGATGCCACGCTTGCCGATGCCACCCCTATCCTCGCCGAGCTCGTCGCCATCCGCGAGGCCTGCCCAGACCCGGCCCGCGTGGGCCTCATCCTGCCGGAGACAGAACCGGCGCGGTCCCTCGCGGAAACCGCTGCCGCCCAGGCCGGTTTTCACAAGATCGTCATAGAAAAAGGCAGCGAGCTGTCCAGCTCGCTGCCCGTCGTAGAATTTCCCGCTCCCTAGGTCGGGCGCTTCTGCGGCGACGGTGTTAGGCGGCCTTCTTCTGTTCGCCGCTTTCGCCGGAGAAGTGGTCCATATCGTTCATCGGGACATCGGTACCGGTGATGGTCAGCGTGAGCTTGCCATCCCCCACGTCCACGGATTCGACCTGCATGTCATTGGCAACGAGCTGCTCGGACATGCCGTCCTGCAGGGCATCAGAAATGGCGCTGGTGGCCTGCTCAGGCAGCGACAGCCCAAAGATTGCGGCCTCGGTGGCATTGATCTCCAGCTTGCCGTCGCGGGCGGTGGGCTTGAGCGAAAGGCTGGCCAAACCGCCGCCAAATTTCACCTCCAGCTCGTCGCTCTGGTCATTCGCGGTGATTTCAGTGACCACCATATTTCCAATGGTTTCGCTACCGGATTGGTCTGAGATTCCTTTTTGGAAGCTGGCCAGCAGATAGTCATCCGGAACGGTGGTGGTGGCGCGGAGGAAACCGGCTACTGGGTTATCGGTATCCGTCGACATGTCTTCCACGTGGATTTCAGAGGCGGGTTGCCCCTTGATCTGCGATCCTTCGATCTGCAGGGTCGACGGCGTGGTCATATCCATTTGGGAAATCGAGCCGCGCAGCAGGCCAAAGAGGAGGGGGCTGCCGCCAAAGCTTACAGAGGGATCTTCCGTGACCTCGATGCCTTCTTCCTTGGCGCTATTTTTAAACTCCTCGGTCATCTGATTACCAATGAACCAGCGTAGGCCAAACTCGGCGATGAGGATGATAACAAGGAGCGCTACGAGGACGCCTACGACAATTTTCCACGCGAGCGATCCGCCCGATTTCTTTGCAGCCATGACTACCAGTGTGGCGCATGAGGCGGCCGGTGGCAATGTGTGCTGGATATTAGCGGGGTGCGATGCTCTCCCAGCTCACAGTGAGCGTATTATCGCGCAGCCGGCGGCGGGGAGGCTGGAGGCTAAAGGGGGCATCGGCAAGCAGGGCGTGTGCCATGCGCCACCGCACCCGCGGGCCGTGCGGGGCCCACCCGGCGGCGCGATCCCAAGCCCTATCGGCGGCCTGCAGGAGCTCGTGGATGGGCTCGCCGGGCACGTTGCGGTGGATGAGCACCTTGGGCAGGCGCTCGGCCACATCGGAAGGCCGAGCAACGTCGAAGGGATCCCACGCGAGCGTCAACGTCTTTGGGCCATGCTGATCGAGCAGGATCCACGCCGCGCGCCGGCCCAGTTCATCGCAGGTACCCTCCACGAAGAACCCGCCGGGGGCCAAGCGTGAGCACACCGTCTGCCACGCCTCCGCAACCTGGTCTACGTCGTATTGGCGCAGCACATTAAAGGCGCGCACCACCTGCGGCCGGTAGTCAGCGAGCTCAAATCCGCCCAGCTCAAAGCGGACGCCATCGCGCGGCGGCAGTACCCTGTCCGGGTGGATTTCCAACCCGCGCACATCCACGCGGGGGTTGATGCGGCGCAGCCACCGCGCCCACTCCACGGTGGTGGTATGGGAGGCGCCGTAGCCCACGTCGAGCGCGAGCGGGGTGCGCACGTGGCGCAGCAGGGCCGAAATCTCCGGGTGGGCTACTATCCACCTATCGCAGCGCCGCAGCCGGTTGTAGTTGGTGGTGCCGCGGGTAATAACGCCAAAAGGCCGACCCGCTGCTGCGCTGGCGCGCAGGTTATGAGCGTGGTCGGCCATGGGCGTGAAGGAATTCTAAGGGGTGAGTGCCTTAGGAGTTGTCAGAAATCCACTGTTCGGTCAGCTTGCCCTCGTTATCAAAGAGCTCTGCCAGGGATTCGCCCACCTTTGGCTCGATGGCTGCGCCCATCATCGGGATCTTGACGGAGATCTCGTTGGTGTAGGTCAGCTTGGTCATCTCGCCCTCGCCGGCCAGGGAAATCTCGCCCTTGAAGTCCACCGGGGTGCCCTTGACGTCTGCGGTGTAGTTGACGTCAGCGGCCTGGCCGTTGAGCTCGCCCACGGTGACCACGCGCTTGACCTTGAGGTCCTGCGAGACCATGGCGCGCACTGCCTCTGGCAAGAGGTTGGTCGGCAGGACCTCGTAGAGAGTTGCTACGTTATCGGAGAAATCGTGAACCTGGCCTGCCTCAGGGGAAAGGTTTGCCACGATGTACTCCCAGTACCCCTGGGTGAGCAGCGCCTTGTGAACCATGTCGATAGGCTGATTGATGGTTACGGTGTTTTCACTACGAGTTGACATGCTTAACAGACTACCTTGGTATACGTGCTTGATAAATTTTTTACGCAACAACTCACAGCAATCGACGGCGTAGACGTGGATCCCACGGCGAGCTTTGCCGATCTCACCACCTTGCGCGTGGGGGGAAAGCCGCGGGTCACGTTGCGTTGTTCGCGGCCTGAAGCAGCGGTTGCAGCACTGCGGTACCTCGAGAAAGAAAAAGTTCCTTTCATCGTGGTCGGCGGCGGTTCCAACCTGTTGGTTTCTGATGGCGAGGTAGACGTGGTCGCCGTCGTCCTCGACTTTGCCGTGGTGGACATGGATACCGAGACTGGCCTCGTGCGCGCCCAAGCCGGTGCGGTATGGGACGAGGTCGTGGCGGAATCCGTGGCACAGTCCCTGGGCGGCATCGAGTGCCTTTCCGGCATTCCCGGCACGGTGGGCGCGGTGCCCGTGCAAAACGTGGGTGCCTATGGAGCCGAGATTTCTGAGGTCTTGACCCGCGTGCGCCTGTATAACCTGCGCACCGATGCCGATGAGTGGGTTCCCGTCTCCGATCTTGATCTGGCCTACCGCTACTCCAACCTGAAATTCACCGGCCGCGCGGTGGTGCTCGAGGTCGAATTGCAATTGACCACCGATGGGCTGTCGCGCCCACTGCGCTTTGGGCAGCTTACCGATGCCCCCGGCGAGCGCCGCCCCGTCGCCCAGGTCCGCGAAGAGGTCCTCGCGCTGCGCCGCGGCAAGGGCATGGTGCTTGATGCCGCCGACCACGACACCTGGTCTGCCGGCTCCTTTTTCACCAACCCCGTGGTCGAGTCCAGCGTCGCTGATGCCGTCCAGGACAAGGTGCGCGCCACGCTTGGCGATGCCCTCGCCGACCGCATGCCCCGCCATCCCGCCACCGCTTCAGCACAGGGCGAACCGTCCCCGCACGAAAAGCTTTCGGCAGCCTGGCTTATCGATAACGCAGGATTCACAAAGGGCTACCCCGGCTCCGGCCCAGCAACGCTGTCCACCAAGCACACCCTGGCGCTGACCAACCGCGGAAACGCGACCGCCGCAGACATCGTCGCGCTGGCCCGCACGATCCGCGACGGCGTGCGCGAAGCCTTCGGCGTCGAGCTCGTGCCCGAGCCGGTGTGGCTGGGCGTATCCATGGACGAAGACTAGGCCGCACGCATATAAAAACGTCCAAAACAACCGCGTTCTTCTAAAATTCGTCCTCATTTTTGACGAAACGCGGTTGTTTTGGACGTAATCGTTGCTTGTGGCCGGCACAGGCAGCACGGGCGGCGCAAAAGCCGCCCCGGCGCAGTCTTAGGCAGCCATGACCTCGAGCCACTCCGGCTTGGCGTCCAAGAACTTGCGGGCCGCATCCTGTGCGCCCTTCAAGCTGTGGTGTGCGCCCCAACCGCACTGCTCCTCGTTGGCGGCGGGAACCTCGGTGGCGGTAAGGATATCGTTCAGCGCACCCTCAACGGCGCGCAGCAATTCATCCTGCTCCATGCCATTGGTAATGGCGTAGAAGCCGGTGCGGCAGCCCATGGGAGCAAAGCCGATGAGCTTATCGGTGTAGTTGCGCATAAAGTTGGCCATCATGTGCTCCACGGAGTGCAGCGCCTCCGTGTCCAGGTGCTCCTTATTGGGCTGGCAAAAGCGCAGATCGTACTTGATAATTTCTACGCCGCCGCCCAAATCGGTGCGGTCAGCCACGCGGATATAAGGCGCGCTGACGAGGCGGTGGTCGAGCTCGAAGGACTTGACGTTAATCTTTTCTTGGTTCTGTTCAGTCATACTCCCCAGCCTAATCGCTGCGAGTGTCACTTCCCAGAATAGATTCTTAAGCCGCATACGCTTCGTAACTATGAGTGCCTTGGACGATGCCCCCGCAACCGGCAACAAGCTAGCCTGGAAGCAGACTGCCCAACAGCAAAAGATTGTGCCAAGCACCGTTACCAGCCTGGTCACCGTGGAAAGCCCGGCCGCCGATGTTGATCCGTGGGCGCGTGGCAATCGTCTGTGCAAGGACAGCTGGGGCTTGGTGATGCGGCGCGTGTGGGCAGATTTCTTCCACGATGCCCTCATGGACCGCGCCGCCGCGATGACCTACTTCACCCTCATGGCCTTTGCCCCCACCGTCCTGGCGGCATATTCCATTGCCACGCTGATCTTTTCTTCGCGCCGGGGCGAAGTGGAGGCACTGACTGCGCAGTTCATCGATACGTACGTGCCCCGTTCTATGGCGGAGGAAGCCGGCACCATTGTCAGCTCCATTATCGGATCCACAAGGGAGGGTACGTTTGCGCTGGTGGTCTCCGTAATGATTTCGCTATTCGCCGCCTCGGCGTATGTGCGGGCTTTTTCGCGTACCGCCAATACGGTCTACGGACGGGTGGAAGGCCGCGGAACCATCCGCACATGGGCATTGATGTGGGCCATTACCGTGATCCTAGTCATCGGCGCGGTGGTGGTACTGTGTGCCAATTTATTGCGCGATACCGTCGTGGACAGCGTCATCGAGCCCGTGGCACTCCGGCTGGGGTTGCACGGCACAGTGGACTTTATCGGCGGCATTTTTATGCCCGTGTGGAATTGGTTGCGCTTCCCTATAACGGTCGTGGTGGCGCTGGCACTCATTGCCGTGTGGTACCACTTTGCACCCAACGTTCGACCTAGCCGCTTCCGCTGGATTACCTTGGGCTCGGTGGTAGCGCTTCTGACTAACCTGGTGGTGTGGGGCGTATTCTCCCTCTACATCAAGTATCTGGCCGGGGTGAGCATTTACGGGGCATTCGGTACGGTCATGGCGGTATTTATGACTGTCTGGCTGTCCAATACGATGCTGATTTTGGGTATCAAGATCGATGCGGAGGTCCTGCGCGCCAAGGAGCTACAGCTGGGGCTGCACGCCGAGCGCTATATTCAGGCCCCACCGCGCTCCGAATTCGCGGCGCAGCAGCAGGTGCGCGCGAAGAGGAAACTGGAAGAGCGCTCGGGGCGCATCTTTGCTGGTGCTACCCGCAGCGAGCACCGCACCCGCGCCGGGGAGTAGTTTCTCCGGCGCGAATTAGCGGGAAGCAACCTCTGCCATCAAGATCTCCTGCACCTGGCGGCGGCGCAGCTTGCCTAGCTGATCGGTGGGCAATTCCTCGCGCACCACGAAATGGCGCGGGACCTTATAGCGGGCCAGGAGGCCGCGGCAGTGCTCGCGCAGCGCTTCCGCATCGAAGGTGGCGCCGGGGTGGAGCACCAGGCAGGCGGCAACGTCCTCGGAACCATCGGCGCGCGGGACGCCTGCCACCGCTGCTTGGCCCACCGCGGGGTGGCTCAACAGTGCATGTTCCACCTCGCTGGGAAAGACGTTAAACCCACCGGTGATGATGACCTCTTTAATCCGGCCCACCAGCCGGAAATGGCCATCGGCCTCGCGCACCCCCATATCGCCGGTGCGCAGCCACTCGCCGTGGAATGCCTCCCGCGTGGCGGTGGGATTATCGAGATAGCCCGCAAAAACTTGGGGCCCGCGGGCGAGGATCTCACCGGGCGTGCCATCGGGTTGGCTGCGGTCCAGGTCACCCGGATCCCCGATGCGCAGGTCGGTATCGGCAAGCGGCTTGCCGATGGTCCCCACGCGCCGCCCCTCACCAAGCGGGTTAATGGTCAGCACGGGTGAGGCCTCGGTGAGCCCGTAGCCTTCGACGAGCATGCCGCCGGTGCGGTCTTGCCAGGGCTCGATGATGCGCGCGGGCAGCGATGCAGCCCCGGAAATGGCGTAGCGTACTCCGCCCAGGTCCGCGGCTGGTTCAGCGGCCTGCTCGTTCATGGCGCGCTCATAAATGGTGGGAACACCCGGCATCCACGTCGGGCGGCGCTGTGCCAAGGCGCTGACCACGGCCGCGGGGCGCGGGGAAGGCAGCAGGACGATCTCGGCGGCGCAGCGCATCGCGAGCAAGACGCTCATGGTCAGTCCATAGGAGTGGAACATCGGCAGCGTGGCGAGGAAGCGCTCGTGGCCGGGGCGCAGATCGACCTGGGCCTCCAATTGGATGCAATTGGCGGCGAGGTTGTGGTGCGTGAGCACCACGCCCTTAGGCTGGCCGGTGGTGCCGGAGGTGTAGAGGATAAGTGCGGCATCGGCAAGCGCGGCCTGGCGGTGGGGAACTGGGGCGCCGGAGAGGGGAAGGTGCACCTCCAAAGACACGGGGATCACCGTGCTGGCCAGGCCATCGACCACGGCGGTGACCTGATCCCAGACCAGGGCGATGCTGGCGCCGTGGTGGGCAAAGAGCGGGGCCAGCTCGTGGGCGGTGTACTGAGGGTTATGTTCGACTACGACCGCGCCCAGGCGCAGCACCGCGAAAAAGGCAATGAGGTGCTGCGGGGAGTTGGGCAAGACCAGCGCTACCCGGTCGCCGGGGCGGATTCCCATCTCCCGCAGGGCGCCGGCGGCAGCGGCGATGCGGGTATCCAGCTCCGCGTAGCTCAAGGTCTCGCCGCCGAAAAATGTGGCGGGACGGTCGGGGAAGTTGGCTACTGCGGTGGCGAGGAAATCCGTCAGCGTGGCTTCGTACTCGAGGTCTGACATGGTGGTTAATACTAAGCCTTCTGTTTGAGGAGATCGAGGAGATCCTGCTGCACCATGCGGCGGCGGACCTTGCCCAGCTGGTCCGAAGCCAGCTCCTCAAAGTGGTAGAAGGTGCGCGGAACCTTGTAGCGGGTCAGGCGCTCGCGGCAGAAGGATTTGAGGCCTTCTGGGTCCAAAACGGCGCCATCGCGCAGGATGAGACAGGCGACGACGTCCTCGGAGCCATCCTTGCGCGGGCGGCCCACCACGGCGACCTCCTTGACATCTGGGTGCTTGCGCACCACCTCTTCGACTTCGGCCGGGTAGACGTTAAAGCCGCCGGTGATGATGATTTCCTTGATGCGGCTAACCAGCTTGACCCAGCCGTCCTCATCCATGGTGGCCATATCGCCGGTGCGGAACCAGCCGTTGTGGAAGGACTCCTCGGTGGCCTTTTCGTTATTGAAATAGCCCTGGAAAATCTGCGGCCCGCGAGCCAGCATCTCGCCCGGCTCGCCATCTGGCTGGGTTTCATCGAGGTTATCCGGGTTGCCAATGCGCACCTCGGTATCGGGAAAGGGCAGGCCCACATAGCCCGGGCGGCGGTTGCCGTTCATGGGGTTGCCAATAAGCACGGGGGAGGTCTCGGTCATGCCGAAGCCCTCCACGAGGCGGCCGCCGGTCATGGATTCCCAGCGCTCCATCACGTCAACCGGCAGGGTAGCGGCGCCAGAGAACGCGTTGCTGATGCCGGCGAGATCCACGCCCTTGTCCTCGGCGGCGTCCATGATCTTCTCGTACAACGTGGGCACGCCCGGCAGCCAAGTGGGAGTGTGCTTCTTAATGATGTCCATGATGAGCGGCATCTGCGGGGACGGAACCAAGATCAGCTCGGCGCCGAAGTAGATGCTGAGCACGCACAGCGTGGTCATGCCGTAGGCGTGGAAGAGCGGCAAGGCGGCGAGGAAGCGCTGCTCGGTGGCGTCCATATTCGTCAGCCAAGCCTCGCCCTGCACGCAGTTGGCGATGAGGTTGCCGTGCGAAAGTAACGCGCCCTTGGGCTTGCCGGTGGTGCCGGAGGTGTAGAGGATAAGCGCGATATCGTCCTGCGTGACCTTGGCAATCTCGAGGTCCTTGCCGTCGCCGCCGATGGCAGAACCGATAAGCGTGGACCAGGCCACGGTATTCGGGGCCGCGCCGGTCAGTTGCTCGCGCTTGGCGGCCAACGGCGGTAGGGGAATCCGGAGCGCGAGGCGCTTGAGTGGTGGCATCGCGTCGATCATGTTGACGGACACGATGGTCTCCAGCGGGGTGGTGGCGCGAATCTTTTCCAAGGTGGTGGCGGTTTTATCCCAGGCGATGACCACGCGCGCGCCGTGGTCCTGGAAAAGCCCCTCGAGTTCGTGAGCGGTGTAGAGGGGATTGTGCTCTACCGCGGTGGCTCCCAGCAGCTGGATGGCATAAAACGCCACCACGTGTTGGGGGCAGTTGGGCATGACGATGGCGACCCTATCGCCAGGCCGAATGCCAAAGGCCTTAAGGCCCGCGGCGGCTGCGCGCACCTGTGCGTCTAGCTCCGCGTAGTTCTGCGTATTGCCAAAGAAGTAGGTAGCGGACTTATTCCCATTGATGCGGAGGTTATTGACGTAGTAGTCAACGATGGTTTTATCGCCATAATCAAGCGTGGCGGGGGTCCAGTCGCTGTAGTGCTTAATCCAGGCCCGGGATTCGTATGCAGACACGCGCTACCCTTTCGTTTGGTAAAGAAAAATATTACAAAGGGCGAGTATACCCAGAACGTGAGGAAATCCTCTAGTTTTCTTCGAGTGTCAGCAAAAAACGCTTGATATCCAGGCCGCCGGCATAGCCACCGAGCGTTCCATCGCTGCGCAGCACGCGGTGGCAAGGCCGAATGATCGGCAGGGGATTGGCGCCGCAGGCGGTGCCGACCGCCCGGGTAGCAGCGGGACGCCCCACGGCGGCGGCGAGCTCGCCATAGCTTGAGACCTCGCCGTAGCCGATGGTGTCCAGTTGCGCGTGAATTTGGGCGCGAAATTCCGTCGTTGGCTCCGGGTTGAGCGGCAGGTCGAACTCGCGGCGGCGCCCGGCGAAATACTCCGCGAGCTGCTCCTGCGCCGCATCTAAGATGTCTGCACCGCGCTTGTCGATGCCCCCATTCACCACGCCGCTCACCTCGCCGCGAACCTGATTGGTTTCGCGGTGTCCCTTGCTTTCCTCGTCGCGACCCGACTGGATCGCGACGAAGTCGACGCGGGACAGTCCGTCTGCGTCTGCGGTGAGCAGCAGCGGGCCGATGGGAGTATCGATGGTGCGCAGCATGGTGGTGTGAACGCTAGTTCTTAGGCGTTCTTCTCTGCTTCGAGGCGGTTGATGAGGTCTTCTTGTACCTCGCGGCGGCGGATCTTGCCCATTTGGTCCTTGGCCAGTTCCTCGAAGTGGTAGAAGGTGCGTGGGACCTTGTAGCGGGTCAGGCGCTCGCGGCAGTACTCCTTGAGGCCTTCGGGGTCGAGCGCGGCGCCATCGGCAAGATCGAGGCAGGCCACGACATCTTCGGAGCCGTCCTCGCGCGGGCGGCCCACCACGGCGGCGTCGTCGACGCTGGGGTGCTCGCGCAGGATTTCTTCGACCTCGCCTGGGTAGACGTTGAAGCCGCCGGTGATGATGATTTCCTTGATGCGGCTGACCAGGCGGATGAAGCCGTCTTCTTCCATGATGCCCATGTCACCGGTGCGGAACCAGTCACCGTGGAAGGCGGTATCGGTGGCTTCCTGGTTATTGAGGTAGCCCTTGAAAATCTGCGGGCCGCGGGCCAGCACTTCGCCCTCAACGCCGTCCGGCTGGGTTTCATCCAGGTTATCGGGGTTGGCGATGCGCACCTCGGTATCCGGGAAGGGAATGCCCACGTAGCCGGGGCGTCGGTCAGTGCTCATGGGGTTACCTACGATGATTGGCGAGCACTCGGTTAGGCCATAGCCCTCTACGAGCAGGCCACCGGTGGCGTTTTCCCACTTATTGACGGTCTCAGAAGGCAGGGTGGATGCGCCGGAGAAGGCTGCTCGCACGCCCTTGATGGGAACTTCTTGCTCCTCGGCGGCCTTGACGATGCGCTCGTACAAGGTAGGAACGCCCGGGACCCAGGTCGGGGTGTGCTTCTTCATCAGCTGCATGATGAGCGGGATCTGCGGCACGGGGAGAATGACCAATTCGCCGCCGATGAGCTGGGCCAAGGTGACGTTCATGGTCAGGCCATACGCGTGGAAGAAGGGCAGGGCGGCGAGCATGCGCTCTGGCTTATCGCCTAAGCCTGGCACCCAAGCCTTGCCCTGGAGCAGGTTGGATACGAGGTTGCCGTGCGAGAGCATCGCGCCCTTGGGTGCGCCGGTCGTACCGGAGGTGTACATCACCAGCGCGATGGTGTCCTTATCAATATCCTCCGGCGTCTTTATATCGCTGCCATTGCCGCCGATGGCATCACCAATCAGCGTTTCCCACGGCACGGTATTTGGTGCCGGGGCAGAAAGCTGCTCGCGCTTGGCCTTGAGCGGGGGAAGCGGCAGGCGCAGCGCGGCGCGCTGCAGGGTGGGCATGGCGTTGATCATGTTGATGGACACGACCGTTTCCAGGTTGGTGGTAGCCCGCAGCTTCTCCAGGGTGGGGGCGGCCTTGTCCCAGGCGATGGCGATGCGCGCGCCGTGATCCTGGAAGAGGCCCTCAAGCTCGTGGGCGGTATAAAGCGGGTTGTGCAGCACAACCTGGGCGCCGAGCTTCAAGATGGCATAAAAGGCCGCGATGTACTGCGGGCTATTGGGGGCAACGATGGCTACGCGGTCACCGGGGCGCACGCCAAAGGCCTTCAGGCCGGCTGCGGCGGCGCGCACTTGGCGGTCCAGCTCGGAATAGTTTTGGCTGCGTCCAAAGAAATACGTGGCTGACTTATCGCCATTGACCTTGAGGTTATTGTCAAACAGGTCCAACAGGGTGGTGTTGCCATAGTCGAGGCTATGCGGCGTCCACTCCGGGTAATACTGGAGCCATGCCTTTGATTCATAAGCGGACAATGCGTGACCTTTCGGTAGCGTAGGTTGTTGGCAGGGGCCAGTATAGCGCCGCTAAGATGGGTCACCATGCGCATCGCCATGATTTCTATGCATACTTCCCCCATTGAGCAGCCTGGCTCCGGGGATGCCGGCGGAATGAACGTCTACGTTTTAAATATTGCCTGCCAATTAGCCCGGCTTGGCGTCGAGGTAGATGTCTATACCCGCGCTACTCGTCCCAGCCACAAAGAAATCGTGGAAGTGGTCCCCAACCTGCGGGTGATCAACATTGTGGCAGGCCCCTTTGAGGGGCTAGAAAAAGAAGATCTACCTACCCAGCTGGCAGCTTTTTCCGGCGGCGTAATGCAATTTGCCAAGTGGCAGGGCAAAAAATATGACCTTATTCACTCCCATTACTGGCTTTCCGGCCAAGTGGGATGGCTGCTTCGCGATCTATGGGGCATCCCCCTCGTCCACACCGCCCACACCTTGGCAGCGGTGAAAAACGCTTACCGCACCGCCGAGGACACCGTGGAATCAGAGGCGCGGCGCATCTGCGAGCAGCAATTGGTGGATAATGCCGATCTCCTCGTGGTCAATACCGATCAGGAAGCCCGCGATTTGGCGGAGCACTACGATGTCGAGCGCGATATCATCCGCGTGGTCTCCCCAGGTGCTGACGTGGGGCTATTCACCCCAGGTACCGACCGCAACACTGAGCGTTCCCGCCGCGAGCTGGGCATCCCGTTGCATACCAAGGTCGTGGCCTTTGTGGGGCGGCTACAGAAATTCAAGGGGCCCGAAGTTCTTATCCGCACCGCCGCCGAGCTGTGCCACCGCGAGCCCACCCGCGATTTTAGGGTGCTCATCTGCGGCGGGCCATCCGGGGCCAATGCCTCGCCGGAGGCGTATAGGGAATTGGCGCGGGAGTTGGGCGTGCAAAAGCGCGTGCGCTTTTTAGGACCCCGCCCACCCGAGGAGCTGGTAGGTGTGTACCGCGCCGCGGATATCGTGGCGGTGCCCAGCTACAACGAGTCTTTTGGTCTGGTGGCGCTCGAGGCTCAGGCCTCTGGCACGCCGGTCGTCGCCGCGGCAGTGGGTGGGCTGCCCATCGCCGTCGTCGATGGCGAGACCGGGCTGCTGGTGCCGTCCCACGATCCGAAGGACTGGGCGGATTCCTTGAGCCAGCTGCTTGATGATGACGCCCGGCGCATCGCCATGGGCGAGGCCGCCGTCGCGCATGCCGCGCGCTTTAGTTGGACCAACACGGCCCGAGAGCTGACGGAAATTTATGACGAAGCCCGGCAGATTCCCGTGCCGGACTGCCACCAACGTCGGGCGAAGGGAGACTAGCTTCACTGACGCGCCGGGCGGTTACGTGGCATGCTGGAGGCATGACTAACGGAAAACTGATTCTTCTTCGCCATGGCCAATCCACCTGGAATGAATCCAACCAATTTACTGGTTGGGTCGATGTTGATCTGACAGAAAAGGGTGAGGCAGAGGCCAAGCGCGGCGGCGAGCTGCTCGCGCAAGAAGGCATCCTGCCCAACGTGCTGTACACCTCCTTGCTGCGCCGCGCCATCCGCACCGCAAATATCGCGCTGGATGCGGCCGACCGCCACTGGATCCCGGTCATTCGTGACTGGCGCCTGAACGAGCGCCACTACGGTGCGCTGCAGGGCTTGAACAAAGCCGAGACCAAGGAAGAATACGGCGAGGACCAGTTCATGGCATGGCGCCGTTCCTATGACACGCGCCCACCCGAGCTTGCCGATGACGCCGAGTACTCCCAGGCAAACGACCCCCGCTACGCGGACCTGGACAAGGTCCCACAGACGGAGTGCCTGAAGGACGTAGTCGAGCGCTTCGTGCCTTATTTCGAGGAAGAGATTCTGCCGCGGGCCAAGAAGGGCGAGTCCGTCATGATTGCAGCGCACGGCAACTCCCTGCGCGCGTTGGTCAAGCACCTCGATGGCATTTCCGATGATGACATCGCCGGGCTGAATATCCCGACCGGTATCCCGCTGGTTTACGAGATCGCGGAGGATGGCTCCGTGGTCAACGAGGGCGGCACCTACCTGGACCCAGAGGCCGCCGAGGCCGGGGCCGCTGCCGTTGCCGCGCAGGGTGGCAAGTAACCCGCTACTGCATATAAGTCCCCGGGGAGGTGCTCCCTGGGGACTTTCTAATGATTAGGCTTAATCACGTGGAATTAATTTTTGTCTTTCTCGCGGGCGTGCTTGCCTGCGCGGTGGCGCTGCCATTAATTTCCCGGGTGCGCGAGCGTATGGCACGCCGCCAGCGCGCCAGCGACGCCCAGGCAAACCAGGTCACCAACGTGAGCCAGGGCCTGCACCTCGCGGTCCAGGGCTCTCCTACGGCGCTGACGGTGCTCGATAGGAATCAGGAAATCATCCTGTCCAATCCCGCGGCGCACGAGATGTCCGTGGTCCACGATCGCGCCGTCAATCCGGAAATCTGGAAGACCGCAGAGCAGGTATTCGAGGATAAGGAAACCCGCACCGTGGACCTGGCAATCCCCAAGCGCCGCACTGGGCACCGCGTCACTCAGGTCAAGGCCGTTATCAAGCCGCTGACGCTGAACGATGGCCGCTTTATCATCATCTACGGCACCGATGAGAGCGAAAACGTGCGCATGGAATCCGCGCGCCGCGATTTCGTAGCTAACGTCTCCCACGAGCTGAAAACCCCGGTGGGTGGCATCGCACTGCTGGCCGAGGCCCTGCTGCAAGACCCCGAGGATCCGGAGCACGTGAAGTACTTCGGCAACAAGGTGCAAAAAGAGGCCAACCGCATGGCGGATATGGTCAGCGAGCTTATTTCGCTGTCCAAGCTGCAGGGCGCCGAAGCGCTGCCGGAAATGCAACCGCTTTACGTGGACGATCTCATTGACGAGGCGATTTCGCGCAATCAGCTCGCCGCAGACGCGCGCTCCATCAGGCTGACCCAAGGTCCCTCCGAGGGCGTGCAGATCAGAGGCGACCGTTCTCTCTTGGTAACGGCGCTGTCTAACCTCATTTCCAACGCGATTAATTATTCGCCGGAGGAATTGCCGGTCTCCGTCTCACAGAAAGTGGTGGGAGAGGACGTCGTGTTGATCCGGGTGACGGACCGTGGCATCGGTATCCCACCGGAGCATCATAAGCGCGTCTTCGAGCGCTTTTTCCGCGTTGACCAAGCCCGGTCGCGGCAGACGGGAGGCACTGGCTTAGGATTAGCAATTGTCAAACACGTGGTGGCCAACCACGGGGGCAATATCAAGCTGTGGTCGCGCCCGGGCACGGGCTCTACTTTTACCATCGAGTTGCCCATATATAAGGAAGAGAAGCCAGCGCACGAGGCTGACTTGCAGGATAATGAAGACAAGGAATCCGTCGATGCGGCGGCTCCTGGGCTCCAGCGTGCGGTAGCACGCGTAGCAGCACGTCGAAAGGATAAAGCACAATGACCACCATTCTCATCGTGGAAGATGAAGAGTCGCTGGCCGATCCGCTGGCATTCTTACTCCGCAAGGAAGGCTTCGAGCCGATTATCGCCCTCGATGGCCCATCCGCGCTGGAGAAATTCGGCGAAAATGACATCGACATCGTGCTGCTTGACCTCATGCTTCCCGGCATGTCCGGCACCGACGTGTGCAAGCAGCTGCGCGCCACCTCCTCCGTGCCGGTCATTATGGTCACCGCGCGCGATGCGGAAATCGACAAGGTCGTGGGCCTGGAGCTGGGCGCGGACGATTACGTCACCAAACCGTATTCCTCCCGCGAGCTCATTGCCCGCATCCGGGCCGTGTTGCGTCGCGGCAACGATCGGTCCTCCCACGCGGATGCTGCGGAGAGCACCGAGGCAGAAGACGAGCAGATCCTGTCCGGCGGCCGCGTGAAGATGGATGTGGAGCGCCACATCGTCACTGTGGCAGACGAGCCGGTGGCTATGCCGCTCAAGGAGTTTGACCTGCTGGAATACCTCCTGCGCAACGCCGGGCGCGTGCTGACCCGCGGCCAGCTCATCGATCGCATTTGGGGTGCCGATTACGTGGGCGATACCAAGACGCTAGACGTGCACATCAAGCGCCTGCGCACCAAGATTGAGGAGCACCCCTCTCGCCCGAAGCACCTGGTGACGGTGCGCGGGTTGGGCTATAAATTCGAGCTCTAATACCAGCCGGCCTTGATACTGGCTGGGTGCTGGCTAAGCTTTACGCCGTGCTCGGCGGCTTCCGCGCGGGAACGGCATTGTTGAGCCAAAATATCGTAGCTTTCGCGCCCCATGAGCGCGACGAGCTCGTCCTCGTGCGATTGCCACATTGGCAGCGGATTGGCGTGGCAGGCGCCATCGGTAGAGCAGTACCAATCAAAGTCTTCGCCGCCATTGCCCCAACCGCGGCGGTCATATTCGCCGATGGTGGTGCGCAAAATCTCCTGCCCATCGGGGCGTTCTTCATAATCCTCGTAGCGCCGCAGCGGCAGCTGCCAGCACACCTCTGGCTTGACCACGGTCAGCTCCTCGCCGCTATCGACGGCCCATTGGTGCAGCGCGCAGCCGGTGCCTGTTTCCCAGCCGGCGCGGTTGGCAAAGATGCAGGCGCCATCCACGATGGGCGTTTTCAGCGCCGGTTCCGGTTCGCCGTCCTCGCCATCGAGCTCGTCCCATTCCAACCAGGGCTCTAGCTCATCGGTGTTTTCTTGCTCCAGGAATTCATCTACCCCCGCTGGGCGCAGTTGCCAGTAGCGCGCGGGCATGCGGGAGACGGCATCGTAAAGCTGGTCGCGGTCTTGTTCATCGGCCATATATGCACCGTGCACGCAGCAGCCCACATCGGGCTGGCTCTTATCGATGCCCCGGCACGCCGACGTGCCAAATTGGCAGCTGTAGTGCGATTCCACCCACGTCAGATCGATGGAAAAGACATGGTAAGGGTCGTTTGGGTTGGTAAATTCGAACCACTCCCGCGGAAAATCTGGGGCCTCTTCGTGCCCGGCTTTAATCGATGCCGCCGCAGGCGAGCTGGCGGGAAAACCTAGGTAAACGGTGTCAGATTTTGGGCGATTCACACCTAACCACGGTAGACCTACTACGCTATGGGTGTGCGATTAGGTGTATTAGACGTTGGAAGTAATACCGTCCACCTCGTTGCGGTCGATGCCGCAATGGGGGGACGGCCTACTCCGATGAGCGATTGGAAGACCCCACTCCGGCTGGTTGAACAGCTGGATAAGAAGGGAAACATCCACGAAAAGGGCCTGAAAAAGCTCGTTTCCGCCGTGGGTGAGGCAAGCGAGCTGGGTGAAAAACTCGGGTGCTCCGAATTTATTGCCTTCGCGACCTCCGCGGTCCGCTCTGCCCCTAACTCTGAAGCGGTACTCGATGAGGTGGAAAAGCAGACCGGCGTGCGCTTGCAGATCCTCTCGGGCGTGGAAGAAGCGCAGCTTACCTTCCTCGCTGCCCGCCGTTGGTACGGCTGGTCCGCTGGGCGCATTACCAACCTGGACATCGGCGGTGGCTCCCTAGAGTTATCTACCGGTACCGATGAACACCCTGACCTGGCTTTCTCTCTCGATCTGGGCGCAGGACGTCTTACCCACAACTGGTTCGATACCGATCCGCCGGAGAAAAAGAAGGTCAGTGCGCTGCGCGATTTCATCGATGCGGAGCTTGAAGATGCCGTCACGCAGATGAAGGCAATGGGCCCGGCTGGCTTGGCCGTGGGCACCTCGAAAACCTTCCGCACCCTCTCGCGGCTGACTGGTGCGGCGCCCTCGTCTGCGGGGCCATACGTCAAGCGCACCTTGACCGCACCGGGCCTGCGCCAGTTGATTTCATTCATTACGCGCATGACTGCAGCAGACAGAGCGGACCTCGAGGGTGTAAGTTCGAACCGATCGCACCAAATCGTCGCCGGCGCTTTGGTTGCCGAGGCAAGCATGCGAGCTCTGGGTATCGAGAAGTTGGAAATCTGCCCATGGGCGCTGCGCGAAGGTGTTATTTTGCGCCGGACCGACAAGGGATTGGAATAGGAAGAGATCATGGCTGACGAAAAACAGTTGACCGTGGCCGAGCTGCTGGCTCGCAACAAGAAGGACCGCACGGACAAGGACGAGAAGACCTCTCGCCGCCGTCGGCGGAGCCTCGATGAGGGCGGCGTATCCGTTGCTGAGCTCACCGGCAGCCTGAAAAAGGTAAAGTCCACCCCGCCTGAGGCGAAGCACACCAACGTATCCATCGACGATGACGCCCCTGTCATCCGGGCGCCGAAGTCCAAGGACGAGCAGGCCGCTGAGAAAAACGCCACGGCGAAGCCGACCAGCTCCAAGCCAGCTGGTTCCACGCCTGCCGGTGCTAAGCCTGCTGGCGCCAAGTCCACTGCGGGCAAGTCTGCCGCAGGCAACCCGGCTGCGGGACAGGCGGGCATCGGCAAGCCTGCGCAAAGCAGGCCGTCCCAGCCTAAATCCGCTTCCCCTAAGCCGGCCGCAGAGAAGCCTTCCGCTGGTACTCCCACCGCGTCCCCAGCGCCGAAGAAGAACGGAAAGCCGAGTGGGCCGACCGCTTCTCCCAAGCCTGCGGCGGGGCCTGCCTCGCAGCCGACGGCTAAGCCTGCCCCAGCACAGAAGGCAAACGCGCAGGAGGGAAAGAAGCCTGCGCAGTCGGAGCCGGAGGACAAGGCGAGCGCAAAGGACGCCGAGAAGAAGTCCCATCAGCCATCCGCAGATGACACTGCGGTGATGCAGCGCATCGGCAAGTCGCAGTCCTTGCAGGACAAGCGGAAGGACGCCGCTGATGCCGCTGAATCCAGTGCTAAAGAAACAGCTGGCGCAGCTGGCGCTGCCGGGACAGGTGCCGCTGCAGCCACCGCAGCGGGCGCCAAGGACGCTGGAACCAAGGGCAAGGCTGCCGCGCCTGCGCAGAAGCCTGTGGCGGCCGCGAAGAAGCCTGACGATACCGGCGAGCTGTCTCAGGTGCGGGACGAGGAAGTTACCGAAGAGCACGAGAAGCTCAACCCCATGTCTATCCTCATCATGGTGGTCGTGGGCATTGTCTTGGCCATTGTTATCTTCAAGGGCTTTGAAGTTCTTTGGGATAACTTCCCGCGCATCGTTGTGGCCATCTTGGCACTCGGCGTGACCGCAATTATGGTCGGAGTTACGCATGCGCTACGCACCGCCCGCGATGGCTTCTCCATGTTCCTTGCGGGCCTTACCGGCCTTATATTGACCTTTGGCCCACTGCTTTTGGTCATGCTCTAAACCGGCGAATTGCTGAGAACCACCCGGCTGCTTCCTTCGTGGAGGTAGCCGGGTGGCGTTATTTTTGGCATTGTGGAGACCATGACAAAGATTGCAATTTTAGGTGGAGGACAAATCGGTGAGGCTTTGACCTCGGGTCTTGTGGAATCGGGCTTTAATGCTTCCGATATCACGGTGACTAACCGCACAGCCTCCCGCGGTGAAGAGCTCAAGAGCAACTATGGCGTTAATGTCACGACGGATAACGCCGAGGCGGTGGACGGCGCGGACTATATCTTCGCGTCCGTCAAGCCTTACGCCATCTTGGACCTGCTGGGCGAGATTAGCCCAGCCAAGGACGCCGTGGTGGTCTCTATGGCTGCTGGGCTAACGCTGGAGGCCCTGCAGGCCGCTGCGGGCGAGGGCGTGCCGGTTGTGCGCGTTATGCCCAATACGCCGATGCTGGTGCGCCGCGGCATGTGCACCTGCGCCGCCGGCGAGCACGTTACTGAGACCCAGATGCAGGGCGTGAGAGAGCTGCTCGAGGCCGTTGGTGAGGTCGCGGTCATCCCGGAGAAAAACATCGATGCTGCGACCGCCCTGGCTGGTTCCTCGCCGGCCTACTTCTTCCTTGTGGCAGAGGCGCTTGTCGATGCCGGCGTGCAGCTCGGCCTTCCCCGCGATATCGCCGAAAAGCTCGCAGCCCAGGCGGCTGCCGGCTCCGGCGATATGTTGGCCAACTCCGGTCGCTCGGCAACGCAGCTGCGCGCGGGTGTGACCTCGCCAGGCGGTACCACTGCCGCGGCCGTGCGCGAGCTGGAAGAGTCTGGCCTGCGCGGTGCGTTCTACCGCGCCGCCGAGGCGTGCTCCGATAAGGCTAAGGAGCTGGGCTAGAAGCCCGCCAAATGCGGCGAGTTCCCCGTGGTGGGGTGTAGTTACCTCGCACCACGCGGGGGCAGTCCGAGAGTCATGGGGCGGTTGTTAAGCAGCGCTTTTGGCGGTGAACTGAACAACTGCTGTGAAAAAATTTGGCACTTGGGTCGCATTAGTCACATGTTTCACGATAGGCTGGGACGAGCACGTGCGTGAAGTCCTGTGGGAGGGGAAGCCTACAGCGCGTAACGAGCTGAAGGGTTAGATAATTATGGCAAATGAAGAAAAAGGAACCTTTCTGACGATCGCGGAGGTCGCCGAAATCATGCGCGTCTCTAAGATGACTGTCTACCGTTTGGTTCACGCAGGCGAAATGCCGGCTGTGCGCGTCGGACGCTCTTTCCGCGTTCACGAGTCTGCCGTTAACGAGTACCTCGAGGCATCCGTTTACGGAGCGTAGGTTCTCGCGCCTTTAAGGCAGCGCCCACTTCTGTTGGCCACTCTTGGTCAGCGGTGGTGGGCGCTGTCTCGTTTTCCCGCGCGCTTCCTTTTGCCGGCGTCGCCATCGGGGTCACTTTTGGAGACGCGCTGGGGACTAGGTAAGATGGATCGCATTCGTGTCGGCACGCCGTGATGGCCCGCATATGTGCGGCCAAGGTGGCAAAGAGTGCACCTTTGTCGTTTCAGGCGCCGGCAGGTTCACAGTACGTACTAAAAGAAAGTGAGGACGCCTGTTATGGGTTCTGTCATCAAGAAGCGCCGCAAGCGCATGTCCAAGAAGAAGCACCGCAAGATGCTGCGCCGCACCCGCGTGCAGCGTCGTAAGTTGGGTAAGTAAACCCAATAGCCTAGGATTCCTCCGCACCGTGCCTTAGCGCGGCGGCGGAGGTTTTCTGGTTTTAACGCCGAGCTTGGATTTCCGGTCGTGCCTCCGCTGCACCTCTCCACATACGGTCGATTGTTTTGAGCTGTAGAATCAATTCAACCCAGAAAAGCTGGGTCATGCGATGCTTCATGTGTTTAGCATCTGTTTCAAGGGAGGTTCCTGAGTGGGGTCCTTATCTGTATTCGGTACGTATTTATTAGCCATCGTTTTGATCGGCGATGCCGTGCTTTCTGTGAAGCCGCCCAAGTTCATTAGTCGCTGCCTTAGCGGAGTCAATTTTCCGCAAGATTGGTGGTGGGTGCTTATCGGAATTAAGGCGCTCGCTGCGCTTGGCTTGATCGTCGGAGCCGTTTTGAATAACCCGTCGATTACAACCACTGTCTCCGTCGGCGTACTTGCTTACTTTATTTTCGCCATTATCGCTCATATCAAGGCGAATTTCGTGGGTAAGGAGTTTTGGGTAAATTGCCTCGGGATGACGATTCTTAGTGCGGTTGTGCTCGTGTTGAACTTCGCGGCGATGGGGGAGCAATAGCCACACCGACGGGCTTAAGAAAGTAATTTGCTGAGCGACCGTTTAGAGTCGGCAGTGCTGGCTGTATTTCTACTTCCGGAAATAGCGCCAGCCGCCATAGGAAAAGGCGGCCGTGACAAGCGCTGGAAGGCCATAGGTGCGAATAGCGCGGCGGATGGAGCGGTAGTCGCGGACGATCCAGCCGCGCTTCTCTGCAATGTTGCGCAGCTTGCGGTCCGGGTTGATGGCTACGGGGGTGCCCACCATGGTGAGCATGGGCATGTCATTGGCGGAGTCGGAGTAGGCGGTGCACCGGTCCAGATCGAGGCCCTCGATGGTAGCAAGGGCGGCAACGGCGTGCTTCTTGCCTGGGCCGTGGAGGATATCGCCCACCAAGCGGCCAGTGAACTTTCCGTCTTCTACCTCCGCGACGGTGCCGAGGGCGCCGGTAAAGCCAAAGCGGCGCGCCAAAACCTGGGCGAGCTGGACTGGGGTAGCGGTAACGAGCCACACCTGTTGGCCGGCGGCGAGGTGCATCTCCGCGAGCTGTGTGGTGCCGGGGTATGCGCGGCGGGCGAGAGAAGCTTCGACGATTTCCTCGCAGAGATCGATGAGATCGTCCACGCTGCGGCCTTTGACAAACTCTAGGGCCTGCGCGCGGCCGGCGGCGACGTCCTTTGCATTCTCCGCGCCAGAGAGGCGGAATTTTATTTGCTTCCAAGCAACCGGAAGTATCTCAGAGATGCGGATATAGCGCCGGCGGGCGAGCCCAAAGCCGAATTCCACCAAGGAGGAACCCTGAACGAGGGTATTGTCTACGTCGAAAAAGGCGGCGACGCCGACATCGACGGGGACGTCCGGATCCTGGTCCGTGATGCGCGGGGAGCCTGCGGCGTCATAAGAGCCGGAGACGGAGGCTACGCCGGAGGCGAAGTCCTCGAGCTCGAGTCCGAATTCCTCTAAAGCGGCGGCAGCGGCCGCCTCACCTGCGGCGCGCTGTTCTTCCTCGCCCAAGGGGGCCAGCGCCTGGTTTTCTAAGAAGTTGCGCAGATTGCCGCGCGAGGCCGTCCAATTGGCCAAAAAGTCGCGGGGAGATTCGGGGAATCCGGGGGGAGGTAAAGCGGACACGAGTGGAATAAACAGCTTTCGCAAACGCGGGGTGGACTAACATGTCCATAGTAAACGTTTCCCCCGTCTGCGTCCTTATGAGGAGAATCCCGCCCCTATGTCCCAGCATCTAGTCGAGCTCATGGTGCGCCCCACCTGCGGTTCCTGTAAACGGGTAAAAGAGCAGATTACCCCCGTTATCCAGGAGGCCGGTGCCCAGCTGGAAGTGCGCAACGTGGAAGATAGCCGCGAGCTCGAGATGGAATTCGGTGACCGCGTTCCCGTTGTAGTGATAGACGGAGAAGAATTCGCCTGCTGGGAAGTCGATAACGAAGAGTTGGCTGCGGAGCTGCGCTGACGATTCGGGTTCCGCGCCCACGCGGGGTAGTCTTTGGAACCATTGCGGTCAATCAAAAGGTTGAGGAGTGTGGAGCATGAGCGTGCTCGTTGTGGGAATGTCCCACCAATCGGCACCCGTGGCGTTGCTGGAAAAATTGAGTATGGACGATGTGGTGCAGCATTCCGCTTGCGGGCGGTTGGTTGACACCGAGTCCCTTACTGAGGCGATGATCATTTCCACGTGTAACCGCCTCGAGGTCTATACGGTGACCAATGCCTTCCACACCGGCGTGCAGGACGTCATCCGGGTGCTGCAGGAAGTCTCCCACGTCGATGAGGAAGAGCTGCGCAATTACCTTTACGTGCGCTATGCCGATGCCGCCGCGGAACACCTCATGTCCGTTACCTCCGGCCTGGATTCGATGGTGGTGGGCGAGCAACAGATCATCGGTCAGGTGCGTTCTGCCTACCAGTCCGCCTCCGAGCAGGGTACGGTTGGCCCGCGTATCCACGCCTTGGCGCAGTCCGCGCTGCGGGCCGGCAAGCGCGTGCACTCGGAAACGGAGATCGACAAGGCCGGCGTCTCCATGGTGACTTTCGCCTTTGACCAGGCGCTGCAGCGCCTCGATGCGGAGGATCTGCAGGGCAAGTCCGCGCTCGTGTTGGGCGCCGGGGCGATGGCCTCGCTTGCGGCCACCCACGCAGGCCGGCTGGGCATCGGCGAGCTGGTGATTGCCAACCGCACCCGCGAGCGCGCCGAGCGCCTTGCCGGCCACGCTGAGGAGGCCGGGGTCCACACCCGCGTGGTGGATTTTGAGGATCGCGCCGCCGCGCTTGCCGATGTCGACCTCGCCATCTCCGCCACCGGCGCCGAAGGCTTTACCATTACCGCGTCCGACATTCCGCCCGCGCACCTGCTGATGCTCATTGACCTCTCCCTCCCGCGCGATATCGATGACGCGGCAACTGAAATCGATGACGTGGACCTGGTGAATATCGAGCGCCTCAGCAAGTCCCTGTCGGCGGTAGCGACTGATGTCGCGGCGGGCACGGACCCGCACGAGCAGGCCCGCACCATCGTGGACGAGGAGCTTGCCGCCTATACCTCTGCCCAACGCGTGCGCGATGTGGCACCTGCCGTTAGCGCCCTGCACCGCCGCGCGGCGGATCTCGTGGAGTGCGAGGCGGCTCGCCTGCAGCAAAAGCACCCGGAGCTAGAGGGCAAGCAGCTTGCCGATGTCCAAGGTGCCCTCAAACGCGTCGCCGACAAGCTGCTGCATGAACCGACGGTGCGGGCGAAGAAGCTGGCGGCATCGGATAGCAGTTTTAGCAGCGAAAATGCCCTGCAGGAACTCTTTGGCCTGCAGCTGGAAGGCTCCGGCGTTGCCGTGGCCGTCAATGAATTGCCCACGCTGAATAAGGAGGCGTAAATGTTCCAGATTGGTACCCGTGGCTCCAAGCTTGCCACCACCCAGGCAGGACACGTCCGCGATTGGCTTATCGATGCCGGATTCGATTCCGAACTTCACATCGTCACCACCGCCGGCGATACCAATATGGCCCCGGTCGAGCGCATCGGCGTGGGCGTATTCACCCAGGCGCTGCGCGAGGCGCTGTACAGCGGCGAATGCGATATCGCCGTGCACTCTTTCAAGGACCTGCCCACAGCCGAGGATGATCGCTTCCGTTTGGTCATCCCGCAGCGCCAGGACAGCCGCGAGGTGCTGGTCGCCCGTGACGGGATGAGCCTGATGCAGCTGCCGGAGGGCGCGCGGGTGGGAACCTCGGCGCCGCGCCGCATCTCCCAGCTGGCCGCCCTGCGCCCGGACCTGGAGATCCGCCCGCTGCGCGGCAATATCGATACCCGCATGTCCAAGGTGACCGATGGCGAGCTCGATGCCGTGGTGCTGGCCTATGCCGGGCTGCTGCGCGGTGGCTACGAAGATCGGGCGAGCGATATCTTCGACCCAGAATTATTCATGCCCGCTCCTGCCCAAGGAGCACTGGCCATCGAGGCCGTCGCTGGCACTGAGGCGGCCGCGGCATTAGACGCCGTTGTTGATGATCAAGCCACCTCCGCTGCCCTTGCCGAGCGCGCCGTTCTCGCCCGGCTCGAGGCCGGCTGCACCGCGCCCGTGGCCGCTACGTCCCGCTGGAACGGCGATCAATTAACGGTGCGCGGCGGCGTCTTTGCGCTGGATGGTTCCCGCCAATTGACCGCCACCGCCTCTGGCGCCGCGGCGGAAGCTGCGGAGTTGGGCGCGCGGGTCTCTGATGAGCTTTTCACCCAAGGCGCGGCCGACCTGCTGGGTCAGTAATTTCTACTTTAAGCGCTAATAATTTAAGGTGTAGATACCATAGATCATTTTTTGCAATGATACCCGGCCCCCTTTAAGGGCATCCCAGGACGTAGCGCCTGGGATTTTGGCCGTTATGACCTTGATACCCACCGACGGCGCGGGGAGAAACACTGCAGGCGATCATGTCCGTGTGCGGTGCCGCGGGCCCAGATCTAGAAAAGAACTTTATGAGCAATGCTGTGTCAGACACCCAGTTGGGCAAGATCGTCTTCGTGGGCGCTGGTCCGGGAAACCCAGACCTGCTGACCGTCCGCGCCCGCGAAGTTCTGGCCAATAACGCTATCGCCGTGACCGATCCGCAGGTCATGCAGGGCGTGCGCGATGCTGTCGCCACCGCGCTGCCCGTCCCGCAAGAGCTGCTGGATGCCGCGGAAGAGGAATACGCGCAGATGTGCGCCGATGCCAAGGCCAAGGGCGCGCGCCGCAAGCCGCCCCGCCCACCGGCACCGACCGCCGCGGTGCTCTACGCACCGGGCGAGGACATCGTAAGCCAGCTGCGCGAGTGCCTTGCCGAGGCCGATGGCGAGGACGTCATCCGCCTCGTAACCGGTAACCCGCTCAACCGCGAATCCATCAAGGCCGAAATCAACGCCGTGGCCTCCGCAGGCCTGGAATTCCAGGTCGTGCCGGGCATGTCCCTGCCCTCGACCGTGCCGTCCTTTGCCGGGCTGGCGCTCGGATCGACGTACACGGAGGCCGATGTCACCGATGGCGCCGACTGGGACGCGCTCGCCAATGCCACCCAGCCCATCGTCTTGCAGGCCACCAAGGAAGACTTGGCAGACATTTCCACCGAGCTGCAGCAGCGCGGCATGCCGGCGGAAACCGAGGCCTTTGTGACCGTCCACGGCACCACGCGCCTGCAGCGCACCTATGAGACGACGCTGGGGACCATCGCCAAGCTGGACGCGGATTTGTCCGGCCCGCTGGTGGTGACCCTTGGCCGCAGCATCGATGACCGCACCAAATACTCGTGGTGGGAAAACCGCCCGCTCTATGGCTGGCGCGTGCTGGTGCCGCGCACCAAGGAACAGGCTGGGCCCATGTCCGCGCGCCTAGCCGGCTACGGCGCCATCCCGCAGAACGTGCCGACGATTTCCATTGAGCCGCCCCGCAACCCAGCGCAGATGGACCGCGCCATCAAGGGCATCGTCGAAGGCCGCTACAAGTGGATCGTCTTTACCTCCGTCAACGCCGTGACCGCCGTGTGGGATAAGATTTCCCAGCTCGGCCTGGACGCCCGCGATTTCGCCGGCGTGCACCTTGCCGCCGTGGGCACCAAGACCGCCGATGCCATCCGCGCCAAGGGCATGGTGCCGGAGCTTTTGCCGCACAAGAAAAAGCAAAACGCCGAGGGCCTGATCGAGGTCTTTCCCAATTACGTCGAAGACATCGATGCCGTGAGCCGCGTTCTCCTGCCGCGCACCGATATCGCCGCCGATACGCTTGTCGATGGCCTTCAAGCCCTCCAGTGGGACGTCGATGACGTCGTGGCCTACCGCACCGTGCGCGCCGCTCCGCCCTCGGCAGAAATCCGCGACATGATCAAGACCGGCGGCTTCGATGCCGTGGCCTTTACCTCCGGTTCCACCGTGCGCAACCTGGTGGGCATCGCCGGCAAGCCGCACCAGCGGACGATCATCGCGTGCATCGGGCCATCGGCAAGTGCGGCCGCAGAAGAGCTGGGCCTGCGCGTCGATGTCGTGCCAGATGTTGCGGACGTGCCCGCGCTTGTCGATGCCCTCGCTAGCCACGTCGCCGCCCTCCGCGCCGCCGGTAACCTGCCCGCGCCCCGCAAGAAGCGTCGCGCGCGCAAGAAGACTACTAAGGTCGAGAAGGCGTAAGTTTTTAGTCTCGCTCTAAGGAGTACCCAATGAGCTCATTTCCTGCCCGCCGCCCCCGCCGCCTGCGCTCCACGCCGCAGATGCGCAACCTCGTGGCCGAAACCACGCTGCGTCCATCGGACTTAATTCTGCCGATGTTCATTGCAGACGGCCTCGAAGAGCCGAACGAGATTTCTTCCATGCCCGGCGTGTACCAGCACACCTTTGACTCGCTGCGCCGCGCGACCGAAGAAGCCCTTGAGGTCGGCGTTACCTGCGTGGACCTGTTCGGCGTGCCGCTGGACAAGGACAAGGACGCCACCGGCTCCGTGGCTTGGAACCCAGACGGCATTTTAAACCGCGGCATTGCCGCCCTGCGCGAGGAATTTGGCGATGACCTCATCATCATGGCCGATACCTGCCTCGACGAGTTCACCTCGCACGGGCACTGCGGCGTCCTCGATGACCAGGGCCGCGTGCTTAACGATGAATCCGTCCAGCTCTACCAAAAGATGGCCCGCTCCCAGGCCGAAGCCGGCGCGCAGATCATTTCGCCGTCGGGCATGATGGACGGCCAGGTTGCCGCCATCCGCGCCGATCTGGATCAGGCCGGGCGCGACGACGTCTCCATCATGGCCTACTCCGCGAAGTACGCCTCCGCCTTCTTCGGTCCCTTCCGCGAGGCAGTCGGTTCCTCCCTTGAGGGAGACCGCCGCACCTACCAGCAGGACCCGCGCAACTTCCGCGAATCCCTTTTGGAGGCCGAGCTCGATATCGAGGAAGGTGCCGACTTCGTCATGGTCAAGCCGGGCCTGCCGTATTTGGATGTCTTGTCCGCAATCGCGGAGACCTCTTCGGTACCCGTCGCCGTGTACCAGGTCTCCGGCGAGTACGCGATGATCAAGGCCGGTGCCGCCAACGGCTGGGTCGATGGCGAGGCCATCATGCTCGAATCGCTCACCGCCTTCAAGCGCGCCGGTGCCGACCAGATCCTGACGTACTTCGCCACCGAAGCCGCACGCCTGCTCAAGTAAAGGATTCTTGTGACACAGCCTTCTCCTCGTCCGTCGCCGCGCCCTGAGTCGCCGCAGCCCGAGTCGCCACAGGCCGGCAATCCTGGGCCACAGCGCGATAAGCAGCGAGAGCCTCAACGAGAATCGCGGCCTAAGCTGCAGCCTCGGTCGCCGCAGCCCGGTGACCCGCGTGACCAGCGCGGCAAGGGCTCGCAGGGCGGTTCCAAGCGCCCCGAGACCGTGGTCTACATGCTGTGGCTTTGGCTGGGCGTCGTCGCCGGGGAGACCGTCCACCAGATCCTCAACGTGGTGCTGACCCTGCTCAACCACGATGTGCTCATGGCACAGGCCAAGCAGATGGTCGAAAGCACCTCGGGTGGCGAAGACGGCGAAGAAGTTTCGGACTCCTTAATTGAAATGGCCGCCTATGGGTCGGTGGCGCTATCGGCTGCCATTGCCATCGGCGTGCTGGTGCTGCTGCTCTTTTTACTGAAGTCGCTGGCGGGGCCATCAAAACGCGCGGGCACCTCGCGCCGCATCTGGTTCGCCTTTTCCATTTACTTCGGTTTCCGCATCCTGCTGACTTTCATGGTCACGCCCACGGGTGCTGACGTCCCCGACTGGCTCTTTGCCGCCGACGGCATGGTACAAATCTTGGTCGGCGTCGCCGCCGTATTGGGGCTCATTTTTTCCATTAAGCCCGACACCCTCGACTACACTGGCGAACTCGCGCAAATGCGCGAGCTGGAAAAGGAACTCGAGCAGGCGCGCCGGGATAAAGAGCGTGAGAAGCGCGAAAAGCAGGAAGCCAAGGAGAAGGGTGCCAAGGATCGGGGTAAGGAAACTTCCTCCCAGCAATCGCTTGGCGATGACCACAAGGACAACCGATGACCAGTATGTTCCCCGGCCACGGCCGGCGCGATGACGGTCAAAGTGACGATGCTGCGGATAAGAATCAACGCCCAGGCCCCCGCGACTATAACCGCCCCGTACAAAACATCACCCAGGAACAAGACCTGTCCGTGTGGCCGCGCCCTCTCCAGTGGGCGTATTGGGTGCTCGTTGTTGCAGCCGTCATCATGCTGGTTAGCGGCATGGTCGGTATCTTCGGCGGGGGCGGCGAGCAGATGGAGCCCTCGGATTCGGGCATCGCCGAGTATGTGCGGTCGAACCGCTTATTCGTCTCGGTATTTAATATCATCGGCGCAATCATTCTGGCGCTCTTTTCCGCGCAACTCGCCAATGGATCGAAGTGGGCGCGCCGCATTATTTCAGTCGTCATTGCGATTGCCCTCTTTTTCAATATCGCAGCTTTGGCGCTTGGTATCGGTGGTCTCGGCCTGCTACTGATCGCCGTGACGCTGCTTATCGCGGTGGTCCTGCTCTTCCGGCCCCAGTCCAACCGGTTCATTGCCCACCGCAGCCTCCACGGGAGCGACTGACGCCTGGCTTGCGCACAGGGAACGCAAGACCCGCGGCGCGGCTAATTAGCCCCTGCTCCAACTTTTGATTCATAATGAGGAGTATGTCTCGACTTAACCGCGCCCCCATTATCGATGCCGCGCTCGGCCGCACCCCCTCCCGTCCGCCAGTATGGTTGATGCGTCAAGCTGGTCGCTCCCTGCCGGAGTACCGCGCCGCCCGCGAGGGCATCAGCATGCTGGACTCTTGCTTCATGCCGGAACTCCTCGCAGAAATCACCCTGCAGCCGGTGCGCCGCCATGACGTGGACGCGGCCATCCTCTTTTCCGATATCGTGGTCCCACTCAAGGCAGCCGGCGTCAACGTCGACATCGTGCCCGGCCGCGGGCCGGTGATGGAGAAGGCGGTGAGGGAGAAGGGGGACATCGGCAAGCTGCCTATTTTGGAAGCCGACGTGCCCGAAGTTGCCCAAGGCATTGCGGGAATCCTCGGCGAACTGACCGAAACCCAAGCACTCATCGGCTTCGTTGGCGCGCCATTTACCCTGGCCAGCTACCTCATCGAGGGCGGTCCCTCCAAGAACCACAAGCGCACCAAGGCGCTCATGCACGCCGAGCCCGAAACGTGGCACATGCTCATGCGCCGGCTCGTGCCCACCATCATTAACTTCCTGCGGGTGCAGGTCGATGCCGGCATCGATGCCATGCAGCTTTTCGATTCCTGGGCCGGCTACCTCAACGAGCGCGACTACCGCGAGTTCGTGCTGCCATATTCGCAGGAAATCCTGGCCAGCGTCGATATTCCGCGCATCCACTTCGGCGTGGGCACCGGCGAGCTGCTGCCGGCGATGTCCGAAGCCGGCTCCGAGGTCATGGGCGTGGACTACCGCGTGGCCATGGACGCCGCCGCCCAGCGCGTGAGCTCCCGCGTGCTGCAGGGCAACCTCGACCCAGCGCTGCTTTTCGCCGGCGACGATGCCGTGCGTCAAGCCGTGCGCACCATCCGCGGCGAGGTCGAGCGCGCCCAGCAGCGCGGCGATATCGACACCCACATTTGGAACCTTGGGCACGGGGTGCTGCCCACTACCGACGCGGAGGCCATCACCCGCGCCGTATCCATCATTCACGAGGAGGGCTAAATGCGTATTGCCATCATCGGTGCCGGCCTCGCCGGCCTTACCGCCGCCTACGAACTGCGCGATCACGACGTCGAGGTTTTCGAGGCCGCCGGGCGCATCGGTGGGAAGCTGTATTCCGTGCCGTTTAATGACGGCCCCACCGACATGGGTGCCGAGGCATTCCTCGCCCGTCGGCGCGATGCCGTGGACTTCTTCCACGCCCTCGGCTTGGGCGGCAGTTTAGTTGACCCGTCAGGTTTGCGCTCGCTGGTCTACAGCGGGGAGCTCAAGGCCCTGCCGCAGGGCGGGGTGATGGGCATTCCGTCGCATTCCGAGCCGGTCGCACACCTAGTTTCGGAGGACACGGTGCGGCGCATCGATAACGAGCAGCCCTTCGCGTGGACCGTGGGCGGCGACGTCTCGGTCGGTGAGTTGGTGCGTCAACAATACGGCGGCGACCTGGTGGACCGCGTTGTTTCCTCGCTGCTGGGCGGGGTGTACTCATGCACCGCCGATGACCTGGGCCTGCGCGCCACCATCCCCACGCTTGCCGATGCCCTCGATACCCTCGCCGCCTCCGGCCCCGTCACCCTCTCTGCGGCCGTGCGCTCCCTCGAGGAATCCCGTGCAGAGAACCCCAGCGCCGGCGGGCCTGTTTTCCAGACCTTCCGCGGCGGCTACGCCGAACTCTATGAGACCCTGGCCGAAAAATCCCGCGCCAAGATTTTCGTTGACACGTTCATTTCTGGCATCACGCGCGAGGGCGATAAGTTCCGCCTGGCCGGCGCGCCGGGCGATACTGCGCCCTTCGACCGCGTGCTGGTAGCTACCCCGGCACCGACCGCCGCGCGCCTGCTGCCCAAGGTGGCTCCGGATGCGGCAACGCGGTTGAAGGGGGTGAAGCTGGCGGCATCGGCAGTCGTGGGCCTCAAATTCGACTCCGACACCGATCCCTCCGGTACCGCGTTGCCACAAAACTCCGGCATCCTCGTCGCCACCGACCAAGATGACGTGCACGCAAAGGCATTCACGCTGTCATCGCGCAAATGGCCGCACCTGGCAGAGCGCGGCGGGGCGCTGGTGCGTGCCTCGTTCGGCCGGTTCGGCGACGACGCCATCGTCCGCGCCGAAGAAGACGACCTCGTGGACTACGCCCTCGATGACCTGCAGCACCTGACCGGCTTCGACGGCCGCGCTGCTGGCGTCGCCGAAATCTTCACCCAGCGTTGGTTCGGCGGCCTGCCGCGCTTTGATGCCACCCACCTCGACACTGTGGCGGCCGTGCGCGATGCCTTGTCTCAATCCCCAGGCGTCGACGTCACCGGTGCCTGGGCCGGCGGCGTGGGCGTGCCTGCGGTCATCGCGGATGCACGCGCTGCCGCCGCCCGCATCGCTAGCAGCTAGCTCGCGCGGCTGCAATTAACGTTTGCTTGCCATTGGCACCACTTGCAGTCCGTGGTGGTTGAAACTAACCCCGGCTGTAGTTGACTCCACTGGGAGCCAGCGCCGGTTGCAGCTAGCGAAGTTGGTGGTTGGTGCTGGCGGTAGTTAAGCATCACCGGCGATGGCGCGGCTGAACCGTGATGCGGTTCGGAATAAGCAGCGAGGCGGATTTGGGCATGCCTAAACAGGCAGCAGGGTTACTGCTGCCTGACCAGGCGCTTGTGGCCAATGCACGCGCGTGCGGAAACCTGACATGCGCGCAGATAATTGGCATGTGCGAGGGCCTGACCCCTCGGCCGGGAATGCCGGTTGGGGCCTGGGCGCTAGGATTCGGCGCTGGGGCCGGGCACGGCATCGGGCACGGTGTCGGCCCAGGGCGGTTGCCACACCACCCGCCCGCGTCTGCGGGCGAGGTGACCGCGGCGCGGTGGGGCATTCGGGTCATCGTCGTTGACGCCGTTGTGGTACGGGCAGCAGGCCGCAAGGTTGGCCATATTGGTATCGCCGCCGTGCTGCCAGGCTTCTAGGTGGTGGATTTGGCACTTATCCGCGGGATAATTGCACCGCGGCCACGGGCAGACAGGATTTTCGGCGGCGGCCATGAGCCGCTGCTTCTCGTTGGCCATGCGCTCGGTGCGGTAGAGGTTCACCGCCCCCTCGAAGGGATGCACGAGGGTGATAAGGCCACGCTCGGAAAGCGTGCGCGCGACCAATTCGGCGCCGGTAAGCCGCGCACCATTGGTGAGTTGGATGGTGATTTCTTCGCCGTCACCGTCGATGATGCGGTCGAGCTCGTCGAGCGTGATGATCGCATTGGTCGTCACCGTCGGCCGCGGGGCGGCGGCGCCGGAGAAAAGCCCCGCGACGGAATCTAAAGGCGCATCCTCGTCCAGGTTGGACTCTAAGTCCGCGATGGGGGAGGATGGCCCGGTAATCGCGAGCGTCCACGGCGCGTCCTTGCGGCGGCGAATGCGCACGCCGGGGCGCGGTGGGGTGGGTGGATTGATTTCACGCAGCTTCTTGCGCGCGAGCTTTTCCATCTCATCGGTATCCGCAGCGGTGCGGCAGAGCTCCACCCGCAGCTGCCACGCCTGGCGCTTGGTCTTGGCGCGCGTGGCGTAGCGCTCGATAACCTCCAGCGTTGGCAGCGCGTGGGCGCGTTCGCGGGCGGCGGCCACGGCGCGGCGTTGTTGCCGGGAAAAGGAGGTGGGGGAGAAGAAGGCATCGGCAAGCGTGAGCAGTGTGCGCGCCGTCCGATTCGGCGCACCGGCCGCGCGCAGCTCGCGGGCGGACATGCCTGTGCACCCGGCGACGATGTCGATGCCGGGCGCCAGGGCCGCGAGGTATGCCTGAAGTGCTGTCATGCCCCGCAGCTTAAGGTGATAGCGCAACTAAAGCGCGGCGCGCGAGCGCAGCCTGTGGATAACTCGCCCGAAAAGCGCTAAAAGGCCGCGGTTCGTTGACGCGACATGTGAATAACTAGCCCTTATTGCGGAAAACGAAGATGGACGAGAAGTCCTGATTCCCGTGGCCCATGTCCTGCATCTCGGCGAAGCGCTCGATGGCAGCGGATACGGCGGGCAGGGGCTTATCGGAGGTGCTCTCCATGAGCTTGGCGTCCTTGGCCAGGGCGTCGACGGTGAAATCGCCGGGGTCGGTATTGCGTTCGCCGGTGATGAATGGGCCTTTCATATTCGACATGAACGACAGGCCGGTGATGTCGAGCATCTGCAGGATGACCTCGGAATCGAGCCCCTCGGATTCGCCGAGCTGCAGGGCTTCGAGCAGGCCTTCGGCGGTCACGGCTAGGGCAAGGTTGGCCAGCAGCTTGCCGATGGCCGCCGTCGCCGCCGTTTCCACCCCAATCAGCTTCTCTTCGCCGGCCCAGGCCTCGGCAAGGCCGAGGGCGACCTCGCGGCGGTCATCGTCGGGCGTGCCGACATAAACGCCCAGGTTGCCCTCGCGCGCCGGCCCCAGCGAGCCCACGACGGGGGAGTGGACGTAGGAGCCGACGGCGGCGGCGAACTCGCGGGCATCGTCAGGCGAGACGGTGGTGGTATCGATCCAGGTAATGCCCTCGGGGATAAGCTGCGGCTCGATGATCACCTCGCGGATCTGGTCGGGGCCGAAGAGGGAGGTGATGATGACCTCGGCGCCCTCGATGGCCGCGGCAGGGGTATCGGCGCGCGCCGCGCCCTCGTCCACGAGCGGTTGCGCGCGCTCAGCGGTGCGGTTCCACACCGTCAGCTCGTGCTCAGATAGTAGGTGGCGGGCAAGCTCGGTGCCCATGCGTCCGGTTCCTAAAAATGCGATCTTCATACCTCCCCAGTGTGCCATCTCAGCGGGAACGCCGTTTCTATGACGTATCACGGAAACGCGGGAAAGCTTAGTGGGTTGCTGTGAATTCCACCGACATGCACAGTCAAACTTTTGTATGTCGCGCGAGTCGCTAGAATGACAGACATGCCTAATACTTCCCAGTCGCAACAGTGGTTCGAGCGTTCCTCCAAAGTGATCCCGGGCGGGGTGAACTCGCCGGTGCGCGCTTTCGGCTCCGTGGGCGGCCAAGCCCGCGTGATCGAGCGGGGCGCGGGATCGCGCCTGTGGGATGTCGATGGCAATGAGTACGTCGACCTCGTGAGCTCGTATGGCCCGATGATCCACGGCAATGCGCACCCGGAAATCGTCGAGGCTGTGCAGCAGGCTGCCACCGGCGGGCTGAGTTTCGGCACGCCGACGGAGGGCGAGGCGCTGCTGGCGGAGGAAATCGTCAAGCGCACCGCGGCCGATAAGGTGCGCATGGTTAACTCCGGCACGGAGGCGACCATGTCGGCGGTGCGTTTGGCCCGCGGCTATACGGGCCGCGCGAAGGTCCTGAAGTTTGAGGGTTGCTACCACGGGCACGTGGATGCGTTGCTGGCATCGGCAGGCTCGGGCGTGGCGACGTTCGGCCTGCCGGATTCGCCGGGCGTGACGGGCGCGACGGCGAAGGACACCATCGTCGTTCCTTATAACGATCTGGATGCGGTGCGCGAGGCCTTCGCGGAGAACGAGGGCCAGATTGCCTGCATCATTGCGGAGGCCTCTGCCGGCAATATGGGCACCGTGGCCCCGAATGAGGGTTTCAACGCAGCACTGAAGGAGATCGCGCATGCCGATGGCGCCCTGCTCATCCTCGACGAGGTCATGACCGGCTTCCGCACCTCCTATAAGGGCTGGTACGGCGTCGATGGCGTGGCGGCGGACTTAGTGACCTTTGGCAAGGTGGTCTCTGGTGGCTTGCCGGCTGCGGCCTTTGGCGGTCGCGCCGAGGTCATGGACTTCCTGGCGCCGGACGGTCCGGTCTACCAGGCGGGCACCTTGTCCGGTAATCCGGTGGCGATGGCCTCGGGCCTGAAGTCGCTTCAGCTTGCCGATGAATCCCTCTACCCCCGCCTGCAAGAAAAGGCCGACCAGCTCGGCGCGATGATTTCTTCCGCGCTGGAGGCTGAGGGCGTGGCGCACCACATTCAGCGCGCGGCATCCATGTTCTCCATTCGCTTCGCAGAGGGCGAAGGCCGCAACTTCGCGGATATGCAGTCCGCGGAGAACTTCCGCTTTGCCCCGTTCTTCCACGCGCTGCTTGAAAACGGCATCTACGTGGCACCGAGCGCGTTCGAGACTTGGTTCGTCTCTGATGCTCTTGGCGATGCCGACTTTGAGCGCATCGATGCCGCCCTCAAGCCCGCCGCGAAGGCCGCGGCCGCAGCGCGTCCCGCACAATAAGGCCTGCGCAACTAGGCCTGCACAATTAGGCCTGCTCAACAAGGAGAGACATGACACGCACCATCGTTCACCTCGTGCGCCATGGCGAGGTACACAACCCAGGAAAGATCCTGTACGGGCGCATTCCGGGCTATCACCTATCCTCGCGCGGGCATTCCATGGCCGCGCGGACGGCGGAAAGCTTCCGCGATCATGATGTGACCTATTTGGCGGCCTCGCCGCTGCAGCGCGCGCAGGAAACGGCGCGGCCGATTGCGCAGGTGACGGGGTTAAATGTGGACGTCGATAAGACGCTCATTGAGTCCGGCAACCAATTCGAGGGCTTGCGCACCAAGGGCCTGCGATCGGCGCTGTGGAACCCGCGGCACTGGCCCAAGCTGACTAACCCGCTGGAGCCGTCGTGGGGTGAGGCGTATGAGGGCATCGCCGAGCGCATGCTCGGTGCGGTCGACCGCGCGCATACCGCGGCAGAAGGCCACGAGGCCGTGCTGGTGAGCCACCAGCTGCCCATCGTGATGGTGCAGCGCACGGTGCTGGGCCAGCGCCTGCCGCATGCGCCGTGGAATCGCGAGTGCGCGCTGGCCTCGGTAACCTCGCTGCTCTTTGAGGATAACCAGGTCACCGATATCTTCTACTCCGCGCCGGCGCAGGAGATTTAATGGCACGCACACGCACCCGTGCGGCAACGCGCGTTGTGGCAGCCGCGCTTTCTGCAACCGCCTTGACCCTTTCTGCCTGCACACAGGACGCCGAAAACGCCCAAAACGCGGTGGCCACCGGCGGCGAGTTCGAGTTCATCTCCCCGGGCGGGGAGCGGGAAATCCACTACGAGGAAGCCGATAGGAAACCGCTGCGCAGCTTCAGCGGCGCCGATGTCCGCGATACGGATAAGACCATTTCCTTGGATGACTACGAGGGCGAAGTCGTGGTCTTGAATTCCTGGGGTCAGTGGTGCGCGCCGTGCCGCGCTGAGGCCGATGATCTGCAGGCGGTGCACGCCGAGCTGCAAAAACGCGACTTGGGCACGGTCTTAGGCATCAACGTGCGCGACTATAACCCGCAGGTATCCAATGACTTCTTGGACGATAACGGCCTGGACTACCCCTCCATCTATGACCCGCCGTTTAAGACGGCCGCCGCGCTCGGCGGCGTACCTACGTCCGTGGTGCCGACCACGATCGTCTTGGATAAACAACACCGCCCGGCTACCGTTTTCTTGCGGTCCATCACCACCGATGACGTGATGGATGTTGTGGATGAATTAGAAAAGGAATAAATGGAATACGCAGCAAATATCGGCGGCCAGTTTGCCGAAGCTGCCACCTCCGGCCCGTTGATCCTCGGCATCCTCGCCGCGGCTCTGGCGGGTCTCGTCAGCTTTGCCAGCCCCTGCGTCATCCCGCTGGTGCCCGGCTATATCTCTTACCTCGCTAGCGTGGTTGGCGGTGAGGTGAGCTATGACGAGAAGCTGGGGGTGGGCGTCGGCAAGCGCAGGCAATGGGCCGTCGTGCTGGCGGCAGCGCTGTTCATCTTGGGCTTTACCGTGGTCTTTGTACTGGCGACGGTCTCGGTCTTTGGCGCGATTTCCGCGCTCACGCTCAACGCCGATACGCTGATGCGCGTGGGCGGTGGCGTCACCATCTTGATGGGCGTGGTCTTCCTGGGGGCTATTCCAGCGCTGCAGAAAGACACCCGCCTGGCGCCAAAGCGCTGGACTACGTGGCTGGGCGCGCCGCTTTTGGGCGGTGTTTTCGCGCTGGGGTGGACGCCGTGCCTGGGCCCCACGCTGGCAGCGATTGTGTCCATTTCCGCCGGCACCGAAGGCATGACCGCCGCCCGCGGCGCCCTGCTCATCGTGGGGTATTGCCTGGGCCTTGGACTGCCGTTCCTGCTGGTGGCGCTGGGGTCCGCGCGGGCGATGCGCACCATTTCGTGGGCCCGCAAGCATTCGCGCACCATTCAGATCATTGGCGGCGTGGCGATGATCCTCGTGGGCCTTGCTCTGGTTACCGGCCTGTGGGGCGAGTTTATTTCCTATATCCAGAAATGGACCGTGGACTACGGCGCAACCCTCATTTAGGAGAAACGTGAAATATATCCGCAAAGCCTGGCGCTGGCTTACCAGCATGCGCACCGCGCTGGCCCTGCTTTTCCTGCTGGCGCTCGCCGCCATCCCCGGCTCCCTCTTGCCGCAGCGCGACCTGAACGAGCAGAACGTGCAGGAGTTCATCGAATCCAATGGCACCGTAGCGGAAATCTACGATAAGCTGCAGCTTTTTGATGTCTTTTCCTCCATCTGGTTCCAAGCCATCTTCCTGCTTTTGGCGGTCTCGCTCATTGGCTGCATCATTCCGCGCTCCATCGATCACTACAAGGCGTGGCGCACGCAGCCCACGCGCGCGCCGAAGTACCTGCACCGCCTGCCGCTGAGCGCCGAGGGGCATTCGGAAAAGAGCGAGGAAGAACTCAGCGCGGAGATCCACAAGCGCCTGAAAAAATGGCGCGTGGCCGAATACAGCCCGGATAAGGATCGCGCCGGGGTGCACGCCTTTTCCGCCGAGCGCGGCTACGGCCGCGAGCTGGCCAACCTCATTTTCCACGTCGCGCTGGTAGCGATCCTGGTCACCGTGGCCGCCGGCCGCCTGGTCAACTACGAGGGCCAGGTCATCGTGGTGACGGAGTCCGGCTCGCAGGGCGGCAATACCTCGCTGGAGCAGTCCACGGAGTTTTGTAATACCTCCACCTCGAACTTTGACTCCTTCCGGGCAGGGCCGCTTTTCGATGGCACTGGGCTCCACCCCTTCTGCATGACCGCGCACGACTTCACCGCGAAGTACCTGCCCAATGGCCAGGCGGAGATGTTTACCTCCAACGTCTCCTACGCGGAGGGTGACGATATTTATAAGGACTCTTCCGAATGGAAGGACTATGAGCTCAAGGTCAACCACCCGCTGCGCTTGGCGCAAAACCGCGTCTACCTGCAGGGCCACGGCTATGCACCGACGGTGACGGTGGAGTGGCCGGATGGTGAAAAGCGCACGCAGACCATCCAATTCCAGCCCACTGACACGACCTTCTTCCTATCTTCGGGCGTGCTGCGCTTTGACCCGCCGGCAGGCATGTACCCGGACCTTTTCGAGCGCCGCCAAAACCAGCTGGCCATCCAGGGGCTTTTCGCCCCGACGGCCGAGTGGAGCGGTGAGAACGGCAAGCTTTTGCAGTCCTCCCACCCGGGCCTGAATGATCCGGCGTTGGCGGTCGATATCTACCGCGGTGATGCCGGCCTCGATACCGGTACGCCGCAGTCGCTCTTCTCGCTGGATTCAAACCTCGTGCACTCGGGGCAGCTGCAGAAGATCGACCGCGTGAACCTGAGCCAAGGCGATGACGTCACGCTTGATGATGGCACCAAGATCACCTTTGACGGTGCCAATGAATTTGCCAATTACCAGGTCTCCTATGACCCATTCCAGAATTGGGTGCTGGCATCCGCGCTGGTCATGTTGGTATCCCTCGTGGCCTCGCTGATGATTAAGCGCCGCCGCGTCTATATTCGCCTGCAGCCGGAGTCTGCCGGCGGCACCACCCTCGAGATGGGTGGTCTCGCCCGCACCGACCGCGCCGGCTGGTCTGAGGAATTCCACGAGCTGCACCGCGCGCTCTTGGAGCTTCCGGATCCAGATGAGGTGGAAGAAGACAAACTCTATACTGATGATTGATCCAACTATAGTTGGATCCCGCTGTGTGCATGAGTAAGGTAATCAGCATTATCCCGCACGTGTGAAGGCTAGGTGGACTCCCTTGCAGATTGATCAGAATCTGTCGAACTTCTCGGATCTCGCGGTGCAGACCGCATTCGTGGTGTACTGCGTCGCGCTATTGATGTCGCTGTTGTACTACGGCCGCATACGCAGCCTCATCGAGGCGCGCCGCGTGGGCCGCTCGGAGGCGTCCAAGGTATTGGTCGGCGCAGGGGCCGAGGCTGGCACCGCTACCGGCTCTGACGCTGCAACCGGCACGGGCGCAACGGATGCCAGCACCGATTACGAAGCTGAGGCAGCCTCCGCGGCAGCAACTATGAGCGAGGAAAAAGTCGCGGAAAAGGAACGCAAGCTGGATAAGCTCGGCGGCATGACCAGCTCGCTGATGTGGGTTGGCATTGCCCTGCATGCCGCTGCCATCGTGCTACGCGGTCTGGCGACGGGCCGTTTCCCATTTGGCAACCTCTACGAGTACGTGTTGATGGTGAGCTTTGGCGTGCTGCTGGTGGGCAATATCGCCATGCAGCGCAAGGAATGGCGCACGGTCTGGCCGTGGATCCTTACCCCGGTACTGGCGCTGATGTTTTACGGCTCCACCAAGCTCTATGCGGAGTCTGCACCGGTGGTGCCGGCCCTGCAATCGCACTGGCTGCCCATCCACGTCACGGTGGTGTCCTTGGGCGCGTCCATCGGCATCATTTCCGGCATCATCTCGCTATTGACCCTGTTGCGCCAGTGGCAGCCAAAGAACGCGGAGCGCGGCATCTTTGGTGCTCTGGCTTATCCGCTGCCATCTGCGGCCAAGATTGACCGTTTGGCGTACCGCTTGGCCGTTATCACCCTGCCCACCTTGGGCCTCGGCATCATCTTGGGCGCCATCTGGGCCGAATCCGCGTGGGGTCGCTTCTGGGGCTGGGACCCGAAGGAAACCATGTCCTTTGCCACCTGGATTCTCTATGCGGCCTACCTGCACGCGCGCGCGACCCCGGCCTTCCGCAAGGCGGCGCCGTGGATCAACGTTTTGGCCATGGCGGCGATGGTATTCAACCTCTTCTTCATCAATATGGTGGTCTCCGGCCTGCACTCCTATGCGGGGCTGAACTAAATGGCCACCAACCATAGCCCGCGCAATAAACAGGGAAAGCCGGCCGGCGATAACGAGCTCATCTTGGGCTTGGGCGCGCAGATTGCGCAGCGGAGGCGTGAGTTGGGCATCGTCCAGCAGCAGCTTGCCGATGCCGCCCAGGTCTCCCGCTCCACCCTCCACACCATCGAGCACGGTGGGGCAGGCGTGCGGTGGGAGAAGGTTACCGCCGTGGCAGAAGCGCTGGGACTTGAGATGCGGTTCGTGCCAAAGGATTAATCCTGGTTGTCGTTCGGGCCCTTTGAACCATTGTTGCCGTCGGCGTCGCGAGTGCGGCGCTGGCGGCGTTTTTCTTCCTCGGCCTCCTGCTTGCGGCGCTGCTTGAAGCGCTCCTTTTCCAGGTTCCACAGGAATTCCTCGTCATCATCGGGGCCCTTGATGGAACGCGGTTGTTCTTCAACCTGGCGGGACTTCCAGGACGATGGCCCAAAGGCCTTCCACACCAGGTAAGCGGCGAGGACAAAAAGCAGTAGGAGGATTAGTCGACCCATGCGGATTATTCTACCTGTACGGCGTACAATCGACCCCCATGACGCACAACCCTGAGCCACCGAAACCAGACCCCGAACTGCGCCGTCGTTCGCGCAAGGCGCTATGGAAATACGGGCTCGCGCGCGTGGTGCTTTTTCTCGCGCTCACCGCGGTCATCGAGCTGCTGGCGGTAGGGATTGGTTTCCCCATTCCCGTACTCGTGGCAGCGCTCCTAGCGCTCTTTGTGGCCCTGCCGCTATCGATGCTGATATTTAAAAACTGGCGCATCGAGGCCACGCAGACGCTGGCGGAGTACTCCGCGCAACGCAAGGCGCACAAGCGCTGGGTACAGGCCGAATTGGAAGGCCGCGCGGAGGCCTAGGCGCGCAAAGCCTAGCCCTGGACTAGATGAGGGCGACGGCGATGGCCTCGATCACTGCCCAGATGAGCATGGCGCGCCCGGTCAGCCCCAGCACGGGGATGAGCTGATGTCCGGTGGCGCCGCGATTGACCGTGCGCACCGCGCGGAGTGCAAACGGGAAGTAGACCAGGCCAGCCAGCGCGAGCCAGCTGCCGAAGGCAACCGCGATGGTAAGTACGAAGGGCAAGAGCAGTAGGCCCGTAAAAAGCAGGCGGGCGTTCTTATTGCCCAGCCGTACCGCGAGGGTGATCTTGCCGGCCTCGGCATCGGAGGGAATATCGCGGATATTATTGACCAGGTTCACCCCGGAGCTCATGGCGCCGATGCCGATGGCCAGGGCTAGGCCCGTCCAGGAAATGCGGCCGGCTTGGGTAAATTCGGTGCCGAGCACGGCGACGAGTCCGAAGAAGACAAAGACGGCGACCTCGCCCAAACCGCGGTAGCCGTAGGGGTTCTTACCGCCGGTATAAAACCACGCACCGGCGATGCACAGCGCGCCGATGAGGATGAGCCACCAGGCACCAGCGGCCAGGGATAGGATGATTCCGGCCAGGCCGGCGACGGCGAAGCAGCCAAAGGCGGCGTATTTCACGTGGCGCGGCTGCGCAAGCCCGCTGCCGGTCAGCCGCTGCGGGCCGGTGCGGTCATCATCGGTACCGCGGATGCCATCGGAATAGTCGTTGGCATAGTTCACGCCGATAATAAGCGCCCACGCCACGATGAACGCGAACACCGCGCGGCCGATATGCCCGCCGCTAATACCGAAGGCCGCGCCCGTACCTGCGATAACGGGTGCGAAGGCGTTGGCCCACGTATGTGGGCGAGCACCATTGATCCAATCCTTGGCGGTCGCGGAATAATTACCGGCTGATGAAGTCATAGCCACCATTGTGCCACTGCGTAGTGGGCGTAAAGCAATCAGGAAGCTGGGGCCTGCGGTGGGGGCTAGGCGTTAAAGACTGCGGCGACGGCCTGGCGGTCTACCTTGCCGGGGCCGGTGGTGGGAAATTCCGCAAGGTGCTTTAAATCTTTAGGCAGCTGCCAACGGGGAAGTTCGGCGTCTTCGAGGGCCTCGAAGATATCGCCAAGCTCGGCATTACCGGTATAGGCGGCCACGATGGCTTGGCCCAGCCGCGGGTGCGGGATACCGACGACGCACGCCTCGGCAACACCGGGCACCCGGAGGATTTCGCGTTCCAAGACCTCTGGGTGCAGCTTCAACCCGCCGGAGTCGATGACATTATCGAGGCGCCCGGTGACGGTGAGGATGCCATCTTCGATGACGCCGGCATCGGAAGTGGCGAACCACCCGTTTCCGGGAAACGCCTCGTGGCTTGGGGCATTGCGGTAGCCCTGCGCGATGGTGGGCCCGCCGAGTAAGATGCGGCCGTCCTGGACGCAGGCCGTCGTACCGGGCAGTGGGCGGCCATCGTAGACGCAGCCGCCGGCGGTCTCGGAGGAACCGTAGGTGGTGGTGATAGTGATGCCCTGATCCGCGGCCGCGGCGTGCAGGCGCGGGTGGATGGCGGCACCGCCCACCAAGATGGCATCGAAACTCTGGAGCGCATCGATGCCCTCCGGCACATCCATGGCTTTGGCCAGCTGCAGCGGGGTGAGCGCGGTGTAGGTGCGGTCGCCGGTGCGGGAGAGCTCCGCGGCGGCGCGGGCGAAGGCTGAGATATCAAAGCCTTCGCTGAGATCGAGGCAGAGCGGATCCACCCCGGCCACCAGGGAACGGACGAGGACCTGGATGCCGGCGATGTGGTGGGCGGGCATCGCCAAGAGCCATTGCCCAGGGCCACCGAGGACCTGGTGGGTGGCATCGGCGCTGGCCACCAGGTTGGCTGGCGTTAATTGCGCGCCCTTTGGGGTGCCGGTGGACCCTGAAGTGGAGACCACGAGCGCGATGTCCTCTGCGATGGGCTCGCCGGCGCGCTGGGAATTGCGCAGGAGGGTGGCGCGGGTGGCATCGGCAAGCGGCAGCGGCAAAAAGCAGGACCTGCCGACAATGGCGGATTCGAGGTCCGGCAGGATGGCCGCGGGGTCATGCGGATCGACGGGCAAGGGGGCGAGGATAGTCACGGCACTAGATCTTAAGGCCACGGCGGGACAAACCCCGGTTGCGGCCGGGGTGAGTCGATACAGGGATCAGCGGTAGGTGTCCTCCTGATCAAAGGGACGTTCGTTATTGGCCTCGGCCTCCTTAATGCGGCGCAGCATCCACACGCGGGAGCCGAGCACGCCCGCGACGGCGAGGACCGCGAGCAGGATACAAAATGCGATGAGCACGGTGCGGGGCACTCCTTAATAGTAGTACGGGAACTCGTCCCAGTTGGGCTCGCGCTTGTCCAGGAAGGACTGCTTGCCCTCGACGGCCTCATCGGTCATATAGGCCAAGCGGGTGGCCTCTCCGGCGAAGACCTGCTGGCCCATCAGGCCATCATCGGTGAGGTTGAACGCGAATTTCAGCATGCGCTGGGCGGTGGGGGACTTCATATTGATTTCCTGGCCCATGCGGATGGCGGCATCCTCGAGCTCGCCGTGGTCCGCGACCTCATTGACCGCGCCCATCTCATACATGCGCTGGGCATCGTAAGTGCGGCCCAAAAAGAAGATCTCGCGGGCGAATTTCTGGCCCACCATCTTGGCTAGGTAGGCCGAGCCATAGCCCGCATCGAAGGATCCAACGTCCGCGTCCGTCTGCTTAAAGCGCGCCTCCTGGCGGGAGGCCACGGTCATATCGCAGACCACGTGCAGCGAGTGCCCGCCGCCGGCGGCCCACCCATTGACCACGGCGATAACCACCTTGGGCATGGTGCGGATAAGGCGCTGGACCTCCAGGATGTGTAGGCGGCCGCCTTCGACCTTGGCGCGGGCCTCATCGACGCTGGATTCATCCGCCGTGGCATCGTCGTGGACGTGCTCGGTGGCATAGCGATACCCTGAGCGCCCACGAATGCGCTGGTCACCGCCGGAACAAAACGCCCAGCCGCCATCTTTTTGCGAGGGCCCATTGCCGGTAAGCAAGATCGTGCCCACATCCGGGGTGCGGCGGGCGTGATCCAAAGTGCGATACAGCTCATCCACGGTGTGCGGCCGGAAAGCATTGCGCACCTCCGGCCTGTCGATGGCGATGCGCACAATCCCATTCTTCCGACCGTCCGCCGCCAGACGGTGGTAGGTGACGTCCGTGAGATCCCCAAAGCCCTCAACTGGGCGCCACAATTCCTCGCGGAATGGATTTTCGGTGCTGTATTTCTTCTGCTCGCTCATAGCGCCCAGCATAGTGGGCGCGAAAAAGTTTAGTCCCCATTCCCAACCCTCACCTCTACGCACTGCCCAGCATGCTGGTAATAATCGATACTCAATAACTGCGAGGGTTTCCCGCAATGTACCCGTGTACCCTATGCCGGCGCGGTCATCAATACGGTGGGAAGACTCGAACTTCCTCAACCCTTTAACGCCAAAGGGTGCCTAGATGTCCTCGAATTTCCCCTCGAAGGCGGGGGCATACTCGCTGCAAGTGCGCAAAGGCTACCGCCACGCGCGCGGCGTGGCATGACTAAAGCTTCGCTATGGAGTTATCAGTTCCGTATTCCAGTTCAACTGCTGGATGCGGGTATCAAGCTCCCGGTACTGCTTGGACAGGTCATCGACCCGCTTGCGCAGCTCTGCTACCGGAAGCGTGGCCACGAACTTAATCTCCGCGCGGGAGTAGCGGTCCTGGCGCGCGCCCGCGGCCTGGGCGAGGTCGTGGTAGATGCGGCGGGTGCGCACGAGGCCATCGCGAAGCGCAAGTGCCTGCATCAAGTTCCTCTCGCCATCAAAATCGGTGGCCACGTTCGTGGCATTGATGGCCTGCACGAGCTTATCGATGCGCCCGGTAATGCTCTCCAACTCGCGCAAAAGCTCGGCCGGATCCTCGTCCGGGGTATCGCCCTCCTGCACGCGCACGACGGAGAGCAGGCGCTCGCGCAGCTCAGTGAGCCGTTCCTGCGCCTGCGCGCGCTCTGCTAATGCCTCTGCCAGTAACATGGTTCCTCCTTCAGAGTAGGTAGGAACCAACGTAGCCGAGGCAGGGAACTGGGGTCAATGGTTTCTAAGGATGAAAGATGTTTTTATCCACTGCTTAATAGATTTCTTTGGCTGGGGTTCAGTTCTCATTACCCCTGATAGACTTCACACCCCGCAACACATCGTGGCCGGACTGCTGGGGTTCAGTTCTCATTACCCCTGATAGACTTCCGTTGCCGCGGTGCCAGCAGCTTCACCAGCTGGGGTTCAGTTCTCATTACCCCTGATAGACTTCCTCATGGGCTTGGTGTCTGCTACTACAAGCTGGGGTTCAGTTCTCATTACCCCTGATAGACTTCATTCTGCTACGACGAGGGATCGGAACTAGCTGGGGTTCAGTTCTCATTACCCCTGATAGACTTCAACCAACAAAAAGGACCCAGCGAACCATGCTGGGGTTCAGTTCTCATTACCCCTGATAGACTTCAAACGATGGCAACCTCCTGTGGCCAGAAGCTGGGGTTCAGTTCTCATTACCCCTGATAGACTTCATTGACACCATCGCCCGCCAATACGATCGCTGGGGTTCAGTTCTCATTACCCCTGATAGACTTCCGGCGTAGAGGTGGGCGATTTCGACGGAGCTGGGGTTCAGTTCTCATTACCCCTGATAGACTTCAGTGCGGCCCAAAATGGGCCGTTTAACTGGGGTTTATTGGTGATCCTGTCTTAAAAAATTACCAGCTGAGATGGTTTATCTTCCACTTCAGCGGTCTCCGCCTTAGAAAACCTGATGGCTTTTGCCCACTGGTTATCAGTGATTGAAATGATCCTGATGTCACCACCTTCCGGAAGATGGGCTTTGATCTGTTTAACGGTAGAAGCGATTCGAGAAGATAAAGGGAAGTATTGGACGTAAACGCTCAATTGAGATCTGCAAAAACCGAGATCCAAGAGTTGATTTCGGAATTTGTTCGCCTCACTAGTCTGCTTCTTAGTTTTAACAGGTAGATCGAACATCACCACACACCACATTGGTTCGCTATCCTTCGCTGGCATCGAGGACCCCTTCCCATCGGGGCACACTTAAATCGCGAACGGCTCCCTCGACGTAGAGACCGTAGTGTTGGCCAAATTCATTAAAAACCGTGCTGAGGGATTTGCCACCAGCTTCAAACACACAAGTAAGGGCGTTGGAAATAGTTGTCTTTTGGGTAGACTCTAATTCCTCGCCATAATTAATTTTCGTGAATACGATCTGATCCACCATGGGCCTGAATGGCTCCATGAGATCGTCGACGAGTGCCCAGTTATTTCCGCGACCGTGGTGAAATACTCCGAGCGTTCCAGACAACCCGGCGCCGACGATGGCACGAATTCCGTATCCACGCAAGAGCGTGTAGCCATAATCTAGCGCGGAATTCCATCCAGGATCGCCAGCACCAGGTAAACGGGAAAATGCTTGGTCATGAGAAAGATAAGACCAATACTTTCGTGCAGCTTGGGCCTCCCGGTTCTCGGGATCCCCGGACTTTACTGTTCGCGAAAGCTTGACTAAGTCGTTTGCTCCCGTTTTGCCTAAAGCCTCCAACACAGATGCCTGACCGTGGATTTTGGCGGCGACTATTCGTGTCCAGGCTTGCTTTTTCTTAGGTAAAGAAAGTTGAGCCTGAGCTTGTTGTCGTGCTCCTAACCTTGAGTGCGGATTCCATGGATAGGCACCGGAGACTGGAACGCCTCGCCAATCGCAGACGATCAATGCAATGTCATAGTCTCCGAACTTTTGAAGTACAGCTCCGCTAATTGAACTCTTGGTGCCAACCAGAACCACTGCAATTTGGGATAGTGGTATTGCGACCTCGGCGGAATCGTCTTTGCCGATGACGAGTTGACCTCGAGAATAGCGAAGTGAACCGTGGAGACTCAGACAGTCTATTACCCGCCATCCAGCATTCATTTTCTTACTCTTCCTTCCAAGAAATTGGCAAGTGTGCATTGCTAGTCAGTCTGGCTCTACCCAACGCATCACGCCTGACAACTGTCGTATTGCCCGCATTAAAGACTTTGTTGATAGATACACGCCATCCCTTGGTATCAATAATTTTCCTAGATCCTAGTGCACAATCGTCGGGCAATCCTTCGGCGCTCATATGCAGTGGACGAAGAGTTAGCAATGAAGGTGAATCAAACCCGTCCAATCTCCAACGACGGACTAGGCTGAATTCGCTTTGCATTTCCTCGATAAGGCCAGTGCGGAAGGTGGATGTATCAATTATTAGCTCGTCATCAGTGACCAACCAACCAAGATACTCCGCTGTGTTTTCTGCTAGTGCCTTTCGCAGCTTTGGTTCTGCTTGGCGGACAGACATGGTTTGTGGTTTGAGCTCCACAGAAAATAGATCTTCGTGGCGGTGCTGCACGAGATCGGTGTTGTAGACACGAAGCATGCAGTAGATAGGTGCCTTTTTCCCGGGGATTTTATAAACGCGCGCATGGTGGAACCGGCTGAGTTTGGCGTACCCGCCTCGTACTTTGATAGCTCCCGCACCTACTGGGAATACTTCGATTTCATCTTCTGCGTCGTACCATGTCCCATGGACGCGAATCCGGCGGTTGGGATTCTCAGGTAGTCCGTCCTTTTCATCGAAGTCCGGTTCGCGGGTAAGGGCGCACCATAGGGCTTCGCTAGAAGCTCGGTCGATATCAGTAACGGATATGGCGTCACCAACCCGAATGGTCTTTAACTCGCTAATGGTGTCTTCGTGCGCGCGGCCGTTTCCTAGGCGCAAGCGCAAATTAGAGGTAACGACGATACGGTCTTCATCCAGAGCAATCTGCAATAGAACAGCCAGCTTCTGCATTTTGGGAATCCAAGCATTCCACACCGCACGGTGCTTATCATCGGAGCCAGTGAACTCTTTCCATTGCGAAGTGCCTTGTAGCAGCTGAGCTTCACGCTTTTTATTGGAGCGAATCGCCAGTGTCTCTGCTACATAGTTGTGAATGAATGCGACAACTGCCGCATCAACTGCGTGGTGGCGGCGGTCAAGACGGGATTTTCCGGTTCCATCAATAAACCGCAGCTTGTCCGTGATACCGGCGGCTCTGCGAGCTTCAGCAGTAAGAGCGCCGCGATAGACATTGACCGTCGCATTTTCCTCTTGGAAGCGTTGCGCCACTCGGCCGCGTAGTTCATTTGCCATCCACGCTACTGATTCCATGGAACGGGCATCTAGGGGCTCATCGACAACCGTGCGATTGAGTCTTTCGCATACGCTTTTGCGAAACTTCTGGAAGTCCTTTTTGGACATTCCGGAGTCCTCTGACCAGTGCCGTGTTCTATCTAACGCTTCTTTGACACTTACGCCTGGGATAGTCGACTTTTCGGCCCACACCGCAAAGGGGATGTTCTTCTTCGCAAGGTTGCAGCGGTGGCAAGTTGCAACCAAGTTATCTCTCGTATTGGTGGAACCCTCGCCTGCGCGTGGGACGATATGGTCCATCTCGCAGGTCGTATAGGTAATGGGAGAACCGCAATAAGCGCATTGACAATTTTGCCTTTGTACGGACTGGTAACGCCACAAATCAGAAGAGCGTACCTTTCCTTCGATACCGAGGTTTTCTTGCATTTTCTGAAAGAGCTCTCGGCTTCGTTTATGACGATTGTTATTTGCGCGGTCAATTTCGATTGCTTTGGATTTGCTGACGAACCCATCGCGAACGTGTTCAATTACTACTGATTTGGGAGCTCCCCATTCGTCTGCGGCAGCTTCTAACCATCGTGCTACCCCCTTGAGGACACGATCTACGGCAGGGTTGCCAACGGGTTCGCCAATCCGAGGAGCAGGAGGAGTCCAATCCTTGGGGATACCAAATTCAGCCAGACGTGCTTCATAAAGGTCTAGGTTTTCGTCGAGCATACGGTTGGTCAGGCGCATTAATGTGTCTTCGCTGTATGCGGCCCGTCCCATGGGAAGGTGAAGAGAATCTAGTTTTTCTTGTTCGGTCTCATCCAAATTTGTAAAGAAGGCTTGTACCTGTGCTCCTGCAGGGGAGTCGAAGTCCTCCACCTCTGAGTTTGACAGCGATTTAAGCATAGCCGCGCGTTCGTCATCTGAGGCGTTTTCCCACCAGTGGGCAAGGGATTTAACCTTGGAATCCAGGATAGTTCTATTGGTGTCATGTACTGGAGGCGTAGCGCCGGCGCGTTCGCCATCATCCGTCATTGTGGCGGTGCCGCGTAGTTGGCCTCGCTCAATATTTAAGATCTCGGCGATCTTTAGCCAGGACGGCTCCTCTTTCTTTGGGAGGTTGACTAGGTAATTAAAGACGATGAGCTTTTCGTCCCGGTCGAGAGGAACTGTGACGCCGTTACGGTAAATTCGGAGATTTCCAGTCAGAGCCGCAATTCGGTATTGCTGAAAAGCATCTGAAGCTTTGAGGGCGCGGAATAGCTTTGGTTGCAGTGGATCTTTGCCTACGCGTCCTTTCTGTGCGCCTTTGGGAGATTCCGCAGCGAAAACAAGATCCAAAATCTGCTTTCGTAGCGTGTCATCAATCTTTTGGACGCGACAGATCTCATTGATTTCACGGGCGTGGTCGATTTGGTGCAGCCTGGCAGAAATTACTGCTTGGTTAACCTGTTCTTGTGGTTTCTTCTTATCTTTTTGCTTACCACCACCGCGCAATCTATCTTTGCCAAATTGAGCAAAAGAAATTAGCTGACCGACGGTAGCGGTCTCAGGAATCTGACGCCCAGTGGAAGCTTCCAGTTCTTTGCGTATTTGTTCAAATGCATCGCTTGGCTTGTCGGGCGAGTAAAGGCTCGACACCTTCCAATATGGATTGCGCCAGCCACGGTGATTGGCAATGTGACGAAAAGCGATAGAAAGGTATTGTCCTCGCTGAGTATCGTCAGAGATATAACCATTGACAAGGGCTACGCGTGCATGCCAAGGAAGATAAGGATCGGAATAGCGCTCGAAGGGGAGTGTCTCCCACCCTTGTGCAGTGAGAAAATTTTCTAGCTTTACCATGCGGCGCCGTCGACGGCGATAAAGGCGGCGCGTTCGACGAGCTACACCAGAAGAAGCGAGTCGAGTTACTGCCCTTTTCTGTTGATCTGGATCTAGCCCAGAGTCGTGAATGAGCGAAACGGAGCTCAGGATGCTAACCGGCTGGTCATTGTCATCGACTTCGATGGCAGTGCACCCCAATGAGTAGGTGCCGACATCGATACCGACGCGGTATAGGAGAGACATAAGGATAAGCCTTTCAGATACAAGAAAAGCCGAACCCGAAGGTTCGGCTGGAGCATTCTTCAACGCCGGAAACGGGCCGACGCTTACTGAGGTTCAATTCTCGAGGTACATTCTATCCGATTATTTATTGGACTTGTTGATGCGATGAAAAATTTCCCTCTTTTGGGGTTAGTATAAATTGAATACAATGGACGGTGTGTGCTGGAGTGTTCTTACTTAGGTATTGATAAGTACGGCTGATAGTATGAACCTATGAACATCGATGACGTGCTCGACCGCGCCCACGTAGTCTCCCTCCCGCTGGCCGTGAAGTTTCGCGGCATCACCACGCGGGAGGCGTTGCTGATTGAAGGGCCTGCCGGTTGGGGTGAATTTGCGCCGTTCCTGGAATACGGGCCTGCGGAGTCGGCCGCGTGGCTGCGCGCCGGGTTGGAGGCGGCCTACGAGGGCTTTCCGGAGCCTGTCCGAGAGTGGGTAGAGGTCAACGCCACCATTCCCGCCGTTCCCGCTAGCGAGGTTCCGGCGATTGTGGATCGCTATCCCGGCTGCCGGACGTTCAAGATCAAGGTGGCGGAGAAAGGCCAGACGCTTGCCGATGACATCGCGCGCGTCCACGCCGTCCGCGATCACGTCAGCGCCCGCGGCGTTATTCCTGTGCTGCGCGTGGACGCCAATGGCGGCTGGAGCGTGGCCGAGGCAGTAGAAGCCGCCCAAGCGCTCATGCCGCTGGACTATATGGAACAACCCTGCGCGAGCGCGGAAGAATTGGTGGAGGTGCGCAGGCAGCTCATGCGCAATGGGCTTTTTGTGCGCGTGGCCGCGGATGAATCCATTCGCAAGGTTGAGGATCCGTACCGCGTGGCGGATCTGCAGGCGGCAGATGTAGCGGTGGTGAAACCCGCGCCGCTGGGCGGGGTGCGCCGCGTCCTCGACGTGGCACAGCACCTGCGCGAACGGCATATGGATATTACGGTGGCCTCGGCGCTGGATACCTCCATCGGCATCAATATGGGCCTAGCGGCGGTGGCGGCGTTGCCACAAATCTATGACGACGAGGACATCGACGTCACCCCGGCCGCAGCGGGCCTGGCCACGGGAAGCCTCTTCGAAGAAGACGTCACCGCGCCCCGCCAGCTACACGACGGCCACCTGCGCGCCGAAATCCTCGCCCCAGAACCGGACCGCCTGTCCGACCTAGCCGCGTCGGCCAACCGCCGCGACTGGTGGTTCGAGCGCCTGCGGGAATCGTGGCAATTCCTGTAGTTGCTCCTAAAGCATAAAAGCGCCTGGCAATTGCCAGGCGCTTTTATCTATCTAAACCTTAGACCAACTCGTGAGTGAGGTTGGCTGGGCGGGTGTAGGTATTAACAACCGGGGACCACTTGATGGCGTCGTCCACGATCTTCTGCAGGGTTTCCTTGTCGGCGTCGCCGTCGATGTCGACCTTAACGTTGACGTCGGAAACTCCTGGGCGCTTGTCCTCGCCCAAGTCACCAACGCCCCAGGTTGGGGAGAGGTCGATGTCGCCGACGATGTCGAGCTCCAGCTTGGTCAGGGTAACGCCACGGTGCTGGGCGATGGCCTGGATGCCAACGTTGATGCAGGCACCAAGACCAGCCTGAGCGACCTCGGTGGGGTTGGGTGCGGAGTCATCGCCAAGCAGCGGCAAAGGCTCGCCCACCTTAATGGTGTGGCCGCGCACGGTGGTGTTATTGCGGAAGAGACCGTCTGCCTCAGTGTGGGAGCGGACGTGCTTCTTAGCGCCCTCAGGGTTGTCGATGTTCTTCTGCGCTAGGTCGTTGAGCTTCTCGCCGTCAATGGGCTCGAGAGCGTCGCCTTCTTTGTGGTTCGGGGTGAGATCAGACATTAAATTGCTCCTTGTATCAGACGATTATTTACTGATGGCGCCATGGTAGCTCGAAGGTAAATATAAATCTAGAACGAGAGGTCTATTTTGTAGAGAAAGGCAGGTCTGTGATGAATAAAAATAAGGACACCGCATTTCCTGGCTTGTGAATTTAGAAATTGACACCATAGTGTACCTAGCCTAGGTTCATTCTGAACAAACCACTTGGTCTAGTTGAGAAAGAACATATGGTGCACAACCGAAACCTGTCGCGACGGCAGATACTGCGCAGTGCAGTGGCAATGGGTGGGGTAGCAGTAGGCTCGCAGATGCTATCTGCATGCTCCTCGCCGCGGCAGGAAAGCAACGCCCAGTCCGGAAAATCTGGGCAGGGCGGGGAAACCCTCACCATCGGATTCGTGCCCATCGCGTGCGCGTCACCGTTGGTTGCAGCCGATGGCTTGGGTGCCTTCGCAAAGCAGGGGCTCAACGTTGAGCTGCGCAAATTCGCGGGGTGGGCGGATCTCTGGACCGCCTATGCCACCGGCGCCTTAGACGTGGCGCACATGCTCTCGCCCATGCCGCTGGCCATCGATGCCGGGGCTACCAATGCCTCCCGGCCCACCGAATTGGCCTTTACGCAAAACACCAACGGGCAGGCACTGACCTTGTCCACCTCCCACCTGGATACCGTGTCGCGGCCTGAGGATCTAAAGGGCATGGTGCTAGGCATCCCCTTTGAGTATTCGGTGCATGCGCTCTTGCTGCGCGATTACCTCGTGGCCGGCGGGGTGGATCCGGTCTCTGATGTGGAACTGCGCCTCTTGCGCCCGGCCGATATGGTGGCACAACTTTCGGTAGGCACCATCGACGGGTTTATTGGCCCAGAGCCCTTCAACCAGCGCGCCCTGACTACCGGCTCGGGCCGCGCCTTTGTTCCCACCCGCCAGATGTGGGAAAACCACCCGTGCTGCTCGGTTGCCGTGGCCAAGGAAGTGGACCGAGACGTGCGCGACCGCGTGGTCGCGGCGCTGCACGAAGGTGCGCAGTACGTCGATAGCCCGCACCACGTCCATGAATCGGCCTCCATGCTGGCCAAGGAGAAGTACCTGAACCAGAAAGAAGAGCTAATCTCGCGGGCGCTGGCCGGAAATTACACCACCTGGGACGGCAAGGACCTGGTGGATCCACAGATGATTAAGTTCGGCGGCAGCACCTCTGCCACCGCAATTACGTGGATGGCCGCCCAAATGGCCCGCTGGGACCTGGGCGGAAAGGCAATGCCGCTGGATGACCAAGCGCTGCTAGATGTCACGAAATCCGTTTTGCCGCGCGAGGCCGATCTCACTACGGACCCAGTGGAGATCAACGGCCATACCTTCGATCCCCTGCACCCCACTGCCGGATACCAGCGTTAAGGACTCCCACGCTTATGACGACACTGAAAAATCAGAGCGCTCGCACCAGCACAGCGCACTCCACTGACACCCACTCAGCAGCGCCCCATTCGGGCCGCACCGCCAGCCGGAAGAAGCGGCGGGAGAGCCCGTGGAAGGCAATGGGCCTGGGTGTTGCGCTTTTCATTGCCTTCATCGCCATCTGGCAGGCGGTCGCGGCCGCGGGCTGGCTTTCCGATATCGCCCCCACTCCTGCGCGCACCTGGGATAGGGCCGTAGAGATCCTTTCTGATCCCTTCTACCGGGATGGGTCGGCCTCGGTGGGCATCTTTTGGCACATGGTGGCCTCTCTGCGCCGCGTGCTCATCGGCTTTGCCATCGCCATGGTGATCGCTATTCCGCTGGGCTTTTGGCTGGGGTCCTCGGCTACCTTCCGCCGCGCGACGGATCCCTTTGTCCAGATCCTGCGCCCCGTGTCCCCGCTGGCGTGGCTGCCACTAGGCCTGGCGCTGCTTCGCGATGCCGAAAATACCGCCGTCTTCGTCATCATCCTCTCTGCCTTGTGGCCGACGCTGCTCAATACCATCGAGGCGGTCCGTGGGATTCACCCCACGTATAAGAACCTAGCGGCCACGCTCGGCACGAACCGGATGCAACAGCTCCTCTACATCGTCGGGCCGGCTGCGCTGCCAGGGATTATCACCGGCATGCGGCAATCGCTATCGACCGCCTGGTTAGTCATCGTGGCCGCGGAAATGCTCGTCGGCGGCCAAGGCGTCGGTTTCTTTGTCTGGAATATGTGGAACCGCCTCGATATTGACGCCATCGTCGTGGTCATCGTGCTGATCGGTGTCATCGGATTAGCTCTGGATTACCTCGTTGCTTCCCTGCAGAAAGTGGTGCGCTATGACTAATGCCCATATCGAATTTGCTGGTATTACCAAAAGCTACGGCCCAACCAAGATCATTGGGGATACCTCAGTATCCATTGGGGAGGGCGAATTCGTATCCCTGCTGGGGCCATCGGGCTCCGGCAAGTCCACCATGCTGAATATGATCGCGGGCCTGGCATTTCCCTCTACCGGCGAGGTGCGCGCGCGAGGCGAGGCCGTGACCGGCCCAGGCCCAGACCGCGGTGTGGTATTTCAAAACCACGCGCTGCTGCCGTGGATGACGGCGCGTGGGAATATCGAATTCGGGCTGCGTTCGGCTCGCCCGGAACTATCAAAGGCGGAGCGCACCCAGATTGCACAGGAGTTCCTCGATGAGGTCAGCCTGGGCCATGCGGCAGATAGGCGCCCATCGCGGTTATCCGGTGGCATGCAACAGCGCGTCGGTTTGGCGCGCGCCTTTGCCATCGGCTCGGATATCTTATTGCTCGATGAGCCCTTCGGCGCATTGGATGCGCTTACCCGCCGCCAGCTGCAGTCGCTGTTGCTTAACGTGTGGGAAGAAAACCGCCGTACGGTGGTCATGGTCACCCACGACGTGGATGAGGCGGTTTTGCTCTCGGACCGCATCTTGGTGATGTCGCCGGGGCCAGAGGCCACCATCATCGAGGACATCGAAGTGGGCTTGCCCCGCCCGCGCAGCGGCAGCGAAGACTCCGCGGTGGTGGAGCGGAAAAATGAGCTGCGCGAGCGGCTGCTGGGGCTGCTAGAAAACGGCTAGAGCGAGAGGATGTTCCTATATAGGTTGTCAACTTCGTGGGTGGGCTTGTTGGGCGTGTGTTGACTTTAGGTTGCTGCGGCGTTGAGTCTTTTGCCTTCTTTGCGTTTTCGTTCATAGAATTGCCGGGAACGCTCGTGGAATCTGATCGATGCAAAAGACGATTGCCATAGGGCGTTCTTTAATTTTTTGTTGCCAGCCCGATTGGGCGAATTCGACATAAGGGCCTGACCCCCGAAATGTGGACACGTCGGGGGTAGCTGTGCTGCTTTAGTTAGTGTAGCTGAAGTCTCGGCTTCAAAGACATCAGGAGCTACAAGATTGCACCAGGAGTGGCGCCTTCGGGTGTTGTAGTCCATGCACCACCGGAAGATTTCCTGGCGGCAGCTGATTGGACTTTCAAAGAGTTTCCTATCACGCAGTACTTCCCGCTTTAAGGTGGCGTTAAATGATTCTGCCAGGGCATTATCGGCACTCGTTCCAACCGCGCCCATGGACTGGCGTACACCTAACGATGAGCAGTAGTTTCTAAATGCTTGTGTGAAGTGTCCCAGGTTTTGTTCCGTTTGAGTAGATGGGAAAATCTGGAACGTGCCGAGAAAATTTGACCAGGATGCCAAGGATCGTGTGGTCCGTCTCGTGGAAGACCGCATCTTGGCGGAAAACATGTCGATGTGGGCCGGGCTGGTTTTTAAGACCGGGCGGTTTGAGTGCCTTCCTGGGTTTGGTGCCATTGGTTGGCGTACTCAGTCGGCGGGATAAACCCTAGGCTCGAATGAGGATGATAGGTATTATAGCGCTTCGACCACAGTCGCAGGCAACGCGACGCATGGGCGGGGTCGTCGAACATCTCGTCCTCTCACAACTCGTCGCGTAGCCGGTTGTGGAAGGACTCCACAAACCCGTTATGCCATGGCATTCCCGGTGGGATGAACGCCTCGACAGTGTCTTGCTTAGCAGCCCAACTAGCCAGCTCACGGCTGATGAACTCCGGGCCGTTATCCATACGTAACACCCGAGGCCTGCCACGCACAGCAGCTCACGTTCTCCAGCAGGTCAATCACCGCAGTAGCAGTAATTGACCGAGCGACCTCGAAACCAACATGCTCACGGGTAAACTCGTCGATCACGTTGCAGATCTTAAAAGGCTTTGCCCTGGTAGTCGCTATCGAACTGGAAGTCCAGTGCCCACACGTGCCCCGGACATGTCGCTGGCTGCGTACGCGGCGTTGGCACAGGCAAGCACCGTTGCTTACCAGCTTTGCGAGGCAAGACCCGCAAACCCTCCTGGCGCCACAGGTAATACACCACATCACGGCCACAGGTAAAACCAGCTGGCCTGGGCTTTCACCCAAGCGCGGCGATAGCCCCAGCGTCGGTGCTCACCAGCGAAAGTGACGAGCCACCTGCGTAGAGCAGCGTACTTATCCACGCTGGGCTGCTGGTGGTGTGTGCGGGCGTTGTAGTATGCCGCTCTAGAGACCCCGACCACGCGACAGGCAAAGCGCACCGAATAGCCCACGGATACAACGTCATCGATGGCTTCATAATTTGCGTGCCGGGGAAAGAATTTTTGCCTCCGCATGCTCCTTTTAGTAGCGGTTTTTCCAGCTCGGCTTCTCCGAGTAGGCGGGTAAGCTTGGCGTTTTCTTCCTGCAGTTCTTTAAAGCGGCAGGCTTCGCTGCGGGACATCTCGCCGTACTGCTTGACCCAGCGACGGTAGGTTGCCTCGCTAACACCGAGGTCGCGGCAGACTTCGGCTACGGTACTACCCGAGGCCTTCATGGATCGGGCTTTATCAAGCTTGGCCACGATCTGCTCAGGAGTGTGTTTTGAAAACTTCTTCATGATTATCAGTCTTCCCGCCCAACAAGGGGCTGTCACGGAAGACACGATCAAACCACATGGTCTATTTAATCCAGCCCAGACCAACCCCAGCCGAGGTGGAAACCGAATTTTGGAAGAAGACCCCGCAACAGGGAATAATAGAAATCAAGGCAAATGCCTAGGAACAAAACTCGGGGCACTTCATCTTCGAGATGGCCTAACAACGCCCACACGCAGCGGCCATCAGGGAATGAGAAACTGAGTCTTCGCTGCTCTCCGCCCAACTTTGCAACAGCACCTATTAAGTTAACTTTACGGATTTTGAGGGTAAGGTTTTATGATCCAGTCCAATAAACCAGGTGTAGGGGCGGTTATCGTAGCCCTAGCTGTCCTATGGCAAGGAATCGGCACTGCGATAGTCGGAGCCCAAGTAGACCCAGAGCTATCTACTTTTACTACGTTTTCAGCGTTTCTTATCGCGGCGATTATCTCCACAGTGGTCTATTTAGCGTTTTATCGTAGAAAATACCGAGCTACGGAAACACCGCATCCCCCCATGAAAATGATAACTGCAGCAAGCCTCAATCTGTTTACTGCGGGCGCTTTCTGCTTATTCTATGTTTCCACTACTTTGATGCAGTCCACTGCAGCAAGTGTCATCGAAACAGGAGTCGGCCCTTTTATTGTCGCAGTAATAATGACTTGGTCGGCCAGAAGGCTCAGCAGTTCATTGGTGTCAACAACTGCAGTAGTGGTTCTGGCTCTATGTTTTTTCTTCCTAGGAACGGGAAGCAGTTCACCCCAGTCTTATCTGGGTTTCGCTCTAGCTGTAGGCGCAGGAATTTCTGCGGTAGGAGTGCTTTACTCCTCGCGCTGGGCTACTGAACAAGGGAACAGCGTTCTCACGATTGCAGCAGTGAGGTTTCACTTAGCTTGGATTATTAGCGGTCTCGTGGCTTTCTTTTCCGTGGAAGCGGAGATGCTTCGAGGCTCTACCCTGTCAATCGTCCTGCTATCGGTGATGTGCATTACTTTTCCTATCCTGCTCTTGCAGTGGGGAATTACCTTAGCGCCGCCTTTCATCTCGGCACTGATCATCGCGGCCCTTCCGGCCGTGGTGATGGCTACCGAGGTGGCATTGGGCTCTCAAGTCGAACCAATTCAGTTAACTTTGTTGATGCTCATTGTGGCAATAACCATAAGCCAAGCAATGTGGGGAACACGGAAAAATGAAAATATTAGTAGTTGATGATTCTTCAAGTGGCGCCGATCTGGTGGCAACCCTGCGCCAAAAAGGGACGTAGAGGTTGCTACTGCTAACCCGCCGTATGCCATCTCAGCTAACGAAGACGGGAGCATTTCCGATCCATGGGCCCTGGCCCTACTCCGGGAATGTGGCCAAGAAAAATTTGACCTTGTTGTGCCGGGAAGCGAATCAGGAGTATCCATAGCTGAGTGGGTTTCAGCTGAGTTAGGACTACCGCATAACGGTAGAGAGAAGATCTGGCACCGTCGCCATAAGCAAGGAATGATTGAAGTTGCTCACCAATATGGACTGCGTGCCCCAAGGTCTGTTACCCTATCCTCCGCTTCTGCACAAGACAGCCTTTATCTAGACCCGTCCCTGGTCAAGGATTGTGTTGTCAAGCCTGTGGGAAGCGGGGGCAGTGACCATGTCTATTTCTGCAAAACAGAACCCGAGACTCTTCAGGCGATTACTACCATTCAAAATTCTACGACTTTGCTAGGAGAAAAATCACCCTCCGTGGTTCTTCAGGAGTACGTAGACGGACCTCAATATTTTGTGAACACGGTGACAGCCGAAGGGCGTCATATTGTGACCGAAGTTTTCCGATACGGACTTACGGAGGAATCTGGAGCTCCCCACATATATTCAGCTATCACAGTAGGACCGGAGGACAACCACTATTCCGGTGCCGTGGAATATACCTTATCGCTCCTTGACGCTCTGGAAGTAAACTTCGGAGCCTCCCACGTGGAACTGAGGTGGTCTAAGGGGCAGTGGGTACTTATTGAATACAACGGTCGCTGTAGAGCGTGTCAAGTTGTTTGTGTGTGGGGTCGGACTATAGGTATTTGTCGAAGCGGTCGGGAAAGGCCACGGCCATTTGGTTGATGGCTTGTTTCCAGCCGGATACTCGTGCTCCTTCCACGAGTCTGCCGGCTGTCGCTGAGGCCCGTTTGCCCTGCTTCGCCCTCTTGGCAGCTCGTCTGTCTTCAATATTGCAGATCATCAACCACAGCGTTTTCAGCGCTGATTCATCGTTGGTGAACTGCACCCTGTTGCGGGTAGCTTTACGCAGTTCATTGTTGAATGATTCAATCGAATTCGTCGTATAGATTACCTTCCTGGCTGCTGGCGGGAACTGCAGAAACGGTACGAAACGCGCCCAAGCATCCCGCCAGACCTTGACTGAGCGGGGATACTTTTCTCCTAATTCAGAGGCTTCAAATTCGTCTAAAGCAACCTGAGCTGTGGATTCGTCTGCAGCGGTGTAAATCTTTTTCAACGCGGCCGATACGCCTCGGCGATCCCCGTAGGCTACCCATCGGTTAGCTGCGCGAATCAGGTGCACGATACAGGTTTGCACCATAGAGTTCGACCACGTTGCCTCTACTGCTTCTGGCAAGCCTTTCAGCCCGTCACAGCAGACAATAAAGACGTCTTTGACCCCACGGTTAGAAAGATTGGCACATACCTGCGCCCAAAATGAAGCGCCTTCTTCTTTGGCAATCCATAGGCCCAAAATGTGCTTAATACCGTCAAGATCCACACCAATTGCCATGTACGCGGATTTGTTGACCACTCGGCCACCATCGCGGACTTTAATGCGTAACGCATCCAGGAAGATAACGGGGTAGAACTCATCTAGCTGGCGGTTTTGCCAGACCATAACCTCATCGCCGACGGCATCAGTTACTGCAGAGATTGTTTCATGAGAAATATCTACCCGCAGGGCAGTAGCCATGTGATGCTGGATATCCCGAATGGTCATCCCACCGGCATACAAGCTGACAATCATGTCATCAACGTCGGTCAATCTCCTCGAGCCTTTGGGCACCATCGTAGGAGAAAAACGTGCCGTTTCTATCTCGTGGAACATCAATGCTTACTGGACCGTAATTAGAATCTACGGTTTTCGGATACGTCCCATTGCGATAATTATCCGTTCCAGCACTAGCTTTAGCTGCTCTATCACCGGATGCATAGCCCAGGTGAGTATCCATTTCCGCGTTCAGCCCGCGGGTAATTGAAGCTTGCAACATACCGCGAACCAGGTCATTAGCATCCGTGGTGGACGTGCCTAGCTCATCAATAAGTTTCGCGATTTCAGGGTTAGCAAGTAGCTTCTTTTCAATCGCATCAATCTTGGCCTTATCAGCCGGATCTCGTCGTGCCACACTAGTCATTCTGGCTTATCTCCTTATGCAGGTTGGGAACCTACACACAAACCATTAGACACTCTCGTGACATACTCCAGACTGCTAATAGGAACCTGACCCGCACAGAATGTGCGAGGTCTCAAAGTAATGTGGATGCCAGCGTGAAGTATGTCCGACCACCAGAGATGAAATAAGTCCCATACTCATTCAACTCGCTAGGAGGTCTGGCATGACCTACGACTATGTCATCGGCATGGATGTTGGCAAATACTTCCACCACGCCTGCGTCTTAGATATCGACGGCGCCCAGGTGCTATCTAAGCGCATCAACCAAAACGAAAAATCCCTGCGCACACTCTTTTCAACGTTCAGCGCACACGACCACAAGGTCCTTGTCGTCGTAGACCAGCCAAATAACATTGGTCGACTAACTGTCGCGGTTGCTCAAGATATCGGAATCGACGTGCGCTACCTTCCTGGTTTGGCTATGCGTCAACTCTCACGCATCCACGCTGGTAATGCCAAAACTGATATCCGGGACGCCTATATCATCGCCCACGCTGCAAAGAACCTTCCGGAATCCCTCCGCAGCGTCGACCGCGTCCAAGAAGCCTTCCTCCAATTGAAGGTCCTCAACGGTATCGACGAAGACCTAGCACGCTCCTACACCAGGCTCATCAACCAGATTCGAAGTGCGCTAGTAGGCTGCTACCCGCAATTCGAACAAGCCCTTCGCGGTCAGATAATCCACCGCAAGTGGGTTCTACACCTACTTGCACGCTACGGCGGGCCCACCAAGATAAAACGCTTAGGTAAGGCCAAGGCAGCTGCCTTGGCTCGACGATATAAGGCACGCAACCCCGAACCTGTCCTCGATGCCATATTCGCTGCTATCTCTGAGCAAACAGTCACTATTGCAGGTGCACACTATGCCGAAATGGGCGTAGCAATGTCGGCGAAGGACGCGCTTTTAAAGCTCGAGCACCGCCAACAAATCGAGCAGGAAGTCATCAGGCTCATCAACGACATCCCCCACACTCAAATCCTGCTATCCATGCCGGGAATCGGACCAAAGACGGCAGCACAAATTCTCATGACCGCAGACGACATGTCCGACTTTCCGTCAGTTGGGCACCTAGCCTCTTACGCTGGTTTATCGCCCCGAACGAATCAATCCGGAACCTCGATCATGTCGAACTCACTGAACCGAGCCGGCAATAAAAAATTAAAGAACGCCCTATGGCAATCATCTTTTGCATCCATCAGATTCCACGAGCGTTCCCGGCAATTCTATGAACGAAAGCGCCGTGAAGGCAAGAGACATAACGCCGCAGTCGTAGCACTAGCCCGCAGACGACTCACCGTCCTCTACGCCATGATGCGCAACCACGAGTGCTACCACGATCCCGCACCATTACAGGAAGACCTAGCAGCCTAGACACTAAGAGCAAAGACAGCCGACCGGGTAAAATCCCAGTCGGCTAGCTGTCATGCCCGAAAACAACACGGCCAAACAACCCCGGCTGAAAAATCAACCCCGGCTAATCCACCCGCGAGGTTGACAAACTATATAGGAACACCCATTACGTTGTTATCAGTTCCGCTTGAGGTCACCCAGGATTCGTAACTCTGCCCCCATGCCGGGGCAGGTTATGT
>NZ_JASPHQ010000017.1 GCF_030227225.1 Corynebacterium rhinophilum
CTAAGCCTGTACACGCTGATGGTACTGCAACCGGGAGGTTGTGGGAGAGTAAGTCACCGCCGACACCAAACAACAAAAAGATAACTACATACTGTTACTGGTAGTCCCCGAAAGACCACCACTCCGAATAACTGTGGGTGGTTGGTGTTTCGGGGATTTTCCGTCGTTTTACCCCCGCTGATATTTGTGACTTGTACTCTGCCGAGCTGGGGTTATGCGTGTCGGGTGTGTGGGTTTTACCCCTGGTGTCTTTTCGGGTGGGTAGTCTGATGCCTAGTTAGACGAAAACACATTCGACCATTCATGTGGAGTAATCGGGGTACTAACACGATGACAAGTAGCACACCACCACCCACCACAACAGGCCACGATCCAGTAGACGACATCATAACGGGGGATACCCGTCCAGCCGGCGAGCCACTAGACTACAACACCGCTACTGATGGTGAGGCAGATGTACCGGTAGTCTTTTATGCCACCAACACACCAAACAACCCTATTGCTGCAGCTGGAGTACAGGCTAGGAAGAATTCCTGGTTGTTCTACCAATCACTACTTCCAGACTTAGATGATGACGTGGATCTGACACTGACCAGCTTGGCTAAAGACCTAGGCCTAACCTATAGCATCCTATCTGGCATTATCAGGGCACACTTCCGCATGCAGGAACTACCGCTCGTGGCAGCCACCAACAGGCAGCAATGGATACTAGATACACCACGCCTTAGGGTTATCGACCGGGAAATAGAACGTGTAGGCGACAACCACGAACACATAGGCCTAGTCGATGCCGCCCTGGCAGATTTTCTCACACCGACAGCACCCAGCCAGCATGTGCCCACTGTGGCAGAAATCCGCCGCTTTATCCGCGACTTCATCGACACCCATCAGCTAGCAGACGACGATACTGACGAGGTCGAGCCTGCTCTTAACGTAGCTGTGCATAATAACCGGGCCACGATTAGTTTGACGTGTGATAAAGCTACTGCTGCCATCATCGCCCGCCATATCGACACCCAAGCAGACAACAACAGGTGCGGTGCCGGTGAAGCCTTAATCCAACTCATCCTGGACAACACGCATACCAAAGTCGCGATTAATACCTTCACCACCGACACCACCGGCGACAATAACCCTGCCGGCGCCGGTGGTGGTGCTGGTGAGGCGAAAGTGTATTTCCCAGGCTACGGCTGGTCCCGCATCACCAACCTAGAAAACATCGACACCTTCACCCGACAACTCAAACCAGACCACACCGAAAGCTACCAGCCCACCAGCCACATCCGCGCCTACACACAAGGCAGAGACCTCACCTGCCGCTGGCCCGGCTGCACCACACCAGCACATAAATGCCAACTCGACCACCGCATCGAATACAACAACGGCGGACCCACCAGCCCCGACAACCTCGTCACCCTGTGCCAACACCACCACAACATCAAAACCGACAAACGAGTCCACTACATCATGGACCCAATAACCGGCACCATCGCCTGGCTACACACCGACGGAACCTACCACATAGACCACCCCACAGGACCACTCGCCACCACAAACACACACTGGCACTACACCTGGAAACAATTCCTCACACACAAAAGAAACAAACACAACAACAAAAAATAAGAACCACCAACCCAGCACCACCACACCAGTGCGCCCAATTCAGCCCATGGGATGATGGGACGCAGCGAATGAGCGGGTTACTATGTAGAAAGGTAATTTCCCATTTACAAGGAGAACACGCTTTATGACTGATGCCGCGGCACGCGCCGTTGACTTGTTTAAACAATACGGAAGCGATGACACAGCCGTTATCGCCCTTGATCACGTGTCCATCGAGTTTGGAAAGAACCAATTCACGGCCATTATGGGCCCCTCGGGTTCGGGCAAGTCGACGTTGATGCACACGATGGCAGGCTTAGACTCTGCTACTTCTGGTTCGGCGTTCATCGGGGATACCGATATGTCCCATCTCAATGACAAAGACATTACGGCGCTGCGCCGTGATCGCCTGGGATTCATTTTCCAGTCTTTCAACTTGGTTCCTACCTTGACGGCTGCGGAAAACATTACGCTGCCGACGGACATTGCAGGTAAGGACGTCGACAAGCAATGGTTTGAAGAAGTCACCCGCCGCTTGGGGCTGGCGGAGCGTTTGGAGCACCGTCCGGCGGAATTGTCTGGTGGTCAGCAGCAGCGTGTGGCATGTGCTCGCGCTTTAGTGTCGCGGCCGGAGATTATTTTTGGAGATGAGCCTACGGGTAACTTGGACTCCAATTCTTCGGCTGAGGTGCTGGATATTCTGCGCACTGCGGTGGATCAGGATGACCAGACTGTGGTCATTGTGACGCATGATGCCAAGGCGGCGTCTTATGCTGATCGCGTAGTTTTCCTTGCTGACGGCAAGCTCGTTAACGAACTGCAGGATCCGACGATGGAGGCCATTCACAATGTAATGGCAGAGATTGAGGGTTAAATGGCACGCGGAAACGCAATGCGCAGGGTGTCCGTGCGCAATATTTTGGCGCATAAGTTGCGCCTTGGGCTGACAATTTTGGCGGTGGTTTTAGGCACCGCCTTTATTGCTGGCTCTTTCATGTTCACTAACTCTTTGAAGGCTACTTTTGATTCCGCGGTGGATAACCAATTCCGCGGTGTAGACGCAGTAGTTAGTGAGAACGATGATAGTGACCAGAAGCTGGATGAAGTGCTGCGCCAACAGCTGCTTGATGATCCCGCGGTTAAAAACATCAACGTCGCTGACTCGCAGACCGTGGTTGTTGCCGATGAAAATTCGGAGGCTTTCCAAACCCAAAGTGGTACTGCGAGCCTTGTGCCGTATTACCCCGCGGATAAAACCGTCGGTGGATCTAGTGAGCTGGTTGAAGGCGATGAGCCAAAAGCCATAGATGAGGTAACGATCAATTCCTCTGCTGCGGAGAAATACGATATTTCCGTTGGCCAGAAGCTTTTGGTGGTTCATCCGGATAGCCAGGATGAGGTTAGGGTCACAGGCATCGTGGAGCCGCCGGTGGAGCAGGGCGATAGCATCGAGCTGCGGATGGGCGAGGTTGATTACCTAGGACGATTTGGTGATCCCTCCCAGCTGAAGGTCTCTGCTGCTGATGGCGTAGATGCGAATGCGCTTGTCGATGACCTCAATGACAAGTTCGACATCAAAGCCGAGTCCGGCGAGCGTCTGGCAGAGCAAACCAGTGAAGCAATGACTGAGGCCTTGAAGTTTGTGAACTACTTCCTCGTTGCCTTTGGTCTTATCGCCTTGTTGGTGGGTACCTTTATTATTGCCAATACGTTTTCCATGATCGTGGCCCAGCGCATTAAGGAGTTTGCTCTGCTGCGCGCTTTGGGCGCTTCGCGTCGCCAGATCACCAATTCTGTTGTGGTGGAATCTGTCATCGTTGGCGTACTGGGTTCCATCGTCGGTGTTCTTGCCGGCGTGGGATTAGTCGCTGTTATCAAGGCAATTATGGGCGCCAACGGTATGGACATCGGCGGCGGCTTGGGCTTGAGTGTTGCGGCCGTGGTGGTCCCCATTATTTTGGGCACGATTGTCACCGTGGTCTCCGCGTGGGCTCCTGCGCGGCGCGCGGGTGCTGTGGAACCGGTCGAGGCGATGCGCACGACGGAGTCTGCCTCCGGCTCTTCTTTAAAGGTCCGCACGATTTTCGGTGCGATCCTCATGATCGGCGGTATTATTGCGGCGTTTGCGGGCGTGCTTAGCGATGCCGAAACGAACGTCCGCGCCATTCTCGTCGGCCTCGGCGCCGTCGGAGTAATTATTGGTTTCTTCCTGGCTGGGCCCGCGCTCTCTTTGCCACTGGTGCCAACACTGGGCAAGGCTATTGGTGCGCCTTTCGGGTCCATCGGCAAGCTGGCTGCTACTAACTCGCGGCGTAACCCGCGCCGCACCGCCGCTACGGCCTTTGCCCTAACCCTGGGTGTGGCATTGGTCACGAGCATCGGCATGCTGGGGCAGACGATGAAGGCTTCCATCTCGGATACGGTGGACCAAACTATTACATCGGACTATATTTTGTCCGGTCCAAGCTCCGGAAGCTTCCCGACGCCGAAGGAAACCGGTGCGCGTGCCGCAGAGGCAGACGGTGTGGATAAGGTCATTACCGTTGGCTCGGCCCCGGTTGCCGTGGACGGTCAGGCCTCCTTGGACTTTGGCGCCGGCGGTTTGTTCACCGTGACGGTAGATGCTGACCCGACCGCGATGCTGGCGATGAACATGGTGGAAGGCGATGCCAATATTGAAGGTGGCTTTGCCGCCACAGAAGACTTCGCCAAAGAAAATGGCTGGAAGGTAGGAGAAACCTACGAGGTCACCGGAAGCGAACCAGGCAAGACCGCGGAAGCGAAACTGGTCGGTACCTTTGAGCCCATCGAGACCATTCAAAATATGGTGGTTTCGCAGGACGTGGCAGAACAGGTCGCCGCTGACGGTGAATTCTCCGTGCAGATGGTGGGCGTATTAGGCCAAGAAGGCTATGACAAGGAAGAGTTGCGCCAGAACCTCGAGGATGCTGTCAAGGATCTCGTGGTGGTACAGGTCAATACCGGTAAGGAATATGCGGGTCAGGCTGCTGGCTTCATTGACCAGATGCTGGCCATTCTCTACGGTCTTCTTGCACTAGCCGTGATCATCGCGGTACTGGGCATTGTCAATACCTTGACCTTGGGCGTTATCGAGCGCCGCCAGGAGATCGGCATGTTGCGTGCGGTGGGTACGCAGCGCCGCCAAATTCGCAGGATGATCACTCTGGAGTCGGTCCAGATTTCGCTTTTCGGCGCAATCATGGGCATTCTCATTGGCCTCGGTTTGGGCTGGTCCTTCATTGAGATCTTGAATGATCAGGGCCTTGGCGGTGCTGAGGTTCCGTGGGGCATGTTGGTAATCATGCTGCTGGGATCCGCAGTGGTGGGCATCATTGCAGCGGTATGGCCATCGCAACGCGCGGCAAAGACGCCGCCACTGGAGGCGATTGCGGATTAATGCTTAGACATCCAGACCTTGACCGCATCCGTGGTCTTGAGGTCTGGAAGGTAGGCATGCATCGTCGCTAGACCAATATTTGGAAGTTTCAGCTCGTCGTCGTAGCACAGGAACCATGGGTGCTCTTCGGGCTGGAACTTCTTTTTGCTTGCCGCCAGGCTGTGGAATCCGTAGAAGGGCTCGACCTCTTTGCCTAGGCGCTGCAAGAGATGATCGAGCCAGGAGGGCGACGATGCTTGCCCGGCCAGAGGGGCGCCGGATAAGGAGATCCAGGTACAGCCTTCGGCGTTTGCGATGAGCAGGGCTTCTGAGATGAGCAGTTCCATAACTCCTTTGAAGCCATGCTCGTTGCGGCGCATGACGTCGAGGGTATAACCCGCGATGGATCCGTTTTCGAATACGGGCATCCAGCTGGTGACGCCGTGGAGGGTGCCGTCCTGGGCTTCGGCAAGCAGCAGGCGAGTGCCGGCGACCTTCATTTCTTCTAGCCCGCCTAAGGTAAATCCCATTTCGGGCAGGGCTTTTTCTGCTACCCATTCCTCGCTAAGGGCAGTGATCTTGGCGATGGTGGTCAGGTCGAGCTCAGACCAACTGATCCAGCGGGTGCGAATTCCTTCCTTGGTTGCTTTATTGCGGGCGGTGCGCACGTTCTGGAATTTCTTTCCCTTGAACTCGGTGCGGCAGGGCAAGACGGCCTCTTCGGCAACGTGGACGCGCTTGAGTTCTGGGTGGGCGGCGGCGAAGTCCGCGTTGACGGAATACCAAGCCACGGACCAACCCTGGTTGGAGGCGAAGGTGGCGAATTCGGTGCTGATATCGCGGCCCACGGGTGTGCCTAGGGTGAGGGCGACGCCGTTGGAGACGCGGTAGGCCACGTAGGAATCGCCGTGGAAGAAGTAGCGGTTGGATTTCCACAGGGTCATAAAGGAGAGGTGGTCGCCCGTGCCGGATTCGAGCAGGCGGCGCGCGGTGCGGATATCTGCCGCGTTTGCTGGATCGGTGGGCCGGGAGAAGCCGCGATAGAGGCGGAAGGCCACGAAGATCCAAAAGGCGTTTCCTATCCACTCGTAGAGGAACCAGGCGAGGGACGACGTGGGGATTACGTGGTGGGGAAGTATCAGGGCCACCACGGTGGGCAGGAAGCGCAACGGGGTTTCAGCGAGCACGTTCGGCAGCGGGGCGTGCAGCTGCGCGATGAGAATCCAGAGCACCGAACCGCATGCGGCGATGCCAGCGCTTAACAGAGCGGTGCGCAGGAGATAGGCGCGGTTTTCGTGGGTGGGAAACAGCCGCCGGTTAATGAGCAGGATTGCGAGCACGCTAAGCCAAGGCAGCGTGACAGGGATGAGCTCGGGGAGGAAAGAAAGCCTATAGGCAAGCAGGGCAAGGGCCGCTACCTGCGATAAGACCGCGAGCCTCCAGGCGGTGATGCGCCCGCGCACGAGGCCGAAGCAAAAGACGAGTTGCAGGATGAGTGGCAACAGGTTGGCTACCACGGGCCCGATTCCGCGGCTATCTTGCCAGAGCAGGCGCGTGACATCGGAAAATGGGCCTTGCGCCAACGGATCCAGGGCGATGAAGGCGGGGCCTATCGCAACGCAGGCGACGCAGACGGCGATGAGCACGCGTTGTTCGCGGACGGTCGGCGTACCGGGTGCGGGTTTGGCGAGCAGCTGGCCGGCGGCGATGGATAGGGCGGCGGTAGTGATACCGAGGACATCGGAAAGCGCGCCCGCGTACAGCACGTACGTGGCGGTCAGGGAAAGAATGGAAATTCGGAGGCGGCGGCGCCACAGGCGGGGCATGAACGCGGAGGCGAACCCGGCCGCGCCTACGATGAATCCAATCGGACTGAGGAAGTCGGTGCTATTGGGCCAGTGCTTGGCGATGCCCAGCGTTATCGGCACTCCAATCGCCGTCGCCGCCAGCCCGGTGGTGAGGGTATAGGTGGAACCGAGGAGCCACTCGGCCGGGGCGAGCCAGGTGGCGATGAGCACGGTAATGATGATGGAAGCACCCGGGTGAGCGGTGGTGAGCGCAAGCCACGGTTTGAGGGGAAAATCGACGAGGTGTAGCGACCACATGATGGCCAGCAGAGCGATGGAAACGGGAAGCTTTTTAAGAATGGACATTGTTAATCCCATCGAACGGATCTGTTTCTACCTTGATGCCGCCGCGGGCAGCGGCCCAAGCAAAGGATTCGCGTAGCGCGGGGCGCCAGACCTGGAAGGAGTGCCCACCCGGCCGCGTGCCGTAATAGGTTTTCATTCCGGCTGCCCGAGCTTTATCTGATAGCGAGCGCAGGGCGTTGACGGATGCGGCATCGTCATCACCGGCGATGAAGATGGCCTGAAGGTTGTCGTAGCGGTTGCGCTCCAAGAGGTAGGCGGGGTCTTGGTTGTTATAGGCGGATTCATCGCCGTGGAAAAACTTATTAACGGTGGCGGAATGGTTGCCAATGGTCGGCTCGGCCTCGCCGGAGATATCGATAACGGAGCCGTAGGCATTCGGATGGGTGGTAGCTATTTGCAGCGCGCAGGTGCCGCCGTAACTTAGCCCGCCAACGGTCCAGGTGTGCTGATCGTTGTTGACTTGGAACTTTGACTTTATATCTTTGGGAACATCGCGGGTGAGGTAGGTCATGACTTGGGCGACATCGCTATCGGCGCAGATGGGGTTCGCGGTCTCGGAACCGGTGGCATCGACGGCGATGACGATGGGGCTGCGCCCGCCATTGGCCGCTTGGAATTGATCGGCGGTTTCGTCCGCTTCGCCCGAACCAAACCATTGATCCGGGCCGCCGGGGTTGCCGTGGAGAAGGACCAGAACCGGGAGGTTGTGATCCGTCCAGTATGCGGGCGGGATATACGCGGTGGCGGTGCGCGCGGAGAAGTGGGACGTTGCGCTGGGCAGATCGACGTGGACGAGGGCGGCGCCGGAATGGGTGGTGGTGAACTCGTCATAGTCCATTTCCTTCGCCACAGGGCGCGGGTCGAGGGAGCCGACGTCTGGATAGGTTTGATATTCCATATTGACTAGCCCGACGGTGGCCAAGAGGGAAAAGATTCCCACCACGACCGTGATCACCTTGGGCCTGCGCAGGAGTGCGGCCAAGGGAACTACCGCGGCTAGATAGATGTGCCAGGGTACTTCCCAGTGCCGGAGGAAGAACCACCCAATGGCGCAGAGGACGAGGGCGAAAAGTATCGGCCAGATTTTCTTTTGGGTGATAACAACGATCGCCGCTACCGCGAGGATGAGGAGGAATATGACGCCGTTGACGGGCTCGGCCAATGGCAGGTTCATAAAGAAGTTCACACAGAGAAATCGTAGGCCTGCGCTGGTCCAATCTATCTAGGAGCGAGCTGGGAATTGCGTACCTAGATCCCGTGATAGATAAGTCCAGCCCACATCACCCCGCGCCAGGCTAAAACCACTCCGATCCCGATGGTCCAAAAGAGGTATTTGCATAGGGGCCACCATTGCCGCTGTTTGACCATTTCCCCTAGCTCTTTCGCCATGGTGGACCAGGTGGAAAGTCCACCGGCGAGGCCGAGGGCGAAGAGGGGATGGGTGAAGGGGGCATCGGCAAGCTGCGAAAAGCCCACCGCCAAGCCAAAAACCAAGGAGCCCAGGATATTGGATACGAAGGTGCAATACGGCGAGGGCAGCAGGCGGGTAAAACCGTAGCGCGCCGCGCCGCCGAGAAAACCGCCGATAAGGACGAAGAGCAGGTTCATCGCAGCTTATCCCCAGCGAGGTAGGCGGCGGTGCAGCCCACGAGCGTGGCCGCGACATAGGCCAGGGCGATGCTCCAGTGGGAATCTGCGGTGAAGAAAGCAAAGCCAGCAAAGCTGGTAAAACCGCCCAAGAATCCGGTGCCCCAGAAAGGCCCGGGGCGGGTATATCCCATCAGCGCGCTGCCGACGATGTTGAGGATAAGCAGCGGGATCAGCCCGCCGCCGAGCGCGATAGTTAAGAGATAGCGGGCACCGGCGCCGAGCGCGGCACCGGACCCGGCGATGAGGAAGTGCGGCATGGGGCCCATCATAGTGGGCGAAGTCTCAGGAAAAGCACAGGGCATTGTATCTGAAAAAGGGAGGTTAAACGCTAAACTAATCGGCGTGAACAAGACGTTTGATGTGGTGAGCTTTATTGCTCGCTTTGGCATGGCCGCGGTGTGGATCATCGCCGGCGTAGAGAAGATGGCCCACCCGCTGGACACCATGCAATCTATCGAGGCCTATGAGATTTTCACGCCCGAATGGTCTGGGTATTTGGTCCAGCTCATTGGCCCGCTAGAGCTGGTGGGCGGAATGCTCCTTCTGCTGGGGATTTTCCTCCGCGAGTCCTCCAAAGTTGCGGCCGTGGTCATGGTGCTTTTCATGGTCGGCATTCTCCAGGCATGGCTGCGTGGGCTGGACATCGATTGCGGGTGCTTTGGTGCTGGTGATGCTGCTGCGGAGCCCGGCATGAACTACGGGCTGACGCTGCTTCGCGATGCCGCCTTCCTCGCCCTTACCGCATGGACCATCAAACGCCCGTTCACGAAATTTGCGCTCCACCCGTAGTGGTGGGCACAGTAGGTTGAAAGAGTCCGAAAGTATCAACAGGCAAGGTTTAAATGAGCAAAGTAAGTGACCCAAATGCCAAGTCTGGCAATGGTTTCATCTGGGGCGTCGGCGTCCTCCTCGTTATTATCGCCGTGGTCATTGGCTACATCGTGTGGAATGGCAAGCAAGCCAATGAAATCGAGGTCAATATGTCCATGGACTATAAGGACAACGCGATTACCCTGAAGTCCGATGCGGCCAATGACGATACTCCAGAAGTAGATCTCTACGAAGACTTCTCCTGCCCCCACTGCGCGGAGTTGGCGGAAAGCACCGATGAGGAGATGAAGCAGGCGATTGAGGATGGCAAGCTGGTCGTCCACGTGCGCACACTGAATTTCTTGGACAAGGTGCGTGATGAAAACAATGATGGCTACTCCACTAAGGCTGCGGCAGCCTTGTCGGAACTAGCTAAGTCCGGCGATGTGAAGACCTACTGGAATTTGCGCGACTACATGATGCAGAACCAGCAGAGCGTTGCCACCAAGTGGGACATCGAGGACATCGCTGACCAAGCGAAGGAGCTCGGCGCCGAGGATGCCGTGGTTGATTCCATCAAGAACGTGGATATCGAGCAAGGTAATAAGGTTGGCAAGGCAAACTCAGACAAGCTGAAAAAGGAAACCGACTCCGTTTCCTCGCCGCGCGTTGTCCAAAACGGCAAGGATATTCCGGATAAGGATTCTGGTCAGTCTTTGAATGACTGGGTAGACGTCGCCACCAAGTAGCAGGCGATTTGGTGAGTTAAATACTCGCCATGTATATTCATACGAGTTGCGGCCCACAGGGTTGCACCTCGTATATGGGGCTATGGCGCAGCTGGTAGCGCACCACACTGGCAGTGTGGGGGTCACGGGTTCGAATCCCGTTAGCTCCACAATATAGTGTCCCGAGGCATCGTTGAAGAACGGTGACTCGGGATTTTTTATGCGAAAACACGTCTGGTTCACCGTGTGTTGGTGGTGTCGCCTGTTAACAAAGAATCATGTAATGTAACCCGTGTAAACCGTTGGAACCTTTTTGAAAATGGGAAATCATATGGATCTTACTGTGAAAGCTGCGGCTGCTGGCGCAATCTCTGCAGCCGCACTTGCACTTTCTGCTCCCGCCGCCACTGCGGCGATTCCTGGGAACCCAATGTCTGCTCCGACGTGTGCTAATCAGCAGGTCGTTTTTGTTCCTGGCGGAGCGAATACTATTCCGTCAGCACCTTCGGATGTTCCGCACGGTCTGATTACCGGACAGATGGGCGTAAAGCTCGGACTCCAGCCGGATACGAACGCCACCTTTGTGGGCTACCAGGCCTTCCCATTTGCTGTGTCGAAATATTCTGACTCTTCTAACGAAGGATATAACCGCACGGCAGCTAAGATCCAGCAAATCCAGAATGATTGCCCGAATAGTAAGATTTCCTTGGTCGGCTACTCCGAGGGAGCAGATATTTCCGCACGCATCATCAACGATGCAGCGCACGGGCGCGGACCACTTGATAAAGATAGGTTTGCATCTGCAGCCCTCTATGCCAACCCGTATCAAGGCGGTAATGGTGCTGCGCAGTATCACGATGACATGTCCAATGCGACCGGCGCGCTAGGCCACCTCGACGGTGGGTACGGCGAACTGGGGGCTGACGTGCTTGAGGTTTGCAACCCGCAGGATATTATTTGTAACTACCCACAGGAATATCTGGGATTGGTATCCCCGTCCATGGAAGTGGACGCGGTACACGGCAAGCTTCCTCTGCAGCAGATCGTAGGTGAGGCTGCGCAGCATGGCCCAATGGATAATATAAACCTGTTGCGCGGACAACTTGCGCACCTGCAGTACGGTGGTGCTGAATTTCAGGCAGGCATCGATTGGATCAATAACCACTAACCAGAAAACTCATAAAAATATCCCGCATAGTTCAAAACTATGCGGGATATTTTCTTCCTACTTACTGCAGAGCGTGGCCGATGAACTGGCCATAAGCTGCGGTGCCGTGGGCATTAAGGTGCAGTGGTAGGTTGCCGGGAGCTGGTGGTACTGGGTCAACGAGGTTAACCCACCAGCGGTCTGGGGAGCACATGTCATGTCCTTCAGATATGGGCTGTGCATCTAAGAATGTTGCGCCGTTTTGCTCGGACACTTCGCGCAGGGTGTTTTGCAGGCGCTGCTCTGTATCAGAGACGGCTGCGATAGGCAGGGGAGTGATCGAAGAGGTCAGGCAAGTGGTGTTCTCCCGGGTAATGTGCGGGTAACCTACGACAGTCACCTTGGCATTTGGCGCATGTTGGTGGGCTATATCGAGTGCACTGCGGAGACCACCGCGAATCGCACGGTCGGAAGCCTCGATATCCGATTTGTAGGGGTAAGTGTCATTTGCGCCGGCAACGATGACGACATTTTTGGTCTCGTGGTTGAGGTTGCCGTCTTCTGCTGCCTTTCGGAGAGAATTATCGACGTGAATACCGCCAGTGGCTAAAGAGGCACCTGCGCATTGGTACTGGTCAACGTGTGCACCGGAAACATTGTTCATCTCAGTGGCAATGGCGTTATCGGTAACGCAACCTACTCCGGTATTGGCCTTCTTATGTGCCTTGTTCAGTGCATGGTCGGTGAAGGTTGGGTTGGCTACAATACTGTCACCAACGAGAACAGTGTTTCCTGGGACTGCAGCTGTGCCAACGGTACTCGTGCCCACAAGCGCTGTGATGAAAGTAGCAGCTGCGGCGAGCTTATTAATACGCTTCACTTTTACTCCGCGTTTATTTTCTGGGAATAGGGGAGGGGTAGGGCCTAGTTCCTTAGACCATTGGTAATAATACCTGCCATTCCTGTGTGCCCTACATCAGTTGGGTGCATAGGCATCACGGAAGGAGCCGTGGGGGTCTTAGCAATGACAGCCCACCGGTGGTTGGTATCCGGCTGGCAAGGATCGTGCGTTTTCGCTTGGTTGTGTAGATCGATGAAGTTCACGCCAAGGGAGTCTGCGGCACGTCCGATTTCGCGGTTGAACTCTTCTTCGGCGCCAGTAACACCAGGGATGGACAGTGGCAGCTGCATCCGGTCGTCATTGATCACACAGAGGGTGTCATTAACCGTCATCGGGATGTAGTTGACCATTGTGATGCGGGCATTCGGGGCGACGGACCGAATTTTATCGAATTGTGCGGTCAGTAATCCGCGGTAGGTTGAGCCCTTAGGGATATTTGGGGCGGCGGCGTTAGCCAGTGCATCGACATAGGAGCCAGGCTGTAAGCCGCCATACATGAAGGCGACTTCTTTCGTATCGGGGCCGATATTTCCGGTACGGATCGCGTGTTCGACGTGGGCAGCTACCCAATAACTGGTTCCGTTGCATGTGTAGTCCGCAAGGCTGTGGCCGAGATTCCGGGCGGTTTGGTGTGGCCAGTTGTGGGTGTCATTGCCACACGTGTGGACTGGAATACCAGGGATAGAGAAGGGGCTGACTGCTGCGCGGTCCCCAGGGGCGCCGCCGTTAGCGGAAAAAGAGTCGCCGAAAGTGACCATTTCCTTTCCGTGGGGCTCTGCTGCGTTGGCAGACTGGGCCATCGTCAAGGCGGCACCAAGTGCGAGGAGACCACCGGCGATCTTCTTTTTAATACTGTTAATTCCGATCATAGTTATCCTTTTCAATTCGAGAGAGACAATTTACCATTCGGTAAATGCTTTATATGCAGCATCTTAGTGCGCCGTAGGCCAATAAACTAAATGGTAAAAGCTGTCAATTAGGGTGTGGGATATGTAATCACTTTTCCGTCCTAACCTGGTGTGCTACTGAAGCGGTTATGCTGGTCAATATGCAGACCTTTGCGAAGCAAGTAAGCGATAAAGACCAAGCTGGTGCTGAGGCTGCCGGCCTCCGGTGGTTGGGTGAAGCCACGGATGCGGTAGCCACAGTAATTAGCGCCGACGACAAGGAAATCGTTACAGAACGCATCAACGAGGTAGTGCCCACTTCAGAGGCCGCGCGAAAATTTGGTGCAGAGCTCGCGCGCGTGCACCGCGCTGGGGCGCCGGCCTTTGGCAGTGCGCCGGAGGGGTGGGAAGGCAAAAACTTCATCGGCACCATCGAGCAGGAGTGCACGCCCACCGATAACTGGGGTGAATTCTATGCCCAGCAGCGCGTGCTGCCCTTTGCGGAGCCGGCCGGAATAAGTACCGCGCAAAGGGACTTGGTTAAGCGCGCTTGCGATGCGATCGCCGCCCGCAGCTGGGATGTGGCCCCCGCACGCATCCACGGTGACCTGTGGGCGGGCAACCTGCTTTTCGATGCCCAGGGTGGCATCATGATCGACCCCGCCGCTCACGGCGGACATCCCCACACGGATTTGGGCATGTTGGCGCTATTCGGCGCGCCCTATATAGAGGAAATCTTCCGCGGCTATGGGGCGCCGCAGGATATTGAGACCTGGATTCCCATGCACCAACTGCACCCACTGGCAGTACACGCGCTCACCCACGGCTCGGCGTATAACCGGCCGCTAGAGCGCGCGGCGCTCGCCACGCTAGAGGCGCTGGCTTAGCTGGTTGGACCCTGTGGCATCTGGCGCTTATGGCCACCTCGGTGCCACAAGGTTTCGATGCGTTCGCGGGAGGCATCGGGAACCGCCTTGCCCTCTAAGTAGTCATCGATGTGGGCGTAGGTGACGCCGAGCGCCTCTTCATCGGGAAGCTGCGGTTTATCGTCTTCCAAATCCGCGGTAGGGACCTTGGACCACGTGGACTCTGGCGCACCTAAGTGCTTGAGCAATGCCGCGCCTTGGCGCTTATTTAGCCCGGCCAAAGGGAGGAGATCCGCTGCGCCATCGCCCCACTTGGTATAGAACGCGGTGACGTTTTCGGCTGCGTGATCCGTACCTACAACCAGCGCGCCCACCTCGCCGGCGATGGCATATTGCGCGGTCATGCGCAGGCGCGCCTTGGCATTGCCGCGATTGAAATCATTCAAGGAATCTTGGTTCACCGCGCGCGCCACTTCTTGGCTCAGCGCCGCGGTGGCCGGCTGAATATCAACGGTGACCCGGTGATCGGGGTGGATGAAATCAAGGGCGATCTGGGCATCGTCCTCATCGGCCTGCGTGCCGTGGGGCAGGCGTACGGCCCAAAAATCGGCGCCTTCTACCCGCTCTACTGCCATCTGGGCGAGCTTTCCCGCCAAGGTGGAATCCTGGCCGCCGGAAATGCCTAGCACGTAGCCTTTGGCACGGGTCAGTTCCAAGTATTCCACGAGGAAATCTACGCGGCGGGCAACTTCCTCTTCTGGATCGATAAAGGGGCGTACATCCAGCTGTTTTATGATGGATTGTTGCAAGTTTTCGGCATCGGGTGACATGACGTTCATCGTAGTCTCCTGACACAATTGCGTGCTGTGAATAAAGAAAGTTATGTCAAGGTAGTTGCAGCAATTGCCGCCCTTGGCGGTTTATTATTTGGATACGACACCGGCGTGATGTCCGGTGCTTTGCTGTATATCACCCCGGAATTTAATATGACAGCCCACCAAGAGGGGTGGGTGACCTCCATGCTGCTGGTAGGTGCCGCGGTAGGTGCTTTGACCGCAGGCCGCATTGCGGACCGGTTTGGCCGCCGCTTTACGCTGATTGCCGGCGGCATCATCTTTGTTTTGGGCTCCATCTGGTGTGCACTGGCGGGCTCGGTGACCATGCTAGCCACGGCCCGTACCTTCCTGGGCTTTGCCGTCGGTGCGGTATCCATTGTTTCGCCCATGTATATCTCGGAGATGGTGCCAGCCAAGATCCGCGGACGCATGGTCTCCCTGAATACCCTGTTGATCGTGGTAGGCCAGTTGCTGGCCTACCTGGTGAACTCGGCCCTCGCGCCCACTGAAAGCTGGGAATGGATGCTGGGACTTGCGGCCGTACCGGGTGCGGCCCTGGCTGTGGGGATGATCTTCTTGCCAGAAACCCCAGTCTGGTTGGCCACGCACAATAAGATGTCGCGGGCCCGCGAGGTCGCAAGCCGCGCCGGGATGGATCTGGCGGAGCTTACCTCCCAGGAGACGGCGCGTCGTTCCAGCGGCTCCGAGTGGAAGGCGCTGAAGGCCAATCGCTGGATGCAAGTGACGGTATTGCTCGCCATGCTGATGGGCCTGACCCAGCAGATTACTGGCGTTAATGCCATCGTCTACTTCGCGCCCACCATGATGAGCCAGGTAGGAATTTCCACCACCAACTCGGTCTATACCTCGATTGTCATTGGTGTGGTCTCCGTCATCGCCTGCTGGGTGGGCCTCAAGGTGGTCGACCGTATTGGCCGCAAGCGCCTGCTGCTTATCGGCCTGACCGGCAACGTGATTTCGCTATTCATCTTGTCCGTGGCGTACTCGCACGCAGCCGATTCCACCACGATGGCGATGGTCTCACTGGTATTCATGGCCTCGTTCATTGCCTTCCAGCAAGCAGCGGTCTCGCCGACGACCTGGCTGCTCATCTCGGAGCTCGTGCCCCTGCAGGTACGCGGCTTGGGCATGGGCATCGCCGGGCTCTCGCTGTGGGCCACCAACTGGGCCGTGGCCCAGTACTTCCTGCCGCTGGTGGAGTGGCTCACCGGCCCGGTGGCCTTTGGAGTCTTTGGCGTGCTGGGGCTCATCGCCATCGGCTACACCCGCATTTTGGTACCAGAGACCATGGGACGTAGCCTGGATGAGGTAGGCGAGGAGATGAAATCCCGCTACTCGCGGGAATCCGCACCCCATTAAGTCCTAGTGTTTTGGTCTTAATGGCCGCGTGAGGTAAAATTATTCCTCGTGTCATGGCTGGGGATTCCCAGTCCGTGCTTTATTTACTCAACCGCATGTAGATTGCGCATAACGAAAGGAGCGCCCGATGAAGGTCCGTAAGTCCCTTCGGTCGCTGAAGAAGAAGCCGGGCGCCCAGGTTATTCGCCGCCACGGTAAGGTCTTCGTGATCAACAAGAAGGATCCCCGTTTCAAGGCCCGTCAGGGCTAATTGAAACTTAAGAAAGTCCGCCTCCTCCGAGAATTTGGAGCGGGGCGGATTTTTTATTTCTACGCTTCGACGCCAGAATGTGAACTTTGCCACATGTTTAGGTGAATAGAAGGTAAACCCGCAGGAATGTCAGGCGTGTAGTTTCACGGTTGGGTGCCGGGGCGGTCAACATGTGGGGTCTCGCCCCTGGCCCTCCTGGGAATATCATGGGTGTAACTACTATATGTTGTGTTAGTTGCGGTCAATTCCCCCAAAGTATAGTGTCGTTGGTGTCGCTCAGAGCGGTGCAGGAAGTGGCCTGAAAAGGGGTCAGAACCTCCGCTTTCTACGAGCAAAAGCTATCTCGCAAAAGGATTTTAGGGAGTTATTATGTCTATCACCGTCTACACCAAGCCTGCTTGCGTTCAGTGCAATGCCACCAAGAAGGCCCTTGACCGCGCGGGTCTGGATTACAACGTGGTAGATGTCACCGTGGACGATGAGGCCCGTGACTACATTATGGCTCTGGGCTACGTCCAAGCACCCGTCGTAGAAGCCAACGGCGGGCACTGGTCCGGCTTCCGCCCCGACCGCATCAAGAACCTTGCCGAGCTAGCCGCCTCTGCGTAAGTAGCCGAGGAGGGAGGTGCCGTCATGTTGGTCGTGTATTTTTCCTCTACTACGGAAAATACGCACCGGTTCGTGCAGAAGCTAGGTTTCCCTAGCGCGCGAATCCCCCTGCGCCGCACCGATGAGCCGCTAGTGGTCAACGAGCCTTTCGTCTTGGTGTGTCCCACCTACGGCGGAGGAGCTTCCATTAGCCACCAAAACTCCCGGCCCGTACCGGTGCAGGTAATTAGATTCCTTAATAATGAGCACAACCGCAGTTTTATTCGGGCGGTTATCGCCGGAGGAAATAGCAACTTCGGCGCCGATTTTGGCAAGGCTGGTGACGTCATCAGCGCCAAATGTAAGGTGCCCTATGTATATCGTTTCGAATTGCTCGGAAACGATGAAGATATAAAAATTTGTCGCGAAGGCCTGCTGGCTAATGCTTCCCAGTTGGGACTGGATGGGGCAGCCTAGCCGCGGTGCGACACACCTAATAGAATCCTGATTTTAAGAAAGGTCGCGTCAGCTGTGAGTACGCAATTGGGAAAGACCGTAGCAGAGCCAGTATCGCAGGAAGAGCAGCTGGATTACCACGCGCTCAACGCAATGCTGAATCTCTACGACGGAGACGGCAAGATTCAATTTGATAAGGACCGCGAGGCCGCCAATCAGTTCTTCTTGCAGCACGTTAATCAGAACACGGTCTACTTCCACGACTTGGAAGAGAAGATCGATTACCTGGTGCGCAATAAGTACTATGACCCAGCGGTCATTGAGGCTTATGACTTCGAGTTCATCAAGTCCCTATTCAAGCGCGCCTACTCTTATAAGTTCCGCTTCAAGTCCTTCCTTGGCGCCTATAAGTACTACACCAGCTATACGCTGAAGACCTTCGACGGCCGCCGGTACCTGGAGCGCTTTGAGGACCGCGTCTCCATGACGGCGCTTTTCCTTGGTGATGGCGATGGTGAGCTGGCAGAGCGCCTCGTCGATGAGATCATGACCGGCCGCTTCCAGCCGGCTACGCCAACCTTCCTGAATGCCGGCAAGCAGCAGCGCGGCGAATTGGTTTCCTGCTTCCTGCTCCGCATCGAAGACAATATGGAATCCATCGGTCGTTCCATCAACTCCGCGCTGCAACTGTCCAAGCGCGGCGGCGGCGTGGCCCTGCTGCTGTCCAATATCCGCGAATCCGGCGCGCCGATTAAGCACATTGAGAACCAGTCTTCTGGCGTCATCCCTGTGATGAAGATGCTGGAGGATGCATTCTCCTACGCTAACCAGCTCGGTGCGCGCCAGGGTGCGGGCGCGGTGTACCTCAACGCCCACCACCCGGACATCATGAACTTCCTCGACACCAAGCGCGAGAACGCGGATGAAAAGATCCGCATTAAGACCCTGTCCTTGGGCGTGGTGATCCCGGATATCACCTTCGAGCTGGCCAAGAACAACGACGACATGTACCTGTTCTCGCCGTACGACGTCGAGCGCGTCTACGGCAAGGCCTTCGGCGATATCTCCGTTACCGAGCATTACGAAGAAATGGTGGAGGATCCGCGCATCCGGAAGAAGAAGATCAACGCGCGCCACTTCTTCCAAACCGTGGCGGAGCTGCAGTTCGAGTCCGGCTACCCGTACATCATGTATGAAGATACGGTAAACCGCGCCAACCCGGTCAAGACCTCCCGCATCAATATGTCCAACCTGTGCTCGGAGATATTGCAGGTCAACTCCGCTTCCGAGCTCAACGCGGATCTTTCTTATGACCAGGTGGGCAACGATATTTCCTGCAACCTGGGTTCGCTGAATATCGCCATGACCATGGACTCGCCGGACTTCTCCCAAACGGTGGAGACCGCGATTCGGGGGCTGACCTCGGTGGCGGATAAGACCTCCATCGATTCCGTTCCATCCGTGCGCAAGGGCAACGATGACTCACACGCCATCGGCTTGGGCCAGATGAACCTGCACGGTTACTTGGGTCGCGAGAACATCGAGTACGGATCCGAGGAGGGGTTGGACTTCACCAACGCCTACTTCGCCGCCATCATGTACGCAGCCCTGCGCGCCTCCAATAAGATTGCCCGCGAGCGCGGCACGACCTTTACCGAGTTCCCCGAATCCGATTACGCCAGTGGCGAGTTCTTTGACTCCTACGATCCGGCGGAGTTCCAGCCGCGCACGGAGAAGGTCAAGGCTCTTTTCGATGCCTCCTCCATCTACACTCCCACCGCAGAGGACTGGGCGGAGTTGAAGGAGGACGTTGCCAAGCACGGCCTCTACAACCGCAACCTGCAGGCGGTGCCGCCGACGGGCTCGATTTCCTATATCAACAATTCCACCTCGTCCATTCACCCGATTGCCTCCAAGATTGAAATCCGCAAGGAAGGCAAGATCGGCCGCGTATACTACCCGGCTGCGCATATGGATAACGACAACTTGGAGTACTTCAAGGACTCGTACGAAATTGGTTACGAGAAGATCGTTGATACCTATGCTGAGGCCACCAAGTACGTGGACCAGGGGCTATCGCTGACGCTGTTCTTCAAGGACACCGCTACCACCCGCGATGTGAATAAGGCGCAGATTTACGCTTGGCGCAAGGGCATTAAGACCTTGTACTACATCCGCGTGCGCCAGATGGCGCTGGAAGGCACCGAGATCGAGGGCTGCGTTTCCTGCATGCTCTAAGCGCGGGCGCGGTCCAGGATAGCGCGGGAGGTGCGCTCGGCGGCTTCGGCCTCGCCGGCGTCAATCTCCCGCGCTAAATCCATATGTAGCTGAGTGGTGCCGCGAATTGGATCCCGTTTGCGGGAGCCAAAAACGGATTTGCCCTTCAAGATAGTCAGCAACGCCGGTGCCAGCGCCGCGATCATCTCATTGCCGGAGGCCTCCAAGATAAGGGTATGAAATTGCAGGTCGGTTTCGAGTTCTTCGCCTACCCGGGGGGAAGGGGTGGTCTCGAGCTCGCTGAGCCGGCCCGCCAGTCGCAGCAATTCGCGGCGCTGCTGTGGGCTGGCATTGCGCGCGGCAAGCTGCGCCGCCACCGGCTCGATACCAAGGCGCAGCTCGTTGAGTCGCGCCACCTGTTCCGCGCGCGTCTTATCGTGCGCCAGCCGCCACGAAATAACGGCGGGATCATAGACCGCCCAACTGCTGCGCGGCAGCACCTTGAGCCCCACTCGGCGCCCGGAGGAAACCATCCCCAGATGCTCGAGGGTACGCATGGCCTCGCGCGCTACGGTGCGGGAGATGCCAAAGCGCTTTTCGATGTCCCCAAGGCGAAACCGCGTGCCCTCCGCCATTTCCCCGCTGACGATATCCGTGCCCAGCTGGTCTACTACAGGGCCTAAAAGGGGAGTGGTTTCTGCCATGGCGCGGGCGTCCTTTCCTGGCTGTGTACTGCGCTTTTATTATAGGTGCGGTGCGGCGGGATGATGCGGGTTGGCATTGGGTATGCTGGGACTCGAAATTCTACACAGTGAAGCATTGGAGTGACATCGCGTGTCGCACGAATACGATGACTACGTTGCTAGTCATGACAGCCCGGTAAAAGCTATCAACTGGAATACCATCCCCGATGACAAAGACCTCGAGGTATGGGAGCGGTTGACCGGTAACTTCTGGCTCCCGGAAAAGGTCCCAGTCTCTAATGATCTCCCCAGCTGGAAGACGCTGACGGAAAAGGAAAAAGAAACCACCATGCGGGTCTTTACTGGCCTGACGTTGCTGGATACCATCCAGGGCACGGTCGGTGCGATCTCCCTGCTTCCGGATTCGCAGACCCTGCACGAGGAGGCGGTGTATACCAATATCGCCTTCATGGAGTCGGTGCACGCCAAGTCCTATTCCAATATCTTTATGACCTTGGCTTCCACCCCGATGATCAATGATGCCTTCCGCTGGTCCGAGGAAAACGAGAACCTGCAGAAGAAGGCGAAGATCATCTTGGCCTACTACAACGGTGATGATCCGTTGAAGAAGAAGGTGGCCTCTACGCTGCTGGAGTCCTTCTTGTTCTACTCCGGCTTCTATCTGCCGATGTACTTCTCTTCCCGGGCGAAGCTGACCAATACTGCCGATATCATCCGCCTGATCATCCGCGATGAGGCCGTGCACGGGTATTACATTGGCTATAAGTTCCAGCAGGAATACAAGAAGCTGGATGAAAAGCGCCAGGAAGAATTGAAGGACTACACCTTTGACCTGGCCTTTGAGCTCTATGACAACGAGATCGACTACACCGAGGACCTCTACGACGAGCTGGGCTGGACCGAAGACGTCAAGCGCTTCTTGCGCTATAACGCCAATAAGGCCCTGAATAACTTGGGCTTTGAGGGCCTCTTCCCAGCCGATGAGACCCGCGTCTCGCCGGCTATCCTGTCCTCTCTTTCTCCCAACGCCGACGAGAACCACGACTTCTTCTCGGGCTCGGGTTCGTCCTATGTCATTGGCAAGGCCGAGGACACCACGGACGATGACTGGGACTTCTAGCCGTTCTTAGTCCCCGCGCACCTTCGCTTCGGACTCAACCGAAAGGTTGATAACGAGCGGGGGTGCGTTTTTCGGTTTTTGACCTGCACATCTCGCAGGCGTTGTGACATATGACACCCCTGCCTGCCCTAAAGAATTTAAACCTTAAATCGTGCCCGCCCCACGTGCAGGGGGTATGTGACGGTTGTGGTTATTGAGGGAATACCCCCAAGCTGGAGGACCATTAAGAGAAGCTGGCAAGAACGGGGGAAAATGTCCTAATATAATCGAAGTAAACCTAGGTGTAGGTGGACCCAGTCCGCTGACACTTTGTTATTCAGGAGGATTCTATGACCGCTGTGGCGCCACGGGTCGACGATTACGTCGCTCCCACACGTCCAGAGCCAACCGGTAGGGAAAAGACCGGTTCAAAGGCTTGGGTATTTTTAACCACCACCGACCACAAGCAGCTCGGCATCATGTACTTGATCATGGCCTTCAGCTTCTTCTTCCTTGGTGGCTTTATGGCATTGCTGATCCGTGCGGAGCTTTTCACCCCGGGTCTGCAGTTCCTGTCCAATGAGCAGTTCAACCAGCTGTTCACTATGCACGGCACCGTGATGCTGCTGCTGTTCGCTACGCCAGTTGTTTGGGGCTTTGGTAACTACATCCTGCCTCTGCAGATCGGCGCGCCGGACGTGGCCTTCCCACGTCTGAACTCCTTTGGTTTCTGGGTAACCCTGCTCGGCGGTGTCGTCATGCTGCTGGGCTTTATCACTCCTGGTGGTGCGGCTGACTTCGGCTGGACCATGTACATGCCGCTTGCCGATGGCGTACACACCCCCGGCATCGGCGCCGATATGTGGATCGTCGGTGTGGGCGCTACCGGTGTCGGTACCATTGCCTCCGCCATCAACATGATCACCACCATCTTGACCCTGCGCGCACCGGGCATGACCATGTTCCGCATGCCGGTCTTCTGCTGGGGCATCTTCACCGCCTCCGCCATCGTGCTGATGATCTTCCCGCTGCTGACCGCAGCCGCCTTGGGCGTGCTGTATGACCGCAAGCTGGGCGGCCACATCTACGATTCAGCTAACGGCGGTGCCATCCTGTGGCAGCACCTGTTTTGGTTCTTCGGCCACCCTGAGGTCTACGTCCTCGCACTGCCGTTCTTCGGCGTTGTCTCCGAAATCGTTCCGGTCTTCTCCCGCAAGCCGGTCTTCGGCTACATCGGCTTGGTCTTCGCCATTCTGGCCATCGGCTCGCTGTCCATGGCCGTGTGGGCACACCACCTGTTCGTCACCGGCGCCATCCTGCTGCCGTTCTTCTCGTTCATGACGTTCCTTATTGCGGTGCCTACCGGTGTGAAGTTCTTCAACTGGGTCGGCACCATGTGGAAGGGCCACATCACCTGGGATACCCCGATGATTTGGGTCATGGGCTTCATGGCTACCTTCCTTTTCGGTGGTATGACCGGTGTTATGCTCGCTTCTCCGGCGCTGGACTTCCACTTGGCTGAGTCCTACTTCCTGATTGCGCACTTCCACTACACCCTGTTCGGTACGGTTGTGTTCTCCGCCTTCGGTGGCCTGTACTTCTGGTTCCCGAAGATGACCGGCCGCATGCTGGACGAGCGCTTGGGCAAGATTCACTTCTGGCTGACCTTCATCGGCTTCCACGGCACCTTCCTGATTCAGCACTGGGTCGGCAACATGGGTATGCCGCGTCGCTACGCCGACTACCTGGAGTCCGATGGCTTCACGGTCTTCAACCAGATTTCCACCATCTTCTCCTTCGTCCTCGGCGCTTCCGTTATCCCGCTGGTCTGGAACGTCTTCAAGTCCTGGCGCTACGGTGAGGTCGTTACCGTGGATGACCCATGGGGCTACGGCAACTCTCTGGAGTGGGCAACCTCCTGCCCGCCTCCGGGCCACAACTTCACCTCCTTGCCACGCATCCGTTCCGAGCGTCCGGCATTCGAGCTGCACTACCCGCACATGGTTGAGCGCATGCGCGAGGAAGCTCACGTGGGCAAGCACTAAGGCCGCACTTTAACTCCTGACTACAGCCGCCTTCCCCAGCCTCTTAGAGGTAGGGAGGGCGGCTTTGGCGCGTGTGGGATAATGGTCGTTGTGAATACTCAAGCTGACACCACGACCATTACTAGTCTCGGACCAGACGCTCCCGGAGCGGCCGCCGCTTTCTTTACTGCGTTGGCTGATTTTCCCGTCCCGCTTGCCGATGTCCACCTCGCCACCGCCTCCAACCACCTCGCCCTCACCGCGCAGTGCGATCTGTCCAGCACCGATACCGCAGCACTAGGGGATCGCGTGCGCGAGGCCATGGCGCCGTTCGAGCATGAGGTGTCTATTGCACAAAGCTATGCTGTTGCCATTATTGGTGAGGAGATAAACGCGGGGGATATTAGCGCGGTGCAGAGCGCCGTGAATGGGGAGACGGTCCGCATGCGCCGGATAGCGCTGGATTCCCTTTTCGCCGTGGAACTTACCGTGGCACTAGAAGATGCCGCCGCGGCGCGGCGGGCTCTGCGGGAGATTGCCGCTGAACGCGGTATCGATATCTCCCTCGAGGGCCTAGGCCATCGCGGCAAGCGTTTGGTGTGCTTCGACTGCGATTCGACCCTGATTGAAGGTGAGGTCATCGAGATGCTCGCCGCCCACGCAGGCAAGGAAGCAGAAGTGGCCGCCGTAACCGAGCGCGCCATGCGCGGCGAATTGGACTTTGAGGAGTCCCTGCGCGAGCGCGTCGCGGTGCTGGAGGGCCTGGATGCCTCGATTATCGATGAGGTCGCCCGCGATATCGAGCTGACACCCGGCGCTAAGGAAGCGATCGGAACCCTCCACCGTCTGGGCCACCGCACCGCCGTGGTCTCGGGTGGCTTTATTCAGGTGCTCGAGGGCTTGGCCACAGACCTCCAGCTCGACTACGTGCGGGCCAATACTCTGGAAATCCGCGATGGCAAGCTGACCGGTAAGGTCATTGGGAAGGTGGTCGACCGCCAGGCCAAGGAAGACTTTCTGCGCGAATTCGCCGCGGATTCCGGAATCGGGATGGAGTCCACCGTTGCGGTGGGCGATGGCGCCAATGACATCGCCATGGTCACCGCCGCCGGGCTGGGCGTCGCTTTTGATGCGAAGCCGGCGCTGCGCGAGGCCGCCGATGCCTGCATCACACCGCGCCGCCTCGACGCCGTCCTACCGATGTTGGGAATTGCCAATGTCTAAGTTCGAGATAGCGCACCAACGCCTCGTTGCCGCCTGTACCGCTCGGGATTCCCACGAGGACCCCGCGGATCCGTCGACCGTGCAGGCGATGCAGATAGCCCTCCACCTCCCCAAGCAGGATCCCCCGGCGCGCAGCGAGGTGCTTACCGCGGCCGCCCGCGCCGTGGTGGCCGCCTGTCTAGATGACCGCGCCGGCGAGGACGGTGCCTTCGCCGCGGCGCTCGCGCAGTGGTACGGCCACCGCATCCGCAAGATTGCCCGCCGGGCGCGCAATAAGGCGTGGCGCGATGTGCAGCTGCTGCCTGGTGTCACCGTGGATGACCGCGCGCGTGCCTTTGCACCTTCAGCGGTGGGGGAGGTGGACCCGCTCATTAGCAAGCTGCAGATCGGCCACACCGACCTCGCGATGGACGAGTCAGGGCCTCCGCTTGCCGATGCCCCCATTATCTACGTCGACCGCAGCCTCGCCATGACCGCGGGCAAGGCAGCCGCCCAAGTGGGCCACGGCTCGATGATGCTCGCCGCCGCCATGAGCCAAGAGGAGGCTGCGGCTTGGGCGGCAGAAGGTTTTCCGCTCTCTGTCCGCGAGGTGGACGCAGAGACATTTCGCACCGCCTGCGCGCAGGAGGACGCGGTAGTCATCATCGATGCCGGGTTTACTGAGATCGCCCCGGATTCGGCTACCGTGTGTGCGCTGCGGCGACCAATCGCTTAAGGGCACCGCGTACCGTTTCCGGGTTCGTGGTTTGCCAGAACCGCGGCATCGAGGCCTTGAGGAATGCGCCGTAGCGCTTGTATTCCAGTCGGTTATCCAGCACGGCGACGACCCCGCGGTCCGTTACGTGGCGCAATAGCCGCCCGGATCCCTGCGCCATGAGGAGCGCCGCGTGATTGGCGGAGACCTCCATGAACCCGGAGCGCCCGGCGGCGTCGGCTGCCTGGGAGCGGGCCTGCAGCAGTGGGTTATCGGGCCGCGGAAAGGGGATGCGGTCAATGAGGACTAGCGAGCACGATGGCCCCGGCACATCCACGCCTTGCCAAAGCGTCAAGGTGCCAAAGAGACAGGAGTTCTCCTTCGTGGAGAACTTATCTACCAGCGTGCCGATGGCATCTTCGCCTTGCACATACAGGTCAAACGGCAAACGCGGCGCCAGGGCCTCCGCGGCCTCTTCCGCCGCTCGGCGCGAGGAGAATAACCCCAGCGTGCGCCCGCCGGCGGCCATGATGAGCTCGTATATTTCTTCCAAGGTTTCGGAGGACAGGCCATCCCGCCCCGGTGCGGGGAGGTGTTTCGCGGTATACAGGATGCCGGATTTCGCCGGGTCAAAGGGCGTTCCTGCATCGAGCGTGTCATACGTACCGGACGGCAGGCCCCATTGTGCCGCCATGGCGTCGAAACGCCCGCCCAGCGCCAGCGTGGCCGAGGTAAGCACCACCGTTTGCTCCCCAAATAGGTTCTCGCGCAGCATGTGCGCGATAGACAGCGGCGCGACGGCGAGGGTATCGGTGCCTTCCAGCCACACCACATCGTCTTGCGCGGCGGGGTCGTCGGTGGCGAAGACTTCCAGGATCCGCCGGATCGCCTCGGCCAAGTCCGTGAGGTGATTACTTAAATTTTGGCGCTCGGCGTTCTTTTCGGGGTCATCGTTGGCCTCGCCTTCTGGGGCGCGGGAGATGAGGGATTTAACGCGCAAGAACTCATCGGCAAGCGCGCGCAAGTGCGCCTGGGAGGTCTCATCCAAATCCGTCCACCGGCCGGGCTCCTGGACGCGCAGCAGATCATCGAATTCATCGGCCAACTCCGCTAGGTTTCCGGCATTGCCCAGTGACTTTGCGCGGTTCGCCGCCATTTTAATGGCGCGGGAGGTAATCTCCGCGGTGGAAACGGAGGTAATGCGCCCATCGAGCTCGTGTGCCTCATCGATGATCGCCACATCATGTTCGGGCAGGATACTGGCCTCAGAGATGGCATCGATGGCGAGCATGGCGTGGTTGGTGACGATGATATCGACATCGGCAGCAGCCCTGCGGGCCTCTTCGGCGAAGCAATCCGCACCATGCGGGCAGCGCCCGGCTCCCAAGCATTCATTTGAGGTCACCGATACCGCCCGCCACACCAGATCCGGAACGCCGGGCTCTAAATCGTCCCTGTCGCCGGTCTCGGTCTCCTGCGCCCAGTCGTGGATGCGGCGCACGGCCTTGCCGCGGTAGGAGATATCGGATTCATCGATAAGAGCCTCCGGGTCATCCGGGGTAGCCGCAATCTTATTCAGGCATACGTAATTATTGCGGCCCTTCATGATGGCGAAGGTGGGGGTGCGCTCCATGACATCGGCTAGCGCCTCCGTTAGCCGCGGGAGGTCGCGCTCCACCAACTGGCGCTGCAGCGCCAGCGTGGCCGTGGAGACGACGACGGTGGAACCCGAGTTCATCGCATGCCGGATGGCCGGAACCAGGTAGGCCAGGGATTTACCCGTACCCGTGCCCGCCTGGACGGCGAGGTGGCGCTCCTTTTCTAAGGCCTTAGATACCGCGTTGGCCATGCGAACCTGGCCCTCGCGGCGGGAGCCGCCGAGCGCGTCCACCGCCGCGCTTAGCAGCGTTTCCGTGTCGTGGTTTAGGGGCTCATCTGCGGGGTCACTCACCCCACACAGTCTAGCGACCTAGTCCTTAAAGCCCACCATTCGCGTGGGCACGGCGGCGTCATCGCGCGAAAGCGCCAGTCCCTCCCACGGCAGGGTCTTGCGGGCCTCGTCCAAGTAGGTGCGAGAGGCCTCCAAATCCGGCAGGTCCTCCACGATGTGCCCATCGCGCATCAAGGGAATGGTCAATTCGCGGGTGGTGAGCTGGCCTGTATCCGGCGCGTCTGCGGCAAAGGGGTAGACGACTTCCTCGACCGCCACGCCGGAAGACCGGTAGGTGCGCAGCGCGCGCTTTGCCCCGCCCACCGATTGCTTGGACGACGAGCGCTTGGCCACCGGCACGCCGTCAACCTCAACGACCTTGTAGACCATGCCCGCGGTTGGGGCACCTGAGCCGGTGACCACGGAGGTACCTACGCCGTAGACATCAACGGGATCACCGCGCAGGCCCGCGATGGCGAACTCATCCAAATCGGAGGAAACCACGATATTGGTATTGTGATTGCCCAGCTCATCGAGCTGCTTGCGCACGCGGCGGGTCACCGCGCCTAGGTCACCGGAATCGATGCGCACCCCGCCAAGCTCTGGTCCGCCGACCTTGACCGCGGTTTCGACGCCCTTGGTGATGTCATACGTATCCACCAGCAGGGTGGTATCGATGCCCAGGGTATCGATTTGCGCGCGGAAGGCCGCCTCCTCATTGCTCGTGCCATCCGGGTTCGTGTGCGCCAAGGTCCAGGCGTGGGCGGCGGTGCCAGATACCGGGATGCCGTAGCGGAAGCCTGCCTCCAAATTGGAGGTGGCGGTAAAACCGGCGAGGTAGGCGGCGCGAGCGGCGGTCACAGCGGCGTACTCGTGGGTGCGGCGGCTACCCATCTCCAAAATGGGACGGCCGTCGGCGGCAGTGACCATGCGGGATGCGGCAGAGGCGACGGCGGAATCGGCATTCAAGATGGACAGCACGATGGTTTCTAGCACCACGCACTCACCAAAGGTGCCGCGCACCGTCAAAATGGGTGAGTTGGGAAAGTACAGCTCGCCCTCGCGGTAGCCATCGATCTGCCCGGAAAAGCGCCAGTCGCGCAGGTACTGACGGGTATCTTCATCCAGGAAATCCATCTGTTCTAGCTGCTCAGGGGAGAAGCGGAAATCTTCCACGGCGCGCAGCACGCGGTCTGTGCCGGCGACGACGCCGTAGCGACGCTCATTGGGCAGGCGGCGGGAAAAGACCTCGCAGGTCACGTTGCGGTGGGCGGTGCCATCGCGAAGCGCGGCTTGCAGCATGGTGAGCTCGTATTTATCCGTGAGCAAGGCGGTGGAGCGATCGATAGGGCGTGCTATGTCATTCATGAGCCTGATACTACTCACAGCTTAAGAAGCTTTCAGCATGCCTAGCCACCACCTTGGTGAGCTGCGGGGCGACCCTATGCCCAAAATGCCAGCGAAAAATGATTAGGCTATAAGGCATGAAGCCGCAACACCCCGAAGTCCGTATGAGCTCTCCCATGGCCACGCCCGACTTGGATGAAGGAATCGAAGTTGATGTGGCCGCGAGCGAGAACCTGCCGTGGATGTGCATCGTTTGGGACGATCCCGTCAACCTGATGAGCTACGTGTCCTACGTATTCCAAACCGTTTTGGGCTACGACAAAAAGCGGGCCAACGAACTGATGATGCAGGTCCACACAGAAGGCAAAGCCGCCGTGTCCAGCGGCGAGAAGGACAAGGTCGAGGCGGACGTAAAAAAGCTCCAGATCGCGGGTCTGTGGGCGACGATGCAACAGGCAGGGTAGATAGATGAAACCGTGGAAAAAGAAGAAATCGCTCATGCGCGGGCCCAAAATCACGGCGGTATTCGAGCCCATGGAGCGCGAGGTCATTGGCAACCTCACCGCCACTGTCTCTGAAGCGATCATCGGCCGCGCCCAGTCCGCACCGAAAGACGAGCTGGCGGAAATGCTGGACATGCCCACCGGCCATACCGAAGCCCCAGAGGATCCCTCTTTGGCGCGGTTATTCCCAGACTTCCAAAAGCCCGGCGATGAGGAATACGACGGCGATGCCTCCCTTTTGCGCTCGCTGCACGAAAATGACATCGCGCGGGCCAAGCTGCGGAACCTGCAGGTCATCGGCAATGCGCTCGGCCCCACCGGCGGGGTAGAGGTCTCCATTTCGGAGCAGGAAGCCCAGGCCTTCGTGGCGGGGCTCAATGACCTGCGCTTATACGTCGCGGCCGGGGACGCGACCGACGAAAACCTCATGACGGACCGCGATACCTTGGTGGAATGGCTGGCCTATTGCCAGGATTCCTTGCTGGAAGTGTTGATGGATTAATGATTGACGGAATTAGCATCGGCCATTTTTCCGGCGAAGATACCGGCGCCACTGTGCTGTACTGCGGGCCGAAGGGTGCGCTAGCCAGCGTGGATGTGCGTGGCGGCGGGCCAGGCACGCGCGAGACCGATCTGTTGCAGCCGCACAATACCGTGGAACGCGTCCACGCCATCGTGCTTGCGGGAGGGTCCGCCTTTGGCCTGGCCGCTGCGGATGGCGTCATGCGCGAATTGGAAGCGCACGGGGTCGGTTTCCCCGTCTTTGGCGAGGATAAGCCCGGCCCGCGCGTGCCCATCGTGCCTGCGGCGGTGATTTTCGATCTGCTGGCGGGCCCCTCTCGCCCCGGACCGGAAGACGGCGCGGCGGCGCTGCGGGCGGCCATGGCCGGCCACGACGAGACGGTTGGCACTGTCGGCGCGGGCGTCGGCGCCACGGCGGGTAAGCTGCGCGGCGGCTTCGGCCTGGCTACCCGCAAAGTGGGAAACTACGAGGTCAGCGCCGCAATGGTGGCCAATCCCGTGGGCGAGGTCATCGACCCGCACACAGGCCGCCTCTACGGCGCGCCGGGCCGCACGCCGGTCAACGCGGACGCCTACCGCGACCTGCCGCACCCTGCGGCGAAGCTGAATACGACGATTGGCGCCGTGCTTACCGATGCCCCCGTAACCACCGCCCAGGCCCAACGCCTCGCCATGACGGCCCACGATGGCATTGCGCGCGCCGTTCGCCCCGCGCATTCACCGCTGGATGGCGATACCATTTTCGCCTTGTCGACGGCGCAGGAACCGGGTGAGGTGGATATGGTCCAGCTGTGCGCGGCGGCTGCCGACGTGGTGGAGGAAGCCATCGTCACCGCGGTCACCGCCGCGCGCCCTGGCCTGGGGCTTCGCGCGTATCGCGACTTGCTCGGCTAAGATATTGCCCATTATGACTATGGGTGGAACTTCGCGTAATCAGCCGGCGCCGACAAGTACGACCAACCGCGGCCGCGGCCGCATCAGCACCGGCCTAACCCTGGCATTGGGGTTCCTGGCGGTGGAGTGGTCGGTCCACCTGATTAACGCCGTCGTCTTCGGCGGCGGGCTGTCTAACTACGGCATCCGCCCACTCGACGTGGATGGCCTGTGGGGCATTATCACGGCGCCGTTGCTGCACGGCAACCTGGAGCACTTGATGTCCAACTCTCTGCCGGGCGCCCTGTTTTGCTTCCTGATCGGTTTGTCTGGACGCCGGGTGTGGTGGGAGGTCACCTTGATCACCACCGTGGTAGCGGGCTTTGGCACGTGGTTCCTGGGCGGGGCCGGAACCTCGCATATCGGCGCGTCTGGGCTGGTTTATGGCTGGCTGGCCTACCTCGTGGTGCGCGGCGTATTCAATCGCTCCCTGCTGCAGATCCTCTTGGGCATTATCCTGGGCTTTTCCTATTCCGGATTGATTTGGGGCGTGCTGCCCGTCGCGGAGGGCATTAGCTGGCAAGGCCACCTCTTCGGCGCCCTGGGCGGCGTACTGGCCGGCATGTTCATCACCTCCGATGATCCGGCAAAGGCAGGGAGGAAATAATGCCTAACGCATCATCTCCCATCGGCATCTTTGACTCGGGCGTCGGCGGGCTGACCGTGGCCCGCGCGGTGATGGAGCAGCTACCGCAAGAATCCGTTATATATATGGGCGATACCGCCCACGGCCCCTACGGGCCGCGGCCCATCTCGCAGGTGCGCGCTTTTTCCCAGGACATCGCCGATAAGCTGGTAGAACGCGGTTGCAAGATGCTAGTCATCGCCTGTAATACCGCCACCGCGGCATTCTTGCACGATGCCCGCGAGCGCTACGATATCCCCATCGTAGAGGTCATCCACCCGGCCGTGCGCCGCGCCATGTCCACCACGCGCAATGGCAAAATCGGTGTCATCGGCACTGAGGGCACCATTAAATCCGGTGCATACCAGGACCTTTTCGCGCTCAACCCCAATGTTGAGGCGGTAGCCACCGCCTGCCCGGACTTCGTGCCCTTTGTCGAGTGCGGGATTACCGCGGGCCGCCAGATCCTCGGCGTCGCCGAGGGCTACCTCGCGCCCCTGCAGGCCCAGGGTGTGGACACCTTGGTGCTGGGTTGTACGCACTACCCGCTACTTACCGGAATTATCCAGCTCGCCATGGGCGAAAACGTTTCCCTGGTGACCTCCTCGGAGGAGACCACGAAGGACGTCATGCGCCTGCTCACGGAAACGGACATGCTCGCCCCAGAGGGTAACCAACCGGTCCATTCCTTCGAATCCACCGGCGATCCTGAGGTTTTTGCCCAGCTGGCTACGCGCTTTTTGGGTCCGCAGATCGGCTAAGACGGCCGAAATTCCTCCCCCTTTTGCGCGCGGTACCAGCATTTGGGCCGGATTCATGGAACTATTGGTTCCATGAAGCTGACCATCCTAGGCTGCTCCGGTAGCGTACCCACCGCAGACAATCCTGCCTCCGGCTATGTCGTGTCCTTCGATAATGCACCGTCCATCATCCTGGATATGGGATCGGGCACGCTGGGCCAGCTAGCTAAACTGCAGGATCCGTGCGATGCCCACGTGGCCTTTAGCCACCTGCACGCGGATCACTGCGCGGATTTTCCCTCCCTCATGGTGTGGCGCCGCTTCCATCCCATCGCCCCGGCCGCCTCGCGCAACTTCTGCTTCGGCCCGTCTGCCACGCCGACGCACTTGGGCCGCCTGTCTTCGGACGAAGTGGATGGGATCGACGATATGTCCGATACCTTGGCGTTTAGCCCATGGGTGGCAGGGGAGCGCCAGCTTGTCGATGACGTCTTTATCACCCCCTTCCCCGTTAATCACCCGGTAGAGGCCTATGCGCTGCGCATCGAGCACGCGAAGACCGGCAAGATCATTACCTATTCCGGCGATACGTCCTATACGCCCGCACTTGTCGATGCCGCCCGGGACGCCGATCTCTTCCTCTGCGAGGCCACCTGGGGTGCTTCCTCCGAGGGCATGGCACCCGGCATGCATATGTCGGGCGCGGAAGCGGGGCGCGCGGCGCGGGAAGCCGGCGTTCGTACGCTGGTGTTAATCCACATCCAGCCCTGGGGCGATGCGGAGGCCACCGTGGCGGCGGCGCGGGAGGAATTCGACGGCGAGATCGTGCTGGGTACTGCGGGCATGCAGTTCTAAGTTACGCTGGAGGGCATGACTGAATTTACTCGTGCCGATGGGCGTGCGCTTGACCAAATGCGCAGCGTCCGCATTACCCGCAATTTCACCACCAACCCGGCTGGATCCGTCTTGGTGGAATTTGGCAATACCCGCGTGATGTGCACTGCCTCCGTCGAACTCGGAGTGCCGCGTTTCAAGCGCGATTCCGGCGAGGGTTGGCTGACCGCCGAGTACGCCATGCTGCCATCCGCCACCCACGACCGCATGCCGCGCGAATCCATGCGTGGCAAGGTGAAGGGCCGCACCCATGAGATTTCCCGCCTGGTTGGCCGCTCCCTGCGCGCCGCTGTGGACTTGGAGCAGCTAGGAGAAAACACCATCCAGCTCGACTGTGATGTGCTGCAGGCCGATGGTGGCACCCGCACCGCCTCCATCACGGGCGCCTACGTTGCGCTTGCCGATGCTATCGCCCACCTCAAGTCCGAAGGTGTTGTCCCCGGCGAGCCGCTGCTCGATCCCATCGCTGCGGTCTCCGTGGGCATCATCGACGGCGAAATCTGCCTGGATTTGCCCTATGAGGAAGACTCCCGCGCCGAGGTGGATCTCAACGTGGTGATGCAGGAATCCGGCGACTTCGTAGAAATCCAGGGCACCGGCGAGCACGGCCTCTTCGGCCGCGAGCAGCTCAACGGCATGCTAGATGTGGCCCAGAAGGGCTGCAGCGAGCTCATCGCGGCGCAGAAAGCGGCGCTGGGATGGTAATCCTCGTCGCCTCCGGTAATCCGAAGAAGTTGGCCGAGCTCGATCGCATCTTGTCCGAGGCGGGCATCGAGGGCGTGGATCTGCGCCTGCTTTCCGAGGTCGAACCCTACCCCGAGCCCGTCGAAGATGGCCGCACCTTTGCCGATAACACGCTCATCAAGGCCCGCGCCGGCGCCGCCGCCACGGGTCTGGTGACTATCGCGGATGATTCCGGGCTGGCCATCGAGGAGCTCAACGGCATGCCAGGCGTACTCTCGGCCCGCTGGTCAGGCGAACATGGCAATGACCAGGCCAATAATGACCTGGTCTTGGCGCAGATGATCGATGTGCCGGACGAACGGCGTGCCGCCGCCTTCGTCTCCGTGTGTGCCCTCGTCACCCCCGAGGGCACCGAGCGCGTGGCCGAGGGCCGCTGGGAAGGCCAGCTACTGCGCGAGCCGCGCGGTGCCAATGGTTTTGGATACGACCCGCTCTTCCAGCCAGAGGGCGAGTCGCGTTCTGCGGCGGAAATGTCGCCCGCAGAAAAGAACGCGGTCTCGCACCGCGGCCGCGCCCTTTCCCAGCTGGCCCCGTTCATCGCGGAGCTGGCCGGCTAATTAAGCGTTGAGCTGGAATTGCTCCTCGATTTCCTTGCGGCGCTTGTGCTCCATCCAGAACGAGAGGAAAGGCACCACGCCGGCCAGCGCGGTGGTAATCAGCTTTCCGGCTGGCCACAGCGCGCGCGGGCCCAAAATCAGGATGGACAGTAGGTAGGCCATGTACGCGATGCCGTGCACGATGGCGATGTAGGTCGCCCACTCCGGAATCTCCGCGCCCAAGACGTACTGGAAGAACATGCGGATGACCAGGATGATCAGGAAGATACCGGTCACCGTGGCCGCGATGGAAAAGAACTTCAGCGGGCCGCGGATGCGCGCCTTGCGGTCTGGGTGTACCTGGTTTGTCATGATTTAGTTTCTCCTTTTATCTGTTGGGCCCTCGTCGCGACCCTCTGCGGGGGAACCGCGGCGGCGCCGAGGCTGATTCAACGCATTAAACTCTTCCACATTCAGCTGCGGGCGCTGCGGCAAGAAATCCTCATCGATGGCGGTTTTCTCCGCCGAGCTAGCTGCCGAGCCCCTCACCTCAGAACCATCGGGCGAATCAGATCCTGCGCTGGCGGTTTCGCCGATATTTTCAGGGGCGTTTTCTGAGGCCTGCAGCGAATCCATCTCCCGGGCTTCGTTTTCTGCGGCAAGGCGCTCATTTTCATAGCGCAGGGTGGTGCGATAAGCATAGACCACGAATACCGCAAATAGAGGCCACTGAAAGGCGTAGCCCAAGTTTTGAAAGGTGCCCGAGCCGGAGCGGAAGCGCGTCCACTGCCAATAGGCGAGGAAGAGGAAAAGCACCACGAAAAATATGACGAGGGCGATGTGCCACCACCGCACCTTCACGCGCCGTTTCTTCTGTTCCTCTTGCATACTCACTTCACCCACCCTACCTATCCACCGCCGCAATACGGAATGACCCTGGTTTCTCGTTTATCGACGCGCCGTGTACACTATTCAACGTTGCTTGCGCCCGTGGCGGAATTGGCAGACGCGCTAGATTTAGGTTCTAGTGTCTTATGACGTGTGAGTTCAAGTCTCACCGGGCGCACAAGAAAAGCACCGCAGTACTTGTTCTAAGGACTGCGGTGCTTTTGTGGATCCTAATCTACCTCGGTGAACTTGCGGTCCCAGGAGGAGCGGACGGGGTTGGCATCGGCAAGCAGGATATCGAAGCGGTCATTGGCGATCTCGACGATTTCACTTAACGCAATGCGGTATTCCTGCGCATCGGAATTAGCGAGGCGCCGCACGCCGGCGTCGATCACACGCTCCACCGTGTCGTTGGTATCGAGGTACGCGACGAACGGCATACCAAAGCGCTCGCGGTAGGCGGCGGACAGCTCGGTAATGCGTTCGGTTTGCACGTCGTCGAGCTCGCTCAGCCCGAGCGATCCGCGGTCAGCGGAAATATTCGCTGCCTCATCAGACGAGGCCAGTAGCAGCTCGTCCATGGCTGGGTAGTCGTGGATGAGCGCATCGCGCCGGTCCGCATCCGCGGTCAGCACGGCGACCTGGACGGCGGCGCGCAGCTCGTTGACATCGCTAAACGGCCGGGACTGCCAGGCCAGCTCGAGCGGCCAGGTTTCATTATTGAATAGCGGGCGCAGCGCGGCGGTAAACTCCTCACGCGAGGCCTCATTAAGCTCGTTAAGGCTCACGCCCTTGCCATCGGCGCGCGAGACCTGCGCGCTCGCGCTGCCGGTGTGGAAGAACAACAAGTTGAGCACGATTGCGGTAATCGCGCCGATGGACATGCCAGAAGAAACGAAGGTCTGCGCCCACTCCGGGAAGGCACTGGCTACCTCCGGCTTGAAGGTCACCAGCATGGCCAGGCCCAGTGCGGAGGTGACGATGACGGAGTTGCGGCCATCGCTGAGATCTGACTTAGCGATGGTCTGCAGGCCCACCCACGCCACGTTGGCAAAAAGCGCTAGCGATGCGCCGCCGAGCACCGGCGACGGAATCGCAGCAACGACCGCGCCGGCCTTCGGCAAAAGACCCAGCACAATCATGAACCCCGCAGCCGCCACGGCCACCCAGCGCGATTTCACGTTGGTCAAGCGCACCAGGCCAACGTTTTGCGCAAAGCAGGTATAGGGGAACGAATTCATCACGCCGCCTACTAGGGTGGAGACACCATCGGCGCGGATGGCGCGCACCACGTCATCGCGGCGGATGCGCTTTTTGACGATTTCACCGGTGGCAAACACATCGCCAGTCGTTTCCACCATGGTGATGATCATGACGATAATCAGCGAGAAAATCGCCACGAGGTCGAATTGCGGCATGCCGAAATAAAACGGTGTGGTAATGCCGAGGGCGGGGGAGGAGGAGACTTCGCTAAAGGAGGCATCGCCAAGCGCGAGCGCCACGCCCGTGCCCAGCACCAAGCCGATGAGCACCGCCAACGTACCCACGAAGCCGGAGGAAAAACGCTGCACCAAAATGATGACCGCGAGCGTGCCAAAGCCATAGAGCAAATCGCGCGTGGCCGGCACGCCCTCGGCATAATTGACAAAGTCATTGGCCGATACCGCCAGCAGCGAAGTACCCATCACCAGCAGCACTGAACCGGTAACCACCGGTGGGAAGAAACGCAGCACCTTGCCAAAGACCGGCGCGGCGAAGAAGGTAAAAAGGCCTGCGACGATGATGGCGCCGTAAATCGTGGGCAGCGAAGCCACCCCGCCCTCGCCATCGGTGGCGCCGAGGCCAATCGCGATGATGGGCGATACCGCCGTCGTGGTCACGCCCTGCACGATGGGCAGGCGCACGCCAATATGCTTGCCGATGCCCACCGACTGAATAATCGTCGCAATACCGCAGGTTAAAAGGTCGGCATTGATGAGGTGGATGGTCGTTTCCGCATCCAGGTTCAACGAGCTGGCGATGAGCAGCGGGACGATGACCGCCCCGGCATAAAACGCGAGGACGTGCTGCAGCCCAAGGGCGGCGAGTTTCGGCGCGGGGGGAACGATGTCTACGGGGTGCTTGGGCTGGGACGCCACGAAGTCCTCCTTGTTACGGAAGCGAAGCTGACCGCCTTAACAGTAGAGGTAGACACAAGTCGGCGCCAAAGTGTACGTGAGCAAAGCCACGATCGGGGCTGGATTGCCCCCGAACAAAAACGTACGGGTGGTTTATATGAATCGAGCTACCAGCAAAGCATGATGACCGGTTTATAACTGGTGCTCACGGCAATGTTTATGGTTGTTAATTTCGCGAATCGAGCCGACAATGAAGAGGTGACGGGGCTTGATGCTGCGGGATGAAAAGGCGGCATGTGCCCCGGGAAATTTGACCCAGAAGAAGGGAATTATGACTACCGCAACTAAGCCCCAGCAGTATCAAGGGTGGGAAGGTTTTGCGCCCGGCCCTTGGACCGAGGGCATCAATGTCCGCGATTTCATTCAGCGCAACTACACGCCTTTTAACGGCGATTCCAGCTTCCTCGCTGGACCCACCGATAAGACGCTGCGCGTGTGGGACACCCTGGAAAAGAACTACCTGTCGGTCGAGCGCGAAAAGCGCATTTATGACGTCGATACGCACACCCCGACCGATATCGATGCCTTCCCGGCTGGCTATATCTCAGAAGACGATGACGTCATCGTCGGCCTGCAAACCGATACGCCGCTCAAGCGCGCTATGATGCCGTTCGGCGGCTGGCGCATGGTCAAGCAGGCCATCGGCGAGGCGGGCAAAGAGGTAGACCCCGAGGTGGAGAAGATCTTCACCCGCTACCGCAAGACCCACAATGATGCGGTCTTCGATATCTACACCCCGCGCATTCGCGCCGCCCGTTCATCACACATCATCACCGGCTTGCCCGATGCCTATGGCCGCGGCCGCATCATCGGCGATTACCGCCGCGTGGCGCTGTACGGCGTGGACTACCTCATCCAGGAAAAGATTAAGGCCCGCGATGCCATTGCCGATGCCGGCTTTTCCGAGCACTGGGCCCGCTACCGCGAGGAGCACTCCGAGCAGATCAAGGCCCTGAAGAAGCTCAAGGCGATGGCCGAGTCCTACGGTTTTGACATCTCCGAGCCGGCGCGCACCGCCCACGAGGCCGTGCAGTGGACCTACTTTGGCTACCTCGCCTCCATCAAGTCGCAGGATGGTGCCGCCATGTCCATCGGCCGCCTGTCTGCGTTCTTCGACTGCTACTTCGAGCGCGACTTGGCCGCTGGCATCATCACCGAGGAGCAGGCACAGGAAATCATCGACGCGCTCGTGCTGAAGCTGCGCATCGTCCGCTTCCTGCGCACCATCGACTATGACCAGATTTTCTCCGGCGACCCGTACTGGGCCACCTGGTCCGATGCCGGCTTCGGCAGCGATGGCCGCCACATGGTCACCAAGACTTCCTTCCGCCTCCTGCAGACCCTGATCAACCTGGGGCCATCACCGGAGCCGAATATCACCATTTTCTGGGATCCGGAGCTGCCTGCAGGCTACAAGGAATTCTGCGCGCACATCTCCATCGAAACCTCCTCCATCCAGTACGAGTCTGACCGCCAGATTCGCGACGAGTGGGGCGATGACGCGGCGATTGCCTGCTGCGTGTCCCCGATGGAAGTGGGCAAGCAGATGCAGTTCTTCGGCGCCCGCGTCAATGCCGCCAAGGCTCTGCTCTACGCCATGAACGGCGGCCGGGATGAGGTCTCCGGCAAGCAAGTCGTCGAAGGCTATGAGCCGATTCAGGGCGATGGCCCGTTGGATTTCGACGAGGTCTGGCAAAAGTACGAGGAGATGCTGGACTGGGTGGTTGGCACCTACGTCGAGGCCCTGAACATCATCCACTACTCGCACGATAAGTACGCCTACGAGGCCGTGGAGATGGCGCTGCATGATTCCAATATCATCCGCTCCATGGGCTGCGGCATCGCGGGACTATCCATCGTTGCCGATTCGCTTTCTGCCATCAAGTACGCCAAGGTCACCCCGGTCCGCGATGGGACCGGACTGATTACGGATTACATCACTGAGGGCGAGTTCCCGTTCTACGGCAACGACGATGACCGCGCCGATGACATCGCTGCCACCATCGTGCACACCGTGATGGAAAAGATTAAGGCCATCCCGATGTATCGCAATGCCATCCCCACCCAGTCCGTGCTGACCATTACCTCTAACGTGGTCTACGGCAAGGCAACAGGTTCCTTCCCGTCAGGCCACAAGGCCGGCACTCCCTTCTCCCCGGGGGCTAACCCCGAAAACGGTGCGGATAACCACGGCATGGTCGCCTCCATGCTGTCGGTGGGCAAGCTGGATTACAAGGATGCCCTGGACGGCATCTCGCTGACCAATACCATCACCCCGTCCGGATTGGGCCGCACCCCAGAAGAGCGCATCACCAACCTAGTCGGCGTGCTGGATGCCGGCTTCATCATGGAACAATAAGAATCACGACAAGGAGAACCATTATGGCAACCCCAACCTTTGCAGAACGCCTTTCAGACATGAAGGCCAGCCGCGACGAGCACAAGATGAACTCTGGCCTGTACCACGCCAATATCAACGTGTTGGATAAGTCCACGCTGGAAGATGCCGTCGAGCACCCAGAGAAGTACCCGAACCTCACCGTTCGCGTCTCTGGCTACGCGGTCAACTTTGTCAAGCTCACCAAGGAGCAGCAGCTTGACGTCATCTCCCGCACCTTCCACCAGGGTTCATAATCATGGCTGATGGCATTACTGGTGTGGTCACCCTGTCGCCGGAATCCGGCGAGCGCGTTCGCGGTGTTGCCGCGGGCCTGGGAACCGACCACGAACTCGATGAGATTACCCGCCCCGAGCTCATGGAGGCGCGCCGCACCGGCGATATTGCCCTCGTGCACTCTTGGGAGCTGGTAACCGCCGTCGACGGCCCGGGCACCCGCATGACCATGTTCATGTCCGGCTGCCCCCTGCGCTGCCAGTATTGCCATAACCCGGACACCATGGAGATGAAGACCGGCACCTTGGAGCGGGTCGACGATGTGGTCAAACGTATTAAGCGCTATAAGCCCATCTTCCAAGCTTCCGGTGGCGGCCTGACCATCTCTGGTGGTGAGCCCCTCTTCCAGATTGCCTTTACTCGCCGCGTCCTCAAGGAAGTCCACGACGCCGGCATCCACACCACCATCGATACCTCCGGTTTCTTAGGCTCGCGCCTGCGCGATGAGGATCTAGACAATATCGACCTGGTGCTACTGGACGTGAAGTCGGGCGATGAGGAAACCTATCAGCGCGTAACGAGGCGGCAGTTGCAGCCCACGCTCGATTTTGGTGACCGCCTCAACGCGATAGGCAAGCCGGTGTGGATTCGCTTCGTCGTCGTACCGGGCCTGACGGATTCGGCCGAGAACGTCGAAAACGTCGCCTCCATCGTGGCGCGGTGGAAATCCAATGTGGAGCGCGTCGAGGTCCTGCCCTTCCACAATATGGGCAAGGACAAGTGGGAGGGGCTCGATATGACCTACCACTTGGCAGATACCAAGCCACCGAAACCGGAGGACGTGGAAAAAGTCCGCGACGTTTTCCGCGCGAAGGGCCTAGAGGTTTACTAACCTGGGTGGGCATGACTCACTACCGCCGCTTCGGCCACGATATTATTGAACACACCCTGGAAGTCCCGTGGGATTATGACAATCCGCGCGGGACTTTTGCTCTCTATGCCCGCGAAATAATCCCGCCCGGCGGCGAGGACCTGCCGGCGCTGTTGTATCTGCAGGGTGGCCCTGGCTTTCCGGCCCCGCGGCCAGTCAAACCGACGGGGCTTATCGGCAAGGCGCTCGAGCGCTATCGCGTCATCCTCCTCGACCAGCGCGGCACGGGGCGTTCGCACCGCATCGATAGGCTGAGCCCCGCAGAAGAGCGCAGCGCAGAACACCTGGCCTTGCTGCGCCAGGACAATATCGTGCGCGATGCCGAGCGCCTGCGCGAACACCTGGGGCTGGAGACTTGGTCCCTATTTGGCCAGTCTTTTGGCGGCTTTTGCATCACTGCGTACCTATCTCAGGCGCCCGAGTCCGTCAAGCACGCGTTTTTCACCGGCGGCATCCCCACGCTGCAGGGCGCGGATCACCTTTACCGCGCGACTTTTAGCAAGCTCAAAGCCCGCCAGGAGCGTTTCTTCCGCGAGTTCCCTTGGGTGCAGCGGCGCGTCGAGGAAATCATCGCCCACCTTGATAATTCCGATGAGCGCCTGCACACCGGCGAGCGGCTGTCCTCGCTGCGCTTTCGCACCATCGGCACCGATTTGGGGCGGGGCACGGGCTTCGACGGATTGGCCTACCTCCTGGAAGAGCCCTTCCGCACCGTGCGGGGAGAGAAGGTGCTGCGGGATGATTTCCTGTGGGGCATCGGCGAGCGCGTGAGCTTTGCGGAGGCGCCGCTTTATGCGGCTATCCACGAGTCCATTTATGCCGGCAGCGGCGGGCAGGCGGCGACGCAGTGGTCGGCGCACCGCGTGCGGGAGGAGTTCCCGGAATTTGCCGAGTCCGGCACCTGGCTGACCGGTGAGCACATTTTCCCGTGGCAGTTTGATGAGGATCCGGCGCTGCAGGCCTTCAAGGAGGGAGCGCAGGGGCTGGCGGAGCGGGAATTTACGGCGCCTTATGCGCTTGCCGATGCCCCCACCTCCGCCGCCGCCATCTACCTCGACGATATCTTCGTTCCGCTGGAGGAATCCTTGGCCACCGCGGCACATTTGGGCGATGTGCGCCCGTGGGTGACGAATGAGTACCAGCACAATGGCATCGGCGAGAACGGCGCGGAGGTGATGGGCAAGCTCTTTGCGCTTATCGATGACCACTAGCGAATGCTTTCTGCCTGTGCGAAAATTAATTTCACACTCGTAGTTAGGGAGAGGGAATGTTTAGCTTAATCATCATCGGAATCATCATCTTGCTGGTTCTCGCCACCGTATTTGATGGCTACTACATCGTGCGTACCCGCGAGGCGGCCATCTTGGAACGGTTGGGTAAATTCCAGACAGTCGCCCACGCGGGGTTGCACTTCAAGATGCCTTGGATTGACCGCGTGCGCGATAAGATTTCGCTGCAGGTGCGCCAACTGGACGTAATGGTGGAAACCAAGACGAAGGACAATGTCTTCGTCCAAATTCCGGTCGCGGTGCAGTACGAGGTGGTAGAAGGCCGCGAACGCGAGGCCTTTTATATGCTCTCCAACCACGAGCAGCAGATCGTGGCCTATGTGCAAGATAATGTGCGCTCGTCGGTGGCGAATATGGGCTTGGACGAGTCCTTTTCCTCTAAGGACACCATCGCGCAGAACGTGGCGGCCTCACTGCGGGATAATATGGCCGAATACGGCTGGAACTTCGTCAATACGCTAGTGACCGATATCCGCCCGGATTCCCGGGTGCGCGAGTCCATGAACTCCATTAACGCGGCGCAGCGCGAGCGCGAGGCGGCCATCGCCCAGGCGGAGGCGGAAAAGATCCGCGTGGTCAAAGAAGCCGAGGGTGCTGCAGAAGCGAAGAAGCTGCAGGGTAGGGGCGTTGCAGAGCAGCGCAAGGAGATCGTCGAGGGCATCGCTCAGCAATACGAGCTACTACGCGATGCCGGGGTGCAGGAATCTCCCGAGGTCCTCATGCTGGTGTCGCAGTACCTTGACGCGATGGTGGATGTCTCGAATAACGGCCAAGCCTCCGTGCTCTACATGCCGTCCAACCCGCAGGGAATGGGCGATCTGTTCAGCGGCATGCGTGACGTGCTGATGGCGGACCGCGCGCTGGATGAGTCCGCCGGGCATTAAGGGCCTACCTGCGCCGCAGGAGGAGCATTAGCCCCAAGATGATGGGGACGCCGCCCATGATGAGGAGGTAGGTCGTTTCGGCGGATGCCGAGGTGGGATCGTACAGCTGCGACATCGATCCGGCCAGCGAGGTGCCTATGGCCATGGTGAGGAAGTACAGCGCGGAAAAGCGGGTGGCATAGGCCCGCGGTGCGTGGGCGGCGGATGCGGCCATGCCCACTGGGCCGATGAAGAGCTCACCGAGTGACATCAAAAAGATGGTGCCCGCTAGTACCAAAAACGGCGTGGAATTTTCTCCGCCGCCCACGAATGGCAGCAGGAGGAACATGCCGGCACCGGCGAAGATGATGCCGCACCCCATGAGCGCGCGCCGCGAGTTGGCCCAGCGCGTCATGCCCGCGGCCAAGGGCAGCGAGAGCAGCAGGATAAATAGCGGGTTGAGCGATTGCGTCCAAGCCGGTGGGATCTCGAATCCGCCGATGGTGCGGTTGAGGCGCTGATCCGAATAGACCGCAAGCACGCCGTAGATTTGTGGTTGCAGGGTCCAGTAGGCTGTCGAGCAGGCGAAGAGCGGAATGAAATCCAGGATGCGGCGCCGCTCATCCGCGGTGACCTGCGGGGATCGCAGCATGCTGGCAAAAAGCCTGGCCGCGGCCGCTACCGTGGCGATAAGAAGCAGCACGGTCAGCGTGCCTGGGGAGACGGTGATGACGAGCAGCACGCCGGCTACAAGCGCCGCCAGCGCGATCAGCCCCGCCTTACCCGGGGCCTGGGTGGGGTGTGGTGGGCGCGACGGAACGTCTATCTTTTTCCGCAGTGCGCCGTAGGTGGCGCAGCCGCAGCACATGAGCACCGCTGCGGCGAAGAATCCGGCGTGGTAGCCGTATTCCTCGGCCAGCCACCCAGTGAGCATGGGGCCAAAGAGCGCGCCGACATTGATGCCGAGGTAGAAAATCTGGAAGGCCCCGTCGCGCGCGCCGGCCTCGGCGGGAAAAGCGGCGCCCAGAATCGTAATCGCGGCGGTCTTGAGCAGCCCCGAGCCGAGAGCGAGCGGCAAAAGCCCGATGATGAGCCCCGCCGTGCCGGGGACGAGCGAGAGGGCAAAGTGCCCGCACACCAACAGCCCGGCGCCGGTAAGTAGGGTGCGCTTGGCGCCCAAGAGCCGGTCGCTAACCCAGCCGCCCACAAACGTAAAGAGGTAGAGCAGGCTGCCGTACGCGCCGACGAGCGCGGTGGCCTGCGTTTGCTCCATGCCGAGCCCGCCGGAGGTGGAGTAGAGGTAGTACGCGAGGATGGCTTGCATGCCATAAAAGCTGAAGCGCTCCCACATTTCGATGCCCGCAATTGCCGGCAAAACCACGGGTAAGCGGCGAATTGAACGCCGTTCAAGAACTTTCATAAAAAGGACTATAGCGGCCGAGAGTGTGTGCTAGATCTAATTTGGTGGATATTTCTACTAAAGACATAGCGACAATCGATGCCCACCACATCTGGCACCCCTACGCCGAACCCGGCGCGCCCACGCGCGTGGTCGAGTCTGCCGCGGGCGTCCACCTCACGCTTGCCGATGGCACCCAGCTCATCGACGCCATGTCCTCCTGGTGGGCCGCCGCCCATGGCCACAGCCACCCGCGGCTTACCGCCGCTGCCAAGGAACAGATCGACCGCATGAGCCACGTGATGTTCGGCGGGCTTACGCACGAACCGGCTGCGCGGCTGACGGCCAATCTCATGGAGCTCACGCGCCACGACTTCGCGCAGGTCTTTTATGCGGATTCGGGATCGGTCTCGGTGGAGGTCGCCATCAAGATGGCCCTGCAATACCAGCAGGGGATCGGCCACCCAGAGCGCACGAAGATGTTGACGTGGCGCTCGGGCTATCACGGCGATACGTTTGCCGCGATGAGCGTGTGCGATCCCGATGGCGGCATGCACTCGATGTGGACCGGCACCCTGGCGCAGCAGATTTTCGCCCCGGCACCGCCCACGCGCGGGGCGAGCGAGAAGATGCGCGCGGATTACCTGCGGGAGTTGGAAGGCTGCATTACGAACGAGGTCGCGGCCTTGATCATCGAGCCCGTCGTCCAAGGCGCCGGCGGCATGCGTTTCCACGATCACGAGTTGGTGCGCGGGGCGCGCGAAATCTGTGACCGCCACGGAATCGTCCTGATCGCGGATGAAATCGCCACGGGATTTGGCCGCACCGGGGAGCTTTTTACCACCCAGGCGGCCGGTGTGGTTCCGGATATCATGTGCGTGGGCAAGGCAATGACCGGTGGATTCATGACGATGGCGGCCACGCTTGCTACCGCCCGCGTTGCCGAGGGCATGCACCCGCGCGCGCTGATGCACGGCCCTACTTTTATGGCCAACCCCCTGGCCTGCACGGTATCGGCCGAGGCTACCGCCATGATCCTGGAAGGAACGTGGCGGGGGCAGGTTGGGAGCATCGAGAAGCAGTTGTGTACGGGGCTTGCCGGGCTGGAGGATGAGCCGGGCGTGGCAGACGTGCGCGTGCTGGGCGCTATTGGCGTGGTGGAGATGGAGCGCGATGTCGATATGGCAGGCGCCACGGATGCGGCGATGGAGCAGGGCGTGTGGCTGCGCCCGTTTGGCCGCCTCATCTACACCATGCCGCCGTTTATCAGCACCGAGGACGAGGTCGCGCAGATTTGCCGCGGGGTGCGCGCGGCGGTGGTAGGAGGAAAGCGATGATTATCTTTGTCACCGGCACCAATACCGACGTGGGAAAGACGGTGGCCACGGCGGCGCTCGCCAGCGCCTTTGCCCAGAGCGGGCGCGAGGTCGTCTATGCCAAGCCCCTGCAGACCGGCGAGTCGGACAAGAGCGGCGATGCGGCGACGGTGCGGGACCTGGCCGGGGTCGAGATCACGGAGATGGCGCGCTTTCCCGAACCGCTAGCACCGAACCTCTCGGCGCGCCGGGCGGGCATGACTCCGCCGAGCAAAGAGGAGCTCCGGGACTGGATCGCAGGGTTGGACTCACCAGGCCGTGTGGTGCTGGTGGAAGGCGCCGGCGGGCTGCTGGTGCGTTTGGCAGACGACTACACGCTTGCCGATGTCGCCACCAACCTCCTCATCGTCACCTCCCTCGGCCTCGGCAGCCTCAACGCCGCCGAGCTCACCGTCCGCGAGGCGCAGCGGCGCGGGATTAACGTGATGGGGCTTATCGGCGGCAGTTTGCCCGAGAAGCCGGACTTGGCGACGAGGCTGAACGTGGACGAGCTTCCAGCGGTCACGGACTGCCGGTTGTGGGGCAGCGTGCCAGAGGGCGCCGGAGCGCTGGGCCGGGAGGACTTCACCCTGATGGCTGGGGCGCACTTTCCCGCTGATATGTGCGCGGAGTTGCTTGCGCACGCCGAGTAGCGCTACCTCGGTGAGGCAGCGCTAGCGGATCCAGCGGACCTTGCCGTTTACCCGGGCAAGGCGGCCGCGCAGGGGAGGGGCGTTCGGATCGTCTTGGTTCACCCCGTTGTGGTACGGGCAGCACACGGTGAGGTTGTCCGCGTTGGTCATCCCGCCGTGCTTCCACGCCTGTAGGTGGTGGATCTGAGACTTATCCGCCGGGTGATTGCACGGCGGCCACGGGCAGGTGGGGTTTTCGGCGGCGGCCATCAGCCGCTGTTTTTCTGAGGCGAACCGCGAGGTCCGATACAGGTTGACCGGGCCCTTCACCGGGTGGATAAGCGTGGCTAGCCCGTGTTCGCTGAAGGTGCGCTCGACGAGCTGCGCGCCGGTAATGGTCGAGCCGTTGGTGAGCCGAAGCGTGACCTCGTCGCCATCGCCTTCCAGTATTTGGTCCAGCGCGTTGAGCGGGATAATCACGTTCGTCGTGGTCTGTACCGTGGCAGCGCCCTCGCCGCGGAGGAGCTCGCGGAAAGACGCGAGTGGGTCATCGGGGTCGAGGGCGGAATCAAGATCCGCGAGGAAGGATGAGGGCGCGGTAATGCGCATCGTCCACGGGCCTTCCGGGCGGCGCAGGAGTTGTACGCCCTCGCGCGGCGGCCGGCGGCGCGGGCGCCATTCGCGCAGGCGCTTCTTAGCGAGCCGGGCGATCTCAGAAGCCGGTCCGTGTTGCCGGCACAGCTCTACACGCAGGTTCCACGCGGCGCGCTTGGTGGCAGCACGGGTGGCGTACTTCTCTATGAGCTTCAGCGTCACCAGATCGTGGTGGCGCGCGCCCGCGGCGGCAAGGCGCTGCTTGCGGCTAAAGGAGGTGGTGCCGAAATAAACTTCAGCCAGCGTGAGCAGTTCGCGGGCCTCGACATCCGGCAGGCCGAGCTCGATGAGGTCGCGTTCAGGCATGCCGTGGGCCTCGGCGAGGATATCCATCGCCGAGGAAATCTGGGTGGCATAGGCCTGCAGTGCGTTCATGCCTGCAAATCTAGGCGCGCGCTGCCGCGGCGCCAATCGCGCCCAGCGCCCGCCTGTGGATAACTTGTATAAACGTCTACAAACTTATCCCGCGGCCACCGCAAAGAGATACGAAATCAGCATGCGCTTTAGCTCCATGACCACGGAATCGAACTTGTCGGGATCGCCCGAAATGGCGTAATTAAGCAGCGAGACCACGGTGTGGATAAGGAAGCGCGCCAGCTCAATGCGTTGCGCATCGCTGTGCTCGGTGGCAAGGGGGCGGAGGATCTCGGCAAGCGGCTCCAAGAGCTGCAGCTCGGTATCGGCCGCCGTGGCCCGCGTCGCTGGGGTGGACTGGATGGCGTGCCAAACGGCGCGCCGGGAGGGGTCCTCGCGCCACATCCGCGCGAGGTGGTCGATGAATTCATCCAAGACATCCGGCCACTGTGGGGCTGGCACGAGGCGCGAAAAGCGCTCGATTTCGGCCAGGCTGGTGGCGGTATTTTGCCGGTCGAGCTCGCAGATGAGCACGTATTTATTGGCAAAGAATTGATACAGCGTGCCGATCGGAACCTCGGCGCGGTGGGCTACTTCATCGAAGGTGAAGGATTCGAAGCCGACATCGACAAGCACGGCGCGCGCCGCCTGTACGATGCGTGCAAAGCGCTCCCGGCTGCGCGCCTGCGCTGGCCGACGCCGCGGAACGAGGATTTCCTCCACCGGCTTACTCGAGGCCCTTCATCACGCGCGCGACGTGCCCGGTGGCCTTCACGTTGTAGTGGGTCTGGCCGATGATGCCATCCGGCTCCACGAGGAAGGTGGAACGGATAACGCCCTGGACTACCTTGCCGTAGTTCTTCTTCTCCCCAAAAGCGCCGTATGCGGTCATGACGGACTTATCTGGATCAGAAAGCAGCGGGAAGTTGAGATCGTGGTCATCGCGGAACTTCGCCAGCGCCTCGGGCTTATCGGGGGAGATGCCCACCACCGCGATATTGAGCTCATTGAGCTCTTCTAAGGAATCGCGAAAATCGCAGGCTTCCTTGGTGCAGCCTGGGGTATTGGCGCGCGGGTAGAAGTACACAAGCACGCGCTGGCCTGCGTAATCGGAAAGGGAAACGGTGTTGCCGGTGGCATCGGCAAGCGCAAAAGCGGGGGCAGTATCTCCTACGTTCAAACGAGTTTCAGTCATGGGACCTACTTTACGTGCTCCCCGGCCTGCGCGGGGGAGGCCCTGCACGGTAAGATAAGCTCGTTAAGAGCGAAACTTAAGCTAAGAGGAGAATTCCGTGGCACGCAATATTGAAGATATTCAACGCGATATCGAACGCACCCGGCGCCAGCTGGCTAGCACCCTGGATGAAATTGCGGATCGCAGCAAGCCGCAAAACCTCGTCGATGACGCCAAGAACGCCGCCACCGAAAAGTTGCAGGACCGCAACGTTCAGTTGGTGCTCGGTGGCGTCGGCGCGGCCGTTGCTGGGCTGATTGCCTATTCCGTGTTCCGCTCGCGCCGCCGCAAGAGCGACCTGAAGGAATTGCAGCGCTTGCTGTCTGAGCGCCACTAATTTTCCCCGCCTTACCCCCACGCGCGCCGTGGGGGCTTTTTTCGTATGCTAAGTTGCGATGAAAACTCCAATTCCTTTTTATTTGCAGGAAATTTTGACCCAGGTGCGAGGAAACCGCAGCGGCGCGGTGGCGGACTATATTCCCGAGCTCGCGAAGGCGGAACCGGACTACCTCGGCGTGGCCATCTGCACCACGACGGGGCACGTGTATTCCGCTGGCGATGCAGAGGTGGAATTCACCCTGCAGTCCGTGTCGAAGCCTTTTGCATATGCCTTAGCGTTGCAGGAACTGGGCTTGGATGCGGTGCGCGAGATCGTCGGCATGGAACCGTCCGGTGAGGCCTTCAATGAGCTTTCGCTCAACCGCGATGATCACCGGCCGGTGAATCCGATGATTAATGCGGGCGCGATCGCGGTAACGCAGCTAATTAATGGCGTGGATTCGGATCCAGCCGAGCGCGTGGAACAGCTGCGCATCTACTTTTCAAGGCTGGCGGGCCGCGAGCTGAAACTTGATGAAAAAGTGCGCGATTCCGAGCTGCAGGTCTCCGATAGGAACCTGTCTTTGGCGCACATGCTGCGCAATTACGACATCATCCAGGACGAGGCCCATGATGCGGTCTCGACCTACGTGGAGCAGTGCTCGATTAAGGTCACGGTGCGTGACCTCGCCGTGATGTCTGCCACCCTGGCTAATGGTGGCACGCAGCCGGTAACGGGGGAGAAGATCTTGGATGCCGATGTCTGCCGCTTGACGCTTTCTGTCATGAGCTCTGCGGGCATGTACGACGGCGCTGGGCGCTGGATGGCCGAGGTTGGCATCCCAGCGAAATCCGGCGTTTCGGGCGGCCTGCTGGGTACCCTGCCCGGCCAATTGGGGGTGGCGACCTTCTCGCCGCGGCTCAATAAGGAGGGCAACTCCGTCCGCGGCGTGGATGCCTTGACCTTGCTATCGAAGGACATGGGACTGCACTTGATGTCCACCGATGAGCGCTACGGCGTGCACCCGGTGCGCAGGATGGAAACCGAGGACGACCTCACGGTGATCTTCCTGCAGGGGCTTATCAATTTCAACGCAGCGGAGACCATCTTGCATCAGCTCACCGAATGCGAATTCGGCGAGGGCACGGTGGTGCTGGAGCTATCTCATATCACCGGATCCAACCGGATGGGCCGGCGCATGCTGAAGGAAGGCCTCCGGCGCATCCGCGAGGCCGGCTTCGATATCGCCATCGTGGATCCGGATGGCGAATTGGAAGATCGCACCATGGCGGACGGCACCGAGGTGCCCAAGGGCGAGCCGGAAGACTACGCAATTGCCGAGGAAGCAGTTTAGGTTTGGGTCACCTTACCTGGTTAGGCTAGGATAGGTTCGCCCTTATCCTCGTATCGAGGATCCCGATCGACCAAGGACTCAAAATGGCATATAGATTCCCCAAGGTATTGGCCGTGGTAGCGGCCTCCGCCACCGTACTGGCAGGCTGCAGCGCCGCCGAAGAAACCACCAACAACACCAACAGCAGCAGCGGCAGCGACGATGCCGCCCTGTCCTTCACCGACCTCGCGGGCCGCGACGTAGAACTCGACAAGGCCCCCGAGCGCGTTCTATTGGGCGAGGGCCGCTCCATCTTCGCCACCGGCATTCTCAACACTGAAGACCCGCTGGATAAAGTCGTGGGCATCGGATCCGATCTGAAGAAAAACGTACCGGACTACTACAACGTCTTGGAAGAAAAGCTGCCCAAGGTCACTGAACTGCCGGAAGTCGGCGCCATCAGCAAGGGCGATGTCACCGTGGAAAACCTGGTGAGCCTGGACCCAGACCTCATCGTGCTGTCCAAGGACCAGTATGACGCTTCGCAAGAGGCGGGATTGACCGAAAAGATGGACCAGGCGGGCCTTAAGTACGCCGTGACCGATTTCCGCGCCAAGCCGCTGGAAAACACCACCAAGTCCATGGAAATCTTCGGTGAGATCTTCGGCAAAGAAGAGCGCGCCGAGGAATTCAACAAAGAGTGGCAAAAGACCGTGGACCTGGTCAAGGAGCGCGCGGACAAGGTAAAGGATAAGCCCAAGACCTTCGTCTGGCGCGCGGCCGGAGTCATGGACTGCTGTGGCTCCTGGAATAACTCCAATATCGCGCAGCTGGTCAACGAGGCCGGCGGTGAAAACGTGGCCGATGGCATCATCCCAGGCGAGGTCGGTGCCGTGACCCCAGAAAAGGTCCTCGAGGCGGACCCGGACATGGTGATTGCGACCGGCGGCGACTGGTCCGAGAAGAAGGACGATGAGGGCAACCCCGTCGGCTACGCTGCGGTGGGCTATGGCATCGGCGAAGATGAAGCGGAGGCGAGCATCGCCAAGCTGCCGAGCAACCAGCCAGGATTCGAGAACCTGCGCGCGGTCAAGGACCACAACCTGCACAGCATGTGGCACCAATTCTACAACTCGCCGTTCAACTACCTAGCGCTGCTGCAGATCGCGAAGTGGATCAACCCGGAGGCGTATGAGGATATGGACATCGACAAGCAGTGGATGCAAGCGCAAGAAAAGTACTCGCCGGTTGCTGGCGAGGGAACCTTCTTTAGCACGAATTAATGGTGAGCGCGGAGGTAGCTGCCCTTACGCAGCAACACAAAAAGCTCACCTGGCAGCGCATTAGCATCGTCGCGGGCCTGTGTCTTATCGCGGCGGTGGCGTTTGTGGTCAGCAACTTCGTCGGCGCCATCGACATCAGCCCCGGCGAGGTCATCAGGGGCATCGTGAATCCATCGAGCCTGGATGACCAGACGCATACGGTGCTATGGAAGCTGCGCTTGCCGATGGCCGTCATGGCCCTGCTCATCGGCGTCAGCCTCTCGCTGGCCGGCGCGGAGATGCAGACCATCTTGAATAACCCGCTGGCGGAGCCGTTTACGCTCGGCATTTCCGCCGCGGCGGCCTTCGGTGGCGCTAGTTCCATCGTGCTCAAGTGGCAGCTGCTGACCCAGCCGCAGTTCAACCTGGCGCTGGTGGCGTGGCTGTCTGCGGCGGTGGCGACGGCGATCATCGTCGTGGCGGCCATTATACGCGGCGCGAAGGCAGAAACCATGGTGCTGCTGGGCATTGGTTTGGTCTTTTTCTTCCAGGCCATGCTCGCGCTTATCCAATACCAGTCTTCGGCCGAGGCGCTGCAGCAGATCGTCTTTTGGTCCATGGGTTCGCTCACGCGCGCCAACTGGGTTGCCAACGGCGTGCTCGCGGGCGTCCTGCTGGTTGCCCTGCCCATTTTGTGGGCGCTGTCGTGGCGGCTTACGGCCTTGCGGCTTGGCGATGCCCGCGCCGCCGCCATGGGCATTAATACCGCCCGGCTGCGCGTGGTGGTGCTCATCGTGGTCTCCCTCGTGGCGGCAACGACGGTGGCCTTCGCCGGCATCATCGGCTTCATCGGTCTGGTAGGTCCGCACATCGCCCGCATGCTGGTGGGCGAGGACCAACGCTATTTCGTGCCCGCCTCCATGGCCGCAGGTGCGGCCGTGATGTGCGCGGCGCACGCGGCGAGCTTGATGATTAAGCCGGGTCTGGCCATCCCGATTGGTATCGTGACCTCGCTTTTGGGGGTGCCGTTCTTTATCGCCATCGTGATGACTCGAAGGAGGGCGCTGTGGACGTAGAACTCACCCTGCGCGGTATTAGCGCAGCCTACGGCAAGCACACCGTGCTCGAAGCGGTAGACGTGGATACGCTGCAAGGCGGCCAGTTGGTTGGCCTGCTAGGGCCCAACGCCTCCGGCAAGACCACGCTGATCAAGTCCCTTGCCGGCGTGCACCGCGGGTACAAAGGCGAGGTGGATTTTCTGGTGGATGGCGAAAGCCCGCGGGGCAAGCACCGCCGCCAGCTCATCGGCTACGTCCCGCAGGATCTGCCCAGCACCGCGGCGCTGCGGGCGTTTGAGACGGTGCTGATCGCGGCGCGTCGGGAAGCATGCGAGGATCCCATCACCCGCAGCGGCGAGGTGCTGCACGCGATGGGGCTGGATGCCATTGCCTCGCGCTACCTCAACGAGCTATCTGGCGGCCAGCGCCAGCTCGTGGCCGTGGCGCAGATGCTGGTGGGAAATCCTGGCCTGATGCTCTTGGACGAGCCGACGTCTGCGCTCGATCTGCATCGCCAGTTCTTCGTCCTCGAGGAGGTGCGCGAGAAGGCTAGGCGCGAGGGCAGCCTGGGGTTGGTGGCCATTCACGACATCAACCTGGCCGCGCGTATGTGTGACCAACTGGTGGTGCTCAAATCGGGCCATATCCGCGCCCAGGGCGCGCCTGGAGACGTGCTCACGTGCGAGCTGGTGGAAAGTGTCTATGGGGTAGAGGCGGACATCGTGGAGCACCGCGGTGTTCCCGTCGTCGCGCCCCAACGCGTGAAATAAGCAAAGGCCGAGCGAAATGCTCGGCCTTTTTGCTAGCCTTGAACTGCTAGTTTTGAAAACGAGAAAATCGCGAGGTGCGTGCCTCGCGATTTTGCTGTTGTGCGCCATCAGGGAATCGAACCCCGAACCCACTGATTAAGAGTCAGTTGCTCTGCCAATTGAGCTAATGGCGCAGTGTTGACATCCTGCCGTGTGGCTCTCTGTGCAACGAGTAGAAACTCTAGCACCCCGGTTGAAAAACTGTAAAATCGCCTGCTCATAGTGCATTTCTGGGGGAATATAACAGTTTGGATAATGGTGAGCTTGGTTCTGGTATTTGGAGTGGCAAGACGATAGGCTGGATTGGTCTTGAAAGAACTACTGTATTTCTAAGGTCTACTTAGTGATTATCTCCCTCCCTAATTCCCGCCGCATTGCTGCTGCGAGCATTGCGTGCATTTCCCTGGTAGTAGCCTCGTGCTCCGTTAATTCCGCCGCTGAAAACCGCCCGGAGGAGCAGGAAACTACCTCGAGCTCAGCAGAGAAATCTGAGCAGAAAGAAAAGTCTAAGCTTTCCGCCTCCGTGAAGGATGGGGCGCAGGATGTCGATCCATCCAAGCCCGTCACCGTGGAATCCACTGCTGAGCTCAAGAGCGTGACCATGACCAATGAGCTGGGCGTGGAAGTAGAAGAAAAGCTCTCTGAGGACGGCAAGAAGTGGACCACGGCTGAGGAACTTGGCTATAACCACACTTATTCCATCGTGGCCACTGATAAGGATGGAAATAAGAAGAACGTGAGCTTTTCCACCTCTCAGGCGGCAGGCGTCGCCCAGGTGGCGATGACGCCTATCCCAGGCTCCGAGGTGGGCGTGGGCCAGGTAATCGGCGTCAATTTCGGTACTTATATCACCGACCGCAAGGCGGCAGAGGACACGATTACGGTCAAGACCAACCCAGAGGTGGAAGGCGCGTTCTACTGGGTGAATAACCAGGAGGTGCGGTGGCGCCCCAAGGAGTATTGGGAGCCGGGCACCAAGGTTGAGGTCAAGGTCGATCAGTATGGCAAGGATTTCGGTGGCGGCATCTACGGTGGGGAAAATACCGGGACGGATTTCACCATCGGGGATCGCACCGTCACGCTGGTGGATAATGCCACCAAGACCATGAAGGTCTACAAGAACAAGGAGCTCTTGCGCACCATTCCGGTATCGCTGGGGCGCGACTACCAATACGACACCCCGAATGGGCGTTACGTCATTGGCGATCAGCACCAGTCGCTGCTGATGGATTCTGAGACCTTCGGGTTGCCGCACGAGGCGGGCGGGTACAGCACCGAGGTGGACTGGGCTACCCAAATGTCTTATTCGGGCATCTACGTGCACGCTGCACCGTGGTCCGTGTGGGCGCAGGGTAATTCCAATACCTCCCACGGCTGCATCAACGTCACGCCAGAGGCCGCTCAGTGGTTCCAGAACACCGTCAAGCGCGGCGATATCGTCCACGTATTTAATACTTATGGCGAGACGCTCAACCCTATGGACGGCTTGGGCGATTGGAATATGTCCTGGGAGGAATGGTCTAAGGGCAACGCGGACGCTAATCAATAATCCGTACAATTTTTAGGCGCATGGCTACAGTGGTGGCCATGCTCTTTTCTATTTTGGACCGCGGAGCGGCAGGCACACTCGATGGGGTAGCCGAGCATGCGCAGCATGTGGAGCGGCTGGGTTTTCACAGGTTTTTCCTCGCCGAGCACCACGGGGTGCCGGGCATCCCCGCGGGCCAGCCGGGCATGTTGGCTGCGCACGTGGCGGCGCGCACGCAGCGCATTCGCGTGGGTACCGCAGGCATCATGGTGCTCAACCATCCACCGTTTCTGATTGCGGAACAAATCAACCTCTTGGAAGCTCTATACCCGGGCAGGATTGATATTGGGCTGGGCTCCTCGGTGGGCTTTACGGAGCCGGTGCGCAAGGCGCTGCGCCAGGGTGAACCGTTGGAGCTCAAGCCACAGTTCGAGAACGAGGTCGAGACTTTGCTGCGGTACCTGCGCGGCGAGGAAGCGGTGACGGTGCGGCCCGAGTACGCGGGCACGCCCATCTATATCCTTGCGGGCTTCCGGTCGGTTGCGGTGGCCGCGCGGCTGGGCTTGGGCGTCATCCTGGGCGGGCCTGTAGAGATGCAGGAAAAGGCGGCCCGGCTCTACCGCGAGCATGCGCTTGCCGATGCCCCACCTATCATCTCCTCCCTCAATATCGCCGTAGCCGATACCGCGGACCAGGCCCGCGATCTTTTGCTGCCAGAGTCCTATGCAAAGGTCATGGCCCAGTCCACCGGGGAATTCGCGCCGCTTCGCCCGGCCCGCGAATTGGACCTAGAGGGGCTGACGAGTCAACAGCAGCGCCGCATCGACGAGTCCCTGAGCCACGATATTTGGGGGACGGTGGAGGACGTGGGGGAGGATCTAAGGGGCATCGGCAAGCGGCTGGGCGTCGAGGAGTTCCTGATTACCGGAGATATGCCCGATCTCGCTGGCAGGGCCCGCTCGGAGGAAATGGTGGTGGAGATATAAAAATCCCGAGCGCGAGGCTCGGGACGTTGGGGTGGCTGACGGTGTCCGAATTCATGACTTATTTGACAGTCTGTTCCTGGGTAAGTGGTCGTGATGGTTGACAGGTCGGTCAAGTCCGTTTGAGTGGTGTTTCTACCTTTCGATAGAGCATGCAGTGTGATGGTGTCAGGGGCCAGCACGTGC
>NZ_JASPHQ010000018.1 GCF_030227225.1 Corynebacterium rhinophilum
TTTGCATCCTGGTCAAATTTTCTTGGCATGTTCCAGATTTTCCCATCTACTCAAACGGAACAAAACCTGGGACACTTCACGTGTGAGAAGGTTTCGTGCACAACTAGTGACATGAACTTTTTATTGCTCGGTGGTACCGGTTTCCTTGGAGGACACATAGCGACTGCAGCAGTCGAGCGAGGACATGAAGTTACTTGCCTTGCAAGGGGTAACGGGAAGGTTCCCAACGGAACTGACTTTGTGAGTTCGGACCGTGACCGTGACGGTGCGTACGATGAGGTTGCGGGGAAAACGTGGGACACCATTGTGGATCTGACGAGTCAGCCGAAGCATGCGCGGGATGCGGCGGCGAAACTCGAGGCCAAGCATCGTATATTTGTGTCCTCGAGCAGCGTATATGAGGATCAGGGAAGTATTTCTTCTGAGTCTGATTCCGTAGTCGCTCCGCTTGAAATTGACTACATGAAGAACATGGGGCAGTACCCAGCCGCAAAGTCTGCTTGCGAAACGATTTATCGCAGCACAAATCGGTCGGTAATGGTAGTTCGATCCGGTCTGATCGCCGGCTACGGCGACGAAACAGGGCGCAGTGGTTACTATCCGTGGCGCTTCGCGCATCCCACGGGTGAGAACGTGATCGTCCCAGACCCGGCGTTTCCCGTCGCTATGATTGATGTGAAAGACCTTGCAGGCTGGATAGTTGAGTCTGCAGAAGTTGGGACTTTCGGAACCTTTAACGCTACGGGGTTTGCTACTTCCTTGTCCGATGTGTTCAAGATTTCGCGTGAGTTAACCGCATCGGAGGCTACGGAACGGTTACGTCCACTAGTGTGGTGTAACGCTTGCTGATGGTGGGCCCCGGAAAGTAGTGGGCGGCCACCGCCAGTTAACCTTTCGACTCAACTACCACATCTCAGCGAAAGGCCTATGACGATGACCGCTGCACCGCATTCTATCGACCCGACAACCTACTTGGATGATCTGCTCGCCCAAGCCTCCCCTGACTTGATGCGCCAGATGCTGCAAGGGTTTATCAACCAAATCCTCTCCGCCCAGGCTGACACCGTCTGCGGCGCCGAATACGGAGTTGTCTCCACCGAGCGGGTCAACCACCGCAATGGGTACCGCCACCGCGACCTTGACACCCGTGTCGGCACGATCGATGTCGCAGTACCGAAGTTGCGTCACGGCGCATTCTTCCCGGACTGGCTGTTAGAACGCCGTACGCGGGCAGAACGGGCCTTATCGACTGTGATCGCCACGTGCTACCTCAAAGGGGTATCCACCCGCAGGATGAATGATCTGGTGGCAACACTTGGGATTTCCAGCATGTCGAAATCCCAAGTTTCACGCATGGCAGAAGAACTCGACGAGATGGTCGCCGATTTCAAAAACCGTCCGCTCGATCCCGGCGGCTACGCCTACCTGTCCTGCGACGCGCTGACAATCAAAGTGCGCGAAGGCGGCCGGGTGGTCAAATGTTCAGTGCTGCTTGCCACCGGAGTCAACGCCGACGGGTACCGCGAAATGCTTGACATGCACGTTGCCACCGCGGAATCCAACGCGTCGTGGAAAGGCTTCTTCCAGGACTTAAAAGCCCGCGGACTTACCGGGGTATTCCTTATCACCAGCCACACCCACGAAGGCATCCAGCACGCCATTTCCGAAGTGCTACCCAATGCGTCGTGGCAGCGGTGCCGCACCCATTTCGCGAAGAACCTCTTAAGAAAAGGTCCCGAAAACACAGGTGGCCGATGGTCTCTGCGATGTTCCAGACGATCTTCCAGCAACCTGACGCCACATCCACCTGGGCACAAGCCCGCGAAGTCGTCGACCTGCTGGAGCCGAAATTCCCTCACGTCGCGGCGTATTTGGAGGAATCACTCGATGAAGTACTGGCGTTTACCGCAGCTCCGAAACCAGTCTGGACGAAGGTGTGGTCAAACAACCCCACAGAACGGTTAAACCGAGAGATCCGCCGGCGCACCGACGTCGTCGGCATCTTCCCAAACCGTGAATCCATCATCCGGCTTGTCGGTGCGGTCCTAGCCGAGCAACACGACGATTGGATCCAACAAAAACGCTACATGTCACTGACCGCACTCGAACACACCAAACACCTCATGCACCACCCAGAAGAACATCGTGACGACCACCACCAGCTAACCGCCTAACCAAACCCCGAACTTCATATCGAGCCGAAAGCACAAACGGCTACACCACTACACGGGACTTGACTCAACGCTGATGAGGGTGGGGTCTTTTGTCAAACACACTGCCCAGGTAGTCGCGGGCTGTGTCGATGAGACTCGGCAGCACTCTGAATAGATGTCCGTGGCATCAAGGCCGCTGAACTATTCAAGTTGCGGGACGAAAAGAGTCTCGCAGTGACGCTTGGTCCCTGAGCAAGTTCGATCCTTCCACGATCTGCACTGGAGACGCCGAGCGCTCGGGGGCCCTTGACCGGCTGGGGCACGTGCCGGGTGGTGGCTCGCCCACAGCCCCCGTGCCCACACGCACCGAGAACGGACAGGCTACCGGGTACGATCCCAATTCCACGGAGACGGACCGTGAACTCGAATGACGTTCCTGGCCCAAGGTGTGTCCGCTCGGCGTGTGGTTTAACCCTTATGAGACTTGCCGGTCACAGCCTCAGCGCTTCGCTTGCGCAGCCCGCAGGCCGTTCAAGATCACGATCACTTCGGCGACCTCGTGAACCAACACGACGGCGGCCAGGCCCAGCACGCCGCTGATCGCCAGTGGCATCAACACGATGATGATGGCCAGAGACAGCACGATGTTCTGGTTGATGATCCTGCTTCCTCGGCGGGCGTGCTGCAGCGCCTTCGGGATTAGCCGGAGGTCGTGGCCGGTGAAGGCGACGTCAGCGGACTCGATCGCGGCGTCAGAGCCGGTCGCTCCCATCGCTATGCCCACCGTCGCACCCGCCAGTGCCGGCGCGTCGTTGATGCCGTCGCCGATCATCGCCGTCGGCGTCTTGGAGGAGAATTCGGCGACGATGCTTGCCTTGTCCTCAGGGCGCAGCTCGGCGCGCACGTCGTCGATTCCGGCGATTCCAGCCAGCGCCCGGGCGGTGCGAGAGTTGTCGCCGGTGAGCATGCTTACTTCCACGTCGTTGGCGTGCAGGGCCTGCACGGCTTCGGGCACCTCGGGCCGCAACTCGTCACGGACCCCGATCGCCCCGGCGAGAGCGTCATCGACGGTGACCAGGACGCAGGTCTGGCCCTCGGACTCCATGCGCTCAACGTCTGCTTTCAGTGGCCCGGCGTCGATCCATCGGGGGCTGCCCACCAGCACCCGTCGGCCTTCGACGGTGCCGCCGATGCCATGCCCAGCTTCCTCGCTGATGTCCGAGGCGGTGGGCGCTTCGGGCCCCGCTGCCGCGATCGCCGCAGCGAGGGGGTGTGTCGATTGCTGCTCAACTGCTGCCGCGAAGGAAAGCACCTGCGGCCGATCGAATCCGTCTGCCGGGACCACTCCGGTAACCTCAGGCTGATTGCGGGTAAGGGTTCCGGTTTTGTCCACTGCCAGGTGACGGATGCCGCCGAGTCGCTCGAACGCCGCGCCGGACTTGATAACCACTCCGAACTGGCTGGCCGCGCCGATCGCGGCCACGACCGTCAGCGGCACGGAGATTGCCAGCGCGCACGGCGACGCTGCGACCAGGACTACCAGCGCACGGGTGATCCACGTCTCAGGGTCGCCCAGCAGCGAGCCGATAACGCCGACCAGCACCGCCAGGATCATCACCCCGGGCACTAGGGGTTGGGCAATCCGGTCGGCGATCCGGGCGCGGTCGCCCTTTTCCGCCTGCGCTTGCTCGACTAGGTCCACGAGTGTGGTCAGCGAGTTGTCCGTTCCAGCTGCGGTCGTCTCGACCTCCAGCACCCCGGCGGAGTTGATCGCTCCCGCAGGCACTTCGTCGCCGGGCGCAACCTCCTCCGGAATGGATTCTCCGGTGATCGCTGAGGTGTCAAGGCTGGAGCGCCCGGACCGAATGATGCCGTCCGTGGCGATCCGCTCCCCGGGGCGCACGAGCATTAGCTCGCCAACCTCGAGGTCCTTCGCTACGACCTCGGCCGCTGTGCCGTCGCGCAGCACCGTCGCGGTCTGCGGTACCAGCTTCAACAGCGCCCGCAGTCCGCCTTGGGCCCGGTCCATCGCCTTGTCTTCCAGTGCCTCGGCGATCGAGTACAGGAACGCTAGCGCCGCGGCCTCTCCGACGAATCCGAGGATCACCGCACCGACCGCGCTGATCGTCATTAGCAAGCCAATGCCGAGCTTGCGCTTCATGACAAGGTTCCGGATCGCTCCAGGCGCGAACGTGTAAGCGCCCAACAGCAGCCCAACCCAATACAGTACCGTCGCGGGCGTCTCCAAGTCGGACCAGTCCAGCGCCAGTCCTGTTATGAGGGCTACGCCGGAGAAGATCGGCAGCAGTAGCTCAGGGTCCTTCCACCATGGCCGATCGAGCTCGTCGATCTCCGTGGCGGGTTCGTGTTCGCATCCACATGCTGAACTCATACGTCCGCTCCTTTCTCGCCGCAGCCGGGCACCGAGCACTCAGTGTCGATGCAGGGGGCATTCTCGTCGACGGCCAGTGTCGCGTTGACTAGCGCTTCGAGCGCTGCCGCGAGGTGCGGATCGGCGATTTCGTAGCGGGTTTTACGGCCCTCCGGCTCAGCGACGACAATGCCACAATCGCGCAGGCAGGATAGGTGGTTCGAGACGTTCGAGCGGGTCAGATCCAAGCTTTGCGCGAGCACGGCCGGGTAGCTCGGACCGTCTAGTAGGGTTAGCAGGATTCGGGAGCGCGTCGGATCAGCCATGGCCCGGCCGAGCCGGTTCATGACGTCGAGGCGCGAAGCAATAGTCAGCATGCGCTGAATTATACAGTATGCGATGAACTATTTAAAATGGGGTGAACTAACAGTCACGCGAAAGTCCCGCCACCTGCAAGAATTAGTCGATGGGATAGCCGATGACTGGTCCTTCGCGGTTCGGCTGCCAACCCAACGCGGGGGGCGTGGGCGGCGAAGTTCTCCAGAATCTTCACGTGGATGTCCACACCCACCCCTGTGGGGATGGTGATGAACAGGGTGTCGGCGGACATGACGGCGGCGTAGGTGCGGCCAGCGACACTGACACCAGGTTCTCCATCAAGGGCTAGACACTCACGGACATTGCGTACGGGTCGAACCACACGTAGCGAAGCTTTCTAATAGCCAAATGACTAACTCTTTTCGCTGGTATCCGGGAATGATACTTACTTGAAGTCGGCGGTGTTGGCTACCCCGCGTACAAAGTACTGGCACTGCTGCTTGGAAACCACTTTGATCTACGAAGCCATAGCCCTTCAAGCTACATCGCAGGAAAATTCCATTTCACGGTCGGTATGGGCCTTTTGCAGTTGGTTAATTCGAAATTCGTTCACCATCTCCTTAGCCACCCGCACGATTAACGCGGTGTTTCGCCATCTTCGCGCGAGGCGAGTAGTTCCTTTAAGTGCGCATCGATGTCATCGAGCTTTTTAATAACGGCAACGGCGAAAACGATACTAATGACTAGAGCGATAATGCTGAGCATCAATGCCCTCCTTTACTCTGGCGGCCCATTACAGTGGACCTGGTTCCTTGCGAGGCGATTAAATCATGGTTCTGGTCAGGCGTAGGGGTGCGCGGTGGGAAGGGGGGACGTCGGCAAGCAAAAGCGCCGCGCCCCCAGGAAAAGGGAACGCGGCGCTACAGCCATCCGGCGGGAGGGTGCTTAGTGGTCAGCGCCCTGGATGGAGTGCTTGTGATCGCGGACTGCTTCGCCCTCAGCGTAGAGCGGCATATCCTGCTTGGCCTTGTACCACTCAGCGTGGTTTGGCTCCAGCGGGGTACGGCCGGCGATGAGGTCGGCAGCCTTCTCGCCCACCATCATGGTTGGGGCGTAGATATTGCCGTTGGTCACGGACGGGAAGACGGAGGCATCCGCAATGTAGAGGCCTTCGACGCCCCATACACCCATGGTGTCTGGGTTAACCACGGCCATAGGATCGGACTCATCGCCCATCTTGGCGGTGCAGGATGGGTGCAGTGCGGTCTCGCCGTCATTGCGGACCCACTCCAAGATTTCCTCATCGCTCTGGACCTCTGGGCCCGGGCTGAACTCGCGGGCGCCAACTTCCTCCATTGCCTTGGTATCCAGCAAGGAGCGGGCGACGCGGACGGCTTCTACCCATTCGCGGCGGTCCTGCTCAGTGCGCAGGTAGTTAAAGAGGATGGAGGGCTTTTGCCGGATATCGGAGCTCTTGATGTGCACGTGGCCCTTGGTATCGGAGAACATCGGGCCGACGTGCCACTGGAAGCCGTGCTTAACGTCGGCCTTTTGGCCGTCATAGCGCACCGCCATGGGCAGGAAGTGGAACATCAAGTTCGGGTAGGCCTCATCCTCGTTGGAGCGCACGAAACCGCCGCCCTCAAAGTGCGAGGTAGCCACTGGGCCCTTCTTCGTCAGCAGCCACTGCAGGCCCATAAACGGCCAACGCCACTTATCCAGGTAAGGCTGGGAGGAAGCGGTGGACTTGGTGGTCTCGTACTGGATGTAGACCTCGAGGTGGTCCTGCAGGTTCTCGCCCACGCCTGGCAGGTGCTTGACCACATCGATGCCGTGCTTTTCCAAGATCTCACGGTCACCCACGCCAGAGACCTCTAGCAGCTGCGGGGTATTGATGGCACCGGCGGACAAGACGATCTTGTCTGCGAAGACGCGGTGGGTGCCACCCTGCCACTCGTATTCCACGCCCACTGCCTTGGTGCCTTCAAAGAGGATCTTGGTGGTAAATGCGCGGGTACGCACCTCAAGGTTGTCGCGGTCCTGGTTGGGGTACAGGTAGGCGCGGGCAGCGGACCAGCGCTTGCCGTGCTTGATATTGCGATCGAAGGGGGCAAAACCTTCCTGGCGGTAACCGTTGACGTCATTGGTTAGGTTATAGCCAGCCTCTTGTACCGACTTGAATAGCGCCTGGAAAAGCTGCGAGGTAGCAGGGCCGCGGGACAGGTAGAGCGGGCCATCGTGGCCGCGGCGCGGATCATCGTCGTCTGCGGCAGCGGTGGTTTCCATGCGGTTGAAATAGGGCAAGCAGTGGGCAAAGTCCCAGTTATCCATGCCTGGGTTCTGGCCCCACTTTTCGTAGTCCATGGGGTTGCCGCGCTGGTAGATCATGCCGTTGATGGAAGAGGAACCGCCGAGCACCTTGCCGCGCGCATGGTAGATGCGGCGACCATTCATTTCCGGTTCCGGATCGGATTCATACATCCAGTCATAGTTCTTTGCCCCGATGGGGAAAGAGAAACCGGAAGGCATGTGGATGAATAGGTCCCACAGGGAATCCGGGCGGCCGGCCTCAAGAACGAGCACGCGGGTGTCTTTGTCCTCGGTCAGGCGAGCCGCGATGACGGAGCCTGCAGAGCCACCGCCGACGACGACCACATCGCTGACTTCATCCGTGGCCTTTTTTGTCGAGCGCTTCTTAGTCAATTTGTCCACAATACCCATAAATCCCCTTCCTTCTGTGAGCCATCTCACGCGTAGTTCTCGCCGTATTTGCGGCAGATCCATTGTATGGTGCGCAAAAAATCTGTACTTAACCGCTTTCATTTATGCACAATGGCGACCCCAGAATACACACCTGGTGGACGTTTTCCCAGATTAATGTATATTTACGGTGTTCGGGTATGCATCTGAGTAGATGAAATCCGGGGTCTTTACGCATAGATTGCTCGCATATGATTTATGCCACCACCCTATCTCTCACCCCTCTTTTCGGGGGACTGTGGGGCACTCTTGCGAAAGATTCGGCACTTAATCGATCAAGACTAGGAGAAGTAGATGGCTAACCGTGGTCCGCACGACCATGAAGAGTCCCGCACAGGGGATTCCGACACCTCTCTCGCTCACTCCCCTGGGGAAACTCACCCAACTGAGGACAAGGGTCATAAACCGCGCAACCAAGTACGCGCCATCGTCGGCAGCTACAAGGCTGAGACCGGCGATGATGTCGGCGCCGATGAGGTGGCTGCGCCCAAACCCAATTGGCCGGCCTTTATCATTTCCGGTGTTCTCATCATCGCCATGGCGCTGTACGCGGGCTTCGGGCAGGAATCAGCAGCGAATACCCTCGCCAGCGTCACCGGATGGATCGGCACGAACCTGGGCTGGTTCTACGTCCTGACCGCCACCATCGCCGTGGTCTTTGTCCTCTATATCGCCTTTTCCAATACCGGCAGCATCCGCATGGGACCGGACCACTCCCGGCCCAAATTCAATACCTTCTCGTGGGTATCCATGCTCTTTGCCGCCGGCATCGGCGTGGACCTCATGTTCTTCGCCGTGGCCGAGCCGGTCACGATGTACATGGATCCGCCGGTGGGCGATGGCGAAACCATGGAAGCCGCCAAAGAGGCCGTGGTCTATGCCATGTTCCACTACGGGCTTACCGGCTGGGCACTCTATGCGCTGATGGGCATGGCCTTTGGTTACTTCGCCTACCGCCTGAATATGCCGTTGGCTATTCGCTCGGCGCTGTACCCGCTCATCGGCAAGCGCGTGCACGGACCCATTGGTTCGGCCGTGGACATTGCCGCCATGCTGGGCACCGTCTTCGGCGTCACCGCCTCCCTGGGCATCGGCGTGGTGCAGCTGTCCTACGGCTTCCACCTCATCTTTGGCATCGAGCAGGGGCTGGGGCTGCAATCGGCGCTCATCATTGTCGCGGTGGTCATTGCGACGCTATCGGCTGTATCCGGCGTGGATAAGGGCATTCGCTTCCTCTCTGAGCTCAACGTGTACCTGGCCATCGCGCTGATGGTCTACGTCGTGGTCTTTGGCAAGACCGCCTACCTCTTTGATGCCATCGTCACCAATATCGGTGATTACGTCTCCAAATTCCCCTCCTGGACGCTAGAGACCTTCGCCTTTGCTGAGGACCAAGCCAGCGTGGATACCTGGATGCAGTCTTGGACCCTCTTCTTCTGGGCTTGGTGGATTGCCTGGGCAACCTTCGTCGGCCTATTCCTGGCCCGCATTTCCCGCGGCCGCACGCTGCGCCAGTTCATCCTGGGCACGCTGACCTTCCCCTTCCTGTTCATCCTGATGTGGATGTCCTTCTTTGGCAATACCGCCCTGGATATGGTGCGCTCCGGCGACTATCCGGAATTTGCGGAAAACGCCATCAACGTTCCGGAGCAGGGTTTCTATGACATGCTCCAGGAATTCCCTGGCTCCGCCATCGTCATCTTCCTGACCACCTTCATCGGCCTGCTGCTGTATATCACCTCGGCCGACTCCGGTGCGCTGGTCATGTCCAACTTCACCTCCCGCATCACGGATAACCGGCAGGATGGCGCCCGGTGGCTGCGTATTTTCTGGTCCATTACCGTCGGCGCGCTCACCCTGGCATTGCTGCAGCTCGATGGCATTGCCACCGTGCAGTCCGCGACCGTGGTCATGGGCCTGCCCTTCGCGTTCGTGGTCTACCTCATCATGTTCTCGCTGTGGAAGTCGCTGCGCCTGGAAATCGTCCAGCGCGAGGCCCGGAAAACCGCATTGCACGGCGCCATCAGCAGCCGCACCGAGCGCGAGCCGAGCGATTCCAACCTGTGGAAGAACCGCCTGGACCGAGCCAACTCCTTCCCCACCAAACAGGACATGGATGACTACCTGCGGGGAACTGCCGCCTACGCCCTCGAGCAGGTGGCCACGCAAATGCGCACCCGCGGCTACGACGCCATCTTGCTCACCAGTGAGCTTCCCGATGCCGAATTGCCCCAGCTCGATCTCGAGGTCCGGCTGCACAACGAGCGCCAATTCCGCTACCAGCTCTTCCCGGTTTCCGCGGAGCGACCGGACTTCTGCGAGGGCGACGGCGAGTACTACCGCCTGGAGGTCTACGACATGACCGGTTCGCTGGGCTATGACGTCTACGGCTATTCCGAAAACCAGATCATCAATAACGTGCTGGACCTGTACGAGCGTCACCTGGCATTCCTCTACATGCAGCAAAGCCAGCCGGGCGATTCCGATGTCTCCGATGGCGCTGAGCCGGAACGCACCTGGCGCGAAGATAGTTAAACTGGCAGGCGATACCGCCTCAATTAAAGAAAGGTTGCTTGCACTTTGAGCACCCAGAACACCTTGTTCGATCCCACGACCACCGAATTGCTCCATGGCGTGCACTCCGGTGGTGCCCCCAAGTCGCTCTTCATCAACGGCCAGTGGGAGGCCGCCCAGGATGGCGAGACCCGCACCATTATCTGCCCTGCCGATGGCTCCACCGTCGGCGTCGTCTCCGAGGCATCCGAGGCAGATACCCTGCGTGCCATCCAGGTTGCACGTGAAACATTCGATAAGGGCGAGTGGGCCGCAACGCCGTCCGCCGAGCGCGGCAAGATCGTCATCCGCCTGGCGGATTTCATCCGTGAGCACAAGGAACTTTTCGCCCAAGCCGAATCCGCGGATACCGGCAAGCGCTACGAGGAATCCCTGGGCGATATGGACGATATTGCCAATGCTTTCGAGTACTTCGGCACCCTGGCCCAGCACCAAGCCGGCCGCGTGGTCGACCCACAAGACCCCAATTTGCGCTCGCGCATCGACGCCGAGCCGGTGGGCGTCTGCGGCCTGATTACCCCCTGGAATTACCCGCTGCTGCAGGTGTCCTGGAAGGTTGGCCCAGCACTTGCTGCCGGCAATACCTTCGTGCTCAAGCAAGCGGAACTGACCCCGCACACCGCGATGCTGCTCATGGCGGCGCTAAAGGAATGCGGCCTGCCGGATGGCGTGGGCAACCTCATCACCGGCGCCGGCGCTAACTGCGGCAATCCGCTCTCCCAGCACCCCGACGTGGACATGGTCTCCTTCACCGGCGGCCTCGTTACCGGCAAGCTGATTGCAAAGAACGCGGCCGAAACCGTCAAGCGCACGGCGCTAGAGCTCGGCGGCAAGAACCCGAACGTTATCTTTGCTGATGCCAACTTCGACGTCGCCGTGGATAATGCGCTCAACGGCGCCTTCTTCCACTCCGGCCAGGTCTGCTCCGCCGGCTCGCGCATCGTGGTGGAAGAGTCCCTGCACGATAAGTTCGTTGCCGCACTGGTCGAGCGCGCCGAGAAGATCAAGATCGGTGGCCCCACCGATGACAAGGCCGAGACCGGTCCGCTCATTTCGGCCGATCACCGCGAGAAGGTAGCCGCCTACGTGGACAAGGCCCGCGAACAAGGCGCCAAGATCCTCACCGGCGGCCGCGCCGCCACCAGCGAGGACACCACCGGCCAGCACGGCACCGGCACCACGGACCTGGGCCAGGGCGTGTACTACCTGCCCACGATTATCGATGGCGCTACCCGCGAGATGGACTGCGTCCACGATGAGGCCTTCGGCCCGACCGTGACCATCGAGACCTTCACCACCGAAGAAGAGGCCATCGAGATCGCGAACGATACCGAGTATGGCCTGGCTGGCGCGGTGTACACCTCCGATGCCGGCCGCGCCGAGCGCGTTGCCCGCGCCCTGCGCCACGGCACCATTTGGATCAATGATTTCCACCCGTACCTGCCGCAGGCGGAATGGGGCGGCTACAAGCAGTCTGGCAACGGCCGCGAGCTGGGCCCCACCGGCCTTGCCGAATACCAAGAGCACAAGCACGTGTACCAGAACCTGGCCCCTGCCGCATGGGATCAGTTTGGCCTGCAATAAGGCTCAAGCAGGAAGATAAAGCCTAGGCCCCGCCCCGCCGCTGCTCTTTTTAAGAGCCCCGCGGGGCCTTAGCTTTGCGTGCGCGGCTTAATGGTCATCGTATCCACGTTGACGTGGGCCGGTTGGGCGGCGACCCAGCGGATGGCCTCCGCAATGTCTTCTGCCACGAGGTTGAGCTGGCCGTCATACACCTTGGCCGCGCGCTTTTCATCGCCCTTGAAGCGCACCAAGGAAAAGTCCGTGGCCACGCGGCCAGGATCAATCTCGGTAACGCGCACATCGTGGTTTTCTAGGCGCAGCGCGCGAGAAATCACGCGCACGCCGTGCTTAGCGGTGTTATAGCCGGAACCGCCTTCGTAGACGGTCCAGCCAGCAATGGAACCGACGTTAATAATTAGCCCGGAAAGATCTGGCACCCGCTCTAACTTGGGCATAAGCGCCTGAATCATGCGCACGGTGCCGAGCACGTTGGTCTCGTACATCCACTGCCAGTCCTCGATGGAGGTATCGACCAGCGGCTCCAAGCCCTTGGCACCGCCGGCGTTATTGACCAAAAGATCTACGCGGTCGAGGTGGGAGACGAACTTGGAAACAGAAACATCGGAGGTAACGTCCAGCTCATAGGCCTCGCCACTGATCTCAGAGGCAAGCTGCTGCAGGCGGTCTGTGCGGCGCGCGCCCACGACAACGTGCCAGCCGTCCTTGGCCAAAGAACGCGCGGTGGCCTCCCCAATGCCAGAAGAGGCGCCGGTTACTACTGCTACTTTCTTTTCACTCATGCACCCCATGCTACGCAGCGCGCTGCGCGGTGCAGGGCCTTTTACTTAAAGTGCGTCCTCGAGCTCAGCAAGCAGGGAGTTTGCGCGCTCGTAGGAGTCATCGCTGGGACGGAATTCGCCATCGTTCCAGTCGGTGAAGATATTAAAGTCCAGCTGGTTGCGCAGCTGTGGCATGGAGAAGTTAGCCACGACATTGCGCCATGCCTCGACCGCGCGCACGCCACCGACGGAGCCATAGCCCACGAAGGCCACCGGCTTGCCCGCCCATTCCGCGCCGAGCGAGTCGTAGGCATTCTTGAACGGACCAGGCACGGAGTGGTTGTACTCCGGGGTCACGAAGACAAAGCCATCGCAGGCATCGACGGCCTTGGACCACTCCTGCACGTTGGCGTCATCGTACTGCTTATTCGCCGCACCCGGAACAACCTCGCTGGTAAGGATGGGAACATTGAACTTCTTGAGCTCCAACAGCTGGTACTCCACACCGTTCTCGCGGCCTTGGGCGAGGTCATTGACCCACTCGCCTACTGCCTGGCCCGCCGCCTTATCGCGGGTAGAGCCGATGATGATGCCAATTCGGGACATAAGAAAAACCTCTTTCCTTCAACCTTTATGTAACCCGCCCTAGCCTACCGCGCTCGCCGAAACTTGTCTGATGGTGATATTGATTCTGCCTTCCTGCAGCTCGCATCCCTCCGGCAGCGTGCCATCATTTACCCGCACGACCCCGTGGTAGGCAAAGCGCTTCGGCCCGCCAAAGACCACCAAATCACCCGAGCACAAAGTCACATCGTCCCAGGGCTTAGTGCGATTTTCGGTATGACCTATGCGGAAGAGGGCCTCATCCCCAATCGAAAGCGAAATCACGGGTGCGGGCGATTCCTCAGAGTCATCCACGTGCATGCCCATCGCCGAGCCGGGCGGATAATAATTCACCAGCGCCATCTCCGGCACGAAGTTATCCACCCATGGTTCCAGCTCCGGTGCAATCTGGGCCGCCTGTCGCAGCGCCGCCGGGGCCAATTCCCGCAGGCTATCCGGTACCGGCGGCACCACCGTGCCTTCCATATTGTCCACGTACCGGTAGCTGGGATAATGCCAATACCGGCCAAGATGCAGCTGAAATACGCTCATCTGCCCACCCGATTTCAGCCGCGGCTGCACCATCGCCATCGGCGTATGCGCATACGCGCGAGCAATCTCCCGCGTCTCTTCTACAAGGGCCTTTTGCTTGCCAATGCCCACCCACCCCGGCACGTGCCCCACGCCCGGCGCGACGTACGCATTCGGCCGCGGCAGCGAATCAAAAAGCATTCCTCCACCCTAGCCGCTAATCGGTTAGGCCACGCTGCCGACGAAATGCGGGAAGCGATGGCATACCAAGCAGGGGTTTCTACTTTGGTGGTGGTCTGGACGGTAGGTCGGGCATCGAGCAAGCTCGCACTGTCAATCCTAGAACTCAAGCCTTTACCTCGTCCGAGGTCCCACATAGCCTAATCCAGAAATCAGACAACGGTAGAAGCATTATCGAACGGAAAAGGAACGAAAGTACCCACCTGTTTGAGGTCATTCATTGGCCGGCAGCATTTTGCATTAGAGCCGACAGCTCTATTGCTTCTGTGGCTGCTTTTTTAGTATTGAATTTTCTCCGGACATGAGATCTATTATTCCTGAGTTGATTGCGATGATTCCTATCCAAGACCCTGTTATATAGATGAAAAGTGTGCCGAGGAGTATGGCGAAGCAGCTAACTGCCTTTAGCTGTTTCGTTCTTCTGTCATTGGATTCGTCAGGCTGGTAGATCCGGGCAACCATGAGATCAACGGCGGCAACGGCTAGCAAAAAATACGAAATTTTTGTGTAACCGAATAAAGCAAAGACCCCTGAAACCACAAGCACCGCAATCCCAGCAAAGCCAATCAAACGACTCATCAGAAAAACACTCCACAATATGGTTTGCCAGTAAACTTCTCCTTAATTCTATCCGAACGCTGAGGGGTCAAGTCCAGTATGCTCGGCAGGAACCACGCGCCCTCTACAATGGCCACCATGGATGAACAGAAGCTGCACGACCTGCAACGCTACGGCACTTGGGAGCGAATGACCGGTGGGCAGTGGCACCTGCCGGGCATGGGGGACATCGATAAGGAGCACCAGCGCACCTTTGGGTTGATTGGGCAGTTCAACGATCTGCACAACACCGATAAGGAGCAGGCGCAGGCAATCTTGCGGGAGATCCTGCCGGACGAATCGCACGTGCCGGGGGCGCACGCGCCGCTGAATATGGAATACGGCTGCAATATCGTCTGTGGGGAAGGCGTCTTCATCAACTTTGGCAGCAGCATTTTGGCCCAAGCCAAGGTCACATTCGGTGACCGCGTGTTGATTGGGCCCAATTGCTCGTTCATTACGGTGGGCCACCCCGTCAATGATCACGCGATGCGCGAGGGCGGGTGGGAAATCGCCCATCCCATCACCGTGGGGCGCAATACGTGGTTTGGGGCCAATGCCACCGTCATGCCGGGGGTTACCATTGGTGAAAACTGCGTTATTGGTGCCGGCACGCTGGTGACCAAGGATATCCCGGATAACTCCCTGGTCCTGGGCACGCCCGGCCGCGTGGTGCGCACCCTGGACGGCGATGAGGATTCGTGGGAGCGCAAGGATTTGGACGGCCCCGTGGAAGGTTTCGGGGCCGCGCAGTAAATGTTCGATCTCGCCAGCATTGGCGCGGGGCTGCCCGTAGCCGAGACCATCGATTCGCTTCCCCACACCGGAAACGTCGTCATTCAGGCACCGCCCGGCACGGGTAAAACCACGCTCGTGCCACCGGCGCTAGCCAATCATTCCGCAGGGCGCGGCAAGGTCATCGTCACCGCCCCGCGCCGCGTCGCCGTGCGCGCGGCCGCCCAGCGATTGAGCACCCTCAGCGGCACCCCGGAGAAGGTCGGCTTCGCCATCCGCGGCGAATCCCGCACGGGCAGCGAGGTCGAATTCGTCACCCCAGGCGTACTGCTGCGCCGCCTACTCAAAGATCCGGAGCTCGAGGGCGTGGCCGCCGTGGCCATCGATGAGGTCCACGAGCGCCAGCTGGATACGGATCTGGTGCTCGGCATGTGCCTGGAGCTGGCCGAGCTGCGCGAAGACTTCCGCGTCATCGCCATGTCCGCAACGGTCGACGCGCAGCGCTTTTCCCAGCTCATGGGCGCGCCCGTCCACACCACAGAGGCGGTGACCTATCCCCTGGATATCCAGTACGCGCCGCAATCGGGGCGCGCGGCGGGGTCGCGGGAGTTTTACGGGGGCATCGCCAAGCAGGCGGCCCGCCAACACGAATCCACGCTGGTCTTCGTGCCCGGCGTGCGCGAGGTCAACCTGGTGTGCGAGGAGCTGCAGGGCCATAATGTTTTCCCGCTGCACGGCAAGCAGACCACCGCAGAGCAAGATGCCGCGCTTTATACCGATGAGCAGCGCATTGTGGTGGCGACGTCCATCGCGGAATCCTCGCTGACGGTGCCTGGCGTGCGTGTGGTGGTAGATGCCGGGCTGGCCCGCGTTCCCCGGCGCGATGCACAGCGCGGCATGTCTGGCCTGGTGACGGTCTCCACATCGAGGTCGAGCGCGGACCAGCGCGCGGGCCGTGCCGGGCGTGAGGCGCCGGGTACGGTCATTCGCTGCTATTCCCAGGACGATTACCAGCACTTTTCCCCGCACACCACGCCGGAGATCCTGTCCGCGGACCTCACCCAGGCTGCGCTGTTTTTAGACTGCTGGGGCGCGGGCCCGGATTTCCCGCTGCTCGATCCGCCGCCCGCCCAAGCCCTTGCGGCCGCGCGCGCCACCCTCGAGCGCATTGGCGCGACGCAGGAACTCGCCCTGCTTCCCACCGATCCCCGCCAAGGCGCGGCCCTTATCCGGCACGGCAGCCAGGCGGCGCCCACCATCGCCGCGCTTGCCGATGCCCCCACCAACACCACCGATCTCACCCGCCGCCCCGCACCGCAGAAGGAAATCAGGCGCCTGTCTCGCCTGGTGGAGGATCTCGGACCCGCTGACCCCGGCGAGGTCGTCGCCACCGCCTATCCCGAGCAGGTGGCCAAGCGCGTGGGCGAAGATTACCTGCTGGCCAGCGGCACCCGCGCCCGGCTGCTGGATAACTCCGGGCTGGCCGGCTCGCCGTGGCTCGCCATCGCGGAGGTCACCCTCTCCAATGCCGGAAACCCCATCATCCGCACCGCCGCGCGCATCGAAGAGTCTGCCGCGCTGGATGCCATCGGCGTCACAGAAGAAACCCGCGCCTTCCTGCGTGGGGGCCGCGTGCGCGGGGTCAAAGTCCGGGCGGCCGGGGCGATTGTGCTGTCCGAAACCCCGGTCAAGGTCACCGGCGATGCCGCCGCGCAGGCCCTTGCCGCCGGCATCCGCGAAGAAGGCCTCGGCCTATTTACCTTCAGCGAGAAAGCCCAGAGCTTAAAAGATAGGCTCCGCCACCTGCACGCGCACTACGGCGACCCTTGGCCGGAAGTCGATGCCGCCGATCCCGCCGAGTGGCTTGGGCCCGAGCTGCACCAGATTGCCGCGGGAACCCCCACCGCCAAAATAGACATGTACCCCGCCCTGCAGCGCCTGCTCCCCTGGCCCGGAGCCACCCGCCTGGACGAGCTCGCACCTCAGCGCCTGCCCGTGCCCTCCGGCCGCGATGCCAAGATCGATTGGTCGGGCGAGCGCCCCGTGGTCCACATCAAGTTGCAAGAATGCTTCGGTTTGGCCGAATCCCCGGAGTACTGCGGCAACCGCGTGCAATTCCACTTGCTCTCCCCCGCCGGCCGCCCGCTGGCGGTCACCGATGATCTTGCTAGCTTCTGGTCCGGCCCCTACGCCGGGGTGCGCGCCGAAATGCGCGGGCGCTACCCCAAGCACCCGTGGCCCGAGGATCCGTGGAATGCCATTGCCACCGCGCGGACCAAGAACCGGATGTAGCCTAACCCCACTGCTGCCAGGATAAATAGCTGCTCATGACCACTACCAAGGTAAGCAGGGCGTAGCGGATAAGCTTCGTTCCGCCGCTGAGCACCGTCCGCGCGCCCACCTGGGCGCCGAGGATATTGGCGGCGGCCAACGCGATACCAAGGGTCCACCACACGTGGCCGCCAAGGATGAAGGTCACCAGCGCACCGAGGTTCGTGGCGGTATTGACCACCTTGGCCATCGCCGCGGATTTTAAGAAGTTCTGGGAGAAGATGAAGGTAAAGGCCATAATCAGGAACATGCCGGTACCCGGGCCAAAAATGCCGTCATAAAAGGAGATGGCCGCCACCGCCACAAGCCCCGCCCAGGTGCGCCATCCGCCGCGGATGCCGGGAGACTCGGTGGTGCCAAAGCTCGGCTTAAAGGTCACGAAGACGCCCACCACCACTAAGAGCACGATGATGAGCGGGCGCATAATGTCACTATTAAGATTCGCCGCCACACTCGCGCCCAGCCCGGCTCACACGAGGGCGATGAGGGCGTAGCGAACGAGCTCCCCTGCGGGCGGGCGCACCTTGCGCACCAAGGTCACGGCCGCCGATGCCGTGCCGGATACCGCCGCGAGCTTGTTGGTGGCCAGCGCCGTTGCCGGCGCAAGCCCCGGAATCACGGCAAGCAATAGCGGAATTAGCACGAGGCCTCCCCCGCCGATGACCGCGTCGATCCAGCCTGCTCCCGCCGCGCCCACAAGGAGCACCGCCCACTGCGCCACGTCGATATCCATGAGGAGATCATAAACCCCGCGGCGGGGAGGTCTAGACTCATCGGAGACGAGCAGAAGATGGGAGAATACGTGGCTAAACGGCACTGGGGAATAAGCGTAGATACCCACACCATCCTGCGGTGGGGCATCGTGGTCCCCGTCTCCATCCTCTTGGGCTGGCTTTTTAGTATGTGGCACGTGCCGGCCGCGTGGATTTTGGCCGCGATCATCGCCTCCGGCGCCATGGCCCTTATCACCGGTGAAGACCTCAAGGTCAACCGCAAATTTTATGGGCTATCGCGCGGATTCATCGGCATCATGGCCGCGCTGCCGCTGACGGTAGTTTCCTTCGGCCAATTGGTGGGATACCTGCCGGCTGCCATAACCATGTCCTTTGTCACCATCGCGTTGGGAATTTTTTGCGGCGTCATGCTGCACCGCCAGCGGCCACGGGACGTCTCCTCCGAAACCGGCATCCTGTCCATGCTCCCCGGCGGTGCCTCGCTCATGCCCGCGCTTGCCGATGAACTCGGTGCCGACTACCGCTACGTCGCGCTCACCCAATACCTGCGGTTATTGATCGTTTCCGTATCCCTTCCCGCCGTCGTGACCTTCCTCGATACGCCTGCCGGAAGGGGCGGTGACTTAAGGCTCGAGGCGGAAACCACCTGGTGGATCATCGCGTTGGTGCTCGTTATCGCGCTGGTCGGTGAAAGCCTTGGAAAATTCCTGCACCTGCCCGCAGCGGCCGTGCTCGGCCCGTTGATCTTGACGGTGCTGGCCTCCTTCTTCCTGCCGGAGGGGCATACGCTGGAGCCGATCTATGCCTTTAAGGTCATCGCCTTTTTATCCATCGGGTGGGTCTGCGGCGGCGGGCTTTCCCTCCCATCGCTCAAGGCCTTTGCCAAACAACTTCCCGCGACGATTCTTTCCATCGCCGCCGTCCTCGGCCTGTGTGCGGCCACGGCGTGGCCGCTGATGCACTGGCTGAATATCAGTTACTTCGAGGCCTACCTAGCCACCAGCCCCGGCGCGCTAGAGACCGTGCTCGCGCTCTCCGCGGAAGGCGGGGCTGGCCCCGTGGTTATCGCGGTGCAGCTCACCCGCCTCATCGCCGTGCTGGTCATTGCGGGATACTTGCCGCAGCTCATCAGGGCCGTCAGCAAGTTTTCCACACGGCGCTAGCGTGCGCGGCTAGCCTGCGCGTTTAGTTATTGAGCACGGCCTCGCGCAGCACCGACATCGGCACCGAGCCAAGAGCCAGGGCCTCGGAGTGGAATTCGCGGGCGCTCATGCCCTGCTCCTCGGCGGCGGCGCGGGTTTCTTGCCACAGGCGCTGGCCCAAGGCATAGGACGGCGCCTGGCCCGGCCAACCCAGGTAGCGGTTGACCTCAAAGTTGAGGTTCGCATCATCCATGGCGGTGTTTTCGCGCATGTAGGTCTTCACGTGGGCCTTATCCCATACGCCGGATACGGTGCAGTCCGGTAGCTTCTTGCCCAGGTGCAATCCGATATCCACCACGACGCGGGCCGCGCGCAGGCGCTGGGCATCGAGCAGCCCCATCCGCACACCAGGATCGTCCATGTAGCCCAGCTCGGCCATAAGCTGCTCGGCGTACAGGGCCCAGCCCTCGCCATGGCCGGAATTCCACGTCACCGCGCGGCGCCACAGGTTGAGATCCTCTTGTACCAGGGCAGAACCCAGCTGCAGGTGGTGACCCGGTACGCCCTCATGGTGCACGGTAGTCAGCTCCTGCCAGGTGTGGAAGGTATCTTGGCCCTCCGGCACGGACCACCACATGCGGCCCGGGCGCGAAAAGTCATCGCTGGGCGGGGTGTAGAAGATGCCGCCGGTGCCGGCTGGGTCGATGCAGCACTCGATCTCTTCGACTTCTTCCGGAATGTCGAATTCCTTGCCGTTGAGCTCGGCGATGACCGCATCGGCCTTGCTCTGCATCCACTCCACCAAGGCATCGGTACCGCGCAGGGTATAGCGTTCCTCGTGGTTCAGCTTGCGCATGGCAGAGCGCACCGAGCACTCCGAGCCATAAAGCTCGTGCGCGATCTTCTCCTGCTCCCCGCGCAGGTAACGCACCTGGTCAAGGCCCCATTCATAGGCCTCGTCCAAGTCCACGGAATCGCCGACGAAAAGCTTGGAAAAACGCTCGTAACGCTCGCGGCCCACCGCGTCCTTATTAGAGGACTGCGGCTGCAGATCATTAGACAGCCAATCCGAGAACTCGCCAAAGGCCTCCTTGGCCTTCTTTACCTCGGCGGAGTCGGGGTCGAGGCCGAGGCCCTCGAGCATGGAGTCGGCATCGGCAAGCCGCTCGCACTGCACAATGACCTCAGAGATCTGGCGGTGCGGTGCCACCATGCCGTGGGAGGCCGCTTCCTTCAGGGACTCGCTGTAGCCATCGAGGGAACCCTTGACCTTGGACAGGCGGGAGCGAATGGCCTCGCGGTCCTCCTGGGTCTCCTGCGGCATAAGCAGCAGGGAATCCCGGATGGTCTGCACGGGCGAGGCAATATTATTAAGGCTGCGAATATCCTCGCCGTGGTGGTGCAAATCCAGATCTAAGCAGAGACGATCCCGCAAGACAGCGGCGGTGACATAATCCACATCATCGAAGTCATCCTCATCATCGGATTCATCGGTGGTGTCATCCAAGGCATCTAGATCCGCAACCATATCGCGGGTGCGATCAGCGACCGCCTCAAAATAGTCAGGGGAAAAATCCTGCAATTCGCCTTCAAAACCGTCAATTCCCCACGCGGTTGCATCAGTTGGGGATAGCTCGGCTAGGTCGTGAACGAAGTTATCGCACGAAGCGTCCAGTAGAGAGGGCTGGCGCTTAGCGGTCTGCTCAGAACTCATAAGAGGGAAGTCTAACCCTTTATCTTGTTGATAAGCCACCCAGCCCCACCCAAATGTTGCAAACTTGTTAGCTAATCGTTGTTCCACTTCGTGCCCGGGTAGTGCCACTGGGCAAAACCATCCAGCACGGCCGCGGGATTTTCCTCTATGACCAGTGCTTTTACAAAGCGGGGCAGGATGAAGCCCGCCTCAGCCATGGCGGCATACATGTCATAAAAGGGCTGCCAAAAACCTTCCACGTCAACCAAGCCAACGGGCCCACGAATGCTGCCCAGCTGTTGTTGGGTCAGTACCTCTGTTACTTCCTCCAACGTGCCCACGCCGCCGGGCAAACAGATAAAGGCATCCGCCAGCTGCTCCATCCGGGTTTTCCGCTCTGCCATGGAGTCCACTACCTCAAGGCGGGTCAAGCCCGGGTGGGAGATTTCTAGATCCACCAGGGATTGCGGCATGACGCCAGCGACGGTGCCGCCGGCCTTCAAGCAGGAGTTGGCAACCTCGCGCATGAGGCCAATATTTCCGCCGCCATAGACCAAGTTCAGCCCGCGACGGGCAAGCTCGCCGCCCAAGTGTTGTGCCGCTGCGCTATAGGCGGGCGAATTGCCCACGGCGGAACCACAATAAACCGCTACTGATTTCATGCGCCCCAGCATAGGGAATTTTCGGCCTACCTCCACCTTTAGACCATTCGGTACATACACCTATGAATAGATTAGACAAAGCAGTCTGTGACACATATACTTTCTTTCATGATCAAACCTGGCCCCGTGTTCACGCGCCCCCGTACACCGGCTGCTAAGTGCCTTCACCTGGTGCGCCTGAATCCGATCATTACCCGTAGTGAGCTGGTAGAAGCCACCGGACTCTCCCAGCCCACCATTACCCGCGCTACCACCGCGCTCCTCAACGCAGGACTCATCCAAGAGCGCACCGACCTCACCCAATCCCAGGGCCGGGGCCGCCCTACCGTTCCCCTCGAGGCCGCGGATAATAACTGGGTACTCGGCGGCATCGCTGTCGGCACCTCTGAGACCTATATCGGCCTCTATGACATCAAGGGCCGCACCGTTGCGGAGGAAGAAATCACCACTCCTGTCGCCCGCCTGACGGAGGAAGACTTTCTTGAACACATCATGGCCGGCATCAACCGCATGATGACGGGCCTGGATCGCCGCCTCGTGGCCTTAGGAATTACCACCTCAGGCACCGTGGATGAAGAGGGCCTAGTCACCGCAGACAATCTGGGCTGGCACGGTGTGGATATCGCGGCGCGCCTGCGCTTCCAATTTAGCGTCCCCGTGGTGGTTACCTCCGCCATTTCCGCCATTTTGGGCTCGGAGACGCAGGCCGCCGAGATTGGTACGAACGAGCGCGTGCTCCTGCTCTTCGCGGACGATTCTTTAGGATCAGCGCTATCCGCCGATGACGAGGTAAATTCCATCATCCCGCTGCCACAGACCCGCTCTGACCTACTGGGGCACGGCGCTTCCGAACATCTCTTGGCCACCCAGTCCATTCTGGACGCCGTGCGCCGCCACGGCATCGAGGCCAATACCCTGCCCGAGGTCGCGACCATCGCCGAATCCAATTCAGCCGTGCGCGCCATTTTGGATGAGCGCGCCCGCCAGTTGGGCCAGATTACGGCGGAGATGGTCCACGAATACTCGCCGAAAACCGTGGTCATTGCCGGCGGGGCCTTTACCGGTGATTCCCGCGCGCCCCAGCTTTTTGCCTCCACCGTCCGCGATTCCGCCTCGGAGGACCTAGAGCTGCGCATGATTCCAAGCCACAAAGAAATCGTGCGCGCCGTCGCCCGTACCGTGGCTACCGATCAGCTATTGCGCGAACCGTTGGAGCTGGGCCGCTCACTCCAGACCGCGTAAAACCTCGCGCGCGGAGTCGATCCCGGTAAACAGGTGGGCTTGCAACCCGCAATAAGTGGCGCCCTCGATGTAGTCGATGCGGTCATCAAAAAAGTGCGTGTCCTTGGGCTGCGCTGAGAGCGCGTCCACCGCCACTCGGTAGGCCTCTGGGTGCGGCTTGGCCACCCCAATATCGCAGCTCAGCGTTACCGCCGCGCACTCTGCCAACCACGGGTGCTGCGCGCGTACCTGTTTCGCCAAGGTCGTGGGGATATTGGATAAAATCCCCACACTAAAGCCCTCCCCGATGAGCCCTTTGACCAGCGCCACCATCTCTGGGTCAGCCTCGAGCAGGTACTGGTTCTCACAGGCCACGGCCCCAGCGCAGTCAATGGGCCCCATTCCCGCGCGGGCGGCTATTTCATTCCAGTAGTGGCTATCGCTAAAAATTCCGGCATCGTAATCCGGCCGGAAATAGTTATAGGCCTCCCAGAAGGCCTCCGGGTTCGCAGGCGCGAGGAAGCGCTCTAGTTCAGCGTGCGCTTCCGGAGTGGCGGGGCGCAGCAGCACGCCGTACAGATCAAACAGCAACTTCGGCATAATGCGTCCAGTTTATGCGCGCCTAGTAGCTTGGGTCTGCAGTGCCACAATCCCCACCGCGGTACCGGCGATAAAAATCACCAGCGCCAGCGTCGCCTGCGCCATCGGCAAAACCATGAACACAGCCAACGAAGCCAAAATCAGCATTCCACTCAAGGAATATAAGGAACGGTTGACCAGCCCGCGCTTGCCGATGACCCCACACGCCAGCATCACCACCCCCGCAAACGGACTCAGCATGAGCGCCCCGGTGGTCAAAAAGATGCCGAGGGTCACGTGGCTTGAGATGACCGCAGCACCGATGATGAGGCTTAATGCCAATACCGCCAGGGTGGCAGAGAGGGTTGCTTTGAGGTGTGCAGACATACGTCAATCCTCCCACAGCAGTCCAGTGCTATGGGAGGATTGATTTAAATCTTGATGGGTTTGTTATTCACAACTTAGGAGTTGCGGTTAGCCAAACGGGAATCGATGCGCAGCAGGCCAGCACCATCGTTGCCCACCAGCTTGATCTGGTCGATGATCTCAGAAACGGTGTCCTCTTCCTCGATCTGCTCAGCCAGGAACCAGTCAATGAGCTGACGGGAGTCCAGGTCCTGGATGTCAAGGGCAACGCGGGCGATCTCGCGGATCTGCTCGGAGACCTTCTGCTCGTGTGCCAAGGAAGCCTCGAACGCATCCAGCGGGGTGGCAGCCTTGATGGAGCCAACCGGGATATCGTTGAGCTCTACGCGGTAGCCGCGTGCCAAGAGGTGATCCGCAAGCTTCTGTGCGTGGACGCGCTCTTCGCTAGCCTGAGCCATGAACCAGTCGCGCATGCCCGGGAAGGACAGGTTGTCCATCTCGTAGGCCAGCTGGGTGTAGACCATAGCGGCGCCGTGCTCGTTAATGACCTGATTGTTTAGCAGGGTTTGCAGCTTCTCATCCATTGCTAAATCCTTTCTGTAGGAATCAATTAATTGGTTGTAGGCACTACAATACCCAAATAAAATCTCCCGTCTAGCAAGGTATGCTTAATCAAACCCGCACCTCAGGGGCATTTTTCAGGTTGGATCACCTAAGTTAGTTAAGACAAAGCTGCTCCACGGCACGAAGTTAATATCGCCTAATAGTTCGAGGTCATTGCCCTAAACGGTCAATCTCGCCGCGCTAGTCCACTCCATCCAACGCTTCTCAGCCGGTACGCTTACGCACATCACGCTCGCAATGTGATATTAATCACCCAGTTGCCCACTCAGGCGCTCCAGGCGCTGCGCGCTCGCCCCATCGAGGCCCCGAAACTCCACCTCAATGCCGCGATCCGCGTACTTTTTCTGCACCGCATCCAGCGTCGCCACCGTCGAGGCATCCCAGACCTCGGCATCGGAAAGGTCCACCACCACGAAGTCCGTATCAAGCGTGTAATCAAAGGCGTAAACCAAATCATTCGAGGAGGCGAAGAAGAGTTGGCCATGCACCACGTAGGTATATCCATCTACCAACTCAACTTCCACGAGGTGCGCCACCCGGCGGGCAAAGCCAATCGATGCAGCCACCACGCCTAAGACCACTCCTACCGCCAGGTTATGCGTGGCCAGCGTGCCCGCGACCGTCAGCAGCATGACGAGGATTTCAGAAAGCGGCATCAGCTTGAGCGTGCGCGGGCGGATGGAATGCCAATTGACCGTCGTCGCCGCCACGAGGATCATCACCGCGACCAGCGCGGCCATCGGAATGCGGCCTACCGCCTCGCCGAAAAGCAGGCACAGCACGAGGAGGAAGGCGCCGGCGAGGAACGTCGACAAGCGCGTGCGGGCCTGGGAGACCTTGACGCCGATCATGGTCTGGCCAATCATTGCGCACACGCCCATGCCGCCAATCGCCGCGGCCAATATATTGCCAATGCCCTGGCCAAAGGATTCGCGGGTCTTATCGGAGTGGGTATCCGTAATGTCATCGACAAGCTTCGCCGTAAGCAGCGATTCCATGAGGCCCACCAGCGCCATCCCAAAGGCGTAGGGCGCAATGATCTGCAGGGTCTCCAGGTTCCACGGAATATCCGGAATGAACAGCCCCGGCAGCGTCGTGGGCAGCTCGCCCTGGTCCGCCACATCCGGCACCTTCCACCCCGCCGCGACGGCGATGATGCTTACCACCACGATGGTCACCAACGGCGCCGGAATTGCCTGGGTAAACCGCGGCAAAATGATCATGATGGCCAGGCCAATGGCCACCAGCACATAGACCATCCAGGGGACATCAATAAGGTGCGGCAGCTGCGCGGTAAACATCATAATGCCCAGCGCATTGACGAATCCCGTCATCACCGAACGCGGGATAAAGCGCATGAGCTTGGCGATGCCCACCCACGCCAACAGCACCTGGATGATACCGGCCGCAAGCACTGCCGCCACCACATAATCATGCCCATACTCGTGCGCGAGCGGGGCCACCACCAGGGCAACCGCGCCGGCCGCCGCGGAAATCATGGCGGGCCGGCCGCCGGTAAAGGCGATAGCCATCGCCATAATCACCGAGGAATACAGCCCCACCCGCGGGTCGAGACCAGCGAGAATAGAAAAGCTTAAAACTTCCGGGATCAAAGCAAGCGCCACCGCCAGTCCGCCAAGGACCTCCTTGCGCAAACGCGCAGGTAAGGAAAATGCAAAGCGGAAACTGGCGATGACGCCAGTGGGTGCAGGCTGCTCGTTAATCACGCCTGCACATACTAGTAGCTACTACGAGCCTTCCCGAAAGGAGCCATCCGCCGTGATAACCGGCAGCACCGACCAAGCAAAGTTGATCCACTTATCCGTCTTCTTCCACGAATAATCCGGCTCGAAGATGGTCTTCGGCTTGGTGTACACCACAGCGGAACGCACTTCATCGGCGGTTTCTTCCAGGAAGTTCACCACCAAGTCCAGGGTCTTGCCGGAATCGGCCACGTCATCAACGACGAGCACCTTCTTGCCCTTGAGGGAATCCGTATCCAATTGCGGGGACAAGATGATCGGCTCGTCCAAGGTCTGGCCAATATCTGTGTAGAACTCCACGTTGATAGCGCCCATGGCCTTGACCCCGATGGCATAACCAATGGCACCGGCTGGGATCAGGCCGCCGCGGGCAACGCCCACGATCAAGTCAGGAAACCAGCCGGATTCCACAATTTGCTCCGAAAGATTCCGGCTCGCTTCGCCGAAGACTTCCCAGGTGAGGTTCTCCCGGTCCGGGTGGATCCAATTCTCAGTCACGATTGCGCGGCTCCTTTTGCGTCATGGGCTTTCTTTGTAGTTTAACTAGCGATACCTACCAAGGGAAAGCAGCTACCGGAAAGGAACCTCTCCCAACGTCCGCCGCAGCTTGCGCGTGCGCAGGCGTTCCGGGTTTTCTGCCAGCTGTTCCACCGCGCGCACGGCGCACATGACGTGGGCTTCCTTGGAGTTGGAATAAAACGCCTGGGCCTGTGCCGGCAGCTTCGGCACGGCGTGCAGGGGAAGATCCGATACGGATAGCAGCGTGCCATAGGGCACGCGGTAGCGGTACCCATTCGCCGCCAAGGCGCACGATTCCATGTCCACCGCTACCGCGGTAGAAGTGCGCAACCACTCCCACAGATCCCGGCTGGTGCGCCATTCCCAATCGCGGTCATCGGTCGATAGCACCGTGCCGGTGCGCATGAGCGAATTATCGCTGCCGTAGACCTCATCCACGGATGCCTCCAGCATGCGCTGGACCTCTGGAATGGCCGGAATCGGTGTGGAAGAAACCACCTGCCGGTCCAAGATGTGGTCGTGGCGCTCGTAGGCATTGCCCAAGATCAAGTCACCGATGCGCATGCGCCCATCCATGCCGGCGCAGTGGCCAATCATGATCCAGGCCTCCGGCCGCAGCACGGCCAAGCAATCCGTAATGGTCTTCGCATTCGATGGCCCCACACCAATGTTGATCATCGTGATGCCATCGCCGCCCGCGGTAATGAGATCGAACCGGGGCATCTGAAAGCGCGAGGTCAGCGTCAGCCCATCCAGGTCGAGGTCCACCGCATCATTGGGGTGAATGGTCTCCCCATTGGGCAATACGAGCGCCGTATACCGCGAATCCTCCTTGGTCAGCTCGCGCAGGCCGAATTTCACGAATTCCGTGGTGTGCATCGCGTAATTGGTAAACAGAATGTATTTCTGCACCGTATCGACCTCGACGCCGGTGTAGTGCTCAATGCGCGCACAGGCAATATCGAAGCGCTGCGCTCCGAAGTGAAACAGCGGCTTTTCTTCGCCGTGGAAGGCATCCCACTCACCATCAATAATCGCATCGTTGACCTCATCCAAGGTCGGGCGCGGGATGGGACCGCGCTCCTGCGGCGCCGCCGGGGCATCTTTGATGTATTCCGGCGGAATGCGCTCATCCGATTGGCCCACGAAGATATCGCACGGATAATTGTTAGTCAGCCGAGTCAGCTGCTCGTGCAAGTACTCGCGGATGATGTGCGGCCTAGAGATGACCGCGGAGTACTTCCCCGCCTCATTCACATAGCCAAAGGGCTCGGAGCGGTCAATCGGCTGCCATTTACGAATCTCCACCGTGACCTTGGGATAGACCACGTGGCGATAATCATCGAGGGTGCCCGAGGCAAGGGCCTCACGCCCCAACTCACATGAGGTTTCATAATGCTCAATTAAGCGAGTCACCGCTTCATCTACGGAGTGGACATGCTGCAGATCGGTCATAACGGCGAGTTTAGCGGGGACCGCGCAGCACGGCAGTGCTCCGTGCCATACATTGTTTATACCGAGATAGGTTTATACCGAGATAGCCTGAGTTAAAGCTCTGCTGATATCACCAGCGAAGGGGCAGGGCTTGTCGGCTTTCAACCATCATCGGTGTCAACGTAATCTCTGAAGCTAGGAATTCGGAACCCGATGAACGGATAGTGGAACGGTTTCAAACCGCTAACGAACCTTATTGCAAATACCGCAGTCCTTATCCGAGTTGCACCCCGGAATCATGCTTCTCTGACTGGAAGGCGGAAAGATCGGACTTTTAGAAGCTCTCCGCTGCACGATTAAAGGAAAGAAAAACCGTACCCTTCGACACCACAGTGGCAAAAGAATATGGCGAAGTACTCACAGTGCACCGCGTACTCCGAAAAACGAATGCCTCATTTAATGCGCGAAAATCAGCGGTATGAGCCACAAAAAGCGTTTAACTTTTGCCGATATGGGAATAAAGTTTAGTAGTCCTTGGGGTGCCTAAGCCGCATGCCCGCCGGACCGAGCGCGAGAAAGAGTGCCGACTCCAACATTGCATGCGATTCCTAATAAAATTGCAAATAGCGCAGCAAGCAAAAGCCCCGTGGATGAAGGAAGCAAAAGACCCCCTACTGCAGAACCAACAGCTGAGCCCAGATAGTTTGCAGATGCATTCGCAGCGACTGCAGTCGCACCTTCATCAGGGTTCGCACTGAGCATGGTATTTTGTTGCGGCGCCATAGAAGCCCAACCCAAAAGCCCCCATGCAAATAGGCACACCGCTGCCACCACATGACTCGAAGGGAAGAGCAGTAATAGCGCGAAATCAGCGGCAAGTAAAGCAATGATTATTAACGTTAGCGTGCGAGAACTATCTACCTTATCGAGCACCCGCCCGATTCCAAATGCGCCCACTGCGCCACCGATACCCCATATCCACATGCCCGCAATGGTGTCTACCTGCACACGACCGAGCACGACAGAAATATAGGTGTACAAACCTAACGACCCCACTCCCACAAAGAAAGTAACTAGGACCGTAAGTAAATTATCTACTCGGCCGATGACTCGGACTCGCTGTCTCAGCGAGGAAGAAGGCACAGCCGGTACGGCACTCGGATTGCGCAACGCTATACCTACCATCGCCACTATGCCAACTAGCGAAACCAACCCAATAGTAGCCCGCCAGCCTAACTGCTCAGCGACACCCAATCCCACCGGCACACCCACGACAGTTCCCACCGCCAATCCAGCTAGCACCAATGACAGTGCGCGCCCGCGACGCTCTGCTGCGACAGACACACCCGCAACCGCTGAGGACAACGGCGAATAGACTCCCGCCGCCACACCAGCAATTAGCCGCGAGACGATAAAAACTTCCACCGTAGGTGATACGGCAGTCATAATATTCGCCAGAGAAAATACAGCGATTGCGCCAAGCAGGCCGCTACGCGGATTCTTGCCCGCTTTACCCGATAACAGCGGACCAGATACAGCGTACGCACCGGTAAAAGCGGTGACGCCCAAGCCAATCATGCTGCCGTTCGTGCCCAAGTCTTCCGCAATCTGCGGCAGCAAGCCAGCAATAACATATGCATCTAAGCCGAGGGCCACGCTACCTATGACAAACGGCCACAGCTGCTTAAGCATTGTCAATCACCGCATCAAGCAAGCCCGGAAAACGTTCATTCAAGTCTTGGCTCCGCAAAGAAATCAAACAGGTTCGACCCTTACTTCTTGTCCACGTCACTCCCGCTTCGCGGAGCTGTCGAGTGTGATACGTCAGGGTAGATCTCGGGAGGTCATCGGCAAGCCTCAAGCTATCGTGCTCTTGGCCGTCCGCCATGCGCTTAACCATTTCCAACCGGATGGGATCGCTTACTGCGGCCAGAACACGGACGAATTCTAGTTCTTCGATGGCTGGATGCTCATACTTTCGCGGGCTCACCCTTACTCCAATCGTGCAAGAAATCCTGAACAATTAGCAAGGCTAAACGGCCTGCGATAATCGTGCAAGTTTTCTTGCATAAACGAAGGCCCGCCGACTGCGCATCGGCGGGCCCTCTCCCCATGACTAATCTCTGGCACTTAGCGGCAAGGAGTGGAGCGCCCTACGCCGTAAGCACCGCCCGTGATTAGGCAAGCCTAAGTTTACAAAGATTGTGGCGCGAGGTCAAGCGTTTTCTCCATAAATTTCTTCAACTTTTCCAAAGAGGCCATTTACCTGCATTAACGCGTATGATTGGAAGGCATGGCTGTCGAATCTCTTGCAGAGTTGAAAAGTATTATTTCTGAACAACTCCTCAAATTCGGGCGCGTGAACGAGGAAGATGCATCCGAAGAAAAAGATTCGCCTCGCCTTGGCATCGCCTCCCCGGCCGCGGCCAGTTCTTTGCAGGATGACGTCGCCGATGAGATCGTTGACCGCCTCAAGGCCGAAAAGGATAAGTCTAGTCCCGGCGATTCCGCCCTCGATGCCGATGCCGCCAGGACCCTGCCCCTCGGCGCACGCACGAAGCCACGCGGCGTTTTCGAAGACGATTGGGGCGCCCGCCCGAGCGACAAACGCCCTTGGCCGGTCATCCTGGTGCATGGCACCTGCGATACCAAGGGCGTCTGGCAAATTATGGGCAATATCTTGCGCCGGGACGGCTGGGCGGTCTTTGCCCCTGATTATGGCCATCGCGCCACGCAGACCATCCCGGAATCTTCGCAGCAGCTCGGCGCCTATATCGATACCGTGCTTGCCGTGACCGGGGCAGACAAGGTCATCTTGGTGGGCCACTCCCAGGGTGGCCTGCTCGCGCGGTACTGGATGCGCATGGACGGCGGCGCCGAAAAGGTCATCCACCTCATGAGCATTAGCGCGCCTAATCATGGGACGACCCACGGGGGCATCGCCAGTCGCCTCATTCGCACCCAACGCCAAGAGGCGGTGATCCGCTCCATTATCGATGGCTGGTTTGGCCCCGCCGGCATGGACCAGGTGGTAGGCAGCGAGGTGCTTCGCGATGTCAACCGCGACGGCGACCTCGAATCCGGCGTGAGCTACACCTGCATCGCCACGCGTTCCGATGCCGTCGTTGTCCCGCCCGAGACCTGCTTCCTCGACCCAGGGGGCGCTCCTGAGGGTGCGGTGCGCAATATCTATATCCAAGATTTTGACCGCCACGCCGTGGTCATGCACGAAGATATGCCCATGGATAGGCGCGTGCACGCCATCGTGCGCACGCTGCTCAGGATGGTAGAGCACACGCCGCGTTGATTAAATCTCCAACTCATCGAGCAGGGCATCAAAAGCCGGGCCCACCTGCGTGCGCCACAGCGTATCCACCTTCTTATCCCCGCGGCCTGGCCCGCCATTGATAACGGCCACGCGCTTGCCCTGCTTCTTCGCCTCAAGCACGAAGCGATAACCGCTCATCACCGCCAGCGAAGAACCGGCGACCAGCAGCGAATTAGCCTCATTCAATAGCGCAAAGGCGGCATCCCGCCGCGTGGCTGGCACGGGCTCGCCAAAATACACCACGTCCGGCTTGAGCAGCTCCGATCCGCAGCGCTCGCAGCCCGCCATCCGGAACGCCGCAACATCTTTCTCATCCAGCGTCACGTCACCATCCGGATTAACTTGGTCCCTTTCCACGACTAGGCGCTCCAGGTATCCCGGGTTCGCGGCCGCCAGGCGCGCATCGAAGTGCCCGCAATCCTCATGATGCCCACACAACAAGCACACCACGGTTTCCATATCACCGTGCAGCGTCACCAACCTCTCCGTACCCGCTCGTTTATGCAGGCCATCCACGTTTTGGGTGACCACACCATTAACCAGCCCGGCGCGCTCCAACTCCACGAGCGCATAATGCGTGCGATTCGGCGCCGCGGAATCCATCACGCGCCAGCCCACGAAGCTACGCGCCCAATACCTATGGCTAGCGGCCGGATCATGGCGAAATTCCTGATACGTCATCGGGCGGTGCCTGCTCAGCGAGCCCCGCGGCCCGCGATAATCCGGAACCCCCGATTCCGTCGATACCCCCGCCCCAGTGAGCACCATGACCGGCCCGTTACGCAGCTGCTTGCCGATGTCCCCCAAAGCCTTCCCTGCCTCCGTGTGCGGCGCCGTCTCCTCCACGACGCGCGCAATCGATCGCAGCGCGGACTGATGAGCATGGGCTACAGCGGGATCCATACCCACCAATCTAATCAAGCGCCTTCAAGTACTGCTCAACAGGGACTACCTGCGCACCATTCGCTTCGAAGGAATGCTGGCCGCGGTACAGCACTGTGCGGTTTGCGGGTTTGATCTCCAGCTCTTCACCTACAGTCGCGAGATGACGCGTGTATTTGGAATGATAGGTCTGCGATGCCTTGATTTCATAAGCCTTAGGATCGCCGCCCGTAAAATCCAATAGGTCGATTTCTCTTTTAGAACTATCCCGATAGAACCGTAGATCCGGCTTGCGACCAGAGTGAATATGCGTTTTCATGGTTTCTGCTACCACCATATTTTCACACACTGCACCTGACTGTGGATGCACAGAAAGTTCTTCTGGTGAAGAAATACCAAGAAGGTGGCACAACAGACCAGTATCATAGAAATACAACTTCGCGGTCTTAGTAAGCACCTTCCGGGGATTGGAATGGTGGCTGGGTAAAGAAAATATGATGAAACTAGACTCCAGAATTGAGACCCAATTTTTTACCGTCTGGAAAGAAACATCAATCTCATTTGCGATTGCGGAATAGTTGATTAAGTTTCCAGCTTGCAGCGCACAGACCTTAATGAATCGCCAAAAGCTATCACTATTCCGAACATTGAGTAACCCACTCACATCCCGTTGGAGATAAGTCTGCACGTAGTTTTCAAAATAGATTTCCGGAGGAATTTGCGCCTGGTACAAGCGCGGATATCCTCCACGAACCATAAATTCATCAACGGTCAGATCAGCTGATATAGAGCGAGCTTCCATGAGGCCGAAGGGCAACAAATGACTGATCCCAACGCGGCCCGCCAGCGATTGCGTTATGGATTCCATAAGCAAGAAATTTTGCGATCCGGATAAGATATATTGCCCAGGGCTTCCCACTTCATCCGAGCGAAGTTGGACAACGGAAAACAGGTCCGGTGCATATTGAGCCTCATCTATAATCAACGGTCCACTTTGGCTCGAAAGGAAACCCACAGGATCTTCTTGTGCCACCCTTCGAATACTTGGATCCTCAAGATTGAGGTATGACAAGTCCGGAAACATTTCTCTCAGAAGAGTCGACTTCCCAGACTGCCGCGGCCCCGTCACGCTGACAACTGGAAACCATTTCATTAACTGCGTTATAGATCCACTGAGCTGCCGAGGAACAAACATATATTTACCAAATTTCGCAAGTAGGACGCACCAAATCTCTAAAGTAGAGAGTACCAAATCTCTAAAGTAGAGCGCACCAAATTTCGCAAGTAGATTTACCTATACCCAGGTCAGAGCCATTTTTCAATAGAAAAAGAGCCGCCTGCCTTACGGCAGCGGCTCCTTATCTTGGTAGTGCTAGCTCTCTGGTAGCTGCTCTACGTATAACCACTCAGAATCTAGCTCCCCGTGGCGCGAGCACTTGGTGTGCCAGCCATCGGGGCGCACCTGGGCCACCATGCGGCGGCCGCAGATCTGGCAGTAGCGCGGTACGTCGAGGCCAGCAGCTGCAGCGGGGTGCAGCTTGAAGACCTCTTCGATCGGCTTGCCGGTATTGGGGTGGAAAATTGGCTCGTCCCCGGCCAGGACGGCGGTTGCCAACTCAGAGTTCGGCTCGGACACTACAGAGCCTTGATCGGGAGATCGATGCGGCCCAGCATGTCCACATCCTTTTCGATTTCCTGACCCAAGGTGGTCAAGTAGTTGCCGGCAATGATGGCGTTGATGCCGCCGAGCAAACCGCGCTCGGTGCCGTCATCGCCAAGCGAAAGCTCGCGGCCGCCGGCGAAGCGGAGGGTGGTGGAGGGCATCGCCAAGCGGAATGCAGCAACGGCGCGCAGGCCCTCACCCAGCGGAACCAGCGGGCGGTCAGCGAACGGGGTGCCCGGGCGAGGGTCGAGGAAGTTCATCGGAACCTCGCACGGATCGATCTCTGCCAGCTGTGCTGCGAACTCGGCGCGCTGCTCCAGGGACTCGCCCATGCCGATGATGCCGCCACAGCAGACTTCCATGCCTACCTCGCGCACGTAATCCAGGGTCTTCTTGCGCTCTTCCCAGGTGTGGGTGGTGACCACGTTGGGGAAGTAGGAGCGGGAGGTCTCCAGGTTGTGGTTGTAGCGCTGTGCGCCCATGTCCTTCAGGCGCTGTGCCTGCTCGCGGGTCAGGGTGCCCAGGGAGCAGGAAATCTCGATGTCAACGGCATCGTTAATGGCGGCGATGGCCTCGCCCACCTGATCCAGCAGGCGGTCATCCGGGGACTTCACCGCAGCAACGATGCAGAATTCGGTGGCGCCGGTCTTGGCGGTCTTCTGTGCCGCCTCCACCAGCTCAGGGATGTTCAGGCGCACTGCGCGCACTGGGGACTCGAAGAGGCCGGACTGGGAGCAGAAGTGGCAATCCTCTGGGCAACCACCGGTCTTGATGGAGATAATGCCTTCGACCGATACGTCCGGGCCGCACCACTTCAGGCGGGTCTGGTGGGCGATATCAGCAATCTCTTCCAGCTGGGAATCTGGAACCTGCAGTACTTGTAGTAGTTCTTCCTGGTTAAGGCCTTTGCCTTGCTCCAGAGGTTTCTCACGGGCGATGTCGATGATGCTCATGCAGTGAACCCTACTTGAACGCCGTTCAACTTTGGCCAAAATCACAAAATTTTTTTCGCGGGATTACCCTAAGGGGCATGACGCTTTACGATGACACCCTCGAACTCCTCCAAGAACTCATCCGCAATGCTTGCGTAAACGACCTCACCCCGGATTCCGGCTTTGAGGTGCGCAATGCCGATACGCTAGAGAACTTTTTTGCCGGTGAAGACGTCTCCATCGAGCGCTTTGAATCCCACCCAGGCCGCGTGTCCATCGTGGTCACCGTACCCGGCGATCCCGCCAAGGAGCCCCTCACCCTTATGGGGCATACCGATGTCGTTCCCGTCGACGAACCCAAGTGGACCAAGCCACCCTTCGAGGCCCTCATTGAAGATGGCAAGCTCTACGGCCGCGGTTCCGTAGACATGCTCTTTATTACCGCCACCATGGCCGCCGTCACCCGCGAGGTAGCGCGCGCCGGCAACCCCGGCGGAACGCTTGCCTTCGTGGGCATGGCCGATGAAGAGGCCCGCGGTGGCCTGGGCGTGCGGTGGATGGCAGAAAACCACCCCGATGCCTTCTCCTGGAAGAACTGCCTCTCCGAGACCGGCGGTAGCCACCTGCCCGGCGCGGTGGGCTTCAACGTGGGCGAAAAGGGCGCCGGTCAGCGCCGCCTCCACGTCACCGGTGATGCCGGACACGGCTCGACTCCCTACGGCAAGGACTTTGCCATCGTAAAGATCGGCGAGGTCGCCCGCCGCATCGCCGAAGCCGAGCCACCCACAGCCTCCAACGAGATCTGGGAGGGCTTCGTCCGCACCTTCAAGTTCGATCCTGAGACCGAAAAAGAGCTTATCGATGGCACCGGTGACTACACCAAATTCGGAAACCTCGGTGCCTACGCCCATGCCTTTAGCCACACCACCATCGCTGAGACCGTCCTGCGTGCCGGCGGAGCCATCAACGTGCTTCCCTCCCACGCCTACCTCGAGATGGATATCCGCCCCTTCCCTGGACAAACCCAGGAAGACTTGGACGACTTCCTCCGCAGCGCACTGGGCGATCTCGCCGATGAGGTAGAAATCGAACACCTCATCACCGAAAATGCCACCCAGTCCTCCACCGATACCGAGCTCTGGCGCACCATTGAGGCCACCGCCAAAGAGTTCTTCCCCGATAAAGACGTCGTGCCCGTCCACGCCACCGGTGGCTCCGACCTCCGCTTCGCTCGACGCAAGGGCGGCAACGCCTACGGTTTCGCGATGCATGCCGAGGGGCGCGATATGGCCAGCGCCAACTCGCAATTACACAGCCACGATGAGCACCTCTACCTCGAGGACCTGGATCTCACCGTGCGCGCCTACCACAGCTTGGTCAACCGCTTCTTGGGCCTGAACCAGTAGCACTCTCCCCTCGCTTTTACGCGGTGACCTGAAAATAGATCCCGGCATGCGCACTGCAGCCGGGATTAAACATATGCCCACACTGCGGGCATGCCTCGACAGAAGAATACAGCTGGTAATCCATCTCGAGGCCACAGGAACCGCAGAGGGCAGCGGGGGCATCGACAAGCATGGGCCCAAACTCATGATCCGTCAGCTCCGCATGGCACAGCGCGCACGCAAAGTACTCGCCACAGGTCGCGCACTTATTGGCCACCACGTCGAGCGGGGAATGCCAATGCTTGCACCTGCCCTCCGCATCAATCGCGCCGCGAATCTTCATGGTTCTGCCACTCCTTCTTCTTCGCCTCCGATTTCTTTGCATTGCGCACCGCCATCACCCCAAAGGCAATGGCAATAACTATAGGCATCCACACCCTGCTGTAATCCATAAGGAAAACCACCCATTCCGGCGGTACAAAGTGCATCGCAAACTGCGGCGCGGGCAAGGTAATCTGCGGTGGCTCCGGCAGATTCGGCAGATTCGGCAGCGGTAGGTAAATCTCCGGAAAATCTACATCTGGCAGCTCCCAATCCGGCAGCAAGCGCGAGAGGATGCGGCTAATAATAGGAGCCAAAACAATCATCGCGATGGCCCACCCGGACTTCCCCAGCCCACCGAGCAGTGGATACAGCACGCGCTTGAAGGGGCTTTCTTCCATTGCCCGGCGCCGCTTTTTACCCAAGGAGCCCGGCGGCGGATCAAAGGCCACGGCCTCCTCCCCATCGCGGTAGTAGACATCCTGTATCTCCCCAAAGGGCGTGGCTTGGATATCTAAATAAGGCTTAGTCCGCGGCGCATTATTCTCACTGAATGAGAGATCGCTTTCCAGCTTCTTCTGCAATGAATAATGGCCACCACGCGGCTTGTCGTGCCGGCTGCGAACCTCGTGGTCGACCACGATCTGCATGCGGGGTGCAGGATTCTTCCGCCAGAGCTGGATGCGGCGGATAAAGGGGGCATCGCCAAGCACCGGCGTAAATTCCTTTGGCTCCTTGGGCCATTCGCCCCGCTCAGCGAACTCGGCATCGTAGCCACGCTCAACCTCGAGCAGGCCGGCCTCAGGGTGGTCCAACCGCCAGATTTCCATCAGCGCTCCCTCACCTTGGCGCCCAATTTGCTAGCACCCCACGCCAAAAGGACCACTACCGGCAGGTAAATCCATGTCCCCTCGTTGAAGTACATCGCCATGGCCGCGAAATAGGCGATGCCCGCAACCCAGAAGATGGTCCATGAGTAGCGGAATGTGGCGGCATCGATAAAAGCAATAAGCACGGTAAGCCCACCCATGAGGCCGAGCAATACCGTGCCAGAAACCGCCTGGTAAATCGCCGGCGGGAGCACCAAGAAGACAGCGATCATCGCCAAAGGCGCCCACCATTGCCACCACGCGCGGCCGGGTTCTTCCTGCGTTTCCTGCTCCTGACTCATACCTGCCTTAAACTAGCACATAATTTTGCTTTTTAAGCTGGTTATCTTGACGGAAAAATATGCAGTTCTACCTGCAAAAACGCGTTAAAACAGGCGAATGTCCAGCGGGTGTTCTATAGTGTGTTTCGTACACACGTTCACACTACAAATTTAGGTTTTAAGCGCCATGGAAGATCCCTACTTTTCCACGACCAACACCAAAGACCCCACTACACGCTTAGCTTTTGAGATGCGAAAGACTGAATATGAGTTCTGGACTGAGCAGATCCCCGATCTCGATTCTGATTTCGAATTAGTCATTCAATCCCTCTACCGCACCACCGGAGTTAATCAGGGGCGAATCGGCCATATTCTGATGGCCCTGTATCGCCTAGAAGAGCTGCCCCAGCTGAAAGAACTGCAGCACCAGCTCTATCACTTAGATTTAGACCGCCTCATTGCCATCAATAAATCCCTTAACCGCCTGGGCAACCCGACCCCGGAGGTAGTCGCGCGCATCGATGAGCAGCTCACCGCCTACCTCACACCCATCCGCGCCAACCAGGCCATGCGGACGCAAGCGCAGATTAAAAGGAAGATTAATGAGCTCATCAACCTCGAAGATGACACCCTCGCGGTCAAGAAGGGGCCAACGCAGCCGCGCTACACCATGGAGAATTGGGGAAACAATACCGCGGCGATGACGCTGAGCGCGGATCCCTCGGTGATGGCGTGCGTCGATAAGTGCATCAAGGAGACTGCGCTCAAGCTGGATTGCTCGCTTGCCGATGCCGCCATTTCCCTCCTCACCGGCAATACCGAAGCGCCCCAGGTCATCCTGAACGCCTACAAGGCAACCGATGTCCCCAACTCCCCCGCATTCATTGAATCCGTCGGATGGCTCGACCCAGCGCGCTCCAACGCGCTGCCCTACTCCAAGATCCGGGAAATGAACCCGGATAAGGAGGTTAAGGGATACGTAACCCCGCCAGATATGGCAGCCTACCTCGAAGGCTTCGACGGCACCTGCCGCTACCCTGGCTGCAACCGTCCTGCCACGGTGTGCCAAAAGGATCACCGCATCAACCACGCGGATGGCGGGCCGACGACTCCCACAAACCTTGCGTGCCTGTGCCAGCACCACCACAACATAAAGACCGATGGCCAGGCCTTCTACGTCATGGATCCGCACACCCGGGACATTATTTGGCTCTTCGAAGACGGCACCTGGACCGTCACCGAGCCCTCCGGCCCGCTGGCGGAAAAGAATAAGAATTGGGTGCAGACTTTTGCACAAACCATGACCGTCCACCGCGCACGGGCCTACGAAGAGGCCCACGAAGCACAAGAAGAAGCAAAAACCACCCCTAGGGAGGAGGATTAAAAACGCCCACTGCCATACATTGGCTGGCATGATGCAAAACTTATTCACGCTCAACGAGCTGGTTATTTCCCAGACCAAGTCCCTCCTCAAGGATCGATTCATGATTTCTGATGTCAACGGGACCCCAGTGGGCACCATTGTGCAATCCACCAGCCTTAAGGAGATGGTGTTTAAACCCTCCCGCAGCTTGGAGGTCGCGCTCACGGATGCCGAAGGCAACCCCCAACAAACAGTCATGACGATCTCGGATCCGGCGAATTTTTTGAGGGATACCTACGAAGTACACCTACCGGGAATTGAACAGCCCATGGCCGTTATCACCAAGCGCTTCTCCATGTTCAAAACGAAGATGGAATTAACAATGGAGGGCTTTGCCGGCGTCGAAGTGCACGGCGATTTCTGGGATTGGAACCTCACCATCACCTCCCAGGATCGCCAGCTTGCCGATGTCTCCAATAAATAGACCGGCATGGGCAACTACTTCATGGGCAAAAACACGTATCTTCTACGGATCGCGCCACACCTCAACGAGCAACAGCACGCCGCTATCATCGGCGCCGTAATGAGCATGGATATGCTGCACACGAAGAAAAAGAAAAACAGCAACTAGGTGCGCACATGGGCATCAGTGCAAACGGTGTTTCAGGACTGGTCCCACTGTAAGCACGGAGGTTCCAATTCCGGATACGGCAAGTGCCGATGGCGCTTACGACAGGCGCCCCGATGATGTATCCGATAAGCATCGCAGAGCTATTTGTCGATCCCATCGTAGAAAGGGCTTTGGGCTTAACCTCATCAGGTGCGGTTCCAACAACGATGATTCGCAGTGCAGCCACCTGAACGGCATTGCATACTCCGCCAAGGAAGAAGCATGGAATACAGAGCCACAAGGAGGGAATTAGACCGGGTAAAGCAATAAAACACCCCATGGCGAAGCCGGCTCCGGTCAGGGCCTTCTCGGCATTGTGTGCGCTGAGATGGGCTGAAAATCGTGCGCCAAAGATGCGGCCCACGATGAAAGCCTGGGCGATGATTGCATATACCGTACCGCTCGCCTGGAGGGTACTGGTTACATAGAAGACAAGCGCAATGTTAAAAATCGAGGTGCAAATGATTGCTCCCCAAATGCTGGTTAGCGCGGAGCGAGAACTTCTATTTTTCAATAAGAGAGAAGGAGCCTCGAGTACCTTTTGGAAAAAGCTCGGTGAAGATTCTTTCAGTCTTAGCTGCACTGAATTGTCCTGGGACGTGGATTTGTAGAGGAAGAAAAAGACAAGTAGCGAAACCGCCACGGCGCAAGCTTCAACAAAGAGTGCAGTCTGCACGTTCCTTTGGTCAAGAAGTAATCCTCCCAGCAATGAGCCAAGGAATCCGCCGCCAAGGCGCGCGGTATCCAAGAGGGAGAAGGCTTTCGCTTGCTGGCTTCCACTGACTTGGGAGTCAACGATAGTGAAAATGGCTGGAATCGACAGTCCGCTTAAGCATGCGGTGACGAGGTTTCCAAAAATGAGGATCAACGGCTCTGGAAAGGCTGTCATTGCTAATAGGCCCAGCAGATCCAATAAGAGAACAGAAATTGCTATTCGGTAGCTGCTGAATTGGTCTGGGCTGGATTAAATAGACCATGTGGTTTGATCGTGTCTTCCGTGACAGCCCCTTGTTGGGCAGGAAGACTGATAATCATGAAGAAGTTTTCAAAACACACTCCTGAGCAGATCGTGGCCAAACTTGATAAAGCCCGATCCATGAAGGCCTCGGGTAGTACCTTAGCCGAAGTCTGCCGCGACCTCGGTGTTAGCGAGGCAACCTACCGTCGCTGGGTCAAGCAGTACGGCGAGATGTCCCGCAGTAAACCCCGCCGCTTTAAAGAACTGCAGGAAGAAAACGCCAAGCTTACCCGCCTACTCGGAGAAGCCGAGTTGGAAAAAGCGCTACTAAAGGAGCTTGCGGAGGGAAAATTCTGACCCCGGCACGCAAATATGAAGCCATTGATTACGCTGTATCCGTGGGCTATTCGGTGCGCTTTGCCTGTCGCGTGGTCGGGGTATCTAGAGCGGCGTACTACAACGCCCGCACACGCCACCAGCAGCCCAGCGTGGATAAGTACGCTGCTCTACGCAGGTGGCTCGTCACTTTCACTGGTGAGCACCGACGCTGGGGCTATCGCCGTGCTTGGGTGAAAGCCCAGGCCAGCTGGTTTTACCTGTGGCCGTGATGTGGTGCGCCGGCTGTGGCGCCAGGAGGGTTTGCGGGCTTGTGCTTGCAAAGCTGGTAAGCAACGGTGCTTGCCTGTGCCAACGCCGCGTACGCAGCCAGCGACATGTCCGGGGCACGTGTGGGCACTGGACTTCCAGTTCGATAGCGACTACCAGGGCAAAGCCTTTTAAGATCTGCAACGTGATCGACGAGTTTACCCGTGAGCATGTTGGTTTCGAGGTCGCTCGGTCAATTACTGCTACTGCGGTGATTGACCTGCTGGAGAACGTGAGCTGCTGTGCGTGGCAGGCCTCGAGTGTTACGTATGGATAACGGCCCGGAGTTCATCAGCCGTGAGCTGGCTAGTTGGGCTGCTAAGCAAGGCACTGTCGAGGCGTTCATCCCACCGGGAATGCCATGGCATAACGGGTTTGTGGAGTCCTTCCACAACCGGCTACGCTACGAGCTGTGAGAGGACGAGATGTTCGACGACCCCGCCCATGCGTCGCGTTGCCTGCGACTGTGGTCGAAGCGCTATAATACCTATCATCCTCATTCGAGCCTAGGGTTTATCCCGCCGACTGAGTACGCCAACCAATGGCACCACACCCAGGAAGGCACTCAAACCGCCCGGTCTTAAAAACCAGCCCGGCCCATGGACAACCCGCACGGGGCCAGTGTGGCTATCCACAGAAATCCACCTTGTTTGCAGTGTTCGATAGCGTTTAGGCGGGCATGTCGGTCTTTGCGGTCATTGATACCGAAACCACCGGCTTTAACAAGCGCTACGACCGCATCATTGAACTTGCTGCCGTGCGCGCTGACGCATACTTCAATCCCGTCGACTCCTGGCACACATTGCTCAACCCTGACACCAAAGCCGTGTCCACTACTCGGGGGACACCCCGCCCACCTCGGCACTCAACCCTGCTGTGGGGGTTACTCGTAGCGAAGCGAGCTGAGCATCCCGGTTTCCATGTGATAGGCGTTATGGCAGTGAAATGCCCACTCACCGGGGTTGTCAGCGATCAGGTCGGCGATCATGGTTTCACCGTGGCGGAGAAGGACGGTGTCCTTGCGTAGTCCGCCGCTGCCGGGCAGCGCCCACGTGTGGCCGTGGATGTGCATGGGGTGGGGCATCATGGTCCTGTTGCGCATGACCATCCGCAGGCGCTGGCCCTCCTGCACGGTCGCGGAGGAGGATTGGCCGTCGGTGAGAATGCTCCATTCGTACGGCATCATCTGCCCGCCCAGGTCGATGCTGACTTCTCGGTCTGGTGTGTCCTCGGGTAGGAGTGCACGGTCTGCTGGCTTCAGGGAGGACAGAAGCAGTCCGGTGGACGACAACTCGGGGAAGTCGACATCGGGGTGGGGGGCTTGGCCGCCGGCGGTGCGGATGACGGCGAAGGCGCGGTCGTCCTTACCCACCGCCAAAGCCGTGAGCGGGAAGATGCCGTCGCCGAGGATGACCTCGACGTCGACACGCTCGCCCATCGACAGGTAGATCGATTCGGTCTCCCTGGGCTGGACGGGGAAGCCGTCGGTGTGGGTGACGGTCATGCGGTGACCACCGAGGGCCACCTTGAAGATGGTGTCACCGCCGGAGTTGATAAACCGCAGGCGGGCCTTGTCGCCCGGGCGAGCCTCGAAGGTCCGGTGAGCACGGGGGATACGTCCGTTGATGAGGTAGTGCGGATACATCACATCGCCGGCATCCCCGCCCAGTACCCGGTCCGGGGTGCCGTGCATCATCTGGCCGTGACCTCCCATTCCCTTCTTTCCGTTATGGTCGCCTGAACCCATTCCGGTGAGCTTGTCGAGCTCATCGTCGGGAGTGCCCTGAATGCCATCGACCCAGTCGTCGAGCACGATGGTCCACTCGACGTCCTGGTCCTCAGCGTCTTGCGGGTCACGGACGATCAGTGGGGCGTGGAGGCCGCGATCAAGCTGCAGGCCGGAGTGGGAATGGTAGAAGTAGGTGCCACTGTGGGGGACTTCAAAAACATAGGAGAAAGACTCGCCAGGTTCAATGGGGTCCTGGGTCATGCCGGGCACACCGTCGGCTGCGTTGTGGAGTGCGATACCATGCCAGTGGATGGAGGTGCTCTCAGGCAGTTCATTGGTGATATCGACCTGGAGGACGTCGCCGGCGGTGGCCTCAATGGCCGCATCCCCGGTGTCAGAGACGTATCCCCACGTCTTGGCTTCGATGCCGCCGATATCCAGAGAGAGGGGCCGGGCGGTCAGTGTCCGGCGCACCGTCGGCTCACCGAGCGCAGTGGGGGTGGGAGTGGGGCGAAGAGAGGAACCTGGTGCCGAGGCGGCGGGTCCAGGGTCGCTGGTGCAGGCGGCCACGGCCCCGGTGCCGGCGAGGACGAGCCCGCCGAGCAGAAACTGTCGTCGGGAAAATCCGTTCATCATGATTTAACCTTCCTTGGTGTTAGATTTCAGTGACACGGGAGACAGGCGCAGGTGAGGACCCTGCTGAGCCATCACGTCAGGTGCAGGTCTGTGACACAGGTGGCACCATCGTCGGCGGTGGAAAACTCCGCGGTGCCGGTACGCCCCTGGTAGCTGACCTCAATCAGGCCGGTGGCATCATCGGGAAGCCAGAAGCCAATAAACCCGTTGTCGAAGGTGGTTGTCGCCTCGTCCACCAGCACCTCACCGGTCGCCTCATCGGTGATCGTGATCTGGATATCCTCATTGTCGAGTTCCCCCAGGCAGGTCGTGAGGCTGTGGTAGAAGCAGTCGTGGGTGGAGGTGAGATAGGGCGCGATCGAGACATACGTCTGATTGTCGGGAAGATCGACCACGACTTCCTGGTCATCGCTCGAGAGCAGCAGTTCATCGGCACGCACTGAAGCGATCAGATCCGTGGGACGCTCAGTGACCTTCTGCCGGTCGAGGTGATCAATGATCTCCACCGCGTCCATGGCGGCCAGGCCATGGGTAGTCAGGAATGTATCCCGGGACACCGTCCCGTCGGCGGTGGGTTCCGGGTCGGCGGCCGAACACCCCGTGAGGGCGAGGGCAAGGGCGGCGGCTGCGATCGCTGCTCGTTTCACGTCAATCTCCTTGGATCGTGGTAAGACCGTGAGAAGACACCGCCTCAAGGTCGATGTCATACCTTTATCTAGCACGGGTGCCTGACGGACTAGAAATCAAAAGCCCTGCTCACAGCCTTATAACAGGGCGAAAAGGGGGTGGATTCGGTGGGCTGGGTCACCACCGGGACACCACCCCACAGCCGTGGGCGATGTCCTTCTACCCGCCCCGGGTATGCGGTGCAGGCAGTGAAATCCCTGGTGGCGCCTGCTGAACCGACCAGGGGAGGCGATGCCACCGGCCCGGGGTGGGGCACAAGGGTGACGGCAGTCGAAGGGTGATGTTTGAAGATTTGATGAAGATTGCCCCGCCGGGCACTGAGCGAGGGTGGTATTCCCCCCTGACCGGAGCAATACTGGGGCCTATGGCTGACCGCACACCGACCACCGCCACGCCCCCGGGGCGGGTGCTGGTCGTCGATGATGAACAACCCCTGGCTCAGATGGTGGCCTCCTACCTCATCAGGGCCGGCTTCGATACCCGCCAGGCTCACACCGGCACCCAGGCCGTGGACGAGGCTCGTCGCTTTTCCCCTGATGTTGTGGTGCTGGATCTGGGGCTGCCCGAACTCGACGGCCTGGAGGTGTGCCGACGGATCCGCACCTTCTCGGACTGCTACATTCTCATGCTCACCGCGCGTGGCAGCGAGGACGACAAGATCAGCGGTTTGACCTTGGGGGCGGATGACTACATCACCAAACCTTTTAGCATCCGGGAACTGGTGACCCGGGTGCATGCGGTGCTGCGCCGCCCGCGCACCAGCACCACCCCACCGCAGGTGACCACCTCCTTGATCGTTGGTGACCTCATCCTTGACCCCGTCGCCCATCAGGTGCGGGTGGGGGAGACGACCGTGGAGCTCACCCGCACGGAGTTCGAGCTGCTGGTTGCCCTGGCCCTGCGCCCCGGCCAGGTGCTGACCCGCCACGACCTGGTCACCGAGGTCTGGGACACCACCTGGGTCGGTGATGAACGCATCGTCGATGTCCACATCGGCAACTTGCGTCGCAAGCTCGGCACCGACACCCGGGGCCGGGGGTTTATCGACACCGTGCGTGGCGTGGGCTACCGGGTGGAGCAGCCATGAATCACGGACCCGGCCTGACCTTCCGCTTCCTGGCCGCCCAGGTGTTGGTCGTGGTTATTAGCCTGCTGGTGGCCGTGGCCGTGGCCACGATGGTGGGTCCGACCCTGTTCCATGATCATATGTTGATGACCGGCCGGGAGGACCCCTCGCTGGAGCTGTTCCATGCCGAGCAGGCCTACCGGGGCGCCAACCTGATCACCCTGGCCGTCGCCCTGCCCACCGCCTTGATCAGCGCCCTGCTTGCCAGCCTGTGGTTATCGCGTCGTCTGCGCACCCCCCCTGCAGGATCTCACCCGCGCCGCTACCAGCCTGACGGCCGGCAACTCCCGTATCCGCGTGCCCGCCGGAAAAGCAGGCCCCGAGGTCACCACCCTGGCGCATGCCTTCAACACCATGGCCGATCGGCTGGAACACACCGAACAGGTCCGCCGCCAGATGCTCTCTGATCTGGCCCACGAAATGGGCACCCCCTTATCGGTGCTTACGGTCTACCTCGATGGTCTCCAGGACGGGGTCGTGGACTGGAATAATGCCACCCACACGATCATGGCTGACCAACTCACCCGCCTGACCCGGTTGATGGAAGACATTGACGATGTCTCCCGGGCCCAGGAACACCGGATCGATTTGGACCTGGCGGAGGAAGGGCTCGGGGATCTGCTCCATACCGCCGCTGCTGCCGCGGGGGAGGCTTATGCTGACAAAGGCGTCGATTTACAGGTCGAGACCATTACGGACACCGCCCGGGTGCTCGTGGACCGGCAACGCTTCGGCCAGGTGATGAGCAATCTCCTTTCGAACGCGCTACGACACACCCCGGCCGGCGGGCAGGTCCGGATCAGCGTCCACCGACAGGGGGCGTCCACCGCACTCATCCACGTCGCCGATGACGGCGAGGGCATCCCGCCTGACCAGCTCAGATACATCTTCGAACGCTTCTACCGGGGGGATGCCGCCCGCAGCCGGGACGACGGCGGGGCCGGTATCGGTCTGACCATCTCCAAGGCATTGATCGAGGCCCACGGCGGCACTCTCACCGCCACCTCCCCCGGACCCGGTCGCGGAGCGGTGTTTGCCCTCCGCCTCCCGCTGTCCCCTCCCGACAGTGAGGAGGCTGCTCGGTGACCACACCCTGCCCCGCGTGAGAGCCGCGCCCTCCACCCATTGAAAATATACCCCTGGGGGGTATATGCTAGAGAGTGGCATCGCCGCATCCCACCGACTCGTAGGAGCTTTCCCATGATCACCTCCCCGCCCCGCCTCTTGCCGATGGCCTCCCACGGCTGCAGCTGTTGCGGACCTGCCTCACGTGCCGACACCGCCTCCATCCCTGCCGCCAGCGACTCGTCAGCAGGAGGGTCCTCCCCTAGCTACCAGGTCACCGGCCTGGCCTGCGGGCACTGCGCGAAAAGCGTGACCCAGGCCCTTCAGGCCCTCCCCCAGGTCGACGACGTCCAGATTGATCTCGCTGCTGGTGGAGTTCCCACCGTCACGGTCACCGGTGTCGTACCTCCGGAGATGGTTCGCCGGGCCATCGAGGAGGCTGGCTACACCGTCTTATCCTGATCAGTTTTACCCATCATCTCGACCCCGACCGGGTTGAGCGAAAGGAACGTCATGAGCACTCCCCACCATTCGGGTGATCACCCCGCTCCGGAAACAGACCACACCCACCACCCGGATCATGCCAGCCACGAACACCACGCAGATGCCGACACCCACGGCCAGGCAATGCCCCACGATCACCCGCATTCCGCCCCGGACGAAGACCACCACGTTCATGGTCACAGCGAACACGCCGGACACAGCACCGCAATGTTTCGGGACCGCTTCTGGTGGTCGCTGATTTTGTCCATTCCCGTCGTTATTTTCAGCCCCATGGTCGCCCACCTGCTTGGCTACCACCTCCCGGCATTCCCCGGATCCACCTGGATCCCCCCGGTGCTGGGCACGATCATCTTCGTCTACGGCGGAACGCCTTTCCTCAAGGGCGGATGGAAAGAACTGAAATCTCGCCAACCCGGGATGATGCTCCTGATCGCCATGGCCATCACCGTGGCGTTTGTCGCCTCCTGGGTCACCACTCTGGAGCTGGGTGGTTTTGACCTGGACTTCTGGTGGGAGCTGGCCCTGCTGGTGACCATCATGCTGCTGGGCCACTGGCTGGAGATGCGCGCTCTCGGGGCCGCGTCCTCCGCGCTTGACGCGCTGGCTGCCCTGCTGCCGGATGAGGCCGAGAAAGTCATCGACGGGACCACCCGCACCGTGGCCATCTCCGAGCTGGTCGTCGACGACGTCGTTCTGGTGAGGGCCGGTGCCCGGGTGCCGGCCGACGGAACCATCCTCGACGGAGCCGCCGAATTCGATGAGGCGATGATCACCGGCGAATCCCGTCCCGTCTTCCGCGACACCGGTGACAAGGTGGTCGCCGGTACTGTGGCCACCGACAACACCGTCCGCATCCGGGTGGAGGCTACCGGCGGGGACACCGCCCTGGCTGGGATCCAACGCATGGTTGCCGACGCCCAGGAGTCCTCCTCCCGGGCCCAGGCCCTGGCGGATCGGGCGGCGGCGTTGTTGTTCTGGTTCGCGCTGATCTCCGCTCTGATCACCGCGGTGGTGTGGACCATCATCGGCAGCCCGGACGATGCCGTGGTGCGCACGGTTACGGTGCTGGTCATCGCTTGCCCGCATGCCCTGGGCCTAGCGATTCCGCTGGTCATTGCGATCTCCAGCGAGCGGGCCGCGAAATCCGGGGTGCTCATCAAGGACCGGATGGCGCTCGAGCGGATGCGCACCATCGACGTGGTGCTCTTCGACAAAACCGGCACCCTGACCGAGGGTGCGCACGCGGTCACCGGTGTCGCGGCAGCTGTCGGCGTCACCGAGGGCGAGCTACTGGCCCTCGCCGCCGCTGCGGAGGCCGACAGCGAGCACCCCGTGGCCCGCGCCATCGTGGCGGCCGCGGCCGCCCATCCCGAGGCCTCCCGTCGGCAAATCCGTGCAACTGGTTTCAGCGCCGCCTCCGGCCGGGGAGTCCGGGCCACTGTCGATGGCGCTGAGATCCTCGTGGGCGGGCCGAACATGCTGCGCGAGTTCAACCTCACCACCCCGGCCGAGCTCACCGACACCACCAGTGCCTGGACCGGGCGTGGGGCCGGTGTGCTCCATATTGTCCGCGACGGTCAGATCATCGGTGCGGTGGCCGTCGAGGACAAGATCCGCCCCGAATCCCGCGCCGCTGTGAAAGCCCTGCAGGAACGCGGGGTGAAGGTCGCGATGATCACCGGCGACGCGCAACAGGTGGCCCAGGCGGTTGGTCAGGACCTAGGCATTGATGAGGTCTTCGCCGAGGTCCTGCCCCAGGACAAAGACACCAAGGTCACGCAGCTGCAGGACCGGGGTGTGAGCGTGGCCATGGTCGGTGACGGTGTCAATGACGCCCCCGCTCTGACCCGCGCGGACGTCGGTATCGCCATTGGTGCCGGCACGGATGTGGCCATGGAATCTGCCGGGGTGGTCCTAGCCAGTGATGACCCGCGGGCAGTGCTGTCGATGATTGAGCTGTCCCAGACCAGCTACCGCAAGATGATCCAGAACCTGATCTGGGCCTCTGGCTACAACATCCTCGCCGTGCCGCTGGCTGCCGGAGTGCTCGCCTCGATCGGGTTCGTGCTGTCCCCGGCCGTGGGCGCGATCTTGATGTCTGCCTCGACCATCGTGGTGGCCCTGAACGCCCAGCTGTTGCGCCGCATTGATCTGGAGCCGGCTCACCTGGCTCCGACCGACGGGAAGGAGGAACACAGTAGGTCGATATCCCCCGTAACCGTTACTGACTGACCTTGTCTCTCGACCCCTAACTCACACCACCTTTGAAAGGAACGCTCATGAAACGCAGCATTACCCTCGCCGCCTTGGTACTGACCTCCACCCTGGCGCTGACCGCCTGCAGCGACGCCACCGACAACTCCGACGATGCCGACACCACCAGCACCACGACGGCAACCGCAGAGACCAACGAGACCCACCAGGAAGACACCACCACTGCCGACGAAGAGCACGGCGGGCACGACCACCCTGCCGACGGCGGGGCACCGCCGGCAGGCATTGAAGAGGCCGAGGATCCCACGTACCCGGTGGGCACCGAGGTCATCCTCACCGCTGACCACATGCCCGGCATGGACGGGGCCACCGCCACCATTTCCGGGGCGTTTGACACCACGACCTATTCGGTCAGCTACACCCCCGCCGAGGGTGGGGCCCCGGTTACCGACCACCGCTGGGTCGTCCATGAGGAGCTCGTCGATCCGGGTCAGGCCCCCCTGCCCGACGGGGCGAGCGTTGTCCTGGATGCCGAGCACATGTCCGGCATGAAGGGTGCTGAGGCCACCATCGATTACTCCACCGAGGAGACGGTCTACATGGTTGATCTCACCGTCGACGGGATGACGATGACCAACCACAAGTGGGTCACCGAGAGCGAGATCCAACCCGCCGAATAGTCCACCCACCCTGAACCGCGAGACCAGACAAGGCACCCGCTCCAGAGTCGGTCATCAATCGCTGCCGACCATGCCGCAGCACACCAGCCACACACGGAACCTGCACGCCCACAGGGCCCACGCTGAGGTAGACCTTCTGTGTCACTGCTTCTCTTAGTCAGGGAAATATGCCCTGGAATGACCCTGGTGACAGGAGTTCATTCCAGGGCTTTGGGTGCTGTTGCAAAGTTGGGGCAGTAGGAAGGGCGACGTGAACTAATCACAGCCATGGGTATTTTCTCGGGTCGTCATTTCCCCCGTGACATTATTCTGTGGGCAGTGGGTGGTACTGCCGCTACGGGGTGAGCTACCGCGATCTGGAGGAAATGATGACCGAGCGGGGCGTGCCGGTTGATCACACCAGGATCTACCGCTGGGTCTAGAAATACGCCCCTGAGCTGGACAAGCAAACACGGTGGTACCGGCAGGTACCTGACTGGCAAGCTAGTTCCTGGCGGGTGGATGAGACCTATATCCGGGTCGGCGGCAGGTGGTGCTACCTCTATCGGGCGATCACCGCCGGTGACCAGACCTTGGAGTTTTACCTCTCTTCGAATCGGAACGTGGCCGCAGCGAAGTGTTTCCTGGCCAAGGCCGTCAGATCCAATGCGTCAGC
>NZ_JASPHQ010000019.1 GCF_030227225.1 Corynebacterium rhinophilum
GTTACGGAATCGAAAGGTACTACGGTGGTCGCCGGCCTCATTCATAAGGGGCCCACCGTCAGTTACAGATACACCACGCTACTGGACGCAACCAACCGAGTTAAAAGCGGATACACGGTACCGCTTTTAAAATCTCCAAGATTGAAACTTACGAGCATCTTTCTGATCTCATAACCGTATGACTCTCCCTTTGAAAGAATCGCCAGAATCGACAAGGGCAATACCGAAGATGCAATTTTACGAGTCCATTGCTTCACGAAACCTCCAACAAATATTTCAACCCAAGATAGGTCGATAACCTATATAGGTAGCAATTCTACCTACGATAAGGGTTGTCCCTCTAAAATGCGCGGACTTAAGTCAATTGATTTTCTTTACACCATTCTCAAAGAGAATATGGGCAATGGCACTAGCCCTGTCCTTAACCACAGGGGTCGCATTCAGCCGCTTACCAGCAACACCACGGAAACCAATGACGCCTGAATAGGCCAACTCTTCTATAAAAACGACACCACACGAAAGGACGCAACCGCTATTTGCGGGCAACCCCAATATTCTTAAAAGTGTCCGGATCCCCTCCTGCTACTTAACCCCTGTCTTCGACGCCGCGGGCTTCCGCTCGCGCCGCCCGCTCTATCTGGCCTACCACCGGAATGGAAGTACACTGCATGCATGATGAAAGGGCTGAGGTTTCCCTCAGCCCTTTTTGCTTTCGCCCTGCCTTAGGCTAGACGCGCACGGATTCAGTTACCGGGTCGATGCCCAGCTTGTTCAGCATGTAGTAGACGCGGGCCTCTAGGTCATCGGCAAGCTCGCGGGCCTGCTCAACGGCCTCAGCCGGGGCGATGTCCCAGATCTTGATGTCCTTGCCGGCCTCATCGCGCTCGACCTCGCGACCCAGGTACACGATGTAATCCGGCATGGCCACGGTCCGCACCTCTTCGAGGTACTTCTTGGGAGCCTGGCCCATGCCGCGCTCGCTCATGACGTGCGCCAGGTGGTCATTGCCGTCATTTTCCGGGTGGGCGGCGGCGGTATCGACGTAGAGCGCCTCCCCCGCGTGCTTTTTGGTGAGGTCCGCGGCGGCCTTGGCCAGGGCGTGGTTATTGCCTGCGGCGAAGCGAACGTGGATGCGGTGGGCGCCGAAGAACTCGCGCACCTCGCGCTCTACCAGCACAGGGATGAATTCCACGAGCCCGGCGTGGGCGGTGTGCTTGGCGATGACCTCGTCCAACTTCGCATCGATTTCAGCACGGGTATATCCGTGACCGTACTTGGTGTGCAGGTCGTGACGGAGGGTTTCAAACCGGTTCATTGTTATCCCCTTTCCTGGATTCTTTCCCCGTTTGCTTGTTGTTAACTTAAAGTTAACTTTACAACGCGGTGTGACATACGTCAATTGGTCGGTCGTAACCCAGTAGTTAAGGCGCGCGTGGAGCAAGTTACGCGTGGGGCGCACTGGGCTATAGACTCTGCCTTTGATGATCCTGCTCATTGATAATTACGACTCGTACACGTTTAACCTCGCCCACCTCATCGCAGAGGTCTCCGGAACCGAGCCGCTCGTCGTTCCCGCGGGCGAGGCCGCCAACATTCCAGATCGCGTGCGCGTCGGCGAGTTCAGCCACGTGGTTATCTCCCCTGGTCCAGGAACCCCGGAGGAAGAAAACGACTTTGGCATGTCCCGGCACGTTATCGAGGCAGCCGCCGCAGCGCGGATTCCCCTGCTCGGCGTCTGCCTTGGCCACCAAGGCTTGGCGATGCTCGCCGGTGCCCGCATAAGCCGCGCGCCCGAACCGCGCCACGGCTTTGTCTCCACCATTAGCCATTCCGGCGAGGGAATTTTTGCCACCATCCCGCAGGACTTTCAGGTGGTGCGCTATCACTCGCTGCACATTGAACCTGCCCCCGGCATCACCGTGCATGCCCGCAGCGAGGACGGCACCGTCCAGGCCCTCAAGGTCGATGGCCTGCCTCATTGGGGCGTGCAATTCCACCCCGAATCGGTGCTGACACAGCACGGCGCGACCCTGCTGCGCAATTTCCTCGGCGGTTTTCGCCTCCTCCACCGCGAGGTCCCCGGCGCGATTGACTGCCCCAGCGTCTTCGCGGCGCTGCAGGCAGACGGCAACGATGCCTTCTTCCTCGATTCCGCCGATGCGCGCGGGCGCTATAGCATTCTTGGCGATGCTACCGGCCCGCTTAGCCGCTCCTTTCGCTACCGGCTTGGCGATGCCCCCGATATCCTCACCACCCTCGAGCGTGAGCTATCCACGCAGGTCTTTGACGCGCCGGATCTGCCATTTACCGGCGGGGTGGTCGGCTACCTCGGCTACGAATGCGCGCAGCTTACCCTGCCCATCCAACTGCGCCACCGCTCGCCTTATCCCGATGCCTACTTCATCCGGCCGCAGTCCTTCCTCGTCTATGATCACCACCGGCAAGTAGCGCACCTGTGCTGCCTCGACGGCGACGGCGCGCAGGGCCTGCTCGACCGGCTGGAGGAAGCCCTGGAAGGTGGGCAGGTGGGAAGCGAGGGGGCATCGGCAAGCGCGGGTGCCTGGCGCACCACCGACTACCTGGCCCGGATCCAGCGCGCCCAAGAGCTCTTGCACGCCGGGGAAAGCTACGAGGTGTGCCTGACCGATACCTATTCCGCGCAGGCGACCGGCGATATTTATGCGGCGCTGCGCCGGCACAACCCGGCACCGTACGCGGCGCATCTGGTCTTTAACGGCGTGGAAATCTGCAGCGCTTCGCCCGAGCGCTTCCTCAGCGTGCGCGATAACCGCGTCGAGGCTAAGCCCATCAAGGGCACCATTCCGGCCCACCAAGACCCCGCGCTGCTTCGCGATGACCCCAAGACCCGCGCCGAAAACCTCATGATCGTAGACCTTTTGCGCAACGATTTATCCCGCGTGTGCGAGCCCGGCACCGTGCGCGTTCCGGGGCTGATGAACGTGGAAAGCTACGCCACCGTGCACCAGCTGGTCTCCACAATCACCGGCCAGTTGCGCCCCGGCGCCACCGCGCTCGATGCCATCCGCGCTGCTTTCCCGCCCGGCTCCATGACCGGCGCGCCGAAGCTGCGCACCTGCGAGATCATCGATGCCCTCGAGGCAGGACCCCGCGGCGTGTATTCCGGAATCGTGGGCTACCTCGGCTATTCCGGCGAGGCGGATTTCAGCGTGGTGATCCGCACTGCGGTGCGCGCGGGTTCCGAGGTCACTGTTGGCGCCGGGGGGGCCATCGTCCTCGACTCCGATCCCGCAGCCGAGCTGGCCGAAAGGAACCTCAAAGCCCAATCGGTCCTAGGGGCGTGGTCATGAGCTCCTATATCTGGCGCGACGGCGCCTTTATCCCCTGCACCCCACCGGCCGACCCCTGCACCGTGGCCGATTCCTGGCGGCATTCGGCAGGCCGCACGCACGGCCTCCACCTGCACTTGGAGCGCTTCGAATCCGCCGCCGGGACCTTGCCCGCCGGCTTCGTCCCCGCCATGCTGGAGCTACTTTCAGGCGGCGAGCTCTTCCCCCGCATCGCGCTCATAACCGGTGAGCTTTACCTCGATATCCGGCCCGCCCCGGCGCCGCGCGCCCACACGCGCCTTACTTACGTTAAGGCCCCCGATCCCCGCGTACAGCCCCTAGTCAAAGGTCCGGACCTGCCCGCCCTGGCTGCTTACCGCAGCCAGTATCAGGAAAGTGGCACCGATGACACCGCGATTGTCGATGCCCACGGCGCCATCGCGGAAACGACCACTGGCGCGCTCATCGCCTGGGACGGCGACACGTTCCTGCTTCCTACCGGAGTGCACTTGCCCAGCGTGACCCTGCGCCAGGTCCTGGACCGCTGCAAAGACTTGAGGATTTCCACCGCGCAGCGCCCGTTGACCCCGGCACTCGCTGCGGAATATCCCCTGTGGTTCATCAATTCACTGCACGGCATTAGCCCCGTCAGCTCCATACACACACCACACGGTTCCATCACCCCGCCACCGCACCCGGCGGCCGCAAGCTGGCAAAACTGGTGGTGGCGGGGTTTTAGCCCCGCGGGTGCAGGCGAACACTGCACATAACACTCAACACAACACTCAACATGTGCAGTGTTGTGTTGAGTGTTCGTGTTGAGTGTTGAGTGTTGAGTGTTGGATGATCAGCCGCCTGCCTATTTAACCAATCGATACCTCTGTTTAGGGCTGCGCAAAGGCTCCGTACGCTCGATCCGTCCACTATCTACCAATTGGTTCAGGATTCTGCGCACCCCACCTACAGAAATCCCGGCAGCCGCCGCAAGCTCACGGCTATTCGCAGACTGATGCTGGGCCAAATACTCCATAATCCGTTCACTAGAACCGCCGTGTATAGACGCACTCCGCTCCGGCAAAGTCATTTCACGCCGTTCAAAAGTTAACGTAAACGTGGTCAACGAATCCGCCGGCTTCGGCGGAGGAAGGAGTGTCTTTTGCAGCTGATCAAGAATCTCAATGTATCCAGTTCCACGGTTTTCCGCCACGTACCCAGACCCTCCGGAAATCGCCGTTACTTCCAATAGCTTAGACAGGTGCTGATTCCTCGCACTTGTCATGCCTGGATTCCCAAGGTTATTGACGTTCACCATTCCAAAAAGGCCACCCGGATTAATGATTTCTAGCCGGTCAGCGTACATATCAACCTGAACCTGTGTCCCTCTAGCCTGAGGAGAATAGTCCCTGTGCATGAGCGCATTAGCAACCGCTTCCCTGACCGCTACTGGAGGATAATCCGGCAAGTCTTCTCGGAACGCTCCATCGACCACGCCGCCTACCCGCATATTTTTCTCAACCGCGAAAACCACCGCTGGCACCAATTCCGGAATCGGGCCTACAAAACTCGCGTTATCAACAAATCTTTGACCTTTGGTCGAGGTCTTGGCCGTTCCCGCATAAGCAGTAAAAGTTACGTTGAGCCGCGGGAAAAATTCTTGCGGATAAATGCCGGCTACTAATAAGCCAGCCAAGGTCGGATGAACTTCCCCATCCTCTCCTACGCCGGTAAGATGCAGGGCTTTCAATGCCCTTTCATCAGAGAACTTGCCAAAAATCCCAGGCCGCAGGCTACGTTCGCGCTCTAGGATTTGCTGGACGATGTCCCGATCGAGGTCTGCAATAGTAGCCGCCTCCACGACCTCCAGATCCCACGAGGGCTGCATCTTATTTTCTTCGAGACGATCGATTTCATAGGGCTTCAAAGGCCGGTCTTCATCGTGCTCGCGAATGTAGCTCCCGTTATATTTAGATTGCGCAGTAACCCAGCACGGTTTATCAAAAGGCGCAAGCTCGGGAATTTCCGCAACTACTACCGGCGCGCCATCGACAGCACCAATTTCTACATCGGCACGGATAGCAGGGGTCAATTTCTCCGCGCATGCCTCCACAAATGCTTTGGCTATGGACTCGGCTTGGAAGCCTTCGACGGGAAGAAACCCCGACTCCTCATCGAGGCCGAAGATGATCGTTCCACCTTTTCCGTTGGCAAAAGCAGACACCGACCGCGTTATCTTCTTGGGCAGGCCTCCACCAGCTGCTTTTGCTTCAACCGTGCTGGTGTCTTTGCCTATGGCACGCAAATTGTGAACAATCTGCTCAATTTCTTCTAGGTCCATCGTTTCCCCGTTTGCCTCTCACCTTCAGCCGAGCATTACACATAACACTACACATAACACTCAACACAACACTCAACATGTGCAGTGTTGTGTTGAGTGTTCGTGTTGAGTGTTGGGTGTTCACGCCGAGCTTTCTATTAGCTCCGGCAGATCGCGGCCTTTAGCCTTGGGCTCGCAGCGCACGCTTTAATTCGCTGCCAATAATGGTGCGCGCAATCAACGCATCCGAAATAATCCCGCCCATCTGGACGAACGGATGGACTTGACCCTTAAATTCGATAGAACTCACTACATTGCCCGCATTGAGCATTCGCTCAGCGTAGTCACTTACCTCAGAGACCAACGCATCGAGTTCACCGGTGATCACTGTCGCTGGGGGTAGCCCCGCCAGTTCGCCATTCCTGCCGGGTGACATACGGATATCCGTGCGGTCTGCAGTGCCCGCATAAGAATCATAAAAATAGTTAAGGCGCCGTCGAGTGAGGTAGTAGCCGCCGCTAAAGTCCGAGTGGGATTGCGTATCAAAGGTGGATAAATCCATGACGGGATAAATCAGCACCTGATGCGCCAGCTGATCGCGCAGTTCTTGTGCGATGACCGCTGCGATATTGCCGCCGGCGCTGTCACCGCCCACGGCAACGCGGGCTGGATCGACACCAACCCCCAATTCTCCTTGTAGCACCCCGTCTACTACCGCCCGGCAATCATCCAACGGTGCCGGGAAGGGGTGTTCCGGTGCACGACGATAGTGCACACTGATACACATAATTCCCGATTCTGCGGCAATATCCCGCACGGTTGTATCCGTGGTCTCTAAATCCCCCAGCACCCAGCCGCCTCCGTGGAAGAAGATGAAGGCGGGCCCTGCCGGCTGGGCATCGGAAAGCTCCCGCTCCTCCGGTATATAAACCCGCACCGTGACACCGCGCACCGAGGTCTCATACACAGACGCCATCCGGGTTTTCTTGCCCCACGCCGCTGCCGTTTTCAGCTGGGCGGCACGGTTTTCTTCCGGGCTACGCGTATCTAGCTGTGGGGCATCCTTGTTTAAGTCGAGGAATTTTTGGGCTTCAGGCTGAATGAACACCATAAAAATACTTTCCAGTGCTGCATCTATTGAGCAATGCGAGCACTCATAATTGCGGGGTTAAGTAGCGGAAAGGCCCGCCGGATGTTCCGGCAGGCCTTCTTTGCTTGCTGCTTTTTCTTATCGGGAATGCGCGTTGCGCGGCTGCGCAGTTTCAAATGCTCCTGGAGCCGCTCCGGGGACATCTTCCACATGCTGCGGTCCGCGTGCCCGGGCTTGGTGTATTTCTTGCGTTGAGCCATGCCGTCACCTCCTAACCTGTCAGGTGACTAAGCATAGCGTGCCCAGGGCGAATTAGCAGCTCTTAGTGTCCGCGCTCTTGCTGGATGGCCTTGCCCTCGTTCCAGAAGGGTACGAGCTTGTTATCGAATAGGGACAGCGCAGCGCCGATGGCCATGTGCATATCCAAGTACTGGTAAGTGCCCAGGCGGCCGCCGAATAACACCTTGTTCTCCTTGGCTTCTTGGGCGGCTAGTTTGCGATATGCCTCCAGCTTGGAGCGATCCTCCGGGGTATTGATGGGGTAATACGGCTCATCGCCCTTATCGGCAAAGCGCGAGTACTCCTTCATGATGACCGTCTTATCGGAGGGATAACGGTCCTTGCGCTCCGGGTGGAAGTGGCGGAACTCGTGGATGCGGGTGAAGTCCACATCAGCATCGTTGTAGTTCATCACCGGGGTGCCCTGGAAGTCACCGGTATCGAGGACCTCGAGGTCGAAGTCCAAGGTGCGCCAGCCGAGCTCGCCTTCGGCGAAGTCAAAGTAGCGGTCCAGCGGGCCGGTGTAGATAACGGGGGCATCTGGGGACTCGGCGCGCAGGTCCTCGCGAACATCGAACCAATCGGTATCCAGGCGGACCTCGATGTTTTCATGATCCGCCATGTTTTCTAGCCACGCCGCATAGCCATCGACGGGCAGGCCTTCATAGGTGTCGTTGAAGTAGCGGTTATTGAAGGTGTAGCGCACCGGCAGGCGGGTGATATTGCTGGCTGGCAGTTCCTTGGGGTCGGTCTGCCACTGCTTGGCGGTGTAGTCGCGGATGAACGCCTCATAGAGCGGGCGGCCAATGAGCGCGATGGCCTTTTCCTCCAGGTTCTTGGCCTCATCCGCAGAGAATTCGCCGGCCTGGTCCTTGATCAATTCGCGGGCCTCATCGGGCGAGTAGTAACGGCCGAAGAATTGGTTGATAAGCCCCAGCCCCATGGGGAATTGGTAGGCGGTGCCATCGTGCATGGCAAAGACGCGGTGCTGGTAGTCGGTGAAATCAGTGAACTGGTTGCAGTACTCCCACACGCGCTTATTAGAGGTGTGGAAGAGGTGCGCGCCGTATTTGTGCACTTCAATCCCGGTGGTGGGCTCCGCCTCGGAGTAGGCATTGCCACCCAGGTGCTCGCGGCGCTCAACAATGAGCACCTTCTTTCCCAGCTGGCTAGCGGCCCTTTCCGCAACGGTCAGGCCAAAGAATCCGGAACCAACAACGATGAGGTCATAAGAAGTCATGGCTTCCACTTTATTGCACTCCAGAGGGGAACACGGGTCATCGGCGTGTCGCAACAAGATTCACAGCTGCCACACTCGTAGCATCACTATCAATTGTTAACTTTTGGCAACCGTTTTTACAGCTACATCGGCACTTACTCAACCCAGGGAGAATAGAGTGAAGCAACGACGTCGACTAGTTCCCACGAGGTCAACGTGGACCACACCCGTCATCGCGACGGTTTCCTCCATTGCCCTCGTCATGGCGGCCGCATTCGGCGGCCAGCAGGTCCTTAAAACCCAGGACTCCGGTTCTGGCGGACCCATCGAGGTTAAAAACGCCTCTGAAAACTTTAGCAACGCCGACTCCGTCGTCGTTGATGATCCCGCCGTGGCAGCGCAAGGCGATGGCGAGGGCCCGCGTGCCGTCAAGCACTTCCACCGCGACGAGGCGTTCAACATGTTCGCCGTGACCTGGGAGGGCAAGCGCGACGTGCACTCCTTCGTCCGCTCCAAGCAGGAGGACGGCTCCTGGAGCGAATGGTTCGATATGGATGCCATGAACTACGGCGATGGCAAGAACGGTACCGAGCTTATTTACGTGGGCGATACCAACGATGTGCAGGTATCCATGGCCAATGTGGACCTCGTAACCGGTTCCAACCTGGATGACGATGCTGAGTTGCCCGATAAAGCAACCGGTGCTGCGGATGCCAACCGCGCCGCCGCGCAGCCCTATAACGTCGGCGATATCGCCCCAGTAGCTGATGAAAACAACACCGACCGCACCACCGTGTCGGACCTGGATGCCGTCTTTATGGACGGCAATGCCCAAGAAGGCCAAGCCATCGAACCTACTGCCGCCACCGATGGCATGCCAAAGGTAGTGTCCCGCTCCGGATGGGGCGCCGATGAATCTAAGCGCTGCCAGCAGCCCACCTACGATGACGGCATCAAGGCGATGACGCTGCACCACACCGCGGGCTCCAATAACTACACCCCGGCACAGGCCGCCGCGCAGGTTCGCGCTGCCTATGAATACCACGCTCAGAACCTGGGCTGGTGCGATATTGGATACAACGTGCTCGTGGATAAGTTCGGCACCATCTACGAGGGCCGCTACGGCGGTCTCGACAAGGCCGTCCAGGGCGCACACGTTGGTGGCTTCAACTCCCACAACTGGGGCATCTCCATGATTGGCAACTACGAAAATGAAGAACCGTCAGAAAAGATGCTGAACTCGGTGGCAGAAATTGCCGGGTGGAAGGCCGCGATCTCCGGCATCGATCCCACGGGCACCGCTACCCTGACCTCTGGTGGCTTTGGCGGATCCCGCTTTCCAGCCGGCGCGCAGGCTACGGTACCCGCATTCAGTGGACACAATGATTTCCACTACACCCAGTGCCCGGGTCGCTACACCACGCAGAACTGGCAGCAGATCCGCGATAACACCAAGCAGAAGTACAACGCGGTTAAGGCTGGCGGTAACTCTGCTGCAATGAACTGGGATAAGAAGTCGCCATCGAGTAACGGCGGTCATTCCACCCCGGGCGAGGCCACCTCCTCCATCGGCGGGGTGGACATTCCGGTATCGACCATCCAGGCCTTGGCAGGCATCGCCGCCGCCGTATTCGGCGTCTTGGTTGCCAATGACCGCGTGGCACAGCCGGATGCTGATAAGAAGCTTGCCGGTGACCTGACCGCTGGCGATATTCCGAATATCGTCAACAAGGTTGTGCAGCTTTCTAATAACGAAGGCCTCAAAGAATCCTGGACCTCCGTCCTGAACGCCTTTGGTCCCGTCTTGGGTCTCGCCGTTGGCGGACCGGACACCACCGATTCCGGCAAGATTATGTACCAGCTCTTCAAAAACGGTGTGGTCCTCTCCTCCGAGGACTCCGAGGCAAAGGCCCTGACCGGAGAGATTGCCAAGAAGTGGGCGGAAGGCGATAACGCTTCCAAGCTCGGCCTGCCCACCACAAACGAGATGAAAGACGGCAAGGAAATCCGCGTTCAGTTCCAGGGCGGCGAGATTGTCTACAACATGGATACCGAAAAGGTAGACATTTACACCGACTAACCTCCCCGTGGAGCGGGTTAGAACCAGCGCTCCAATACCTTTGCCACGCCCGCCTGGTGGTTGGCCACGGTGACCGCATCAGCGGCCGCCTTCACTGCCGGGAGGGCGTTTTCCATTGCCACCCCGCAGCCGGCCCAGGTGAGCATCTCAATATCGTTGGGCATATCCCCAAAAGCAATGGTCTCTTCCTGCGCTATCCCATGCTGGTTGGCCAACCACTCCACACCCCGGCGCTTGGTGACATTAGGGGCCGCGACCTCTAATACACCCTCCTGCATGGAATAAGTAATATGCGCCAGCTCCGGATCAATATGGGGAGCAATCAAGTCGTAGAGTTCCGGTGCGGAATAATCCGTATTCCGGATAAGCAGCTTGACCACCGGCTGCGCCACCAGCTCGCCCACGCTGACCACACCAAAGCCCTCAAAGAGGGCATTTTCGGAGTAGTGAGGGTCGACCACGAAGAGCTGATCGGGGGCATCGGCAAGCGAACCGCCCGCCCGCTCTGCGCCAAAGCCAACCGTGCCGAGGACGCGCTGCGCTACCGTCACCACCTCTTCTAGCGCGTCTGGATAAAGCTCCCGCGCCGATAGCACGCGGTCCTCTGCGGAATCATAGAGCACCGCCCCATTTGAGGTCACGCATACCGGGCGCACCGTAAGCTGCTCCAGGACCGGTTCTATCCAGCGAAAAGGCCTGCCGGTGGACAAAGCAAAATAAGCACCCTGCTGCACCGCCCGCGCCACTGCGTCGCGGTTGCGACGCGGGACGCGATGATTGCGGTCCAGCAGGGTGCCGTCAATATCACTCGCGATGAGCCGAGGGGCCCGGGTAGGGAAAGTATCCATACCCGCGAGTTTACTTCAGGACTTAAAAGTCCAACTCATCCTCATCGGAGTCTTCCCAGTTCAAGGAACGCTTGATAGCGCGCTTCCATTCACCGTAGAGGTAATCCACCTCTTCTTGCTCCATCTTGGGCTTGAATACGGTGAGGTCACCGCGCTGGGTATCCAGAATGCTGAGGTCTTCCCAGAAGCCATTGTCCAAACCGGCAGCGACAGCGGCGCCGGTCGCGGTGGTCTCAATGTTCTTCGGGCGGTGTACCTCCACGCCCAAGATGTCAGCCTGGAACTGCATGAGCAGCTCGTTGGTGGTCATGCCACCATCCACGCGCAGCTCGGTGATTTCCACGCCGGAGTCCGCCACCATGGCATCTGCCACATCGCGGGTCTGGTAAGCGGTTGCCTCGAGGACGGCGCGAGCCAAGTGTCCACGGTTGGCAAAGCGGGTCAGGCCCACGATGACGCCGCGGGCATCGGAACGCCAGTGCGGGGCGAAGAGACCAGAGAATGCCGGGACGATGTAAACGCCGCCGTTATCCTTGGTCTCCCGCGCCAAGTTCTCGATGGCAGAGGAATTAGGAATGAGCTGCAGGTTATCGCGCAGCCACTGCACCAAGGAGCCACCCATAGACACGGAGCCTTCCAGGGCGTATACGGGGCGCTCGCCCTCGCGCTGGAAACAGACGGTGGTCAGCAGGCCGTTTTCAGAGAACTTCGGGGTGGTACCGGTGTTCAGCAGCAGGAAGAGGCCGGTGCCGTAGGTGTTCTTGGCCGAACCCGCGCGGAAGCAGCCTTGGCCGAACATAGCGGACTGCTGGTCACCCAGGATGGCGCGAATGGGAACGCCAGCGAGGGAACCGCGCTCGCGGACGGTGCGGAAATCACCCAGGGACGGGCGGATCTCCGGCAGCATGGACATCGGAATGCCCATTTCCTTACACAGCTCTTCGTCCCACTCCAGCTTTTCGATGTCCATGAGGAGCGTACGCGAAGCGTTGGTCACGTCTGTTGCGTGCAGCGCTTCCTTGTCGCCGTCTCCCTCGGCACCGCCGGTCAGGTTCCACAGCAGCCAGGAGTCAATGGTGCCGAAGAGCAGGTCGCCCTTTTCGGCGCGCTCGCGGACGCCATCGACATTGTCGAGGATCCACTTAACCTTCGGGCCGGCAGGATAGGAGTTGATCAGCAGGCCGGTGCGGCGGCGCCACTTATCTGGGCCCTCTTCACCAGCCAATTCCTTACAGATAGCGGAGGTGCGGGTGTCCTGCCAGACGATGGCGTTGTAGACGGGCTCGCCAGTGTTCTTATCCCACACAACGGTGGTTTCGCGCTGGTTGGTGATACCGACGGAGTCGATATCTTCTACTGTTATATCGCCATTGGCCAAAGCCTCCCCCACGGCGCGGCGGGTGTTGCTCCAGATCTCCTGCGGGTCGTGTTCTACCCAACCCTTTTCTGGGAAGATCTGCTCGTGCTCGAGCTGGCCCACGGATACCTGATCGCCATCGTGGTTGAAGATGATGCAGCGGGTTGACGTGGTTCCCTGGTCAATAGCTGCGACGTATTTCTTATCACTCATGTGTCTAATTTCTCCTGTATAGGGGTTGGATTAAAGCGCAATGGACAGTAGACCAACGGCGACGGCCGAAAGCAGCGGGCCAACAATCGGCACCCAAGCATAGCCCCAGTTAGCGCTGCCCTTGTCCTTAATGGGCAGGACGAAGGCGTACATCAAGCGTGGACCCAAGTCACGGACTGGGTTGATGGCATATCCCGTAGGCGTACCCAGGGACAGGCCGACGGCGACAACAACGAACGCCACACCGAAGTAGCTCAGCGGTCCCAGCTCGCCGCCGGCAGGGCCGAAGGCGATGAACATCAACAATACGGTAGTAGCGATGAACTCGGTCACCGTATTCCAGCCATTGTGCGGGTGAGCGGGGGCCGTGAAGAAGATACCGGCGGTTTCAGAATTGGCCCCGGTGACATTGCCTTCTTCATCGTAGTTATTCGCATCGAAGAGCTGCTTGAATGCGGCCCAGGCCAGTAAGGCACCGAACATAGCGCCCAGGATTTGGCCCAGCGCGTAGAACGGAACCAAGTTCCATTCGAGCGAACCATTGAGTGCGAGCATGAGCGTTACCGCAGGGTTCAAGTGACCGCCGGAGGGGTCGGCGACGCTGGCGCCGACGAAGACGCCCATGCCCCAGCCCAAGGCAATAACAATCCAGTCGGAGCCACGAGCGCCCGAGGTGCGGAGGTTTACCAGCGCGCACACGCCATTACCAAGAAGCAGCAGCAGCGTGGTGCCGATAAACTCCCACAAAAATGCATCAGATCCAGCCATAAGTGTCTCCCCTTATCCTTGAGTCTCGGTCGGACGAGCGGAGCCAGCGCGGACCAGAATGTCGTTAGCTTCGCGGTCAGTTACAGCTGCCTCAGCGGCCAGCTCTGCCTCGGTGTGCTTGGTGAAGGTATCCACCTCGAGCTGCTTGTCTTCCTCGCTCCAATCCAGCAGCGGAGCAACGAAGTCCGCAACAGCGGGAGCTGCGTTGACGCCACGGTCACCGAATTCGATGGCAACGCGGAGGCGACGGGTCAAGATATCGTCCAAGTGCAGCGCGCCCTCATGGGTGACGGCGTAGCGCACCTCAGCCCAGAGGTAGGTCTCTGCGCCAAGAACGGGATCGAGCAAGGACTCGTCATCCTGCGCAGGAGCCAGAACCTCACCCAAAAGCGAACCGTAGCGGCCGAGCAAGTGCTCGATGAAGTCCTCGCTCAGGTTGTAGCGGCGGGCCAAGGTAGGAATCTGGTTGGCCAGTGCGTGGTAGCCGGCAGCACCCAGGATCGGGGTGTGCTCGGTGATGGATTCCGGCACCTTGCCGCCGAGTTCTTCCACGGCCAGGTCAACTGCATCCTTACCGATGACGCGGTAGGTGGTGTACTTACCACCGGCAACGGAAACCATACCCGGAGCTACGCGAGCCACGGCGTGGTTGCGGGACAGGTTGGTGGTGGAATCGGACTTACCGGATAGCAGCGGGCGCAGGCCGGAGTAGACACCGACGATGTCATCACGGGTGATCTGGCGGCGCACGCGCTGGTTGACCTCATCCAGGATGTAGTCAATATCCGCCTTGGTGGGGGCGGGATCCGGCAGGGATAGGCCCTTTTCCCAGTCGGTATCGGTGGTACCGATGATCCAGTAATCGCCCCATGGAATGACGAAGAGGACGGACTTTTCGGTCACGAAGCACAGTGCTGCTTCTGCATCCAGGGCATCCTTTGGCACGACGATGTGCACGCCCTTGGAAGCGTGAACGGTGAACTTGCCTTCCACACCGGCCAGCTCCTGGATCTTGTCGTTCCAGACGCCGGTGGCATTGATGAAGACCTTACCGCGCACGGTGGTCTCGCGGCCGGTGGCGGTATCACGGACCTTAGCGCCAACGACGCGGCCGCCGCGGTCCTTGTCAAAGCCGATAACTTCGGTATTGGTGCGCACATCGGCGCCGTACTCAGCGGCGCTGCGCAGCACGGTCATGGTGTGACGGGCATCGTCCACCAGGGTGTCGTAGTAGCGCACACCGCCGACGATGGCGTCTTCCTTCAGACCCGGGGTGACCTTAAGGGCGCCCTTGCGGGTGAGGTGCTTTTGCATCGGCACGCTCTTTGCGCCACCCATGAGGTCATAAAGGGTAAAGCCACCGAACATCATGACGCGTTCCCATACGTGGTGGGTGAGCGGGAAGATGAACTTCAGCGGCTTGACTAGGTGGGGAGCCAACGTAGACATGTTGAGCTCGCGTTCCTTCAGGGACTCTGCCACGAGGCGGAAGTCAAACATTGCAAGGTAGCGCAGGCCACCATGGAACATCTTGGAAGAGCGGGAAGAGGTACCTGCGGCGAAGTCGCGGGACTCCAGCACTGCGGTCTTCAAACCGCGGGTCGCTGCATCCAGTGCCGCGCCGGCACCTACGGAGCCACCACCGATGATGACCACATCGTAGTCCTCATCCGCGTAGCCATTCCACACATTTTCAAAATATTCGGGGTTAAAGGATTGATTGCTTTGCTGGGTCATTAGAGACCGCATCTCCTTCCTTGGTGCTCATGTGTGCTTGCTCCGACAAACAATGAATGAGATGGCGTAAGCACAGCTAAAAGCAAGTTTTGGATGATTCATGATGGCGACTATTGCACTCTAAAAAGAAGAGCCAATATCTCCTATCTCCTATGCTAGAGGTCACCGGGTAAACATTCACTAGAGGTTTCTCACACGTAACTTCCGGCCCCGTAAGCAGTCAATTTCCGCCCTTTGCTTAGTCATTCAAAAAGAAACCCACCCCCTCGCGGGGGTGGCAACGTCAACGTTTGCACGCGGCTAATCTTTTTGTAGCCGGGCCATCGCTTCCAGAACCTCGGACATACCTGCGCGCTCGGCGGAATAGGTCACTGCCTGCGCCTCCTTGACCACCTCGATGGGTGCGGTCTCTAGGGCAACGACCGGGATGTGATTCAAAAATTCTTCATCCCCTGGCTCATTACCAAAGATCAATGTCTCGCTCGGCTTGGCGTCCAAATCATCTAGGATGCAGTCCACGCCGGCGGCGGCCGTGGCCGAGGTGACCTTCATCGCTTCCTTGTCCACCAGCGGCTTTTCGGCCTGTTCATCAAGCTGGATATGCCACACCGCCTGCGGGACATCGAGATCCGCATCGCACGACACCACGATGAGTACCTCCGCCGCGGGGTAGATGCCTTCTAGCGCCGCCTTCAACCGCGGGGTCAGGGCACCATCTTCCCAGTTCAGCGTGCTTTGATGCGCCACTACTACGCGCGGGATGTCAGAAAACTGGGCCTTGAGCCGGTGCGGCAGACGGGAAACGATCAGGCGCGATTGGGTCGCCGCGGCGAGCAATCCTTGCTCTACCACGGATCCTTCCCAGATCTCCTTACTGCTTGCGGCAATTGAGGCCTGGGCCTGCGCCACATCGGTCTTCAATTGCGCCATGACATCGGCGACCTTATCCCTGCCTTCATCCAAGCCACGGGTCGCCTCTTCCACCACGGCATTGAGATTGGTTTTGACCCACTCCAAGGTATCGGCCGCGATGTGCTTCTTTTCCTGTGCCTCGTCGCCTTCGTGTATTTCCTGGGCTTCCTTGCCTTTGGCAGAGGCCATGTGGTTGCGCACGAGTTCAACGGAGGAAACAGAAACGCGCTCTTTGAGTCCTACCAAGTCATCGCGCAAACGACGCACCCGGTGCCGCTCCGTTTCCACCTCCGCATCGCGCGCCTCGGCCTCTTCCAGCGTCGGGGCGGAACCGCCCTTGCGCGCGGGCACCCAATATTCGCCGGCGGGCATGGGTCCGAACTCCGCCTCGTAATCCTCCCAGAGTCCCTCCAGGGCCTCCTGCATGCGGCGGCGGATTTCTGCGGTATCGGCTTCTGGATCCCCGGTGGGATAATACGGCTCGAGCGCGGCGATAAAGACCGGAGTCTTTGTGCGTCCCAAGTTCTTCTTGTGGCCCTTTGTCCACAGGCGCTGCGAACCAAATATCACCTGCGGTACAACCGGCACGCCGGCTTCAAAAGCGATGCGGGATGCGCCGGTTTTCATGCTGCGGATTTCAAAGCTGCGGGAAATCGTGCCTTCAGAAAAGACACCGACGAGCTCGCCGGCTTCGGCAAGCTCCACCGCCTTGCGCAAGGACTCTTTGCCATCGATGCGATCTACCGGCACGTGCCCCATGGCACGCAGCAGGGCGCCCACGCCCGGGGCACTAAAGATGCTGGCCTTAGCCAGAAAACGCACTAGACGCTTTTTGCGATAGGCAATGAACGCACCGAAGAGAAAATCCATATACCCGGTGTGATTGCACACGAGGACGGCGCCGCCGTCATCGGGAATATTTTCTTCCCCCGACAGACGCATCTGCAGGCCTTGGGCCAAGGTGAGGCCGCGCCCAATGTGGGTGATCTGGCGGTACAAGAAATTCGTCGCAGCGTTCATGGTGCTCCTTTGGGTTTGCTCCGCAGGCTACTGCGGCGTGAGAACATCCTTGCCCACGAATGGGCGCAGGGCCTCTGGAACAACGACGGAGCCATCGGCTTGTTGGTGGTTTTCCAAAATCGCCACGATCCAACGGGTGGTGGCCAGGGTACCGTTCAAAGTGGCGGCTACCTGCGTTTTCCCGTTCTCATCGCGGTAACGGGTAGATAGGCGGCGGGCCTGGAAGGTCGTGCAATTGGAGGTAGAGGTCAGCTCGCGGTAGGTGCCCTGGGTTGGCACCCACGCCTCGTTGTCGAATTTGCGGGCAGCAGAAGAGCCCAAGTCACCGCCGGCGATATCGATGGTGCGGTACGGCAATTCCATCGCAGCCAGCATTTCCTTTTCCATAGCGAGGAGCTTTTGGTGCATGTCCTCGGCATCTTCCGGCTTGCAGTAGACAAACATTTCTAGCTTGTCGAATTGGTGCACGCGCAGGATGCCGCGGGTGTCCTTGCCGTGGGAACCGGCCTCACGGCGGAAGCAGGAGGACCAGCCCGCGTATTGCAGGGGGCCATTGGACAGATCGATGATCTCATCCTTGTGGTAGCCGGCCAAGGCTACCTCGGAGGTGCCCACGAGGTAGCGATCATCGGCCGGGAGGTAGTAGATCTCATCGGAGTGCTGGCCCAAAAAGCCCGTTCCGGCCATGATCTCTGGGCGCACCAGAACCGGCGGGATCATCAGCTGGAAGCCGGCTTCCCGTGCCTTCTGCGCCGCCAACATCAGCATGCCGAGCTGCAAAAAGGCGCCATCGCCGGTGAGGTAGTAGAAGCGAGCACCGCCGACCTTCGCACCGCGCTTGACGTCAATGAGCCCCAGGGACTCGCCGAGCTCAAGGTGGTCCTTTGGCTCGAAATCGAAGTGCGGGATCTCGCCTACTTCTTCAACGAGAACAAAGTCATCTTCGCCGCCGGCGGGCGCGCCTTCGACGACATTATCGATCTTGTACTGCAGCTCTTCCACCGTGGCCTCAGCCGCGGACCGAGCCTCTTCTGCCTCTTTTACCTTGGCTTTCAGCTCATCTGCGCCTTCCAGCAACGCTGGGCGCTCATCTGGGGAGGCCTGACCAATCTTCTTACCCAGGGATTTCTGCTGGGAACGCACCTCGTCTGCCTTCTGGATGGCAGAGCGACGCTTCTCATCGGCTGCGAGGAGCTGATCCACGAGCGAGGGGTCTTCCCCACGGGTGACCTGAGAGGCGCGGACAACGTCTGGGTTTTCACGGAGTAGCTTGAGATCAATCACGGAACTGATTCTAGCGCACTGCCTTTGCCTTGCCGTGGTAATAACCAGCGAATTATTATGGAATCATGTCCTCCTTAGAATTGCCGGCCCGCGAGATTAGCGATGGCCCTACCCCCAAGCACGCCCAATTGCACGATATTCTGGAGGAATTATGTAATACCACCCTCAAACCCGGTGATATCCTCCCTGGTGAGAGGCTCCTGGAAGAGACCTACGGTGTCTCCCGCATTACGGTGCGCCGAGCCATCGGGGATCTCGTTGCCGCCGGTAAATTGCGCCGCGTGCGCGGAAAGGGCACGTTCGTTGCCCCCAACCCCTTGGTATCGCGCCTGCACCTGGCCTCCTTTTCCGATGAAATGAGCGCCCAGGACGTGGTGGCCTCCTCCAAGATTCTCAACAGCGGCCGCGCTAGCGCACCGGAGGCGGCCACCAACTTCTTTGGCACCCCTGCCACAGAGGAACAGATTCATTTGCGCCGGCTGCGCTTGGGCGATGGCGAGCCTTATTCCATCGATGACGGCTGGTACAACTCCACCTTTGCGCCGAGCCTGCTGGAAAATGACACCTATAACTCGGTGTACTCGATTTTGGATAAGACATTTGGTGTCCCCATCACGGACGCGGACCAGACCGTATCCGCCATTGCCGCCAATGAGGAGATTGCGCCGCTTCTCGATGTCCCCGTGGGTTCCCCACTGCTGCACATCGTGCGCTGCTCGCGTTCGGAGGATAAGCCCGTGGAATGGTGTTCCTCGGTCTACCGCACCGATAGGTACCACCTGAATACCCGCGTTTCCCGGGATACCTCAATCTAGAAAAGACCCTGCTTAAGGGGTAAGATAATGGGCCTTATGAAGAAATCACCTGCGTGGCGTTCCGCTGTGGCCGTCCAGATTGCCTTGATCTCAGCAATCGCGGCGGCCGTTTTCATGGGCATCTACGGCATTGTCAGCAACCACGGCTCCAACGGGTCCGATAATACGGCCTCTTCCGGGCAGTCCGCTGAGGGCGGTGCGGATGGCTCGGAATCTTCCGATCCCAAAACGGAGCCTTTTACCTCCGCTTCCGCCGGATCCTGCGTGACGTGGGATATCAACGAGGATGGTTCTGCCGCTTCCTTCAAAGAGGTGGAATGCTCCGAGCAGCACCGCTTCGAGGTCTCCACCGTGGAGGATCTCAGCGTCTACCCCACCAGTGAATTCGGCCCAGATGCCTCGCGGCCCGCGCTTACCCGCCAGCACCAGCTGCGCGATGAGCTCTGTGAATCCGCCACGGTGAGCTACCTGCACAGCAAGTGGGATCCGCACGGCAAATACGATATTGCCTCCATCCTGCCGCCGGAATCCGCGTGGAATAACGGTGACCGCACCCTGCTGTGCGGCCTACAAACCACCGATGATCACGGCGTACCACAGTTGACCACCGGCAATGTCGAGGCCTCCGAGCAGGCCAATCTGGCTAAGCCGGGCGAGTGCTTGGCCATCGATGATCAGCAGGTACCGCACGTCGTGGACTGCGGCCAGCCACACCAGTTGGAGACAGTATCCGTCATCGACTTGGGCAAGAAATTCCCCGACGCGTACCCGGATGGCAAGGAGATGGATAAATTCCTCTCGGATACCTGCACGGCCGCCGCCGAGGACTACCTGGGTGGGGAGGAGCAGCTCTACCAATCCACGTTGCAGCCGTTCTGGGGAACCGTGTCTGAAGAGTCCTGGAATGGCGGTACCAAGTCCGTGAACTGCTCGCTCGTCCACGCCCGCGATGATGGCGGCTTTTCCTCCATCACTGGCACCGCCACCGGTGGCCGCCAAGCGCTATCCATCGATGGCAACCCGCCGGAGGACCGCCCAGAGCGCAACCCGATTCGCGATAATAAGCCGGCACCGTAAATGTATTCCGTTTCGGAAGAGCGCTTCGAGGAGATGGTCAATGACGCCCTCGATCAGGTGCCCGATGAATTCGTGCGCAAGATGCGCAACCTAGTGATCATGGTGGAAGAGGAAAACCCCGATGATCCCACCTTGCTGGGGCTCTATGAGGGCGTGGCCCTACCCCAGCGCACCTTCGACCACACCGGGTATTTGCCCGATGCGATCTTCATCTACCGAAACACGCTGCAGCGCTGGAGCACATCAGAAGAAGACTTGGCCGAGCAGGTCAAGGTCACGGTCTTCCACGAGCTAGGCCATTACTTTGGCATGGAAGAACACGAGCTGCACCAGCTGGGCTGGGGTTAGAGATCGATATCGGCCCAGCGGGTAAGCGTCCATTCGCCGAATTTCTTGCCACGCGGCTCCATCACGGTAAAGCGGCAATTGGGCATATAGCCGGTATAGGCAAAGTCCGCATCCGCGCCGGTGGCGTGCTTGGTTACCACCCGGATGGCGGCGCCGTGGCTGACGAGGATGACATCGCGGTCATCGGCAAGCTGCGCCGCGATCTCTTCCAACGCGGGCTGGAAACGCGAAAGCACGTCCTGAAGCCGCTCGCCGCCTTCCATGGCGGCCTGGCTATCGCCATAGCACCAGCCGCGCATGGCCGTATCGTGGCTGCGGTGGGCGGCCTCGCTGGCATCGAGCTCCCAATCGCCGGCGAAAATCTCCTGCACATTCGGGATGACATCGATGGGAATGGAAAAGCGTGGCAGGCCCCGCTCCTGTTCAAAGGCGCGCGCCGCCAAGGTGGCGGTCTGCTGCGCCCGCAGCGCAATCGAGCACTTGAATTCGACCTCGCGCTCGCCCACAAAACCCGCTAGCTCCCGGCCCACCTCCGTGGCCTGGTTGCGCCCCAGATCCGTAAGCTCCGCGCCCGGCGGCCGGGTATCAAGCAGCCGGGAGACGTTGGAATGGGTTTGGCCATGGCGCAGCAGGATGATTCTTCCAGTCATGCGTCCAGATTATTGACCCCTGCGCGCCCTCGCCACCCAGGCATCCGCCTCTGCCAGGTCCCGCGGTGGGTGGCCGGCGGGCGTCGCGGTGGGCCAGGAGCCCAAAAAGCGCAGTTCCTCCGCCCGCAACCACACCGCGCGCAGGGCCTCAGCAACCGGCTGGTCATCAATATGCCCAATCAAGTCCACATAGAAGCGGTAGTTACCAAAGGTTTGGCGCGTCGGCCGTGACTCAATCCGGGAGAGATCCACCCCACGGTAGGCAAAATCTTGCAGGGCCCCCACCAGGGTTCCCGGCTGGTTGGGCAGGGTGAAAATGACGCTGGTGCGATCCTGGCCGGTGCGCGCGGTCGGGCGCCCCGGCAGGCCCACCAACACAAAGCGGGTGGCCGCGCCCTGCACGTCAGCCACGCCGCTCGCCCTGGTTTCTAGGCCGAAGATTTCAGCCGCCCGCGCTGGCGCCGCCGCAGCGTCGACCTCGCCGCGCGCTACGGCCTGCGCCGCCGCCGCATTCGAACTAGCCGGCACGAATTCCACGCCCGGTGAGTTCTCTGCTACCCAGCCGCGGATTTGTTGGAAGGCCACAGGGTGCGTGCTCAGGCGCGTGATGTCTTTCGTTCCCGGCCTTGTCATGATGCTGAAGGTAACGGGGATATCTACCTCACGGTAAATCTGTACGGGATCGCCTTCTACCAGTGCATCAAAGGTCGTCGTCACCGCACCATCCACGGAGTTTTCTATGGCGACGCAGGCATAATCGGCCTGCCCAGCGCGCACGGCCGCCACCGCCGCCGATGGCGAGTCCACCGGCAGGGTCTCTACGGTCTCCCCGCGTGCTTCCCACTCGGCGGCGAATTTGTGCACGGCGGCCTCCGTGAACGTACCGGCGGGGCCTAAGAAAGCGATGGTTGTAGTCATGCCCGTCACCTTAGCCCACTAGACTGGTGCGCCATGGACTTTTCCATAGAACGACTGCGCGCAGAGGTGCAGGGCATGAGCCCCGCAGAGCACGGTTTTACCTACCTGGATCTGCAACGCGCGCCTACCCGCACCGGCGGGCTGCGCGAGTGGGTCCTATCTGCAAAGGATCTCAACGATGTCGCGGGCATGCCCACCACTTTGGGCAATGCCAAGCGCACGTACTATCCCGCGGTCAGCGAGCCGTTCATCGCGACATTGGAAAAGCAGGGCGCGACGTTCATTGGCAAGTCCTCCACCCCGGAGTTGGGCTTGCGCGTCGATACGGAGCCTGTGGATCTTCCCCACCCCGATAATCCCCTTTATCCAGGCCGCACCCCGGGCGGATCTTCTGGCGGCGCGGCCGTCCAGGTAGCCCGCGGCCTCGTGCGCGCGGCCCAGGCCAGCGATGGCGGCGGTTCTATTCGCGTTCCCGCCGCGGCCTGCGGGGTCGTGGGGTTTAAGCCTGCGGGCAGCAACCTCGGCACGGAGGGGTTTATTACCCGCACCGTGGCCGATAATGCGTTCCTGCACGGCCACCGCATGATCACCCCGCGCGCCCGCATTGGGCTCTTACTGGAGCCGCTTTTTGCCGCGACCCGGGTGGAGGCCCACCATCTGCGGGCGGCACGCGAGGCCGCAGATCGGCTGCGCGCCGCGGGGTTCGAGGTCGTCCCCATTGCGCCGTATCGGCAGGCAGCGGCCACATTTGCGCACTTCCGCGAGATTTTTACCTCCAGATTTGTGGGGCTGCCGCAGGCAGAAGGCTACGCGGCTTGGGTGGCCCAGCAAGGCGCTACCGTAACCGCCGCCGAGCTAAGCGCCGCGCAGCGCCATGTCCGCCACCTTCCGGAGCTCTTGGCGCAGCAGTGGCGGGTCGATGCCATTATCACGCCCATGCTCACCGCGGATCCCCCGCCGCGGGGGCATTTCCTGTCCCTTCCGCACGCGGAGAATTTCGACGCCCAAACGCGCTGGTCCCCCTGGGCCTCGCTGTTTAATATGGCCCAATTGCCCGCCATTTCCGTTCCTTGGGCCATCCCCGCGCACCCGCCCGTCGGCGTGCATGTGGGAGGCATTACGCTTTCCGATGCCCAACTTTTAGGCCTCGCCCACATCCTGCACCCATGACCAAGAACCTCCGCGCCGAGCTACTCATCGTCCTGACCCTGACCTTTGGTATTTCCGGGGTCCGGGCGGTGCTGCGGCTTATCAATTCACTGGCCGCCCCGCAGTTGCTCAATGAGCAATCCGTCACACTCAACTCCAGCCAATCCAGCCTGGCGTGGGTGGATTTGGGCCTGCAATTGTGCTCGGCGGCGGTCCTTTTTGCCTATGGTGCGCTGGCACTTTTCCTGCTGGCACAAGACCACATTAAACCCGCCGCCTACCGCGCCTCTGATTGGTTGCACGGCGCGGGACTAGCCGCGCTCATTGGCATCCCAGGCCTCGTTTTGTATTTCGTCGCGGTGCAGTTTGGCTGGAGCAAAGAGGTCATCCCCGGTGACTTCGACAATGCGTGGTTAGAAATCCCGGTATCCCTCATCAAGGCCGCCGCCAATGCCTTTGCAGAAGAGACCGTGGTGGTCATGTGGCTGATGACCAGGCTGCGCCAGGCGCGCTGGTCGCTGCCGGCCGCCTTGGCGGCAAGTTCCATCCTGCGCGGTTCATATCACCTGTACCAGGGGGTATCGGCCGGCTTTGGCAATATCATCATGGGCATAATCTACGGCTACTACTATCACCGCACCGGCCGCGTGTGGCCGCTTATCATCGCGCACTTTCTTATCGATGCCATCGCTTTCCTCGGCTATTCCTTCGGCCTTTCTGTACTTTAAGTGTGGCTTGCTCGCGGAGAAAGCGGGGGAATTGGCCGGCGCCTTGTAAGGTATAGCGCATGACTGAATCAGGACGAGATCCGCATCGGGAGGCGCGCCGCGCTGGCGATAGCTCATCCAGTGAGTTCGTCCTTGGGGCCGATGGCCGTCCCCTCAAGGACCGCTACGGTCGGCCCATTCGCCGCCGGCCGCGCACGAATCGTTCCGAGCCGCAGCAGCATATCCCACGCCAAGAAACTCCTACCCGCTACCCCAGCCAGTACCGGGCCCAGCAGCAGCGTTCCGCGCAGCAACCACCACAGCGGCCACAACAGCCACAGCAACAGCCGCCACGGCGACCACAACGATCGCAGCCGCAATCGCCGCAGCAGTTGCAACAGCGCTACCAGCCACAGCAAGCGCAGCAACCGCCCCGCCACCATTCCAAGCCACACAGTCGCCGGAAAAAGACCAATCCAGTCAAACGATTCTTTGGCTGCGCCGGCATCTTTGTCCTCTTCGTCGTGGTGTGCAGCCTTATCTTCGCGCTGTGGGCCGATACGCGCCTGACCCGCGTGGATGCCCTCCCGGATGAGCAGGTGGCCAATACCTCTGGCACCAATTGGCTGTTGGTGGGATCCGATTCCCGCCAGGGCCTATCCGAAGAAGACCAACAAGCGCTCGGCACCGGTGGCGATGTGGGCGAGGGACGCACCGATACCATCATGCTCCTGCATATCCCGCGCTCCGGCCAAGCCCAGCTGGTCTCCATTCCGCGCGATAGCTACGTGGAAGTACCCGGCTTCGGCATGGATAAGATCAACGCCGCCTTTGCCTACGGCGGGCCAAAGCTCCTCACGCAAACCGTGGAGGGCAATACCGGCCTGCACATTGATCACTATGCCGAAATCGGCATGGGTGGTTTGGCCAATGTGGTCGATTCCGTCGGCGGCGTTGATATTTGCGTTGCAGAGCCCATCAATGACCCGCTGGCGGGCATCGATCTGCAGGAAGGCTGCCAGAAGCTAGAGGGAAGCGATGCGCTGGGTTATGTGCGCACCCGCGCCACCGCAATGGGCGATCTCGACCGCGTGCAGCGCCAGCGCGAATTCTTCGCGGCGCTGCTAGACAAGATCACTTCCCCAGCGACGCTGATTAACCCCTTCCGGTCGATTTCCCTGATTAACCACACCGCCTCCTCTTTCATCGTGGGCGATGGCGACCACGTATGGCACCTGGCCCGCGTAGCGCTTGCGATGGGCTCCGGCGTGGATACGGAAACCGTCCCCATCGGCGGGTTCCAGGACACCGTCGTGGGCAATGTCGTGCTCTGGGACGATGAAGGCGCTCAACAACTCTGGGACTCCATGAAATAACTAGGCACACTTGTGGCAGTGCCCTACTGCAAAAATCCGTTAACCATTCCTACGCGACTGAACTCATCCGTACCTAGAAGCGGGATGACGATTTTCAGACGGAAGTCGTGGCGTTCATGTGGGTGTCACGGTGGAACGCGGCTACGCTCCACCAAAGCTTGAGATACCGAATCCTGGGCTCAGGTCCCCGTGCTGGCCAACTTATTGTGCGAAAATATCTAATGGTTTGTGTGTAGGTTCCCAACCTACATAAGGAGTTAAGCCAGTATGACTAGTGTGGCACGACGAGATCCGGCTGATAAGGCCAAGATTGATGCGATTGAAAAGAAGCTTCTTGCTAACCCTGAAATCGCGAAACTTGATTATGAGCTAGGCACTTCCACCACGGATGCCAATGAGGTTACCCTCGTTTAGTGGACACCCGATTGGTGCGGATCTTGTGTCCGTAAGAGAGGATGTTCATTGTGAGTCAACAGCGCAAGAAGTACACACCTGAGTATCGACGTGAAGCCGCGAACCTGGTAATCGAGTCAGAACGCCCGATTGCTCATGTGGCTAAGGAGATTGGTGTCACACCTGGTCTTTTAGGTCGGTGGGTGAAAAATGAGCGTCAACGCCTAAGGCTCTTCTGATGGGCTAAGCCAAGCGGATCTTCGTGCTGAGAATGCTCGTCTGCGTCGTGAGTTGGCAGAAGCCAAGATGGATAATGAGTTTTTGTCACAAGCGACAGCCTTCTTCGCTTTAAGGCAACGCGATCAGAAAAGTTCGAATTGATGCAGCCAGAGCGAGGCGAATTTCAGTATCAAGCGCATGGCACGCCTTTTGAAGGTGTCTCGGTCTGGATACTACACATGGGCCCATATGCAGCAGCAACGTTTATCCGGTAAAGATGATCGGACATCTTTTTACGATGATGTTGATAGCAAGATTCACCAGATCTGAAAAAGACTCCGACGAGGTCTATGGTGCCCCGCGGATTACCGCAGAACTCGCCGAGCGCTACCAGATCAGTGTGAATCGCAAGACTGTGGCCAAGCGGATGCGCCTGATGGGGCATTGAAGGGATGTCACCGCGTGCTTTTGTGCCCGTGACAACGATCCAAGCCAAGCGTAAATCTACTTTTGATGACCTGGTCAAGCGCATGTGTGATACCGGTGAGCTCAACCGGGTGTGGATGTCAGATATTATGGACCTGGCCCCTGTTTGGTGGACACCTGATATCCGGCCCAGTCGGGTTGGCAAGATTGGTAATCTGCCACCATGTCCAGGTATTCCGAACAGTTCAAACGCGATGCCGTGGCCCTCTATAAGGAACAATGAGGGCCTCTCGCTGAACTCAGCATTAGCCGAACTCGGCATCAACCGAGCTTCGCTGCATTCTTGGGTCAAAAAGTACGGCACCGGCAAACGTGCCCGCATTAAAGCCGTGCATGATAAAGCCCAAGCGGCGAATGATTCGTGAGACGGATCCGCCAGCTAGAGAAAGAAAACGCAAAACTGCGCGAAGAACGCGACATCCTGCGCAAGGCCGCGAAGTATTTTGCTTAAAGCAACTCACGGGAGTTCTGCTTCCAGTGTGGCTATGACCCCCGAACCAAGTACTCGGCTTATGCGGATGTGTAATGTGTTAAAGCTGAATCGTTCCTCGTTTTATAAGTGGGTCCAAACCCGTAAAAAGCGCAGGATAAGAGATGTATTCTGATGCCCTTATTGGTGCAAAAATCAAGGCCACTTTTGATGATGAGCACGGGCTTTATGGTGTTAAACGCATCGCCGCAAGCCTGAACGAGGACACGGCGTATGCCCCGGTCAACCACAAGAAGGTCGCACGAGTTATGAAAAGCCATGGGACTTCAATGGCTTTACAAAACGGCGTCGATGCATCACCACCAGGCGCAAACCTGGTCACCGTGTCATGCCAGATTTAGTAGGCCGTAAATTCACCGCCAACGAGCCGAACCGTGTGTATGTCGGCGACATTACATACCTGCCGTGCAGGGGAGGCAAGAACATGTATTTGGCCACAGTCATTGACACCTATTCACGCAAACGTGCAGGTTATGCACTCGCAGACCACATGCGTGTCTTATTGGTCATCGATGCTCTAGCCCACGCACACGGTGTGCGTGGCAGTCTTGATGAGGCCATTTTTCATTCCGATCACGGCAGCGTGTACACCTCACAAACCTTTAGGAACTATTGCTCGTCGTTGGGTGTGCGCCAGTCCATGACAGCGGTAGGAACTAGTGCTGATAGAAGCCCTGGCAGAGTCGTTTAACGCTACTTGAAAGCGGGAAGTGCTGCGTGATCGGAAGGTCTTTGACAATCCGATCTCCTGCCGTCAGGAAGGAGCGTGTCAAGTTGTTTGTGTGTGGGGTTGGATTATAGGTATTTGTCGAAGCAGTCGGGGAAGGCTACGGCCAGGTTCCAGATACACCACACTAATGGACGCAACCGGGGCACTTCACTTCTTCCGTCTCTCGATGAGTAAAGATCCCATTACAGATACAGCAAAAGCATAAACCGTGACAGCAATGAGCTCACCGATTGAAGAGGCTTGGGAACCGTCCTTGACTATTAGTGCCAGAATAATAAGAGCTGGAATGGCCCAAAATACCGCCACAGTAGCAGCGATACGTGATCGTCCCGGTTCCTCAGGCGTGCGAATAGCTGCTAACCCCGCACAGATTGAAAAACCTAGCACGAATAGCACAAAAATTGGCCAGCTATGCATATACGGTAGTCCTTTTTATTTCTTGCGAACGTGGTCCAAGTAGAACTTAACTGTAGCGTTCATAATTTTCTGCTTCACACTTGTGGGGACTAAGCTCCAAGCACCTTTACCGATCGTGCCACCTGCACAGCTAAAGATAGCGTTTTTGACATAGTCGCCGCCACCTTCCCCACGATTCACAAGGTCCACCAAAAGAGAAGTCGGAATACTGGATAAAGCACCAGACGCACACCAGGCAACCGCTGAAATGGCTACGCCAGCGATCACCGGAAGAGCGCGTTCCCCATTATTTGCGTCTACCTGCGCCCTATTAAATTCTTTAATCGCTTCGGAGCCGAGGTAGTCATGAATCTCCTCGATCTGCTCTTGCGTTGGAGCGGGACCGGTCGTAGTGTATTCCGTTTGACTTTCCATAAAAGCACTCTTCGACAATGGTGCTGCCTGTGCAACAGTCATTAAAGTTGTAGGCAAAGAGAGCGCCAGACAAAACGCGGCCGCACGAGTTTTCAAACGCGACATCGTACTCCCAAAAAATTGACTTCAGATACGCGCATAAATATACAGCTCGAAGCAGATAATGCAACAGGGAGACTGAAGTGTCCCAGCTTTTGTTCCGTTTGAGTGGCTGGGAAAACTGGGACACTTTACTTATCGATGCATACCCCCTCCTGACCGGTTGCGCTCATGGAATTTGCTCACCTGCAAGAGGCCGATCGTGGTTACTACCGCCGGAAAAACATCAGCCCCACACAAAAACCCACTTCCCCTTGTACTACTAAATCCGAGGTAGCCACAGCGGCAAGACGCACAAAAGCGGCCCTTTCCTCCTTATCTTTTTGAGGTAAAGGGCCGCTTTGGTGTGGTGCGTTTAGCGCAACGTCACCTGGCGGGACTTGATGTTTTCTAGCTGCTTGCGCTCTTCTGCGTTCAATTGCGCGTCATTGGAGATTTCTTCTTCCAAGGCCTTATCTACGCCCGCGAGCTTGTCCTCATAAGAAGAGTAATCAACCTCGGGCTGCACGTCAAAGACGGGAGCGATGAGTCCGTGGGTGCGGAAGACTCCGGCGAACTTGGTGTCCTCGCCCAGGTTCAGCTCGCCGCGCGCGGCGACTCGCGCCAGGGCGTTGAGGAATGCGGCCTCATCGTCGTTCGGGCGCACCCAGCGCACGTGCGCTTTGCCGCCGCCGGCATTGGCCCAAAAGGCGGTACCGGTAATGTCCTTGCCCACCTGGTGGGATTCGATGACCGAGTCATTGGCGGCGCGCATGGACTGCGATACCTCAGGGGTGACCTGCGCGCCTTCCGGAATCCACCAGCTGAAGTCCTGGTGAACTTCGATGTCGAGGGTGGTTGCGGCATCGATAAGCTCACTAAGCTCTGGCTGCGAACCATCGGCCGCGGTCGATTCCAAGGTAGAGCCTGGCTCGTTGTTCTTTACCCAGTTCAGGGCGAAGGCCAGATCCCGGCCGGGGTTATGAGTGTGGGACTGCACCTGCAGTGCCACAAAAGCATCGCCGCCGAATTCCTCATCGCGGATCAGCGCCGCGGTGGCGCCCGGGAGGACGGTAGAGACGTAGACGTTCCTATCGCAGCCCTTCACGTCGAGCTTCGCAAAAGCGGAGGGCACGAACTCTTGCATGGCAACGAGGGAAGCCTCCGCCGCAAGGCCGCTATAGGGGCGTGGGTCCTTTTCTAGGGCGGCGCGCTCTTTGGCGCGGGCAGCAAGCTTCGCCTGACGGCGGGACATGCCCTCAGGCAGGTCTTCTTGTTTCTTTTTCTTCTTGGCCATGCCTCCAAGATACCTGCTTTCTACAGCTCAATAGCGCGCAGGGCCACCTCCGGCTGATTGGTGGCAAGCATGTCCACGCCATTGGACCAGGCCCACTTCATGTCCTCCGGCTTATCAACGGTCCACATATACGTGGGCAAACCCTGCGCACCGATAATGGCCGCCTGCATCTTGGCGCGCAGCAGGGAAACCCCCAGGGCGCTCGGCCGCGACCACATGAAATCCGAGCGATTGAAATGGCGTTCCCAATCTCGGCGCAGGTAAATGCGGTCAATATGCGGTGCCAAAATTTTCATGCGCCGGATGGCCTTATGGGAAAAGGAAATAACGTGAAGGCGCGGATCCTCATCAAGCCCGGCGGCGCGCAGTCGTTCCATGACCCGCTTTTCCAAGGCGCTACCTTGCCCAGAGGGGTGCTTGGTTTCAATATAAAGGTGGTGAGGCTTGTCCTCCAGCATGGCCAAGAGGTCATCGAGAAGCATCATGCGCTGCCCCTTGCCGATGTCGACCTCGCTCAGCTCCCGCCAGTCCATCGCCGAAACTCGCCCGGCGCGCCCCGTCGTTCGCTCCAAGCTGGGATCGTGCTGGACTACCACCTTGCCGTCGCGGCTTAACCGCACATCGCACTCCACGCCATGGATAGGAAGCTCCATGGCCTTTTCAAAAGCTAAGGGGGATAGCTCCGGGTATTTTCCGGAATATCCCCTATGCGCGACGATGTGCACTAGCCAAAGAACTTTTCTTTGATGTCATTGAGCGTCTTTGCAGAAGCGTCGAAGCGCTCCTTTTCGTGCTCGTTGAGCTGCAGTTCTACTGGGCGCACGATGCCGGTGCGGTTCACGATGGCCGCGGTGCCGATGTAGAGGTCCTCCACGCCGTACTCGCCCTGCAGGTAAGCAGAGACGGGAAGCGCCACGTCCTGGTTCTGGATGATCGCGGCGGTAATGCGTGCAAGCCCCATGCCGATGCCGTAGGAGGTCGAGCCCTTTGCATCGATAATGGAGTAGGCGGCGTCGCGGGTTTCTTCAAAGATCTTTTCAATGCGCTCGGCGTATTCCGGATCCTTTTCCAGCTTCTGCGAAAGCGGCACACCGGCAACATTCGCGGTGGAGACGGCCGGTAGCTCAGAATCGCCGTGCTCACCAATGATGTAAGCGTGTACGGACTTCGGTGCCACGCCTTCCAATTCACCCAGCATGTAGCGGAAGCGCGCGGAGTCCAGAATCGTACCGGAGCCGATGACCCGCTTGTGGTCAAAGCCGGAGGCCTTCCATACCGCGTAGGTCAGGATATCGACCGGGTTGGAGGCGACTAGGAAGATGCCGTCGAAGTCATTAGCAATGACATCCGCGACGATGCTGTTCATGATCTTGACGTTCTTATCCACCAGGTCAAGGCGGGTTTCACTGGGCTTTTGGGCAGCGCCGGCACAGATGACGACCATGTCAGCGTCCGCGCAATCCGCGTAGGTGCCCTTGGTGACGCGGGTGCGCTGTGGCGACCAGACTACGCCGTGGTTGAGGTCCATGACATTGCCTTCCAGCTTCCGCTCATCGATGTCGATGATGGCCAGGTGGTCGACGATGCTCTGGTTGACCAGTGCGTAGGCGTAAGCGACTCCCACGTCACCCGCGCCAATGAGAACGACTTTATTTCCTACATGCTTTGCCATAACCCCATTGTGCAACGCTTAGCGGGGTTTTGCATGCGGATTGTTTCACACTGCGCAACGGAACATGTTCTGGGATAATGGGCAACCATGAAACGCGCCTTCAGCCGCGCTGCACTAATTTCTCTTGGCGTAGTCGCGGATCTCACGCCCGTCGTCCGCATGACCAGCCGACAAACGTTGCCGCCTCATATGTCGGCCGGGATTTTAGGCGCAGAGCTGGCCACGTGGGCCGCGGTATCCCCGTCCCTGCTGCCCCGCCCGTGGTGGGTAACGGCGGCAAATGTATCTATCGGGCAGGCCATCGGGCACCTCGGGGCGGCCTCGACGAGCTTTGTGCTCAACCGGCTGGGCAAACGCCCGCAAGACCGTTTGGGCCCGCAACACCGCCAAATCTTGCACTTAGCTATTGGCGCCGGCACCGCCTTCAACGCGGCGCTCTCGCTGCGCAACCAGGAAAAGCAGGCGGGTCTGGTCAATAAGCAATTGGTTCGCGGTCCGGCTACCGCGGCCATCGGCCTAGCCGCCGGCACCGCCGGATACGGCGCCCTGCTCTTGGTAGGCGAGGCCGCACAACTAACCGTGACCAAGTTATCGCGTCAATTGGGTCGCTGGGTTCCAGCACTCGTGGCCTGGCCGGTCGTCACCGCAGGTCTAACCTTGGCCGCGGTGAGGCTATCGGACCGCGTGGTATTCCGTCGCTGGATCCGTTCGCTCTCCCACAAGGCACAGCGCTTAAACAAGCAAATCTTTCCCGGTACGTCGATGCCCTGGGAGCCGGAGCGCTCCGGCAGCCCATGGTCACTTGAACCTTGGTCCGCGCTGGGGCAACAAGGGCGGCGTTTTGTCTCTAACGGTCCGCGCGCCCGCGATATTCGCACCGTCACCGGCGCTCCCGCCAAAGAACCCATCCGCATTTATGCCGGCTATATCCCAGGGCGCTCCTTTGCCCAAGCGGCGAAGAAGGTGCGCTCAGAATTGCAGCGCACCGGTGCGCTGCGCCGGGATACCATCGTCATTCAGATGCCCGCGGGATCCGGGTGGATTAATAACTGGGGCGCGAGCTCCTATGAGTTTTTGACCGCCGGTGATTGCGTCACCGTCACCATGCAGTATTCCTACCTGCCCTCGGTTTTTGCCTACCTCGTGGATAAAAACGCGCCCAAGCGCGCCGCGGCCGAGCTCATTTCCGTGGTGCAAGAAGAAATTGACAAGCTCCCAGAAGAAGACCGCCCGCGTCTCTACCTTGCGGGAGAATCCCTGGGCGCCTACGCCATTATGGAAAACTTCCAGAACAAGGAAGAACTTCTCGCCGCCTGCAGCGGCGCGGTCTTTTCTGGCCCGCCGCGGATGACGCGCTTTACCCAGCGCCTGCGCCGCGATATCGGCTCGCTCGAGCGGCTCCCCGTCATCGATGGCGGACAACACGTCCGCTTTGTTGCCCACCCGGAGCACTCGCGCCGCGATGCCTTTGGCAACGATTTTTCCTCGAGCTGGCGCCGGCCCCGCGTGCTCATTGCCCAGCATGCCTCCGATGCCATCGTGTGGTGGGACCTAAACCTAATGTTCCGCCGCCCCACCTGGATGCATGAACCCCAACCGGAAACACTCCGGGCGGATACGCTCCGCCACCTGCGCTGGGCGCCGTTTATTACTTGGTGGCAGATTGGCCTAGACCAGATCAACTCCCTAAACGTCCCTGGTGGCCACGGGCATAACTATTTTCAGGAGATGCTCTGGTACTGGAACGAGGTCCTAGGCTCCCAATCGCGCCTGAACCTCACTCCAAAATTAGCCGGAAAAATCGCCGGATTTATCCGCCTCGACGCCTAATCGCACTTCACACCAGTGCTGTGGTGCGGGCAGTACCCGTTCGGCACCTTGTGCAGGTACTGCTGGTGCTCGTCTTCGGCCAGGTAGTACTCGCCAGAGTCCGTATCAGCTAAGCGTTTTACTTCGGTCGTGGTTTCCCCAAAACCAAATTCTTTGAGCTTATCCGCGTAGCTATCCACGATTTTTTGGATCTCTTCCCGCTCTTCTTCAGTACGGGGATAAAACGCGGAACGGTACTGCGTGCCCACGTCATTTCCCTGGCGGAAGCCCTGCGTCGGATCGTGGGCTTCCAGGGCCTTCACCACGAGCTCGCGCAAGGAGATCTTCTCTGGGTCGTAGGTAACTTCCACGGTTTCTGCATGGTTTGTTTGCCCGCGGCAGACCTCATAATACGTGGGGTTCGGGGTGGTGCCGCCGGCGTAGCCCACAGATGTGGACTCGACGCCATCGGTCTCCCAAAACATCTTTTCCGCACCCCAGAAACAGCCCAGGGCAATCAAAATCGATTTCTGGCCGTCCTTCCACGGGCCGGTAATTGGGGTATTCAGCACCGCGTGCGGGGCGGGGTCCAAGACCGGCTCGCTGCGGCCCGGCAATGCATCTTCCGCAGCCACTATCTTCGGTTCTGGTTTAAACATCCACATCAGTTAAAGCTCCTTTCTCCATTTCCCTAATAACGTTGTACTGGGCAAATAGATTCCCGGGCCACTAAATATTCGCTGTAATTGCAGATTTCAAATTAATCATGGCGAAATCTTTCGATCGTGCCTATCATCGGGACACGTACCCGAAGAAAGGATTACACAAATGGCTGTTTACGAACTTCCTGACCTCCCATACGCATACGATGCACTGGAGCCACACATCTCCGCAGAGATTATGGAGCTCCACCACGACAAGCACCACGCAACCTACGTGAAGGGTGCTAACGCTGCCCTCGAGGCACTGGAAGAGGAGCGCAACGGCGAGGCTAACCCAGACCGTATCCGCGCCCTGTCCAAGAACTTGGCATTCAACCTGGGTGGCCACACCAACCACTCCATCTTCTGGAAGAACCTGTCCCCGAACGGTGGCGGCCAGCCCACCGGCGAGCTGGCAGAGGCTATCGACCGCGACTTCGGTTCCTTCGAGAAGTTCCAGGCACACTTCGCTGGTGCCGCTACCTCCCTGCAGGGTTCCGGCTGGGCAGTGTTGGGTTACGACCACATCGCTGACCGCCTGATCATCGAGCAGCTCACCGACCAGCAGGGCAACGTTTCCGTTGACTTCACCCCGCTGCTCATGCTCGATATGTGGGAGCACGCTTACTACCTGCAGTACAAGAACGTGAAGGCTGACTACGTCAAGGCCGCATGGAACGTCTTCAACTGGGACGACGTTGCAGAGCGTTTCGCTGCAGCTAAGAAGTAACTTTTAACTTAGTTACTTTCTGCCGCCTTTCCTTACTGGAAGGGCGGCATTTTTATGTTTGCGCTAACCCCATCAAGGGTGTGGCGCAATTTACACCGCCGCCTGTGAGGAGAATGCTGGTATGCATGACCAGAAACCGGCGCGCCACCATCGCCATGCTCCTTTTGGGCTTGGCGGTGTTTTCTAGCCTCTATACCACCCAAGCAATTTTGCCCACGTTGGTAACGGATATGGGCATCTCACACACTGAGGCGGCCATGACCGTGTCGGCCGCCACCGGCGCGTTAGCCATCTGCGTGGTTCCGGCGTCCATCCTTTCTGAGCGCTATGGGCGCGGGCGCATCCTCCTCATTTCCGCCATCGCCGCCACCATCCTGGGCCTCGTGGTGCCCCTAGCCCAAGAAGGCTGGCAGCTCATTGCCCTGCGCGGGCTGCAGGGCGCGATGTTATCTGGTGCTCCGGCGACGGCCATGGCCTGGCTATCAGAAGAGCTCGAGGATCATGCTTTGCCTAAGGCGATGGGCCTTTATATTGCCGGTAATTCCGTGGGCGGGCTCACCGGCCGCATTATTCCCGCTGGCTTGGTGGAGTTTTCCTCATGGCGCTGGGCGATGCTCGGTTCCGCCGTGGTCTCCCTGGCCTTTGCCATCACCTGCTGGCTCCTCCTGCCCGCCCAGCGGAATTTTCACCCCAAGCCAATTCATTTCCGCTCCGAGCTGAGCGCGGTCTTTGGGCACTGGGCAAATAAGGATCTTGCCACACTATTTATCGTTGCCTTTTTATCCATGGGCACGTTCGTGTCCATGTATAACTTCCTCACCTTCCGCCTGACTGGGGATTTTGGCCTGTCGCCGGCGCTGGCTGGTTTTACCTTCCTGTTTTATCTCTCTGGCACGTGGTCCTCGGCTCGGGCGGGCACGCTGGTCGCGCGCATTGGGCACGGAAAAACGATGGTCGGTTCCGCCGCGCTCTTTACCGTGGGCATTATCCTCTGCGCCGGCAACCTGGCAATGACGCTTATTGGCATGGTGTGCCTGACCATCGGTTTCTTCGCGGTGCACTCCACCGCATCTGGCTGGGTGGGGCAACTGGCCACCCACGACCGCGCCGAGGCGTCCTCAATGTACGTTTTCTGCTATTACCTGGGCTCATCCATCGTGGGCGCCTTGGCAGGCGTGCTTTTCGATGCCCTCACCTGGCACCAATTCATCGCCTGCTTCGCCGCCTTCGCACTCGCTCTCACGGGGTTGACTTGGACCAAGGTTAAATCCGACTAAACTCGGTTTTATGCCTCAAGATAAGTGGTCGAGCCGCACCTGGCACCGCAAAGCCTCACGCCCCGTGTCCATCTGGATGATGGTCTTCATCGTGGTGGGCGCAGCACACATTTTCGTGCCCAATTATCGCTGGGTACTAATCCACCTCTTCACGTTGGGCCTAGTCACCAACAGCATCCTGGTGTGGTCGCAGCACCTCACGGAAAAATTCGTGCAACAAAAACTGCCGGATTCCGCCCGCCCCAAACAGCTCGCGCGCATCTATATCCTCAATATCGGCATCATCATCGCCGTCGCGGGCCAAATCCTCGTGCAATTCTGGGCTCACCACTGGATACTGACCCAGATCGGTGCCACGCTTATCGCGCTTACCGTTTTATGGCACGCGGTGGCCTTGTTTACCCAGTGGCGCTCCGCTAAGGATAAGCGCTTCCGCCCAGTTGTCGGCGCCTATGTACTATCCGCGCTGTGCCTGCCGGTAGGTGCAGTCTTCGGCGCAATCCTGGCCATTCACCCGGGCGATCCGCAGTTGCTCTTGGCCCATATCGCCGCCAATATCGGCGGTTTCATCGGCCTTGCCGCGGCAGGTTCGTTGACCATTCTCTTTCCCACCATCTGGCGCACGCAGGGCACCAATGAGCGCATGTCCTCCTCGTTCCTGCTACTTACCCTGGGCGTGGTGGCAACGACGATCGGCGCGTTCCTGAACTTCCCGCAGCTCGGGCTGATTATCTATTGCATCGGCTGGATCTTGAGCCTGCAGCAGTGGCTCGGCAATGTCATCGACGTCGCCCGCGCACCGCGCGACCGCGTTAACTTTGCCTCCGTCTCGGTGCTGATGGCCGCGCTCTGGCTGGTGCTTTCCCTGACGTACTACACCACGCAGCACTTCCTCGTGGCAGAACCAGGGCTTCCCACGCTCGGCCTCGTGGTGGGCTTTGCGGCGCAGCTGCTCATCGGAGTCATGAGTTATCTTCTTCCCACCACCATGGGCGGCGGCCCCGGCGCGGTCCGCGCAGGACTGCAAGAGCTGGATCGGTGGGGCCTATTGCGCGCCACATTCGTCAATGGCGGCCTGCTTATCTGGATCGCCACGGATATCTCCGTGCTCAAGGTAGTGGCCTCGCTGTTATGCATCGGCTCTTTGGCGGTCTACCCCATATTCATCGCCCGCGCGGTCAAGGCCCAAAAGCAGGTGTTGATGAAAAAGGCGGAAGGTCCCGAGCCAAAAACCACCGCGGACTGGAACCAAATCTATATCGGCATTGGCATCCTGCTGTTCATATATGTCTTTATTGCCGCGCTCTAGAGCTCCGGGATTCCCGGCGCGCCGTCGCTCATCCACTCACGCACTATCCGGGTGGCGTGCACATCGCCGGCGTTATAGTCCAAGAGGCGCTGCCGGACGCTCATGTCGCCGGCCAGGGCCTCCCGGCGCGCGTTCACGGATTCCTCGCCATCAAAGTCCTCGTCCGGCCACCGGAATCCCGCCACTGGGGCCACCACTTTGAGCCCCAGCCCAAAGGGCCCCGCGAAGGATCTCTTCACGTAGGCAAACATATCCACCCACTCCGGGGAAGAGATAAAGTCTTCTACGTCCCGTTCATCTACCTCCCGGAAGCGCTGCGCGGAACGGCGCATCCAGTGGTTCTCGCCGTGGGCGGAATAGCAATAAGCGGCAAAGGTCTTGCCCTCCGCATGCGCTGTATCGCGCAACCGCATCAACCACCGCCAAAATTCGGCGAAGATCTCCGCCTCAGCGCGCCCGCCTAGCGGCTCCCAGGTCACGAAGGGGTGGTACTCGCCCTCGAACCACGCGCCCCACAGGTAAGCGCCCTGGTCCATGTAGGCTTCCATGTCCACATCCACCTCGACATCCGCGCGCGGCACCGCTGTATCCCCGCGGCGCAACAGCGTCTGACCGGAGCGCCACGCGGCCGCGAGGCGGGAGGGCTCGCCCGCATTGGCATCGATAAGCGCCTGCACCGTGGTAATGCCGCGCTCGCGAAAGGGGCGGGCGAGATCGCCCGGTAAGAAAAGGGAAATATCGTCCGCCGCCACCAGCTCTTGCTCGCACAGGGGCCAGAACCTACAACTCGCGCATTCCTTGACCCGCACCGGCGCGGTGGGAAGCGGCTTATCCCAAGCGCGCTGCACGTCAAACTTCGCCGTCTCCGTGAAAAAGGCCTGCTGGCGGTCCTGCCCGATGGCACCGCCGCGCCCAGAGTTCAGGCCCATGTCTTCCAAGGCCTGGGCGGCGAGCGCCAAACGATACCCATCGACGGCATGGTGGCGGGACTTATACGGAACCTCCATAGGCTCGCTCAGCCCAAGGCGATGGGTGGGCACGGCAAGCGTGGTTTTCTTTGGGTTCTTGCGCGCGACGCGGTGGTTGCTCACAATAATGGGGGTATAGGAGCTGCCCTCTCGGAGTAGCAATTCCACGTGTACTTTCCACTTTTCGGTGGCAAAGACCGCATTGGTGATGTGGGTATAGCCGGAGGCAATGGCCTCCAGCGTGGCCATGGCGCGTTCCCAATCATCGCCTTCTAGATCGATGCGCCGGAAACGGCCAGGGGCTTTGCGCGGGAATAATTCCATGACCGCGTCTACGGCGGCGCTGTGGCGTTCGGCCCTAGCGATCGAGGATCGGGTGCGCGGAATCTCCGGGTGGGCGCGCCGCTGCACCAAGCGATAGCGGCACCCAACGAGATCCGAAGCTACAACGACATCCTCCACACCGGGTGAGCTTAATAGAACAGCAAGGTAATGTTGAATCCAGACTCGATCAAACGTAAGGGAAAATAATGAGTATCCTCAAGAAATTGAAAAAGGCTCGCCAAGAAGCGCGTGCGCAGGCCAAGGCGGCAAAGGCGCGCGCCAAGGCTGAGGTAAAGGCCCAGTCGAAGGATCGTCGCCGCCAACAAAAGCTCCTTGCCAAGCAAGAAAAGCACCTTGTTAAGGCCGAAGAAAAGGGCCTCAAAAAGCGCCGGAAGCACGAACAAAAAATGGCGGAAAAAGAACTGGAAAAGTTGCGCGAGGGCCACTTTAATTCTGGCAAGGTCAAGCGCTATGCAGGCGCATTGCGCACCGCCGCCCCGCTGTTGCTTCCCCTCGTTTATCGCGCATTTGTGGGCCTTAAGTCCGAAAAAGAAAAGCGCAAGGCTCACAAGGCAGGCGTGAGTTCCGCGGAAATGGCCTCTTTTTCTGGCTATGGCGCCCCGCTCAAGGCCCGCACCGCCGGCATCCGTAATTCCCTCAAGGATGTAGATCTGCCCGCCGGCTTCAAGCGCGACGTGCGCGAGCGCCTCGAGGAGGTTGATTCCGCGATCGATAACGCCGAATTCATGACGGAGCAGCAGCGCCGCCGTGCACATAAGACCATTAGCGGAGAGATCGATTCCGTTACTGCGGAGATTCAACAGCGCCTGGGCGCTTAATTTCTCTTTTTCTTTCTACCAATCGCCGTTCACCTTTCTTTAAGGTGGCGGCGATATTTTTTACGCGAGCGCCAATAAGTAAATTTTTATTGTCTATTAATTTCCACACTGGTAGAATTGAATTAAAGTTAATTCAGATTCCAAATGCCGGTATTAGGCAAACATATCGACGCAATAAACCATGAAACCATGGAGGTACTATGGCACGCCGCGAAATCACGCAATTTTATGATGACCTAGATAATAAACTCATTGGTGAGGATGAATTAGAAGTAGTTCGCTTCAGCGTCAACGGACGTAGCTACCTCATGGATCTATCTCGCGACAATGCTCGCCGCTTCCACGAGGCAATCGCTCCCTTTGTCGAGGCCGCACATGCCGCCCCCGATGCCGAGTCCCCACAGGTCGATCCCCGCAAGGTCCGCGAATGGGCAAAAAAGCAGGGCCATGACGTAGCGCGCCGCGGCAAAATCCCCCAAGACATTATCGACGCCTACAACGCCGCCCACTAGACGTTCAAAGCACGCCCTGTTCCCTAGCGGCCGCCACCGCGGACGTGCGGGAGCGCACACCCAATTTGTCATAAATGTGCACCAGGTGGGACTTCACCGTGGCCTCAGAAAGCATGAGGTCGTGGCCAATTTGCCGGTTCGAGGCCCCCGCCGCCACCAGTTGCAAAACCTCTAGCTCGCGCGGGGTCAGCGAGGTGCGGGGCGTGCGGACTCGGGTCATGAGGCGATCGGCCACGATGGGCGAGAGCGCCGAGTCCCCCTCCGCCGTCGAATGGACGGCATCCAAAAGCTCCTGCGGTGGAGCGTCTTTTAGGAGGTAGCCCACCGCGCCTGCTTCGATAGCGCCGAGGATATCCGCATCGGTGTCGTAATTGGTGATGACCAACACCTTGGGCGGCGTGCTCATGGAGGAACGAATCTGCGCGGTGGCTTCGACGCCACCCATAACGCGCGTTCCCTCCAGGCCCGCCCCGAAGCGCAGGTCCATGAGGATGACATCGATACCGCCTGCTTGTGCCGCAGACACAGCGGCCTCCGCCGTCGCTACCTCGCCCACGACGTCGATATCTTCGGCACCTTCAAGCACCGAACGCAGCCCCAGCCGCACAATCTCGTGGTCATCTGCCAAAAGGACCCGAATCACGACATCCCTCCTATCGATGTTTTTCTCAACCAAAAGTTTAATCTACCGCCTTATCAAAGGGCACACTAACTGACACAGCCGTTCCCTCCCCCGGCGCGGATTCTATGATCACCTCGCCGCCCAGCTCCTGCGCACGGCGCTGCATGGCAGAAAGGCCAATATGCCCCAGACCCGCCGGCGCGCTTTCCACCATCGCGGGATCAAAACCCTGCCCATTATCCACCACATCCACGCGCACCTCGTCGGTTTCATAGGTGACGGTGATCCGGGCGCGGCTGGCGTGGGCATGCTTGACGATGTTCCCCACCGCCCCCTGTGCAATCCGCAATAGCGCCGCCTCTATTTTCATCGGCAGCTGTTGCTCCGCGCCCTCGCTTTCGACCTCCACCTGGAACCCCGCCGTAGCGGCGAAGTTTTCCGCCATGCGCGTCAGCGCCGCCTCAAGGGATGTCTCCGTCAGTGTGGGAGGCTGCAGCGCCGCAATCATGGCCCGCGCCTCATGCAGGTTATCCGCCGCGGCCCGCCGGGCGAGCTCAATGCGCCGCCGGGCGGCGGCAATGTCGTGTTTATCCAGATCCCGGTCGGCGGAGTGCAGGAGCATCTGAATTGATGACAACCCCTGGGCCAAGGTGTCATGAATCTCATGGGCGATGCGCTGGCGTTCGGCCACCATGCCGGCGTCTCGTTCCGTGGCCGCCAATTGCGTACGGGTTTCTACTAGCTCCCGGTTCATGCGCGATAAGGTGCGAAACGCATAGGTAATCGCCACGGTTACTAGTGCCGAGACCGCCGGTCCCATCACTCCACCAAAGGTCAGACCTCCCGGTATCTGCACCACGACAGTGAGCACGGTCGCACCGATGACACACAGGATACCTGCGGTCACATCCAGCACCGTCAGGTACAAAAAGTACATGACGAATACCAGATAAATGGCGGCGGGAGCCACGAAAAGATCCGCACCCCATAACACCGTCAGGATGCTTATCCACAAGTAGCGCATGGGCCGCGGCCACTGCTCCGCATAGATCGATCCCGCAAAGTAGACGGCCGCGAACCCCACCAATAGCAATAGGTTAATAAGGGACTGCGATAGCGGCATTTTCACCGAAGTAAAAATACCCACCACTAACAGGACCGCAGTCAAGAAATGAATGCCGGTACGCAGTGCATCAGAATCCCGATCTAATGTGGAGCTCATGCGCAAAAGCCTACTTGTCCTTCTCGCCCTGACCGGAATAGGGATCGCGGGATGCCAGACCGAACAAGCAGACCAGACCGAACCGGAACACGAGGTGACACCGGAAAGCGCCGCCATCAACGTCGCACAGACCGCAGAGGTCAACGAGTGGAGCGATTGCCCCTATATCGCTCCCGGCTGGTTGGAAAATACCAATGGCGAGCGTCTTACCAAGCAGGGCATCGACACGCGCTTTCCCACCCCCGCGTGCGTCTTCTGGTCTTATCAAGACCACCCGCAAGCTACCGTCATCGTGCGCGAGATGCCCACTGTAGAAGACGCCCGCGCCGCGGTGGATTGGGCCGCGCCAATCGATGCCACCGAGCCCGCCTCCTTTGCAGGCTGGGAAGGCGGACGGGGCATCGTCAATGAGCAGGCCGTCTATGCCGTGCAAAAGGATACCCACGCGGTGCTGGTGTGGAGCAATCAGCAACAGACCTTCAAGTCCGAGCAGATTGCTCAGGAAGCCATTGCCAATTTAGGGCTTTAAACCGCGACGTCGTTATAGGGCATCATCGGCGAAACCCAGGGGAAGACAACCTCCATGAGGAGGAAGAAGATTCCCACCGCAATGGCGATGGCGAGCAGCGCCTTCACTGGCTTCGGTCCTGGCAATAGATTCCACAAAGCGCGATACATTACTTAGCTTCCTTTCCAACTTCCATCGCGTGCACGATCATGCGCTCGGCGTTGGAAAATTGCGGGTGACAGGTAGTCAGAGTCAGCATTCCCCGCGTGGGGTCCGCTTCAGTTCCTGGGACGGGGTCGATCACTGAGACATCGCCAGGCGTGGTGATGTGCCTGCCTGCAACATGGCTATATTCTTCTGGTACTTCATCGAAGCAATCCGCATGCTCGCCATCGATAGGCAGCACCTTGTAAGTAATCTTTTCCGTTTGGGTTTCGATGATAACGTCATCGCAGGTGTGCAAAGAACCCAAATCATTAAATGGGGCACCCTTGCCTACGCGGTGCCCAGCCACCGCAAAATTCCCCGTCTCACCTGGCATTTGTGTGTCCTCATAGTGACCAGGTCCGCGTAGAAGATCATCATCATCCGTGCCTTGAATGATGGCAAAATGATAATCCGAGCCAAAGGCTGGGATGTACATCTGTGCGAAAGCCTCTCCCAAATCTGGGTCCACTTTCTCCCGGGGGTTGCGCCACTGCTCTTCTAATTTTGCATTAGCTTCATCTTGTAAGCGCCCTGATTCCACATTCGTCCAATAGGCTTCATAGAATGCAAATAGAACTAAAACCAAACCAATGGTTAGCATGAGTTCGCCCAGAACTTTTGTCATGTCCTAAACCATACTTCCTCTCCGAAAGGAAAACCATGTTCGAGTTCTTCATGTACCCGGTTTCCGGAATCATGAAATTCTGGCATTGGCTGATCAGCGGCTTCGTTGATGAATCCGCTGCATGGCTTGTCTCCATTTTCCTTTTGGTACTCACCGTGAGAGGCATCGTTATCCCCCTCAACTGGATGTCGCTGCGCTCCGCACGCATCGGTGTCCTCATGCGTCCGGAGAATAACGATATCTCTAAGGAAATGAACCAGGCCAGCACCAAAGAGGAAATGGCTGCGCTCATCAAGAATCAGCAGGATCTCATGAAGAGCTATAACTACAAACCTGCTGCTGGCTGCATCCCACCGCTCATCATGATTCCGGTTTTCATTGGTTTGTACCAAGTAATCCTTCGGATGTCGAAAATCGATCAGGACTCAAAGACCGTCGGCATGCTCAATGCTGACGACGTCGCCGCCTTTCGTGAAACCACATTCTACGGTGCCCCAATCACTGACTTCGCCCGCGATCACGGCGATCTTCTTAATCCCGTCCTCATTGCTGCCATCGTCTTTACCATGGCGAATTCCATCATCGCCCTAATCCGCAGCTTCCTCACCACGCAATTCGATCTAAAACTGAACCGCCGCATATTCATTTTCATGGGCATTTTGCTCATCATCGTGCCCTTCTTCCTCTGGCACCTAGCTCATAATGGCCCCATTCCCGTCGCCATCATTATTTATTGGGCCTGTGCATATTGGATTACCCTCATTCAGACCATCATCTTCGAAATCATGCTGCGCGAGTTCTACCCGCTTACAGATGAAGTAAATGCGATGCGTCGTGAGAGCCTTCAAAATTGGCGGAATAAAGAAAAACAACCCGCTCTTTCCAAGGAGGAGAAAAAGCGGGTCAACCGGCTGCGCATTGAGGCGCGCAAGCACCTTAAATCGAATAATCAGCAGGAGGAGCCGAAAGCATCTGAGTAGCTAGCTCGCGGGCGGTATAGAGTGGCCCTGCTTCTTTGGTCAGGCGGGATCCGGCGAGACCGCCATCGAGGAAAATCAAGAGCTGGCTTGCTTGGGAGGCCGAGGGATAACCGTTGCGCTCCGTCAACAGAGCCGTCAAGGTAGAGTGCACCCAATTGCGATGCTGCATGCAGGCCGCGACGATGCCGCGCTCCGAATCCGTTTCAGGCCGCGGGTACTCGCCCGCTGCATTCAAGAAGTGCGAACCGCGGAATCCTTCCTCCGGCTCTTCCTCAATGACCTTGTCAAAAAAGGCCAAGATCTTTTGGTCCGGATCCTGCATGGCAGCCGTCCGCTGCTCCCAGTCCTGGCGGAATTGTTCATCCAAGGACTCTACGTAGGCAATAACCAAGGCATCCTTGGAACCAAACAAGGAATATAGGGATGCCTTGGCCACATCCGCTTCGCGCAAGATGCGGTCAATACCGATGACGCGAATGCCCTCAGTTTTAAAGAGCTTTGTTGCAGATTCCAGCAATCGGCTCCGCGGGCTGGGGCGATTGCGGCGCGACTTCTTCTCTGCCATGGATTCCTCTCTACAACGACAAAACCGGTTCATCTATACTTTATAGACAAACCGGTATGTACGCTAGTTATATGCGGACTATTGTTTCACCTTGTCCACAATCCACAGCAAGATGCAAGCACCAGCGGTGGCAGCGACGATGGAGAAGATCCAACCACCGCTAGCCTCAATATTCAGTAGCTGGATAATGATGCCACCGATGAGGCCGCCGATAACACCCACCACCAAGTTGGTAAACAACCCGTGGTCACGCTTCATAATCTTCTCTGCCAGCCAACCGGCAATGATACCAACAATGATTGAAGTAAATAGACCCAAACCTAGTCCCATGATTTCCTCCTAATATAAACGTGTCGAATACTGCCCAGTTTAAACCCCTGTGACTCAAGTGGCGATAACAAATGCGACACATTTGTATAGCAAAGTGGCTTTAAAACACCAGAAGCGCTCCACTCCTAGCTCTAAAAGCCGGGAGAAGAGCGCTGGGAAGTCAGGCTAGTGAATGATTTAGCCTTCGTCGTCTGGGCGTACCACCATCATCGGGCACGGTGCAGACTGCAGCAATGCGCGGGAGGTAGAGCCAAGGACCATGCCCTTGAATCCACCACGGCCGTGGGAACCAACGACGAGAAGCTGCGCGCCTTCGGCGGCCTCCGTCAACGCACGGACGGGCCGGTCACGGGTGATCTGCTTCTTCACCTCAACATCTGGGAACTCTTCGCGCGGTTCCTTCAGGTTTTCTTCCAGCACCTCAGCTTGTTCCTTTTCAATCTCTGACCACTCAGACTGAGCTGCAGAGAGGCCGGCGAGGGATGCCTGGATTTGCATATCCATCCAGGTGTGCACGGCAACGAGGGCCGCGCCGCGAGCCTGGGCTTCGCGGAAAGCATAGGAGGTTGCCTTCTGAGAAACCTCGGAACCGTCCACGCCAACGACAACTGGGCCGTATTTGGTGGAGTCGGTGACGTTATTATCTTCACGAACCACAACTACCGGGCAAGCGGCGTGGGAAACAACTGCTGCGGAGACAGACCCCATGACCATGCCGGACAGGCCGCCCATGCCGCGCGAACCCATCACGACCATGGTGACGTCTTGAGACATTTCCAAGAGCATATCGATGGGGGAGCCCTCTGCGATGGTGTGCCCAATCTTGAGCTCTGGGGCTACCTCGTGAGCGATTGCACGAGCTTCCTCAATCTTTTCCAGGGTGTCGTCCTGCAAGTCATCGTAGAGATCCTTCGGCGGAACCATACCTTCTGCATACAGGAATTGCGGTATGGTGTAGCTCGATGCGATGCGCAGCGGGATTTCCCTCTTCATCGCCGTATTTGCCGCCCAACGGACGGCGTTCTTTGAGGCGTCAGAGCCGTCGACGGCGACGACTACAATGTCTTCCTTAGCCATGATCTTTCCTTTCAGTGGTTATAACTTAATTATAGTACGGATTAGGCTTAATGGTTGACAGTTGCAGGATCAGAATTGGACGGAGAGAAAATTTCGAGGAGCGTTCGGAATACGCCCCATATCACCGCGCCAATTCCGTCATTGAAAAAAGCCAGCACCTGGTCCGCGAGAGAATTAATATCCATGTCAAACACACTAATACACCACAAAAAAGGATTCAGCCCTTTGCCCATTAAAAATGGGCTCAACCCCACGCGCGTACGCACGCCGGAGGAAGGTCTCAGCACCTGGGATTTTCTCAGCAAAGTCATCTCCTCGCAGCGCCACCGCCACCCTAATGATGATGCACAGGCACTGCGTGACCGATTCACCGCGGGCGAGGTAGTCCTGCGCGATCAAACTCCCCTAAAGCCAGGTACCGTGCTCGGCAAAGATGTCGATGTCTTCTTCTACCGCATCCCCGCACCAGAAGCACCCGTGCCTTATGACATCCCCATCATCTATGAAGATGACAACATCCTGGTAGCCGATAAACCCCCATTCATGGCCACCATGCCGCGCGCCCGGCACATCGTCGAAACCGCCACCGTACGCCTTCGCCGTTCCACCGGAAATAACGAATTAGTGCCGGCACACCGCCTCGACCGCCTCACCTCGGGCCTTCTTCTATTTACCAAGCACAAGGACGTCCGCGGCGCCTACCAGTCCCTCTTCGCAGAAAAGAAAGTCCACAAGACCTACCAGGCGGTCGCGGAATTCCGCCGCTTGCCGACGCCCCTCCAATGGTCCTCCCACCTAACTAAAACGCCCGGTGAAATCCAGGGACGAATAGCAGATGGTGAACCAAATGCTTTCACCACACTAGAATCGGTAGAACCCATTGATAAGGCCCCTTATGAAAAAGTTCACGGTTCACTGGCTGACCTCGGCATCTACACCCTAAAACCACAGACTGGGAAGACCCATCAATTGCGGCTGCACATGTGGCAGGCGGGCATACCGATCCTCGGCGATCCTGTCTACCCCACGATTTTCCCTGAGGAAGCTGAAGACATGTCCGTGCCCATGCACTTAACAGCGACGGACTTAGGATTCACGGATCCGCTCAGCGGAAAGCCGCGCCATTTCAGCTCAGGACTTCCACTGGCCACGCACAAATTGCTTTAAGCCTGCAATGTCCCAGGCTTTGTTCCGTTTGAATAGAGGGGAAAATCTGGAACGACCTGACCTCCATTTGGTGGCCACCTGATATTCAACCCAGTCGAGTTGGGGAGATGAAGTGCCCCGAGTTTTATTCCTAGGCATGTGCCTTGATTTCTATTATGGGCCTGACCCCCGGAAAGTGGGCACGTCGGGGGTTAGCTATGCTGCTTTGGTCAGTGTAGCTGATGTGAGTGCTTCGAAGTCATCGGGAGCTAGAAGGTTGCACCACGAGTGTCGCCGGCGCGTGTTGTAGCGCATGCACCACCTAAAGACTTCCTGACGGCAGATAATGGGATTGCCAAAGACTTTCCTATCACGCAAGACTTCCCGCTTTAAGGTGGCGTTAAACGATTCTGCTAGGGCGTTATCTGCACTCGTTCCTACCGCGCCCATGGACTGGCGCACACCCAACGACGAGCAATGAGCGTGTCAAGTTGTTTGTGTGTGGGGCTAGGTTTATAGGTATTTGTCGAAGCGGTCGGGAAAGGCCACGGCCATTTGGTTGATGGCTTGTTTCCAGCCGGAAACTCGGGCTCCTTCCATGAGTCTGCCGGCTGTTCTTGAGAC
>NZ_JASPHQ010000001.1:0-61611 GCF_030227225.1 Corynebacterium rhinophilum
GTGTATTTCTGGCGTTGTTGACTGACAATGAACATCCTCTCTTACGGACACAAAATCCGCACTAATCGGGTGTCCACCAAATGGGGGTCAGGTCCGAACGCAGATAAACATAACCTGCCCCAGCATGGGGCTAGGAGTATGAATCCTGGGCTCCTCCGAACGGAACTGCTAACAGCGTAATGGGCAGGCGGTTGCCTGCCCCCTCGCTGATAGCTACGCTTGCCCCGCGAGGGCTACCTGGGCCGCGTGCACGGCGGCCTTATCGGCTTCCTGGATGAACCACGAATCCGTGCCCGGAATGGGCGGGGCCAGGGTGGTATCTGGGTACTCGGCGTGGGCGGGGATTCCTACGAGGTGTAGGCGCTCATCCACGGTGCCGTCGGCGTTGTGGACCTGGCGGGTATCGGGGTCCTCGGCAGGCGAGCCGGTAGGTACCTCGATGCCGTCGCTGGCGGTTTCCGTAAACGCGCGCACGCGGCCGGATTCCACGAGGGAGTGCATGAAGGAATCGTGCGGGGTGCGGCGGATATCGGGCTTGTGCACCCAGGCATCGAGAAGCGTCGTGCCCGGAATGCGCTTGCCGCCAGAGGCGCTGGAGCTGATGGTCCATTCGCCGGCGTCGGCATTCGTACCCAAGACGGGATTGCCGCCGACGAAGCTGACAATGCCGGCATCGACAAGCGCCAGCAATTGCTGCGTGCGGAAGGGCGGCGGGCCGGAGCACGTGGTCTGACCCAAGGAAATGGCCTTATCGAACATGTGGTGGCGCGACTCCAGGGTATAGCGGCCCTCGGCGCCCAGTACCTGGGTGGGTTTGCGGGAGAAACCGACCGACCACAAGGCGGCGCGCACCGGGCTATCCGGGCCCTTCTGGGCCTCTGCCAGGTCCTCGCACAGGCTCTGCACGATGTGCTCGGTGAGCTCCTGCTGGTTGGAAAAATCCTCCGTGAGCAGGTGCATCCAGCGCAACAGGCTGAAATCCTTGGTGGTGTGGTGCGCAATGACCTCATCGAGCTGAGCCAGGCCGTTATAGGCCACGCCCGCATCCACCGGAGTGGCATCGAGGGCAGCGATGATCTCCTCGCGGGAGGAGCGCAGGCTCTCCGGCTCGACGCGGGCGAGGGAATCGATATAGGCCTGGTAGGCATCGCGGGCAACCGCCGGCCACACCTCGGTGTCATAGTTGATGGAGCGCGCGCCCGTGCGGTGGGATAGCTCGGCGACGACCTTCTTCAGGCGCGGGATTTCCGCGGCCGGTGGCAGGGAGCCTTCATCGGATTGCGGCAGGAAGGGATAGCCGCGCCGGGAAGCAGCCGCAAAGGTGGGCTCGGTGCCGGTGGCCTCATAGCGCATGCCCCAAGGCTTGGAGGAATCCTCAACGAACTTACCGCCGCGGCCCACGGTAGACAGGATGAGGATATCGAAAAAGCCCATGCCAAGCCCGCGCACGAGGACTTTCTCATTGTCCTCGATGGAGTCAACGCCCTGGTCAATGGGATTATCAGCGCGAATCCAGCGCAGGCTGGGGTTATCTTCCAAGGTCTTAAGGATCCACCGCTCGTTTTCGGTATAACCCTGGTTTTGCCAGCCCGTGACCGCCAAGGTGGAGCCGGCCTCAACGGTGGTGTCGTTGTTGAGGTGCAAAATATCCGCGCCATCGCGGGATTCAATATCCACCACGCGGGCGTGGTGTTGCTTGACCTCAACCCACTCCGGCACGTCCTGCAGGACCGAGCGGAAGACCCACAGGATGTAGTGGCCGTAGAGCGCGCGCGGCAAATAGGATTCGGGACGCAATTTCTCCAGCTCTGCGCGGCCGAATTCCTCAAGCACCTGTGGATCGAGCGGGTGGGCAGCGGCGTAATCGCGGGCGCCGGCGGGCACGTTGGCATCGCCAAGCGTCAGGCGGATCCACTCGTAGATGGTGGGGCCTTCAACCACCGGAGCCTCCACAGTGGAGCCGGGTTCAGAAAACAGCGTCATGCCGTGTGCGAAGGTATTCATGCACAGGTACTTGGGCTGGTTGATATCCCAAATCTTGCCGCCGCCGTGCTGGGCATCATCGATGAGATGTAGCGTCAGCTTTTCTGGCGGGTGAGACACAGTATTGAGTTGTGCCACGAGGCGCTCGAGGACGGAAATGCCGCGGGGGCCAAGTCCAATCAGCGCGATGGATGAAGTGTTATCGGTCAACGCGGAGCCCTACCTTCTAGCTTATAGACCAAGCGGAATCGTCATAATAGACAATGAAGTCTATCAGTTGGGGCGCTGGCTAAATATGCACCGCCTGTGGCTCGGTGGCGGCAGGGCGCGCTCGCCAGCCGGAACACTCCGGGCGGGCGTGAAATTAATTCTTGGCAGGCGGAGCGGTAGACAGATCGGTAGGCAATGCGCGGCGGGGGTGGCGGGCCGAAGCGTTGCCTTAGGAAGCTGGTGCGCGGGTAGGATTGTGGTCATGACAATCAAGGTTCGCGATGCCCACTTACACAACCTGCGCAACGTCGATGTGGATATGCCGCGCGGCCAACTCGTGGCGGTGACGGGAGTCTCCGGTTCCGGAAAATCCTCTCTGGCCTTTGGCACGATCCACGGGGAAGGGCAGCGCCGCTACCTGGAATCGGTGGCGCCGTTTGCGCGCCGGCTCATTAGCTCCGCGGTGGACCCACAGGTAAGCCAGGTGGAGGGCTTGCCGCCCACGGTGGCGTTGCAGCAATCCACCTCCGGCGGCGGGGCGCGCTCCACGGTGGGCACGGTCTCCGCGCTATCTAATAGCGTGCGCTTGTTGTACTCGCGCGCCGGGGATAACCCTGAGGGGCTCTACTCGGATGCATTTTCGCCGAATACCCCAGAGGGCATGTGCCCGCAGTGCCAAGGTGCGGGCGTGGTGCACGAGCCCACCGAGCAATCGATGGTGCCCGATCCCACCTTGTCCATTGAGGAAGGCGCCATTAAGGCTTGGCCCGGTGCGTGGGCGGGCAAGAATTTTCACGATATCCTCATGAACTTGGGCTATGACCTGGATTCGCCCTGGCAAGACCTGCCGCAGGAAGACCGCGACTGGATCCTATTTACCGAAGAACGCCCCGTGGTCACCGTAAAACCGCTGCGCGGTGCGGACCAGATTCAGCGCAATTATGAAGGCACGTGGCGTTCGGTGGCCAGCTACCTCACCAAGACGCTGCAGGAGACCCAATCGGAATCGCTGCGCAAGCGCACGTTGTCCTTCATGGAATCCCGCGAGTGCGATACCTGCCACGGCCGGCGGTTGAACCCGCGGGCGCTCAAGGTGACGTATGCGGGAATGAGCATCGACAAGCTGGGCGCGCTGCCGCTGGACCAGGTCTATGAGGTGCTCAGCGCGCAGGAGCCGGAGGAGAATTCCGCGGAGGATCTGCTGCTCAAGCAGGTGCTTCCGGCGCTAACCTCCGCCCTGGAGCTGGGGCTGGCGCACCTGAGCCTAGACCGTCCCACCCAGAGCCTTTCGGCGGGTGAATTGCAGCGCATCCGGCTCGCCGCCCAGCTGCGTTCCGGCCTCTTCGGCGTGGCGTATGTGCTCGATGAGCCGTCTGCCGGCCTGCACCCCGATGAGCGCGGGGCGGTGTTGGAGATGTGCCGCCGGTTTATTGACGCCGGTAATTCGGTGCTGCTCGTGGAACACGATATGGACCTGGTGGCCCAGGCGGATTGGCTCGTGGACGTTGGCCCCTACGCCGGCGAGGGCGGCGGCAAGGTGGTCTATTCCGGCCCGGTCGAGGACTACGACGCCGATACCCCCACCGCCCGCGCCTTGGCGCAGCGAGAGCTCGCGCTTGCCGATGCCCCCCGTACCCCCTCCAACCACCTCCGCCTGCGCGGCATTTCCGCGCGCAGCATCGACGGGCTCGATGTTGATTTCGGGCTGGGGCAATTTACCGCTGTGGCCGGGGTCTCGGGGTCGGGCAAGTCGACGCTGGTGAGCACCGTGTTGGCAGAAACCCTCAAGGAATCTGCCACCGCCGTGGCCGATGAGGATAAAGATGACGCAGATGAGGGTGGCCACGAGTTCTCGCTTGCCGGGGTAGAGGGCCTGGATAAGGTCTCCCGGCTGGTGCAGATTTCCCAAAAGCCCATTGGCCGCACCCCGCGTTCCACGCTGGCCACCTATACCGGCCTTTTCGATAACGTGCGCAAGCTCTTTGCCTCCACCCCGGAGGCCAAGGTGCGCAAGTGGACGGTCTCGCGCTTTTCCTACAACGTCAAGCAGGGTCAGTGCCCCACCTGTGGTGGCGCCGGAAAAATCGAGGTAGAACTGGTCTTTTTGCCGGGTTCCTATACCACCTGCCCGCAATGTGGTGGTGCCCGCTTCAACGATGAGACCCTCGAGGTGACCTGGCACGGGCGCAGCATCGCAGAGGTGCTGGAGCTCACCGTGGACGAGGCCGCCGAGTTCTTTGCAGAGGAACCAAAGATCCACCGCGCCATCGCCACACTGCAGGCCGTGGGCCTGGGCTACCTCCGCTTGGGACAAGGCGCGCCTGAGCTTTCCGGCGGCGAGGCGCAGCGCATCAAGCTCGCCACGGAGCTGCAGCGCTCCCGCAATTCGCGGCGCGGGCACACGGTCTACATGCTGGACGAGCCCACCACCGGCCTGCACCCGGCCGATATTGCCCTGCTCAATGCGGAGCTGCACAAGCTTGTCGATGCCGGGCATACCGTGATCGTCATCGAGCACGATCTGAATGTTCTGGCGAGCGCGGACCGCATCATTGAGATGGGCCCTGGCGCCGGCGCAGACGGCGGGCAGATCATCGCCGATGCCACCCCAAGCCAGCTGGCCGCGGAAGATACCGCGACCGGCCGGGCGCTGCGGGCGCGTCAACGTCAGAGCTAGCATCCTCCCTGGTTCAACGCTGGCATCTGGGAGATTCCCTGGGATCTCACAGGAAAATGATGTACATCTGGTAGGCATGACAAATAATGGCTTTGGTGAAAACGGTTCCAATGGCCGAAAAGGCTCTCATAATGATGACCGCGGCACTGACGAGACCCGCCAGTGGTCTGGCCCGGCCGAGGATGCCACGCTCCAGATAGGCCGCGTCCCAGATAATGCGGGCGGTAATGCCCGCAACCAGCGCCCACAGCAGTATTTTCCGGGCGCGCAGCAGCCGCAGAATGAGACGCGGCAATTCGACGCGAACGCCGATTACCAGCAGAATTACCAACAAAACTACCAACAGCCCGGCGGGCAGTATGGCCAGCAGTACGGTCAACAACAGTATGGCCAGCAACAATACGCCCAGCAGCAGCATGAGCCGGTGCCGTCGGACTATGACCCAGATCAGCGCGGCAAGGGAAAGAAAAACAGCGGGATGGCCGGGGTCTTTGCCGCCATCGCCGTCGTTGCCATCCTGGCGGCGGGCGCCCTGTTCTTCATGTGGCGCAATGCCGCGAGCGATGCCGATAAGCCGGCGCCTGAACCGGTGACGGAAACCACGACTACGCAGGTGCCCACCACAGTGACCGAGACCGAGGATGCGGGCCCTGGCATTTCTGAGCGCCTGCGCAATCTGCCGAACCTGCAGGACGATCTCCCCGAAGATATTCCTACCGAGCTGCCACCGGAAATCCAGGACCGCCTGGAAGAAGGCGATGACCTCGACGTGGAGCGCCTCTTGCGGGATCTCTTTGGCAATAGCGGCAACCAGCAGTAGGGCTAGCACGTAGTAGCGGCGGCGCGGTACGGTGTGGCGGGATTGCCATTTGCCGATTGCCGGCCGCTGCGGCGCAGTAGGTAAAATCTGGCAGCATGAATGAATCGATGCAGCTGGCTGAACAGGTGGCCGCCCAATTGGCGCGCCACCTTACCGATGTGGTGTTGTGCCCGGGATCCCGCAACGCACCGCTGTCGCTCGCGCTCTTGGCGCGCGAGGATATCCGGGTGCATACGCGTATTGATGAGCGCGGCGCTGCGTTTACCGCCTTGGGCATGGCGCGCGTGCAGCACCGCCACGTCGGGGTGGTGATGACTTCCGGCACGGCCGTGGCCAATACGCTGCCCGCGATGGTTGAGGCGCACTATTCGCATACCCCGCTTGCCATTATTAGCGCAGACCGGCCAGAGCGGCTGATCGGCACCGGTGCTTCCCAAACCATCGTGCAAGATGGCATCTTTGGCGTCTATGCGGATACCACCCAGGTCAACGAGCACAAAGATGTTGCCGCCCTTGCGGAGCGGTTTGAGCACGATCTTCAGGTGCACATCAATATCGCCTTTGACGCGCCGCTGGTAGGAGATAGTCTGCCGGAACGGGTAGGCGGTGATGGCACCCGCGCGGCCACCCCGCGGTTTTATGACCACGGCGAGGTCGCTGTGGACTTGAGCAAAAATACCCTTGTTATCGCCGGCGATGAGGCCTGGGAGGTCGAGGGGCTCGAGGACGTACCGACCATCGCGGAGCCCTCCGCGCCGGGACCCTTCCACCCCGTGCACCCGGCCGCGGCGCATATTTTCCGCAAGGCGCAGGTTTCCGCGAATGACTACGTGGTCAATACCAAGGTTGAGCAGGTCATCGTGGTGGGCCATCCCACGCTGCACCGCGGGGTGCTCGCGCTGATGAATGACCCGGATATCGAGCTCGTGGTGCTCTCGCGCACGGCGGACTTTACCAACCAGCGTGGGGATAACGCGCGGCTTGGCACCACCGTCAAGGTCACCGGGGAGCCAAGCCGCGAGTGGCTCAAGATTTGCCAAGGCGCGACCGACATGGCCGGCGAGGCCGTGCGCGCAACATTGGAGGAAGAAGAGCTCGGGTTTACCGGTCTGCACGTAGCGGCGGCGGTAGGCGATACGCTTGCGGTCAATGACACGGTGGTCCTCGGCGCCTCGAATCCGGTGCGCGATGCCTCCCTCATCGGTATGCCCTTCGATGGCGTGGATACCTACGCCCCGCGCGGGGTGGCGGGCATCGATGGCACCGTCTCCCAAGCCATTGGCGTCGCCTTAGCTACGCAATCGCTGGACCCCACCAATTGGCGCGCCCCACGCGTGATGGCCTTGGTAGGGGATGTGACCTTCCTGCACGATGCCAATGGGCTATTGATCCCGGAGGACCAGCCGCGGCCGGAAAATCTCACCATCGTGGTGGCCAATGACAATGGCGGCGGTATCTTTGAAACCCTGGAACAAGGCACGCCCGCGCTTCGCGATGCCTTCGAGCCGGCCTTTGGAACGCCGCATGGGGTGGGCATCGACAAGCTGGCAGAGGCTTATGACGCAGACTACCGCCTGGTGACCACCCCGCAGGAGCTGCTGGATACCCTGGCAGAGCTCAAGGAATACTCCACGGGCATCACCATCGTAGAGGCGCAGACCACCCGTGCTACACGCCGGACGCTGCAGGATAAGCTCACGCAGAAGGTGGGCCAGTAAGTGGCCCCGCGCTATACGCCCGCGGTTTTTCGGCGCCGGCTGCACCAGCTCGTGCTGGCCATTTATGTGGCGCTGATCGTGGGCTCGGTGGGCCTCGTGGTGGGGCCATTCCTCAATGACCGCGCCATTTCCGCACAGCCTAACCGGGCCTTGGCAACGGTCAAGGACGTCGGCGTGCTGCGCACCACCGTGGATTTTCAAGATAGTGACGGGATCTACCATGCCCCGCGGCAAGGATTGCTCTATCCCACCGACCTGGGCGAGGGACAGCAGGTATGGGTGCAGTACGCCGAAGATAACCCGGATTTGGTGAAGGTAGAAGGCCGCGAGTGGACCTTGGCGGTCATACCGGCGCTATCCGTGGCGGTTGTGTCTACGCTTGCCGCCGTGGGGTTGTGGCGGCTTATCACCGTGACCACCCGCCGCGCTGAAAATCGCGCTGAAAAATAATTTACCCAGATTTTTCATTGGATTCACCAAAAGGCCAAGAAAAATAGGCCATTATGGTGGCATGCGAGTTGCAATCGTGGCCGAATCGTTCCTCCCCAATGTCAATGGCGTGACAAACTCGGTGCTGCGCGTTTTGGAGCACCTGCACGAAACCGGACACGATGCGATTGTCATCGCCCCCGGTGCCCGCGAAGGCCAAGAAGAAATCCCCGATTACTTGGGCTTTCCCATCTACCGCGTGCCCACCGTGCGCGTGCCGCTGGTGGATTCGCTGCCGGTGGGCGTGCCGACCACGGCCGTGGATGACGCGTTGCGGAAGTTCAAGCCCGATATTATCCACTTGGCTAGCCCATTCGTGCTGGGTGCGGCGGGCGCATTTTCGGCCCGCCAGCAGCGCATTCCGGCAGTGGCGCTTTACCAAACCGATGTCGCAGGCTTCGCCACCAAGTACCATGCCTCCGCCTTGGCTTACGCCGTATGGGAGTGGCTGCGCACGATCCACAACTCTTGCCAGATGACCTTGGCGCCATCCTCGCTGACCATCCGGGATTTGGAAAAACACCACATCAAGCACGTGCGCCATTGGGGCCGCGGCGTCAATGCCGAGCTTTTCCATCCCCAAAAGCGCTCTGCTAGCCTGCGCCGCAGCTGGGACCGGAGCGGAAAGAAAAACATCGTCGGCTTCGTCGGCCGCTTGGCCGCGGAAAAGGGCGTGCACCGCTTGTCCGCCCTCAATGGCCGCGAGGATATTCAGCTGGTCATCGTCGGCGATGGCCCCGAGCGCCCGCTATTGGAGGCGCAGCTTCCTAACGCCGTGTTTACCGGCGCGCTGAGCGGTGACGAACTGGCCCAGGCCTATGCCTCGCTCGATGTCTTTGTGCACGCCGGGGAATTTGAAACCTTCTGCCAGTCCATCCAGGAGGCCCAAGCCTCTGGGGTGCCCACCATCGGCCCGCGGGCAGGCGGGCCCGTGGACCTTATCCAGGAAGGCTATAACGGCCTGCTTTTAGACGTAGATAGCTTTGTCGAGGACCTGCCCAATGCCGTCGATGCGCTCTTAAACCCAGACGTGCACGCCGAATTGCGGGATAATGCCCGCGCATCCATTTCTTCGAAGACGTGGACCGCGCTGTGCGAGCAGCTGGTGGGCTACTACGAAGAGGTGCTGGAAGATACCCGCCGGGTGCCGCTGACCATTTTGGGGCAGCGCCCGGAGCTGCCACGGTGGGCGGCTCGTGCCCTTGGGGCCCGCGTAGCCTAGACTAGGCATTTGTGTCTAAGGCAGATCTGGATAAAAAGCCCTTCGACGTCGCGCGCATGTTTGACGCCGTCGGCGAAAAATACGACCTCACCAATACCATCCTGTCCTTTGGGCAGGACAAGCGCTGGCGCAAGCGCACCCGCGAGCGCCTTAACCTGCAGCCTGGGGAGAAGGTCCTCGACCTCGCGGCCGGAACCGCGGTGTCCACAGAAGAGCTGTCCAAGTCCGGCGCGTGGTGCGTAGCTTGCGACTTTTCGCGTGGCATGCTTGCCGCCGGAAGCGAGCGCGACGTGCCCAAAGTGGCCGGCGATGGCATGAAATTGCCTTTTGCGGATAATACGTTTGACGCCGTCACCATCTCCTATGGCCTGCGCAATATCCACGATTACGAGCTGGGGCTGCGGGAAATGGCGCGCGTGACTAAGCCGGGCGGGCGCCTGGCGGTGGCGGAATTTTCCACGCCCATTGTCCCGGTATTTGGCACCGTGTACAAGGAATACCTCATGCGCCTGCTGCCCCCGGTTGCGCGCGTGGTCTCCTCCAACCCGGATGCCTATATTTACCTCGCGGAATCCATCCGCGCTTGGCCTGGACAAGAGGAGTTGGCGGCGGCCATCAACCGCAATGGCTGGGCCAACGCGGGCTGGCAAAACCTCACCCTGGGTATCGTTGCCTTGCACTCGGCAACGAAGCCGCTTGCCGATGCCCCGAAGTAAACCCCTTGCAGCCCTCCTAGACCGCCGCGGTGGAGGCCCACAGGGGCGTATCGCGCCGGATGGCCCCTACGGTGCGGCCGGCCGTGCGCCACAGGCGGGCGATAAGGTCGCGGTCCTCCTCCGTGATGAGGTTGCCCATGAGGCGGGCTGCCGCGGGCATCAGCAAGCGGCCCACCGGACCGCGCAGCGCCAACGGGCCCGCCATGGGAAGGAATTGCGGGTAAGTCAACAGGCGGGCGGCTGTGCGCGCAAGCAGGAAGGATTCGCCGTAGTGTTCGCGCAGGGTGGCCGGCCACGCGAGGGTGAAATCCTTCGGCCCGAGCATGGCTACCGCGAGCGCTGCGGTCTCGAGGCCGTAGTCGATGCCCTCGCCGTTTAAGGGATTGATGCAAGCGGCGGCATCGCCAATAAGCATCCAATTGGCCCCCGCCACATTAGAGACCGCCCCGCCCATGGGCAGCAGGGCAGAGGTGACGTGTTCGATGTCCCCAAGGCCCCACTCCGCGCGCTGCTGGGCGGCGTAGAACTCCAGCAACTTTTTGGTATTAATCTTGGCCGGCCGCTGCGCGGTCGAAAGCGCACCGACGCCGATATTGACCTGGCCCAGCTCTGCTCCCAACGGGAAAATCCAGCCGTAGCCGGGCTGGACGGAATCGTCTTCATCTTTTAATTCCACGTGCGAGTGCATCCACGGCTCCGTTGCCTGAGGGGAGGCGGCATAGGAGCGCGCGGCGATGCCATAGACCTCATCGCGGTGCCAGGTGCGGCCCAATTGCTTGCCAAAGGTAGAACGCACGCCATCGGCCACGATGAGCCATTTCGGCTGAATAATCTGCTTGCCGATGCGAAATGAGGTCACCCGGTTGCCCTCCATGACTGGGGCGCTCGCGGGGGTACCAGATATGAGCGTGGCCCCGGCGGCGGTGGCAGCCTCTACCAGCTGCGCATCGAGCCTAAAGCGCGGCAGGGCAGTGCCCACCTGGGAAGGATAGGTCTGCGGCCACGGGGCAGTGACGTCCTCGCCGTAGCCGTGCAGCTTGAGCCCGCGGTTGCGGTAGGAGGCGTTAACGGTAATGCCGAGCTTATCTAGCTGGTGCATTGCCCGCGGGGTAAGACCATCGCCGCAGGTTTTATCGCGGGGGAAGGCGGATGAATCAATGAGGACAGTCTCATAGCCAGCGCGGGCGGCGTGGATGGCCGCAGCGGCTCCGGCGGGTCCTGCACCGATGATGGCGACTTCGACAGGGCGGGGGGAATCGATCTGTTCCGACATAGGGACTATCATTGCACTAGTTCAACCCCTCAAGTGTGTTAAGGGGGCTGGTTTGGACTACGGTAGATAAACGATTATCTCTGGCTTTTAATTGCAAGGAACGCTATTTAATGACTCACGGCCACTCGCATGCCACTCACGTGGATCTTGGTGATCCACAGCTTAATGAACGCATTGGCGCGGGCATGGAAGCAGTAGAAGAAAAGCTGCGCAGTGAAACTGACCGCGGCCAGGACTTCTTGAAGGACAAGGTAAGCCATCTGTCCAAGGCAGGTGGCAAGCGCTTTCGTCCGATGATGGCACTGCTTGCCTCTGAGTACGGCACCAAACCGGGCTGTGAAGAGGTTATTAAGTCCGCCACCGTTGTGGAGATGGTGCACGTTGCCACCCTGTACCACGATGATGTGATGGATGAGGCGGACCGCCGCCGCGGCGTGGAATCCGCCAACTCCCGGTGGAATAACTCCGTAGCCATCCTTGCCGGCGATGCCCTCCTCGCACACGCCTCCCGCCTGATGAGCCAACTAGATACCCATACCGTAGGCCACTTCGCGGATACCTTTGAAGAGCTGGTGACCGGCCAGATGCGCGAGACCATTGGTGCTGGCGAAGCCAACCCCGTGGACCACTATATGGCCGTTATTCAGGAAAAGACCGCGGTGCTTATCGCCTCTGCCGGCTACCTCGGCGCGTACCACTCGGGCGCTTCTGCAGAATACGCTGCTGCGTTGAGCCGCATTGGCGGTGCCATCGGCATGATTTTCCAGATTGTGGACGATGTCATCGATATCTTCTCCGATCCAGAAGAGTCCGGAAAGACTCCGGGCACCGACCTGCGCGAGGGTGTCTTTACCCTCCCCGTCCTCTACGCCTTGGAAGAGGACGGCGAGGTGGGAGACCAGCTGCGTGAGCTGCTGACAGGCCCCCTAGAAACCGATGCTGAGGTCGAGCGTGCCATTGAGCTCCTGCGCCAGTCTGGCGGCCGTCAGCGGGCGCTAGAGGACATTAACGCCTACCTCCGCACGGTAGAAGAACAGCTTTCCGTACTGCCGGAAAATTCCGCTAGCCAAGCGCTGCGCCAGCTCGCGGATTACACCGTTCGCCGCGTGGGCTAGCTGCTTGCCTGCACCCCTCCTACACACCCCATTTCTCCCCGCTGCGCTGGCGATTTGGAGGTAGGTGGGTGCTTCATAGTAAAGTACATACACGCACCACAGAGTGCATGCCAGGTTGCCCGAGCGGCCAAAGGGAGCGGACTGTAAATCCGCCGGCATTGCCTTCAGAAGTTCGAATCTTCTACCTGGCACAACACAGAGCCCCACAAGCACAGGCTTGTGGGGCTTCGTCGTTTTCTCCTGCAGGGCGGATCTGAAAGCTCTATGGGACGCGGCACACCTTGAATAGGACTAACAGATGCTCGTGATAGCCCAGAATAAGGTTAGTTTTCAGTACGTGAACGATTGATAGGGTGTCTGCATGCGGTTGAATAAGCTTGCTATCAGTACTGTTTGCTTACCTTTAATGCTCGTAGGTTGTGGTGTGCAAGACCCTGAGCCCTCTGCAGAATCTGAGGCACCGAATAATGGCGATACTTCTCTGGAGAGTTTTGAGCCCCGTCCCTCAGACGCTCCAATACTTGGGAATGTTACGGCTGAAGGGGAGTGCGATCCGCAAGTGGTGAAAATGGATAACGAGAAGAATACGCCCCACATTCACTATGAAGGTCAACCCGGTGATGAATTAACCATCAAATATATGAATGGCGACGAAGTTGTGCAGGAGGATAGCGTTGAACTGTCCAGCACAACAACTAGTATCCAAACTGGAGCCAGTACCTATAACGGGGATTTGGACCGTGCTGAAATCGTTGCCAAAGGTCGCTCTGGTACCGATGGCACGTGTCATATCACCATTAAATAGTTGATATTCGCTGTTGAGGGAATTCTCTACTCTTGATCTCTTAGCAATCGATAAACCCAGATCCCGGAGTATCGGAATATTGAACATCTCTTGTGCTTGTTCAAGTAGTCGGTTTGGCTCGTCTAATGCTTTTTGAATCGGCTTTTCGTGCCCATTGAGAAGTATCAGGCACCGTCTCATCTTGGGAGAGAGGAGTCTTCCAGCGTTTTATTTTCGCATACGATGAAGGGCATGGAAGAAAGGCGGCTAACAACACTATTTTTTGGCAATGTAGTGCTTGAATCCCAAATCTCGGGTACGTTTCCCAAAATTTACGCTGCGGATATGCAGTCTTATTGGATGAGGCCGAGCAGAGATGTTGCCATTGCTGTTCCACTAGATGATCTTCGCGGACAAATTACTGCGGATAGGGCTAAGGCACTTTCTGAGAAAATCTTTGAATCGGTTGCCTTAGAACTAGAGAAGAATTATGCAGGAGGCAAAAGCCAAGCAGTACAAGAGCTTACTGCTTGGCTTTTGCAAGAGTAGCTTAGAGCCCAAAATAATCGCGCAGGTCGGCCGCGATGGCATCGAGGCGACCGGCGTCGGGGGACTCTAGGTAGCACTTGAGCTTGGGCTCGGTGCCGGAGGAACGAACGATGACGCGGTCATCGTTATCGGTGAAGAACTTCGAGCCTTGTGCGAACTTTTCCACCTTGGACACTGGGGAGCCGGCGAGCTCGGTCGGCGGGGTAGCAGAGACCTTGTCCATTGCTTGGGTAATCAGGCTCAAGTCCTCGACGCGGAAGGTCAGCGGCTGCGTGTGCAGGGCGCCGACCGTGGCGTAGATATCATCCAAGCGGCCTAGGAGGCTGCTTCCGGCTGCCTTGCATTCGGCGGCGAGGCTGGCGAGCACCACGTAGGTAGAGATGCCGTCTTTATCGCGCACTGCGTTGGGATCGGGGCAGAAACCAATAGCTTCTTCGTAGCCGAAGGCCAGTTCCGGGGTGCGGGCGATCCACTTGAAACCGGTCAGGGTTTCCTCGTGGCCGAGGCCGTAGTGCGCGGCGATGCGCCCGAGTAGCCTGGACGATACGAGGGAGTTGGCGAAGTTGCCGGTAGCGCCGCGGCGGGCGAGGTAATCGCCAAGCAAAGCGCCGGTCTCATCGCCACTGAGCTGGCGCCAGGTGCCATCGGTAGGCACGGCGGCGGCGCAGCGGTCGGCGTCGGGATCGTAAGCGATAAGGATATCGGCACCGATTTTCTCGGCATGCTGAATTCCAAGATCAAGCGCGCCGGGCTCTTCCGGGTTGGGGAAGGACACCGTGGGGAAATCTGGGTCAGGAGCGGCCTGTTCTGGCACCAGCGAGACGGAAAAGCCGCAGCGAGACAGCAGTTCCTTACCCAGTTCGGCACCCACGCCGTGCATGGCGGTCAGCGCGATGGTGATATCGGTATTGTCACCGACCAACGTGGCGGCGCGGTCGAGGTACTCCGCGCGGGTATCGACGTCCTCGATGTGATCGGAGGTCAGCGGGATCTCATCGGCGTAGGGGGCCTCAGCGATGGCGGCGGCGATTTCTTTATCGGCTGGGGAGATGAGCTGCACGCCCTCGCCCGGGCCGGTGGCAACGCGGCCACCCAGGTACACCTTGTAGCCATTATCGGCAGGCGGGTTGTGGGAGGCGGTAACCATAATGCCGGCATCCGCGCCCAAAGAACGGACCGTGAAGGCGGTTAGTGGGGTCGGGTTTTGCGCGGGCAGGGCCAGTGCCTTACCACCGGCGGCGGAGATAACCTGCGCGGCATCGCGCTGGAACTGTGCGGATCCGTGGCGGGCATCGCAGCCGATGACAACGACCGGGGTATCGACCTGCTGCTTGAGCCAGGTAATAAGACCGTAGGTGGTGCGAATGACCACCGCGCGGTTCATGCGGGATTCGCCCGCACCCACGGCGGCGCGCAGGCCCGCGGTACCAAAGTTCAGTGGGCCCGCGAAGGCGGCGGCGAGTTCTTCGGAGTTATCTTCCTCGATCCACGTGAGCACCTGACGGGCGGTGTCCGCATCCGGATCGTGTTCGGCCCAGGTGCGGGCGTAGTTGATGTCGAAGGTCTTATCCACAGACATGGCTTAAAGCTCCTCGAGGATCTTGGCAGAGGAGGACAGCCCCAGGCGGCTGGCGCCGGCCTCGATCATGGCGAGAGCATCCTCGGCGGTGCGGATGCCGCCGGAGGCCTTCACGCCCAGCTTGTTGCCTACGGTCTCGCGCATGAGCTTGACTGCGTGGGTGGAGGCACCGCCGGCGGGGTGGAAACCTGTGGAAGTCTTTACAAAGTCCGCCTGAGCGGCAGCGGCGGCCTGGCAGGCGAGGACAATGGAGGCATCGGAAAGCGCGGCAGACTCGATGATGACCTTGAGCACCTTGCCTGGGATGGCATCGCGCACGGCCTGGATTTCTGCCTGCAGCTCCTCGGCGCGGCCCTCGATGGCCAGCGGGATGTTGATGACCATGTCTACTTCCTCGGCGCCATCGGCAACCGCGCGGGCTGCCTCAGCAGCCTTGATTTCCGGCTTGACGGCGCCGGAAGGAAAGCCCACGACCGTGGCGACGTGGAGGGACTCTGGGGTCTCGAGCGGCAGGGCGGAAGGGGAGACGCACACGGCATAGGTGCCAAGCTCGGTGGCCTCTTCTGCCAAGGCGCGGAACTGCTCCGGGGTGGCCTCTGGCTTGAGCAGGGTGTGGTCGATATAGGAGGCAACGTCTGAGCGGGTGAGGTTCTGGGAAGTCATGATTTTCTCCTTTAGGAAACTGGGGCGGGTTCGTTTTTAGCCATCTTCAGATCCGAAATGATGTACAGCGCGGAACCGAAGAGAGCGATGACGGTGAGAATGAGCAGGGTGGTGGTGTAGCTGGTGGACTCCATCAGCTTGGCGGTGTACGCAATGCCCAGCGGGATGGCGATATTGATGGTGAGGTTATAAAAGCCGATGGCGATACCGGACTTGGCTGCGGTGATATTGCGCAGTGCAGTATTGACCAGTGGTGCGTACATCAGGGAAAAGCCGCTGGCAAAGGCAATAATGGTGATAACAAGCACAGCCACGTGAACCTGTGCAAACAGCGCGGCAATGAATAAGGAACCTGCAACCAAAGCAAAAGCGGTATAGATGGTGGCTCGAGACGAGAGCACCGTGCCGATCTTGCCGGACAAAATACCGACGAGCACGGCGCAGGCATAGCCAGGAATGAGCAACAACGAAGCACGGTCCAGGCTCATACCGTGCATGTCTTGGGCTGCATAGGGAAGCAGGAAGATAAAGCCCAGCTGGGTGGAATAGACAAAGAGCACCATGACGATGGTCCACACGTAGCGTCCATTGGTGAAGAATTCCGGGGTGACCACGGGGTTCTTTGCGTTCTTGATGTGCACGATGAACAGGACTAAGCCAATGGCTGCCAAGACGAGCCAGTACCAGGCGTAATCCTGCATAAACATGATGAGAGCGCTGGCGAAGACGGCGACAAAGAACAGGCCAAGTGCGTCCAGGTGGCCCTCCACGGCCTCATCTTCCGGCACATTTTTAATGATGGGCGGAATGGTGAGCAGGAGGATAAGGGGGATGAGGAACATCGCCGTCCAGGACACGTAGGTGGAGATGAACCCAGAGGTCAGCGCACCAATGAGCAGGCCGGCCTGGAAGGCAGCGGTGGAAAAGCCGAGGTAGGTCTTTTGATCATCCTCACTCAAGTGCTTGGTCACGTAGATGACATAGAGCGTCTCAGCGGCGGCCAAACCGGTGGTCTGAATCAAACGCCCAGTCAACACCATGGCCCACGAACCAGAGAAAATGAAAGCCAGGATGGAACCCACGGCCACAAACCCGATACCGGTAAGCATGAGCTTCCGAATAGAGATGGAGTCCGCCAAGGCGGCGTAGACGACGGCGCCGATACCAATGATGACGCCGGCCAGCGAGGCCTGCAGCGAAGCGGTTTTATCGGAGATCTCCAGCGCTTCCGCGATCGGCATGGTCATCGTCTTGAATCCATTGTCAATGATGAGGGAGAAGACGAAGACGAAAAGGAGGATAGGGACGGCCGCCTTGGGGTTAACCTGGGTGCGATCCCCCGGCATGGCCTTAACTTTTTTCAGCATGGAAGTTGTCCTTTGTGGGAAGAGGAGCTTAGTCGACTGCGTTAAGTGGCAAGGCGAGTTTCATCATGGTGTGGAATGCGCTCTGGCGGTCCTCGGCAGAAAGCTGGGTGCCGTTGACCACATTGTCTGAGACAGTGAATAGGCCCAAGGCGTCGACACCGGCCTCGGCGGCGGTGGCATAGAGTGCGGCGGATTCCATTTCCACACCAAGCACGCCCATGTGCGCCCAGCGGCCGTTGACGGTCTTATCCATGTGGTAGAACATGTCAGAACTTAGGATATTGCCCACGTGAATCGGGGTCTCTTGGCGCTCGGCCTCATCTACCAGCGCCTTGAGTAGCTTCCAGGATGCGGTGGGGGCGTAGGTGCCCGGCAGGTCATACTGTGACAGGAAGTTGGAATCGGTAGAAGCAGAAGATGCCACGATGACATCGTGCAATTCGATGTCTTCTTGCATAGCACCGATGGAGCCGACGCGGATGAGCTTTTTCGCACCGAACTTATGGATCAATTCCCAGGAGTAGATACCGATAGAGGGAATTCCCATACCGGTGCCCATAACGGAGATGGGCTTGCCGTTGTAGGTGCCGGTAAAGCCCAGCATGTTGCGGATTTCATTGAATTGGACGACATCTTCCAAGAAGGTATCCGCGATGAATTTGGCGCGGAGGGGATCGTCGGGCAGCAAAACGGTCTCTGCGATGGGGGCGCCGTGCGGGTTGATGTGCGGGGTGGAAATCTCGGTCTGAGACATGGAGTACTCCTCAACGTGGACTGGTGGACTGTGTCACCAGTCAGTTTAGCCCCCGTGGCACCAATGTCAATGAAATAATTAACAAATGTGCATTAATGGTGAGGAAGGCGACTCTCTGTAGAGTTCACCAGTTTGTGCGCCGTGGTTTGATCCGTGACTAGGTGGGTGGCAAGGCCCATATCCAAGGCGACCTGTAGTGCCTCGGCCTTATGAGCGCCGCCGGCTACTAAGACGCGGGTGGGACGCGTTGCTAAATCGCTCAGGCTAATGCCAACGGTGCGCTCATCCACCGCCTGGCTGGCAACATCGCCATGGGTGGTGAAAAAGCGCGAGCATACATCTCCCACCGCATTGGTGAGCAATTCTTCCTCTTCGCTTTCGGTGAGATATCCCAAGTTAAGCGCGAGCGATTCTTTCTTCATCGCGCCGACGGTAAATACCGCCACGCTTACTGATGCCCCCATCTGCAAAATCTTGGCAATATGCCTATCGCGGGAGACCCACTCTTTGGCCTCGACGGAATCGAAGATCACCGGGAGGGGAAGCAGGTGTGCCTCGGCATTAAAGGCCTGGGTAAATGCCTGCATAGTCTGCAGATCCTTGGTGGAGCGCTCCGAGTGAGAATGCCCGCCCTTGAGCTGGATGATGTCCACACCCTCCAGTGGCCGCTTGCGCAAATGGGAGGCCACCGCGGACATGGTTTCGCCCCAGGACAAGCCCACCGAGGTGTGATCGGTAATGAGCTCCTCCAATAGGGCGGCGCCAGCGCTGCCCAAATCCGCGAGCAGGGATCCGCCGGGAGGGGTGGCGGTGACGCGGGCATCGGCTAGCGAAAAGCGCTCGCAGAGCGCAGAAACCAGCTCATCGGACTGCTCGCGGGGATCGGTAATACTTACGGTGACAAAGCCGCGCTCGGCGGCATGAGTGAGCAATTTGGAGACCGTCGGCCTGGAAATCCCCAGGTGAGATGCCACCTCCGCCTGTGAAAACCCGGAGTTGTAGTAGAGCTTCGCGGCGTCGATAGAAAGACAGTCTTTATGATCCAGCATGCCTTTCATTCAAACACACCGGGTGGCGAGGACCAGCATCGAATAAGCCCCGGAAATTTCTTCACTTATGGGTGCTGACGTGGCGATTTGTGCAAAGTGGAGGTGTCAGGTTACATTATTGAAGTCCGCAACGGAGAGCACAACGAAATATTGATGTGCTTGATGCTGGGATGTGCCCCCTTAGCTCAGTCGGCAGAGCGTTTCCATGGTAAGGAAAAGGTCGACAGTTCGATTCTGTCAGGGGGCTCCATTCATGTCTGGAGGAAATATCTTCCTGCAGGATGAAGGTGTTCACCATGGCGGTGTAGCTCAGTGGTAGAGCAAGCGACTCATAATCGCTGTGTCGCGAGTTCAATTCTCGCCATCGCTACCGGGAAAGAAAAGCGCCATTACGGCGCTTTTTTACTACCGTGCCTATGGCCTTAGCGGTGTACTGGTTTCCGTGAGGAATTAGGTATCTGGTAAGGTCATCGGCGCGTGACGTTCTAGAGTCACGAAAAATAAAATAGGGGCGTGGCGCAATTGGTAGCGCAACGGTCTCCAAAACCGTAGGTTGCAGGTTCGAGTCCTGTCGCCCCTGCAAGGATCCCCGGCATCTGCTTTCCAGATGGCGGGGATATTTTTGTCACAGATGCGGCTCACCCGCCCTGGCATGCTTTCCTGCCCGTGCACCTTTTGCTAGGGTTGACAAAGTTATGTCTGGGCGGAGGTTCATGCCTAGAAAAAGATTTCACTTCCCAAGGAGGGTTAGCTGTGAGCGATGAGCAGCAGCCGAAGGACTCGGCGGCCCCGCGTCCTACCGGTAAGCGCCAGCTTTCTGGTGCGGCTTCCACGACCTCCACGGACTCGGCGAAGAAGAACGTGGTCCGCGTTGAGGATAAAAACAGCACCGAGAGCCCGGGTGGCGGCGTCGCCGCATTCCCCGGCGAGGTTGTCTCTGAAATGAAGAAGGTGGTCTGGCCCACCCGTGGAGAGATGCTGCAGTACACCCTCATCACGTTCGCCTTCTTGATCGTCATCACCGCGCTTGTTTGGGGCGTCGATACCCTGGCTGGCCTCGGAGTTGAGAAGATTCTGACTAATTAGCTAGAATGACCCCACAATCTTTTATCCCGCTGTTTCCGCACTCCGGAACGGCGGGATACTTTTTGCCCACACGCGCCGCGGGTAGGCTGGTTCTACAACACGCGCCGATGACATTTTGGAGTACCACTCATGAGCGACGAAAATAACGTCGAAAACCCAGGAACCTCCCTAGAGGAGGCCATGCAGTCCAACGTGCAGGAGCAGGCTGCAGAGCACGCCAGCGCAGTCGAGGACGCCCAAGAGGAGGCCGCAGCACCGGCTCAGGCTGACATCGCTGGCGCAGAAGACGCTGCGCTTGCCGATGCCCCCGCGGCGGAGGCCGAGTCCGCCGAAGAGAGCGCCGCCGAAACCGAGGAAGAAGCTGAGGACGCCGCTTACCGCAAGCGCCTGCGCGAATTCACCCGCGAGCTGAAGAAGCAGCCGGGCCAGTGGTACATCATCCAGTGCTACTCCGGCTACGAAAACAAGGTGCGCACAAACCTCGACATGCGTGCGCAGACCCTTGAGGTGGAAGACTCCATCTTCGAGGTCGTCGTCCCCATCGAGCAGATCATGGAAAACAAGGACGGCAAGAAGAAGATTGTAAAGCGCAAGCTGCTGCCGGGCTATGTTCTGGTACGTGCTGAGCTTAACGATGCCGCCTGGTCGGTCATCCGCGAAACCCCCGGCGTGACCTCCTTCGTGGGCAATGAAGGCAACGCGACGCCGGTGAAGACCCGCGACGTGGCTAAGTTCCTCATGCCGAATGAAGCTCCCGCCACCAAGGGCGAGGCCGCCCCGAACGAGCAAGAGGGCGAGCAGGTCGTTGAAATGCCGGAGAAGGAAGTGGCCAAGAAGTACGCCCACGACTTCGAGGTGGGCGAGGCCGTTACCATCCTGTCCGGCCCGCTGGCTGCCGTGTCCGCTACCATCTCCGAAATTGACCCGGAGACCGGCAAGATGCAGGGCCTAGTCTCCATCTTCGGCCGCGAAACCCCAGTGGAGTTGTCGCCGACGGAAATCGAGCGCATTTCTTAAAAAATGATTTTGTGCAGGGCGTACGGTGTTCTAGACTGGAACGCCGTGCGCCTTTTGCGTGCGCACACGTAAATCGTTTCATCCTCCGGTGGCCCACTGAGGTGAGCATCCGGACGGGCCGCGTTATTCATCGTGACGCAGGTTCGGTACCACAGGAAAGAGGTAATTCGATGGCTCCAAAGAAGAAGGTATCTGGCTTCATCAAGCTGCAGATCGAGGCTGGCGCCGCTAACCCGGCACCGCCAGTTGGCCCGGCACTGGGTGCCCACGGCGTCAACATCATGGAATTCTGCAAGGCTTATAACGCCGCTACCGAGAACCAGCGTGGCAACGTGGTTCCTGTTGAGATCACCGTCTACGAAGACCGCTCCTTCGACTTCAAGCTGAAGACCCCGCCGGCAGCCAAGCTGCTGCTGAAGGCCGCTGGCGTCCAGAAGGGTTCCGGTGTTCCGCACACCGATAAGGTCGGCACCGTCACCTGGGATCAGTGCAAGGAAATTGCACAGACCAAGTTCGAGGACCTCAACGCCCGCGACATCGAGGCCGGCGCACACATCATCGCTGGTACCGCCCGCTCCATGGGCCTTAACATCGATGGCGCACCGGAGAAGTAAAAACTTTATGTGGTAGGGCCAGCTTCGGCCCGCTAAATACCACGCCAATCCAGAAAAGGAATTGTTAAATGAGCACCAAGTCTAAGGCTTATAAGGCCGCTGCGGAACTTGTAGATAAGTCCCGCCTGTACCGTCCGATCGAGGCCGCAAAGCTGGCCAAGGAGACCTCCTCCAAGAACTTCGACGCCACCGTTGACGTCGTCTTCCGCTTGGGCGTTGACCCACGCAAGGCTGACCAGCTGGTGCGCGGCACCGTTTCCCTGCCTAACGGCACCGGTAAGGACGTTCGCGTCGCCGTTTTCGCAGAGGGCGAAAAGGCTACCGCAGCTCAGGAAGCTGGCGCTGACATCGTCGGCACCTCCGAGTTGATCGAGCAGATCAACGAGGGCAACCTGAACTTCGACGTTGCCATCGCTACCCCCGACCAGATGGCCAAGGTTGGCCGCGTCGCCCGCGTCTTGGGCCCACGTGGTCTGATGCCTAACCCGAAGACCGGTACCGTGACCAATGACGTTGCTAAGGCAATTAGCGAGGTTAAGGGCGGTAAGATCTCCTTCCGCGTGGACAAGGCTGCAAACCTGCACGCCATCCTTGGTAAGGCTTCCTTCGATGCTGAGAAGCTCGCTGAGAACTACGGCGCCCTCATGGATGAGATCCAGCGCCTGAAGCCCGCTTCCGCTAAGGGCATCTACATCAAGCGTGCCACCATCTCCACCACCTCCGGTCCAGGCATTCCTGTGGACGGCTCCGTGCAGAAGGGCTACACCGACTAAGACGGTGATAGCGCATAGCGCGTGAATGAAGACCCCGAGGATTTTCCTTGGGGTCTTTTGCATCGTTCAACAGGCCTTGCGGTGTGAACGAAAAGTCTAGGTATTGAGCGTTAGTCTGCGCCTTTGATCTCGGCGTAGGCATCTAGGGCCGCCTGTCGCGACTGCCTGAGATCCACGATGGGTGGGGCGGATAACGTGGGAGCCCAGCGGCGGATATAGGCGCCTTCGGGGTCGAAGCGCTGTGCCTGGGTTTCAGGGTTGAAGATGCGGAAGAAGGGCGCGGCATCATCGCCGCAGCCGGCCACCCATTGCCAGTTAAATGGGTTGGACGCGGCATCGGCATCCACCAGGGTGTCCCAAAACCATTCCTCGCCTAGGCGCCAATGGATTCCCAGGTTCTTGGTAAGAAACGAACCCACCACCATGCGCACGCGGTTGTGCATGTAGCCGGTGTGCCAGAGCTCGCGCATACCGGCATCGACAAGTGGGATGCCCGTCGTACCCTCCTGCCAATCCTTTAGCCGCGGGTCATCCCAGGACCAGTCGAAGCGGTTGAATTTTTTCCGCACGTTGCGGGTGGCCAGATCGGGCAGGTGGTAGAGCCGGTGCCAGGCAAAGTCGCGCCACAGCAACTCGGACTGAAATTTCTCCGCGTCGGGCTCCTCGGCGGCGGCCACCCAAACTTCGCGTGGGGATACCTCGCCAAAGCGCAGGTGCGGCGATAGCAGAGAGGTGGCGTTGTGCGCGGGTATATCGCGTTCTCTGGCATAGTGAGTTAAGTCGAGCTGGGCTAGGCGTTCGCGCGCACCTGCCTCCCCTGGCGTCCAATACTGGGCGAGCGACGCAGCCCACTGCGGTTCAGCGGCGCTGGGATCGGGCCAGCTGCTGCTTGCCGATGCCCCCATCTCCCGCCGCGACAGCAATTCCGGCACGGGCAGCGGTTCGTCATCAGCGAGTTGGGACCGCGCGGCGGCCCCAAAGGGAGTAAAGACCTTATAAGGCTTGCCCTGGCCATTAGTTACCTCCCATGGCTCCACGAGGGTGAAACCGGGGTAGGAGGTGGCGTTAATTCCGGAATCTGCGAGCGCTGCTTTTACTGTGGCGTCGACTTCGCGCAGCGGGCCGTGGTAGCGGCGGGTCCAGGTGACGGTATCGGCGCCAACCTCGTGGGCGATACGGGGAATGACGGTGCGGGCATCGCCGGTAGCGCGCAGAAGCTTCACCCCACGGGAGGCAAGCTCCTGCGCTAGGGCATGGAGCGAACGCTCCCGCCACCAGTGAGTGGCGCCACCGAGCGGCCGGGTGCTGGGGTAGGCGGGCTCATCGAGGACAACGGCCACTAACTCTGGCTTTGAACCGTTTTTATCGGTGGCGGCCTCCGCGGCGCGGGTAAGGGCCTGGTTATCGGATAAGCGCAGGTCATCGCGAAACCACATGAGGGAAGTCATACTAGATAGCCTATGCGGCTGGGCAATTTGGGAATACGAGGAAAGCACGGTATTATCCCTTATGAAGTTTGAACGGCCTTGTGGCCGAGTCAAAGTTCACCGAAGACCGTTGGTCATCCATTAAGGATTGAAAGTTCTCCACCATGGAGGCGGCCCACGCAGGAGACACTTTGCGCATTCCGCGGCATTTCTCATGTCGCACGCCCTGTGCTCTTGCACGGGGCTTTTCTTTTTGGAAGGCCCCGGCGGAAAATAAAAGAGATGTTTTGGAAGGAGGCGAGAGACAATGGCAAACCCAAAGAACACTGCAGACTTGGCAGAGCTGAAGGAAAAGCTGGCCGATTCTAGCTCCGTCGTTTTGACTGAGTACCGCGGCCTGACCGTATCCCAGCTGCAGGAGCTGCGTAACAACCTGGGCTTTGACGTTGACTACTCCGTCGCCAAGAACACCCTCTTCAAGATCGCTGCCAACGAAGCTGGCATCGAAGGTCTTGATGATTTGCTGACTGGCCCGACCGCAATTGCGTTCATCAAGGGCGAGGCAGTGGATGCTGCGAAGGTCATCACCAAGTTTGCTGATGACAACAAGGCACTCGTCATCAAGGGTGGCTACATGGACGGCGACGCATTGTCTGCGGAGCAGGTTCAGGCCATCGCCAAGCTGGACAACCGCGAGACCACCCTCGCAAAGCTGGCTGGCGCTATGAAGGGTTCTATGGCGAAGGCAGCCGCTGTCTTCAACGCTCCTGCAACCAAGGCGGTTCGTACCGTTGTTGCTTTGCAGGACAAGAAGGAAGCAGAAGCTTAAGTCGTCACAACAGACGCACACATAAAACACCGTGTTTGCTACCTCATTACCGGGGAACAAGCACACAACACAGAAAGGACTTGCCATCATGGCTAAGCTCACCAAGGACGAGCTCATTGAAGCTTTCAAGGAAATGACCCTCATCGAACTGTCTGAGTTCGTTAAGGAATTCGAGGACGTCTTCGACGTTGAGGCTGCTGCACCGGTTGCCGCTGCTGCACCGGGCGCCCCGGCTGAGGGCGGCGCTTCCGCTGCTGAGGAGCAGACCGAGTTCGACGTCGTTCTGACCGACGCTGGCGCTAAGAAGATCGGCGTTATTAAGGCTGTCCGCGAGCTCGTTTCCGGCCTGGGCCTGAAGGAAGCTAAGGAAATGGTTGAGGGTGCACCTAAGGCCATCATCGAAGGCGCTTCCAAGGACGACGCTGAGGCTGCTAAGACCAAGCTGGAAGAGGCTGGCGCTTCCGTCGAGCTCAAGTAATTTAACTGAGCTTCACGCTTTCGAAGCCCCCACTCTTACCGCGCTAAATGCGGTGGGAGATGGGGGTTTCTCCCGTTTTGCGGGTTCCTTGAGCTTAGTGGGTCGTTGCGACGACTCTAATAATGATTGTCTCAGCGGTAGACTCAAGTTTCAAAGTGTGACACTATAGGATTGTGGAATTTAGGAGAGATAGCTTAGAGCTGTTTCACATTAATGGTAAATCGCCCAAGTACGTACCTCCTGAATTGCGGAAAGTATTACGCCGGAAGTTGATCATGATTGATCGATCTGCGACAGTTTCTGATTTAAGAGTTCCGCCAGCGAATCACCTGGAAAAGCTTAGAGGTCAGTTCGAAGGCTTTTATTCGATTCGAGTAAATGCACAGTGGAGGATAATTTTCCGGTGGACAGAGAAGGGAGCTATCGATGTTGACTTCATCGATTACCACTAATGGGTCTGAAGGAGCACTGGACATAGTCCCTGTGCCGCACCCAGGTGAGGTATTAAGCGAAGAGTTTTTAACGCCTTTAGGTATTACTCAATATCGCTTGGCGAAGGACGTTTTTAGCAGCAAATCCCAGATTTCGAAGCTTGTCCGAGGGCGAATTGGATTGAGCGCTGATATGGCTTTGCGTCTTTCGGCATATTTTGGCAATTCCGCCGAATTCTGGTTGGGATTGCAAGAAGAATATGACCTTTGGTGCGCTCGGCGCACGACGGACACGAGCGGCATTATTGCCTGGGATAAGCACATGGCGTAGGAATCTTAGGTTTAGTCCGCTCGAGCCCGCCTGTAGAAACTAGGATTTGGGGGCTAGCGCTGTAGAATTAGCCCCCATGCTGCCCAAGTCCCGCATCTTTTCCGTCCTTTTACTTGGCCTCGGCGTAGCGCTGGTGGCCGCCGGAGTAGCGGCGCCGGCGTTTTTGGATTTCTCGCCGCGGTTGCCGTTGGAACTCAAAAACACCGCGTGGACCCTTAAGGATGACTCCGCGGATTCCCAAGTGGTCAATAAGGATGGCACGTCGCCTTATTCTGGGCCGATGACCTACCAGATTAATGCGAGCATCCAAGAGCCTTCAGATGAAGATACCGCGACGCTGCGCATAGGGGAGACGCGCCTGCGCGGCGATGGTCAGGGCATCGACGATTTAAGCCAGGCGCAGGTGTGGACCTATCCCATGGACCGCCTGAGCGGTGAGGCAGAGGCAGAAGCCAGCCTGAGCCACACTTTGGCTAGCCCCGAAGATCAGGTGGCCATCGACGGGTACTGGCTGAAATTCCCAGCGGATGCGGAGAAAACGAACTACCCGGTTTTTGACCCCACCCTGCGCAAGGCGGTGGACGCGGTCTTTGAAGAAGAAACTGACATAGAAGGCCGCACGGTGTATCGCTATCACCAGGAAATTGAACCAACGAACGTAGCGCAGCTGTATGCCGCCGATGGCAATACCACCTCCTTCCCCAAGGAAGATGGGGGTCAAGAACCTGGTTATTTGATGCACTCGGGCAGCCGAGACTTCTACGTCGACCAAGCCACCGGCTTGGTGGTGGGCATGGATATGGATATCGATGACTACTACGCGGATCGCGAGGGGGTAGGGCGCGAGCGAGCCTTTGTCTTTAATGGTTCCACTTCACAGGAAAGCCGTGCGGCGCTCATCGCGGAAGCAGAATCATTCCCACGCAACCACGTGGCGGAGATCGCGCGCTGGGTAGCCCTAGGAATCGGTATCTTGCTTACCTTTATTGGGGTCATTGGGGCACTTGGAATATATGACCGTAAAAACAAGCATGTACGCCGTCGCGGAAAGAAAAACGTCACCCAAATAGCTAGGCAAAGTTCCAGCTAAGAGCCTTAAGTGTGGTTCGGGTTGCGGTTGCATGAGTTTTTAGTGGTACGGTGCTTGTGGTTGCCGCGATAGACGCGGTGCAGCATTACTGCCGCGTTGGCGCAGCGGCGAGCGAGAGCTTGCCCCCGAACGCGGAATGAAAAAGCCTTAAGAGTGGTGTGTCTTTACATACCTGAGTTTTTCCTATACACTAATTCGTTGCGCTGGAATCTGGATCTTCGGTGCACATTTAGCCTTTCGGGTTGGTGATGGCAAAACCGACTTGACAAGGTGATTTTGTGCATTCTGAACCCAGACACTCCACAGCAGACCGAATGCTAAAATTACCAGCGGTTTTGCTGCTCGTCGGCCAGGGCGAGTAGCAATCCGCGTGAGGTGCTGGAAGGACCCATCTTGGCAGTCTCCCGCCAGACCAAGTCAGTGGCCAATATCCCCGGAGCCCCGAAGCGATACTCGTTTGCGAAAATTAGCGAGCCTATCGCCCTGCCGGGCCTCCTTGACGTACAACTCGATTCCTTTGCTTGGCTCGTCGGCTCGCCGGAATGGCGCGAGCGTGAGCAGGCTGAGCGCGGCGATGACGCACGCGTGACGAGTGGCCTTGAGGATATCCTCGAAGAGCTCTCGCCGATTCAGGACTACTCGGGCAATATGTCCCTGTCCTTGTCGGAGCCTCGCTTCGAGCCGGTGAAAAACACCGTCGATGAGTGTAAAGAAAAGGACATCAACTACTCCGCGCCGCTGTACGTGACCGCAGAGTTTATTAATAACGACACCCAAGAGATTAAGTCGCAGACCGTCTTCATCGGTGACTTCCCGATCATGACGGATATGGGTACCTTCATCGTGAACGGTACCGAGCGCGTCATCGTCTCCCAGCTGGTGCGTTCCCCGGGTGTGTACTTCGATCGTTCCATCGATAAGTCCACCGAACGCCCGCTGCACTCCGTGAAGATTATTCCTTCCCGCGGTGCTTGGCTGGAGTTCGACGTGGACAAGCGCGATACCGTCGGCGTGCGCATTGACCGCAAGCGCCGCCAGCCGGTAACCGTCCTGTTGAAGGCACTGGGGTGGACCGAGGAGCAGATCAGGGAGCGCTTCAGCTTCTCTGAGCTCATGATGTCCACCCTAGAATCTGACGGTGTATCCAACACCGATGAAGCGCTGCTGGAGATCTACCGCAAGCAGCGCCCGGGCGAGCAGCCTACCCGCGAGTTGGCGCAGTCCTTGTTGGATAACTCCTTCTTCCGCGCTAAGCGCTATGACCTTGCCAAGGTTGGCCGCTACAAGGCCAACCGCAAGCTGGGCCTTGGCGGCGACCACGACGGTCTGATGACCCTGACTGAAGAAGACATCGCCGTCACCCTGGAGTACTTGGTACGCCTGCACGTTGGCGAGCGTGAGATGAAGGCACCAAACGGCGAGATGATCTCGCTGAACACCGACGACATCGACCACTTTGGCAACCGTCGTCTGCGCACCGTGGGTGAGCTCATCCAGAACCAGGTCCGTGTTGGCCTGTCCCGCATGGAACGCGTCGTGCGCGAGCGCATGACCACCCAGGACGCCGAGTCCATCACGCCGACGTCCCTGATTAACGTGCGCCCGGTCTCTGCTGCTATCCGCGAGTTCTTTGGTACTTCGCAGCTCTCGCAGTTCATGGACCACAACAACTCCCTGTCTGGCCTGACCCACAAGCGTCGCTTGTCCGCACTGGGCCCAGGTGGTCTGTCCCGTGAGCGCGCCGGCATTGAGGTGCGAGACGTGCACGCTTCGCACTACGGCCGCATGTGCCCGATTGAGACCCCTGAGGGTCCAAACATTGGTCTGATTGGTGCGCTGGCGTCCTACGCCCGCGTGAACCCCTTCGGCTTCATCGAGACCCCGTACCGCAAGGTCGTTGACGGCAAGGTTACGGACCAAGTGGAATACCTCACCGCTGATGAGGAGGACCGCTTCGCCATTGCTCAGGCCGAGGTTGAGCAGGACGAGGAAGGCCGTTTGATCGGCGAGCGCATCGAGGTCCGCTTGAAGGAAGGTGACATCGGAGTGACCGATGCCTCCGGTGTGGACTACGTTGACGTTTCCCCGCGCCAGATGGTCTCCGTTGGTACCGCCATGATTCCGTTCTTGGAGCACGACGATGCTAACCGTGCCTTGATGGGTGCGAACATGCAGAAGCAGGCGGTTCCGCTGGTTCGTTCCGAGGCCCCACTGGTGGGTACCGGTATGGAGCAGCGCGCTGCCTACGACGCTGGTGACGTCGTCATCACGCCAAAGGCCGGTGTGGTTGAAAACGTTACCGCTGACGTCATTACCATTATGGACGATGAGGGTCAGCGCGATACCTACATCCTGCGTAAGTTCGAGCGCACCAACCAGGGCACCAACTACAACCAGACCCCGCTGGTGTCCATGGGACAGCGCGTAGAGGCCGGCCAGGTTTTGGCCGATGGCCCAGGTACCCATAATGGTGAGATGTCGCTCGGCCGCAACCTGCTGGTTGCGTTCATGCCGTGGGAAGGCCACAACTACGAGGACGCCATCATCCTTAACCAGCGCATCGTGGAGGAGGACATCCTGACCTCCGTCCACATCGAAGAGCACGAGATCGATGCTCGTGACACCAAGCTGGGCGCCGAGGAAATCACCCGCGAAATTCCAAACGTCGCTGAGGATGTCTTGAGCGACCTCGATGAGCGCGGCATCATCCGTATCGGTGCTGACGTTCGTGCCGGCGATATCCTAGTGGGTAAGGTCACCCCGAAGGGTGAGACCGAGCTGACTCCGGAAGAGCGCCTGCTGCGCGCCATCTTCGGTGAGAAGGCCCGCGAGGTGCGCGATACCTCCATGAAGGTTCCGCACGGTGAGGTGGGCAAGGTTATTGGCGTTGCTCGCTTCTCCCGCGATGATGACGACGACCTGGCACCTGGCGTCAACGAGATGATCCGCGTGTACGTGGCACAAAAGCGCAAGATCCAGGACGGCGATAAGATGGCCGGCCGCCACGGCAACAAGGGTGTTGTGGGCAAGATCCTGCCGCCAGAGGATATGCCGTTCATGGAGGATGGCACCCCGGTGGACATCCTGCTGAACACCCACGGTGTGCCGCGTCGTATGAACATCGGCCAGGTGCTTGAGTTGCACTTGGGCTGGCTGGCTCACGCTGGTTGGAAGGTCGACACCGAGGATCCGGCTAACGCCGAGCTCCTCAAGACCTTGCCGGAAGAGCTTTACGATGTCCCTGCGGACTCCCTGACCGCCACCCCGGTCTTCGATGGTGCTACCAACCACGAGATCGAGCGCCTGTTGGCATCGTCCCGCCCGAACCGCGACGGCGACGTACTGGTCAATGAGCACGGTAAGGCCACGCTTTTCGATGGCCGCTCGGGCGAGCCGTACAAGTACCCCATCTCCGTGGGCTACATGTACATGCTCAAGCTGCACCACCTGGTTGATGAGAAGATTCACGCTCGTTCCACTGGTCCTTACTCCATGATTACCCAGCAGCCACTGGGTGGTAAGGCTCAGTTCGGTGGCCAGCGCTTCGGTGAGATGGAGGTGTGGGCAATGCAGGCTTATGGCGCTGCCTACACCCTGCAGGAGCTCTTGACCATTAAGTCCGATGACGTGGTGGGCCGCGTGAAGGTCTACGAGGCCATCGTGAAGGGCGACAACATCCCAGATCCGGGCATCCCTGAGTCCTTCAAGGTGTTGCTCAAGGAGCTGCAGTCCCTGTGCCTGAACGTGGAAGTTCTTTCCACCGACGGCACTCCGATGGAGCTGTCTGGCTCTGATGACGATGACATGGATAGCCCATCGCTTGGCATTAACTTGTCCCGCGATGAGGGCTCTTCCGCAGACATCGCCTAAATAGATTCTCGGTCCACTGCGGAATGCATGGTTCCGGTGCCTAACACCGGGACCGCCGCGGGCGGGCAATAAAGATTAATTCATTAAAAGCCATCAATTCCTCAGATGACGAGGATGAAAGGGAGACATTACGTGTTTGACGTAAATCTCTTCGACGAGCTCCGCATCGGTCTGGCCACTGCTGACGATATCCGTCGCTGGTCTAAGGGCGAGGTTAAAAAGCCCGAGACCATTAACTACCGCACGCTGAAGCCGGAAAAGGACGGCTTGTTCTGCGAGCGCATTTTCGGACCTACCCGTGACTGGGAGTGTGCTTGTGGTAAGTACAAGCGCGTCCGTTACAAGGGCATCATCTGTGAGCGTTGCGGCGTAGAGGTCACCAAGTCCAAGGTGCGCCGTGAGCGCATGGGCCACATTGAACTGGCCGCTCCGGTAACCCACATCTGGTACTTCAAGGGCGTTCCTTCCCGCCTAGGCTACCTGCTGGACCTGGCTCCGAAGGACCTTGAGCGCATCATCTACTTCGCTGCCAACATCATCACCTCGGTTGATGAAGAGGCTCGCCACAACGACCAGTCCACTCTGGAAGCAGAAATGCTGCTGGAAAAGAAGGACGTTGAGGACGATACCGAGTCCGAGATCGCAGAGCGCGCTTCCAAGCTCGAGTCCGACTTGGCAGAACTGGAGGCAGCCGGTGCGCGTGCCGATGCCCGCAAGAAGGTACAGAACGCTGCCGATAAGGAAATGCAGCACATCCGCGAGCGCGGCGAGCGCGAGGTCGCGCGCTTGGATGAAATCTGGAACACCTTCCTGAAGCTTGCTCCGAAGCAGATGGTCATCGATGAGACCATTTACGAAGAGCTGGTTGACCGCTACGAGGATTACTTCACCGGCGGCATGGGTGCAGAAGCCATCCAGACCTTGGTACGCAATTTCGACCTCGAGGCAGAGGCCGAGGAGCTGCGTGAGATCATCAACAACGGCAAGGGCCAAAAGAAGATGCGCGCGCTTAAGCGCCTCAAGGTTGTTGCCGCATTCCTGAACTCCGGCAATGACCCGGCAGGCATGGTGCTGGACGCAATTCCGGTTATCCCGCCTGAGCTGCGCCCGATGGTGCAGCTGGACGGTGGCCGCTTCGCCACCTCGGATCTGAATGACCTGTACCGCCGCGTTATCAACCGCAATAACCGCCTGAAGCGCATGATTGACCTGGGTGCACCAGAGATCATCGTGAATAACGAGAAGCGCATGCTGCAGGAGTCTGTTGACGCGCTCTTCGATAACGGCCGCCGTGGCCGTCCGGTTACCGGCCCGGGCAACCGCCCGTTGAAGTCTCTGTCTGACTTGCTCAAGGGTAAGCAGGGTCGTTTCCGCCAGAACCTGCTGGGTAAGCGCGTGGACTACTCCGGTCGTTCCGTTATTATCGTCGGCCCGCAGCTGAAGCTGCACGAGTGTGGTTTGCCGAAGCTGATGGCACTCGAGCTGTTCAAGCCCTTCGTTATGAAGCGCTTGGTCGAAAACGACTACGCCCAGAACATCAAGTCTGCAAAGCGCATGGTGGAGCGCCAGCGCCCAGAGGTTTGGGACGTGCTGGAGCAGGCCATTTCTGAGCACCCTGTGATGCTCAACCGTGCGCCTACGTTGCACCGCTTGGGTATTCAGGCCTTCGAGCCGAAGCTGGTTGAGGGTAAGGCAATTCAGCTGCACCCGCTGGCCTGTGAGGCCTTCAACGCCGACTTCGACGGTGACCAGATGGCAGTTCACCTGCCGCTGTCTGCAGAAGCACAGGCAGAGGCTCGCGTGCTGATGCTGGCTTCCAACAACATTCTGTCCCCGGCATCCGGTAAGCCGCTGGCTATGCCGCGTCTGGACATGGTGACCGGCCTGTACTACCTCACCATGGACAAGGCAGAGGACGAGATCGGCGGCAACGGTCGCTACCGCGAGGCTGGCGAGGATTACCCGGCTACTGGCGTGTACTCCTCCTACGCCGAGGCCCTGATGGCCTACGACCGTGGCACGGTTGGTCTTCAGGCACCGATCAAGGTGCGCATCGATCACCTGCGCCCACCAGAGGACATCGAGGCAGAGCTCTTCCCCGATGGCTGGTCCAAGGGCCAGGCATGGTTGGGCTACACCACTATCGGCCGCATTATGTTCAACGAGCTGCTGCCGTGGAACTACCCGTACCTTGAGGGCATCATGGTCCGCAAGGGCGGCGGCACCGACGGCAAGGTGCTCATTGGTGACGTGGTCAATGACTTGGCCACCAAGTACCCAATGATCACCGTGGCCCAGGTTCTGGACAACATGAAGGACGCTGGCTTCTACTGGGCAACCCGTTCCGGTGTGACCATTACGATGTCTGACGTGCTCGTGCTGCCGAATAAGACCGAGATCCTTGAGTCTTATGAGAAGGAAGCAGAGCGCATCGAGCGTAAGTACTGGGAGCAGGGTGCTCTCACGGAACGCGAGCGTTATGACCGCTTGGTTGAGCTGTGGAAGGACGCTACCGATACCGTTGGTGAGGCCGTCGAGAGCATCTACCCGGATTACAACCCAATTCCGATGATTGTGAAATCGGGTGCTGCCGGTAACATGCGTCAGATCTGGACGCTCGCCGGTATGAAGGGCATGGTTGTGAACTCGCACGGTGATTACATCACCCGTCCGATTAAGACCTCCTTCCGCGAAGGCCTGTCCGTGCTGGAGTACTTCAACAACTCCCACGGTTCCCGCAAGGGTCTGGCCGATACCGCGCTGCGTACCGCTGACTCTGGCTACCTCACCCGTCGTCTGGTGGACGTCGCTCAGGATGTCATCGTCCGCGAAGAGGACTGTGGCACCCGCCAGGGTGTGCGCGTTCCTATCGGCGAGGTATCCGGCGACAAGGTCGTCCTCTCCGAGTTGTGGGAGACCTCCGCTTCCGGTCGCGTGCTTGCCACCGACGTCAAGGACGAGAACGGCGAAGTCGTCGCAGAGGCTGGTGCAGACTTGACCGAGGAGCTTACCCAGAAGCTTCTCGGTGCCAAGGTCACCGACGTCAAGGTTCGCTCCGTGCTGACCTGCCAGACCCCGGCTGGTGTCTGTGCTAAGTGCTACGGCAAGTCCATGGCATCCGGCCAGTTGGTCGACATCGGCGAGGCCGTCGGCATCGTGGCTGCACAGTCCATTGGTGAGCCTGGTACCCAGCTGACCATGCGTACCTTCCACCAGGGTGGTGTCGGTGGCGACATTACCGGTGGTCTGCCGCGTGTGCAGGAGCTCTTCGAGGCTCGTAACCCGAAGAACCGCGCACCGATTGCCTCCGTGGATGGCACCGTGTCCCTGTCCGATGAGGGCAACTTCTGGACCATGACCATTACCCCGGATGACGGCTCTGATGACGTGGTTTACGAGAAGCTGTCCAAGCGCCAGGGCCTGGCCCAGGTGCGTCGCCCGATGGAGTCCAACCCGGATGCGATGATCGAGCGTTCCTTGAAGGACGGCGACCACGTTGAGACCGGTGACCGCTTGATGCGTGGTGCGGCTGACCCGCACGACGTGCTTGAGGTTCTGGGCCGTCGCGGCGTGGAGCAGCACCTCATCAACGAGGTGCAGGCCGTGTACCGCACCCAGGGTGTGGCCATCCACGACAAGCACATCGAGATCATCATCCGCCAGATGCTGCGCCGTGGTACCGTCATCGACGCCGGGACCACGGAGCTGCTGCCGGGTAACCTGATTGACCTTTCTGAGGCCAAGCAGATGAACGCTGCTCAGGTCGCAGAAGGCGGCGAGCCGGCACAGCTGCGCTCGGAGATTATGGGTATTACCAAGGCCTCCTTGGCTACCGAGTCTTGGCTGTCCGCAGCCTCGTTCCAGGAGACCACGCGCGTGCTTACCGATGCCGCTATTAACAAGCGCTCCGATAAGCTCATCGGTCTCAAGGAGAACGTCATCATCGGTAAGCTGATCCCGGCCGGTACCGGTATCTCGCGCTACCGCAATATCTCCGTCAAGCCGACCGAGGCTGCGCGCAACGCCGCATACTCGATTCCGACTTACGGCGATTCCATCTACGGCGATGATGGCTTCGGTGAATTCACCGGCGCCTCCGTCCCGCTGGATGAAGACTTCACCTTCTAAGTCCTAGAGCGCGTGCCCCACGGCACCGCGTTCAATTAGAGCCCCCGCTTCCGTGTCAAACGGTAAGCGGGGGCTCTTTCAGGATATTTCTCTATTAACGCAGATGGCCTATAAATATCTTATTTTTTAAAAATGGGCTTCGAATTGGGATACAATTTAACGTCACTTTGAACGAGGATCGTTTTTCAGAATTTCCGGAAGGGGATCGCTCGCCGAAAAATATTGAAGAACGTTAGGATCCAAGCAATTAAGTAATTCAAAAATTTCCTTCCGGTAGATGCTGCAATCGATATCGATCAGTGACTCTTGGTGGCTAATTCTATTTCTAAGTAAAACGGCGTGATGCATGATAAAACTAGCTCGATTAGGGGAAATAGTCTTAGGCCCCGATGACAGCGCCCGGCTAGTTATCTCTTTGTACACGGACTTGAGATTCGTATAAGTGGTCACGTTAGGGTAATACTTGCGGGTACCATCGGGGCGAATTGTCGGTTCTCGGTAGAAGAAAGCTTCCTTCCATTGAGTTAAGGTGACTTGGGCAATAATGTCATCGCGGTTAATGGGTTGACCTTTTCGCGGATGAGTCCCTTCGATGAGCCCAGTTCCGTTGTCGCGAATCCCTTTAGCATTCCTGGCTTTTCCTAGGGCTCTGTTTGCAATTTGTTGGCTGACTTTGGAGAGAGGGAAGGATACATTGCAAGTGGGATGTTCAATCCAATTCTTATTGCTTTGAGGCTCCTGCTCATCGCTCCATTCATCGATCGCTTTGCAAATCTTGTTTCTGAGGACAATCTCAAAAACGGATAATAAGTTCCAAAGCGCCGCAGATAGTTGAAGGTCCCACCTATAAAGCTCGAGGGCTCGACCAGCATGATTTCCCATTTGAGTTAAATATTTTCCAGCGCGCTGTTCTCCCAACGTCTGTAGTACATGTTGTTCATGTCTGGATCCGTGCATTGCTTCGTCTTTCTTGGCATCGCGGATTGGGTGATCTTGTCATAGTGTGCTTTTTGGTCTATTCTCGGAGCTGAGAGAGTGATATAGCCGCCTAGGATCTTAATTCACTCCAGTAGGAAGGGCCACGTCCGAACACCGGTTATAAGCCGAAGTATCGGACGGGGCCCTTCCGTTTTGGGACTGTCTGATGGATTGTGTGTAGGTTTCCCGTTACTGGGACCCCAACTCGGCCGCCGAATTGGTTGTGGGGACCCGTATGCGTGCTTGCTAGTATGAGTAAAGCCTGTGGCCCAGATAAGTAAAATGTGGGCCTTGGACTACTTGATTTAAACCATTACACGGGAGCTTTCAGAATCTGTGGGCCCGTGGGCCTACAGGCCGCACAGGCACATAAATGAAGGCTGAGATACTGCGAAATGACGCGGTGAACCGTTGAACCTGATCCGGGTAATTCCGGCGAGAGGGAGAAAATAATGACTGCTAATACTGCTGGGGCCGCAACACCAAAGCGCAACTTGGACTGGCGCGTGGTGGACATCGTGGTGGCATCCGTCTTGGGTGTTGCCTGTGGTTTCGTATTCTTGGGCTGGAATGCCGTGGGCTATGCCTGGTACGAAGCCATGGATGCGCTCACACCGGGTCTTGGCGGCTTGGCCACCGGTATCTGGCTGCTTGGCGGTATCCTGGGCGGATTGGTCATCCGCAAGCCGGGTGCAGCGGTGTACGTGGAGGTTCTTGCCGCTACCGTGTCTGCCGTCTTGGGTTCGCAGTGGGGCATTAGCACCCTGTACTCGGGCTTGGCACAGGGCATCGGTGTGGAGATCATCTTCGCCATCTTCATGTACCGGCAGTTCAACCTTGGCGTGACCATCCTGGCAGGTATGGCAGCAGGCTGGGGTGCCTTTGTTCTGGAGCTGTTTACCTCCGGTAACCTCGCGAAGTCCTTCGAGTTCAATATGATCTACTTGGTCACGTTGACCATTTCCGGTGCCATCTTGGCCGGAGCCTTGGGCTTCGTTGTGGTAAAGGCATTGGCTAAGACCGGTGCCCTTGACCGCTTTGCGGTAGGCCGCGAACAGCGCGCTTAGGGCTTAGACCGTTATGACTGATTTTTCACGCTTAGCAGGAAATGCCACAAAAATCTCGGCTCGCGGCTATGGGTGGACCCACGCTGGGCGCTCCCAACCGGCGCTGCAGGACATAGACCTCGTCATCGAACCTGGTGAAAAAATCCTGCTGTGCGGGGACTCCGGTTCCGGAAAGTCCACGCTATTGGCGGCGATGGCAGGTGTCTTGGGCTCCGATGAGGAAGGCACGCGCACCGGCGAGATTACCTTGGAGGATTCTGCGGGCACGGTGGAAGAGCCGGGGCGGACCATTCCGGTGGGGTTGGTTCTCCAGGATCCGGATTCGCAGGTCATTTCCGCGCGCGTGGGCGATGATATCGCCTTTGGCTGCGAGAACCTGGCGTATCCGCGCGAGGAGATCTGGCGCAGGGTGCAACAGGCTCAAGACCTAGTTGGCCCCTATGTGGACCTGGATTTTCCCACCGAGCATCTGTCCGGCGGGCAGAAGCAACGCCTGGCGCTCGCCGGGGTTATCGCCATGGGCGCGGGCGTGGTTCTATTGGATGAGCCGACCGCTAACCTGGATCCGGAAGGCGCGCAGGACGTGGTGCGGGCCGTCGGCAAGCTAGTGGAGCACACCGGTGCCACCTTGGTGGTAGTCGAGCATCAGCATGCTGCGTGGGAAAGCGTGCTGGACCGCGCGGTAGAGCTGAAGGATGGGCGCATTATTTCTGATGGCCCCTTTGCTGACGTCGCCCGCAAACGCCAGGTCACCGGTCTCCCGCAGGCGCGGTCGCTGGGAAGCGATGCGCTCGCAGAGTCCAACGCCGCGCTGTGGAGCAAGGATTTGGTAACCCGCTATGGGCCGCCGCGATCCATCTCCCTGCCGGCGGGGGCTTCGACCGTCATTACCGGCCGCAATGGCGTGGGAAAATCGACGTGGCTGATGACTATGGCGGGGTTACTTCCTGCCGAGTCCGGGGAAATCGGGGTCGCTGACTTCATCCGCCGCGGCGTGAAGGGCCCGCCTTCCCGGTGGAAATCCCGCGAGTTGGCTGACCGCATTGGTTTCGTCTTCCAAAATCCAGAACACCAATTTGTCGCCCGCACCGTGGAAGAGGAATTGCGGGTCGCGCCCAAGGTCATGCGCGTTGATCCCCCAGAGAAACGCATCGCGCAGCTGGTGGAATCGCTGCGCTTGGGGCACTTGCTCAAGGCCAATCCGTTTACGCTATCCGGCGGCGAAAAGCGCCGGCTTTCTGTAGCAACGGCGCTGGTGACCGCCCCGGAGGTGCTGCTCTTGGACGAGCCAACCTTTGGCCAGGATCCCGGCACCTTTGTGGAGTTGGTGGGGCTGTTGCGCCAATTGGCCGATGACGGCACGACCATTGCCTCCATTACCCATGACCCGCTCTTTATAGAGGCCTTGGGCGATCACCAGGTGGAGGTGCGCGGTGCCTAATCTCTTGCGCAACGTCAACCCGCTAACTCGTATCTTCCTGATGTTTGTGTGGGTTACGCCGCTGCTCGCCTCCATCGACTGGGTATCGGCGGCGTTATCGCTGAGCCTGACGTTCATCCTGGCGCCGCTGTGCGGCGTGTCCTGGCTGCGGTTGTGGAAAGCCAGCTGGTTCCTATTCCTCATCGCCCCGCTTTCGGGCATTTCCATGCTGCTCTATGGCGCGCCCGGGGGAGAGGAGTACTTCAGCTGGTGGCTTATTACGGTGACGGAAAATTCGGTCACCTTGGCCATTGCGATCACGCTGCGTGTGCTCGCGGTCGCGCTACCAACGGTGGTGCTCGCACGCGATATCGATCCTACCGAGCTTGGCGATGCCCTCTCGCAGATCCTCCGCCTTCCCGCCCGCTTCGTCATCGGCGCGGTAGCCGGAGTACGGATGATGACGCTCTTGCAATCGGATTGGCAATCACTCGGCATGGCGCGCAGGGCCCGCGGGCTCACGGATGAAGGTCGCTTCAAGCACTTGCTCACGATGTCCTTTGGCCTGTTGGTGATTGCTTTGCGCCGCGGCGGCAAGCTTGCGACCGCGATGGAAGCGCGCGGGTTCGGGCGCACCCCACCCGGAGGAGGGGAGCGCACCTGGGCCCGAGAATCCAGGTTGCACGCCCACGATGGGTGGGTGATGGCCTGCGGTCTCGCCCTTGCTTGTGTACCGGTGGTAACTTCGGTACTTACTGGGGCCTGGAGATTCTTTGGCCTTTAATCCGCGAAAGCAGTGATTCAAGCACTATGGACATTGATGCCGAACAAGAGCGCCTCTTGGAGGACATCGTTAAGCTAGCAGCCTCGCGAAAGCGTGCGTTTAAACCCATCACGGTGCTTATCGATGGCCCCTCGGGCTCCGGCAAAACCTGGACCTCCGCCGCCTTGGCAGATCGCACTAATTGGCGGGTTGTTCACCTCGATGAATTCTATCCTGGCTGGCATGGCCTGGAAAAGGGCTCCGAGATGGTGGGCGAGCAGGTCTTGCGCACCATGAATCCTGGCTATTGGCGCTGGGATTGGGAAGCCAATTGCCCCGGTGACTGGGCAAGCCTCGACGTGCGCGATGACCTCATTATTGAAGGCGTTGGTTCCGTGACCGCGGATAATATCGCGGCGGCGAAAAAGCGCGGCGCGGTGGTGACCGTGCGCATCGATGGCCCCCGCGACCAACGCTATGAGCGTGCGATTGCCCGCGAGCCGACCTACGAGAAGTGGTTTAGCACCTGGGAAGAGCAGGAGAAATCCTACTTTTCTGATAAGGCCGCAGAGCCGGACCTGACGTGGGAGTGGGAGTAGCCCCTCCGCGCCGCCGGCAGGACGGACTACCGGTTTTGTGTTCATAGCGCTGGCTTTGCTAGTCTTACCTCTAGTTCACTATGTACTGCGCACCCTGTGTGAATATGGCGCGCAAAGAACATGGTGAAAAGTCTGATCCTTAACAAGGCGCCCGCCTTGGGAAGAGTTCTGGACATGCGGAAGCGCCCCGGGAAAGAGCGCCTATTTTTGCATGTTTGGTTCCCTTCTTAAGAAGTGGTGCAATTCGACAGAAAGACTGTTTAATGCCAACTATTCAACAGCTGGTCCGCAAGGGCCGCCAGACCAAGCGCAAAGAGGTCTCTACCGCTGCGCTGAAGGGTTCCCCGCAGCGTCGTGGCGTGTGCACCCGCGTGTACACCACCACCCCGAAGAAGCCGAACTCTGCTCTTCGTAAGGTTGCTCGTGTGCGCCTTACCAGCGGCATCGAGGTTTCGGCCTACATCCCAGGTGAGGGCCACAACCTGCAGGAGCACTCCATGGTCCTCGTTCGCGGCGGCCGTGTGAAGGACCTTCCAGGTGTTCGTTACAAGATCATCCGTGGCTCCCTGGATGCCCAGGGTGTCAAGGACCGTAAGCAGGCTCGTTCCCGTTACGGCGCAAAGAAGGGACAGTAATAAACAATGCGTAAGAATGCTGCTCCGAAGCGTCCTGTAGTAAAGGACCCGGTATACAACTCCGAGCAGGTAACCATGCTCGTCAACAAGATCCTCCAGGACGGCAAGAAGTCCACCGCAGAGCGCATCGTCTACGGCGCGCTTGAGGCTTGCCGCGAGAAGACCGGCACCGACCCGGTTGGCACCCTGGAAAAGGCGCTGGGCAACATCCGCCCGGACCTCGAGGTTCGTTCCCGCCGCGTGGGTGGCGCTACCTACCAGGTGCCGGTTGAGGTCCGTCCGGACCGCGCCAACACCTTGGCACTGCGCTGGATGGTGACCTTCACCCGTCAGCGCCGCGAGAACTCCATGATCGAGCGTCTCGCCAACGAGATCCTGGATGCCTCCAACGGCCTCGGTGCTTCCGTGAAGCGCCGCGAGGATACCCACAAGATGGCTGAGGCTAACCGCGCCTTCGCTCACTACCGCTGGTAATTTTTCAGCACCTGCATCAATGGCCTAAGCAACGAGAAACGAGTTTCGCGCTGATTTCCGGGTTCCCCGGCGGCGACACAAAACTTCATATCTCTTGCTTGGGCCATTTTGGTGGCACCGGGTGTGATTTAGACCAGCGCAGCTGGCCTAGTCCAGCGCATTCGCTTTATGTCCAGTACACTGAAGCGATGGAAGTCTAGGAGCCACTGGGCACCTAGCACGGCCACTCAAAGGCAAACTTTTCAAGAACTTATCCATGCAGGCGTCTTAGCCAGGTTTCTGGTCACGGCGTCGACGACTATTAAGTTGGGGTATAAACGTGGCACAAGAAGTGCTCAAGGATCTGAACAAGGTCCGCAACATTGGCATCATGGCCCACATCGATGCTGGTAAGACGACCACTACCGAGCGTATTCTCTTCTACACCGGTATCAACCGTAAGGTGGGCGAGACCCACGACGGTGCATCCACCACTGACTGGATGGCACAGGAGAAGGAACGCGGCATCACCATTACCTCCGCTGCCGTGACCTGTTTCTGGAACAACAACCAGATCAACATCATTGACACCCCGGGTCACGTTGACTTCACCGTTGAGGTTGAGCGCTCCCTGCGTGTCCTCGATGGCGCCGTCGCCGTCTTCGACGGTAAGGAAGGTGTGGAGCCACAGTCCGAGCAGGTGTGGCGCCAGGCTGCTAAGTACGACGTTCCACGTATCTGCTTCGTCAACAAGATGGACAAGCTGGGCGCAGACTTCTACTACACCGTTGACACGATCGTTGAACGCCTGGGCGCTAAGCCGCTCGTTATGCAGCTGCCTATCGGCGCTGAGGATGACTTCGACGGTGTCGTTGACCTGCTGAACATGCAGGCCATCACCTGGCGCGGCAAGGTCGAGACCGGTGCTGAGCCAACCTACGAGGAGATCCCTGAGGACCTCAAGGAAAAGGCTGAGCAGTACCGCGAGCAGCTGGTTGAGGCCGTTGCAGAGTCTGACGAAGAACTCATGGAGAAGTACTTCGGCGGCGAAGAGCTTTCCATCGACGAGCTGAAGGCCGGCATCCGCAAGCTGACCATCAACTCCGAGATTTACCCGGTCTACTGCGGTACCGCTTACCGCAACAAGGGTGTCCAGCCGCTGCTGGATGCTGTTGTGGACTTCCTGCCTAACCCGCTGGACGTGGGCGAGGTTATCGGCCACGCTGTCGGCGATGAGGAGCAGGAGCTTACCCGTAAGCCTTCCGTTGAGTCTTCCTTCTCCGCGCTGTCCTTCAAGATTGCAGCTCACCCGTTCTTTGGTCAGCTCAACTTCGTGCGCGTGTACTCAGGCCAGGTCACCCCTGGTACCGAGGTTATGAACTCCACCAAGGGCAAGAAGGAGCGCATCGGTAAGCTCTTCCAGATGCACGCCAACAAGGAGAACCCGGTGGAGCAGGCTGACGCCGGCAACATCTACGCCGTTGTGGGTCTGAAGGAAACCACTACCGGTGACACCCTGTGTGACAAGAACGACCAGATCATTCTTGAGTCCATGGACTTTCCGGACCCGGTTATCAAGGTCTCCATCGAGCCGAAGACCAAGGCCGACCAGGAGAAGCTGGGTAACGCCATCCAGAAGCTTGCTGCTGAGGACCCAACCTTTACCGTTGAGCTGGATGATGAAACCGGCCAGACCGTCATCGGCGGTATGGGCGAGCTCCACCTCGACGTTCTTGTTGACCGCATGAAGCGCGAGTTCAAGGTCGAGGCAAACATCGGTAACCCACAGGTTGCTTACCGCGAGACCATCCGCCGCAAGGTGGAGTCCATCGACTACACCCACAAGAAGCAGACCGGTGGTTCCGGCCAGTTCGCAAAGGTTATCTGCACCATCGAGCCGTACAACCCGGACCCAGAGACCTTGGAAGAGGGCGAGTCTGCAACCTACGCGTTCGAGAACGCCGTTACCGGTGGCCGCGTGCCGAAGGAATACATTCCTTCCGTCGATGCTGGTATCCAGGACGCTATGCAATACGGCTACCTGGCTGGCTTCCCGATGGTCAACATCAAGGCAACGCTCGAAGACGGCGCTTACCACGACGTTGACTCCTCCGAGATGGCCTTCAAGCTGGCCGGCTCCCAGGTATTCAAGGAAGCTATGGCCAAGGCAAAGCCGGTTCTGCTGGAGCCAATGATGGCCGTTGAGGTTGTTACCCCTGAGGAGTACATGGGTACCGTTAACGGTGACATCTCCTCCCGTCGTGGCCAGGTCTTCGCCATGGAAGACCGCTCCGGCGCCAAGGTCGTCAAGGCCAAGGTTCCGCTGTCTGAGATGTTCGGCTACATCGGTGACCTGCGTTCTTCCACCGCAGGCCGCGCTAACTTCACCATGGTCTTCGACTCCTACGCTGAGGTTCCTTCCTCCGTGGCTCAGGAGATCATCGAAGAGCGCACCGGCGGCGCGAACTAATAGCGACGCCCCGCCCGTTCAGGGGTGGTTAAGGGCTGGTAGTCTCTGCCAGTAGATGCTAGCCTCACCGCTAAATGTGGCAACTGGGCCGGGTAGCGGCGGGCTGAGTTTGCAGCTAACACCATTGGTTGTGAATTGAGCCGGCCGTTACCCTCCCAGGATCCTTTATTTGAGACTCTTGTTGAGGGAAATGGCCGCGAAGATACGCGGGGTTACCTCCTATAATGGCGGTTTGAAAAAACCGCGGGATAAATCTAGGATCGTGTAACTGGCACGTAAAGAAAGCGTCATTAGCGCTTTGTCCCAGACAATGGGTCAGGTGCCAATGACAACTGTCAACCACGTGGCTGCGAAGGTCGTAGCCACCATATAGTCCAGGAGGACATACAGTGGCAAAGGAGAAGTTCGAGCGTACGAAGCCGCATGTGAACATCGGCACCATCGGACACGTCGACCACGGCAAGACCACCACCACCGCAGCGATCACCAAGGTTCTGGCTGACCAGTACCCTGAGGAGAACCAGGCATTCGCGTTCGACATGATCGACAAGGCTCCTGAGGAGAAGGAGCGCGGTATTACCATTAACATCTCCCACGTGGAGTACTCCACCCCGAAGCGTCACTACGCACACGTTGACGCCCCGGGCCACGCCGACTACATCAAGAACATGATTACCGGCGCAGCTCAGATGGACGGCGCTATCCTGGTTGTTGCTGCAACAGATGGCCCGATGCCGCAGACCCGTGAGCACGTTCTGCTTGCTCGCCAGGTTGGCGTTCCTTACATCCTCGTTGCACTGAACAAGTGCGACATGGTTGACGATGAGGAAATCATCGAGCTCGTGGAGATGGAAATCTCCGAGCTGCTCGCAGAGCAGGACTACGATGAGGAAGCTCCTATCGTTCACATCTCCGCTCTGAAGGCACTCGAGGGTGACGAGAAGTGGGTACAGTCCATCGTTGACCTGATGGATGCCTGCGACAACTCCATCCCTGACCCGGAGCGCGCTACCGACCAGCCGTTCCTGATGCCTATCGAGGACATCTTCACCATTACCGGCCGCGGTACCGTTGTTACCGGCCGTGTTGAGCGCGGTCGTCTGAACGTCAATGAGGACGTTGAGATCATCGGTATCCAGGAGAAGTCCCAGAACACCACCGTTACCGGTATCGAGATGTTCCGCAAGATGATGGACTACACCGAGGCTGGCGACAACTGTGGTCTGCTTCTGCGTGGTACCAAGCGTGAGGACGTTGAGCGTGGCCAGGTTGTTATCAAGCCGGGCGCTTACACCCCTCACACCAAGTTCGAGGGTTCCGTCTACGTCCTGAAGAAGGAAGAGGGCGGCCGCCACACCCCGTTCATGAACAACTACCGTCCTCAGTTCTACTTCCGCACCACCGACGTTACCGGTGTTGTGAACCTGCCTGAGGGCACCGAGATGGTTATGCCTGGCGACAACGTTGAGATGTCCGTTGAGCTCATCCAGCCTGTTGCTATGGACGAGGGCCTGCGCTTCGCTATCCGCGAGGGCTCCCGCACCGTCGGCGCTGGCCGCGTTACCAAGGTTCTCGACTAATCGAGGCTTCGTAACCGCTCAGTAGAGCATTAAGAGTCCGCTGCACCGCATGCCGGTGTGGCGGACTTTTTTGATTTCTACGCGCGCCTTGAGTTGGAGAGGTCGTTGGCTACAGGCAGTGCTGTACGTTAGTGGCTTTTTCTGCTCTCCGAGGGAACTGTAGGCCCAGCTTAAGACCTGTTCACGCAGTTAGAGGCCTGAATGCAGCGATATGGCTGTGCCAGGGTAGAGGCCATCTCGGAGGCTTTTAGCTGGAGCCGCCATTGGCGCGGGCCGCTCCTAGGTAGGAGTCGCAATGTGTTGGCTCTAGGGCATCCGTGTAGTGGCGAGTCCGATAAGCTGCCGGACGGTCTGCGCAAACGGCTAATGGGCCGCCATCGCGAGCCTGTCTCGCTGCCCTCGCCTGGGCAGCGAGTTTGCCCCCTTAAGTTGGGTTCTGTTGGGGGTTTGCAGGGTCCAAACACACCCAAACACAAAGGAAGGCCTTCCACTACCTGCAGGCAGGTAGTGGAAGGCCTTTACCTGGTGAGAGAAGTAGTTATTACTTCTCCCAGCCGATGTTTTCCTTAGGGATGACGGCGAATCCAGGGGCGCCCATGTTGGCGATGCCCTTCTTCAGACCGACCATCTGGGGGCCGTTGGCGAACGGAAGCAGTCCGTATTCCGCGAAGGCTTCGGACTCGAGCTCGTTGATGCGCTCGATCTGCTCATCGCGGGTCGGCAGCTTCTGCATCTCTTCAATCTTCTTATCGAATTCCTCGGTACCAGTGCCGGACTTGTTGAGGGTGGAGTCGCTGGCGTAGGTCTGACCGAAGAATGCCGGGCCGAATGGGTCACTTGCGGCGATACCGGAGAGGAAGAGGTCAAAGTCGCGCTCGTTGCTGATCTTGGAGAAGTCAGAGCTTGGGTGCTCCTCAATCTTCAGCTCAATGCCAGCGTCCTTCAGCATCTTCTGGACGGCGGTAGCGGTGGACTTGGAGACCTCGTCATCGCCGATAAGAACGTAGCGCAGAGACAGCTTGTCGCCGTCCTTGGCGTAGTAGCCATCATCGCCCTCAGAGTAGCCGGCGTCCTCCAGCAGGCTCTTGGCCTCTTCAACGTCGTACTCGAGAACCTCAGAAAGGTTGTCCTTGTAGTCTTCCTGGGTTGGGTACAGGGTCAGGGAGCCAGGCATTTCCTCTTCATAGCCCAGGCCGTTGTAGCGGATCTCTGCGAGCTGGTCGCGGTCGATGGCTGCAAATACTGCGTGGCGAACATCTTTATCAGCCAGCTGTGGGGCCTTGGAATTCAAGGTGAATAGGACGTTGGCCGGGCGGGTGGCTGCGCGGACGTCGATGGAATCGCCCATGTCGGCGGCGATGGTGAGGTTGTTCTTGCTGCCCACGCCGGCGGCGTCGATTTCGCCAGCCTGGAAAGCGTTGATGGTTGCCTGGGACTCTATCGCGCGGTAGCTGACCTTGTCCAGCTTCGGCTCATCACCCCACCACTTTTCGTTAGGCACGAAGGACACGGTGCCGCCGCGGAAGTCGGAGTTTTCCACCTTGAATGGGCCCGCGCCGTACTGTGGGTTGAGCTTGCCCAAGTATTCCTGGTCAAATTTCTCGGCGGTATCGATCGCTGGGTGCAGGATGTCGTTGAAAAGTCCCTGCCACCATGGGTATGGGCTCTCGAAGGTGACCACGGCTTCCTTGTCGTTCTCACCCTTCTCCACGGATTCGATTAGCTCGTAACCGTCGGTGGAATTGACCTGGACGTCCATGTCCTTGCCGTTGTTGAAGCGCCAGGTGTTCTCGAAAGCGGTCCAGTCAATGGGGGTGCCATCGTTGAAGGTGGCGTCATCGTTGATGTCGTAGGTCACGACGGTCTTATCGCCCTCGGTGGACTCGTCTACCGAATCCAGGTACGCGGGGTTTGGGGTGTAGTTACCCTCGCCGTCATAAAGCGCCATTTGCGGGTTGTACCAGCCCCATACGGTGCTGGTATCGGTGGTCATGTTGGCGTGTAAACGGTTCTGCTGCTCGGTCAGCTCCCCAAGGGAGAGGGTGAGCTCACCGCCGTCCTTAATCTCATCGCGTTCTTTTTCGTTGTAGTCACCGGACGGTTTGACGTCGATTTCGAGACCGCCGACAGCCTTGTTGGAGGAGTCGCCACCGTCACCAGAACCCGAGCAGGCGGTGAGTGCGAGCGCGGTGGCGGAGAGAGTGGCAACCGTTGCTATACGGAAGCGACCGAACTTTTTCATGGGGATTACTCCTTGCGTGAGATGAAGACGAAGTTGGCATAGACGGTCGAATAGGTAACCGTCTACTGCAACCATGTGAATTACTTTACAATATTTATATTTGTGTCCGCAATCACTTTATGGAAAGAGTGCGGGGCTCGAGGGAGCTAGGCCCGGGACTTTTCCCTGCGTGCGCGGGCAACCTTGGGATCCGGATTCGGGATGGCATCCAGAAGCTTCTTGGTGTAGTCATCCTGCGGGTTATCGAAAATCTCATCCGTCGAGCCGGACTCGACGAACTTGCCCTTGTACATCACCGCAACGCGGTCCGAAAGGTGGCGCACGACGGAAAGATCGTGGGCGACGAAGAGATAGGACAGGCCCAGCTTTCGCTTGAGGTCCTCGAGGAGGTTAATGACACCCGCTTGGATGGACACGTCCAAGGCGGAGACTGGCTCATCCAGCACAAGGACCGAAGGGCGCGTGGCCAGGGCGCGTGCCAAGCCGATGCGCTGGCGCTGGCCGCCGGAGAAGTGGCTAGGGAAGCGGTCCAGCTGCGAGGAGTCGAGGCCGACCAGGTTCATGAGCTCGTTCACGCGGGCATCGACATCGCCATCAAAGCCCAGCGAGTTGAGCGGCTCCGCAATGACTTCGCGTACGGTCAGGCGGGGGTTCAGCGAGCTCATTGGGTCCTGGAAGACGATCTGGATGTCTTTGCGGGCCTCGCGGCGCTCGGACCCACTCATGCCATTGGCATCCTTGCCATTGAGGACAACGGCACCGTTTTCAGGGTCCAGATCCATGATCTCCAGCAACGTGGTGGTCTTACCGCAGCCAGATTCGCCGACGATGGCCATGCACTCGCCTTCGCGGATATCGAAGGTGAGGCCGTCAACGGCCTTGACGGTGCCTACCTTGCGCTTAATCAACGCGCCCTTGGTTAGCGGGAACTGCTTACGCAAGTCGTTCACGGCGAGGGTGGTCTTGCGATCCCCGCGGGGAACGTCGGCCAAGATGTCATCGGCAAGCTGCGGCGGCTTGAACATCAGCTCGCCGTCGATCTTGCGGTCGTGGATCTCCGGCGCGCGGAGGCAAGCGCTGCGGTGGGATACGGATTCATCCTTGAGCGGAAGCAGCTTCGGCTCGCCGGACAGGCAAGCCTCCTGCGCTACGGGGCAGCGCGGGGCGAATTGGCAGCGATCCTTTAGGTTCACCAAGACCGGTGGGTTGCCCTCAATGGGGGTCAGGGGCTCCGAGGCCGAGGAATCAGGGCGCGGCGTAGAACCAAGTAGTCCTACAGTGTAGGGCATGCGGGGGTTGGAGAAGATGGTATCGACATCGCCGTGTTCTACCGGTTGGCCGGCGTACATGACCATGACATCGTCAGCGGTTTCTGCCACCACGCCCATATCGTGGGTAATCATGATGGTGGCGGCGCCGGTTTCGCGCTGCGCCAGACGGATGACGTCCAGGATTTGCGCCTGGATGGTGACGTCGAGGGCCGTCGTCGGCTCATCCGCGATGAGCACGCGCGGGTTATTCGCAATCGCAATGGCGATGACCACGCGCTGGCGCATACCGCCGGAAAACTCGTGCGGGAAGGACTTCAGGCGCAGGTGGGGCTCGGGGATGCCCACCAGATCCAGCAGCTCGGTGGCTTGCTTCAGGGCTTCTTTCTTGCCGATGTCCTGGTGGGCCTGAATGGCCTCTACCAGCTGCGATCCAATATCGAAGACTGGGGTCAGCGCGGAGAGCGGATCCTGGAAGATCATGCCGATGCCATTGCCGCGGATGCTCGACATTTCCTTATCAGAAAGCCCGAGGAGCTCGCGGCCATCGAATTTCACGGAGCCTTCAACCTTGGCGTATTCCGGCAGTAGACCCATGATGGACATGGAAGTCACGGACTTACCGGAACCGGATTCGCCGACGATGCCCAGGGTGCGGCCGGGGTGCAAATCAAAGCTCACACCGCGCACCGCAGAGACGGTACCTGCTTCAGAAGGAAAGCTGACGCGTAAGTCATTGACGGACAAGATAGGCGAAGTCATAGTTTACCTCCGGAATTGGAGTTGGGATCGAGTGCGTCGCGCAGACCATCGCCAATAAATGCCATGGAGACGGTCAGCAGCGTCAAGGTAGCGGCGGGGAAGTAGAACTGCCATGGGGCGGATTGCAGGGAGGCAGTACCGCCCTGCAGCAAGGTACCGAGGGAGACATCGGGAAGCTTCACGCCCAAGCCCAGGAAGGACAGTGCGGTCTCAGAGCCCACGGTGCCCACAACGCCGAAGACGAACTGGATGATAAGCAGCGAACCAATATTTGGAATGACGTGGCGGACGATGGTGCGCATCTTGGATACGCCCATGTAGCTTGCAGCGCGGACATAGTCCTGCTCGCGGACGGTAAGTGCTAGGGACCAAATCACGCGGGCCTGGTACATCCAGCCGAAGGCGATAAGGACGACCATCAGAAGCTTCCAGTCACCGCCGGAGTCTGCCACCACAAGGGCGATGAGCAGGAAGGTTGGGATGGAAAGCAGGAAGTGGATAACCGCGAGGACGGCCTTTTCTGCAAGTCCGCCCCACAGGGCTGCGGCGCAGCCGACGAAGGCCGAAATGACCAGCGTGGCGAAGGACACCACGATTGCAATGGTCAGGGACCTGCCCAGGCCGTGGATGGTTTGGGCATAGAGGTCATTGCCGGAATCGTTGGTACCAAACCAGTGCTCGGGGCTCGGTGGCTCAGATAGGGCGAGGAAGTCCGGTTCCGTGTAGTCCCACTGGGCAAAGAAATTGCCAAAAAGGGCGGCAAAGATGAGAAAGCCCAGGATGATGACGCCAACGGTGGCTAGCTTGTTGCGGAAGAAGCGGCGAATATACAGCTTGTACCGGGAAGTACCGCGGGGGACCTCCGGCAACGTGGCCATGCGCTCGGCTTCCTCATTGCTTAACGGATCCTCAGAGACGACCTCGGTGCGCGTAGAAACCTCGCCGCGGGGCTGTTTCTTGGACATCTTTGGTTCTTTGGGATTTGTCATTTAGCTCACCCTTACTCGTGGATCCAAGGCGACAACAACGAGGTCTGCCAGAACGGCAGACACGGCCGTCATCGCGGCGCCGAATGCCGCTACGGCTACCGCGCCATTGATGTCGTTCTTACTAATGGTCTGGATGAAGTACTGGCCCATACCGTTCCAGCCGAAGATGCGCTCCGTCATCACGGCACCGGTGAAAATGCCGGGTACGGAGAATGCGACGGAGGTGGCCACCGGGATGATGGAGGTGCGCAGTGCGTGCTTGCGGATGGCCTGCTGGCGGGTAAGTCCCTTTGCGCGTGCGGTGCGGACATAATCCGCATCGAGGTTATCGAGCAATAGCGTGCGCTGGGTCATGTGGTAGCTGGCGTAGCTGATGATCACCAGGGAAATCGTGGGCAGGACGAGGTGCTGTGCGGAATCTAGGAGCTTGGGGAAGAATCCCTCGACCCCTAGGGACTTGGAACCGACGACGTAGAAGATCTTTTTGCCGGTCAGATCGTTGATTTCCAGCGCGGCCCACACGACGGCGATGGAAGCAACAACCACGTGGGTATTCATCGCAATGATGGAAATTCCCTGCCACACGCGGTCACCGGTCTTGTACTGGCGGGAGGCGGTGTATACACCAACCGCTACACCAATAACGATGGACAGGATGGTCGCAAGCAAGAGTAGCTGCGCGGACACCCAAATGCGGTAGCTGATCTCCTCGTTCACCATCTCACCTACCGGAGACTGACCCCAATCCCACTTCGTGATGATGTTGGTCAGCCAGGTCCACCAGCGCTCCAAAAGTGGGGTTTCTGGGCTGAGGTTATAGGGCTCGAGGAGGTTATTGATTTCCTCATCTGAAAGTGGTGGACGGCGCTCGGTGTAGTTCGAACGCGGGTCCAAAAACGAGGCTGCCAAGAAATAAGCCAAGTTAGTGGCTAAAAAGATCATGAGTAACCAGCCCAAGATCTTTTTGATCAAATACTTTGTCATGGGGAAATTCTCCGTGCGCGGTTAAGCAGGAAACAGTGCGAATAAATATGAAGCCAACGATGGAGTCGTTGTATGTGACCAATCTAATAAGATATAAGCAAGGGCACAATTCACATAGCCCCGTGATGTACATCGCCAATCAACCAATAGGTATTTTTTCAGTGTAGACACTTAAGGCGCTAAAAAGAAAAATGGGATTCAGCTGCAGATTTAAAAACCTAAATTGTTCAACAGTTATAAGAAACGATTAACTGAAAATAAGTGACAACGGGGGTAACCAATCAGCCCGAGTGGGGTGATCCTCCGCGGCTGTATTAGGGCGGAAGGGCTCGGTAGGCTAGTTGCTTATGGAAGATCCCACTCGCATTGACCCGACCTTGGCAGCGCTGCGCAAGGCGTGGGAGGGGCAACCCGATTTGAGCCTGCCTACGCTTTTTGCCTTATTGGCCAACCGGGGCATCGGCTGGGGCGTGAGCGACGCGGAGTTGGTCGCTGAGTTGGAGCGACAGGCCGAAGTTCATCCGCCGTTATTGCCCCTTGAGGATGGTCGCGTGGGCACAGGTGAGTGGCTCGTGCTTAGCGATGCCCCCACCTGCCGCATCACCGCCGATGCCTCCCGCATCATTGTTCGCCGCGCGAATACACAGCCGGTTGTGTGGGCATATAGTGCGATTAGGCCAACAGGGCCTGGCCGGCCCTTCGTGGTTACGGATACTGAGGGCTTTGAACACCGCCTTGGAATCGTCTCCAGTATCATGCGTCTGTCTGAACAGCTACCAGAACTCAGCGGTCTTAAACGCTACGAGTTGGGAGACTTTGTCTATGTTCTTCGATTCGAGGACGAGATTGCAGTTCTAGACCACGGATTGCATCTCTTTCATAAGGGAAATCGGCGGGTGGTGGCCCACGATTATGCGTGGAAAAGGATAGAAAAATGCCGCCCTGGCGAGGAGCTGAAAGTACTCCTCGAGGGCGGCGATTATGCGCGGCTCGGTAAGGTGGTTGAGGTCCTTGCTGCAGAGACCCCAAACCCCTTATTCAGCTAAATCCTTCATCGGCTTAACCTTGGTGAAGTGCAGCTTATAGCTGGTATCCAGGTCAGCATTCGGGAATGCCTCACGGAAGTCGCGTTCATTAGTTTCCACAGCGTTGGTCAAGCGCTCCAGCGGCGTATCTGGGTTAGCAACCACCGTGTACTGCAGCGTTGGGCGGGCGCGGTCGTACGCAACCAAGCGGTCCACGCGTTCCACACCATCTCGCGAGTCCAGATCCTTGGCCACCGCGGTGGCGATGGCGTTCATGGATGCAGAGATTGCGCCTTGTTCATTGGAGGCTGCGGAGTCCACATTATTAAACCGGCGGTGACGCAGGTTCACGACGATGAGCCACAAGCCAATGATGAGCAGCAGGGCAGAGGCACCAGCCAAGACCCAGACCCACCAACTATTTTCGCTTAAAGTGCGCCACGTATCGTGGTCTACCCACTCGGCCAAGTACTCAGCAAATTCCACATTGAAGTTAATGAGGATTGGCCATACGCCTAGCGCGATGAGGATAATTCCGAGCAGGCCGAGGAGGATTCGGTCAAAGGTAGCAAGCTTTTTAGACATGATTATCCATCTCCGGAATCTTCTCTACGGCTACGGTGACCTTTGGTGGGTCTGCAAGGATCTCTAAAGCGCTGTTGACAGCCTTTTCCACGCGCCCAGGCAAATCGGAGTCTTGCTCATCGCCATTGACGGTGACCTTCGCGCTCTTGGTATCAGCCGAAGTCTGCGCGGAAGCGACTCCCGGAACACGGCGTGCTGCAGCAGAGCTCAATCGTGCGACATCAACTGGCCGCATCCACATGGAAGCGGACTCAGAAGTGATCTGAGTGTGGGTATTGCGACGGGTCTTTACCGCAGCGAATACAAAGATGAGACCAACCACGATGGAACCCACGCCCGCCCAGATCATCCACGTCTCTAATTGCTCGGTGGCAATAAGATCGAGGACCGGCTGGACCCACGATTGGGCATTAGCGTCCGCGCCGACAAGCCAGGTTTCGCGTACCCCCACAACGCCAATGACAAGCAGCACAAAACCCAGGATTACGGTCCACGTGCGAACTGCAGGAGACGCCTTGGGCTGCTGCCCGAAATGCTCAGGCAAATTCATTTCAGCCATTATTGCCTCCTTGCTCGTGGTACGGGGTAATGGAAATAGCACGCAGCGGCTCAGGCCGTGGCGCATAGACGTGCAACGGGCGCTGGCTAGCTGGCGATACCTCGATGCGCTTCAGCGGTTCCTGGCGCGGGGCCTGAACCTTGCGCAGTGACGCGGGTCTAGCGGTTCGCACGCGCTGCTCGCTACGGGAATTATCGATCTCGATCTTGCGCAGTGGCTGCGGGCGCGGCGGCTGCACCTTACGCAGGGGAGCCGGGCGGGCAACGCGAACGCGCTTTTTCTGTTCAGTATTGTCGATCTCGATTTTACGCAAAGGCTGCGGACGGGGGACAGAGACCTTTGCCTTTTTGACAAAGGGGCGTACCTGTCCGCTCGGAAGCAACCTGCCAGGGCGCGGAGCGCGAACGCTGCGTACGTGCTCTGGGCGCGGTTCGACGATACGGCGTAGTTCGTGACCTTCCGGAGCGCTAATTTCTAGCAGCTGATGATCCGGAAGGTCAGCGGAAATGCTGCGCACCGGTGCCTCCCGCGGCGTATCGACAGAGCGCACTGGCGTGTCACCAGAGGGCCCCGATACTCCGCGAACCGCAACTTCCTTTCCAGAAGAAATTTCGCGGATTTCCGCCTCTTGCGGGGTGTCGACATTGCGGACTGCGGCTTCTTCCGGAGTCTCGATGCTTCGCACTTCGACCGAGTCCTGAGTAACAGGCTGGGTCACGGTAGAAGGTGTGACCTCAGGGGTAAAAGCTGAAGCGGCAGGACGCTGCGCAAGCTGTTCTGCGGTAACGCGAGTACCCGGAATCGATTCACCGACGGTGACATTAACGCGGGTGGTGGAATAGCCGGTATGGGCAGCAATAGCCTCTGAAATGGCGGCACGCGTACTTTCCGCGACTGCGGTAACCGGAGATGGCCACACCACCGCGATGGTCGCGCTCACGGCGGCGACCTCACGCTCTGGGTCCATCTGTACCGAAACCCGTGGATAACCGCGTCCGCCAATGCCAGCAAGCTTGGCATCTAAATCTTTTGTGCCAGGCACGCTAGCAATTGCGGCGGTCACGATTCGTTCCATGGTCCGCAGCGAGAAACGCGTGTGGCCCTGAGTGGAACCTTCTGACATTAGCCTTGGCCTTTCTCCTTGCCGATGAGGCCATTCCACACGGCGCTGAGGTCGATGCGGCCATCAAAGTGGGAACCCAAGAGGCCACCGACGGCAGCAAGCAGCACGGCGAGCAGCGTCCAACCCCAACCTAAGTACAAAAAGAAGGCAAGTAGCAGGCCGATAACAATGCCCAATGTGGTGTAATTTTTCATATCTAATCCTTCGAGGGAGCAGCGGATAAGCCATCTACGGCGTCAGAAAACTCAACGTCGACGCGTTCTAGCTCCGTACATGCCTTGCGGGCTGCCGAGCGGACTTCTTCCGCTAGGCGGTACAGATCAGGCTGCGCACTGATATCAACACGGACGTTGATTTGCAGGTGGCGATCGTCGCGGGGATCGGGCCGGCGCATGCCGGTAACCCTTTCGCCCGGGAAGAGTAGGCTCACCGAGCCGTAGGATCCGCCGTCAAGGCCCGCGACACCGTTGAGCTTTTGCACCGCTTCCGCAATTGCGTGAGCGTGGCTTACCTCGAGCTCAAATTGTGCTCGGGGTTCAGGCATTGTTCTTATGCCTGGCCCTGGTTCAGTGCAGCCTGCTCTTCAGACTCGGAGTCTTCCTTCGGCAGCTTGACGTTGTGAACAACAACGTCAACGCGCTCTACGGTCAGGCCGGTCATGCGCTCGACAGCGTTCATGATGTTGCGGCGGATTGCCTCAGCCAGCTCGTGGATAGCAACACCGTACTCAGCGGTGATGGCAATCTCGATCTTTGCGGAGCCGTTTTCTACCTCTACGTCAACACCCTGGCGTACGTCCTCGGATGCGCCGAAGGACTCGCGGATGGTGCCCATCATGCGAGCGCCGCCGCCACCAAGGGAGTCAACACCGGAAACTTCGCGGGCTGCAATGCCAGCGATCTTGGAAACAACGACGTCATCAATGGTGGTGGTGCCGTACTGAGTCTCCAGGTTGTTGTTTACCTCGCGCTCTTCAGAAGCGGCAACGTTGTTCTCAGAGTGCTTTGCAGGAGTGTTGTTCTCAGACATGGTCTTTAAGGCCTTTCCTTAAATATTGACTTGCATGGTCGCAATATGAAATTGAAGGATCAAGAACCAGCGGTTCAAAATCCTTCCTTGAGCGTACCTACCGGCTAACCACTCGTGGGGTCTGTGACAACAATTTTTACCAAAACGTGATTATTGGCACTATTGCCGGGATGGTTTGAAAAACACCAGCCCATCGTGCTTAAATACTTAGGTTGCTTTAACAGGGCAGTGCGAACCGGTAACGGACCGTCTTAAATACGGTGCGCATCGGGGAGACGCTGAGCTGGTAAAGCGAACATGACACCTTCGTTGTCACCGTGTCTCAGGATTTTCCTGAAACACAGACTGGAAGGTCATCCGATCGGGCTAGGTCCGCGCTAGAGCAGAGGCACCCCGAGACGATGGACCGGAGAAGGGGCATGGCAAATAAACAGTGGCAGTTAGCGAATAGGACACTCTCCATGTGTAATGCGTGAAAACCGTCCTCTTCACAATACTTTGACTACGGGTCTTGTACCCCGTCAGGAGCACTGCAGACTGGCATTTGCCATGTGCTGTATCTCTTGGTTGTCATGACAGTCAGACCACTGGCGTTGTGTCAGGCCCCAGGCCCGGACAACGTTATAGAGAAATCGAGAAGCAATTTCCCACCGCTTCACGCCCCGGAAACGCCGGGAATGTGAAAGTGGGGAAGCGAGGAAGAGGATAAGCGTGGCGGGACAAAAGATCCGCATTCGGCTGAAGGCCTATGACCACGAGGCAATCGACGCTTCTGCAAAGAAGATCGTCGAGACCGTTACCCGTACGGGTGCTCGTGTAGTTGGCCCAGTGCCGCTCCCAACCGAGAAGAACGTGTACGCAGTTATTCGTTCTCCGCACAAGTACAAGGACTCTCGCGAGCACTTCGAGATGCGCACGCACAAGCGCCTGATCGATATTCTCGACCCGACCCCGAAGACCGTTGATGCTTTGATGCGCATCGATCTTCCGGCAAGCGTCGACGTGAACATCCAGTAAGCGACTTTGGTGGAGAACTAATAATGAGTGAAAACGAGATCAAGGGCATTCTGGGCAAGAAGCTCGGCATGACCCAGGTCTTCGACGATGACAACCGCGTTGTTCCGGTTACCGTCGTTGAAGCAGGGCCATGCGTTGTCACCCAGATTCGCACCCCCGAAACCGATGGCTACAGTGCCATCCAAATCGCCTTTGGCGAGATTGACCCACGCAAGGCAAACAAGCCTGAGGGTGGTCACTTCAAGAAGGCTGGCGTAACCCCACGTCGTCACGTTGCGGAAATCCGCATGGATGACACCTCCGCATACGAGGTTGGCCAAGAGGTCAAGGTAGACATCTTCGAAGACATCACCTTCGTTGACGTCACCGGCCAGACCAAGGGCCACGGCTACGCTGGTGCTATGAAGCGCCACGGCTTCCAGGGTCAGGGCGCAGCTCACGGTAACCAGGCCGCTCACCGCCGCGTTGGTGGTATCGGTGGCGCTGCTACCCCGGGCCGCGTCTTCAAGGGCAAGCGCATGGCTGGCCGCATGGGCCACGACCGCGTGACGACCCAAAACCTGAAGATTCAGAAAGTCGATGTCGAGTCCAACCTGCTGCTCATCAAGGGTGCTATCCCTGGTGCGCGCGGTGGCCTCGTCACCGTTAAGACCGCAGTGAAGGGCGGTGCACACGCATGAGCAACCTCAAGCTAGACGTCCACACCTCCGAAGGTAAGACCAATGGCTCCGTGGACCTGCCGGCTGAAATCTTTGACACCGAGGCATCCGTTGCTTTGATGCACCAGGTTGTCAACGCACAGCTTGCTGCTGCTCGTCAGGGCACCCACGCCACCAAGACCCGCGGCGCTGTCCGCGGTGGTGGTCGCAAGCCTTTCCGCCAGAAGGGTACCGGTCGTGCGCGCCAGGGTTCCATCCGTGCGCCGCACTACACCGGCGGTGGCACCGTCCACGGCCCGCAGCCACGTAGCTACGCACAGCGCACCCCTAAGAAGATGATCAAGGCTGCTCTCTTCGGTGCGTTGTCTGACCGTGCTCGCAACGAGCGCATCCATGTCATCGAAGAGTTGGTTCCAGGCCAGAAGCCGTCCACCAAGGCGGCCAAGGCTTTCCTCGAGTCCCTGACCGAGCGCGACAACGTGCTGCTGGTTATCGGCCGCGAGGACATCAACGCCCGTCGTAGCGCTAATAACCTGCCGAACGTTCAGATCTTGGACGCCGGTCAGCTCAACACCTACGACGTTCTCTACTCCGATGACGTTGTGTTCTCCGTTGAGGCGCTACACACCTTCATCACTCGCGCTACCGGCGCGGATAAGGAGGAGAACTAATGGCTAAGATTTCTAACCCGCGCGATGTCATCATCGCCCCGGTTGTATCTGAGAAGTCCTACGGTCTGATGGAGCAGAACGTCTACACGTTCTTCGTCTCCCCAGACTCCAACAAGTCCCAGATTAAAGATGCCGTCGAGCAGATCTTTGACGTGAAGGTCGACTCCGTGAATACCGTAAACCGTGCAGGTAAGCGCAAGCGCACCCGCACCGGTTTCGGTCAGCGTAAGTCCACCAAGCGCGCATACGTGACGCTCCGTGAAGGCAGCGACTCCATCGACGTCTTCGGCGCAGGCGCTTAAGCGCCACCGGAGAGCCGAAAGGAAAAGGAAGAATTATGGCTATTCGTAAGTACAAGCCGACAACTCCGGGTCGCCGCGCATCCTCCGTATCTGAGTTCGACGAGATCACTCGCTCGACTCCGGAGAAGTCCCTGCTGCGCCCGCTGAGCAAAACCGGTGGTCGTAATAACTACGGCCGCATCACCACCCGCCACATCGGCGGTGGCCACAAGCGCCGTTACCGTCTGATCGACTTCCGTCGTAACGACAAGGACGGCATTCCGGCAAAGGTCGCTCACATCGAGTACGACCCGAACCGCACCGCAAACATTGCATTGCTGCACTACGTAGATGGCGAGAAGCGCTACATCATCGCGCCGAAGGGCCTGAAGCAGGGTGCTGTTGTCGAGTCCGGACCGAACGCAGATATCAAGGTGGGCAACAACCTGCCGCTACGCAACATCCCGACCGGTTCGACCATCCACGCTGTTGAGCTCAAGCCGGGCGCTGGCGCTAAGCTGGCTCGCTCTGCTGGTGCTTCCATCCAGCTGCTGGGTAAGGAAGGCAAGTACGCCGTTCTGCGTATGCCGTCTTCTGAAATCCGCCGCGTGGACATCCGTTGCCGCGCAACGGTTGGTGAAGTTGGCAACGCCGAGCAGATGAACATCCGCTGGGGCAAGGCCGGCCGCATGCGTTGGAAGGGCGTTCGCCCGACCGTCCGTGGTGTCGTTATGAACCCGGTTGACCACCCACACGGTGGTGGTGAGGGTAAGACCTCCGGTGGTCGCCACCCAGTGTCCCCATGGGGTCACAAGGAGGGTCGCACCCGCAACCCGAACCGTTACTCCAACAACATGATCGTGCGCCGCCGTCGCCCGAACAAGAAGCGCTAAGAGGAGGTAAACAATGCCACGCAGCCTTAAGAAAGGCCCGTTCGTCGATGAGCACCTCCTCAACAAGGTGGATGCTCAAAACGATGCAGGCACCAAGCAGGTCATCAAGACCTGGTCTCGCCGCTCGACCATTCTCCCCGATTTCATCGGACACACCTTCGCCGTCCACGACGGCCGCAAGCATGTGCCGGTCTTCATCGAGGACTCCATGGTCGGCCACAAGTTGGGCGAGTTTGCACCAACCAAGACCTTTAAGGGTCACGTCAAGGATGACAAGAAGGGACGTCGATAAGCGATGAGTGAGACCATCACCTCCGCATCCGCCACGGCCCGCTACGTCCGCGTTACCCCGATGAAGGCACGTCGTGTGCTCGATCTGGTCCGCGGCAAGTCCGTAAGCGAAGCTTTGGCAATCCTGAAGTACGCACCGCAGGGTGCTTCCAAGCCAGTTGCAAAGGTCGTTGCTTCCGCAGCCGCTAACGCTGAGAACAACTTCGGCCTCGACCCACGCACCCTGGTCATCTCCGAGGCATACGCCAACGAGGGGCCGACCATGCGTCGTTTCCAGCCGCGTGCACAGGGTCGTGCATTCATGATTCGTAAGCGCACCAGCCACATCACCGTGGTTGTCGAAAGCCAGCAGGAAGGGGCCAAGTAATGGGCCAGAAGATCCATCCTCACGGCCTACGTTTGGGCATCACTTCCGACTGGAAGACCCACTGGTTCGCGGATAAGGACTACGCGAACTACGTAGCCGAAGACATCAAGATTCGTAACTACCTCAACAAGGGCCTCGAGCGCGCCGGCATCGCCGACATCGTTATCGAGCGCACCCGTGACCGCGTCCGCGTGGACATTCACACCGCCCGTCCGGGCATCGTGATTGGCCGCCGCGGTGCTGAGGCTGACCGCATCCGCCGCGAGCTGGAAAAGCTCACCGGCAAGATGGTTGCCCTCAACATCCTCGAGGTCAAGCAGGTAGACGCAAACGCAACCCTGGTTGCTCACTCCATCGCGGAGCAGCTGGTTAACCGCGTCGCATTCCGTCGTGCAATGCGCAAGGCTATCCAGTCCGCTATGCGCCAGCCACAGGTTAAGGGCATCAAGATTCTGCTGTCCGGGCGCCTGGGCGGTGCAGAAATGTCCCGCGTTGAGCGCTACCACGAGGGCCGCGTTCCGCTGCACACTCTTCGCGCCGAGATCGACTACGGCACCGCAGAGGCCCACACCACCTTCGGCCGCATCGGCATCAAGGTGTGGATCTACAAGGGTGACGTCGTCGGTGGCGTACGCGAGTCCGAACTGAACGCTCCGGCACAGGGCCGTGGCCGTGGTGACCGCAATGGTCGCTCCCGTCGCGGTGGCCAGCGCCGCCAGCGTGCACAGCAGAAGCAGGAGGGCTAATCCATGCTGATTCCTAAGCGTGTTAAGTACCGCCGTCAGCACCGCCCGAGCCGTCGTGGCGTGTCCAAGGGCGGAAACCGCATTAACTTCGGCGATTACGCAATCCAGGCACTGGAGCCTGCGTACATCACCAACCGTCAGATTGAGGCCGCACGTATTGCCATCAACCGCCACGTTAAGCGTGGTGGCAAGGTGTGGATCAACATCTTCCCGGACCGTCCGTTGACCCAGAAGCCGCTCGGTGTTCGTATGGGTTCCGGTAAGGGCCCGGTTGAGAAGTGGGTGGCTAACGTGAAGCCTGGCCGCGTACTTTTCGAGATGAGCTACCCAACTGAGGCTGTTGCAATCGAGGCTCTGCGCCGCGCTGGCCAGAAGCTTCCTTGCAAGGTCCGCATCATCAAGAAGGAGGACCAGTTCTAATGGCAACCGGTACCCCCGCCCACGAGTTCCGTGAGCTCGACAACGCAGAGCTGGAAACCCGTCTGAAGGATGCGAAGGAAGAACTGTTCAACCTTCGTTTCCAGAAGGCCACCGGCCAGCTGACCAACAACCGCCGCATCGGCACGGTTAAGCGCGACATTGCCCGCATCTACACCGTTCTGCGCGAGCGCGAGCTGGGCCTGTCTGTCGCTCCGGGAGCTGAGGCTTAATCATGAGTGAGGCTAACGTGACTGAATCCAAGAAGGGACCAACTCCGAAGAAGGAGAAGGTCAAGGGTGCTCCTAAGGTCCGCACCGGCTACGTCGTCTCGGACAAGATGTCCAAGACCATTGTCGTCGAGTTGGAAGACCGCAAGCAGCACGCTCTGTACGGCAAGATTATGCGCTCTAACAAGAAGGTTAAGGCGCACGATGAGGAAGAAACCGCAGGCGTAGGCGATCTCGTACGTATCGCTGAGACCCGCCCGCTGTCCAAGGACAAGCACTTCCGTCTCGTAAAGATCATCGAGAAGGCTAAGTAAACCCTAGCCAGCGCAGCCCCTGTACCGGACCATTTGGTTCGATACAGGGGCTTTTCGCTGTTTCAGAGTTCTTAAGGCCGGGCTCTTCCATAGAACCAGTAGGGCACCCAGGTGACGTCGTCTGAAGAAAGGCCCCAGTCTTTCACCGCGAG
>NZ_JASPHQ010000001.1:61711-368099 GCF_030227225.1 Corynebacterium rhinophilum
TGCCGTCGCCGGTGTCTTGGCGCAATCGTGGACCAGGAACCCGCTAGCGGACCCCGGATTTATCGGTATTACCGCAGGCGCGTCGTTCTTCGTTGCCCTAGGCACGGCCATTGGCATTGCTACCACCACCGGCATGCGCACCTCCTTCGCGCTTGTCGGCGCGGGCATTACCACGCTGCTGGTCCTGGCCGTCTCCCGGCGGTTTCAGGATCCGCTAACGCTCATTCTGGTCGGCGCTGGCGTCTCCGCCGCTCTGGGATCGGGAGCGGTGATCATCGGCCTGTATTTCACGGACGTCCTCGATAGCATGCGGCGCTGGACCATCGGCTCGACCTTTGGGCGCGGCCCAGAAGACGTCGCCATTGCGGGTATTGGCCTGCTCATCGGCCTGGCGTGCGCGGCAATGGCGGCCAGGCCGCTTGACCTATTGGCCATGGGGGAAGAGTCCTCGCTCGCCTTGGGCGGATCCCCCACTACCGCGCGGGTGGGCGCGGCACTAAGCGTCGTGGTGTTGGCCGGCAGCGCGACGGCGGCAACGGGTCCCATCGCCTTTGTTGGCTTCGCCATTCCCCACATCGTGCGGCGGGTGGTCGGCCCCAGCGTTGCCACGATGATCCTGCCCTCCGCGCTCCTGGGCAGTTGCGCCGTGCTTGCCGCCGACATCATCGGCCGCCTCATTGTGGGTAACTCGGAGCTAGAGATGTCCATCGTTCTTGCCATCGTGGGCGCGCCTTTCCTCATTTGGGGCGCTCACCGCGGCGTGGGCAGAGCGTGGGGCGATAACGCATGACAACAATAAGCAGTACCCTGCAAGCGCAGCAGCGTCGCAGGCACGTCCGCGTGCTCGCATCGACGCTGGTATTCGGCCTTATCGCCTTTGGCGCCTACCTGGTGTTGCTGGGGCAAGGGCCTTTGGAGTTGAGCCCGCGGCAGGTCCTCGATGTGCTCACCGGCGGCGGCAGCGAGAGCCACATCAGGGTGGTGTGGGACTTGCGCTTGCCGGTCGCCATCGCCACCGTCATCGTCGGCGCCGCCCTCGGCGTGGCCGGTTCCTGGACGCAGACCATGGCGCGCAACCCGCTGGCATCGCCGGATATCCTGGGCGTGACCGGCGGCGCATCGGTGCTGGTAGTACTGGGCACCGTGCATTCTCGCCCCGGTTTCGCGGACGGCATCCCGGACTTCTGGTGGCGGGCATGCTTGGCGATGATCGGCGCCCTTCTCGTCGTCATCCTCCTCGCCGTCCTGGGCGGCATCGGCACGAGCAATCGCATCGTCATCGTCGGCATCGCCTTATCGCTGATGTTTCAGGCCGTCGTGGCGTATTTGATGCGCAGCGCGCAGATCCAGCGCGCGGCCGAGGCACAAACGTGGCTTGCGGGCTCGACCGGGTTCGTGCGCATGGAGGTCATCGTGCCCTTACTCGTGGCATTAGCACCGTTTCTCGCCATAGGCATCTGGTGCGCGCGGGAGCTGCCGCTGCTTGCCCATGATGATTCCTCTGCCACCACCCTGGGCGTGAATATCTCCCGCCAGCGCGCTCTGCTGCTCATTGCGGCAACCGGCATCTGCGCCGTGGTGGTCTCGGTGGTTGGGCCCATTGGCTTTATCGCCCTGCTGGCGCCGCACCTGGCGCGGATGGTGGCGCGCACGCCCACGCCATCGCCGGTGGCATCGGCAGCCGCGGGCGCGGCGCTGCTGACCGTGTGCGCGGTTATCGCCGGCGCGATTCCGGTCAACGCGCCGGTGGGCGCGGTCTCCTCGGTCATCGGCGGCTGCGCCCTGGTGGTATTGGTGTGGAATGCGGCCCGGCGCACGTAATCGCTGTGGCGCGCCACAGCGAGGATTGGGCGAGCGAAGCAACCACAAAGTCCTACACACTCGTACGTGGATGAAGGAAAAGATATGACGGATAATCAGCCCACGCGCTCGAAGCGCCGGTGCAGCCTCCAGGCCACCGGCATCCATGCGGGATATAAGGACGGCGAGGATATTCTCGCCGGCGTCGATCTGCATGCACGCGCCGGTGAGGTCACCACGCTCATCGGGCCCAATGGCTGCGGCAAGTCCACGCTGCTCAAGACGCTGTCTAAAATCCTGGCCCCGCGGCAGGGCAGCGTTATGGTCGGGGACGCCGACCTGCATGCGATGAACGCGAAGGAAGCCGCGCAGCAGGTGGCGCTGCTGCCACAGCACCCCGTGGCCCCCGATGGATTGCGGGTGGGCGAGTTGGTCGCGCGCGGGCGCCACCCCTATCAGGGCAGGATGCGCGGCCTTTCTCCTACGGACCGAGAGATCATCGCCCACGCCTGCGAAGCCACGGACATTGTGGACTTCCTCGAGCGCGATATCGCCTCCCTATCGGGTGGGCAGCGCCAGCGCGTCTGGCTAGCGCTAGCGTTGGCGCAAGATACGCCGGTGCTGCTTCTCGATGAACCCACGACCTTCCTCGACCCCGCCCACGCCATGAGCATGCTGGAGCTGGCTCGAACACAGGCGCGCGCCAGCAAAACGGTGGTTGTGGTCCTGCACGATCTCATGCTGGCGGGCCACTACTCCGATTCCATGGTGGTAATGAAAGCTGGCGATATCATCGCGCGCGGCGCACCTAAGCAAGCGCTGGCCCCCAAGGTCTTGGCGCAGGCCTATGGCATCGAGGCGGAGGCCTGGGACGACCCGCTTGGCGATGCCCCCATTATCGTCCCCCGCCGCGTCCTCCCCAGCGACAAGTAAGCGCTCCCCCCGCTAAGCGCGGGGAGCGTGTTGCTCAGATCGGCTACTGCCGCGCCAACCGGCGGATATCCAAAACCGAAATCGCGATGATGAAGAGGCTGAGCACGCAGCCGACGCTGAGGAGGAAATTGCCAATGCGGTAGGTGCCCGTGCCTACTTCCGCCATATTGCCGTAGATGTAGATCCAGATTCCCCAGCCCACCAGCAGCACGATGCCGGCGATTCCGGAGAGCAGCTTGAGACTGCGTGGGGAAGCGGGAGCGAAGAACTTAAAGGCGGCATCGATAAGCGCGGCCGCTGCCAGGGCGATGCTTAATCCACCCGAGAGCCACAGTGGGAGCAGGGCTGCGGTGCCGACGACAACGGGGAGGATGAAGGCGAGGAACGCTAAGAGGAATAACCCCAGGTGTATCCACATCGTGCGCTTGGTGTAGCTCATAGGGCAGACTCTACTTCCTTGCGCAGTGGGGGATTGGCGCCGGTGCGGGAGACGGTGATGCCGGCCGCGGTGGCGGCGAAGTGGAGGATATCGCGCCACTGTTCGGCGCTTAGTGCTGCGGCCTTGTCCGCATCGAGGTCGCGTTCATCCAGTTGCGCCAACAGGGCGGCCATGATGGTGTCGCCGGCGCCGATGGTATCGGTGACCTCTACCGCGGCTGCGGGAACGTCGAGGGAAATATCCCCAGCCCTGACGCTAATTCCATCGCCGCCGCGGGTGGTGACCACGATGGGGACCTGGGAGGTGAAGTCCTCGCCTAAAAAGTCCACCTCTTCATCCGATAGCTTCAGCACAGAGACGTGTGGCAGCAAATCCGCCAAGAATTTCTTATGCGCGTCGGTGGCATAAAAGGGTCGGATATTGGGATCAAGGGCGACGAGCGTTCCCTGTGCGGCGAAGTCCCTGAGCAGCTGCGCGTAGCGGGAAGCACCCGGCTCCAAGGCCAAGGAAACGGTGCCGAAGCAGGCAATATCTGCCGGAACTAGTGTGGGTTCAACGAAGCGATCCGCAGTGCCTTCCACATAAAAGTTATAGGAGGCCGTGCCGTTCTCCGCGATGGTGGTTACCGCTAAGGTGGTCGGTTCCTCCCCGCGCTGCACGTGGGCGGTCTCGACGCCTTCTTCCTCAAGGCGCCGGAATAATTCCTGGCCAAAGCCATCGGTAGAAATCCGCGATTGAAACGCCACGTCCGCGCCCAAGCGCGCCGCGGCGATGGCCACATTGAAGGGCCCGCCGCCCAGTGCCGGGGTGAGGTCATTCAAGCGGCCAGGGGATACTGGAACTAGGTCCACGAGGCCTTCGCCGCACACATGAATAGTCATAGTTCCATAGTATCGGGGACATGAACCACCGACCGAACTTTCACCTGGCCCCGCCACTGGGCCGCCTCAATGACCCCAATGGCCTTTTTGTGGATGGCGATATTCTGCACGCCTACTACCAGCATGACCCTGCCTTTCCGCACAAGCCCAAGCGGACTGGCTGGGGTCACGCCACCACGACGGTGTCCGCGCCTACTCCGTGGCGGCATTACCCCGATGCGCTCTATCCTGACCTGCCCTATGACAAGGATGGGTGCTACTCCGGCGGGGCCGTGGTTGACGGCACTGACATGTGGCTCTTTTATACCGGAAACCTGAAAGAAGCCGGGCGCCGCATCCCCTCACAGAATCGCGTGCGGGTCATGGACCCCTCCGGGCCGGAAGGCGGGATTTATGTCCGCGATGTCGCGAACCCGCTTATTGCTGATTCCCCGGAGGGATATACCGGCCACTTCCGCGATCCCCATATTTCCCGCGCTGGGGAGGGATGGCGCATGGTCATTGGTGCGCAAACGGAAGACGAACGCGGAACCATCGTGCTGTATTACTCGCAGGATTTAAAGCAGTGGGATTTCCAGGGAGAGCTTGTTTTTGATGATCCCGCGCAGCTTCCCGGTGGCTATATGTGGGAGTGCCCCAACCTGCTGACCTTTGGGGATAAGCACGTGCTCATTTTCTGTCCACAGGATGAGACGGACCGTTGCGGCTACGTCGTCGGGACCTTGGATGGGCTTAATTTTCACGTTGAGCGCGGCTTTACCCTGCTGGATCACGGCACGCAGTTCTATGCGCCGCAGGCAACCGAGGAAAACATCCTGCTGGGCTGGATGGGCATGCCCGCTCATGACGAAACTCCAACGCAGGGGTGGGTGCATACCTTGACTATTCCGCGGCGGCTGTGGCTGGAGGATAACTACCTGTGCCAAGAACCGCTGTGGTCTGCGCTGCCGGAAACCGGCGGCAGGGAGGGCTTTGGCTCGACCATTGATGTCACGGGGGAGGGGGCATATGCGCTTGTCGATGCCACTGGCAACGAAGCGTTCCGCGTGGTGCAAGGCGGTGGCACCATCTCTTTCAATGGTGGTGAGCCGATCGCCTGCCCCGATGGAGAAATGCGGCTGATCGCTGATGGCTGCGCCGTAGAAGTCTTTGCCGGCGACGGTCGCATCGCCGCGGCATTCGCGGTTTTTGGTGATGCTCCGTGGCAGGCATGGGAGCCGCTGGACTAAGACCTTGCGGAACTAGGGTCGATAGCTTTTTGCTTTGTGGACATTTTGGCCCAAACAGACTTAAATGGGAAGTGGTCAATCACATTTGGTCATTTGATGCGACCTAAATAACAAAGGTTGGTCCATGGAGCATAAAGATGTCGCCGCCCGCACCCTGAAGGCATTAGGCGGCGAAGATAATATTATTGCCCTTGCCCACTGCGCCACGCGCTTGCGCATGGTGTTGGATGATTCGGACAAGGTAGATACCGCAGCGCTAGACAACGATCCAGATCTGAAGGGCACCTTCGAAGCCGGTGGCATGTTCCAGGTCATCGTGGGACCGGGCGATGTCAATATCGTCTTTCAGGAAATGACAAAGTCCATTTCCAAGGACGTCGCCGTGTCCACCGATCGGCTAAAAGATATTGCCGCGGAATCCGGGAACTGGTTCTCCCGTGCGGTCAAGGTCTTGGCGGATATTTTTGTTCCGCTAATCCCAATCCTGCTCGGCGGCGGTCTATTGATGGCATTAAATAATGTGCTGACCGCGCCGGGACTATTTGGGGATCAATCAGTCATCGAAATGTATCCCTCGTGGGAAGGGTTTGCCGGGCTGGTCAACCTCCTGGCATCCGCCCCCTTTGCCTTCCTTCCTATCCTCGTGGGCTTTACTGCTACTAAGCGCTTTGGCGGTAATGAATTCCTCGGTGCGGGCATGGCCATGGCGATGGTCATGCCAGATTTGGTTAGCGGCTATAACGTTGCTGAGGCTATTGAAAATGGCGAGATGCCCTACTGGGATATCTTTGGCTTAGACGTTGCCCAGGTCGGCTACCAGGGCTCCATCTTGCCCATTCTGGTCATCGCCTGGATCTTGGCGACAATTGAAAAGTTCCTGCACAAGCACCTCAAGGGCACCGTGGACTTCATGCTCACGCCCCTGCTTACCCTGCTGGTGACCGGCTTTATTACCTTTATGGGGCTGGGCCCAATCTTGCGCACCGCCGGTGAGTGGTTGGGCATGGGGTTGGCCAACCTGTATAACTTTGCAGGTCCTGTGGCCGGCTTCCTTTTCGGTCTGGTTTATTCACCGATCGTCATTACCGGTCTACACCAATCCTTCCCGCCCATTGAGACGATGCTGTGGAATGAGGGCGGTTCCTTCATCTTCCCCATTGCCTCGATGGCCAATATCGCCCAGGGTGGTGTGGCCTTGGCCGTGTACTTCCTGGCGCGTTCCGAAAAGCTCAAGGGCTTGGCCGGTGCCTCCGGTATCTCGGCGCTGTTTGGTATTACTGAGCCCGCGATCTTCGGTGTTAACCTGCGCCTGCGTTGGCCGTTTTATATCGGTATGGCGGCATCAGCCATCGCCTCTACGTTCATCGCCATTTTTGGCGTGCTTGCGGATGCCCTCGGTGCCGCCGGCTTCATTGGCTTCGTCTCCGTTCCCCGCTTTGTCCCGACCTTCTTGTTGTGTGGTGTCATCGCCTTCGCCGTAGCCTTCATCGGGGCTTACCTATACGGGCGCGTGCTCATCCATCGCAATGGCACCATTGACCCTGATGAGATCAATCCGCCCGCCGCGCAGGCTTTGGCTGCCGAGGCCGCTGAAGAGTCTGCTGCCAGTACTTCCGCGGCCGAGGATGCCGCGACGATCTTTTCCCCGCTAGAGGGAAATGCCGTGCCCCTATCTAAAGTTGAGGACCCCATGTTCGCCGGGGGCAAGCTGGGTAAAGGCGTTGCGATCGAACCGACCGTCGGCAAGCTCGTCGCGCCTGCCGATGGCACCATCACCGTGACCTTCCCCTCCCACCACGCCTACGCCCTGCGCGTGGAAGACCCAGAGGTGGGGCCGATCGACATCCTTATGCACATTGGCTTCGATACGGTAAACCTCAAGGGCGAACACTTCACCTCACACGTCAATAAGGGCGATACCGTCAAGCAAGGCGAGGTCCTGGCTGAATTCGATATCGAGGCCATTAAGGAAGCGGGACTGCCGGTAACGACGCCAATCGTTGTGTCCAACGCCAAGAAGACCGGCCCCGTTATTCCCACCGAGGCTTTCCGCGAGGGCGAGCTCATCGGTTCTGGAACTGACCTATTTACCGTTGACCCAAAGGCTGGGCAGGAGACTGCGGAGACTTCTGCGAGGGAAGCTACGTCTTAAGGGCTGGGGTTTCTGATACAAGAAAGGCTGGGGATAAACCCCAGCCTTTTTACTTGTTGGTATTCATTAGGCGCCGTTGCGCGCCCGACGGGCGAGCGCATTGCCCAAGCCTTGGATTGCTTGTACCACCACGATGAGGATAATCACGGTGAAGATAATGGCTACGGTGTCGAATTGCTGATAACCATAGGAGACCGCCAAGTCACCGACGCCTCCACCACCGATGGTGCCCGCCATCGCGGCGGCAGAAATCAAGGTGATGGTGGATGTAGTCAGTGCCAAGATTATCGAAGCCCTAGCCTCCGGCAGCAAGAAATAGCGGATGGTTTGCCATAGGGAAGCGCCCATGGATTCCGCTGCTTCTAGGATGCCTTCACCAACTTCCAGCACCGATTGCTCGATGAGGCGAGCCATAAACGGCGCTATGAAGGCGCTATGAAGATGGTAAGCGGCACCAGCGCACCGTATTGACTAGGAAGTCTGTGATCCTGAACAGCACACGGTTGGGGTACATGCCTTGCGGGTGAGCAAGGGCCAGGATGATTCCCAGGGTAACTCCGCCTATTGTCCCCAGGAAGAGGGAAATGCCCACCATATAAAGGGTTTGCCAGCCGGCCTCTAGATACTGATCGATAGAAACCTTGGTATCGAAAATTTCGGTTAAGTCCATTAGTTCACTACTTCTGCATTGAGCTGACCCTGCCGCTGGAAGATGCCGTGGAAGCACGGTCTTTACCAACTGCTGAGTCAGGGGTTGCTGAGGGGCAGAGGAAAGGCTGGATTCAAAGAGTACGAGGTTTACCACGGGCTACAGATGCACCCCGCTAAAGGACGCAACCGCTGTAAAGTGAAAACCCTGCTTTTTGTGTTTTGGAAGTAGCTAGTTCATGTGGTTCAATATGTTAGTTGCGAGAGCTGGTCGGTCCGCAGTGGTGCGTTTCCGAATCGCCGGTCCGAGACCCATCGACGCCGTACGGTGTTCGTTGTAAAAGTTCGCGCACAGCAAGTTTGTAGACCGCGTGTGGCAAGGACGGAAATCTTGTCGCACATCAATCCAGGTCAGGAGACCCATAGTGATTCAGCAGGAATCGCGTCTGCGCGTCGCCGACAACTCTGGTGCACGTGAACTTTTGTGCATCCGCGTTCTCGGTGGCTCAGTCCGACGCTTCGCTGGCATCGGCGACGTAATTGTCGCCACCGTCAAGGACGCTGTTCCAGGCGGCAGCGTAAAAGAAGGCGATGTAGTTAAGGCAGTTATCGTCCGCGCGAAGAAGGAAACCCGTCGTCCGGACGGCTCCTACATCCGCTTTGATGAGAATGCTGCAGTTATTCTGAAGGGCGATAGCGAACCTCGCGGTACCCGTATCTTCGGCCCGGTTGCTCGTGAACTCCGTGATAAGCGTTTCATGAAGATCGTTTCTCTAGCACCGGAGGTGATCTAATCTTATGAAGATCCATAAGGGAGATATGGTGATTGTCATTTCGGGCCCAGATAAGGGTGCGAAGGGCAAAGTCATCGAGGCGTACCCGAAGCGCGAAAAGGTCCTCGTTGAGGGCGTTAACCGCATCAAGAAGCACGTCGCAAACTCCGCTACTGAGCGTGGCGCCGAGTCCGGCGGAATTGTTACCCAAGAAGCCCCGATCCACGTGTCCAACGTAGCGATCGTTGACTCTGAGGGTAACCCGACCCGCGTGGGCTACCGTTTCGACGAGAACGGCAAAAAAGTCCGCATCGCGCGTAGCAACGGGAAGGACATCTAAAAATGAGCGAGAACTACACCCCGCGTCTGAAGACTCGCTACCGCGAGGAAATCCGCAAAAACCTGAATGAAGAGTTCAAGTATGACAACGTCATGCAGATCCCTGGCGTCACCAAGGTCGTAGTCAACATGGGTGTTGGCGAAGCCGCTCGTGACTCCAAGGTTATCAATGGTGCTCTCGAGGACCTGACCGCTATCACCGGTCAGAAGCCACAGCTGCGTCGTGCTAAGAAGTCCATCGCGAACTTCAAGCTGCGCGAAGGCATGCCCATCGGCGCACGCGTTACCCTACGTGGCGACCGTATGTGGGAGTTCCTGGACCGCCTGTTGACCATCGCGCTGCCACGTATTCGTGACTTCCGCGGTCTGTCTGACCAGCAGTTTGACGGCCACGGTAACTACACCTTCGGCCTGTCCGAGCAGTCTATGTTCTACGAAATCGACATTGACAAGATCGATCGTCCCCGTGGTATGGACATCACCGTCGTTACCAGCGCTACCAACGACGAGGAGGGCCGTAAGCTTCTGCGCGAGCTCGGCTTCCCGTTCAAGTAAATAGAGATAGAGCGCTAAAAGGTCCCAACTCCATGGAAGGAGTTGGGACCTTTTAATTTTGTTGTCATCTGTGGATTCTAGGGGTCATTGCAACGATGACGGTTACTTGGGTGTGATACTACCGGTTTGTGTCAGGGCGTTGGTCAGGACTTCGGCTGATGTGCGCCAGTTGAGTGCTTTGCATGGTTTGTGATTGGTGGCGATCATCTCTAGGTTCTCGGCGCTGTAGATGGACAGGTCACTGTTTTGGCAAGGTTTCTTCTGAGCCTGCCGTTGGTGTTTTCGTTGCTGCCGCGTTCCCACGGCGGTCCTGGGTGGCAGAAGTAGATGGGAATATCAGTGGCCATGGTAAAGGCTATACGGCCAGACACTTCACTTTCTTGGTCCGGTCGTGTCCTCCTTATTAAGCTTTAAAAACATAAGGAACGTCGAAGCTATCATTAGCCCAACGGCGAATGTGTAGTTTGAAGCATTCATTAATCCACCAAAAATGGATAGTACAAATCCGACGATAAAAGCCCCAGATTCCGATCTTGGGTAAGAATCTCTACGTATAAAGGCGTAGTGCAGGGCCATGTATATTACTGCCATAACAAGAGGGAAAAGCCTTAATTCTCCCCAGAAAAAACCCGCTACACAAGTGGATACAAGAATGCTGGCAGGAAGTAAAATAGATTTCGATATGCGACTAAACAAAGCTAATCGCACTTCTCACGGGGAGCTTTCTCCCATCCAATGTTCATGAATTGGCTTAGGTCATAACATTGATCGTCATGGGCCCATTTTCGCTTAGCAGTCAATTTATTCCACGCTGCGGTTGCAGCAACGCTACATGCGGTGCCGAACTTTACTGACTTTCCTAAGAGCCCGCAGACAGTACCTGCGAACCCAGAAGCACCAAGGCTCCAAAACTCCTCGCCCGTCATGTAAATACGGGGACCCCAGTCCCATTCGAACCTTACGAATGAAGCCGGTGAAGCTTTCACAGGATCGCCCAGTACGTCGTACTCGACAGAAATTCCTTCCGGGAAAACCTTTTTGTAGGTTTCCACCTTTCTTCCGTAGAGGACTACTTCAGATGTTTTTTGGAAATCATCACGCTTTAGTTGGGATCGCCGTTTATGAGGGTCGTGAGAATACTCATCTCCAAAGTTGAACAATTCAACATAGTTTTCGGACGTGACGGCGGAAGGTTCCTGAGCAGTGGCTGGAGCTATAGCTCCACTGGTGATCAAAAGTGCGGACAAGGCGATTGAGCTAAATTTACTTCGCATAATGTTTCTTCGTTAATTGGGGATGAATCAGGAAGCTTGGTAAAACCCAGGCTATCCCATTGAACTATGTCAATGCAGCGCTTCAGTTTAGCTTCCACCCCTATTCGGGGAGAGATTTAAAGGCTTGTGGTGTAAATAACCACTTTAAAACGCAAAATGAGCCCGGCCCGAGCTGGTACTCGACCCTTTTCAAGGCTCAGATCTGCGGTATAGGTTGATGCTTATTGGTTTTTAAGGTCGTGGATCAGTTCCAATTGAGAGGCCGTCGCAATGGGGTGGTGCAACGGCCTCTGGAGTCAAAGGGCTACTGACTGTTCTTGGAGCGCTTTTTCATCAGGGCTATGCCGGCGCCAATAAAGACTGCAGCGAGCACGAGTACCCAACCGACATTGGCACCCGTGGAAGCCAGCGAACCTTTGTGGGAGTTGGAGGAACCTCCGCCGGATCCGGAGCCAGGTCCAGAGCCCCCGTTCGTTGCGCCCTTAGCGGTAGTGGATTTGCTGGAGCCTTCTGACTTCCCAGCGCTATTGCCCTTGGCCGCCTTGGCGCCCGCATTTGATCCAGATGAGTTAGAGGCCTTGGACTTATCGGATCCCGGCTTAGTAGTGCCGGTGCTATTCGGGCCGTTATCCGGTTTGGTAGCACCTGGTTGCTTATTCTTCGAGGAGTCTGCGGGCTTGCCCTCTTCCTTATCGCCTTCTTCGGCAGCGCCTTTTCCGCCGGGCTGGGTGGTTGAATCACCCACGAGGAAGGTAACGGTGTGCCAGTCGGTGAGTTTGTCGCCGTTGTGGTTGACGGCACGCATGTCCATCTCATAGCGGCCTGGTTCTGTAAAAATCCAGTGCGCGTGGACATGGAAAGGCCCGTCCTCAACGCCCTTAATCGTATGGGTACCGTTGCTATCGGCCAAGGTTCGTTCCGGTGTATTCAGGGAGGCAGTGTGGCCGGCCCACCATTTTCCGTCCGTAGGTGCCGACTTGGGGCGAACCTCGATAGCAGCGTCACGGTAGTCTTGCCCGACCTTGATCGTGTCCCATCCCGGCCACACAGCATTGTGATCCTGTTGTAATGGCAGGTGGTAAATCGTCGAGCCAGTCTTTACCATTCCGGTAAAGGACAGGGTCTTAGCCAGAGAGTCAGCGACCGGCACGCGTTGCGTATCGTGAACGCGTAGCGCTACGTCTTCAGGCACGTTGTGGCGGTCGTCTTCGTTGACATAGAAGCCGAGCTTATTGTCCACAACCTTTGGCCCGAAGTCGATGTGGCCCTTGGTAATCTCGCGCTTCTGGGACGGTGTTGCGCTGGGAGCAGGTTCCGTTGTCTCTGGGTTTCGTTCTTTCGACGGCGCGGTGCTTTCCGTGCCGTTATCGGCGGAGCTTCCGGCATCGTTCTCGGTCGTGCCATCGGTACTGTCGTTGGATCCGCCTTCAGACGCATTGTCGTTTCCCTTAGTTGGTGGGGTAGCAGATGATGAATCCTCGCTAGCTACCTTGAAACGCAGAACGGCCTTTTTCGCGGTTTTGCCGTCTTTTTCGGCTACCGTGACACCAACTTCATACGTACCGGGCTTGTTGAATGCCCAGTTAAGGTGCATGTGGTCTGGGCCTTCGGTGGTATAGGAATGCGTACCATCGCTGCCGGCAAGGCGCTGGTCCAGGCCGGTTTGATCAGCCAGGTATGCCAACCATTCGCCGTCCTTCGGGGCTTTGACGGGGGTAAAGGTAAAGGTGTAATTCTTCTTGGTGTCCTGGTAGGCATCTTCGGTGCTTATCCCAGGCCACACCACGCCGGTGCGCTGTGTCTCTGGCAGGACGTAGGCAGCGCTGCCTTTCTTTCCAAAGTGGGGGATGTCTTTGTCCAAGGTGGTCTTGACCTGCTTGGGAACGCTGAAAAAGACATCGGATGGCTTACGCCAGATTGCACCAATGTGGTAGAGGTTCGTCTCGTCCTTGATGCCCAGGTGTAGCTCACCATCCTCGTGGATAGGGGCGATATCGACGTGACCCCGGTGCAGATTGAGCTCCTTGTTGGGGGCGTCCTTATCCTTCGGGCCCTGCGGTTTGGGCTTGGGGACACTGGGAACCGAAGGCTTTGGGGTCGTGGAAGGTGCCTCAGGGGAAGACTCTTCGGTTGGGGCGGAACCCTCTGACTCTTCTGCTTCTTCCGAGTCCTGCGGCTTCTCTGGTGCGTTGGAGTCTTCTGGCTTCTCCGATCCTTCTTGTTCCGGTGCATCCCCGGAAGCGGAAGCCTCCGGGAACGAGACGGTGGTCTCAGCTACCGGCTTATAAGCGTCTTTATGGGTATGGCTAAATAGCGTGGCGCCGCCGGCATTGGAGCGCGAATCAGGAACGATGCGTAGCATGAGCTGGTAGCCGGGCTGCTTACAGCCCTCGATGAGTTGCTTGCTCGTCCTTAGCCCCGGCCCAGAAGTAAAGCCGATTTCGCAATCTGCAACAGCGTTCTGCGGCAGGCTAGTCATCGGTTCGCCATTTACTTTGTAGAAGCCGCCGGTAACGCGCACCGTGGTACGGTCATCCTCGGGAGCTACGGTGATGTCGATATTACGGTCGTCCTCGCCGTACACTTTACTGGTGGAAACGGTGATATTTGGGCTCGTGATCTCAAGGGGATCGGTCTCAAACGGCTCTAACTCTTCCATCTCTGGGGTAGGAAGCTCGCCGCTTTTCGTTGTGTAAGCTTCCGCATCTTTACCGTCTTTTTCCCCGTCGGTGCTGGTCCAGAACTTTATGGGTTCGGATACCCAGCGTGGGCTTGGGGAATTATTGTCGGGAATGAAGATGGCTTGGAAGTTGGATTCTTCATCACCAATCATTTCATCCCACGAAGCCTTACCGCCTTCTACCTTGCGCTCGGCTAGATAGTGGCCGTTGATGGTGAATACGGCGCGGCCGGAGTCCTTGGCATTGCCGGTATCGAGGGAGAGCGTGGTGAGGATGCCTTCCTTCGCGCCCTTGGTATCAGCCGTGGAGGGCGCCATCTTAAACATAGGGGTGTTGGACTCGGAATCTTCGCCTGCGGAGCCTTCAGACTTGGCGTCGTTAAAGGCAGCTTCAAGGTCGGTAATCGTGCGCTCGGCGGGGTTGGTGCCGCCTACCTGCCATACCAGGGTTTGTGGCTCGGAGTGGATGAAGGTGCCATCCTTCTTTCGAGCCGAAGCGCGGTAGGTTACTTCGTAGTGGCCAGGACGGGTAAACGTCGTGGCGTTATGCGTATGCGTGCCTGCATTAACCCAGGTGGTACGGAATCCTGGGTCGTGAGAGGACCAGAGGCGGTTGAGGGGATAGTTCTCGTCGCTGTAGGTAAACAATTCCATGCGGCCGGGGCCCTTGAAATCAACGATTTCCATGTTGAAGGATTTATCGCGGAATTGATCGGTGGGAAGATCTGCGGCGGCACCGAACCCAGCCCAGATGGGCATGGTGTTTTTGGGAAAGCCGACCGCGGGGCCGCCGTAGTACATGAGCTGGTTTTTCTCGGCATTGAGAAACTCGAAGCGCGGGTCATCAGGAACGCGCCAGGCATAGGCCCCCAAGCCTCCATCGACGCGGCCGTGGCTGACCCAGTTGATCGTGTCCTCGATGGGGACTAGGCCCGCACTATTGGACATGAGTTTGAAGTTTCCGTCCTTCCACACCGCGTGCGGGGAATCCACGTGCGTTTGGGTGCGGACAAGGGGGGCTTCCTTAGCGAGGGCGAAGGGAGCGTAGAATAACGCGAGCGCCAAGGCCACGACTATGGTGGCAAGGCGGGTTAATGAGTTGGGCAAGGGCATAAGGTTCTCCCAAGGTTAAGTGCAGTGAACTTTTATACAGCTGGGGCGAATATTACACTATTGCAAACAGTTATCGTTAACACTGTTGAAAAATAGTGAGCCTTTGCCCGAGAGCTGGGAAAGAAGATATAGAAATTTCCCACCTCCGGTTGCGGAAGCGGGGACGGTGTAAGGCTGAGGCAAAGGAGCGGATAAGCGAAAGGCGGGCGAGTGACCGCAGTGTTGCTGAGCAGTGAAGCTCTGTCGTCTGCGGTGCGGGTAGTTCCCTCGTGTCCCCATACGCTTGAGTCCCCGGCTAGGCCTTGTTTACCGGAGTCATAGAGATCGGTTGCGGTATAGATGAGCCAGTTCTGGGCAGAGTTTCCAGTGCGCACACATAGCTTGTTGCCGATGGTGACCTTGTGCCCGTTAGTTGACCCATCGTAGAGATTATTGGAACCGGCAGGTACGGCGGCGCCGGTGTGCCCAGCGATAACGACGATATCTTAGGCATTTGTTCCGGGCAGGGAGTAGGGGCGGTCTGCGGCAGTATAAGTGCAGGCCTTGTCCATGGTGTCGGGGTCTATAGCGCCATCGACTACCCGGCATGCGCCCGCGGCAAATTGCGCATGGACGTCAATGGCAAGGATAAACATTTCTACACCTGCAGACGGTTCGATTACGGGAGCATTTTCTGCAGAAACTTCGTTAGTATCTAGTCCTTGAGGCGAGCTGATGCTGCGTTCGGGCGTATTGAGGCTGCGATCGATCGTGCTGATGATGGGAATCGTTGCAACGACCCTCTGAACTCAAGTTCTTCTTTACGGCCGGGCTCTTCCATAGAACCAGTAGGGCACCCAGGTGACGTCGTCTGAAGAAAGGCCCCAGTCTTTCACCGCGAGGCCCCGAACCTTCTTCGCCAAGTCCCCTTCGCCGGAGACCCACACGTAGCCTGGTGCCGGCGCACCGGCATAATCTGCTTTCAGCGCGGCAACAACAGATTCCGCTTCCTGGTGCGGCTCGGTGCGAAGGGCGCTCAGACTGCGCACGCTCGTTTTCCACCTGGCCGCGAGCCCAGGTTCTATCTCGTCATCGCTAGTTACCACGGCCATAACGTCGGTACGGGCGAGCATCGCCGGGTCACGGCCTTCTTGGTAGGCAAGGATATGTCGCAGGGCCGGCAGTGCGGAGGCATCGGCGACCAATAGTTGTGGTGCTTCGGTTGGCTGCCACAGCTCGTTGCAGGTAAAGAACCCCGCTGTATCGCCGGGCTGCGCGTTCCGAATCCATCGCGAGCCGGGCCCGGAATCGCCGTGGGTCACCACGTCGACATCGACTGTGGCGTCCTCAGGGTGGAGCGCGCGAATGGTGTACCAGCGCAGATCGGGCCTAGTTTCTTCGCCTATAGCGGCAACGGCTGCCCGGATATTGACCCCGTCGACGGGGAAGGGTGAGAATTCTTGCCCGGCTTGCGGCATGACGAGGCCAAAGAATTCATCAGGGCCGGCGAGCTGATACGTCCGGAAGGCCTCGGCGTGAAACGTCAAACGGTGCAGGCGCGGGCGGATCTGTTTATTGGCAGTCAGGGTTACGGGAATCAGTTGGTGTTCAGGCATCGGCGACGATTGTAGGGAGGAGTTCATGCACCCAACATACTCCTGCAAAGCTAAGCCTTGCCTATGCACTGGGCCGGCGTCTAAGATGAGCAACGTTATTTTCCTCCTTGATTGAAAGGGCTAGCCTCATGAAGATTTTTGGGCGCCGTACCATGGGTGTTGTGGCACTGCTGTCCGTCGGAGCCGTCGCATTAGCCGGTTGCTCGCGCGGTGAGGGCGATGAGAGCACGCAGTCCACCGATGCAGCCAGCGAGGAGCGGGTGGCTAGCCTGGGCTTGGGTGATGCCGATACGCTGCTCGCCCTGGGTATTACTCCCGTGACGGTGGCGCCGTGGGGCGCTGAGGGCGATGGCGATCCTTCCGGCGTTGGCCCGTGGGCAAAGAAGCTTCTGGGCGATGCAAAGCCGGAGGTCATCTACAACACCGCAACGGGCTTTACCGCGGAGACCTTTGAGCAGATCACCGCTGCAGACCCCACCAAGATCATTGCGGTGAACCAGGCAGTGGATGCGCGCACGAAGGAATCCTTGGAAGAGATCGCGGCAACCACCGTCAAGCCGGATGGGTATGAAGACTGGCAGGTTCCCTGGGAAGACCAGGTAGAGGCCATCGCGGACGCCGTTGACAAGGAAGACGAAGGCGATAAGCTTATCGCTGATACCGAGAAGGCTTTCGAGGAATTCCGCCGCGAGCACACCGAATTGCAGGGCAAGTCCGCGGCCATCGTCATGCCTTATGACGGCAAGATTGGCCTGTACACCGATGAGGACGGGCGCGGACAGTTCATCGAGGATCTAGGCATGGAGATCCCGGATGAGCTGCAGGGCGATGGCAGCAGCTTCTTCGTTGACATTGCCCCGGAAAACTACGCGAAGCTCAACCAGGTTGATCACCTCTTCGTCTTGGACTACAACGGCTCCGCGGATGTCTTGAAGAAGGATAAGACCTTCCAGGGCCTGGATATTGTCAAGGATGGGCGTGTGCGCTACCTGGACACGGATACCGGCAACGCCATGAGCATGCCGAACCCAGTGACCATTCCGTGGGCAATGGATAAGTTTGAAGAGAAGCTGTAATTGTCAGCAACCACGAAGGGCGGACCGATTATCCAGACGGGTTCCACAACGGAAGGTCCCGCAGTCACACCAGTAATGACGCGGGGAAGGGGCGGCACGCCGTTTCTTGTTGCCCTCATCCTCGCCAGCCTCGTGCTGGCGGTGGCGTCCTTGGCGCTAGGTTCGCGTTCGATTCCGCCCGATGAGGTCATCGCCGCGCTGCGCGGAGCGGGGGAGCAGGATATTCGCGATATCGTGTGGAACCTGCGCATGCCGCGCACCTTCTTGGCCTATTTCGCCGGCGCGGCCCTTGCCGTCGCCGGTGTCTTGGCGCAATCGTGGACCAGGAACCCGCTAGCGGACCCCGGATTTATCGGTATTACCGCAGCTGCGTCGTGCTAAGAAGTCCATCGCGAACTTCAAGCTTCGTGAGCGCATGCCCATCGGCGCACGCGTTACCCTGCGCGGCGACCGTATGTGGGAGTTCCTGGACCGCCTGCTGACCATCGCGCTGCCACGTATTCGTGACTTCCGCGGTCTCTCTGATCAGCAGTTCGACGGCCATGTCAACTACACCTTCGGCCTGTCCGAGCAGTCTATGTTCTACGAGACCGACATTGACAAGATCGATCGTCCCCGTGGTATGGACATCACCGTCGTTACCACCGCTACCAACGACGAGGAGGGCCGCAAGCTCCTGCGCGAGCTCGGCTTCCCGTTCAAGTAAGCACTCGCTTACGGCCTTAAGCCCCAGCTTTCCGATGCCCCCTTTCGGGCACCGCAGGCTGGGGTTTTCGCATGCGTGGGGTACCATGTATGGGTCGATTTTGCTCCTCTTTCAAGGATTGTCTGCATGTCCCTCAATGAGTCCGTGGCCGCCGCGGTCACGAAGAAAACCGCTCTGCTTGACCAGTCGCCGTCGCGCTTTATCGTGCGCGCCATCCTGTGGCGTGTACCTGCTCATCGGCACGGCCTTTGCCTGCGCCGTGGCACAAGCGGTGGAAAAGAACTTCGAAGGCTTGGGCAGCGTCGCCTTCGCCTTCCTCTTCGGCCTCGGCCTGTTTGCCATCATCATCTTGGGCGCTGACCTTGCGACCGGCAACATGCTGTTCATGGTCTACGGAGCCGCCAATAAGCAGGTGACATGGGCAAAGGCATTCTGGCTCATTATCGTGACCACGGTGTTCAACCTCGTGGGTGCGGCGAACCTCGCCGCCGCGTTGGGGTCTCCGCGAAGTTCGGCAACCTGCCGGTCGATCACATCATCGTCACGCTCACCGACGCCAAGCTGGCGAAGGGGCCGGCGGGCATGCTCGTCGAGGGCATCCTGGCCAACTTCGTGGTCAACATGTCCATCGTGGGTGGCATCTTCGCCAAGGAGATCATCTCGAAGTTCATCGTCATCGTCCCGTTCATCGCGGCGTTCGTGGGCATGGGCCTCGAGCACGTCATCGCGAACTTCTGCCTAGTGTGCCTCACGTTCTTTGACGCGGGCGCGTTCCCGGAGCACTTCACGCTCGGCGCGGTGCTGACCAACTGGGTCATCGTTTGGGTGGGCAACGTCATTGGCGGCGGCTTCCTCATCGGCGGCGTGTACGCCTGGCTCAACAAGGGCCCGGAGGCATACCGCGACTAGGCTGCGGCGTAGTACGCGAGAAGGCCAACCCCGCACGAGCGGGGTTGGCCTTTACTTATCGCGCCGTCGATTCTGAAGAATGCAACGGGTTGTCCATGTCCCCGGCGTAGATGAGCGAGGACTCCTGGTCGCCCAGGTTTACCATCGATAGCGGGTTGCGCAACTGCAAGCGGTTGAGGCAGGAGTGCTTGAACTGCGACGCGAGCACCGGGAGTTTCTCTAGCGTGCCGGGGAAGCGGCGTTCGTAATCCAGCACGACTGCACGGCAGCTGAGCCAAAACTCGGTCTCAGTGAGCAATCCCTTCCGGTCGAAGAGCGCGGCGAGGTGGCGCAGCACGCCGTCGAGGACGTCGGTGTGGATAGATAGCGCGCGCTGGGCGCCGGTGAAGTCGCCGTGATCGACCTGCAGGCGCTCCAGTCCCGCAGGCACGTCCACGCGGGCGTCGACGACCGCGGCCTCTTCTCCTAGGTCCTTGAAGAACGCGCCGACGGGCGCGCCGTTGTCGAGCTCGAGGATCACGTTCTCGCTGTGCGGCATGAACACGATTCCGTACTGGGCGAGCGCGTGGAGGACTGGGACAAGGTACACGTCGAGCAGCCGGCGCAGCCATTCTTGCGGCGGCAGACCCGATTGTGCGATCCACTCGGCGGCGAGTGACTCGCCTGCCGGGTCGACGTAGAGGCAGCCCGCCAGAGTCACGGCCACGCTCGTGGCGGATAGCTGCGGCATGGGCGAGTCGCGCCACAGCGCGGAGAGCATTTTCTCACGCTCGCTTGTTGAGCCCGCGGGCAGCGGGTGGCGGTGGTAGGTGTCGCCGCGGTAGCCCACGGCGACGATTTCTTTGAGCAGACGCACGTTGCGGGCCTGGAATTCCGGATCGACATTGAGCTGTTGGGCTAACCAATCGTTGATGGCGGGCGTGGTTTCCATGTACGCCGGCGAGAGCCCGCGGACGAACCCCATGTTGCGAATGCCCACGGCCGTCTTGACATACGGCAGCGCCGGGCGCGAGTGGTTGAAGAACGTCCGCAGCGACTGCTGGGGACGGAATAGGTCGCTGCTGGTGCCGATGTACACCAGATCCCGGGAAATGAGCTGGTCAAAAAAGATCGTGGAGATGCAATTGTCCCACTGCCACGGGTGCAGCGGCAGCGGCACATAGTCATCCGGTGCGCAGCCCAATTCTGCGAGCGCCTGTTCATAGCGCGGACCGAGGTCCCCGAGCTGCTCGGCGAAGAACCCGGCTAGGTCCGCGACGTCTTCTGATGCCGCCACCACGCAGTGCTCCCGCTTGGCGGCGAGCCACACGATGTGTATGTCGGCTCCCGCCTCCGGCGCGTAGGCGCGCAGCTCGGTAAGGCTCATCCCGCCGCGCCCCGAATTCGCGAGGAACCCGGGGTGCCCCTCATACATTGCTGACTCAGCGGTCACGAGATAGTCCGCCTGGGCATTCGTACGCTCCTGGGCGCTGGCGGCGAGCTGCGGTGCGCGCAAGCTTTGCGCGGCGGGGCGCGTCGCGAGGGCGCGGGCACGGCCGACGAGGGTCGCCTGAATCTCCTCGATGTAGGTGTGCAGGAACCCCGGTTGTATGCCCAGCTGTTCTGCGGCCCCGGCGATGAGCTCGGCCAGGTGCAGCGGGGCGGCATCGGCAGCTTCGATGCTTTCGGGGACGACTTCGAGATGCGCCAGCCCGTACTGGTGGGCCGAAAAGCTCAGCTCCCGCGGCCCAAAGTGGACCGACCATCGTTCGGAGTCCGGGTGAAAGCTTGGCGTCAGCAGTCTTTCATGGCTAAATTCGCGGATGGCCTTGGCGATGAGCTGGCGCTCAGCGGTCTCGGCCGCGCACAGCGCATTCGCCACCGGCGACAGCGAGGCGCGCGCGGCAGCCGCTGAGGAATAGAAGTCTGAGGCGGTACAACGCTGCACCCGTGCCGTCTTCGTGTGCCCGCCTTGGAGCAGGCGGATCTCGTTAAGTCCCGGAACATCGAGGAAGCCGGCCTCGGCGTTCTTGCGGTGAATCGCGCCATTGGCTACGTCGGGCTCCACGAGGAGTTCGCGGAAACCCCGGCAATCGATGAGCCAGCGGATGACCGCGGCGAAAAGGCTACTGGTTAGCCCAGAAACGTGGGCACCGGCCGGCGGGGCGACGAGGAAGTGCAGTCCGCGTAGTGGCTCTTCCAGCGTCAACTCCCTGATACCAGCAGCCTCCGAGCTAGCAGCCTCGGCCAACACCGAGTCCAGCACCACGCGGCGCGGGTCGTAGTCCTCGACGATGCCCATCGGTCTGTGCGGGGCGGCAGGGTGCGGGTGCAGCTCGAGGATCCAGGCTTCTTCGTGCGGGGAGGCGCGGAGCCGGTCGTATTCGACGGCGACGTCGTTGACGCTGGCCTGTTGCATACCCCAGAATGCGCAGTGAGGATCGGTGAGCCACCCGTGGACAAGCTCGGTGTCGGCGGGGGTGAGCGGGCGAAGGCGCACCGTGCCGTGGGGAGTGAAGATGTCGTCACGTTCGGTATTGAGCATTACTGACCCCCGAAGGTCTGGAAGGCGACGGAACGCTCGATGGGATAGTACTCGCGGCCGGTGATGGCCTTGAGAATAATGGAGTTCCTCCACGGTCCCATCCCGAGGTCGGGCGCGATGAGCGAATGAAGGTGTTCCTCGGCGTTTTGGACGAAGAGCGACTGGGCGGCGTCGATGGCGAATCCGGGATCGATGGCCAGGCGCCCGGCCGTGTCGAACTGGACTTCTTCGCGTGCGGTCTCCAGGAAGCTGGGGAAGAGCGGGGCCTTGTAGCCGGTGGCGAGCACCAGCGCGTTTGTCGCGTGCGTGCGGGTTTCGCCGGTCTCGCCGTGGGTCAACGTCAGCTGGAACGGGGCGGACGCGTCTGTGTCGCACAGTGCCGCGCTCCAGCCGGCCAGGAGCGTCGAGGCGAATGGGCGCGGCAGGCCCTTCGTGATGGACAACCGGTAGTAGGTGTCGTAGATGTGATTGACGAGCTGGCCGGAGATTCCCTTGTAAAGATTGCGCTGCTCGCGGTTGAGCCGGTCGCGCGTCGCGGCGTCCAGGCCGCGGAAGAACTGCGCGTACTCGGGGCTAGTCATCTCGAGGGTGAGCTTGGTGTATTCCATGGGGAAGAAGCGCCCCGAGCGGGTGACCCAGTCCAGCCGCGTGCCCCGGTACGCGGCAGGTTCCATGAGATCGGCGTAAATCTCGGCCGCGGACTGCCCCGACCCGATGAGGGTGACGGACTCCTGGGCGAGCAACTCCTTCTTGTGCTCAAGATAGTCCGCCGAGTGCACGGCGAGCCCGGCTTCCGGCGCAGCCCGCAGCTCGCCGGGGATAAACGGCGTGGTGCCCACTCCGACCACGACGTTGCGGCTGAGCACCGTGCAGGTGCCCCGCGGCCCGTTGACGGTGACCTCCCACAGATCGTCGACGCGGCGCACCGACGTCACCGTGGAGTTCCACTCGAGCGTGCTCAGCTGCTGGGAGACCCAGGCGCAGTAATCGGAGTATTCCTCGCGCAGCGGGTTGAAATCCTCCTTGATGTAGAACTGGTGGATGCGCCCTTGCTGCTTGCAGTAGTTGAGGAAACTGTACGGGCTCGTGGGATCGGCGAGGGTGACCAGATCGGCCATGAACGGAACCTGGATCGTCGTCCCAGGAATCATCATCCCGGGGTGCCAGCAAAATTCCGCGCGCGAATCGAAGAACGCCGCGCGCAGCACGCCGCCGTCAACCAGCGGCTGGCTCAGCGCCGCCAAGCCCAGGTTGAACGGCCCGATCCCGATGCCCACCAGATCATAGGGCTTAATGCTAGATTCGGCATCAGCGACGGCGGCAGTGCGGGCGGTGGTGGAAGAAGACATGACAAACTCCTGTTTTAAGTTTCTGTGGGTCGTGGTCTAGCGCGCGGGTTGTACCGCGAGAACGCTGGGGCTCGGTTGAGCGTTGGCTTGGTCGACGGCGTTCATCTCGCGCTCGATGAGCCCGAGGATCGCGTCGATATCTGTGCCACGCAGCTGCGGATCGAGAATGGTGAACTTCCAGCACGGCGCGCCTTCGAAGGTGGTGGTCGCGATAATTACGTCGCCCCGCTCGAGCAAGCGCTGGCGGACGATCTGGACGAGGCTGGCGGGGGCATCGGCAGGCGTAAACAGCACCGTGGAAAGCTCCGGTGTGGCGCGCAGTGCAAAGCGTGGATGGGCGTCGACGCGCCGGGCGGCATCGCGGGCCGCGGCGCAGCAGGCGTCGAAGGCCTCCCCGAGGGCGTCGGCGCCGTGGGTGCGCAGCGTCATCCAGAGCTTGAGCGCGTCGAAGCGACGCGTGGTTTGGAGCGAGAAGTCCGCGAGATTGTGGTCGGTGGCGTCTTCGGGGTTGAGGTAGTCCGCGTGCCACGACACGAGGGCGCAGTCAGCGGGATCGCGCAAGAGAATCGCGCTGCAGGCCACCGGCTGGAAGTAGCCCTTGTGGAAGTCGACGGTGACGCTATCGGCTGCGTCGATGCCGCGCAGACGGTGTCGCTGCGTGGGCGAGAGCAGCAGGATACCCCCGTACGCGGCGTCGACATGCAAGTGCACCCCAGCGTGGAGGCAGACCTTGGCGATGGTCTCTAGCGGATCGATGGTGCCGCGGTCGGTTGCCCCAGCGGTGGCCACGACGGCCATCGGCGTGTAGCCGTCCGCCACGTCGGCCGCGATGCGCCGGGCGAGATCAGCCGGGTCGAGTCGGTGTGCGGCATCCGAGTCGATAGTGATGACGGCGGTATCCGCAAGCCCAAGGAGGTGGGCAGCGCGCAGCACGGAGTAGTGGGCGTGGCTGCTGGTGTAGAGGCGCAACTGGGAAAGTCCCTGCACGCCCTGGGCGCCCAGCGCCTTTTCGCGCGCAATATAGAGCGCCTGCAGGTTGGATTGCGTACCACCGGAGGTAAAGACCCCGCGGGTGCGGGAATGCGGGTCTTGCGGCCAGCGCAGCTTGCGCGCGAAGAACTCGAGGAGGTGGCCTTCGATTGCGGCGGCACTCGAGGCCTGATCCCAGCTTTCGACCGCGGTGTTAACTGTGGTGGCGAGCAGGTCCGCGCCCACGGCGGTGGCGGTGATCGGACAGTTGAGGTGGGCGATGTAGCGCGGGTGGTGGTACCACACGGCGTGGTCGAGCCAGAGTTCGCGAAGCTCAGCCAACGCGGCGTCAAATGTACCAATTGGGTGCTCGAGGTCAACGCGTGTGACGGCCGCTGCTGTCTCATGGGCGTTGCGACCGGAGCGTGGCGCGTCGCCCTCGGCGAGATACTGCGTGAGGGTGTGCTGGCTGTGGTGGATGATTGTGTTTAATGCAGTCGGATCGGCTCCTACGAAGGAATCGACGAACGGGGCCGGTCTCTCCTGACGAATTTTGTGCATGTTAGGAGACGCTAACATAAGTTAGGCTACGGTAAAAGTATCTAATGAAAAGTGGTGCTGTGCGCGGGCATGCTGCTGTTATCCGTGGTCACGGCGGGATGTGTTTGCTGCACCGGCTCGGGGAAGGGTGTGAAAGCGCTGGTCTGATGCGCAGTGCGCGGGGTCGACAGCCGAGGTCTCGGGCGTAGCAGGAGTGGCACAGGGGTGAGTGCAAAGAATGGGCGTGCGGTGCATTTTCTACGGGTTAGTTGCGGGCGCAGGGCGGGGCGAGGTCGGGGTGTAAAAACGCGTCTTTCGCTCCGGGCAAGGCTGAGGCGGGATAAATTAATTCTTGTAGACCTTTTGTGTGGCGGTGGCCATACAGCAAACCGTGTGGCCGCGAGCCAAGAGGCTTAGGCTAGAAAACATGAAGACAGCATTGCTTGTAGGTGGCGGCCTGATCGGTTTCTCGTTTGCCCAGCGCTTCGTCGACGCGGGGTGGCAGGTGCGCATGACGGACGTGCGCGCAGAACTCGCCGACGCGGCCACAGGCCCGTTCGAGTCCAACCGCTTGGGCGGCGGCCCCGAGGGCATCAAGTCGATTATCGAACATATCGCGGGAGCTTGGGACACCGAGCTTGTCGCCGGAGTGCCCGACATGTCGCATCTCGACGAGGTGTACGCGCAAGTCGATGCCGCCTACGGCAACGACGCCGAGACCTTCGAGTCCGGCACCCGCCGCCGCAATGCGCTGCTGCGCGGGTTCCTCGACGTGCGCGCTGCACACTAGCGCTTACTCGGCGCGGAGTTATTCGGGGCGCAGGATGCGCTGGGCGACCTCGACATCAGGGTTCGCCGTGCGCAGGGCGTCGAGGATGTCATCGGCCGCCAGGCGCAAATCGTCGTCCGTGAGCGGATCCAGAGCCTCGAGGATATAGAGCACGCTGGTGATCTCCGGCGTGGGCTGGACTCGGTGCTCGGGCCGGAAGCGCCGCGCGGCACTACCCGCGGCATCGCGCACGGTAGCGGTTCCTACCTCGATGCGCACTGGGCCCTCGAAGCCATCGAGGGCAAACGTCGTGATCGGCAGCTCGAAACGGCGGGCGACGGCGTTGCCGAGGGCAACCACGGGGGCATCGGAAGGCTGGGCGCCCAGCTCAAAAGCGCGGGATCGAGCCCGGCGTTCTGCCACGCCGTGCGCCACGCGGCGACATGGGGCTGGAACGCTGACGGGGCGGCGGGGGTGTCGGCAGCCGGGGAAGTGACGTTGCGTGCGGTGATGAGCAGCGCGCGGTAGTCGGGGCGCGGGGTGTCCAGCTCGACGTTGACGAGGAAATCGATAAGGCTCATTTCAGGTCTCCCGAGTAGAGGTTGAAGCGGTCGCCGCGTGCGAAGCCGACGAGCGCCATGCCGGTTTTGCGGGCAGTGTCCACGGCGAGCGAGGAGGCTGCCGATACCGCCACGAGCTGGCCGAAGCCCGCCATCGCAGCCTTCTGCACGAGCTCGAAGCTGGCGCGCGAGCTCATCACGAGGATGAGATCGCTGGCCGGAAGCAAGCCCTCCATGAGCAGGTGGCCGATGACCTTGTCCGCGGCGTTGTGGCGGCCGACGTCTTCGCGGATGACTACCGGTTCGCCCGCGAGGGTAAACGCGCCGGCAGCGTGGATTCCGCCGGTTTTGCGGAATTCCTTCTGGGCGGCCCGTAGCTTCTCTGGCAACTGGACTACCAGCTGTGGATCTACAGGGATCTGCGGGATGGGGTAGCGCGACTGCTTTGTCAGCGCCGCAATGGATGATGTACCGCATACGCCGCAGGCAGACGTCGTCGTAGTCAGGCGGAGATCGCTCAAACTCAGCGGCGTATTCTTCACCAGATCTAGGTCCAGTAGGTTATAGGTATTCATGCCTTGGGCGGTGGCACCTGAACAGTAGCGGGCTGTGGTGACATCGGAAAGCGCAGCGATATGCCCCTCGGAGTGGAGGAACCCGTGTGCCAGCTCGATATCGTGGCCTGGGGTGCGCATGGTGGTGGTGATGGTCTGTCCGCCCACGCGAATCTCAAGCGGTTCCTCGCCAGCAACGGTATCGGCGCGGGTATCAACCTGCGCGTGTTCACCCAGGCGGACCTTAGTGACAGCAAAGGTAGCATTCTTGCGGCTGGCCATTATTTCAACGCTTCCTCGTGTGGTTCGAGTTTTAATAGTTGCGCGGCTTCTTCACGCCACTGGTGGGCGGTGCGGATCGAACCATCGTTATCGGTACTCATCTAACTATTCCTCAATCATGTGGCGCTGTATTCGACAATAATGAATGTCGGGGTTCTATTTGGAAAACCGCAGGATATACCGTAGGATATTTCGGCGTGCCTGCGGTTCACCCGGTATGCACGCAAAGTTTATTGTATTTGCGTGTTGAACTGGCAAAACGCAGAGCCGAAAAAGAATTGAACATCAACTTTGTTGTAGGCCCCTCGCCGGCTACAGCGGACCGTTGTCTGAATCAAAGGGTGGCGAGCGCCTTGCGGTATTGACCGTGAGGAGCGTGAGTAGCCCGAAATCACACGGAAAACGCTTTGGTGAGCACGGGAACCGCAACGAGAAAGGTACACGGTCACTCATATGACTATGACTGATCCTATTGCCGACATGCTGTCGCGCGTGCGTAACGCAAGTAACGCACACCACGACGTCGTGTCGATGCCTACCTCCAAGTTGAAGGCAAACATTGCTGACATCTTGAAGCAGGAAGGCTACATCGCTGACTACACCGTTGAGGGCCACACTCTGTCCCTCGAGCTGAAGTACAACAACCGCGAGCGTTCCCTGTCTGGTCTGCGTCGCGTGTCTAAGCCGGGTCTGCGTGTGTATGCAAAGTCCACCGAACTGCCACAGGTCTTGGGCGGCCTGGGCGTGGCTATCATTTCCACGTCCCACGGTGTGCTGACTGACCGTCAGGCTGAGGAGAAGGGCGTAGGCGGAGAAGTTCTCGCCTACGTCTGGTAAAGGGAGGTTTGACACATGTCTCGAGTCGGTCTAGCACCGATCGCCGTACCAAACGGCGTCGAAATCAACATCAACGGCCAAGACGTTGAGGTCAAGGGTCCTAAGGGTACCCAGAGCGTAAACGTTCCGGATCCGATCACCATCAACGTGGAAGACGGCATCTTGACCGTTTCCCGCCCTGATGATCACCGCAAGCACCGTGCACTGCACGGCCTGTCCCGCTCGCTGCTCAACAGCGCCGTCATCGGCGTGACCGAGGGCTTCACCACCAAGATGGAAATCTTTGGTGTCGGCTACCGTGTGCAGCAAAAGGGCCAGGACCTGGAATTCAGCCTGGGCTATTCCCACCCGATCCTCATCAAGGCTCCGGAGGGAATCACCTTCGCAGTGGACGGCAACACCAAGCTGTCCATTACCGGTATTGACAAGCAACTAGTCGGACAGATCGCCGCTAATATCCGTCGCCTGCGTAAGGACGATCCTTATAAGGGCAAGGGTATTCGCTACGAAGGCGAGCAGATCCGTCGCAAGGTCGGAAAGACGGGTAAGTAAGCAATGGCAAACACTGAAAACACGAAGCGCACTCCAGTCGGCAAGGACATTTCTTCTCGTCGTCGCGAAGCACGCGCACGCCGCCACTTCCGTATCCGTAAGACCCTGCGTGGCACCCCTGAGTCCCCGCGCTTGGTCCTTCACCGCTCTTCGCGCCACATGCACGTCCAGGTCATCGATGACCTGGCAGGCCACACCCTGGCTTCCGCATCCTCCATGGAAGCGGACATCCGTGCACTCGAGGGCGATAAGAAGGCAAAGGCTGCCAAGGTGGGCGAACTGATTGCTGAGCGCGCCAAGGCCGCTGGCATTGAGCAGGTCGTCTTTGACCGCGCAGGCTACAAGTACCACGGCCGCGTCGCTGCGCTGGCAGACGCCGCACGTGAAGGTGGTCTGAAGTTCTAATGATCATCGTCAACGGAAACATCAACGGAAGGATCGCGTAATGTCGGACCGTGAACAGCGTGACGGCGGACGCTCCGCCGAGAACAACAAGAACAACCGCGGCGGCAACGGCCGTCGCAACGATCGTCGTAACCAGCAGGACAACGAGCGCGATAAGTACATCGAGCGCGTTGTGACCATCAACCGCGTCTCCAAGACCGTTAAGGGTGGCCGCAACATGTCCTTCACCGCTCTCGTCGTCGTTGGTGACGGCCAGGGCCAGGTAGGCGTTGGCTACGGCAAGGCTAAGGAAGTTCCGGCTGCAATCCAGAAGGGTGCAGAAGAGGCTCGCAAGAACTTCTTCCGCGTACCTATGGTTGCCGGCACCATCACCCACCCGGTAGAGGGTCGCGACGCAGCGGGCATCGTCATGATGAAGCCTGCCGCTCCTGGTACTGGTGTCATCGCCGGCGGTGCTGCTCGTCCGGTGCTCGAATGCGCTGGCGTGCAGGACATTCTGTCGAAGTCCCTGGGCTCCGACAATGCACTCAACGTCGTCCGCGCTACCGTGGACGGCCTCAAGCAGCTGGTCCGCCCCGAAGAGGTTGCCGCACGCCGTGGCAAGTCCATCGAAGAGGTCACCCCGGCCCGTATGCTGCGCAAGCGCGCAGGTCAGGAGGCATAAACAATGGCTCTGAAGATTACACAGGTAAAGGGACTGGTGGGCACCAAGCCGAACCACCGCAAGAACATTGAGGCCCTGGGCCTCAAGCGCATCGGTCAGTCCGTTGTTAAGCAGGACACTCCGATCATTCGCGGCATGGTTCACAAGGTTCGCCACCTGGTCACCGTCGAAGAAGTGGCAGGGGAGTAAACCATGGCTGATATCATCAAGCTGCACGACCTGCGCCCAACCGCAGGAGCAAATAAGCCCAAGACCCGCGTCGGCCGCGGTGAGGCATCCAAGGGTAAGACCGCTGGTCGCGGTACCAAGGGTACCGGCGCTCGTAAGCAGGTTCCCGCTGCTTTCGAGGGTGGACAGATGCCCATCCACATGCGTCTGCCTAAGCTCAAGGGATTCAAGAACCCGAACCACGTTGAGTACCAGGTTGTTAACGTGGCTGACTTGGCTGAGAAGTTTGCCGAAGGCGGCGACATCACCGTCGCTGACATCGCTGCTGCTGGCCTCGTCCGCGCTAACCAGCCGGTCAAGGTTCTGGGCAGCGGCGACATCAACGTTAAGTTGAACGTCACCGCAGACAAGTTCTCCAAGTCCGCTGTAGAAAAGATTGAGGCTGCTGGCGGTTCCGCCAACACCAAGTAATCTGGACTAGAGAATAGCTACACCCCCTTTCCTCGCACCTAGCGTGCGGGGCGAGGGGGTGTAGTCGATCTCTGCCGCTGTCATCTCCGCCGGATAACGCGAAGACCGCGCAGGTAGCCCAGACCAATTAGTTGCCTGCGCGCGCCGTGGAATCAGCTCGAGATCGTATTCAAGATATAGAAGAAGGGTGGAACGCTCGTGAAAGCGTTCCACCCTTCAGTGATTGTGGGACCGTCTTAAGCCTCGTCCACGGTCTTTTCAAAGAGTCCGGGGAAGCGGTCGTCCGGGTCCGTTACCGCCTTGATGGCATCCGGGAGCTTTCCGCCATAGAGCTCTTCGAACCTCTCGCGGGAGTAGAAGGCCTCGGAATACAGCGACTTGTGGCCGCCCAAGTCATTGACCTTTTCTTCAATGACACGGTTGAATGCGCCATTGCCCGGGGCACTGGGATCGACGTGATCGCCATCCACGCCGGACCAGAAGCCAACGTTGACCCACGTCTTTCCGGGACGCAGCGGATAAAGCGGCCAGGGGTCCTTGGCCTCGGCGGCAATATCGCCGGTGCCCACGAGCTCGCCCACGACATCGCGCAGGCGGATGGGGCACAGCCACACAGGCTGGATATCGGAGGCTTGGAAGAACCAGTGGAGAAACTCCGGAAGGTTTTCCGGGGTGACCTCAATATCTTGCACGACGCGCTCAGCGCGCGGCTTGCCGTGCGGCTTTTTGATGAAGTTGTACTCCAACTCGTACTTGCGGTCCAAACGCACTAGCTTCCAATAGAAGGAGCTGCGGCGCAGCTCGCGCGGCCATACCTTGCGGACCTTGGGGTTTTGGGCGCCAAACGCGCGTGAGCACCAGAACCAGTCAGTATCCCAGCGCCAGATATAGTCGCGGATGGCAAGACGGTCGCGCCGCATGCCTTGGGCGTGCTGCAGGCTGCGGTAGTAGATCTTATCCCGCGTGTAATCGGAGGTAGGGCCCTCCTCATCGGTAAAGCGGGCAAAGACGAGGTAAGCCTCGTCCTCAGAAAAGACCACGCCGTCTAGCCCATCGACGGGATCACCCTCGTGGGTGTGGTGAACGGAGACATCGGCAAGCACGCGGCTCGCCTCTTCTACCGAGTGGAAGCGCTGCTCGCGCAGCTCCACGTAGGGAGGCACGGGCTCGAGCTCAATCTTGAGGCGTACCGCGTAGCCCAAAGAACCATAGGAATTGGGAAAGAGGCGGAAGAGATCGACGTTCTCCTCGCGCGAGCAGGTAAGGATCTCGCCGGTGCCGGTGAGGATATCCATCTCGATGACGGACTCGTGCGGTAGTCCGTTGCGGAAGCTGGTGGACTCCACGCCCATGCCGGTCACAGCGCCACCTAGGGTGATGGTCTTCAGCTGCGGCACTACAAACGGCATGAGGCCGTGCGCCAGGGTGGCATCGACCAAATCCTCGTAGGTACACATACCCTGCACATCGGCGGTGCGGGCGAGGGGATCGATTTCGATGACCCCGCCCAATCCGGAGACATCGAGGCCTACCTGATTCTCGCTGCGGCCGCGGAAGAGGTTAGAGGTCTTCTTGGCCAGGCGCACGCGCTTGCCAGCGGGAACCTCGCGGAAGCTGCGTAGCAGGGTGTCTACGCCTGCGCGGTGGGCATGCCAGCCCACGGGCTCGATGCGCACGGCGTCGACTGGGCGTGGTTGCAGGGCAGAAACGCGCTCGCGCAATTGGTCCAAAAGGGTCATAGTGGGCTCCTTTTAAAAGCGGCTGTCTTCCCACCACCGGCGCTCAGGCACGCCGGCGCGGGAGCCGGCCTCACCGAGCTTGATGCCCAAGAAGTGGTAGAGGTTAATGATATTGCGTTCGAAGCCCCACTCCGAGCCGGCCATGTAGATGCCGTAGAGGCGAGCGGTGGGCAGGCCGACCAGATCGCAGGCCTCCTCCCAGTTTTCCTTCAAGTTCTCGCACCATTCGTGCAGGGTGCGCATGTAATCAAAGCGCAGGGACTCGGTGTGGAAGACCTCGAAGCCATTGTCCTGCATGGCCTTGGTGACGTTGCCAGAGCCGGTGAGCTCGCCATCGGGGAAGATGTAGCGGTCAATGAACCCGCCCTTGGGCGTCTTGTGGTTATCCGGGTAGGTGATGTTGTGGTTCAACATCAGCCCGCCGACCTTGAGCTTGCTGTACATGAACTTGAAGAAGTCATCGTAGTTCTGCACGCCGATGTGCTCGATGATGCCGATGGCGGAGATGGCATCGAAGCCTTCTTCTTTGACATCGCGGTAGTCCATGAAGCGGATCTCGGCCAGATCCTGCATGCCTTCTTCTTCGATCTTCTTTTGGCCCCATTCGGCCTGCTCTTGCGACAAGGTCACGCCGATGGATTTCACGCCGCGGCGTGCAGCGTAGCGCACCATGCCGCCCCAGCCACAGCCCACATCCAGGTGGGTGTCACCTTCCTTTAGGCGCAGCTTGTCAAAGATGAGCCGGTACTTGTTTTCCTGCGCTTCCTCCAAAGTGGCATCCGGGGTGGGGAAGTAGGCGCAGGTATAAGTCATGGAATCGCCCAAGAAGAGCTCGTAGAAGTCATTGCCCACGTCGTAGTGATCAGAAATGACGTCGGCATCGCGCTCCTTGGAGTGCTTAGACAGGCCATCGTGGAGCTTACGGCGCAGCCAAGAGGCGCGCTCTACCTCAGGCACCGGCTGGATGTGGAAGGCGCCCATGGAAGCCAGCGAACGAATCACGCGCGCCATATCCTTAGCACTGGGCTTTTCGAACTTGTCATACATGGCGTGCAGGGCATTGAAGACGCCGTACGGGTGGGCAGGGTGCTCACCTTCTACAGAGATGCCATCAGTGACATAAGCGCGGGCGAATCCGACATCGCCTGGGTGGGTGGCGATATAAGCAAGTCCGCCAAGGCTATTGATGGTGACCTTGTACTCGGCATCGGCAGGGCCGGTGGCCGAGCCATCAAAAGCCTCCCAGCGGAAGGGGTTGGGACTAGGGATGAAGACGTCGATGATCTCAGCAACGGTCATCGGCGTGAATTTTTTGCTCATTCAGACTTCTTTCGCAATGTTGGGTTCACACCAATAACGACCTTGGTGTTTAGGGATCGCAAGGCCGAAATATTACGGGTAGAAAATTGCGCGGGGCAATAATTAACATGGTAAACCCCTAGTGGAATAAGCGCGAAAGAAAAGGCAATCATTGTCACATAATGCGGGTTAGATGTGGCGCGCAGATATTTGGCTGGTAGGGTTATGGGGTCAAAAGTGTTCCACCGTTCCTTTGGGACTCCTTGTCTTTACTTCTTAACGCCAAGTGAGAAAGACGCGGAGCCCTGAGGGGGCCAACGAGTGTCCACCTCCGTGTGTTGCTGCAATAAGAATCCTGAAGATTCGCGCGTGGCAGTGACAGCGGTAGGCCAGGAGGATTTTGTAGTGTCCGCCATTTTGCAGGCTTTTAAGGATGCCGACCTACGCAAGAAGATCGTCTTCACCATCGTGATGATCATTGCGTACCGCATCGGTGCACAGATCCCGTCGCCGGGTGTAGATTACGCGTCAATTGCAGGACGCCTGCGTCAGCTGACAGAAGAATCCGGAGACCTGTACTCCGTGATTAACCTGTTTTCTGGTGGCGCCTTATTGCAGCTGTCGATCTTCGCCATCGGCATCATGCCCTACATTACGGCTTCCATCATCGTGCAGCTGCTGACCGTGGTCATCCCGCGCTTTGAGCAGCTAAAGAAGGAAGGCCAGTCTGGGCAAGCGAAAATGACCCAGTACACCCGCTACCTCACGCTCGCCTTGGCGCTGCTGCAATCCTCCGGCATCGTCGCATTGGCGGATCGCGAGCAGCTGCTGGGCCAGGGCGTGCCGGTCTTGGCGGAAGACCGCAACTTCTTCACCCTGATCCTGCTTGTGGTGACGATGACCTCCGGTGCCGTCCTCGTGATGTGGATGGGTGAATTGATTACGGAAAAGGGCATTGGCAACGGCATGTCCCTGCTCATTTTCGCCGGTATTGCGACACGCCTGCCTACCGATGGCATGAACATCCTGCAAAACAACGGCGGCATGGTCTTTGCCATGGTGCTGGCCGGTCTCATTGTTCTGGTCGTCGGCATTACCTTCATCGAGCAGGGCCAGCGCCGCATTCCGGTGCAATACGCCAAGCGCATGGTGGGACGACGCCAGTACGGTGGTTCTTCCACCTACCTGCCGCTCAAGGTCAACCAGGCCGGCGTTATCCCGGTCATCTTCGCCTCCTCGCTTATTTACATGCCGGTGCTGATTACGCAGATCGTTAACTCCAGCTCCGTGCACACTCCGGATAACTGGTGGCAGCGCAATGTCATCGCGCACCTGCAGGCGCCGTCGTCCTGGCAGTACATCGTCTTGTACTTCCTGCTGACCATCTTCTTCGCGTACTTCTACGTCTCGGTGCAGTACGACCCCGCCGAGCAAGCCGATAACATGAAGAAGTACGGTGGCTTCATCCCAGGAATCCGCCCGGGCCGCCCCACCGCGGAGTACCTCGGCTTTGTCATGAACCGCCTGCTGAGCGTCGGTGCCCTGTACTTGGCGTTGATCGCCATCCTGCCGAATATCCTGCTGGACCTTGGCGTTGGTCACTCTTCTGCCAACGGCACCTCCGCCTTTGGCGGTACGGCCATCTTGATTATGGTCTCCGTGGCCTTGACCACGGTCAAGCAAATTGAATCCCAACTTCTCCAATCCAACTACGAAGGACTACTGAAATAATGCGTCTTGTACTTCTCGGCCCTCCCGGTGCTGGCAAAGGCACCCAAGCGGCAATCCTGAGCGAAAAGCTCGGCGTCCCGCACATCTCCACCGGCGATCTCTTCCGTGCCAATATCGGCGATGGAACTCCTCTCGGTATTGAGGCGAAGTCCTATATTGATGCCGGCAAGCTCGTGCCTACCGATGTCACCGCGCGCATGGTGGAAGAGCGCCTCAGCCAAGACGACGCCAAGAACGGCTTCCTCTTGGACGGTTTCCCGCGCACTACCGAGCAGGCAGACATCTTGGAAGAGCTGTTGTCCAAGAAGGGTGAAAAGCTCGATGGCGTATTGAACTTCGAGGTTTCTGAAGACGTCGTTGTTGAGCGCATGATGGCCCGCGGCCGCGCCGATGATAACGAGGAAACCATCCGCACCCGTCTTGGCGTCTACCGCGATGAGACCTTCCCGCTCATCGAGCACTACGGCGATGCCATCATCCCCATTAAAGCAGAAGGCTCCGTCGAAGAGATCAACGCCCGCGCCATGGAAGCGCTGGGCAAGTAATGGCTTTTCGGCGCCGCACCAAGCGCATCCCCGCCCGCACCGCAGGCGAGCTGGATGCCATGCAGGCGGCTGGCGAGATCGTCGGCAAGGCGCTGCAGGCAGTTCGCGCCGCCGCGGCGCCGGGAGTGAGCACGCTGGAGCTCGATGCGGTGGCGGAACAGACCATCCGCGAAGCCGGTGCCATCCCTACCTTTAAGGGCTACGAGGGCTTTCCGGGCTCGATTTGTTCCTCCGTTAATGATGTCATCGTGCACGGGATTCCAGATGCGAAGACCGTGCTTGCCGATGGCGACCTCCTCTCCATCGACTGCGGTGCCACGCTCGATGGGTGGGTAGGAGATAGCGCGTGGTCCTTTCCCATCGGTGAACCGAAACCAGACGTTGCGGCGTTGAACGCGGCGACCGAGTGGGTGCTCATGGAAGGACTGCAAGCGATGGTCCCGGGCAACCGCCTCACGGATGTTTCCCACGCCTTGGAGCAGGCAACCTACCGCGCCGAAGAAAAGTTTGGCGTGTCCCTCTATATCGTGGACGGTTATGGCGGCCATGGAATTGGCCGGACCATGCACGAAGAACCCTATTTGGAAAATGAGGGAAAGCCTGGCCGCGGGCCCCTCATTCAGGAAGGCTCTGTGCTAGCCATCGAACCCATGCTCACCTTGGGCACCGTCGATAGTGCGGTGCTGGAAGATGATTGGACGGTGGTCACGCTGGATGGCTCGACTGCCGCCCATTGGGAGCATACGGTAGCCGCGACGGCGGACGGCCCCCGCATTCTCACTAGGCGCTCCTGATAAACATTCCTAGAAATCGCCTCTTAAACTAGGCGATAATCCCCTGAAAGGTTTATACTCACCACTATGTCTAAATTCAGCCTCCGCAAGTTAAGTGCCACCGTTGCTGCACCAGCAGTGGCTGGTGTCATGGCATTGAGCACCATTGCCGGCGCCCCGGCAGCTTCTGCTCAGCAACTCCCTAATCTTGATCAGCTCACCGCGCATGCCCAGCAGCAGGTTGATAACTTCCAGGGCCAGACCCGTGACCAGGCATGGCAGACCCGCACTGACATCCTGGACCAGGCTGAGAAGTACGCCCCAGAATTGGCGCCGAATGTGCAGTCCGCAGTGGACAGCGCACTGGAGTTCCTTTTCCCGGGCCTCGTAGCGCAGAAGAACGAGGAAGCACGCCAAGCTCGCGAGGATGCTGAGCGTGCACACGCACAGCAGATTGCGGAAGAAAAGGCGAAGGCTGAAGAAGCGGCACGCCGTGCGGAGGAGCAGCGCCGCGCCAACGAATTCGACCGCGGCTCCTGCCCAGCAGACGCCAAGATCTGCGTCGACCTTGATGGACGCCGCACCTGGCTGCAGGAAGGCGGCGATGTTTCCTACATTTCCCCATCCATGTCCGCTGGCATGGTGGGCGAGGAAACCCCGCGCGGTACCTTCCACGTCAACCGCAAGGTGAAGGACGAAATCTCCCGCGAGTTCAACAACGCGCCGATGCCTTACTCCATCTACTTCACCAACAACGGCCACGCTTTCCACTTGGACAACACCAATGTTGACTCCAACGGTTGCGTCCACCTGCCGTACGATGCAGCGGTTCGCTACTGGAACGACGTCCAGATTGGTGACAAGGTTTACATCTACTAATTCGGTATAGTTCACCGCGTGAGTGCACCCCGCCCTCGTGCTTAGTTCCGAAAGCTGGAACCGAGTACGAGGGTATTTTTAGTATTCTGCTGCAGGTTGGGAAATTAGGAAAGTGCGTGCGGTTTGGAAATCGTGTCGCTGCAGCGTATGCTGGTTTGACGGTGTATGGCGCCAGTAGGTCTGGTTGGCTTGCACCACCGCAGTAGACAACAAACATGCAGGTGACAGGTACTTGTCTGTCACCAGAAAAGTAGAGGTTATGGCTAAGGAAGGCGCAATTGAGGTAGAGGGTCGCATCGTCGAGCCTTTGCCAAACGCAATGTTCCGTGTCGAGCTCGACAATGGGCACAAGGTTCTTGCACACATTTCCGGTAAGATGCGTCAGCACTACATCCGCATCCTCCCGGAGGATCGCGTCGTCGTAGAGCTGTCTCCTTATGACCTGACCCGCGGACGCATCGTCTACCGCTACAAGTAAACACAGTCAGCCTCCTCACCCAAGGGCGAAGCACGGCTTTGTCCTGTACACCTCAGGCTACGGTGGCCTGAGCCCGCACTGGTAAGCAACCCAAGGATTCCCGGCACGGTCCGGGCGAAGCGTTGCATGGAGCGGGACGGATGGGGAGAAAACCGCCGTAACAACCCGAAAGGACACGCCTTATGGCACGTCTAGCTGGTGTTGACCTCCCACGCAATAAGCGTATGGAGGTCGCTCTCACCTACATCTACGGCATCGGTCCAACCCGTGCCAAGGAATTGCTAGAAAAGACTGGCATTTCTCCTGACCTGCGCACCGACAACCTGGAAGATGAACAGGTTTCGGCACTGCGTGACGCAATTGAAGGCTCCTGGAAGGTAGAGGGTGACCTCCGCCGCCAGGTTCAGGCTGATATTCGTCGCAAGATTGAAATCGGAAGCTACAAGGGTCTGCGCCACCGTCGCGGTCTGCCGGTACGCGGTCAGCGTACGAAGACCAACGCGCGTACTCGTAAGGGCCCGAAGAAGACGATCGCAGGAAAGAAGAAGTAGTTCATGCCTCCAAAGACTCGTTCCGGCGCACGCCGTTCCGGCCGTCGCGTCGTCAAGAAGAATGTGGCTCTGGGCCACGCATACATCAAGTCCACCTTCAACAACACCATCGTCTCGATCACCGATCAGACCGGTGCTGTTATCTCCTGGGCATCCTCTGGTCACGTTGGCTTCAAGGGTTCCCGTAAGTCCACTCCGTTCGCTGCGCAGATGGCCGCTGAAAGCGCCGCACGCAAGGCAATGGACCACGGCATGAAGAAGGTTGACGTATTCGTTAAGGGTCCGGGCTCCGGCCGCGAGACCGCCATCCGTTCCCTGCAGGCTGCAGGCCTCGAGGTTTCCTCGATCACGGATGCAACTCCACAGCCGCACAACGGCTGCCGTCCGACCAAGCGTCGCAAGGTTTAAGGGAAGGAAAGAGGTAAGAAAATGGCTCGTTACACTGGCCCCGCTACCCGCGTATCCCGCCGTCTTCGCGTCGACTTGGTCGGCGGAGACATGGCATTCGAGCGCCGCCCGTACCCTCCGGGACAGGCTGGCCGCAACCGCATCAAGGAATCTGAGTACCTGCTGCAGCTCCAGGAGAAGCAGAAGGCAAAGTACACCTACGGTGTGCTGGAGCGTCAGTTCCGCCGCTACTACACCGAGGCTAACCGCCTCCCAGGCAAGACCGGTGACAACCTGGTCATCCTTCTGGAAACCCGCCTGGACAACGTAGTCTACCGCGCAGGTCTGGCACGCACCCGCCGCCAGGCTCGCCAGCTCGTTTCTCACGGTCACTTCACCGTGAACGGCAAGAACATCAACATCCCGTCCTACCGGGTTACGCAGTACGACATCATCGATGTCCGCCCGCGTTCCCAGAAGATGGAATGGTTCGAAGACGCTCAGGACGCTCTTATCGATGCCAACGTACCGGCATGGTTGCAGGTCGTTCCTGATACGCTGCGCATCCTCGTGCACCAGTTGCCCGAGCGCGCTCAGATCGACATTCCGCTGCAAGAGCAGCTCATCGTCGAGCTTTACTCGAAGTAAACTGTTATACCGCACGGCCCTTCAAGGCCACGCGGTCCATCAGGAATCTTCAACCTCAAGATTTTTACCCCCTCTACCGGCGTCAAATAGCGGTCGCCGAAAAGGAGAATTGCAATGCTCATTTCCCAGCGTCCTCAGCTCACCGAGGAATTCATCGACTCGTCTCGTTCGAAGTTCGTCATCGAACCGCTCGAGCCGGGCTTTGGCTACACCCTCGGTAACTCGCTGCGTCGCACCCTGCTGTCGTCCATCCCAGGCGCAGCGGTAACCTCCATCAAGATTGATGGTGTGCTCCACGAGTTCACCACCATCAACGGTGTGAAGGAAGACGTTTCCGAGATCATCTTGAACATCAAGAGCATGGTCCTGTCCTCCGACTCCGATGAGCCGGTGGTTATGTACCTGAGCAAGGAAGGCCCTGGTGATGTCACCGCGGGCGATATCCAGCCGCCGGCTGGCGTGGAGATCCACAACCCGGATCTGCACATCGCCTCGCTGAATGACACCGCTAAGCTGGACATTGAGCTCGTCGTCGAGCGCGGCCGTGGCTACGTCCCGGCTACCGCAACCTCTGGGGAAATCGGCCGTATTCCAATCGACCAGATTTACTCCCCAGTGCTGAAGGTCTCCTACAAGGTCGAAGCTACTCGTGTTGAGCAGCGCACCGACTTTGACAAGCTGACCATCGACGTCGAAACCAAGAACTCGATTTCCGCCCGCGACGCCCTGGCTTCTGCCGGCGGCACCTTGGTCGAACTCTTCGGCCTGGCACGCGAGCTGAACAACGCAGCCGAAGGCATCGAGATTGGTCCCTCCCCGCAGGAGACCGAGTACATCGCCGCCTACGGCATGCCTATCGAGGACTTGAACTTCTCCGTTCGCTCCTACAACTGCCTGAAGCGTCAGGAAATCCACACCGTCGGCGAGCTTGCAGAATGCACCGAGTCCGACCTGCTGGATATCCGCAACTTCGGTCAGAAGTCGATTAATGAGGTAAAGATCAAGCTGGCTAACTTGAGCCTTGCTCTGAAGGACACCCCTGAGGACTTCGACCCCACCCAGCTCGAGGGCTACGACGCAGAAACCGGCGACTTCAAGGACCCGGCTGCGGACGATTCCGAGTAAAGAATCACCCTGAACTGCGGCACTCGTTGCCGCGCGCTCAACTTTTACCGCACACGAGGAGTAAACAATGCCTACCCCGAAGAAGGGTGCCCGTCTCGGTGGCTCCGCCAAGCAGCAAGCTCACATGCTGAGCAACTTGGCAGCTAGCCTGATCGAGCACGGCGCCATCAAGACCACCGATGCCAAGGCGAAGGTTCTTCGCCCGTACGTCGAAAAGATCATCACCAAGGCTAAGTCCGGCACCATCGCTGACCGCCGCGCAGTGCTGAAGCTCATCCCGCGTAAGGATGTAGTTTCCCACCTGTTCGACGAGGTCGGACCGAAGTTTGAGAACCGTGAGGGCGGCTACACCCGCACGATCAAGCTGGACAACCGCACCGGTGACAACGCCCCGATGTCCCAGATCTCCCTCGTTCTTGAGGAGACCGTGACCTCCGAGGCTAACCGCGCTACCCGCGCTGCCGCTTCCAAGGCCGCTGAAGCTGAAGAAGCTCAGGCAGACGAGGCTGCGGAGACCGAAGCTCCGGCCGAGGACACCGCTGCTGAGAACACCTCTGCTGAGGAGTCCGAGGAGAAGTAATCTCCCTCGGCCACTGAATTCGCGCAGGCCCTAACGCCCTGCGTGGATTGCAGTCCCTACTCGCAGATGTAGCGCATAATCGCCGCCTTCCCATTCTCTTTACGAAGAGACAGGGGAGGCGGCTTTTGTCGTTTTGAACTTGGAGCCTCAGGTACTTGGTCCCACCCCCCTCGTCCCGCTCCCTCGTCCCGCTCCATCGTGCGGCTTCGCCATGCAGCGGACCACGCATCTTCCAATGCACGACGACACCTATGTACAACCTCCTACGCTCAACCTCCTATGCGCATCCTCCACTGCAATAACTGAGCAAATACGGCCTTCAGATATTGCATTTTCTGCTCAAAACGAACAGGGGAGGTGTAGCAGGAGAGGTTGCACATTTCGGGAACTCGCCGATGCCTCCGGTAGCATTAGGTCCACCATGACTGAAGCAGCAGCGATCGCAGATGAGGGACCAGCAGAAGGATTCGTTCGGCTCCGGTTAGATCTGGCCTATGACGGCACCGATTTTCACGGCTGGGCCAGGCAAAAGGGCGGACTGCGCACCGTCCAAGGCGTGCTCGAGGAGCAGCTAGCAATGATCGCTCGCACGGAGGTACCGCTGACGGTAGCTGGGCGTACGGATGCGGGCGTCCATGCTCGCGGGCAGGTGGCGCACGTGGATGTGCCGCAGGAGATGCTGGAGCAACGGTCCGTAGCAAATGATCCCGGGAAGTTGGTGCGCAGGCTTGCCAAGTTGTTGCCGGAAGACGTTCGGGTGCATGGCTGCGAGTTCGCGCCAGACAGTTTTGATGCCCGATTTTCCGCGCTGCGCAGGCATTATGTGTACCGGATAACCACTAGCCAGCGGGGTGCGTTGCCGACAAGGGCGCACGATACGGCCGAATGGTTCAAACCGATAGATATCGATGCCATGCAGGACGCGGCCAACGTCTTGGTGGGCTTGCACGATTTTGCGGCCTTTTGCAAGGCCAAGCCAAATGCCACCACCATTCGCGAATTACAGGAATTTAGCTGGCGGGATGTATCGACGCAGGAGGAACCGCAGCTCTTTGAAGCCCGAGTGACCGCGGATGCCTTCTGCTGGTCGATGGTCCGGTCCTTAGTGGGTTGTTGCTTAAGTGTTGGGGAAGGCCGCAGGAACGTCGACTTCGCCGCGGCCTTGCTGCAGGAGACAAAGCGCTCCTCTCGCATCCCGGTGGCGCCGGCGAAGGGCCTGTCTTTAGTCCAGGTGGATTACCCGGAACCCAGCGAAATGTCCGCGCGGGCAGACGTGACGCGAGAAAAGCGCACCGTTCTGTGAGCACACGCTGCCAAGTGGCAGGGCCGTGGCGCCTGCGCTAGCCTGAGGTCTGGGTTTATTTAGACTTTTCGGGGAATTTTCGGGGGGAAATTCATGGCACGTCCATTGCCAACGACCAAGGCCCAAGTCTCGGGCCACAAATTTTTACGCCGCCGCGTGGAACACGGGCTCGTATTGGGCGATACCCGCATGATCCACGATCCGCTGGCCCGCCGCCGCAAGGCGATGATGTTCGGCGGAGTAGGCGTGGCCTTTTTGGCGGTCGGCTCTGGTCTTTTGGCCTGGTTGCAGCCGAGCCCGCAGCCAGGGGATGCGCCCATCGTGCGCTCGGAGCAGGGCCAGCTCTTCGTGGACGTCAACGATACGTATCACCCCGTCTACAATCTCTCTTCCGCGCGGATTATCGCCGGCGAGGCGGCCGAGGCACAGACCATTGGGGACGAGCATTTGCGCGAGGCCTCGTTAGGCACGCCGGTGGGGATTTCGGATGCGCCCGGGTATCTGGCTGCCCCGGGCGAGACACCGCAGCGCTCGTGGGCGGCGTGCCTTGCCGAGCACGATGAGCAGCCCGCGGATAATCTCACCAGCATCGATGGCCAACAAGTAGCCAAAGAAGAGGTCATCGTGGTGGCGGATCCGCCACAGGAGGGCTTTGGGGAGAAGCGCGCCGCGCTCGCAGAAACGGATGGTGTGCAGTGGCTGCTCACCGCGGACGGGCGCGTGCGCTTGCCCGATGCGCAGAGCACGGAGGGCCGGGTCATCCGCCGCGGGATTGGCATCGACGGGAGCACCCATTCCTGGCCCGTCCCCGCGGAGTTGCTCAATGCCTTTGCGGAGCAGCCGCCGCTTACGTTTCCCGATCCGCTGCCGGACATTATGGATACCGGGCAGGGTCAGTGGGCCCGGACGGACGACGGCGTCGCCGAGCTCTCCGCCACTCAGGCTGACATACTGGTTAGCTACGGTGCGACGCGCAAAGAAGCCTCACCACAAGAGGTAGGCGCGCTTGCCGATGCCCCCTTAAACTTCCGCCTGCCCGCCACCACCTTCGACTTCGTTGACCCAGATGAAGGCTGGATGTGTGCCGATAGCGACGGTGGGGCAGCGATGGTGACTGAGAACCCCGGAACGGTAGCGCTCGCCGGTGAAGGCGTAGCGGATCGTTTTGGTGGGCTATCGGCCGGAGGAGTTGGCGTGGATACCGGGCATGGCTATCACGTTGTCTCGCCGACGGGGCAGCGCCATGCGGTCGATAACAAAGAACTCTTGGAGGCCCTCGGCACTGGCATAGGAGCCGAGGTTCCGTGGGAAATCATCCGGCTTTTGCCAGAGGCCTCGCGCTTGGACCGAGACGAAGCACTACAGGTCAGCCGCTAGGCGGACTTGGGCCGGCGAAGCCCGCGGGCAACCGCCAGGCCGGTCAGCAGCAGGACTAACCCGCCGAGCACCCAACCGGCACGGCTCGCTGCGGAGGAGTGTTCCTCTTTGGTGGGTTGGATGGTGAGATCGCGCGCGGGTGCGGCGTACTCGCCATCGATATGGGTAAGGGCGGCGGCCGGATCGATGAAACCGTTGCCGGGTTCGCCGGCAGAGAGGAGCCGTTGGCGTATATCGGCAGCGCTGGCTTCTGGATAGCGCTCGGCTATTAAGGCGGCGGTGCCGCTGACTACCGGTGCTGCGAAGGAGGTGCCGTGGAACTGCGCCAGGGAATCCTCTTGGTTCTTTCCGTCTGCCCAGCCACCGGCGGGGTTCAGCGCTAACGGCACAAATCCGTGGGCGGATAGTTGTGGGCCATCGGCGGGCGTGAGCGAGTATTCTGCAAGTGCGTGGGCATCCTCTTGGGCGCTAATGGATAGTACGGTCGGTGAGTCCGCGGGAAAGACGTGGTCGCCTTCTTCGCAGGTACCGGAGGAAATATTGCCGGAGGCAGCGATGACTACGGCACCGGCATCTTCTGCGCGGTTAAGTGCCTCATCTAACCGGGAACTATCGATGCGTTGAGCGGTACTCTCTGGAACGCAGGATACGATGGAAATATTGATCACCCGGGCGTTGTCTTCCACGGCATGCTCGATGGCGCGGGCCAGCGTGTCGAGTGAACCGGTGGTGCTGTCTTCATCGGCGTCGCCGGCCGTGTCACCGTATTGGCGATAATGCGCGCTGGTTTGGCGGATGGCGCGGAGCTCGGCGCGCGGGGCGATGCCGATATCGTGGCCTGCGATGACGCCGGCTACGACGGTGCCGTGTAGGTCGCAATCCCGGTGCGGATCCGGTTCTTCCGGAGTGACCAGGTCCGCGCCTGTAGTAAGATTTGGCAGCTGATCGTGATGGGCAACCCCGGTATCGATGACGGCTACCGTTACACCTTGGCCCGTGGCAAAGGAGTGCAGTTGGGAGCGGTAGGCGCGCTGGTCCTCGGAAGGTTCTGGCGCTAGGGGAGATGGATGCGCGGTGGCGCATTCCCGGTCCGGTTCCCGCGCGCTTGCGATGGGAGCGGTCGGAGCTCCTGTGATGAAGCCTCCGGTTCCGGCGAGGACACATGCGGTAAGCGCGCAAGCAGTAATTCCAGAACTGCCGCTAAACCTAGGTAGTGCAAAAGAACGCCGTGAGTGAGTGTGGTGCATTATCCCAGCCCCCGAATGAGCTCGAAGATCCCGGCGAGGTGCGCGGCAAGCGGCAGGCAGGCGGCGATGGTCAGGGACTCAAGGCGTTCAAACCAGGCGATGGTCGTTGGTTCCACCTCGCTCATTTTGGCCGCCCACAGTGGGGCGCTGAGCATCGCGGCAAGCAGGAGAGTGGCGACCGCCGTCGGCGCCCAGGCGCCGGCAAGCCCATCGGCGGCAATCGCGTGCACGGCGCACAGACAGGCAGTGAGGCAGGCAACCATGGCAACGAGCATGAGCGCCCAGCTGGCAAGCACGCGACCGTGACGCGCGGCGTGCATGACCACCGTTCCGGCAACAGAGACGCAGAGCGTTTGGACGAAGCCGAGCCCGGTTAGACCGGTGCCGAAAAGCATGGCGATGCGAGAGCCGATGGTAGGAGCAGCGGACCCTGCGTCACCCACGGTGCCGTCTGTGGCTACGAGGGTGCCCGTGCCGGTGAAACTGAGCGCGATTAGCGCTGGAATGAGGCAAAGCGTGATTCCACAGCAGATGCCCTCGTAGGCGTACCCGGCGCGGGTGGCGCGATCGGCTACGTCGGGCTGGCGCTCATCCGAGACGGCGAGGTCTTGGCCCGCGGTGGGCAATTGCGGCACCTTGAGCCCCGCGGTGGCGATGGTCAGCGCGGGGGCGGTGGCAAGCAAAATGACTCCAGCGATAACGGTGCCCGCGGCCGCCGCGGTGCCGTGGCTCGTGCCGATGCCCGAATTGCCACTCAGTCCAGGAAGCAGGTAGCTCACGGCCGCTATGAGCACTAAGCCGGCGATGGTGAGCGCGCCAGAGGTTATCCGTACGGTGCTCAGCCGGGTGAGGTGGCAGGCTAATAAGGCCACGAGGAGGGTGGCGCTGGCGGTGAGGGCGGCATAGGGGGCATCGGCAAGCGCGGGCGAAATAAGCGCCCATCCGCTCGCCGCCCCTGCTGCCAGGGCGAGCATGACGAGGGATAGCGCGCGCGTCCACAGGGCGAGCACGAAGGCCGCGACGGCGAGCCCGGCGCAGGCCACCGCCGGGAGCGAGAGCACCCAGGCCACGGCGAAGGCAGCACCAAGCCCAGTCCACGCCCAGACGATCGGGATGGCGCAAGTGGTGTCGTCGTGGCTTTGGGCTGCAAGGGATTCGGCGGCATCGCGGATGACGGGCGCGGGCCGCTCCTCGCGCGGGGCGAGCACCAGGATGGAGCCTTCCGCAAGCGGCGTGGCGGCAAGCGGTGCGGTGAAGTCGATGGTGCGCCCAGATGCCGTGCTGGCGCGCCACGGCGAGGCGATCGCGGGTGCATCGACAAGGTCAGTAAGTTCTGCCATGAGCTCGCCCAGGCTGGAGCTTAACGGCAATGCCACGTCTGCTTCCTTGTGAAAGGAATCAGCGTGGATGCGGATGGTAAGGCGCAGGTGATGCGCCGTTGGAGCGGTCATAATTCCCCCGAATTGTCTCATGATTGTGGGCGTCCCCCTTGCCCAATGTCACATATTGTGGCTTACTGGTGGCGTCGTGTCCACCGCAGCGCGGGGAATCTTGGCAGGGGGCCAAGAGCGCTAAGCGTGTGGATCGGGGGAGGATTTTACCCATGCTTGGGATCGGGGAAACCCACATCGTGGAGCCATTGACCGTGCCGCTCAGGGACGCGCCACCGCCGCTTCCCACCGGCACCATCGAGTCAGAAGAAGTTCCAGAAGCGGTGCGCCCACAGCCGGTGCGCTTGGTGCGCTTGCTACTGCCCATCGTGATGATTGCCGCAATGTTGGGCATGGTGGCGCTGATGGTGCTGGGCGCGGGCGACTCGCGGCATATCAGCCCGGTATCCCTGATGTTTCCGCTCATGATGCTGGCCAGCATGGCCATGATGTTTGGGCCGCAAAATAGCGGGCAGGACCCGGATGAAACCCGGCGGACCTACTTGCGTCACATTAAGGCGCTGCGGGAAAAGGCCCTGGACAATGCCGGTGCGCAGCGCGCGCACGAGCTGTACCGGCACCCGGATCCGGCGGGGCTGGAACCGCTGGTGGGCTCGCGGCGCATGTGGGAGCGTGGGCCTGATGATCCGGATGCCTTGGAGGTGCGCGTGGGCACTGGGCCCACCACGTTGTGCACGCCCATCAACGTCCCGGATTCCGGTGCCACCGAGGACCTAGACCCGGTCTGTGCGGTGAGCATGCGCCAGGCCATCAAGGCGGTGGGCACCGTGCCGGATCTCCCGGTGGTGATCCAATTGCAGGCTTTTAGGTTTTTATCCTTTACCGGCGATAATGCTCGCGATACGGTGCGCGCCCTCGTCATGCAGTTAGCCCTGGCGCACGGCCCCGAGACCATCGGGATCGAGGCTATTGGCGGCGAGTGGGAGTGGCTAAAATGGCTGCCACACACTAGGGAGCCAGACAAGGCGCGGTTTCGCATCGTGCTTGTCGATGCCCTCTTGACCACCGGCACCGAAGACTTCTTCCACAGCGATTCTTATACCACCGTTATTGAAGTAGGCGGTGCGCCATCGTCTGCGTTGAGCCTGCGCGCAGAACAAGAGGGCTTGTGCCTCGTCGCGGCGGATACCCTGCAGGCGGTCACGGCAGCGGGCGTGGAAGAACTGGGCACACCCGATTATTTGGGCACTGCCGCGGCCACGATTATGGCCCGCCGGATGGCGGTCTTTCGCCGACCCGATAGCACCTCCGGGCGCCGGGGCAATGATTTGCTGGGGCTGCTCGGTTACAGCGGCGTGGATGAGTTGGCCGCCAGCGGCATGTGGCACGGGCGCGATGGTGCCTCGCGGCTCATGGTGCCCATTGGCATCGATTCCATCGGGCAGCCGGTAACCCTGGATCTCAAAGAATCCGCGCACGGCGGAATGGGGCCACACGGCCTGTGCATCGGGGCAACGGGCAGCGGTAAATCTGAGCTCCTGCGTACCCTGGTTACCGCGCTTGCCGCCACGCATAGCCCGGATGAACTCAACCTGGTGTTGGTGGATTTCAAGGGTGGTGCGACCTTCCTCGGCTGTGACCGCCTGCCGCATACCTCCGCGGTCATTACCAACCTTGAAGAGGAATCCACCCTGGTAGAGCGCATGTATGATGCCATTTCCGGGGAGATGAACCGCCGCCAAGAACTCCTGCGTACCGCCGGCAACTTTGCCAATGTGGGAGAGTACAACGCCTCTGCGGATGCCGTGCGGGACTACGGACCCTTACCGGCGCTGGTCATCGTCGTGGACGAATTTTCCGAGCTCTTGGGCCAACACCCCGACTTCGCCGAGCTTTTCGTTGCCGTTGGGTGCCTGGGGCGCAGCCTCCACGTGCACCTGCTTTTGGCCTCCCAAAGGCTCGAGGAAGGGCGATTGCGGGGGCTAGATTCCCACTTGTCCTACAGAATCGGCCTCAAAACCTTTTCCTCCGCCGAATCCCGCCAGGTCCTTGGCGTGACCGACGCGTATCATCTCCCCGGCCAACCCGGCGCCGGCTACCTGAAATCCGATGCCGAGGACCTCACCCGGTTTCAGGCCTCCTACGTATCAGGGCCGCTCGCGCGCCGGGCTGCACCTGGCGCGGGGATGCACGCGGCCACGGACCTGGAAGGTAATCCTTCCGGCCCGCCGCGCCGGGTGGAGCTTTTTACGGGATGGGCGAAGGACGATGCCGCTGTACAGAATTCTCCTGCGGTGGTAATGGATGAATCCACATCGGTTCTTACTGAGGTCGTTCGCGCCGCCGGCGAAGAGGCTGCCGCACGCGGCCAAGAGGCCCACCGCATCTGGCTACCTCCGCTGCCACCGGTCATTGAACTATCGTCCCTCGAGATGGAGGGCGCGGAGTCCACCGCAGCGGAAATGTCTGCGCCAATTGGGATCATCGATAGACCCTACTACCAGCGGCAAGACCAATTAGTCATCGATTTTCACCAACACGGCGGCCACCTTGCCTTGTGCGGGGGACCGCAATCCGGCAAGTCTGGCGCGCTGCGGACGATAGTCTCCTCCCTGGCGCTGCACCTGCGGCCGGAAGATATCCGCTTTTACGTCATCGACTTGGGCGGCGGGCAGCTAACCGCCCTAGACCGGCTACCGCACGTTGCCGGGGTAGCCGGGCGCGAGGAAGGCGAGAAGATCCGCCGCATCGTAGACGAGGTCGCCGGGTTTATTCGCCGGCCGGAATCGCGCGAGACCTTCTTGATTATCGACGGCTGGCACCACATCGGCCCGTCCAACGCGGAGTTTGAGGATATAGCTGAGTCCATCACGGATATCGTTGCGGACGGCGCCTCCGCCAATGTCCACGTCGTCATCGCGACCTCCCGGTGGACCACGATGCGCCCGGCGATTAGGGATCTCATAGTCCACCGCCTCGAGCTGCGCTTGGGTGAGGCGCTCGATTCCCTCATTGACCGCAAGCTGCAGCAAAAACTGCCCAGCGCGCCGGGCAGGGGACTGACACAGGCCGGCGAAAATATGCTGCTCGCCCACACCTCGAATCAAGACATTGCCCATATCTGCCGCGTGCATGCTAACGCCGTTCCCACACCGCGGTTGAAGATGCTGCCCGCGGTGCTGACCCCAGAGGCGCTCGCCGCCCATGGCGAAGCACCTACTAGTGGCATCCCCTGGGGCATCGGCGGGCGCGACCTTTCCACTTTGGCGTGGAATCCGGAGCGCGAACCGCACCTAGTTGCCATCGGTGCCCAGGGCTGCGGCAAGTCCAATTTCTTGGCACAGATAATGCGTGGGGTTAGTAGCCTTCCGCGGGAGGAGGCGCGACTGGTGGTCATCGATCAGCGCCGTGCTCACCTGGGCACGCTGGATCCGGACATGGTGGCGGCCTATGCCGCGACGCAATCAAGTGCGCAGGAGGAAATCGTCAATACCGTGCGCACGCTGGAACAACGCTTGCCGGGGCCGGATATCACCCCGGAGCAACTCGCCACCCGCGATTGGTGGGAGGGCCCGGATATTTATGTGGTGATTGATGATGCGGACTTGGTGAGCGATATCGCCCTCGCACCCTTAATCGATCTTCTGCCGCACGCGCGGGACATCGGCTTGCACATGGTAATCGCCCGAAAATCCGGCGGCATCGGACGGGCGCTGTTCGGCCAATTCTTTTCCGCGGTGCGCGACCTGCAACCTGCATTCCTGCTTTTCGATGCCGACCGCGACGAAGGCACCATCTTTGGGCTCAAGCCCAGCCACCAGCCGCCCGGCCGCGGGCAGTGGAGCATCCGCGGCGAAAACCTGGGAATTGCCCAGGTGGTCTATGGGGAAGGAAAAGAATAAATGTCTACAGATACGCCTACATCCGCGCCACCGGCAACAATTACGGTGACCGTCATGGATGCGGCCACTGTCTTTGAAGGCCCGGAAACCGTGTACCGCTACGATCTCGCTGGAACCGGCATCGTAGAAGGCAAAGCCTTAGGCCACGTCATGGACCAGATTGCGAAGATCGCTGGATCAGCTTGGCCGGACGTGGACGTATCCGTCATCGCGGATCCCTCGGGCACCGCTATCTCCCGGGAAGCGGTGACCATCCTGACCCGCCAGCTCGATGTAGCCGGCGCCCGCGTGCAGCGGCAAGATGCAACACCCGCACCGGAATCAACTCCAGCACGAAGTACTGAATCGGTTGCGGCCGCCCCAGAATCCGCGCCGACCGCCCAGATGGATGTCCCCATGGAACGCGCGGAAGCGGCTCCGGAGGCAGGGACTGAAGCCGGACCCGGAGCCGGAACTGGAACTGGCCCGCGAGCAGGCAAGGGGCAGGAAGCAGGCACGCGGTGGGGCGATAAGCTGCGCGGTTGGATAGGTGCCATCGATATGTTCCACGTCGCGATCGTCGTGGTGATTCTTGCCGTCGTTGGGGCCTCGTGGTGGGCTATGGGCGCGAATGCGTCTAATGATGAAGACGATGGCGAGACCGGTACTACTGCCGGAAGCACCACCGCTGCGAGTGCCGCCGATTCCGTGCCGGCGGAAGAATCTGGTGGCGGTGGCAGCGATGATGGCGACGGTGCGGCTGGCGACGCGGGCGGTGATGGCGAGCTCAACCCAGGCGAAAAACGCCTCGATATTGAAGGGCTCTCCGTTGTCCTTCCCACCGGATTTCAAGCCACCGTGGAGGAAGGACTGGTTACCGCCTCAGGAAAAGACCCTGATTTAAGGATCCTCTTAGCGTCGGACTCGCTTTTTAACGTTCCGGCCAAGGCGCTCTTTGATGAAATAAAAGCGCAGGTGGATAGGGATCCGGAACTGCGCGATGTATCCGAGGACGCAGGGCGTTTGCACTATATAGAAGACCCCGGCGATGGCTCCGTTGTGGAATGGACCATCTGGGAAGATACCGGGCACCACATGTCGGTGGGGTGCCATACCCGCCATAACGCCAATGCCGTGCAAAAAGCCGCGTGCCGGATGGCCACCGAGTCCCTGAGTAAGAAATAACCAGAAAAGTTTTAACTTACTGGGAACCATATGGCCCTGAGCTCAGTCCAATAACGGTGAGAAAGCACAGAAGCTTTTTCGGGGGAAATCACACTCAACATCTCTTCCCGCCCTAAGGAGGGGCGCACTGTTATGTCTCAGACTTTTAAGACACAAGCCGATGTCATGGTCTCCACTGCCGGCCGCGTGGATAACACCAATGACGAAGTCCAAGGCGAGCTCACCCGCCTACAGGGTGTAGTGGATTCTGTCCGCGGCAGCTGGGCCGGCCAGGCGCAGGTTTCATTCGATAACTTGATGCAGCGCTACAACACCTCCGCACAGCAGCTGCGCGAGGCATTGACCTCGATTTCTGAAAACATCCGCAGCAATGCCCGCAACTTTGACAACGTCGAAGCCGAAAACACTGAGGCCTTCTCCAAGGTTGGCGGCGGCCTAGCCCTGTAACCCAGCCACCTCCACCAGCAATTTCGAAAGGAACCATTTTCCACATGTCCGAGATCAAGTACCAATTCGGCGCCATCTCTTCTGCCGCAGCTGATATCAACGCCACCTCCGGCCGCATCAACAGCACCTTGGCCGACCTCAAATCCCGCCTTCAGCCCATGGTGAGCACCTGGGAAGGTGAATCCGCAGTGGCTTATAACCAGGCGCAGGCCAAGTGGGATAAGGCGGCACAGGAACTCAATACCGTGCTGGCAACCATCTCCAAGACCGTCTCTCAGGGCAATGACGCCATGAGCGATGTCAACCGTCGCGCCGCCGCTAGCTGGGGCTAACGCACTGTTGGCGGTATCTAACTAGCCTGCTTCTTCAAGCGCGGTAGGAGGGACGAGCGGTGCCTGTGCCCGTATCCATCCGGCAGGAGGCGAACGCAGCTGCCGTCCCCGCACCGCGCTAATCACGGAAGCTAACCGCAGAAACCAACCACAGAAACCGCCACCTAGAACCTCTTTTACCGGTACCTTTTCTTTCTGAGAAGGTGCCGGTTTCGGCGTTTTGGTCTTTTCTGCCAGCAGCAGCTAAAGTTGTAGCCCTATGTGTTCGCTCGTCGGCAAGCAGCTGGCGAAGCGCTTCCCGCAGGTCTCCACCGGCCGCTGTTGGGAAGCGAATGGATGCTTAGCGCTGGCCGGCAGTTCCGAGACAGACTTTCAAGGAGTCATTTTGTCTACTTTCCACCCAAAGAGCGGTGACATCACCCGCAAGTGGTACGTCATCGATGCTACTGACGTGGTGCTGGGCAAGCTTGCTTCCACCGTGGCAGACCTGCTGCGCGGCAAGCACAAGCCACAGTTCGCACCCAACGTTGACACCGGTGACCACGTCATCATCATCAACGCTGACAAGATTCACGTTTCTTCCACCAAGCGCGACCGCGAAATGCGCTACCGCCACTCCGGTTACCCGGGCGGTCTGAAGTCCATGACCCTGGGTCAGTCTTTGGACGCCAACCCGGTCCGCGTTATCGAAGAATCTGTTGCCGGTATGATGCCGCACAACAAGCTCTCCCGCGCTTCCATCAAGAAGCTGCACGTCTTCGTAGGCGATGAGCACCCGTACGCCGGTCAGAAGCCGGAAACCTTCGAGTTTAAGCAGGTGGCACAGTAATGGCTGAGCAGAACATCGACAACAATGTAGCCGAGGCTGCTGACATCGCTGCAGCAAGCGCCGCTACCGAAGAGTTCACCAACACCATCGGTGATTCGTTGGCTAGCGCCAACCCTGAGACCGAGGCAGAGGTTGAGGCCGCTGCTCCGGTTCACGAGGGCCCAATTCAGACCGTCGGTCGCCGTAAGCGCGCCGTCGCTCGCGTTCGCCTCGTTGCTGGCTCCGGCCAGATCGTGGTTAACGGCCGCGAGTTCGCGGAGTACTTCCCGAACAAGCTGCACCAGCAGGACATCCTCACCCCGCTGACCCTGCTGGACCGTGAGAACCAGTTTGACCTGAAGGTCACCGTTAACGGTGGTGGCCCGACCGGTCAGTCCGGCGCCCTGCGCCTGGCTATCGCTCGTGCACTCAACATCTACAACCCGGCTGATCGCTCCGCCTTGAAGAAGGCTGGTTTGCTCACCCGTGACGCTCGTGCAGTTGAGCGTAAGAAGGCTGGTCTGCACAAGGCACGTCGCGCACCGCAGTACTCCAAGCGTTAATCTCGCTTCCACTGCGCGCGCAAGCGCCGTGCACTGCCGCTGCTTCCCATTTTGGGAGGCGGCGGCTTTGTCGTTTTCTCGCTCTTGCCGATGCCCCCTTCGATTGGGTCGGCCAAACCCCACCTGGCCAACCTCTTGAAGATTAGCCTTGCGCGAGGCAAAAGCGCTCAGCCGAGGGCCACGATGAAGCCCGCGCGCCGCAGTGCACCACGGACTGTAGGAACAGAGAAAAGCCCGCCTCTCATCGCAGTGAGTGCTAATGCGCAGTGCGATGAGAGGCGGGCTAGGGGCTGAGGGCCTAAGGGGAGAGGACCGGTTAAACAGGGAGGTTATTCATCGTCTTCTGCGGCCTTGTCCTCGGTCTTCTTCTTTGCAAAGTTCTTGAGCTCGGCGCGGCGCTCTTCGCGGAGGGTTGCCTGCTCTGCGAGGTATTCATCCGATGCGTTGATGGTGTACCACTCGTGGAGGTACGGGTCATCGTTTTCAATTTCGGCCCCGGCACCGTGGGTTTCTGGAACGGCGGACGAGCTGAATACGAAGTCGCCATTGTGTTCTTGGAGGCCCAGGTGGGTGCCGCGCTCAATGGCGGCATGGGCGTATTTCCTGCGCAGGATAGCGGGATCGCGTGCCAGGTCTTTGCCCCAGGCCACCATGATGCCGATGAGGATGAAGGTAAACGGCAGTGAACTGGAGACCATGATGGACTGCAGGCCGCTGAGCGCATCCTTGCCGGCGATAAGCAGCAGGGACAGGGAAATGCCGCCCAGGGCAACGCCCCAAATTGCAGAAATCGCGGTCGAAGGTACCGGTCGGCCCGATTGGGACATAGAGCCCATGACGTTGGTAGCGGAGTCAGCGGCCGTATTGAAAAAGACGACCACAGCGAGGAGGACGATGACCGTGGTGATGCTAGAGAGCGGTAGCGATCTCATGAGGTCGAACATCACATTCTCGCCGGAACCTTCAATCTCGATTCCATCACCGTCCAGGTGAGTCTTGATAGCCGTGGCACCAAAGATGACGTACCAGAAAAGCGACAGGGTGGTAGGCACGAGCATGATGACGAAGACGAATTCGCGAATGGTGCGGCCGCGGGAAATCTTCGCGATGAACATGCCGACGAAGGGCGACCAGGAAATCCACCACGCCCAGTAGAGCATGGTCCATGCGGTGACGAATTCCTTCTCCGGTTCACCCTGGGAGGCGGATAGGGACATCATGTCTTCGAAGTGCTTGAAGAATTGCAGAAGGGAGGCGGGAAGCAGGTCCAGAATGTAGAGCGTCGGCCCGGTGATGAGAACGAAGACCGCGAGGCCGATGACCAAGCCCATGTTGATATTGGACAAGATGCGGATGTCGCGCTTGATGCCGGACATCGCGGAAAGAATGAAAAAGATGGTGAGGATCGTAATGATCACCACCATGATTCCGTTGCCCTCTAAAGGCTTGCCGGTAAGGATAGAGGTACCCGTACGGATCTGCAGCGCGCCGATACCCAGGGAGGTAGCCGTGCCGAAGAGGGTGACCAATACCGCGAAGATATCGACGATCTTTCCAAATACCCGGTTATTCGAATCCGTAATGAGCGGCTCAAAGAGCGAGGAAATAAGCGGGATACGGCCGCGTCGATAAGCGGCATAGGCAAGCGCACCGCCCACCAGCGCAAAGATCATCCACGGCAAGGTAGCATGGTGCAGGACCGCCTGGGCAAAGGCCGGAAGGATGGCCTCTTGGCTACCGGATTCGACGCCGGAAAGGTACGGCGGGGGAGTCAAGAATAGGGCAAGCGGCTCCATCGGGCCGTAGAAGACCAGGCCGATTCCCATACCGGCGGCAAAGAGCATGGCGATCCATGCGTTGCGGGAGAAATCGGGTTTGGAATCATCGGCGCCGAGTTTAATTTTTCCGGTTGGGGCGATGGCGATTGTCAGCAGGAATGCCGTGGTGGCAATCATGATGATCGTAAATAGCTATCCAAAGTTTTGGACGACCCATGCCCGCATGGTGCTTCCTGTGCTGGCCAGATTATCTGGGGCGATGATGGCCCACAGGATGATGGCGAAGGTTGATGCCAAGGCCACCGCAAAGACGGCTTTATTGGTCTTGAAATCTGCGCGGGTGTTTTCGACACTTACTCCGGGAATGAGGGCTGGATGAATAGCGCGTTCCCCAGAAGCGGCTTTCGCAATGGCTGAGCGAGCCTTCTGCGAGGTAGTTTCAGGTGACTTGTCACCTGAAGATCTAGGTTCGTTCATCGTTGATCCTCTCTAGGGCAAAAGAGTGAAGTATAACCTAGCTAACAATTTCATATAAATGCCAAACAGTACGACTTTAGGCAAATTTTGCTTTTTATCACAAGGACATTTTTCGTGATGTTGGTTACCTAATTAGCCCGCTTGCCGATGCCCCAAACATGCAACGGGTGGGACTTACAGGGCATAATTGTTTTCATGACTCGACTATTTGGAACCGATGGAGTTCGCGGCCTCGCGAATAAAAAACTGACTCCCATTTTGGCCTTGACGCTGGGACAAGCGGCTGCGGAGGTCTTTACTGCGCAGCGCGAATCTTATGAGCGCCGCCCACTGGCAATCATCGGCCGTGACCCCCGCGTATCGGGCGAGATGCTCGATGCCGCCATCGCCGCCGGCTTGGCGTCGCGCGGCGTGGACGTTGTGCGCGTGGGGGTGCTTCCTACCCCAGCTATCGCCTTTTTGACGGATGATTACGGAGCGGATCTCGGCGTGATGATCTCTGCCTCCCATAACCCGATGCCGGATAACGGCATTAAGTTCTTCTCCGCTGGCGGTAAGAAGCTGCCGGATAGCGTCGAAGATGAGATTCAGGCCGCGATGGATAACCTCGTTGAGGAAGGCCCAACGGGCACGAAGTTGGGCCGGATTATCTCGGAGGCCCCCGATGGCCGTGAGCGCTACCTAGAGCACCTCAAGGAAGTCGTATCCACTGACTTAAGCGGCATCAAGGTGGTCGTGGATGCGGCTAATGGCGCGGCGTCTAAGGTCGCTCCCAGTGCCTATGAAGCAGCAGGCGCTGAGGTTATTCCGATTTACCACCGGCCCAATGCCTTTAATATCAACGAGAACTGTGGTTCTACCCATATCGAAAAAGCCCAGGCAGCGGTGCTTGAACACGGCGCCGATTTGGGCCTTGCCCACGATGGCGATGCGGACCGCTGCCTCGCCGTCGATGCCGAAGGCAACGTCGTCGATGGCGATCAGATCATGGCCTTGCTCGCAGTAGGGATGAAGGAAGACAATGACCTGCGCTTTAACACGCTCGTGGCCACGGTCATGTCCAATTTGGGCCTGACGCTTGCCATGGAGGAGCAAGGCATTGAGGTCCGCCACGCGGCGGTGGGCGATCGCTATGTGCTCGAAGAGCTCCACCGCGGCGATTTCTCCCTGGGCGGCGAGCAATCCGGGCACGTCGTGCTTCCCGATGACTCCACTACCGGCGATGGCACCCTCACCGGCCTTTCCATCATGGCCCGTATGGCCAAGTCCGGAAAGAGCCTGAAGGAATTGGCCTCCGTGATGACCGTATTGCCGCAGGTGCTCATCAACGTTCCAGTATCCAATAAGGCGGCGATCATGGATTCTGCCGAGGTCAAGCAGGCCATCGTGGAGGCAGAAGAAGAGCTCGGGGAGACCGGCCGCGTCCTGCTCCGACCCTCTGGCACCGAAGAGCTGTTCCGCGTCATGGTGGAAGCTGCAGAAGAGGAACACGCCCGCAAGGTGGCAGGCAGGCTTTCTGCCGTCGTCGCCTCGGTATAGGCAGGAAAATAAGAAGTACTGGGAACCATTTGGTATAAACCCCAGTCCAATGAAGGTGAGCACACTTACCGCATATGGATTTGGGGATTTATACCGATGTCTGAGGTTTTTCTTCGCCCCGCAGAGGCGATGTCAGCACTACAACAAGCTATAAGCGCCAACGATGAACAGCGCCAAGCCCACCGCGCCGATGTTCCAGACTTTCCCGTTGCCGCGGCTGGGCGGAATTTTTCCGGCCACGGGGAGCGCATACGCAGCATCCTCGCGCGCATTCATGACAATGGAACGTGGCGCTTAGACAATATCTCTGCCACGGGCCAGGCAGCGCACGATCAGATGCGCGCATTCGCCACGTACGATGCCGGCTTTAGCCGCTCCTTTGCAGGAGAAAGCGGAAAGGCAGTGGACTAATGAGTACGCTGACTAAATCACTTTTAGGGGATTATTCCGCCGCCATTTCGCAGTTCCAACTGGCCTGCCTGGGACATTATTCCGGCCCCAGTATGCCATTGGGGCTTCTGAGTGAGCTCATCAGCGCGGTAGATGGAATCGCCCCACAAAACATACTGCGCCACACCATCTCCGCGGTGGGAGGAAATCTCCCGCACGGCGGCGGCACGGGGTTTGCGGATTTTCTGCGCACGGATGATTCCGAAGTCGCCCATGGCACCTTGCGCGAGCACCTGACCGGCATTCAAAAAGATTTTGATATCCACCGCGATGAAGGAAAGCAGCTTACTGACTCTGCCAAGCAATGCTCGGGCGCTATTTCCGATGTCGTCGATACCTCCGATACCGCACTCACCGAGCTGATTTCTGCGGTAATCCCACTGCTCAATATCTTGTCCATGGTGGCTACCAGGCACCCGCTGGCCAAGTTCATTATTCCCATCGTCTCTACCATTGGTGCGAAGATCATCGATGACACCAATGACTCCATCGCCAGCACGTGCCGGGACCGCGATGATGCCATTGAATCCTGCTATGACGAGTTTGAATCCCGCTGCGAATGTGTCTGTCAGCGGCCTCTTCCTGAGGAATGCCCCGAGCCGGCAGAGGCCGAGGAGGATTCCTGCCCACCGCCAGTGGAAAAGTGCCCAGATACGCCAGCTCCCACGCGTCCGATGCCCGATGGCGGGGGCGACACCACTTCCAACCCGCCACAGCCAGCGCAGCCGACGCAACCCGCATCTACCGCTGAGTGCCCGCCCAAGCCGGAACCGATGCCAGAGCCGACCCCGGAGCCAAGGCCAGACCCGAAGCCAGAACCGAAGCCGGCACCGCAACCACAATCCGCACCCGAGCCGAAACCAGCTCCCGAGCCGCAACCGGAGCCAAAACCAGGACCGACTCCGAAGCCGGCTCCTGAATCCTCACCTGAGCAGCACCCTTCCGGGTGCCAGTGCCAACAGTGCCGCGGTTTCGTAAACGAGCCGTCTCGACAGAACGAGTCCACGACCACCCCGGCGCACGCGGATCCGGATCCTGAGCCGGAACCCAAACCACAAGACTGCCCACCAGAACAACAGGAACACCCCGCACCGCAGCCAGAACAGGACGCAGTCCCTGAGCCTGAGCCGGAAGATTCTGAATGCGAAGAAGAACCAACAACACCGGCTGCCGTGGAAGATGATGCGGCCTGTGACATCGAGTCCTCCTGCAGTGGCAGCTTGGGAATCGTTGGTGCAGGAATCGCTTTGGTGGGCGTAGGTCTCATCATTGAAGGCGCTGCGGAGTGCCTGGAAAATATCGCCGATGCAGATTGCCCAGAGCCGGAACCGGAACCGGAACCTGCGCCTGAACCGGAACCCGAGCCCGCACCGGAGCCTGAACCAGAACCTTGTCCTGAACCAGAACCAGAACCGGAACCGGAACCGGAGCCGTGCCCAGAACCTGAGCCGCAGCCCGAACCCGCGCCTGAACCGTGCCCGGAAGACGGAACAATTGAGCCGCCTCCGGAGCTTTCTCAGGTGGAAGAACCGACCCCGCCTCCAGAAAAGGTGCAGCACCTACAGGCAGCGGAAGCCGCTGGAGCTGGAGCACCTGCGCCAGAGCCGCAGCCTCAACCTGAGCCTGCACCAGCACCGGCACCGGAACCTGCACAGCCACAGGCCCCGGCACCAGCCCCAGCCCCTGAGCCTGCACCAGAGCCAAGCTCAGATGAACCATCCGTGACTGCACGAAAGGCAGGGCAGTGGTAATGAATAACGATTTTGCAGAATTCGCGCAGGGGTTTCGCGAGCGCACTGCTCGCCGCATGCTGGAATTTGAAAAAAGCCTGGCTAAGGCCCAAGACGAGCTAGAAAAGTCCACGGCCAAGGCCGTCCAACAGGCCAAAAATGAGCAGCATGGGGGAAGGGAAGGTGATGCGGTGGGGCATCGGCAAGCAGCTGCTGGAACGTGGCGCCAAAATGGTGCTGCCCCAACGCGTGGCAGTAACGCATCGGGGCAGGTGAAATCTGTGCTGCGACGTGGATAGGCCTAGTTCAGCGAGTTAGCTTTTAGTCATCGCGGGCAACGCCGGCGCGCTCGGCCAGGTCGTCACCGGTCAAGCTTTCAACCTTCTTTGCGCTCGCCTCAGGATCCGCAAAGCCGTCATAGGCGGACTCGCCGGCAAGGGTGGAAAGCAAGAAGCCGGTGACGAGACCGCGGGCGATTTCGGTGGGGCCGGATTGGAAGGCGCCGGAACCGATGGCCAATTTGCGGAAGCGATCTTCGCTAAAGCCGGCCTGCGTGCCCTTATCGATGGCCCGGTAGGCCACCTGGCCGCGCCAGTTATAGGCCAGCTTGGCGGGGTTTCCGGCATTGAAAATATCATCGCGCCCAGAGCCAATGACCAAGCCCGGCGTATCGAGGCTGCGGGCGGCCTCGACGGAGGACGGGGCGGTCACTGCGGGATAAATCGCTGCGACGGCCTTGACCTTCGGGTTATCAACCGCGCTCAAAACCGCGGTGCCGCCGCCCATGCCGTGGCCAATCATGCCGAGCTTGCCCGGCGATACGGTAATATTGCCGGTTCCGAGTTTTACCCCAGCGGCGATCTGCAACGCAGATTCCATGTCTGCAGACAGGTTGCGGTGGTCAGGGAACATGCCGGTCTCAGAATCGGGGGCGACCACGACGATGCCCCAGCTGGCGAGGTGGCGCAGCGTGGCGTGGTAATCCTTGATTTTGTGCATCCAATCGTGGCCAAAGGCGACGGCGGGCAGGCCTTGGCCTTCCGCAGGGGTATAAACCTTGCCGGTAATACCTGCATAATCGAGGTCGCCAACCAGCACGCGGTTGCGGCCACGCTTCGATAATGTTCCGAGGTGTTTATTCAAATTCGCAGACACGCATTCTAGGATAGATGAAGATCACCCCGTGCTGGTGGCAAGGGGTGGCGAGTGGCACATGCGGGGGATTCGCGGAGGCCAAAAGGGGTGCGCGGCGCCGAAGTTATATGGGTTGCCTTACTTGCGCGCCGGCGAGAAGACGGGCGAAAATGTGCACTAGGTAACATTCTCTATGCTTCTCTGGGAAGGCAGGTCGCCGCATATGACTACCGGCACCCTTAAGATCGACCAATTATTTTCGCAGGATGGGCCGGAGGTAAAGACCGGCATCATCGACAGGGTGGCCTATGCCTCCGATGCCTCGCACTACCTCTACACCCCAAAGGCCGTGATTGAAGCGCGCTCGGCAGAACACGTGGCTGCCATTTTCAAAGCGGGGCGGCAGCACGGTATTCCGGTGACCTTGCGCTCGGGTGGTACCTCCTTGGCTGGCCAGGCCTCCGGCGAGGGCTACCTGGTGGATGTGCGCAAGCATTTCCGGGGCATAGAAGTCCTCGATGACGGCAAGCGGGTGCGCGTGCAGCCAGGGGCGACCGTGCGCCAAGTCAATGCGCGTTTGGGGTTGCGCAACCGCAAGCTCGGCCCGGACCCGGCCAGCGAGGCGGCCTGCACCATCGGCGGTGTGGTAGCGAATAATTCCTCCGGCATGGCCTGCGGCACCGAGTTCAATACCTACAACACATTGGAATCGCTGACCTTTGTCTTGCCTTCTGGCACGGTGATCAATACCGCGGACTCTGATGCGGACCGGCAATTCCAAGCGCAAGAACCCGAGCTGGTGGATACGCTGATCCGCCTGCAGCGCCGCGTGCGCGATAACCAGGAATCAGTAGATATCATCCGCCGCCACTTCCAGCTGAAAAATACGATGGGTTACGGGCTTAATTCCTTCCTGGATTTTGAAAGCCCCGTCAAGCTCTTTGAGCACCTCTTGGTTGGCTCCGAAGGAACACTCGCGTTTATCGCGGAAGCGGTCTTTCGCACCGTCAACATTTCAGACCTCACGACGACCACCGTGGCGGTCTTTACCGATCTCTCCGCCGCTACGAAGGCGCTGCCTTCCCTGGTGGAGACCGGTGCCGCCACCCTGGAGCTAATGGATTCTGCCTCTATTCGCGTCGGCCAAGGATTCGATAAGGTCCCGCAGGCCATTACCGGCTTCGATGTGGATTCACAGGCCGCGCTGCTCATCGAGTACCAATCCGATGACAAGGAAGAGCTGCGGGAAAAAGAAAACAAGGGCTCGTCTCTTTTGCGCGAATTGGACCTCCAATCGCCGGCGGAGTTTTCTGCCGATATTCCCACCCGCACCGCCGCGTGGAACTTCCGCAAGGGCTTGTATGCCCAGGTGGCAGAAGCAAGACCTTCAGGAACCACGGCGCTCTTGGAAGACGTTGTGGTGCCGGTGGGGGATTTGGCCGATACTTGTTCTTCCTTGCAGGAGCTTTTTACCCGCTATTCCTACGATGATGCGGTCATTTTCGGCCACGCGAAAGATGGCAATATCCACTTCCTTCTAACGGACCGCTTCGAAGGCGATAGCGCCATTGGCCGTTATAACAACTTCAATGAGGAAATGGTTGACTTGGTGCTTTCGGCGGAGGGAAACCTCAAGGCCGAGCACGGCACCGGCCGCGCCATGGCCCCGTATGTGCGCCGCCAGTACGGCGATGAGCTTTACGAGGTCATGCAGTTGCTCAAGCGCGCCTGCGATCCCGCTGGGACCATGAACCCAGGCGTCATCTTAGACGATGACCCCGATGCACACATTACAAATATCAAGCTCAACCCCACGGTGGAGGAGGAAATCGACCCGTGCGTTGAGTGCGGCTATTGCGAGCCGGTCTGCCCGTCCAGGGATCTCACCTTGACCCCGCGCCAGCGCATCGTGGTGCGCCGTGCCCGCCAGCGGGCGCAGGAAAGTGGCGATACGCACTTAGTTGCAGAACTTGATGAGGCTTATGAGTACATGGGCATCGATACGTGCGCCGTGGATTCCATGTGTCTAACCGCATGCCCAGTGGGCATCGATACCGGTAAATTTATCAAGAAGCTGCGCCACGAGAAGGCCGGGGCCGCAGAAGAAAAGGTCTGGTCCACTGCCGCCAAGAATTGGCAGGTTACTAGCCGCGGTGCGGCAACGGCGCTTACCGGCGCGCACATGTTGCCGGCGCAGCTGGTCACGAAGGTCACCGATGCGGCCCGCTCGCTCGTCGGCCCCGATTCTGTGCCGGGATACCAACCGGAGTTAGGTAAGGGCGGCAAGTCCCGCGAGCGCCTGGCCGGGCGCGTGGGCGATCGCTACGCTGAGACCTCGGGAATCTACCTTCCAGCCTGCGTAAACTCCATGTTCGCCCCGCAAGGCAAAGGCATGGGAGCGACGGAAGCCTTCGTTACCGTCTTGGAGCGGGCGGGGATAGCGCTGGAGGTTCCCAAGGGCATCGAAAAGCTCTGCTGTGGAACGCCATGGTCCTCAAAGGGCATGCGCAAGGGCCACGACATTATGGAGCAGCGCGTGCGCGAGACCGTCATGGAGGCTACCGATAACGCCCGCCTTCCCGTGATTGTGGACGCGTCCAGCTGTACCGCCGGCTTCCAGGAGATGCTGGAATCCGTGGGCATCACCGTCATCGATGCGCTGAGCTTTACCGCCGATACGCTGCTGCCGCGCCTTGAGACCACCCAGCCGGTCGATTCCATGACGATTCATCCAACTTGTTCGGCGTTCCAGCTTGGCATGATGGGAGATGTTGAAAAGGTCGCCCGCGCCGCAGCTACGGAGGTGCACATCCCCACCGCCTGGAATTGTTGCGGCTATGCCGGCGACCGCGGCATGCTCCACCCGGAGCTCACGGAGTCCGCCACCCGCGCCGAGGCCGCCCAGGTCCACGAGCTGGGCGCGCAGTATCACGCCTCTACCAACCGCACGTGTGAGCTGGGCATGACCCGCGCCACCGGCGAGGATTACCACCACGTCCTGGAGATGCTGGAGCGCGCCACCCGCTAGCGGTCCGGTAGGGAAGGGGCGCGGCTGCTTGCCGATGCCCCTTCTTCTCCCGCGCCCTCAGCCAGCCGCAGCGCGGGAGGGCTGCTCACCGAGGGTGCGAAAACTAGCGGTGGGCAGACCAGTTTTCAGTAACTATAAAAGGCCTGAATTAGTATGTGGCCATAAATAACAGGCCCCTAGTCCAACCCCCGGTTCGTGTTGACCAATGAGGTAGGATTCCTTTTTATGTGTGGAATTGTTGGATATGTTGGTCAAGCTAGCGGTGACCGCGAATACTTCGCTCTGGATGTAGTCGTGGAAGGTCTGCACAGACTGGAATACCGCGGCTATGACTCCGCTGGTGTGGCGATGTACGCCGATGGGGAGATTAGCTGGCGGAAGAAGGCGGGCAAGGTTGCTGCCTTGGACGATGAGATTGCAGCGCGTCCGCTGAAGGATTCCGTTTTGGGAATCGGGCACACCCGTTGGGCCACGCACGGTGGTCCGACCGATCTCAATGCGCACCCGCACGTCGTTGACGGCGGCAAGCTGGCTGTGGTGCACAACGGCATCATCGAAAACTTCGCGGAGCTGCGGACCGAGCTCTTGAACAAGGGCTACAACTTCGTTTCTGAAACCGATACTGAAGTTGCCGCTGCGTTGCTTGGCGATGTTTTCCATAATGACGCCGCAGGTGACCTCACCAAGGCAATGCAGTTGACCGCAAAGCGCCTCGACGGTGCGTTTACTCTGCTGGCTATTCACGCTGACCAGCCGGATCGCATCGTTGCTGCCCGCCGCGATTCGCCCTTGGTCATCGGCTTGGGCGAGGGTGAAAACTTCTTGGGCTCTGACGTATCGGGCTTTATTGACTACACCAAGTCCGCAGTGGAAATGGACAATGACCAGGTAGTCACCATCACTGCTGATGATGTGGTCATTACTGACTACGACGGCAACCCCACCGAAGGCAAGTCCTTTGAGATCAAGTGGGACGCGGCCGCCGCTGAAAAGGGCGGCTTTGATTCCTTCATGGAAAAGGAAATCCACGATCAGCCTGCCGCCGTGCGCGATACCCTGTTGGGCCGCTTTGATGAGCAGGGCCAGCTGACCCTGGATGACTTGCGCATCGATGAGTCGGTCTTGAAGTCCATCGATAAGATCATCGTGATCGCCTGCGGCACGGCGGCCTATGCCGGCCATGTGGCGCGGTACGCCATCGAGCACTGGTGCCGCATCCCCACCGAGGTTGAGCTCGCCCACGAGTTCCGCTACCGCGATCCGATCGTTAATGAGAAGACCTTGGTCGTGGCCTTGTCCCAGTCCGGCGAGACCATGGACACCCTGATGGCTGTGCGCCACGCCCGCCAGCAGGGCGCGAAGGTCATTGCCATCTGCAATACGCAGGGCTCGTCCATTCCGCGCGAATCCGACGCGGCGCTCTACACCCACGCTGGTCCCGAAATCGCTGTGGCCTCTACCAAGGCTTTCTTGGCGCAGATTACCGCGACCTACCTGCTGGGCCTGTACTTGGCACAACTGCGCGGGAATATGTTCTCCGATGAAATTCAGGGAGTTCTGGCTGAGCTGCGCAATATGCCGGACAAGGTACAAAGCGTCATCGATGAAGAACAGCAGGTAGCCGGCCTGGCTAACTCCATGAAGGATGCGGAATCCGTGCTCTTCCTGGGCCGCCACGTGGGCTTCCCAGTTGCCCTTGAAGGCGCGCTGAAACTCAAGGAGATCGCTTACCTGCACGCAGAAGGTTTTGCCGCAGGCGAGCTCAAGCACGGCCCCATCGCGCTGATTGAGGAGGGCCAGCCGGTATTCGTCATCGTGCCCTCCCCGCGCGGGCGCGATTCGCTGCACTCCAAGGTGGTATCCAATATCCAGGAAATCCGCGCCCGCGGTGCCATTACCATCGTGATCGCAGAAGAAGGCGATACCGCGGTAGAGGATTACGCTAACCACGTCATCCGCGTGCCAAAGGCGCCGACGTTGATGCAGCCGCTCCTTGCTACGGTGCCCCTGCAGATCTTTGCCGCACACGTGGCAAAGTCCAAGGGCTACGACGTTGACCAGCCGCGTAACCTGGCTAAGTCCGTGACCGTGGAATAACCTTTCCGGCGGTTCTGGCCCCTTTCTCGTCTTTGTTTGCATGGGGCGGGAGAGGGGCTTTATGCGTAGCTGCAGTAAATTCAGCGCGCGGGTGGAAAGTGGCACAATAGTGGCATGCTGAAAACCACAATTGACCTTGCTGCCATCGCGCATAATGTGCGGCTGATTAAGGAGAAGATCGGCCCAGACGTCAAGTTGATGTGCGTGGTGAAGGCGGATGCTTACGGGCATGGCGTAGAAAGAGTCGTGCCCGTGATGCTGGAAGCGGGGGCGGATTCTATTGGCGTCGCCACGCTGGCAGAAGCAGTGCAGCTGCGGCGCATGGGGGTCGATTCGCCCATTGCGGCATGGATCTGGCAGACGGATCAGGTGCTAGAAGAGGCCCTAGCCTCTGGCATCCAGATTGCGGTCAATTCTCCCGCGCAGGCCCAGAAGCTAGTAGAGGCAGAGGTTCCCGCTGAGGTCTATATCAAGGTCGAAACCGGAATGCACCGCTCCGGGGTGGATAAGGCGGAGTGGGGTGAGGTTTTTGCGCTGCTGCGGGATGCCCCGCATATCACCGTGCTGGGCCTCATGTCCCACTTTGCCTGCGCGGACGATCCGGATAACGCGCATAATGACACCCAGGAAGAAGAGTTTCGGCGCGCCCTGGATGCGGCGCGCGCGGCGGGTCTGGAGTGCCCGGTTAATCATTTGGCCAATTCGCCGGCCACGCTCTCGCGCCCATCGGCGCACTTTGAGCAGGTGCGGGTTGGCGTCGCCTGTTACGGGCTCGAGCCCATCGCTGGGCGGGACCATGGCCTGCGCCCGGCAATGACCTGGTCCGGGAATGTCTTCGGGGTCAAGCCAATCGATAAGGATGAGGCCACCAGCTACGGGCGGACCTGGAGCGCGGATAAGCCAGGGTTCCTGGCCACGGTGGATTGTGGCTATGCCGATGGCCTGCCGCGGGCGTACCAGGGCCACCTTCAGGTGGGCATCAGCGGGCGGCTTTATCCCCAGGTAGGCCGGGTGTGCATGGACCAAATAGTGGTGGATTTAGGAGATAACCCGCACGGTATTGCCCCCGGTGATGAGGTGACCATCTTTGGACAGGGTGGCATGTCTGCCACTGAGCTTGCTAATGCCGTGGGCACCATCAACTATGAAGTGGCGTGCCGGCCCACCGGCCGCACCGAACGCGAATATATAGGAGAGGCCGATGCGCAGTAATTTTCCGGAGACTGGAACCCGCGATCTGGCAACGGTGGAACAGACCCACGCCTGCGGCAAGGAACTGGGCGCCGCGCTAGAAGCTGGCGATGTCGTTATCCTGGACGGCCCATTGGGTGCGGGGAAGACCACCTTCACCCAGGGGATTGCGCAGGGCATGCAGGTCAAGGGCCGGATTACCTCGCCCACATTCGTCATCGCCCGCGTGCACCGCTCCCGGGTTGGGGGACCGGACCTAGTGCACGTGGACGCCTACCGCCTCTTGGATGAGGGCGGGGCCAATTCCGGCGATCCCCTGGGGGAGCTGGATGCCTTGGACTTGGACACCGAGCTTGCCGATGCCGTCGTCGTCGCCGAATGGGGCGGCGGCCTCATCGAGCAGATCGCAGATAGGTACCTCTTTGTCAGCATCGACCGCGAACCGGCGGAGTTTGCCGGCGCAGATGAGGACGTGCGCCGCATTAGCTGGTCGTGGCGACACAATGATTAGCTAGGCCTCATTAATTTCAAGGTATAAGTGATGGACATCTTAGGGCGTCAAGTTGCTTTAGGTATTTAAGGTGCGGGATCCTTGAAGGGTGTTAGATCTCCTAGCCTCTAGTCCTCTGCTCGCCCTTTTTGCCATCATGGCCATTGGTTTGGCCATCGGCAAAATCAAATTCTTTGGCATCTCTCTTGGCGCCGCGGCCGCGATGTTCGTGGCGCTCGGGCTTTCTACCGCCAATCCGGATATCCAGATTCCACCGCTGGTGTATCAATTCGGCTTGGCCATTTTTGTTTATGCCATTGGCCTGAACTTCGGACCGTCGTTCGTTCGCGAATTTGCTACCCGCGGCTGGAAGCTGACCGTCTTTATGATCGGCATGTTGGTCCTGTTGGTCGGCGTGGGTTTCGGGCTCATCCGCGTATTCGGCCTCGAAACCGATGTGGCCGCCGGTATGTTTGCCGGTTCGCTGTCGTCCACGCCAGGTATGGCGGCTGTGGTGGATATGCTGGGCAATTCCACCCCAGTCGTCGGCTATTCGCTGGCTTATCCAGGCGCGGTCATCGGTGCGATTCTGGTCGCCGCCATCGGCGCGAAGGTTCTCAAGGTAGACCACGAGGCGGACGCCAAGGAAGAGGGGATGATTCCCGCTCCACTGGTAGCCAAAGGCGTGCGGCTGACCAAAGACTTCCCGGATACGGCCGGGCACCTGTACCAAGTAACCGGACATAGTGTGGTGGCCACCCGCGAGATCTCCGATATGGAAAATCACCGTCTGGCACAGCCGGATATGCCCCTGCGCAAGGGCGAGGCATTCCTTATTAATGGCTCCGAAAAAGACGTCGCCGGTGCCATCGAGGTGCTCGGTGAGGAATACCCCGTCGAGCTCACCCCAGAGGCGGGCTTGCAATATAAGCGCGTGACCGTGTCGAACCCGAAGGTGGCGGGAAAGCGCATCCGCGATATCGATGCGCTCGAGCACGGCTTCATTATCGCCCGTGTGCGCAAGGGCGATAGCGATGAGGTCCCGCACCCGGATATGGTGCTGAATTACTCCGACCGCGTGCGCGTGGTGTGTAGCTCGCACCACGTGCGCGAGGTGCGCAAGTACTTGGGCGATTCCGAATCGGCGCTCGGCAACGCTTACCTATTGTCCATGTCCATCGGTTTGACCTTGGGAATGCTGTTGGGCCTTATCCCCGTCCCTATGCCGGGCGGATCGACCCTGCAGCTGGGCTTTGGTGGCGGTCCCGTCGTGGTCGGCCTCATCCTCGGTTACCTGAACCGCACCGGCCCCATCAATTGGCAGATGCCCTTCCATACCAGGGAAACCCTCTCGAACCTGGGGCTGACGCTCTTCCTTGCGGGCGTGGGGACATCGGCAGGCGCATCGTTCCGCGAGGCCCTGACAGATCCGTCCTCGCTGACCATCATCGGCGTTGGCCTTATCATTACCTTGGTATCGGCCATCCTCATCGGCGTCATCGGCATGCTAGTGCTGCGCTTGAAGTGGGACGAGGCCATGGGCTGTGCGGCCGGCATGACCACGAACCCGGCAGTATTTGCCTATATCCGGGGCCAAACCGGCACGGAGCTCGCTGGGCGCGGCTGGGCAACGGTGTATCCCACCACCATCATTGGCAAGATTATCGCCGCTCAGGTGCTGTTATTGTTATTGCTTTAGCCCCGTATGCCCCGCGCTAATTATTCACCCACTGGGTATGCCGCCTACACTGGCAGGCACTACCCAGTGGGTGAGTGCTTGTTAGCCGCCGAGTAGCCTCGGTAATAGAAATGACAATCACTTCACCATATGTACATATAGGACCCCCTTGACCCGAGGAGCGTTACTCACCCCATGACTAAATTTGCTCGCAACCTGACCACGACCATTATCGCGCTATTTATCATTGTGATGATGGTGCTCGTTGCCGGGGCTACCCTGCGTGATGAGGATTCCCTGGAGGGAAACCTCACCAATACCTTGCAGCACGCCCCGCGGAACCTCGAGGTAATGTCGCTCATTCCTTCTGATGTCTACGGCGCCGACTACAGCGCCATCGGCTTCATCTGCTCCGGCATGGCGGAAGACAAGGTTAAGGAAGCAGCCCCGAACCCTGATGACATCACCTTCGAGGACGGCGTCGTCCCTGAGGGCAAGAGCTACGTCATGGCCCTGGGCCACAACGTTGATCCCTATGTAGAGGAATTGGATTCCTCCGAGGTTGAGGTCTGCGAGATGATCAACGCCCAGGTTAAGGCCATGGAGCAGCAGGGTCACGGGCTCGACGGCGGGGTTCCGCTGGTTCAGGGCTCCCAGCCGCTGGCCTTCCAGAGCGAAGACGGCGTGTGGAAGCTGGTCGGCTAATGCACGTCCTGGCCATTGATACGGCGACGACCGCCCTGGTCACCGGGGTAGTCGACACCGAGTCTGGGCAGATAACACAGCGCGTGCTGGCCGATACGCGCGCACACAATGAACGGCTCATGCCCACCATCCTCGAGGTGATGAGCGAGGCCGGGCTGGAGCTCGACGACCTCGACGCCATCGTTGCGGGCATGGGCCCTGGCCCCTTTACCGGCTTGCGCGTTGGCATGGCCACGGCGCAGGCGCTTGCCGATGCCCTCTCCATCCCCCTCCACGGCGTCTGCACCCATGATGCCATCGTGCACGCCGCGCTAGCGGGGGCCGATGCAGCCGATGAAAGGGACGCGGCAGACGCAGCGCTGGTTGCTACCGATGCCCGCCGCAAGGAAATTTATTGGGCCACCTACCGCGCGGGACAACGCATTGTGGGTCCGGACGTTTCGAAGCCGGGGGAGCTTGACCTGCAGGACATCGCGCAGGTGGTCATCCCGGAGAAGCTTGCTGAGGGGTTGCCGGAGGAACTCGCTGCGCTGCCACGCAGCGAAGCCGCGCCCACCGCAGAGGGCCTGGTGGCCGTCGCGCGGCTCGACGCGGATCCGGAGCCATTCGTACCGTTGTACCTGCGCCGGCCCGATGCGGTTCCTCCCAAAAAGCAGCAGCTTTCCGCGGCCATTCCAGAGGTGCGCCTGTGAACCTGCGCGAGCTCACCCCTGCCGATGCCCCGCGCTGCGCCGAGCTGGAAAAGGTGCTTTTTCCCGGTGAAACCCCGTGGACGGAAGCGGTATTTAAGCAAGAAATGGCTCAGCCCTTCAACTTCTACCTCGGGGTGGAAGGCGCCCTCGATCCCGCAGCGCCGGAGGACGGCCAGGAGCCGGTCTTATTGGGCTATGCAGGCATCGGCATGATGGGCCCAGCCGCGGACCCCGAGTTTGAAATCCACACCATCGGCGTCGATCCAAAGGCCCAGCGCCGCGGCATCGCGCGCATGATGATGGACAATATTTGCTATATCGCGGACTTAAAAAGCGCGCCCATCTTCTTAGAGGTGCGTGTGGGAAACGATCCCGCCATCGAGCTATACCGGCGCTATGGCTTTAACATCGAGGGGATTCGCCGCAATTATTATCAGCCTTCTGGCGCGGATGCGCACGTCATGGTGCGCCCCGGCCAGTCGCCACAAGCAAGACAGCGCGAAGCAAAGGAGCAGTAATGAAGGTCATGGGCATCGAGTCCTCCTGCGATGAGACCGGGGTGGGCATTGTCGAGCTGGACCAAGACGGCCACATGGAGATCATCGCCAATGCCGTTGCTTCGTCAATGCAGCAGCACGCGCGCTTTGGCGGCGTCGTGCCAGAAATCGCTTCCCGTGCGCACCTGGAGGCCATGCCGCAGGTGATGCGGGCGGCGCTGGAGGAGGCGGGCATCGATAAGCCCGATGCCATTGCCGCCACCGTGGGCCCGGGCCTGGCCGGAGCCCTGCTCGTGGGTGCTTCTGCAGCCAAGGCTTATGCCGCCGCGTGGGGCGTGCCTTTTTATGGCGTCAACCACCTTGGCGGGCACGTCGCCGTGGCCAACCTCGAGGGCGAGAGCCTGCCGCACTCGATCGCCCTGCTGGTCTCCGGTGGGCACACGCAGTTGCTCGAGGTCGAGGCCGTAGGAAAGCCCATGCGCGAATTGGGCTCCACGCTTGACGATGCCGCCGGTGAAGCCTACGACAAAGTCTCCCGCCTCCTAGGGCTGGGGTATCCGGGCGGGCCGGTCATTGATAAGTTGGCCGCCCGCGGAAAACCCACCATCGATTTTCCCCGTGGCATGTCGCGTGCCGAAGATCTGCGCGGCGAGCACCGGCATGATTTCTCTTTCTCGGGGCTCAAAACCTCCGTTGCGCGCTATGTGGAGCGCGCCGAAAAGGCCGGCGAGACCATCTCCGTGGAGGATGTATGCGCCTCGTTCCAAGAGGCGGTGGCCGACGTACTCACCGCCAAGGCCATTCGCGCCTGCGAGGATACCGGGGCGAAGGTGCTGTTGCTCGGTGGCGGCGTCGTGGCCAATTCCCGGCTGCGGGAGCTAGCCGCCGAGCGTTGCAATGCCGCCGGTGTGGAGCTGCGCGTGCCGCGGTTTAACCTGTGCACCGATAACGGCGTGATGATTGCAGCCCTTGGCGCCCAGCTCATTCATGAGGGGGCTGCGCCGTCGAGCCTGGGTATTGGCACCGATACGCAAATGGATGTGGAAGAGCCACAGTTAACCTAAAGTTCTTCTTCCTCGCACTGCGGGGTGGGGGAAGCGGCGGTAACGTTTAACGCGTTCACGCCTTCTCCGCTTTAAAGGATCTTTCTCTCATGACCGTTGGTTTCCTCGTCAACCCCGATCTCACTCGCAGAAAAATCGAGTTTGAGTTAGAACACGCCAACCAGTTCTTGGGCGGCACCACCGAGGATCGCGTCTCCGTCGTCTTTCAAGATGACGGCACGACCTACGCCGCGCTGTATAACCCAGAAGCTAAACAGGAAGGCGCCGAGCCCAACCCGGTTGCTTCCCTGGCCCGCAATGCTGCCGACACGGGAAACTCCGCCTTTTTGCAGGATCCCATCCGCGCTATCAGCGGCCCAGTTATCTTCGTGGATGCAGAGGGCGAGGAAGACTACATCGACGAGGTCATCGCATCCGTTGAGCACGGCATCCGCGCGGTGAAAAACTACCGCGAGGATTTCTCGGACGAGTACACGCTCTGGCGCGCTGCGGTCATCAACTCCACGAAGAGCGCATAAGCACCCTTTTTAACGCTCGGTGTGGCGCAGCCACATCAGCACCGCTTTGACCCGGCGATTGGCGTCTTCGGGACGAAATCCGAGTTTTAGAAAAACATTGGAGACGTGCTTGCTTACCGCGCCCGCGGTTAATACCAGCGCGTTTTCAATTTCTTGATTGCTCAAACCTTGTGCCATGAGCCCCAAAACCTCGCGTTCGCGGGCGGTTAATTGGCTCAGCCCCGTGCGCCGCGCGGATAGCAGGGCGGTGACCACTTCTGGGTCGACGACGGTACCGCCGCCCGCCACTTCCTCGAGGGTGTGCACGAATTCGTCCACATCAGATACGCGCTCTTTGAGCAGGTAGCCGAATCCGCCGTGCTCTAAGAGCCGGTCCAAGTAGCTTGCCGCCACGTATTGGCTGAGCACCACCACCGGTTGCGACGGGTCTGCTGCCCGAACATCGTGCACGGCGCGCAGCCCATCATCGCTCATGGTAGGCGGCATGCGGACATCGCTAATGATCAGATCGAAGTGGTCACTGCCCGCGCAGGCGCGCAATTCCTCCGCATCGTTGACAGCGGTCACGCTATGGCCCAGTGCCGTCAAAAGCTGTTCTAGCCCGGCGCGCAAAAGGGCAGAATCTTCTGCCAATAAGAGTTTCATCGGGCCTCCTTTAGCGGTAGTGACATGGTTAAGGTTGCTCCTTGTCCCTCTGTGTGAGCGGGAAAGAAGTCGACGCTGCCGCCTAGTGCCGCTGCCCGCTCGTGCAGCCCTGCCAACCCAGTGCCCGCAGTCGCCCCGGTGGTCTTTGCGCTAGTCGCTTCGTCACCTGTGTCGGCGCTGGTACCAACGCCGGCACGGGAATGCGCGGGGCCGGACGCGCTAGGGCCTCCTCCTGCGGAGAGGCCGCCGACGCCATTATCGCGGACGCTCACGCGGAGATCGTCGCCAAAAGATATGGACACGGTGGCGGCGGTGGCCGCGCCGTGGGTGGACGCGTTGGTTAGTGCTTCTGCTACCGCGTGGTAGGCCAGTAGCGCCGTCGTTTCCCCAATGGAGCGTTCTGCGCCTTCAACGTGCAATTCCGCGTCGAGCCCGCTGTGGGCTAAGAGCTCATCGAGGGCGGGGATGAGGCCGTCATCGAAAAGCACCTGTGGTGCAATGCCGCGCACGGTAGCGCGCAGGGCGGATAGGGCATGGGTGGCGTTGTGTTCGGCATCGGCAAGCGCCTGCTGAGCCTCGGGCGGGGCCTGCAGCTTGGCCGCAGCCAGGTTGAGCTTGAGCGCGGTCAGGTACTGCTGGGGACCGTCGTGGAGCTCGCGCTCGATGCGGCGGCGCTCGCCCGAAAAGGCATCAATAAGCGTGGCGCGTGAGGCCGCCAACTCCTGCGCAGAAGGGCTCAGCGCGAGGCGGGTGAGGGAAATAGAGGCCTTGACCAGCAGGCGGTTGAGCACCACCAGTAGGACGAAGAGCACGGTGGCCGCGAGCCAGCACACGACAAAAATCAATGGGCGATTATCGGTGGTCCACTCGCCGACGTTGAACTCGGCCTGCGGAATAAACGGCGCGATAACCAGTACGCCCGCGACAAAACCGACAAAGACCCAGTTGGCAAAGCAGGCCACGCAAATAAGAAGTTGCAGTAGGAGGTGATAAAGCTGCTGCCAATCAAACCAACGGTTGGCTCGTCGCGCGGGAATATCAACGCCCATCCATTTCGCACCACAGCGGCCGATAAACTCCGCGGCGCGGGCTACCAGCGGAATCCACGGCAGCATGAGTACGGAGACCACCAGTCCCGGAAGCGCGAGCACACCGAGGACGAGGCTCCACGCATTGGCCTTGACAGTTCGCATATTCGTTCAGCCTAGCCGCCGCGCCGGGGTGGTGGCAGTAGAGCTAGCCCCACCATTTTCTGGGCAGCTATCCCCATCGCGCGTGCGGGATGCGGCCGGTGGAATGGGAAGCATGTTAAAAGCACAGAATCTGAGCAAGCGCTACGGCACCCATCCCGCTCTCGCCGAGGTGAACTTAAGCATCGAGCCGGGGGAATTTGTCGCGATTATGGGGCCATCCGGTAGCGGCAAGACCACCCTGTTGAACCTGCTCTCCGGGCTGGATAAGCCCAGCTCCGGCACGGTCAACGCGCCGGGCCGCACGGAGCGCGCCTTCGTATTCCAGGACTATAACCTGCTGGAATCGCTCAACGCCCGCAAAAATGCCACGTTGACCGCGCACTTTTCCGGCCGGCGCTGCACCAGCGACGAGGTGCAGAAGACCTTTGCGTCTCTGGGGCTTGACGGGCTTGAGCGCCGCCTGCCCGCGCAGCTTTCCGGCGGCCAGCAGCAGCGCGTTGCCGTGGCCCGCGCCTTGCTGGCCGGTGCACCGTATATCTTTGCTGATGAGCCCACGGGCGCGCTTGACGATGCCACCGCCGAGCTCGTCCTTACCCATCTCCGCACCGCCGCACGGGGCGGGGCCGCAGTGGTCATGGTGACCCACTCCTACCTTGCCGCGGAGGCCGCCGACCGCATTATCGAGCTCCAGGAGGCCAACCATGCTGGTGTGGCTTAAGGATTTACAAAGCAATTGGCTATCCTGGCTTGCCGTTGCGCTGACCATGGTGGTCTCATCGGCCGCGTGTGCACTGGCGGTATCGATGCTGGTAGCCACCTCGGACGCGGACGATGATCCCACGGGGCCTCTCGGTGGTACCGTGCTGGGCATGGCGGTCTGCGCCGTCGTGTTGATTACGTTGTCGCAGATGCGGCTGATCATTGAGGAACGCGAACCCGTCTACCGCTCGTGGCGCATGATTGGCATGCCCGGGTGGATGATCAATAGCTTCATCGTGGGGCAGGTCAGTGCCGTAAGCGCTATCGCGGCGCTCATCGGGACCTTCCCGGCGCGCCTGTTTGTCGAGCCCATGGCCGCGGCCTTTCGCAGCGACGGGATTCCCATGCCGGAATTGGCCATTACCCCGCTGGTCATCCGCATCGCCGTGTCCGTGTGTGTGGCATCGGCGGTTTGCGGTGCCCTCATACCGCTGCGCCGGGTCTTTCGCCCGCGGGTGGAATCGCGCCCGGTGTGGGTGGTGCTGCGCTGCCTCGTGGCCGCAGGCTTGGTAGGCGGTGCCGTGTACGGCTGCCTGCAGATTGAGGATCCGGGCGATAGCCTCGCCGCTTCTATGGGGCTGGTCATCCTGGTGGCACTCATGACGCCGTGGCTTATGCCCGCCCTGGACCAATGGACGCGCCTGTGCGGCATCGCCGGGGCCAATGTGCGGGTGCGTCGCCGCTTCTCAGTGCCTCATATCGTGCCGTGGGTATTGCTCGGTGGCTTGATCGTTGCAGTGGGCTCTGGGGTGATGATGCTCAAAGGTACGGAAAGCCTCGATACCTTGTCATCGGGGCGAGTCTTCGCGGCATTTCTCGGCCCAGTCGTTGCCCCGAGCATCGTTGGTGCGGTGTTGACCTCACTCATTATGCGCTCGCGCATCGCTAGCGATGTACGCGGCCTGCGGTTGGCCGGCGCCTCACCGGCGGCGTGGGCACGGGTGCAGGTGGGAGAGGCCTTTTGCCTGACCGTTACCGCTGCGGCGATAGTCATTGCCTTGAGCGCAACGGTAGTGATGCTGCTCAACCAGCTGCTGCATCCCGATTCTCATTCCGGGATGGGCGCGCTGTGGGAGGGCCTCGCCGGGGTGTGGTGGGCGCCGTTCGGCCTAATTTTTGGCGCCATGTTTCTCGCGCTGTGCGCCGTCAAGCTCATTCTCGCGGGATTTCTGCGCTCAACCGCCCAGATCCGCACAAACTGATGGATGAATCGCCGATATTCTGATGGGTAAAACGCGCTCAAACTGATGGGCAAAACTCTGATATTCTGATGGGTAAAACGCGCTCAAACTGATGGATGGGTTTAAAATGACTGGTCAAGAAGGCTATGTTTATCTCCCGCGAGTAGAGGATTCGCGGCTTCATGGAGTCCTGCAGCGATCCGGTGGAGTGTTGATAGAAGGCCCAAAGGGCTGTGGGAAATCCGCGACCGCACGGCAAATTGCGGGCAGTCTCGTCCAAGTGGATACGGATTTAAATCTCGACATGCAGCTCAGCACCGTTCCGGATTTGGCGTTGGAGGGGGATACGCCGCGAGTTTTTGATGAGTGGCAAGAAAAACCGCAGTTGTGGAACTTGGTGCGGCATGAGATTGACCGTCGGCAAGCGCCTGGGCAGTTCATTCTTACTGGGTCGACTGCGCCAATGGAGGAACAATCCAGGCACTCGGGTGCGGGGCGCATAGCCAGGCTGCGGATGAAGACCTTCAGTTTTTATGAGTCGGGGCATTCTAATGGCGCAGTATCATTAGCCGAATTGGTAGCTCAGGAATCCCCCCAGTCGAATGGGGAGACGGTTGTAGATGTTGCAGGGATTATCGAGCGCATGGCGCACGGAGGCTGGCCCGCAAACCGGAATTTTTCCGTTGAGGCGGCGCAGGAGAATCTGCGCAGTTATATCGATACTGTGGCCCACGTGGATATCAATGCCGCCGATGGTGTGCGAAGGGACCCGGTAAAAGTAACGACACTTATTCGTTCGCTTGCCCGTGGGGTAGCCACAGAACAGTCCATTTCTTCTATTGCTACCGATATTGGCGCGCAAAGGGCTACGGTCAGCGAGTACCTTGCTGCGTTGCAGCGCATCTTCATCGTGGAAGAACAATTGGCATGGTCCTCCCATCTTCGCTCCCGGGCTAGCCTGCGAACGGCACCGAAGAGGCATCTGGCGGATCCGGCGTTGGCGGCTGCTGCCGTGGACGCGTCCCCAGACAAGTTGCTGCGCAACCTTGCCTTTGTCGGGCAGCTTTTTGAATCCCAAGTTGTCCATGACCTGGCAGTGCTAAGCGGGAAGCGTATTTTTCACGCCCGTGATGCCTCTGGGTTGGAAGTGGATGCGGTATTTGAGCTGGCGGGCAGGACCGTTTTCGTAGAAATTAAATTGGGGCAAAGCCAAGAGATCATTGAGAAGGCGGTAAGCAATTTGCAGGCCTTCGCAGAACGCTTTGAATGGGAGGTCCCGCCCGTCTTGATGATCGTGACGGGAGGAAACCTGAGCTTTCGGCATCCGAGCGGGGTACGCGTGGTGTCCCTGACGCACTTGGCGCCGTAGCGCGGCCCAGCAACGGGGGTCGCGTCGTTGTTGAGGGTTAGCAGTCACGAGGGTAGAGTGCTAATCAGGTTGTTTGACCCACAGTTGTTCACCCGCGACGACGGCTGTGCTGGACATCCACAACCGGCACGCGCGCGCCATTAAGGTGCGCAAACGAACAATACGGAGGAAACATCATGGCAACTATTAAGCCGCTTGAGGACCGCGTCCTCGTACAGATCGTAGAAGCAGAACCCACCACCGCATCCGGCCTGGTTATCCCGGACTCCGCAAAGGAAAAGCCGCAGGAAGCAACCGTTATCGCCGTCGGCCCGGGCCGCTGGGAAGATGACGATGACCGCATCCCCATGGACGTTAAGGAAGGCGACACCGTTGTCTTCTCCCGCTACGGCGGCACCGAGCTGAAGTACGACGGCGAAGAGTACTTGCTGCTGAGCCAGCGCGACATCCTCGCCATCATCGAGAAGTAGGAACTACTTATGGCAAAGCTTATTGCATTCGACCAAGAAGCCCGCGAGGGAATTCAGCGCGGCGTCGATACGCTGGCTGATGCCGTCAAGGTCACCCTCGGCCCGCGCGGCCGCAACGTCGTCTTGTCCAAGGCCTTCGGTGGCCCGACCGTTACCAATGACGGCGTGACCATCGCCCGCGATATCGATGTCGAGGAGCCCTTCGAGAACCTCGGCGCCCAGCTGGTTAAGTCCGTAGCGGTCAAGACCAACGACATCGCCGGCGACGGCACCACCACCGCGACCTTGCTGGCCCAGGCGCTCATCTTTGAGGGCCTGCGCAACGTTGCAGCCGGCGCTAACCCGATTGAGCTCAACCGCGGCATCTCCGCAGCGGCGGAAAAGGCCGTCGAGGAGCTTAAGGCACGCGCCACCCCGGTTAACTCCGCCTCCGAAATCGCGCAGGTAGCTACCGTGTCCTCCCGCGATCCGGAGGTCGGCGAGATGGTGGCCGGCGCCATGGAAAAGGTGGGCAAGGACGGCGTCGTCACCGTCGAGGAGTCCCAGACCATGGACTCCACCGTGGATGTCACCGAAGGTATTTCCTTTGACAAGGGCTACCTTTCCCCGTACTTCGCTACGGAGGAAGAGACCAACCACGCCGTGCTTGACGATGCCGCCATTTTGCTCGTCCGCAACAAGATTTCTTCCCTGCCGGACTTCTTGCCGCTGCTGGAAAAGATTGCAGAAACCAACCGCCCGACCCTCATCATCGCGGAAGACGTCGAGGGCGAGCCGCTGCAGGCGCTCGTGGTCAACTCCATCCGCAAGGTCCTGAAGGTTGCTGCCGTAAAGGCACCGTACTTTGGCGAGCGCCGTAAGGGCTTCATGGATGACCTGGCCGTGGTTACCGGCGCCACCGTGGTGGACCCTGAGGTGGGCGTCAACCTGAACGAGGTCGGCCTCGAGGTGCTGGGTTCCGCACGCCGCGTGACCATCACCAAGGAAGACACCGTGCTTGTCGATGGCGGCGGCAGCGCCGCAGCCCTCGACGATCGCCGTGAACAGATCCGCGGCGAAATCGCCCGCACCGATTCCACCTGGGATAAGGAAAAGCTCGAGGAGCGCTTGGCCAAGCTCTCCGGCGGCGTCGCCGTTATCCGCGTCGGTGCCGCAACCGAGACCGAGGTCAACGAGCGCAAGCTGCGCGTCGAGGACGCCATCAACGCCGCCCGCGCGGCCGTGGAAGAAGGCGTCATCGCCGGCGGCGGCTCCGTGCTGGTGCAGATCTCCAAGGAACTCGAGTCCTTTGCCCAGGACTTCGAGGGCGAGGCTAAGGTCGGCGTTCTCGCCGTCGCCCGCGCCCTGACCCGCCCGGCATTCTGGATCGCAGAAAACGCAGGCCTCGATGGCTCCGTCATTGTCTCCCGCGTATCTGAGATGGCCAACGGTGAAGGCTTTAACGCCAACTCCCTGGAGTACGGCAACCTCATCGATAACGGGATCATCGATCCCGTGAAGGTCACCCACTCCGCAGTGGTCAATGCCACCTCCGTTGCCCGCATGGTTCTTACCACCGAGGCATCCGTTGTGGAAAAGCCGCAGGAAGAAGACAACGCTGAGGCCGGTCACGGCCACGGCCATCACCACCACTAATTCCTGCGCTGTATTTAGCTCAGAGCCCGCCGCACCTTCCCCGTCTTATTGGGGAGGCTTGCGGCGGGCTTCTGGCTTATACGTAAAGCACGCGGGAACATAACCCGTGCGATGCCACGGTAGACCTTTTTAGCCGCCAGCGGCAGCAGGGGAGAGGCTAGTTCACAAAAGGTGCCAAGCTTAGGGTTCCTCTTCAGCCGGAGGCTGCCTCGTCTTTAGCGGCACACCCCAGGGCTTAGCGGGCTCGAAGGCGTCCCTCACGGGGCGTTATTTGCAGCAGGCGCTTGCTACGCAGGGCTAATTCGGAACCCCGGACTCCCGCCCGCCGCGAACGCGGTGTGTGGACTTTGCGCGCTAACTTTAATTTTGGGTTAAACGTTGACCGTTGTGCGGCGACGCTTGCGCAGCGCCACCACGCGCTCAGACTCGCTCATGCCGCCCCAGACGCCATACGGTTCGGCTGAACGCAGGGCGTGCTCGCGGCACAGCTCGATAACCGGGCAGGAATTGCAGATGGCCTTGGCGCGGTTTTCGCGCTGGGCGCGGGCTCGGCCACGCTCTCCGTCTGGATGGTAAAAAACGTCCGAGTTTTCACCGCGGCACGCACCTTGCAACTGCCAATCCCATACATCTGCAGTAGGTCCGAGAAGAGACTTGGACTGAGACACGTTTCTTAATCTCCTTATAACAGGACGAGAATTCTTACGCTGGCGGCCGGTGGAGAGTCATCCGCGAACCGCAACGATTTGTAGTGTGTCGCGTCTTGGTAAACAAAGGGTTACTAGTATTTAACTTCTAGGTATTGTATCTATTTATGGGACTCGTTAGCGCCCATTTACCTGCAATAATGACTAAGGTTAACGAATTATGAATTTTCCTCTTTCTATTGTGCAGGGGCCATAAACCCGCCTTCAAAGCAGGTACAACCGCTGGGCGCGGGTTTCTTGGTGGTGTTTTTCCTTGCTGGGGCATCGCCAAGCAAGGGCAGTGCCGAGGCGGAGGTGTGCAACGCAGTTGTCCCTTTGCGCTCCCTGCCCCAGAGGAAATATGGTTGAATATCGATTTAATAGTCTGCAGAGGGTACACTCGTGAGCGATAAGGATAAAGAGCTAGCGGATCTCGTTCCGCTGGCCGCTGGTGGTAGCCGCCGCGCACTGCAATCTATCCTGCAAATTATTCATCCGCAGGTGCTGCGTTATTGCCGCGCGCGCATCGGTGGCGGGCGCCAGCCCACTGCGGAAGACGTGACCCAAGAAATCTGCCTCGCCGTCGCTACCTCTATCGATTCCTATGAAGATAAAGGCCGGCCGTTTATGGCCTATGTCTACGGCATCGCTTTTAATAAGGTCACCGATGCCCACCGCGCCATGGGTCGCGACCGCTCTACACCCACCGAAGAGCTTCCAGAAAGCACCGCGAACGAGGCGACTCCCGAGGAATGGGCGCTGGAAAATGACGGTAGTAACAGAATGCGCGCGTTGCTCGATACCTTAAGTGACAAGGCAAAAAACATCGTTATTTTGCGCGTGTTCGTTGGTCTTTCGGCAGAAGAAACCGCCGATATCGTGGGGTCTACCCCGGGTGCGGTTCGCGTCGCACAACACCGAGCTCTCGCACAATTGCGAAAGGCCCTTGGGCAACAACTAGCCACTGAGGGCTAAAGCCACAACCCCGCTCTAGAGACACGCGTAAACCTTCAGAAAGGAAGGAGGGACAGAAACCATCATGGCCTCCAAACACTCCAAAAAGAATAACGATGACCTGACGGAGCAGCTCCAGCCCTTGGTAGATGATGATGCATTCCTCACCGAGCTGTCGCAGGGCAAAGACCCCTCCAACGGCAGCGATGAGCTCGCTGGGTTGTTGCTAGGGCTGAAGGGGGACATCGATAAGCAGATGCCGCCAGCCCCGCGCGTGGACGGGGCAGAGGAAGAACCAGAAGTCATTAGTCTCGATAAGGCGCGGTCTCGTCGGCGCAATCGCCCCGTGATGCACGGACTTATCGGCGCGGCCGCCGCCACCGTCATCCTCGCCGGTGCGGGCGGGGTCATGGTTAATTCTGGCGTGTTTGATAGGCCGGATGAGACCCGCAACGTGGAGCTGGCCGGCACCTTAGATGAGATGGAATCCCGCGCGGCAGAGGGAGATTTCGAAGGCGCGCGCGAGCTTATGAAGGAAGCCCGCTCCAAGCTTGAAGAGGCTGAGGGCAAAGAAGAAAATGCCATCGCTGCCAAAGAGGAAGCCGAAAAGAAGCGTCCTGCCCGTCCGAAGACGAAAACCGTGACGGAAACTGCTACTGAGACCGCGCCGGGCCAAAAGCCGCAGGATAACCCCGAGCCAGCACCAAAAACCGTAACGGAAACGCAGTACGAGACCTCAACCGTGGTGGTAACGGAGCAGGCGCCGGCGAATCCGCAGCCGGAGACGCGCGAGCCCGAAGAAGCACCCACCACAACCATTCAGTTGGGGGCGGGCGCCGAGTAATAACGAGGGCGGTGACTTACACGCCCTAGCGGTTTTCTAGGCCGTCGACGTAGCCCAGCGCGTAGTCCCACGGCACGTAGCGGCGCGGGTCGGGCTCTGCCCCCGGTTCGTGCACTGGGGCGAGCTCGCCCGCCAGCGTGGCGCGCATATTGGCGGCCATAATGTCCCACTCGTAGAAGTGGTTTTCCTGGCAGTCTTCACACAAGAAGAAGATGCCATCGATCCCGCGTGGGCCGAGCACACTTGCGAATTTCTCTACCCGAGCGAGATCGTGGATGAGGGCGAGGCGGTCTTCATCGGAAAGCGGCATGACCTGCTCGTCCTCCTCCAGGAAGGACGCAGGGTCATTCGGATCGTCTGCAAAAGGATCGCGGGGCATATTGGCGAAGAAGTTCACGCCTGCGAGCCTATTGAACTTGCCCGCTTAAGGCAATTAACCCCTAGCCTGAATGGTGTCCTTGGCCGGGCACGCACTACAGTTGGGGTAGCCGCTGAACCTGTTTAAGGAGATACCTCGATGAGCGATTACCCTATTCACACTGGTGGAGATGACCCGAACAAGGTAGCCCTGCGCGGCTTGACCTTTGATGACGTGCTTCTTTTGCCCGCCGAGTCCAATATCGTGCCCTCCGAGGTCGATACCGGCGCGCAATTTACCCGCAATATTCGCCTGGGCGTCCCGCTGGCATCCGCAGCGATGGATACCGTGACCGAGGCCCGCATGGCCATCGCCATGGCGCGCCAGGGCGGCATCGGCGTGCTGCACCGCAACCTTTCTGCGGAAGCGCAGGCCGAGCAGGTAGAAATCGTCAAACGCTCCGAGTCCGGCATGGTCACGGACCCGGTCACCGCCCGCCCCGAGATGACTATTGGCGAGGTCGACGCCCTGTGCGCCCGCTTCCGCATTTCCGGCCTGCCGGTCGTGGATGAGGACGGCACCTTGCTGGGCATTTGCACCAACCGCGATATGCGTTTTGAGCCGGACTTTGACCGCAAAGTCAGCGATGTCATGACCGCGATGCCGCTCGTCGTCGCGCGCGAGGGCGTGTCCAAGGACGAGGCCCTAGAGCTGCTGTCGGCCAATAAGGTAGAAAAGCTGCCGATTGTTGATGCAAATAACAAGCTCATTGGCCTTATCACCGTCAAGGACTTCGTCAAATCCGAGCAGTACCCCAACGCCTCCAAGGATGCTTCCGGCCGTCTGTTGGTTGCCGCGGGCATTGGTACCGGCGAGGAGTCCTATCAGCGCGCCGCCGCGCTTGTCGATGCCGGCGTTGACGCCCTCGTCGTCGACTCCGCCCACGCACACAATAACCGCGTGCTCGAAATGGTCTCCCGCGTGAAGAAGGACTTTGGCGACAAGGTCGATGTCATTGGCGGCAACCTCGCCACCCGCGAGGCCGCCCAGGCGATGATCGACGCCGGCGCGGACGCCATCAAGGTCGGCATCGGCCCGGGCTCCATCTGCACCACCCGCGTCGTCGCCGGCGTCGGCGCGCCGCAGATCACCGCGCTGATGGAGGCCGCAGCCGTCGCCGCCCCCGCGGGCGTGCCGGTCATCGGCGATGGCGGCATGCAGTACTCCGGTGACATCGCCAAGGCGCTGGCCGCCGGTGCCGATACCGTCATGCTGGGCTCCATGTTCGCCGGCACCACTGAGGCGCCCGGTGACATCGTGGTGTACCAGGGCAAGCAGTACAAGCGCTACCGCGGCATGGGTTCCATGGGCGCCATGCAGGGTCGCGGGCTTTCCGGCGAAAAGCGTTCCTACTCCAAGGACCGCTACTTCCAGGCCGACGTACGCAGCGAGGACAAGCTGGTGCCAGAAGGCGTGGAGGGTCGCGTGCCCTTCCGCGGTGAGATCGATGCCATCGTGCACCAAATCATCGGCGGCCTGCGCGCGGCCATGGGCTATACCGGCTCGGCCACCTTAGATGAGCTCAAGACCAAGCGATTTGTCCAGATCACCGCCGCGGGCCTGAAGGAATCCCACCCGCACCACCTGCAGCAAATCGCCGAAGCCCCGAACTACCGCTAGGACAAACATGCGTGAATACGCCGAAATCGGCATCGGCCGCGAGGCCCGCCGCACCTTTGATTTAGACCAGGTCTCCATCGTCCCCCAGCGCCGCACGCGCTCGTCCAAGGACGTGGATACCACCTGGAATATCGATGCCTATACTTTCGATACCCCCTTCGTTTCGCACCCCACCGATGCGCTCGCCACGCCCGAGTTCATCATCGAGATGGGCAGGCAGGGCGGGCTCGGCGTCATCAACGCCGAAGGCCTGTGGGGCCGCCACGAGGACCTCGAGGGTGCGTTGGCGCGCATCTATTCCCAGCCGGGCGATAACTCCACCATTCAGGAGTTGCACGCCGCCCCGCTTGACGATGCCCTCCTTGCCTCCCGCATTGCCCAAGTGCGCGAGTCCGGTGTGACCGTCGCCGTGCGCGTTTCGCCCCAAAACGCCCGCGAGATGGCGCCGAAGGCCATTGCCGCCGGAGCCGAGCTACTGTTCATCCAGGGCACTTTGCTGTCAGCAGAGCACGTCGCCACCGGCGGCGAGCCGCTGAACCTGAAGGAATTTATCGGCTCGCTTGAAGTACCCGTCATCGCCGGTGGCGTGGCGGACTACACCACGGCGCTGCACCTGATGCGCACCGGGGCGGCCGGCGTCATCGTGGGCGCGGGCGTAACGACCAACGCGGAAACCGTCGGCATCGATACCGCCATGGCCACCGCCATTGCCGATGCCGCCGCCGCCCGCCGCGACTACCTTGACGAGACCGAGGGCCGCTACGTGCACATCATTGCGGATGCGGAATTCGATAATTCCGGGACCATCGCCAAGGCCTTCGCCTGCGGCGCCGATAGTGTTGCGCTCGGCCCCCTTCTTGCCCAGGCCCGTGAGGCAGGCGGTAGGGGATGGTATTGGCCGGCTACAGCAGGCCACCCGCGGTTCCCGCGCGGATACGCGCAGTTCGCCGGGGTCGATACCGACCTCGATGTGGATTTCCTTACCGCAGGCGACGCTGAGCCCGCGGCTGCGCCGAGCCTGGAAACCGTGCTGCACGGCCCATCCAGCGAACCATTCGGCCGCACCAACCTTGTGGGTGCGCTGCGGCGTGCCCTCGCAAAGTGCGGGTACACCGACCTGAAGTCCTTCCAGAAGGTCGAGCTCGCGGTTCGCTACTAAGTAGCGTGCGGCGCGCCTCGCACCGTGCAAGCCCGCGCCGCACGCCCCGAATCGCTTCATCTCGCGCAGCCGCGCTGCTGCGCAAGAGGGGCCCTTGCGCACCCCGATTCGCTTGCGCGCCCCGCGCCACCACGGCGCGAAAGCCGCCGCAATGCGCTACATGGGCAAGCGCTTCCTAGGCCGCGGGGCCTATGGGCTAGACTATGGGGCGTGACTAAGCCAAATACTACCCCGCGCCCAGTCCTCGTCGTGGACTTTGGCGCTCAGTACGCGCAGCTCATTGCCCGCCGCGTGCGCGAGGCCAAAATCTACTCCGAGGTTGTTTCCAACTCCGCCTCTATCGAGGAAATCAAAGCTAAAGACCCCGCCGCGCTTATTTTGTCCGGCGGCCCGTCGTCCGTCTATGCCGATGGCGCCCCAGCGCTCAAGCCTGAGCTGCTGGAGCTTGGCGTTCCGGTCTTCGGCATTTGCTACGGATTCCAGGCCATGAACCACATCCTCGGCGGTACCGTATCGTCTACCGGTGAGCGTGAATACGGCCGCACCGATATCGACGTCAAGGGCGGCATCCTGCACAAGGGCCTCGAGCCCACGCACAAGGTATGGATGTCCCACGGCGACGCCGTCTCCGCCGCCCCCGAGGGCTTCGATGTAACCGCAACCTCCGCCGGTGCCCCAGTCGCCGCGATGGAGTGCCCGGCCAAGCAGATGGTCGGCGTGCAGTACCACCCAGAGGTGTTGCACTCGCCCCACGGCCAAGAAGTGCTCACCCGCTTCCTCACGGAGATCGTCGGTCTGGAGCAAAACTGGACCGCCGATAATATCGCCGAGCAGCTCATCGCGGATATCCGCACCCAAGTAGGCGAGGAAGGCCGCGCTATTTGCGGCCTGTCTGGTGGCGTGGACTCTGCGGTCGCTGCAGCTTTGGTGCAGCGCGCCATTGGCGATCGCCTGACCTGTGTATTCGTCGATCATGGCCTGCTGCGCGCGGGTGAGCGCGAGCAGGTTGAAACGGATTTCGTGGCCTCGACCGGCGCCAAGCTGGTTACCGCCGACGAGCGTTCGGCCTTCCTGCAGAAGCTCGCTGGCGTGAGCGACCCCGAGGAAAAGCGCAAGGCTATCGGCGCGGAGTTCATTCGCTCCTTTGAGCGCGCCGTGGCCGGTGTGCTTGACGATGCCCCCGCCGGCTCCACCGTCGATTACCTCGTCCAGGGCACCTTGTACCCGGATGTCGTTGAATCCGGCGGCGGCGATGGCACCGCCAATATTAAGTCGCATCACAACGTTGGCGGCCTCCCGGATGACGTCGAGTTCGAGCTCGTCGAGCCGCTGCGCTTGCTCTTTAAGGACGAGGTGCGCGCGGTGGGTCGCGAGTTGGGCCTGCCGGAAGAGATCGTCGGCCGTCAACCCTTCCCGGGCCCGGGCCTAGGCATCCGCATCATCGGCGAGGTTACCGAGGAGCGCCTCGAGACTCTGCGCCAGGCGGATCTTATTGCCCGCACCGAGCTGACCAATGCCGGCTTGGATGAGCAGATTTGGCAGTGCCCGGTCGTGCTGCTTGCCGATGTCCGCTCCGTCGGCGTCCAAGGCGATGGCCGCACCTACGGCCACCCCATCGTGCTGCGCCCAGTATCTTCCGAGGACGCCATGACCGCGGACTGGACCCGCTTGCCGTATGACGTGCTAGAGAAGATCTCCACCCGTATCACCAACGAGGTCAAGGACGTCAACCGCGTGGTCTTGGATTGCACCTCCAAGCCACCGGGAACCATCGAGTGGGAGTAAAACCCACAAAACGGCATGCGTAGAAGGCGCTCAGTACTTGAGCGCCTTTTCGCATACCTGCGGCTAGTTGCGGGGTGTTACGGGTGGCCGCCAGACGATGCGACCGCCCACTCTTTCTAGCCGCCCGCGCCGGGGCGGGGCATTGGGGTCGTCGTCGTTGATGCCGTTATGGTAAGCACAGCACACGACGAGGTTTTTCATATTGGTCTCCCCGCCGCGACTCCAGGCCGTCAGGTGGTGGACCTGGGATAGATCTGCCGGTTGGTTGCACCCGGGCCAGGCGCAGCGTGGATTTTCCGCGGCCGCCATCATTCTTTGTTTATCGGTGGCCACGCGCGCCGTGCGGTAGAGGTTGACCGGCCCTTCTACCGGATGCACGAGGGTGACATAGCCCGTTTCGCCGTCACCATTGCCGCTACCGCTGGCGTCGCCGTTGCCGTTGGGGCTGGGGCCGGGGGCGGAATAGCCGGCATCGTTAAGCACGCGGCGCAAGTACTCGGTACCGGACATGGTCGCACCGTTGGTGAGATCGAGCTGCACGTCATCGCCGTGGCCATCGCGGATGCGAATGAATTTCTCCAGCGGCACGACGGCGTTGGTGACCACCGTGGAGCGCGCGGCGCTGCCGGCACCGAAGAAGATATCTTCCACCGCCTGCAGCGGCTTTTTATCAGTGGCCGTAATCGCGCCCTGCAGATCCGCAATGAAGCGAGAGGTCCCCGTAATGGCAAGCGTCCAGTAGTCATTGGGCCGCCGGTACGTGCGCACGCCGGGGCTAACCGTGGACTTTTTCATCTCGCGCACCCGGCGCCGGGCGTGTTTGATGATGGCGCTCATCTCCGCAGACATCGCACAGCATTCCGCACGCAGCTCCCACGCCTGTTTCTTGCTGGGCGCGCGATTAACTACGCGCTCGATGCCGGCAAGGAGGGCAATGGGGTGGGCGTTGGTGCGGGCATCGGCAATGGCGCGGCGCTGCATCCGGCTAAAGGCGGTGCGGCCGTAGTAGCTTTCGCATAAAAGGAGCAGGTCGGCGGCGATGGCATCGGGCGCGCCGCGCTCCATGAGCTCAGACCCAGAGAGCCCGCGGCACGCGGCGATGATGTCCATGCCGGGCGCGAGGGCGGTCAGGTAGGTCTCGAGTGCGTTCATGCCGCCTACGCTAGGGCGGTGTTAGCCCGCGCTCAATCGGTAGGGCAACCGCAAGGGCACAAACTGTGGATAACCCGGATCCGCAGCGCGAAAACCCGGGGAAATCCTGTGGATAAGTCCCCGCAGTGTCGCATGGATTAGACAAAGGCCAGCCGGCGCGTGCCATCCACGTGGGGGAAGGCGATAAAACTTATACCTGAGACCGCAACCCACACCAGCGCCGAGCCCCACGCGGGCAGGCCCAGGATGGGCGCGAGCATGATGAGAAGCCATAGAATCATCAGCGGTACTAGCTGCGCGATGGTGGGGATGAGATCGGCATCGTGCCGGTCAGCATAGGAGCGCATCTCGCGGCGGTAGGGGTGGGCAAAGACCAAGACGAATGCCGCCACGAGGCAGACCGCGGCCCCAGATAGGGTGGCGAAGAAATGGGTGCGGGTGGTCAGCAGCGCGACGGTGGCGCCGAGCAGGATGGAGGATCCGAGGCGCACCCACGGCGGGGTGGGGATGGGGGTTGGATTCTCGCGCATAGCACCGTAAGCCTCGTTCAGGTTCATGCGCTTAAGACTACCATTCGAACATACAGTTGCATGTGTCCGGTTGAAGGTTCATACTGTGTGGGTGAGTCAAACGAACGTTCGCCTAGAAAAAGCGGTGGCAGGGCTGGATGGGCCCGACCGTGTTGCGGTGCTGCGCGCCCGCATGCAGGCGATGGAGCAGGAGGACGAAGACGAGCTGGTAGATACCCTTCCCCAGCTGGCGCGGCTGCTTCCCGCAGGTGGGCTTGCTCGGCGGAAGGTGGTCTCGTGTGCGGAGTGCCCCGCGCTCGTGGTGGAGCTCATCTGCCATCTTACGGCCCACGGGGGTCATGTGGGGATAGTGGGGTGGCCGGATCTTTCTCTCGCACAAGTTGCCGAAATGGGGCAGCTCAACAACGTGGTCACCGTCCCCGATCCGGGCCTGGAGTCATGGGCGGTAACCAGCGTGCTGGCAGAGGGCATGGACCTTATCATCCACCATGGCCCGCCCGGCGAGCTGAGCCCGGCCAAGGCGCGGCCGGTGTGGGCGAAAATCCGCGGCGGACAGGCTGCGGTGCTGACCGTGGGTGCGCGGCTGCCGGGCACCGCAGTGCGCATTGGGGCGGAGGTGAGTACATATCGGGGCATCGGCAAGGGCAGCGGGCGCATCCGCGGCGTGGATATTGATCTTGCGGTGGACTCGAAAAAGGGTACCGCGCGCGGGAGCCTTACCATGGGCGAGCCCCGCAGGTTGGCGGTCGTATGAGGGCGGCTGCGGTGTGGTTTCCGGATTGGCCCATCCAGGCGGTTGGGCAGGCAGGGCCGGTGTTGATCGCGCGCAATCACGCGGTGTTGGTCTGCGATAGTGCGGCGCGCCGGGCGGGCATTCGGCGCGGGATGCGCCTGCGCCAGGCCCAAGCGATTTGTCCTGAGGTAAAGGTGGTGGAGGCGAACCCGGATAGGGATGGAGCGGCCTTCGCGGAGATTGCGGCGGGCCTGGATGCCGTGGCCTCGTCCGTGGAGGTGCTGCGGCCCGGCCTGGCCATCGTGGATGCGGGCGCGGCGCTGCGCTATCACGGGCCAGAAGCACTGGAGATGCTTGCCGATGCCACCGCGCACGCCGGTTTTGATTCCACCCTCGGCGTGGCAGACGAGATTGCCACGGCCATCATCGCGGCCCGGCACCACGGGGTAGGCGCGGTGTTGCCGGAGGGCGAGTCGCGGGATTTCTTGGCCGCCCAGCCCGTGAGCGTTTTAGCCGCGGAGGCCGCGCTGGGGTTTTCTGCGGAATTTGTGGTCCAGCTGCAGAAATTGGGTGTGCGCCGGCTAGGTGATGTGGCGGAGCTGCCGTTTAAGCAGGTGGTTACCCGGTTTGGGCAGCAGGGAAAACGCGCGCACGAGGTAGCACACGCGCGGGCGGACCGGCGAGTATCCCCGGAAATGGCGCGGCCTGACCTGTCCGTTAGCAGCGAGCAATCCATCGAACGCGTGGATGCGGCGGCGTTCGTGGCCCGGCAACTGGCCGCGCAGCTGCACGTGCGGTTGGCGGAGGCGGAAGTGGTGTGCGTGCGCCTGCGCGTGGTGGCGGAGTTGGCTACTGGCGAAACCGTGGCTCGGGTATGGCGCACTCATGAGGCGCTCACGGAGCAGGCGACCGCGGACCGGGTGCGCTGGCAGCTGGATGGGTGGCTTACGGCGGCGCGGTCGAGCGGCAAGGACGGTGCCGCGATCGTGCGGCTGGTGCTTGAGCCGGTGGAGGTGGCTAGGCCGCAGGCCGATGGCCTCTGGGGCGGGGATGCCTCACAAGAACAGGTCAAGCGGGTGATTTCGCGCGTGCAATCGCAGCTGGGCATAGACCGCGTCTTGCAGCCGCGGGCCGCCGGTGGCCGTGGGGTGGCCGAGCGCATCGAGTACGTGCCCTATGGGGAGCAGCGCGATGCCACGCCGCAGGGCAGCTGGCCAGGCAGGATCCCCGCGCCGCTTCCCGCCCGCCTAGGCGGCGGGCCGAACCACCCGGCCGCGCGCATTCGGCTTATCGATGCCGCCGCGCGGGACGTCATCGTCACCGCCGAGGCCCTCCTATCCTCTGTGCCCGTGGCACTCGGGTGGGGCGCGCACCGCTACCGCGTTATCGGCTGGGCTGGGCCGTGGCCGGTGGATACGCAGTGGTGGACCGAACAGCCGCAGCACGCGGCGCGGCTACAAATTGTGGGCCAGGCTGAACGGGAGCAACGCCAGCGCGCCTGGCTCTTGGTGTGGTCAGAGGGGCGCTGGCGCGTGGAAGCGACGTATTAGGAGCGAATATCTACCACGAGGCGCGTGGGATTTTCTAGCACCTGCACGGAATAAGGCTTGCGCTGGTTCATACCGATGACAAACTGGCTGCGGCCCTCATAGGTGCGGCCGTTGACCACTTGGGTAATAACGCCGCCGGCGGGGGCATCGACGATGCCGATGCGCGGCTCGTCAATGCCGGCCTCAAACGGATAGACCACGCCATCGATATTGACATTGAGCGCGGTATCACCGGCATAGTTAATGGGTTGGCCGGAGCCTTGCTGCTTGGGGTTATCGGCGTAATCCACGAACCAGCCTGGGGAACCCTCGCCCTCGAGCTCGAAGACGGCGCGCTCGAAACCATCGTGCTGGCCCACGCGTACCTTGGTCACCACGAGCTCCGAAGGGGCTTCTGGGCGCAGCGTTTTCATGCTCATATCCGCCTCACCCAGCGGGTTGATGTGCGAGTTTCCCACAGAGGCCGCCATGGTGGTGTCATCCGCTGATTCGGTGCTGCAGCCGGTGAGGAGGGCTGCGGCGGCAAGCAGGAGTGAGAGGCGGGCTTTATACATGACCACTAGAGTATAATTTCCATTAATTACTGCCTAGCGTTGGGGGCAGATCTTGACCGAATTGTTGCCAAATATGTGAGCTGAGTTGCAGACGGGTTAGGCTAGGGTACATGACCGATTTCTGTTCAGATTACCAGGTGGAACCGTTGCCCGGCACAGCGAAAAAAGAGTCCGTGTTTGTCCTCTTTGAGTGGCCCGGCGGCTGGTCGCGCGACGTGCTTGATGGCGATACTTTTGGCCCAGAACTCACGGCCCAACTGAAGAAAAAACTCAAGGGCCAGGCCGGGCTGCAATTGATTCGCCGCCCCGGCCGCGATGGCCGCCAAATCGGCACCATGCACCGGTGTTACCTGGTGTGGGCTGAGCAGGGCGTGATGGAATTGGTCCTTTTGACCGGCCCGGAAAAGATTCTGGATCTGGATCTCTCCGCGCCGGGCCGCAATGGGGGAGGAACCCTCGATACGCCCCTGGTTTTGGTGTGCACCCATGCTAAGCGCGATAAGTGCTGCGCCGTGAAGGGGCGCCCGCTCGCCGCGGAGCTGGTGGAGGATTACCCGGATATGGTGTGGGAGACCTCGCACACGAAGGGGCACCGCTTCGCGCCCTCGGTCATGCTCATGCCGTGGGCCTATTCCTTTGGCCGGATGAATAAGGAAGCCGCCGCGCAGATGATTGCGGCGGCGGCGGAAGGGAAATATTTCTACCCGGTCAATCGCGGGCGCGGCATTTTCGGCCCGCGCGGCCAAGTGGCGGAGTTGGCGGTAGCGCGCGAGCTTATCGATGCCTCTGAGGACCTCTACTACGGCCAGCTCTACGCAGAAGACGAAAAGCAGGGCCCCGTGGTCACGCATGCCGATGGCCGGCGGTGGAGCGTGACGCTCGAGCAGCGCGCCGTGGAAGGAGTGGTTTCTTCCTGCGGCGACGCACCCAAGACCGGCAAGGCGCTTGTGGCCACGGATGTGGAGCTTATTAGCGGCGCATAACCTTGGAGGATAGCCAGTTGCCAAAGAACTGCGCTGCCTGCACCAGCACGATGATGATAAGCGTGGCCACGACGGTGACTTCCCACTCGAAGGCGCGGTAGCCGTAGACGATGGCGAAGTCACCCAGTCCGCCGCCGCCGACGTAGCCGGCCATGGCGGACATATCCACGATGGCGATAAACAGGAAGGTATAGCCCAGAATCAGCGGGCCGAGGGCCTCCGGGATAATCACGGAGGTAATGATCTTCCACGGTGAAGCACCCATGGCGCGGGCGGCCTCGATAACGCCTGGGTCGATGGCCACGAGGTTTTGTTCCACCACGCGCGCTACGGAGAACGTGGCGGCGATGACCATCACGAAGGTGGCCGGTTCGCGGCCGATGGATCCGCCCATCACGGCGACGGTGAGTGGCTGCGCAAACGCCAGCAAAATAATAAACGGGATGGGGCGAACGAAGTTCACCAGCAGGTTGACCACCAGGTAGACGGCCTTATTTTGCAGGATGCCGCCCGGGCGGGCGGTGTAGAGCAAGATGCCGAGCCCCAGGCCCAAAATGCCGGCGACGACGAGGGTGGTCGAGACCATGATGAGGGTGTCGACGATGGCATCGACAAGCGATCCGCCCAAGCGGTCCCAGTCGGCGGCGGCGAGATAGTTGACGTTCATCGTTCAATCTCCTCAATTTGAGTGGTGGCAGATAGGGCGCGGTAGAACTCTTCGATGGCGGCGTCGTCACCGCTCAAGCGCACGGTGAGCTTGCCAAAGGAGTGCTGTTGCAAGGTGGTAATACCGCCGTGGACGACGGCGATGGATACGCCCGCATCCTTCAGCTTGGCGGCGGCGCCGAAGAAGCCGGATTCCTCGGTCAGGTTGATGGTAAACAGGCGGCCTTCATGAACGAGCAGGTCATCGGTTTCCACCACGTCGGGCTCATTGCGCAGCGAGGTAGCAACGAACTTGGCGGCCACGGCGGTCTGGGGATTGGAAAAGACCTGGTAGACGCTGCCTTGTTCTACGACGCGGCCATTTTCCATCACCGCAACCTTATCCGCGATGGAGCGCACGACCTCCATTTCGTGGGTAATGACCACGATGGTGATGCCGAGCTCCTTATTCACCCGGCGCAGCAGGTCGAGGACCTCCTGCGTGGTGGTGGGGTCGAGGGCGGACGTGGCTTCATCGGCAAGCAGCAGCGAAGGATTCGTGGCCAGGGCGCGCGCGATGCCCACGCGCTGCTTCTGGCCGCCGGAAAGCTGTTCCGGGTAGCTTTTCCCCTTATCTCCCAGGCCAACAAAATCCAGCAGCTCCTGCACACGCTGTTGGCGCTCGCGCTTGCCGATGCCCTGCAACTGCAGCGGGTACTCAATATTGCCCGCCGCAGTGCGGGAGTTCATGAGGTTAAACTGCTGGAAGATCATGCCGATATTGCGGCGGATGCCGCGCAGCTTCTTTTCGGACATGCCGACGATATTCTGGCCATCGAGCAGCAGCTCGCCGGAGGTGGGCGTATCCAGGCCGTTGATCATGCGGACCAAGGTGGATTTGCCGGCGCCGGAGTAGCCGATGATGCCGATGATCTCGCCGGAATCGACGGTCAAGGAGACATCGTCAAGAGCTTTGACCTCGGCCTTTTTCTGTTGGAAGACCTTGGTGATATTGCGGAACTCAATGCGAGTGCCGTTCTGGGTGGAATCTGCCACGGGTTGCGTCCTTAGTGAGGAAGTGCCAAACCCCGCCGGGGTGAAAACCGGCGGGGTAGAAGGCAAGGGTGATTAGTCCAAATCTGCTTCGAGCTTGTCCAGGATTTCCTGGAGTTCTTCTGGGGTGCGCTCGACCTCGACGGAGGTACCTGCGGAGTCCTCGTCGACGCCCTTTTGTACCGCATCGGAGTGCCACAGCTCGGCGAGCTTCTTGATGTCCTCGTTATCGGCGTCTTCCTCGCGAACGGCAAAGACGTTGATATAAGGCTCAGCCTCTTCGGAGTTCGGGTCATCCTGGAAGACGGCGGTGGCCGGGTCGATGCCGGCGCGCTCCAGGAAGGAGTTATTGATAATCGCCGGGGTGCCCTCGCCATGCGCGGATGGGGTCTGGGCTGCATCGACCGGCACGACCTTGACCTTGGACTTCTTCTCATCGATGTCCAGCGGCGTTGGGGTGATAAGCCCGTCCTTCTTCAAGGTGATAAGGCCAGCCTGGACCAGCACGTTGATGGCGCGGCCCTGGTTGGTGGAGTCATTCGGGATGGCAACTTCTTCGCCCTCAATGCCATCGAGGGAGTCGTGGCCCTTCCAGAACAGCGCCAGCGGCACGATTTCGGTGGCGACGATGGGGACCAGGTTGGTGCCATTGCCGTGGTTGTACTCGGCCAGGAACTTCAGGTGCTGGAAGTTATTGGTGTCCAGCTCGCCCTGGTTTAGGGCCTGGTTCGGGGTGTTGTAATCCGAGAAAGACTTGATGTCGATGTCGTAGCCGGCGTCCTTGGCTTCTTGCTCAAAGGCAACCCAGGCCTGCTTTGCATCATCGGTGGTGCCAACGGTGATGGTCTTGTCATCATCTGCGTCGGAGGAGCAGGCCACAAGGCTGGTGGCGGCGACGGTAACGGCGGCGGTAGCGGCCGCTGCGCGACGAATCTGCATGAGGTCCCCTTACATGTAGGAGTTTAAATAAATTGACCGTTTAGCAATCTAGCAATAAGCGAACCGCTTTGTCTATTGAACGCGTCTCATCGTGCCGGGTTGTATAGAACATTAATTCGACATTACCCTGTGAAGGGTGAAATTTAATGGTGGAAAGGCGCTGCCGTGGTCGCGTTTAGAAAGGATACTATCCGGCAAGGACGCTGCCGCGCCCGTCGCCGTGCATCACCTCGGCGGCGGCGATGAGCCTGTCCAGCGCGGGTATTCCGCCGTGCCCTTTGCGGAGCTGCACGCGGTAAGCTCCTATAGCTTTCTCGACGGCGCCGCCGAGCCGGAAGAGCTGGTCGCCCGCGCCCTAGAGCTTGGCCTCGAGGGGCTGGCTGTTGTGGATCGGGATGGCTTCTACGGCCTGATGAAATTCGCGGAAGCCGCAGCTAGGGCCGGACTTTCGGCCATATACGGCGCGGAGCTTTCCCTCGCGGAGGCCCCAGTGACCGTGCTGGCGCGCACGCCGGAAGGCTATCGCCGCCTCTCTCGCCTTATCGCCCGCGCGCGGATGGATGCCGGGGAGAAAGGAGGCGTTGCCTACCCGCCCCTAGACGCCGTGGCGCGTGAGCTAGAAGAGGAGTGCTTTTTCCTGCTGGGGTGGGAGGCTATACAAAAAATCGATCACGTTCTCGAAAGAATAAAAATAGACAGCATAGTTCTCGAATATGCGTGCACAATGTCTCCCGAAGATGCGGATCACCACAGTTTCCTGGATAAGTACAATAATCTCCGCGCCATCGCAACCGCTCGACCTGCGGCAGCAACGCGCGACCAGGTAAGGCTCGCCGCCGCTAAACGCGCCTTGGCGCACCGCCAATCCTTAGAGGAAGCCGCACCGGATGCCCACCCGATGGGCGCAGGCTGGATGCGCTCCGGCGAGCAGATGGCCCAGTTGCTTCCCGGCCGGCCCGAGCTTATCGCCGAAACCGTGCGCCTTGCCCGCGAGTGTTCCTTTACCTGGGGTGCACTTGCGCCCAACCTGCCGGACTTTGTCGTCCCGGAGGGGCATACCGAGATGAGCTGGCTCGAACACGAGGTGTGGCGGCGCGGTAAAAAGCGCTACGCCTCGCGCCCGCCCGAAATACAGGCCAAGGCGAAAAAGCAGATGCGGCACGAGCTGGGCATCATCAAGCAGCTGGGCTTTCCGGGCTATTTCCTCATCGTCTGCGACCTGGTGGATTTCTGCCGCCAGGAAAATATCCTCTGTCAGGGGCGCGGCTCGGCAGCTAATTCCGCCGTCTGTTTCGCGCTGGGCATTACCAACGCCGAGCCCATTTCGGCGCAGCTGCTCTTCGAGCGCTTCCTGTCGCCGGATCGCGATGGCCCGCCCGATATCGACATCGACATCGAATCCGGCCGGCGCGAGGAGGTCATCCAATACGTCTATCGCACCCACGGCCGCGACCGCGCCGCACAGGTGGCTAACGTCATTACCTACCGCCGCAAGGGTGCTACCCGCGACGCCGCCCGCGCGCTGGGCTACCCACAGGGCTCGGCCGATGCGTGGTCGAAGGGCATAGCCGAGCCGCCTGCCGATGTCTCCTTACTCGCCGAGCAATTCCTCGACCAGCCGCGCCACCTCGGCATCCACTCCGGCGGCATGGTCTTATGTGACCGGCCAATCGCGGACGTGGTGCCGATGGAATGGGCCCGCATGGAAGGCCGCTCCGTGCTGCAATGGGATAAGGACGATTGCGCCGCCGCCGGGCTGGTGAAATTCGACCTGCTGGGCCTCGGCATGCTGGAGGCGCTGCACCACATGATCGATGCCGTGCGCACCACCACCGGCCGCGAGGTGCGCCTGTGGGAACTCGACCTAGCCGAGCCCGCTGTCTATGACATGCTCTGCCGCGCTGATGCCGTCGGCGTCTTCCAAGTGGAGTCCCGCGCGCAGCTGGCCACGCTGCCGCGGCTCAAACCGCGCTGTTTCTTCGACCTTGTGGTGGAGGTCGCGCTCATTCGCCCCGGCCCCATCCAGGGCGGTTCCGTGCACCCCTACCTGCGCCGGCGCGATAGCCTCGAGCCCGTGACCTATGACCACCCGGTGCTGGAGAAATCGCTGGGTAAAACCCTGGGCATCCCGCTTTTTCAAGAGCAATTGATGCAGATTGCGGTGGATGCCGCCGGTTTTACCGGCGCCGAGGCCGATGACCTGCGCCGCGCCATGGGTTCGAAGCGCTCACCGGCCAAGATGGCCGCGCTGCGCAGCCGCTTTTTCGAGGGCCTGCGCGCCACCAACGGCATCGACGGTGAAGTCGCGGAGAAGCTCTGGGCCAAGATCACCGCCTTTGCCGCCTACGGTTTCCCGGAATCGCACTCGCAGTCCTTCGCCTCGCTGGTGTATTTTTCCGCGTGGTTCAAGCACCACTACCCGGCGGAGTTCTGCGTGGGCTTGCTGCGCGCGCAGCCCATGGGCTTTTATTCGCCGCAGTCGCTCATTCAGGATGCCCGGCGCCACGGCGTGCGCGTGCTGCCGGTGAGCATCAATGATTCCGGCGCGCAGGCCAGGGCGCTGCCCACCGGCGAGATCCGGTTGGGCCTCAACCTCATCAAGGGGCTGGGGGACAAGGCCGCCGAGCGCGTGGAGGCCACAGCGCCTTTTAGCACCGTCTCCGATCTGTCGCGCCGGGCGGATCTTAGCGTGGAGCAGGTGGAGGCGCTGGCCACGGCGGGGGCGCTGGAGTGCTTGGGGTTGGAGCGCCGCCAAGCGCTTTGGCAGGCTGGCGTCGCCGCCACCGAGCGCGAGGGCATGCTGCCCGGCACCTCCGCGCTCGCCTCACCGCACCTGCCCGGCATGTCGGTGTTCGAGCTGATGGCTACCGATGTCGCCGCTACCGGCGTCACCCACGATAAGCAGCCTATGGAGCTAGTCAGGGCCGCGCTTGGCGATGTCCTGCCTTCCTCCCGCCTTCCCCACGTCCCCGATGGCACCCGCGTGCGCATCGCCGGCATCATTACGCACCGCCAGCGCCCGCGCACCGCCTCCGGCCTGACCTTTTTGGGAGTGGAGGATGAAACCGGACTGATGAACGTGATGGTCTCGCCCGGGCTGTGGTCCCGCCAGAAGGTGCTCGCCCGTACCGCCCGCGCGCTTATCATCCGCGGCATCGTGCAAAACGCCACCGGCGCGGTAAGCGTGGTCGCGGATAAGCTCGAGCCGCTGGACTTTGGTGATTTCCTCTCGCGCGGCTCCCGGGATTTCCGCTAGTTTTCTCCGCATCGAAGCCCAAAAGCGGTGGCCAGGCCGAGAAAAACATCGCCGGCCGGTACTAGACGCCGGCGGCGAGTTAGTTAGCCATTAGGAATTCTTCCTATAGATTTCCGTGGACGTAGGTCAAAGTACTGCATAAACCCAACATAATGACAAGGTTTTCTATTCCACTTCGAAGATATCGCCCGGCTGGCAGTCCAGTGCCGCACACAGTGCTGCAAGGGTGTTAAAGCGTACGGCCTTGGCGCGATTATTCTTCAGAACGGACAGGTTAACTGGGGTGATACCTACCTCTTTGGCGAGCGCCGCTCCGGTAATACCGCGCTCTTCCATTATCCGGTCGAGGTGGCAGATCACCTGGGGTTCTTGCTCCTCAGACAAGGCCTTCAACCTCCTCTTCGAGCTTGCTGCCGCGCTTGATGGCAACTGAGAAGAGCTGGAGAGTGCAGACAAAAAGGTAGGGCAGCGCAAGCTCGCCTAATGGGGTTCCGCTCTGGTTGGCCCACCAGTCAATGTCGAGCTGCGAGGAAGCCCAGTTATTGCCCATACCTTCGAGTGGGAAGCGTCCGATAAACCAGACAAGGATTCCGATGGTCATGCCGTTAAGAAAGCGGATGTTTTTCGTATTGAAAACCTGCCCACGAAGCATCGGTTTGACCAAACGGTAGGCAAAGAACGCGATAATCAAGATTCCTGCAATCTTGACGACGAGCCCCGCAGTGAGCATCCAGAATGGCCCGCCGTCGAGGTTGTGCTTGCTTAGGCCTTCCGGGATGGCCGCACTCAGTGCGGTGGAAAAGCGTCCGGTGACAAGGTCGCGCAGGTAGGTGGGGCCGAGGATGATAATGGTGAACAGGCAGAGGGCGGCCGCCGCGTTAATTTCGCGTCGCTCAGCTTGAGAGGTGGGCTGTGGGGTGGTCATGACAATCCTTTCCGTCGATTCCTTATCGACTTTCGATGTTGTCGTAATTCGATAATATCGACTAACGATAAGTTGCGCAAGGGTGCGAGACCGATTGCTACTGTCAGTAGCTATGAGCGAAGAAATGAACCCCGTCTCGCCGCGTTTGGTGAAGGTGCGCTACATCCGCCACCTGGGCTGGACGGTTATTTCCGCCGCGGCGGCCGCAGCGGCAGGGTACTGGTGGACCCCGTGGTTCTACTGGGCGGCGGGGCTCTTCACCGTCCTCTTTTTCTGGCTGCTCTGGCTCATTCCGGCCCAAGTGCGCCGCATGGGCTGGTGCGAAACCGACGATGAGCTGCTCATTACGCGCGGCAAGCTGTGGCATTCTTTCACCGTTGTGCCCTACGGCCGCATCCAGTTCGTGGACGTGACTGCCGGCCCCCTCGAGCGCGCCTTCGGGCTCAAGGAGCTGCAGCTGCACACCGCCTCCGCAACCACGGACGCCACGGTGAAGGGTTTGGACGCCCCGCTTGCCGATGCCCTCCGCACCCGCCTCACCCACCACGCCCGCGAACGGATGAGCGGGCTATGAGTTACCACCGCGTCCACCGCTTGACCCCGCTGCTGCAGCTGTGGTCGGTCATCCTGGCCGTCATCGCGGCTTTTGCCTTAAACGTCAATATGGAGGCGCTGCGCGGAATCTTTGCCTTCGTTACCGGCGAACACAGCGCCGCGGACCTGCGCGATATCGGCCTCGCCCTAGCCGGATTCATTGCAGTATGCGCAGTGGTCTGGCTCGTATCCGGCGTGTGGTGGCGCCAGATGGGCTACCGGCTGGGCGAGGAGGAACTCACCTTGCGCCGCGGGGTTATTTCGAAGCAGCAGCGCACCGCGCGCTATGACCGCACGCAGGCGGTCGACGTCGTCGAGCCCGTTATCGCCCGCCTTTTCCGGCTCGCAGCCGTGCGCGTGGAAACGGCCGGCGGGCAGTCGTCCGCCATCGAAATCGCCTTCCTGAAAAAGCGCGATGCCGAGGCCCTGCGCGCCGAAATCCTCTCCCGCGTCCACGGCGAGCCGCGGGAGCGGCCGACTGAGGAGCAGCCAGCCGAAGAAGAGGACAACGTCCTTATCCCCGAAATCCCCATCGCGCGTTCCCTGGCCGCGGCCGCTTTGCACGTGTCCACGATCGTCCTCATTGCGGCCCTTGTATTCCTCGTGGTCACACCGATGTCCCTGACCATCACGCTGCCTATCCTTTTGGCCACCGTCCCGCGCGCCTGGAACGTGATTGACTCCTCGTGGCGCTATACCGCCAGCCTTGAGGATGGCGTGCTCAATATCACCTACGGCCTTGCCGATCGCCGCCGCCAAAACATCCGCCTCGAGCGCATCCACGCCGTCCAAGTCACCCAGCCCTTCCTGTGGCGGCCCTTCGACTGGTACGAAACGCGCGTGTCGGTCGCCGGCTACGGCGGCATGGCCAGCGGCGAGGGATCGGGATCGACGCGCATCGTGCCCGTCGGCAAGCGCAGCCAAGCCCGGCAATTCCTGCCCGCCGACGCCGCCCCGACCTATGCCTCGCCCGCGCGCGCCAAATGGGTCTCGCCCATCGATTACCGGCAGCAAACCGTCGCGCTGACCGGCGACTATGTCATCGTGCGCGCCGGCCGCTTCAACCGCCGCGTCCAAGCCATCGAGCTGCGCCACATCCAGGAACTCACCCTGCGCCGCGGCCCGATATCCCAGCTGCTCGGCCTAGCCACGGTGGAGCTCGACCTCCTGCAGGGGCCCGTGTCCATGGCGGCGCGCAACCTCGCGCTTGCCGATGCCCACGCGCTGCTTAACCGCCTGCGCTCCCGCGACCTGCCAGAACTTACACCGCTCCCTTAAAACCAAGCTGGCGCCACGCCTCAAAGACCGCGGTAGACGCGGAGTTGGAGAGGTTCATCGAGCGCCTGGCCGGGATCATCGGAATGCGCACCTGATCGGTGATGCGCGGATGGTTGACATGCTCATCTGGCAGGCCGGTCGGCTCCGTGCCAAAGAGCAGCACGTCGCCGTCCTGGTACTCAACCTCCGTAAACCACTTATCCGTATGCGTGGTAAAGGCGAAAAAGCGCGCGCCGGGCAGTGCCTCCATGCACGCGTCGAAATCCTTGTGGATCTGCACATCTGCCAGGTCGTGATAATCCAGCCCGGCGCGCTTTAAGTGCTTATCGTCAAAATTAAACCCCAGCGGCTCAATCAGGTGCAGGCTCGCGCCTGTCACCGCCGCGGTGCGAATGGCATTGCCGGTATTGGTCGGGATGACGGGATTATCAAAGACGATGTGCAGCTGGCTCATGCCTTCAGTCTAGGATGGGGGCTATGAGCGCTACCAAACTAGATGGCACCTTGTACCGTGACGAGATTTTTGCGGACCTCGCTGAGCGCGTGGCCGCCCTGAAGGACAAGGGGATAACCCCTGGCCTGGCCACCGTTCTGGTGGGTGAGGACCCAGGCTCCCAGTCCTATGTAAAGATGAAGCACCGCGATTGCGAAAAGCTGGGCATCAACTCCATTCGCAAGGACCTGCCGGCGGATATTTCGCAGGAGGAACTCGAGGCGGTCATCGATGAGCTCAATGCCGATGACGCCTGCACCGGCTACATCGTCCAGCTCCCGCTGCCCAAGCACTTGGATGAAAACGCCATCCTCGAGCGCATCGATCCGGAAAAGGACGCCGATGGTCTCCACCCGGTCAACCTGGGCAAGCTCGTTCTCAATGAGGAAGCCCCGCTGCCGTGCACCCCGAATGGCTGCCTGCACCTGCTGCGCCGCTTCGGCGTGGAGCTGGGCGGCACCAAGACCGTCGTCATCGGCCGCGGCGTGACCGTCGGCCGCCCCATTGGCCTGATGTTGACCCGCCGCAGTGAGAACTCCACCGTTACCCTCTGCCACACCGGCACGAAGGATCTTGCCGCCGAAACCCGCAATGCCGATATCGTCATCGCCGCCGCCGGCCAACCGCACATGCTTACCGCGGACATGATTAAGGAAGGCGCCGCGCTTCTCGATGTCGGCGTATCCCGCGTCGACGGCAAGCTCACCGGCGATATCGCCCCCGATTGCTGGGATAAGGCTGGGTTCGTCTCGCCCAACCCAGGCGGCGTCGGACCGCTCACGCGGGCCTTCTTGGTGCGCAACATCGTTGAGCGCGCGGAAAAGCTGGCGTGAATTTAGACAATCCCCACGACGCGCACCTGAAACCGTCCCCGCTGCCCGCTTCCGTGCAGTGGGTGGCCATCGGGCTCTTCATCGCCGGGGTGGCCTTGTCCGGCGGCTATGCCATCTTCGAGTATTGGCGCCGAGCTACCTTCTTGCTCGGGCTCGCGCTGCTGTGGCTGACGGTGGTGCGCCTGACGTGCGATTCGCGCCGCGTCGGCGTGCTGGCGGTGCGCTCGCGCCGCTTCGATGCCACCTTTACCGGGGTCATCGGTGCGCTGATGGCCTTTCTCGCCTACTCCGTGGACGCGCTGGGCAGCTAGTTATCCACAGGTGATTGTTTCAGTATCACCAATCTGCGGCGTGTCGCGCGGCTATCCACAGCCGCCGCGCACTTGGCCTCGCGCCCTCAGCTACCCGCGGTTTAGGCTCGGGGCCATGATTTCGGATTACCTCGCAGCGATAAACTCCCCGATGGCGCTCATCGGGGAGTGCGCTGGGCTATCCGAAGCCGAATTGGTAGACCGCGGTTTTAGCGATAAAGAGGCAGCGGAATTCGCGCGCTTGGCAGATACGTATTTTGGCAAGACATCGTTTAGCGCCAAGCAGCGCGCCGCCCGAACGACCGCGCTCCCGCTCGATGCGCTGAAAATCATCGAGGTGCACGCGCAGAAGCTGAAGACCCAGCGCGCGGCGTGGGCCCTGCGCGAGGAGCTGTGCCGGCTCAACGTTTCTACCAGCGAGATAGAAAAGCGCGCCCGCCGCCGCGTCAAGGAGGAGCGCACACAGAAGCGCGCGGAGGGCGTGCGTCTTACCCGCCGCACCGATGACCTGTGGACGCTGACCATCACCGCGGAATCGGGCCTGGTGGCTGAGATTAATAACCACGTCTCCACCGTGGACGATGCGCGCCGGGTATTTGCAGAGGGCGCGGCCGCCTCCACCATCACTACTAACGTGGTCCTCACGCTAGATGACATGGTGAAGGTTACCCACGGCGAGGACGACGTCACCCTGCAGCTGACTAACGGTGCCACCATCACCGGTGCGCAGCTAGCGGAGCGCGCGCTTGCCGATGCCGGCCTCATCACCCTCATCCACCCCGTCACCGGCCCCGTGAACCTGTACCACACGCGCCGGCTGGCCACCTGGAAGCAGCGGCAGATGGCGATGGCCGAAAATCCGGTGTGCCCGTGGCCTGATTGTCATATCCCTGCCGATGAATGCCAGGTTCACCACCTGCAACCGTGGCTGCTCGGCGGCGAGACCAACTCCGAGAACTTGACCATCGCCTGCAAGTATCACAACGCCGTCAACGACGATGACCCAAATGCCCCGCCCCGTCGTGGGCGCCTAGAGCGCCACCCGCACGAAGGCATCGTGTGGCGCCCGCCCTGGGCCCGATAAAGAACATTGCCGAAGCCAGCGCAGTTAAACCTGCGCCGCTCCGGCGATCCTTCTGTATGCCTTCTGCAAGGAGTCCGGGCTAGCCACTTACCGTGCCCCCGTTCCGGACCCCGCCACTATCTGCCTCGCGCCGCGTCCCGTTCGTGCGTCGAGCCACCAGTGACCGTAAACCGCTGGCGTAGGCGATGCGGAATTGCGCACGCGCCGGCGTGTAGGCGGGGTTGGCTAGATGGCGTAGTCGATTGTGCTGTCCGCGTCCAGCGGGTGCGGTTGGGACAGGGTGAGGAAGTTGCGCAGGATGCGGTCCATCTGGCGCGACTCCGTGAGGAACGCATCGTGGCCGACGGGAGAGACTACCTTCGCCATGGCCAGCAGGTTGCCTAGGTTCCGAGAGAGGTGTTCCTGCTGGTGATAGGGATAAAGGATGTCCGTATCGACGCCCACGACCATGGTCGGTACCTGCGAAGAACCCAGCGCGCGGTTCAGGCCGCCGCGGCCACGGCCGATGTCGTGGCGGTTGAGGGCCTCGGTAAGTGTGACATAGGAGCCGGCATCAAAATGATCCGCCAGCTTCGAGCCCTGATAATCCAGGTAGGAGTTCACGGCGAAGCGCTGGTCGTGCCGGCGATAGGGCCCGAGGGGTTCTTCGTCGGTTTGGGCCTGAACACCAAAGCGCTCATCAATTTCCTGCTCGCCGCGATACGTCAGGTGCGCGATGCGCCGCGCCGCCGCGAGTCCCTCGCGAGGGCGCTGGGAGGAGGAATAATAGTCGCCGCCGTGCCAGAAGGGATCGCGTTCAATCGCGGAAATCTGCGCCGACTGGATACCAATCTGCCACGCGGAGGCGCGCGCGGAGACGGCGATAACGCACGCAGCATCGACCGCCTCCGGGTACATCAGCGTCCATTCCAAGGCGCGTGCACCACCCATAGAACCGCCGATAATCGCATGTACGCGCGTTATTCCGAGTTCTTCCAGCGCCTTTTTCTCCGCGGCCACCAAATCGCGAATGGATAGCGCCGGAAAACGCGATCCCCAACTGCGGCCATCTGGATGCGGGGAGGAGGGGCCGGTGGATCCATTGCAGCCACCGAGTGCGTTCATGGCGATAACGCACCACTTCGTCGTATCCAGCGCCTTGCCTGGGCCAATGAGATCGCACCACCACTCGGCCACATCGGCGTTGCCGGTCAGCGCGTGTTCCACCAAGATGACGTTATTTCCGCCGTGCGGATCGCCGAGGAAATGGCCGAAGCGGTGGTAGGCGATGTGGGCATCGGAAAGCGTGGCGCCTGCTTCGGTGCGAAAATCGCCGATACTTATACAGCTCATGCCAGTGCGTTAAATCCCAATTCGAGGTCAGCAATGATGTCGTCGATATCTTCAATGCCCACAGACAAACGGATGGTGGACTGCGCGATACCCGCCGCGGCTAGGGCGGCATCATCGGACTGCGAGTGCGTGGTGGTCGCCGGGTGAACCGCGAGTGAGCGGGTATCGCCGATATTGGCGAGGTTGGAGTGGAGTTTTAGGGCATCGATAAACGCCCATGCTTCCTCGCGCCCGCCCTCGATATCGAAGGACAGCACGGAGCCGGTATAGGAGTAACCCAGCTTCTCCTTGATCTTCTTATACGGTGAGGAATCCAGGCCGGCGTAGTTGACCTTCGTCACCTTGGCGTGGCCTTCCAGGTACTCGGCCACGGCTTGGGCGTTGGCATTGTGCTTGTCGATGCGCAGCCCTACCGTCTCAATGCCATTAAGCGTCAGCCATGCATTGAACGGAGAAATGGCGGCGCCGGTATCGCGCAGCAGGCCGGCGCGGGCCTTGAGCGCGAAGGCGGGGGCGCCGAGGTCGGCGTACTTCAGGCCGTGGTAGGCCTCGTCGGGGGTGACGAAGTAGGGGAATACCGGCTCGCCGTCGCGCTCGACGGTCCAGTCGAAGGAGCCGCCGTCAATAATCGCGCCGCCCACCGCGGAACCATTGCCGGTGTAGAACTTCGTGGTCGAAACCACGACGATGTCCGCGCCCAAGTCGAGCGGGCGGGCCAGCGCCGCGGTGGCGATGGTGTTATCCACGATGAGCGGGACCTGGTTAGTGTGGGCGACCTCGGCGATGGCGGGGATATCGAGGACATCGGCTACCGGGTTGCCAAAGGTCTCGCCGTAAAACGCCTTGGTATTAGGCTGTACGGCGTCCTGCCAGGACTGGGGGTCGTCCGGGTTTTCCACGAGGGTGACGTCGATGCCAAGGCGCTTGAGCGTGACGGTAAAGAGGGTGGAGGTGCCGCCGTAGAGGCGCGGGGAGGAAACGATGTGATCGCCTGCCGAGGCGAGGTTGAAAATGGCCGCGGTCTCTGCGGCCTGGCCCGAGGCAAAGGCCACGGCGGCCACGCCGCCTTCAAGGGAGGCCAAGCGCTCTTCCAGCGCATCCTGCGTTGGGTTGGTCAGGCGGGTGTAGATGGGGCCCGCATCGGAGAGGTTAAAGCGGTTGGCCGCGTGCTCGGCGTCATCAAAGACGTACGAGGTGGTTTGGTAAATCGGCACATTGCGGGAGTTGTGCGCGCCGTCGAGGTTTTGGCCTGCATGAACGGAGCGGGTGGCGAAGGACCAGTCTGCGTTGGAGTTATCGTATTTCGTCGTCATGCCACGCAAGACTAGACCAAGCGGTATGTAACGTACAGCACCCCGCTGCGAAACCGCAGGGTAGTCAGAGAATAAAAATAGACTAAGCGGTAAATTTCTCGCCTGGATTTAGCCGCTTATAGCCCTGTACTCCGGCTTTGGTGAGCATGGTGTCGAAGGCGGTGCGGCCGACATCGGAAAGCACGGCGTCATGGATGGGGATCGTGACCGCGGCGCCGACGCGCTGGGCATAATCGGCGGCCTCCGCGGCCTTTACCCAGGGCCCAGCGATGGGCAGGAGCAACACGTTGGCCGGGTGATCGATGTACTGATCGCCCGGGTGGAGCAGGCCACCCAAGTAGTAGCCCACGTTGGCCGGGCGCGGGATATTCGGGTGGATCGGCGCGTGTTGGCCGCCGAGTACTTCGATGTCGAGGCCGGCGACGGTGATGGTCTCGCCCGGTGCAACCGCGGTACCGCGCCCCAGCTGTTCGCAGGCTTCGGCGGGCGCCCAGAGTGGGGCATCGGGAAGCCGGTCCGGGTCTAGGTGATCTGCATGCGCATGGGTAATGAGCACCGCATCGGCGTCGGGAAAGGCGGGCGTCATGGTTCCGGGATCGATGAGGATACGCCCGCCCGGCGCCGCAACTGCGACGCAGGCGTGGCCAAGCAAGCTAAATTCCATGCGTCCTAGCCTATCTACTGCGGGTCTTTTTCGTCCTTGCGGCGAAATAGGTACCAGATGCCGAGGATTGCGCCGAAGAGCAGGATTGCTGAGGCGATAAAGACCATGGCGACCACCATTGTGCGGTGTGGATCGTTTAAGAAAATCATGCAGACGATGGCGGCGAGGAAAATCGCGGCGAATAATGTGATGAGCCAATTGCGCTTGGTGTGCTCTGCGAATGTCATGCATTAATTGTTACGGAAAAACCGGGGGTAAACAAGCTGGGTGGGGATTCTGGGGGCGGAACCCGGCTATATGGTGCACCGATTTTCCCAATAATGCTCGCGTGCGGGCTGGCCGATGTGGGCGAATGGGGGTAGGGGCCTTCCGTTCGACTATTTAACACCGCTTTGTCCGTTCATAATGATGTATGTCGAACTCTCTACAACTGTGAAAAGGACACTTTATGGCCACCACGACTGGGGTTGAGGACCGGAAGAAACCGGTCCTCAAGGTGAGCAACGTGTGGGTGCAAGGCATTGCCCTCGTCATGATCTTTGGCTTTTTGGTCATGGGATTTTTGGCGTACCGTACCTATGACGCATCCATGCCGTTGCCGGAAAAGATTGTCTCCGAATCCACGGGCGAAACGGTCTTAACCAAGGAAGAGATCACTAACGGCCAGGCGCTGTACCAGGCCCGCGGCCTGCAGCAATACGGCTCCGTGCTGGGCCACGGCGCCTACCTGGGCCCGGACTATACGGCGGAGTACCTGCGCCGCGCTCTCGATCACGCCCGCGAGGAAAACGACGCGAATGGTATGCCCGATTTCGTTGATTCTTCCGCCACTCCCGAAGAGGCCGTGGTAGAAGAATTCCGCACCAACCGCTATGACGAAGAAACGGGCGTGCTGGAGTGGACCGATAACCAGATTTCGGCATTCGAGGCCAATAAGGACTACTACGCTCAGTACTTTGGCCCCGATTCCCACAACAGTGGCTTGCCGTCGGACTTTATTACCGATGAGCAAGACATCAATAACCTCGTAGGTTTCTTCGGTTGGACCGCGTGGGCTTCGGCGGCAGAGCGTCCGGGCCACGACTATTCCTATACCAATAACTGGCCCGCGGAATCGCGCGTGGACAACGGCCCGACCGCGGACCTCGTGGTGTGGTCGGTGCTCTCGCTCATCGCGCTCATCGGCGGTACCGGCCTGATCTTTGCGATTTACGGCCGGTGGTCCAAGTCCATTGGTTGGCATTCGGAAGAAGCACCGAACCTGGACTTCAAGCAGCCGGGCGAGGTCGGGCTGACCAAGTCGCAGAAGGTGGTGGCCTGGTTCGTCCTGGTCATTGCGTTGCTGTTCTTAATCCAGGCGCTGCTGGGTGCGGCCAGCCAGCACTATCGCACCGAGCTCACCGGTTTCTTCGGCATTCCGCTGCAAGAGATCTTGCCGTATAACGTCTCGCGCACCTGGCACCTGCAGCTATCACTGCTGTGGACCGCCGGCGGCCTGTTGGCGGCGGGTATCTTCCTCGCCTCCTTCGTGGGCAAGAAAGAGCCGAAGAAGCAGCACTGGCTCGTCTGGTTCCTCCTGGGAGCCATCGCCGTAGTGGTCTTCGGGTCGATGGCCTTTGAATGGCTCTCCACCATGGGCTATATCGAAGAGGGAACGCTATTTTCTCAGCAGTGGGAATACCTCGATCTCCCGCGCTTCTTCCAAGTCCTGCTCACCATTGGCATGTTCGTGTGGATCGGCATCATCTACCGCCAACTGCGCGGGCGGTTAAAAAATGAGCACAAGTCTAATATGCCGTGGTTGTTCTTCTTTGCGGGCCTCGCCATCCCGGCGTTTTACGCGGTGGGCAACCTGGCTGGCTCGGAAACCCACATTTCCGTCGCTGAATTCTGGCGCTTCTGGGTGGTCCACCTGTGGGTGGAGGACTTCCTGGAGCTATTTACCACCGTCATGGTGGCCTACGTCTTCGTCCTGCTCGGCGTGGTCCGTGAAAAGATCGCCCTGGGCATCATCTTCTTGGACGTCATCCTTTATTCCACCGGTGGCGTGCTGGGTACGATGCACCACCTGTACTTCTCCGGCACCCCGGTCGAGCACATGGCCCTGGGCGCGTTCTTCTCGGCCGCCGAGGTGGTCCCGCTGACGCTGTTGACGGTGGAGGCGTGGACGTTCATGCAGCTGGGTTCCCGCCAGCGCGCTTCTGGGGAGCGACCCTTCCCGCACCGTTGGGCCGTGATGTTCCTCGTTGCCGTTGGTTTCTGGAACTTCTTGGGCGCAGGCATCTTTGGCTTCCTAGTCAACCTGCCTATCGTGTCCTACTACGAAATCGGTACGGCGCTGACGGCCAACCACGCCCACGGCGCAATGATGGGTGTGTATGGCTTCCTGGCTGTAGGCCTGTCGGTCTTTGCACTGCGCTATCTCATCCCCAAGGACAAATGGTCCGATAAGGCCATGGGCTGGGCTTTCTGGCTGCAAAACCTGGGCCTGTTGTGGATGGTGGTAATTTCGCTGCTGCCACTGGGCATCATGCAGCTTTACGAGTCCGTCGGCTCCGGGTACGTGGAGGCGCGTTCGTTGGGCTATATCACCCAACCTGGAAACTTCGTTATGGAGTGGCTGCGCCTGCCTGGCGATGTCATGTTCCTCATCGGCATCCTGCCCTTCCTTTGGATGGCGCTGCGCGGGGTGCTCTACAACAAGGACATCCCCACGGTGGATGAGCACCCGACTAACCCGCTGTTTAGCATCATTACCCCAGACGAGGACGACCACGCGGGCGAGGTTCCCGTGGGATCCTCGGTGGGACTGGTTTCTGGAGGCAAGGGGCGAGTCGACAAGCGCAGCTCCACGGGCCGGCGCTACGAGTACGTTGATGAGCGCGGTGCCTTCGTAGAGGAGGAAGATCCCGATGCTGAGCGCGGCGATTCCGCCACCGCGCCGCGCCAGGAATTTGAATCGCGCACGAAGTGGGGCGGTACCTACCGCTCGGATAAGAAGGACGACTAATGCCGGGTGCATTTACCGTACTATCCGCGTGCTACGGGCTCTTCCTGCTCGCAGTGGCCTGGGTATTCGACCTGCTGGCGCAACAAACCGCCAACCGCACCATGTCCAACCAATCCGGCACGTTCCGGTACATGGAAGACCACGATGCTTGGCGATGCCCCGAAGATCACTGGCTCTGGCCCTCCAGCTTCGACCCGGAAAACCGCGTCATGCGCTACCGCGCGAACCCGACCGTGTGCAATACCTGCCCGGTCAAGCAGCAGTGCACGGTCTCGCACCATGGCCGGGAGGTCACGCGCCAGTTGGATCCGTGGCCGCACTCGGATTCGGGGCGCTTCCACCGCGGCATCGCGCTGGCGGTGGCGGCGATGGGCTACTTGCTGCCCTTGGCCTCGCTGATTAGCTACCATTCGCCCGCGGAAGTGGCGTTGACGCTGGCTACGGTGCTTATCATCACCGGTTTCGGCGTGTACCCGCTGGCCCGCCACCTGTGGAATACGCCCTCGAACGCGCCGCAGCTGGTGGTGCCGGAGATGGATAACCGCGAGGCGGAGTTGGCGGCGCAGGTCGATCGCTATGGTTCGAAGTACGGAAAATCCACGCGCTACCGCTCGGTGCGTCAAGAACTGGAAGGGGAAATCTAAGTGTCCGCTCCCGTATTCTGGCCGATCGTCATCGGCATCATCCTCGCTCTCATCGGGGTGTTTTTGTCCTACTCGCTCAAGGTGATTAAGCAGTATGAGCGGGGCGTGACCTTCCGCTTTGGCCACCTGCGACCGATGCTGGAGCCGGGGCTGCATTTCTTGCTGCCGGGCATCGATAAGCTGGAGCGCGTGGATTTGCGCGTGGTCACGCTGACGATTCCGCCGCAAGAAATCATCACCAAGGACAACGTGTCCGTGCGCGTGAATGCGGTGGTCATGTTCGAGGTCACCGATTCGAGCAAGGCGGTCCTCGAGGTAGAAAACTACGCCGTGGCCACCTCGCAGATTGCGCAGACCACCCTGCGTTCGCTTTTGGGTCGGGCGAGCCTCGATGACCTGCTGGCCCACCGCGAGGAGCTTAACGAGGACCTAGCGGCGATCATCAACGGCCAAACCGAACGGTGGGGAGTGTTGACCCGCATCGTGGAGATTAAGGACGTGGAAATCCCAGAGATGATGCAGCGCGCCCTGGCGCGCGAGGCGGAGGCGGAGCGCGAGCGCCGCGCCAAGGTCATTTCGGCCCACGGTGAGCTGCAGTCTTCCCGCGAGCTGCGCGAGGCTGCAGAGGAGTTGGGCAAGGCCCCGGCGGCGCTGCAGCTGCGCTACCTACAAACGGTCCTGGAACTCGGCGCGGACCAAAACTCCACCATCGTCTTCCCGCTGCCCATAGACATCATGGGCGGGTTCATGGAAAACCTGGGCACCTTTAATAAGGGCTTCAAGGAATTCAGTGAGAACTTCTCGCACGCGGTGAATACGGAAAAGCCTGCGGACTAGGCATTTAAGAATGCGGCCCCTGCCCAGCGGAGGGGCCGTTTTTCTGTGCCTCTCGAAGTTGCGCGATGGCCTGCGAATTCTGCTGGATGTCTTTGGTATTGCGCGAGACTTGCACGATTAAATAAATGGCACCGGCTATAAGTCCGATGAAGATAGCTAGCGGGATGAGCATGAGCAGAAGTTCGAGCGGGCCAAGCATCATTCTTACGTCTTTCTGTGCGGGGGCATTTAAATTCAGGCTAACATTCGCGTTGCGCGGCGGCGACCGCGCTCAGGCTGCGGCGCAGATCGTCATCGCTTAGGTGGCCAAAGCCTAAAACCACGCCGTCTTCGGCGTCCACGCCGCCCCAGTATTCGCGCAGCGGGGTCAGCTTGATGCCGCGGGCGGCGGCCCGCGGGACGATGGCCGGGTTGCACAGCAAAACCGCATGTAGACCGCCATTGATGGGCAGCAGGCGCGCGCCGGGGAGAGAGCCCAGGGCATCGGCCACGAGGTCGCGGCGGCGCTTGTAGGTCCGGCGCATGCGTCCGGTGTGGCGCCGCAGCGCCCCGCTGGCCAGGTAATGGGCGAGCGCGGCCTGCGGGATGGTGCCGACCGGCTGGCCAAAGATATCGCGCTGCTTGTCGATGCCCCCGCGCAGCCCATCCGGGATCACCACATAGCCGCAGGCGATGGACGGCGAAATCACGGTGGAAAACGTACCGAGCAACACGGTGCGCTCTGGGGCGAGCGCAGCGAGCGCGGGCAGCGGCTGACCCACGTAGCGCAGCTCGGAATCGAAGTCATCCTCGATGAGTAAAGCGCCATGCTGGCGGGCCCAGGCGACGAGTTCGGCGCGGCGTTCGGCCGGCAGCGAGGCGCCATACGGGTACTGGTGGCTTGGGGTGACAATCAGTGCGTCGAGGTCGGTATCGGGAACGGTAACGCCATCGGCATCGGTGGGTACGTTCACCAGCTCATGGCCAAGCGCCTGCGGGATGCGCCGCAGGCTGGGATAACCGGGCGATTCGACGCCGACGCGCAGCGCGGTACCGAGCGTACGCAGCACTAAAGCGAGGCCATCGCGGGCGCCGGCGGTAACGACGATGCGGCGCGGATCTACCCGCAGCCCGCGCATGTAGCGCAGGTGGTTGGCGATGTGGTGGGGGAGTGGAGGGGCATCGGAAAGCGGCTGGGCGGCGGCATCGCGCCAGGCTGCGCGCCATTCGGGGGTGATGATGCCGGCGGTATCGGGCAGGCCGGGCGTCAGTTCCAAAAGGTCAGGCGCGGCAGCGGGCTGCGGCGCGGGCTCGGGGCGCGGCGGCGGGCTGTGAGGCAGGCGGGGATTGATGACGGTGCCGGAACCAACCTCAGCGCTGAGGTAGCCCTCGGCGGTGAGCTGCTCATACGCGGTAACGACGCTGCCCCGGGAGACGCCGAGCTGGGTGGCCAGCGCGCGGGTGGAGGGGACGGGCTCGCCGGGCAGCAGGGCGCCGGAGGTGACATCGGCGCGCACGGCGGCGGCGATTTGCACCGGCAGGGCGCGCGTATCGGCGGGGTCGAGGCGCAGGGGCATAAAAACAGTATAAGTGGTACAACCCAACACGCGGGAAATGGTTCTTTACTTGTACCACTTGGGCAGGGCAGTATAGAGCGCATGACCGAAAACATTGCGACCACGCGCGTGAAACGTGGACTAGCTGACATGCTCAAGGGCGGCGTCATCATGGACGTCGTGACCCCGGAACAGGCGCGCATCGCCGAGGATGCGGGCGCCAGCGCCGTCATGGCACTTGAGCGCGTGCCTGCCGATATCCGCGCCCAGGGTGGCGTGGCCCGCATGTCCGATCCGGAGCTTATCGAGGGCATCGTCGACGCCGTATCCATCCCCGTGATGGCGAAGGCGCGCATCGGCCACTTCGTCGAGGCGCAGATTCTGGGCGAGCTCGGCGTGGACTTCATCGATGAGTCCGAGGTGCTCAGCCCCGCCGATTACGTCAACCACATCAATAAGTGGGACTTCGACGTGCCATTCGTGTGCGGTGCGACCAACCTGGGCGAGGCCCTGCGCCGCATCACCGAGGGTGCGGCCATGATTCGCTCCAAGGGCGAGGCCGGCACCGGCGATGTCTCCGAGGCCGTCAAGCACCTGCGCACGATTCGCGCGGAGATCGCCCGACTGCAGCACCTCGACCGCGATGAGCTCTACGTTGCCGCCAAGGAACTCCAGGCGCCGTATGACCTGGTAGCGGAGGTTGCGGAGACCGGTAAGCTGCCGGTCGTCCTCTTCGTTGCCGGCGGCGTGGCCACGCCTGCCGATGCCGCCCTCGTCCGCCAGATGGGCGCCGAAGGCGTCTTCGTGGGCTCCGGCATCTTCAAATCCGGTAACCCGGCGGCGCGCGCGGAGGCCATCGTGAAGGCCGCCACGCTTTATGATGCCCCCGCCGAGCTCGCCAAGCTTTCCCGCGGCCTGGGCGAGGCCATGGTCGGCATCAATGTCGGCGATGTGCCGGCACCGCACCGCCTGGCCGAGCGCGGCTGGTAATCGCGTGGCACACCCAGAAGAAGCAAGCGCTACGATCGGGGTGCTCGCGCTGCAGGGAGGCGTGGAAGAGCACCTGCGCGTCCTTGACGGCTTGGGGGCGGGGACGCGCCGGGTGCGCGTGCCGCGCGACCTTGAAGGCCTGGATGGGCTGGTGATTCCGGGCGGGGAGTCGAGTGTCATCGACAAGCTCGCCCGCACCTTCGGCGTGGCCGACCCGCTGCGCGAGGCCGCGGCCGCAGGCCTTCCCGTGCTCGCTACCTGCGCCGGGTTGATTTATTGCGCCCGCGAGCTGGATAACCCCTCGCCAGGCCAGCAGACACTGGGGCTGCTCGATATCACCGTGCGGCGCAATGCCTTTGGCAACCAGCGCTTTTCCGCCGAGCGCACCGTGCCGGTCGTGGTCGGGGAAGAAACTCTGCCCATCGAGGCGAGCTTCATCCGCGCCCCGCTGGTCACCCGCGTCGGTGAAGGCGTGGAGGTCATCGCGACCGTGCCGCACGACGGCGCGGAGGAAGCGGTCGTGGGCGTGCGCCACGGCGCCGTCACCGCTTTGAGCTTTCACCCGGAAGAAAACGATGAGGCGCGCGTGCACGCCGCCTGGCTGGCCAGTATCCGCTAGGCGCCGGATAGGCCGCGGCGCTTGAGCAGCGGAGCGACGTCCTTATCGCGCCCGCGGAAGTCGCGGTAGGCCGCGCCGAAATCGCGGGAGGCGCCGCGGGAGAGGATGAGGTCCCGGAACTTTTGTCCTGCGGCGCGTAGATCGCTTTGCTCCTTGAACCACTCGAAGCCATCGGCATCGAGCGCCTCGGCCCACAGGTAGGAGTAGTAGCCCGCGGAGTAGCCGCCAGCGAAGAGGTGGTTGAAGTACGTCGATCGGTAACGCGGGGCGATGTGCGGGTTATCCAGCCCCACCGCGCGCAGGGCCTCCTCCTCGAATGCGTCCACGGCCTCCGGGGTGGCCTCAAGTGCCGCGGCGTCCTTGGCGCTGAGCGAATGCCACGCCAAATCGATAATGGAGGCCGCCAAGTACTCCGAGGTGGCAAAGCCCCGGCCAAATTCGGAGGCGGCGGTCACGGCATCGAGCAGCTCATCGGGAATCGGCTCGCCGGTGTCGACGTGGCGCGCATACTGCTTGACCAGTTGCTTATCCAGCGCCCAGTTCTCATTGATCTGCGAGGGGAATTCCACCCAGTCGCGCGGGACGTTGGTGCCGGCGAAGGTGGGGTAGTGGACATCGGAAAGCAGCCCGTGCAAGGCGTGGCCGAATTCGTGGAAGAGGGTGTGCACCTCGTCCAGGCTCAGCAGGGGCTGGGAACCATCGGCGGGCTTGGTAATGCCCAGCACGTTGACGATGACCGGCTTGCGCTCCAGCAGGCCTGATTGGCCCACAAACTGGCTCATCCACGCGCCACCGCGCTTGGTGGGGCGGCCGAAATAGTCTGTGAGCAGCAGGCCAATTCCCTTGTCTCCGTGCTCGACGTTATCTCCGTGTTCGCCCTTATCTTCGTGTTCGACACTCTTGTCGAACACCTCCCAGACGCGCACGCCCTCGGCATAGCCCTCCAGGTCCTCGCGCGGGATAACGGTAATGCCGTACAGGCACTCGGCGGCGGCGAATACGCCCTGGGTGAGGACCTTGTCCAGGGGGAAGTACTGGCGCAACTCCTCTTCGTCGAGCGAGAAGTCGCGGGCGCGGACCTTGGATTCCCAGTAGGGCCAGTCCGCGGCGTGGAAGTCTTGCTCGTTGAGCGTGGCTTCCTCGGCTAATAGCTTGTGCTCGCCGGCGGCATTGGCCGCGGCCGCGGGGGCGAGGTCTGCGAGCATGTCGCGCGCGGCGTCGGCGCTGCCAGCGGTTTCTTCCGCGATGACGTAATCGGCGTGGGACGCATAGCCCAGCAGCTCGGCGCGTTCGGCGCGCAGCTGGACGGCCTCGATAAGCCCTGGAATGTTGTTTTCGGAGCCTCTGCTTGCCGATGCCGCATAGAGCTTCTTCCGCGCCCCCTCCCTAGCCAGGCGGGACTGCTCCGATTGCACGGTGGGCAGCTCGAGCGGGATGACGTAGCCTTCGCGGCCTAGGGCCTTGGCATCCGCCTTGGCCGAGGCGATGCGCTCCGGCGGCAGGCCCTCGAGCTCTTCCTCCGTGAACTCGACGGCGTGCTCGCGCGTGGAGGCCATGAGATTGCGGCCGAATTCCTCCGATAGGGCGGACAGGCGCTGGTTGATATCGGATAGGCGGGCCTTGCCGGCGGCATCGAGATCCGCTCCTTGGCGTGCGAACGTGCGCAGAAGGTGCTCGTGCAGGCGCGCGCCCTCCTCATCGCCGGCGGGTGGGGTGGCGTCCTTGATGCGCTGGTAGAGCTTTTCGTCCTGGTACATCGCGTCGTAGTGGGCGGACAGGCGCGGATAGATATCGGCGGCGATCTCTTCCATCTCATCGGTGACGTCCGTGTCAGAAAGGTTGCCAAAGACCGCCATGACGCGGTCGAGGTCTTGGCCGGAACGCTCGAGGGTTTCCACGGTATTTTCCCACGTGGGCGCGGCGGGATTTTCAGTAATGGCGGAGAGCTCGGCATCGTGGCGCGCGAGCGCTTCGTCGAAAGCGGGGCGGTAGTGCTCGACTTTAATCTCCGCAAACGGCGGGAGTTGGTAGGGCAACGATGAAGGGTGGAGTAATGGATTAGTCATAAATGACCAATGTACCCATTAACTCCACCATCTGTGATGGCTTTCATTAAGAAGGCTAGCTCACCGTTACTAGCTCCGCGTCTTCATCCTGCTCCTTCTGCGGCGGCGTGGCCTTTCGCTTTCCGGTATTCATCAAGATGATATCTAGTACGAGGAATGCGGCAAGGGTAATGCCCAAAAGCGGCATAAATACACCGACAGTTGCGGCAAAGAGAGCGCCCAGGCCGGTGGTGGCCCAGGAGAAGTGCCGCTTGGAGCCAGGTGCAAATTGCGGCCGGCGCTTCCACCACATGTAGTAGCCCAGAACAACCATGGCGGCGATGGCGAGGCCAAGGGTAAAAAGGGCGATCTGCAGCGGCAGGCCAAACATGATGCCCATGTGCAGGTAGATGCCCCAGCTGCTGAGCTTGCTAAATAGCGGCAGCTCGGAGAAGGGCAGGCGGTCGATGACCTCGCCGGTGGAACCGTCGACGGATACCTCATCAGAGGTGTAGCGCCACTCGACCCAGCGCTCGCTCACCTTCCACCCCGAGTCGGTGTCCTCCGGGGCGTACAAGCGCAGCGGGCCGGTTAGGCCTTCCGCGCGGCCGGTGGCGTAGACGCGCTCTGCCTGCTCGGCGATGACCTCCGGCTCCGGAGCCTCGCCCGCAGCTTCCGCATCCCCACCGTGAGCGCCGTGGGCACCGTGGCCTTCGTGCCCGGCGTGGGCATCGTGTGTGGCATCGGCGGAGGAATCGGTGGTGAGCGCGGTTTCTACCGGCGTAGCCTTCCAGTTCATTTTCTCCACCACGGAATTGACGTTCCCGCCGGCCAGTTGGGACCAGGTGATGCCGGTAGCTGACAAGCCAATGAGCCCGATGAAAATCCATGCGCCCATCGTGGAGTGCAGGCGGGTGGCCTTCCAGCGCTTGGAGCGCTGCGGCTGGTTCTTTAGCGGCGCGGCCGCCTTCTTGGGCCGGCGGCGAATCCACCACATGTAGAGCCCGCCGCAGGCCAGGACCCACAGCCAGGAGGCGGCTAGCTCGGAATAGAGCTCGCCCGGCTGGCCCAGGTGGAAGCTTTCATGCAGCGAGGAGATCCAGCGGCGCAGCGGCATTTCACCCAGGCCAGAATAAGTGAGGTAGTCACCGATGACCTCGCCATCGGCCGGATTAATAAAGACGGTGCGCTGCAGGCTCTCGTCGATGCCCGGATCCGCCACCAGCACGCGCGTAGAGTCCGTCGCCGATTCCGCCGGCCATACCTGGGAGACCGGCATATCCGGGTGTTCCTTTTGGGCGGCGCTGATTTGGTCCTCCAGGCTTACCGGGTTATTAACTTCCTCGACGGTCATGACGTCGCGGTAAGCAAACTTTTCCAGGGTCGGCGCCAGTGCATAGAGGCAGCCGGTCAATGCCGCGATAAGGATGAAGGGGCCGACGAACATTCCGCCGTAGAAGTGTATGCGTTGGATGAAGGAACGCAGAGCCGTCCGACTCATAAAGTAGTTCTCTTTCGTGCTTAGTGGTCAGTTGCATGGACGCTGATATCAACTGCACTAATAGTCGGAACTTAGGCAACCCTGGTTCCCGGAGAGCGAAAATTTTTTCAGTCGTGTGAAAGGGATGTGAAAACTAGACAGTGAAGAAGCTTTTACTTCTTCAGGTCATCGATGAACGGGGGTGAGCAATGGCTTTCATTATGAGAGCTCGAGGTGGAAACTAGTGAAACCGCCTTGGCCATCGGGAGTACCGGTGGCGGTGATGGTGCGGTCGGTGGGGATACCGGAGATATCGAGAAGCAGCGTGAGCGAGGACATAACGTGGTGCTCGCTGCTTTCAATATTCGTACACTCGATGCGTGCTAGGGTGATGTCGCCCTCGCCGAGCTGGAGTTTCTCTCGGAGGACATCGGGCTGTGATTCCAACAGGTCGAGCAGGCGCGGCTCGGCTTCCTCTACGACGCTGCAGGGTTCGATGAGGAAGAGTTCGTCGAACAGGTTGGGAAAGGCTATCTCCGTGTCGTGGGCGGGAATGAGAGCTCCTGTCACATTGCTCAGGCGGTAGGAGGCGGGTGCAGAGTGTTGGTGACCGTTCCACAGCAATGTGAGGTCGATGAGACCGGCGTCGCCATGCTTGACGACGGCCCTCGGGCACTCTGGCCTGTCAGGGCACTCAGGGGAAACGGGGAGGAAAACGACGGTGTCAAGCCGCAGGGCCGTGCGGCGAGCTGCCGCGAAGTAGTTATCCCATGATTGACTCTCGCGGCGCAGGGGCACGAAGGGAAGCTCCGGCCATAATTGAACTGAATGCCCGATTTGGCGAATCATTGCATGCGCGAGATGGGGGTCCGCAGAACTCACGATGAAGACGCTGCCGGGAGTCAGCGGAGGAAAGAACTCCCGCATCTCAGGAAACGGGTACATGTCAGCTCCGCGTGGTGAAGAGGAGATACTCGATGGCATCGGAGGGCAGATCGGGGCGCCACTGCTCGAGCACAGAGTGCACAGTGGCCAGGTAGAGCTCGTACTCCGTAGTGCGCCACCCGCTGTGGATGGTCCAGCCCATAGCGTTCGCGACGAAGCGATCCAGGATTAGTGGGGTAACCTCGCCTGGCTGTGGTGGATGGGTGAAGTACAGCAGTTTAGTGAAATACGCGGGCCCCAGTCCGGGGACGCGTCTTCCGCGGCCTGAGTCGCTGTTATTGAAATACCGGTACGCGGCCACGGGGTCGGAGGGCATTCCGGCGACAGCATCGAGGAGCTTGTTGGTGTTGGAGGGGATGGTCAGCGGAGTCATAGCGCGGTAGCGCATCAGCCCGTTGGTGCCCGTTCCCCAAGCGGCCAGGGTAGCGAAGAAGGCGAGTATATCCGCAGATGAATCGAGGTTGCCGGCCGCAGCAAACACCTGGCCGCGGGTGAGTGTGCCGCGGGGCGAGTCAGTGTTGAACACCGTCGGCAGAGGCCCGAGATGCGGGTGCTGAGACCACCCCTCGCGCCACGCAGCGGCGTCAATGGTGACCTGGTGGCTGAGGACGTCGGCGTAGGAAAACGACGACGCCGCGCGCTCCACTACGGAGAGGATACGCGCGGCGGTCGGAAACATGATGGTAGAAAGAACTACTTCTTCAGGCCATCGATGATCTCGTTGAACTGTGCGACAGGCCGCATGACAGAGGAGGTCTTCTCGTCGTTGGGCCAGTAGTAGCCGCCGAGGTCGGCGGGATCACCCTGGGCATCGATAAGAGCCTGGGAAATCTCATCGGCCTTGCCGGAAAGCTCGGAGGCAACGTCCTTGAAGGCGGCCGCGAGATCGGCATCCTCGGTCTGGTTAGCCAGCTCCTCGGCCCAGAAGGTAGCCAGGAAGAAGTGGGAACCGCGGTTGTCGTTCTCGCCCGCCTTGCGGGATGGGGACTTGCCCTCGTTCAGCAGGCGCTCGGTGGCCTTGTCCAGGGTGGTGGCCAGCACGCCGGCCTTTTCGTTGCCGTTGGTCTGGTTCTCGTGGCGGAAGGACTCGGCCAGCGCCAAGAACTCACCGAGGGAGTCCCAGCGCAGGTGGTTTTCTTCCTGTACCTGCTGGACGTGCTTCGGGGCGGAGCCGCCGGCACCGGTCTCGAAGAGGCCGCCGCCTGCCATCAGCGGAACCACGGACAGCATCTTTGCGGAGGTACCCAGCTCGAGGATAGGGAAGAGGTCCGTGTTGTAGTCACGCAGCACGTTACCGGTCACGGAGATGGTGTCCTCGCCGCGGCGGATGCGCTCGATGGAGGTCTTGGTAGCGGTGACCGGATCCTGGATCTCGATGTCCAAGCCCTCGGTGTCGTGGTCCTTGAGGTACTTTTCCACCAGGGACTGGATATTGCGGTCGTGGCCGCGCTCCGGGTCGAGCCAGAAGATGGTCTTCATACCGGACAGGCGCGCGCGGTTGACGGCGAGCTTAACCCAGTCCTGGATCGGCTCGTCCTTGGTCTGGCAGGCGCGCCAGATATCGCCGGCCTCGACGTCGTGCTCGATGAGCACCTCGCCCTTGGAGTTGCGGACCTCAACGGTGCCGGCTGCGGGCACCTTGAAGGTCTTGTTGTGGGAGCCGTACTCCTCGGCCTTCTTAGCCATCAGGCCGACGTTTGGCACGGTACCCATGGTGGTGGGGTCAAAGGCGCCGTTTTCCTTGCAGTCTTCGATGACGGCCTGGTACACGCCGGCGTAGGAGGAGTCCGGGATAACGGCGAGGGTGTCTTGCTCCTCGTCGTTCTTGTTCCACATGTGGCCGGAGGTGCGGATCATGGCCGGCATGGAGGCGTCAATGATGACATCGGAAGGCACGTGCAGGTTGGTGATGCCCTTGTGGGAGTTGACCATGGCGAGATCGGGGCCATCGGCAAGCGCGGATTCGAAGGCTGCCTTGATTTCCTCGCCATTGTCGAGCTTGTCCAAGCCTTCCAGGATGGAGCCCAAGCCGTTTTCGCCGTTGAGGCCGGCGGAGATGAGCTCGTCGCCGTACTTATCAAAGACATCGGCGAAGTAGGTGCGCACGACGTGGCCGAAGAGGATGGGGTCAGAGACCTTCATCATGGTGGCCTTCAGGTGGGTGGAGAAGAGCACGCCCTCTTCCTTGGCGCGCTTGACCTGCTGCAGCAGGAACTCATCGAGGGCCTTGGCGGACATGAAGGTGCCGTCGATGACCTCGTCCTTAAGAACCGGCAGCTCCGGCAGCAGGGTCTGCTCGCCGTCAGCGGTCTTCAGCACGATGGACAGGGTATCTTCCTCGGGGATGATGACGGACTTCTCGTTGTGACGGAAGTCGTTATCGTCCATGGTGGCGACGTTGGTCTTGGAATCCTTGGACCACTCGCCCATGCGGTGCGGGTGCTTCTTAACAAAGTTCTTTACGGCCTCCGGCGCGCGGCGGTCGGAGTTACCCTCACGCAGGACGGGGTTAACAGCGGAGCCCTTGACGGAATCGTAGCGGGCCGCGATGTCCTTTTCCTCGTCGGTGGACGGGTTATCCGGGTAATCAGGCAGGTCGTAGCCGGCGGCCTGCAGCTCAGCGATGGCCTTCTTCAGCTGCACCAGGGAAGCCGAAATATTCGGCAGCTTGATGATATTAGCCTCTGGGGTCTTGGCCATCTTGCCCAGCTCAGCCAGGGCGTCTTCCACCTTCTGGTCCTCGGTGAGGCGCTCTGGGAACTGCGCGGCGATGCGGGCAGCCAGGGAAATATCGCGGGTTTCTACGTCAATGCCCGCGGTGGAAGCGAAGGCCTCCACGATGGGCTTGAGGGAGTAGGTCGCCAGAAGCGGCGCCTCATCGGTACGGGTCCACGTAATCTTAGCCATGATTCTCCTATTAAATGTGGGAAAATTTCTTCAGGTGACCAGATTACCGATTTTGTCCGCTCCATGTGGAGCGCTCGGTACATTCCGGGGCTGGGTGGCATCGGTCACGGGGCCATGCGCTGGGTAAATCTCTTCACCTGTCCACGCCCTGAACATGCTTTATCCGCAGGTGGGGTGTATCGTCGCCCCTCGTGAAAATTATCGATCAGTTAAGCCCGCGCAGCGCCCATGAACACCGCATTCACCGTCGGCCTTTGCCCCGCCAGACGGAGATTTCTACTGCGCGCCGCACCATCGTCATGGTGGCGATGGCCCTTGGTGCGTTTGCTATCGGTACTACCGAGTTCGTCTCGATGGGCCTGCTACCGCTGATCGCGGAGGATTTCGGGGTTTCTGAGGATACCGCCTCCACGCTGATTACCACCTACGCACTCGGTGTAGTGGTCGGTGCGCCCCTGATTGCGGCCTTTACCGGCAAGCTCCCGCGCCGCCGCCTCATCCTCTTGCTCATCGGCTTTTTGGTGGTGGGCAACCTGCTCTCGGTCCTCGCGCCGAATTACTGGGTGCTCATGGTGGCTCGATTCATCGCCGGCATGCCCCACGGAGCGTACTTCTCCGTGGCTAACCTGTCCGCGGCGTCGATGGCCCCTCCCGGCGGGCGCGGCAAGGCCATGGCTTTTGTGGGCATGGGGCTTGCCATCGCCACGGTTATCGGCGTGCCCGCGGCACAGGCCCTGGGTTCCGCGCTGGGGTGGCACGCGGCATACCTAGTGGTTGTGGTCATCGGTCTTATTACCGCCGTGGCCCTGTTCTTCCTCATGCCGCACATGACGGAGATGAAACAGACCGATATCCGCACCGAGTTCGATGCCTTTAAAAACAGCCAGGTGTGGCTCACCGTCATCATGGGCGTGGTGGGTTTCGGCGGCATGTTCTCCGTCTACACGTATATTTCCTGGACCATGACCGAGGTCGCTGGCCTGAGCGATAGCCTGATTTGGGTCGTGCTCATGGCCTACGGCATTGGCATGACGATAGGCAATGCCTTCGGCGGTTGGTTGGCGGACCGCAATCTCGAATTCGGGATCATTTTCGCCCTGGCCAGCCTGATCATCATTCTTACGGCCTTCTATTTCCTTTCCGGCCACGCCATCCCGGCCACCATTTGCTTTGGCATGGTGGCGTTTATGGGTTCCACGTTGGTGCCGTCGCTGCAGCTGCGTTTGGTCCACGTGGCAGGCGATGCCCAGACCTTATCCGCCGCGCTCAACCAGTCCGCGCTCAATATCGCGAATGCAGCCGGTGCGACCATCGGCGGCATTGTCGTCGGCGCGGGTCTGGGCTATTCCGCCCCGGCGCTGGCGGGCGCCGGTTTGGCGGCCGCGGGTTGCGTTGTGTGGGCGATAACAATGTGGGATAAAAAACGCCTTGCAGGCCGCAGCTAGAAGTACCACCGCACACGCCTATATTCTGGAGCACCATGAGCCTTACCATCGCTAGCGTCAACGTCAATGGAATCCGCGCCGCGTGCAAGCAGCGCAACGAAAACAACCCCGGCATGAATGCCTGGTTGGAACAAACCCCGGCCGATATCGTGCTGATGCAAGAGGTACGCGCCACCCCGGATCAAGCCAGAAAGGCCCTGGCACCCGCCCTGGAAGCAGGCTGGCACTTGGAGCTTGCCGATGCCGCCGCCAAGGGCCGCGCCGGAGTAGGCATCCTCTCTCGCACGCCGCTTGCCGATGTCGAAATCGGCTTCGGCTCCTTTACCGATGCCGGCCGCTGGATTGCCGCTACCACCCGCGATATCCGCGTGGCCTCGCTGTATCTGCCTTCCGGCGATACCGATTCGCCGAAGCTGGATGAAAAGTACCGCTTCTTGGATGAATTCGATTCCGTGCTGGCAGAAAACGCCGATAAGGACATGGTCATCGGCGGTGACTGGAATATCTGCCACCGTGCCCAGGATTTGAAGAATAATAAGGCCAACGAGAAGAAGGCCGGCCACCTGCCAGAAGAGCGCGCCTTTATGGACCATATCTTCGGCAGCTTTCCGGATGAGGCGCCGCAGGAGAAAAAGAACCTGGGCGAGTGGCTCGGCGTCGTGGACTACGCGGGCACCACCCCGTGGGAGCCGGCCACCGCGCCGCAGTGGTTCGACGTGGCGCGCCGGCTCCACCCAGAGGCCGACGGCCCCTATACCTGGTGGACCTATCGCGGCCAAGCCTTCAATAACGATGCAGGCTGGCGCATCGACTACCAAGCCGCAACTCAGCCGCTGCTCGATCGCGCGCAGCGCACCTGGGTGGATAAGGCCCCGACCGTAGAGCAGCGCTGGTCCGATCACTCGCCACTGCTGGTGGAATACGTCTGATGTCGCCGCTATTTAGCGTCCTGTACGTCATCGGCATTACCGCCGAGTCCATGACGGCTGCGCTATCGGCCGGCCGGCAAAAACTCGACCTTTTCGGCGTGACGATGATCGCCGCCATTACCGCACTAGGCGGTGGCACCGTCCGCGATATCGTGCTGGCGGATCCGCCTCTGACCTGGGTAGAACACCCCATCTATCTGGTCATCGTCATCGCTGCCGCCATCGTCACGGTGGGCATGTCCTTCCTCATGCACTATTTCCGCCACCTCTTCCTCATTCTCGATGCCTTGGGGCTGGCGGTCTTTTCCGTGCTGGGCACCCAGATTGCCGCGCACTTGGGCTATGGCTTCATCATCGCCTCTGTATCAGCGGTTATCTCCGGCGTCTTCGGCGGCGTGCTGCGCGATCTGCTCTCAGACCGCATTCCGCTGGTATTCTCCGGAGAGTTTTATGCGGCCATCTCGATTCTGGCGGCCGGGTTGTACATGATCCTCCTGCGCGCCGGGCTATCCGAGGAACCCACGGCGATCATCACCGCCCTAGTCTGCTTTAGCGCGCGCCTTGCGGCTATCTACTTTAAGAAGGGCCTGCCCGTCTTCGAGTACCGCGACGGCGAGCAACAGATGGATCCGCGCCTGCGGCTATCGGCGCGCATCGTACGCGATGGTGCCCGCCGGGCCAAGCGGAAGGCGGGCGCGGCCACCCGCTACGCCAGCCCGATTACCCGGCCGCTGGGCCGCAGCAGGCGCACCGCAAGCGATTTTGCCTCGCCGCTCAGCCTCGAGGATCTAAATAGCAACCGGATCGCGCGGCCGCCTGCCCACCCATCCATTACCCGCCCCAGCGGCAAGCACTCGCCGGGAGCGAGGGGAGTGGATGTACAGCAGCAATGGACCTTCAACAAGGAGGATGTGGGCAGGCAAAGGACCCCCAAGCACAAGCAGTAGTGCTAGTATTAACACGTTAAAAATTTCGAAATCTGCAACGGAGAAAGTTCATGGCTCGCGCAATTATTCCTTTTGTCCTTGGCGCCGTAATCCTCGCCCTGAGCATCTGGTGGTGGACTGCTGTCGGACCGTCCTTCGCCTTCCTCGGCCCCATCGTCCTCATGGGCGTCGGCGGTGCCTTTATGGTGGCCGGCTTCGCCATCTTCATGGATATCGTCAGCTCTACCTCCCGCAAGGTCTAAGGGGCCGGTCCAAGGATGAAGGCTATCGATCTCCTCACGGACATGGCGCAACGCCCGCTCGATGCGCTCGCTGCATTGCCGGAGCTCAGCAACGAGACCGCCAATGCGCACTTTGGTGATCATCCGAATTCGATCACGTGGCTGCTGTGGCACACCGGCCGCATGGCAGACCTGCAGCTTGCGCAACTGACTGGGGAAGAAGAGTTGTGGCAGCGCTACGACCTCGACCTGCCGGATGCCATGGGCTATGGCCAATCGGCGGAGGAAGCGCGTGCGGTGACCACGCAGGACATCGGCAAGCTCCGCAGCTATACCCAGGAAGCATTGGAGCAGGTCAAGGCGTATGTGACCTCGCTGGAGGATGGCAACCTCGATGACGTGATTGATACCTCGTGGACGCCGCACGTTACCCGCGGCGTCCGGCTGGTCTCGATTTTTGATGACGCCGCGCAACATCTTGGGGCGGCCAATCAGCAAGCAAAAATGACGGAGTAACATTACCTGACATGACTGATTCCACTGCATCTAATTCCGCATCCCGCGTACTTTCCGGCATCCAGCCCACCGCTGATTCCTATCACTTGGGAAATTACTTGGGAGCGCTGAAGCAGTGGATCGACCTGCAGGAAGGCTACGATGCCTTTTACTTCATCCCGGATCTGCACGCGATTACCGTGGAGCAGAATCCGGAGGAGCTGCGCAACCGCACCATGGCGGGGGCTGCACAGCTCATCGCGCTGGGCATTGACCCGGAGAAATCCACCCTCTTCGTCCAGTCCCACGTGCCCGCCCATGCGGAGCTGACCTGGGTATTCCAGTGCCTGACCGGCTTCGGCGAGGCCTCCCGCATGACGCAGTTCAAAGATAAATCCGCCAAGCGCGGCGCCGATCGCACCTCGGTGGGCCTTTTTACCTACCCCATCCTGATGGCGGCCGATATCCTGCTGTACTCGCCGGATTACGTGCCGGTGGGCGAGGATCAGCGCCAGCACATGGAGCTCACCCGCAATCTGGCCGAGCGCTTCAACAATAAATACGGCGAGACCTTCCACGTGCCGGAGCCGTTCATTCCAGAGGGCGCGGCGAAGATCTATGACCTGCAGGACCCGACGTCCAAGATGTCTAAGTCCGGCCCCAACCCCAAGGGCTTGATCAACCTGCTTGACGCCCCGAAGACCTCTGCCAAGCGCATCAAGTCCGCCGTCACCGATGACCTGGGCACCGTCGCCTTCGACCGGGAAAACCAGCCGGGCGTATCGAACTTGCTGGTCATCCAGTCCGCACTGACCGGCGAGTCCATCGACTCCTTGGTGGAAAAGTACGCCGGCCAGGGCTACGGGCACCTGAAGGTGGATACCGCGGAGGCGCTCGAGGCCTTTACCACCCCGCTCAAGCAGCGCTATGACGAGCTCATGGCGGATCGCGGCGAGCTGGAGCGCATCCTGGAGCGCGGCGCCCAGACCGCACAGGAAGTAGCGCAGCCGCTTGTCGATGCCGTCTATGAAAAAGTCGGCTTCCTTCCCCGCCCGCGCAGGTAGTAGATACCCCTTAACCCACCCCACCAAGGGACAAGTGGGTGTTTGCCAGCTACGCTATACGGGATAAACGCTGTGCGAACAAGAAGGGAAGCACGTGTCCACCACCACGCAATCCTCCTCTAAGAAGACGGACCACTACGGCATCGAGCGCGCGAACGCCGATGACCCGGGAGCGATAGATAAAGTCCGGCGCAAGTCGCCCTTTGTTGACCATCTCATGCGCATGCAGGAGCGCTATGCCGCAGAGGGTGGCAACCAGTTTTCTGCTGGCATTACCTATTACTCGGTGCTGTCCATCTTCCCGTTGGCGATGCTGCTGGTGGCCACCATCGCCGCTGTCCTTGCTAACCGCGAAGACCTGCTCAATGATCTCCAGTCCTATATCACGGACTCCATTGACGGGAATCTCAGCGAATCGGTCAATGAGATCTTGGATACGGCCATCGACCAGCGCGGTGCCATGTTCGGTATTGGTGGTTTGACCACCCTGTGGTCCGGACTGGGGTGGATGAACCACCTGCGCATCGGCATTTCTGCCATGTGGGGCATCGATGCCAACGACGGCGGCTCCTTCCTGAAGAAGAAGTTCTCGGATCTTCTGGGCCTTATCGGCCTGATCGTCGCCTTCGTCGTGGCCTTCAGCGTGACCGCGGCGGGTTCCTCTGGGCTTACGCAGAAGGTATTTGACCTCTTAGGCATCGATTCCTTCCCTGGCATGGGCTACGTGTTCTTCTTTAGTGGCCTGCTGCTGGGGCTTATCGCCAACTTCATCGTCATGTGGTGGCTGATTATGATCCTGCCGCGCACGAAGGTGCCTAAGAAGTCCGGCTTTATCGGCGCCGCCATTGGTGCGGTGGCATTCGAGGCCATTAAGCAGCTGTCCACGGTGATTATGTCCTCTGCCACCGGCAGCCCTGCCGGCGCGGTTTTTGGCCCGGTCATCGTCCTGATGATTGTCATGTACCTGGTGTGGCGCGTGGTGCTGTATATCTCCGCATGGACCGCGACGACCGCAGAATCCCTGAAGTACGCGCACCCGCCGGTTCCAGAACCCGCCGTTATTCGCGTGCGCAATGAGGTGCGCGAGGGCGCACCAGCAGGTGCGGTCTTCGGCGTGGGCGCGGCGCTGGGCGCTGCGGCCGTGGGTGTGGCGAAGCTTTTCCGCCGGAAATAAAAATCCTCCCTACGGGTGAGGATTGCCGCGCTCTTTACCTTTAAGATAGGACACTATGAACGCCGATGATATTGCCCCAGACTTCTACGAAAAGTGGGACCTCGACCGCAGTGGTGGCGAGGATGAGCTTTCCGTTTTATTGGAAGCAAAAGATATCAAGCTCGGGCAGCAAGGATATAACTCCGATGAGCCGCGGCGCGTACAGCTACGCATAGCGGCCAGCATCTTGGGCTCGGCGAAAAAGAGGGCCGAATATGATGAAGCATTGCGCACCGGCCTTCGCCCGACGTGGGGCGATCTCGGCACGCTGAGTTCGGTGGGGCAGTGGTCTCCGGCACCGCGCTCGCAGAAAAGCTTCCACGATCAACCGCAGGGTGGTCCGGAGCAGGCGCCGGGTTTTGCCCAGCCCAGCCCATATAGCTCCCCGTACGCGCAAAACCCATTTGGTCAGCACGCATCATCGCAGCAGCAGCAGATGTCGCCGTCGTTCGCTGCCCCGCCGGTGCCCTTCCAACAACAGGCACAGGAACGGCCTTCGCAAAGCACGCGCATTGGCATGGGCATCTTGGATTTCTTCTTGGCCGGTAGCATCAGCAGTGCGTTTGGCGCGGGTGTTGACGAGCTCGTGGATGTAGACGCCCTGTCCTTTGTCGTTTTCTGCATCGTCATGGTGGTCTACGTTCTGGGCAGCGAAGTTTGGTTGGGAGCTAGCCCGGCAAAGATTCTTGCCGGCTATACCGTGCGGGATGTGGATACGAAGGAAAAGCTCAGCCTCAGCCAGTCCGCCAAGCGCCAGTGGTGGCGCCTAATTAACCTGATTCCTGGTATCGGGCAATTGGTGGGCTTGGTGGGCGCGGTGGTGCACGCGACCACCATTAATGAGGAAAAACAACCTGCGCGGCTCGCACGACGATCTCGCAAACGCAGAAGTGGTAAAGAGGAAACCGCGCAAGTAGAACGCGGGCATGGCGCAACTTCGGGCAGATACCTACGATGGTGCGCATGCACGATGCACCATTAATTAGCCCCGAAAATAAGGATTCCGCCGAGAGCGTGGTGGAACAACTTCCTAAGGTATCCCTGTGGGAGCCGGTCCGCTCGCAGGCCAGCACCGCAGAAGAATTGAACGCGGATATTCGCGAGCAGTGTGCCCAGCTTGCCGATGACCACGTGGTCTACGCCGAGCTGCAGCTCAACCCCGCGGCTTATTCTTTCGATACGTCAGCGGTCGTACGCGAGGTGGCCGCAGAACGCTTCGGCGACCTTGAGGTTCGGTTTGTCCTCGAGGCAGCAGAGCCGGCGGCTAATGCCGAGGACACTGCGGGCGTTGCGGGCTACACCCTGCCGGAAGGTAGCGCTGCCGCAGCGGCGGAATTCCGCGCGAAGTACCTGCCTACCCAGACCGCGGTGGGCGAGGATTTCGCCGATACCGAAAGCGCGGCGCAGGCCGGCGTCAACCGCTTGCTGCGCCCGGTGAATATGATCGATGATTTCACCGCCGATGTCGATGGAATCCGCCCGGGCAAGGCCTCCGGATGGATCCGCGACCGACACATTCCATTGGTATTTTCGCCCGTGGACGACGTTGAGGAACTGACGGATCATCCGCTGCCGCTGTTGCAGCAGCTTGGCTTTACCTGTTCCGTTTCTTCCGGCGATTCCACGCTGAGCAGCCAATTTCTCGCCTTGAGTGAGACCTTTGGATACGGCTTGGAGGAGTTTTTCGATCTCACCGTAAAGGCGATTGAAAATATTTTCGACACCGAAGAGACAAGGCAGCGTATCCTTGAGACCGTTGTCCTTCCGGCCTACGAGGACCTCTCCGATCCGGAACTTGCCGGCCCCGATACTGAGGAGTCGCTCCAAGATTCCGGGTTCTCAATGAACCTGAATGACAACGCTTCCGAAGAGTAATAGATACTTAATCTACATAAAGGAGGAAGACATGCCTTCCGCACTATTCGTTGTTACCGCCGCTGATAAGTGGACGCTGGCTGATGGCAGCGCCCGTCCTACCGGTTACTGGGCCGAGGAGCTCATCGCTCCGCACCGCGTGTTTAAGAACGCTGGTTGGGATATCGACTTTGCTACGCCGAACGCAAAGGCACCCGTGGTAGACGAGTATAGCCTCGAGGTATTGTCTGAGGGCGACCGCGCCGAGCAGGAGAACTACCTCGCAGAAATCGGTCCAGATCTGGAAGACCCACTGAACCTGGCCGATGTTAAGGAAGCCGATTACGACCTTGTCTTTTACCCCGGCGGCCACGGCCCGATGGAGGACTTAGCTTATGACCAGGACTCCGCCAAGCTGCTGCAGGCGCGCATCGACTCCGGCCGCGCGCTATCCCTGGTCTGTCACGCACCGGCTGCATTGCTCGCGCTGGACAATGACAACTGGCCGCTTAAGGGCTACACCATGACCGGCTTTACCAACGCCGAAGAGGGCGAGGAGACCATCGCCGCCGCCAAGTGGGTTGTTGAGACCCGCCTGCGCGAGCTCGGCGCTGATTTCAAGCAGACCGACCCGATGCAGCCTTATGTTGAGGTTGACCGCAACCTGTACACCGGTCAGAACCCGGCATCGTCTGAGCCTTTGGCACAGCGCATCCTGCGCGACTTTTAATGCGGGCGCTGAAAGCTCTCGCTGCAGGCAGCGCGGTAGTAGGGGCGTCGGCGTATATAAAGAGTCGTCGTCCTTATCTGCGCAGCGTTGCACCTGAGCTTCGCAGCCCATTACTGTACCTGCCGCTGCACCTGCTCTCGGGTGATCGATTCGCTCGAACGAGCAGGCTATTTGCCAATATGGACGTGGCACGTCCGAAGTGGCGCCCGGTGGACATCGAAGAGCTATCTTGTTCTTTTGAAGACCAAGCATTCCGTGCCCGCGTTATTACTCCACGCGGAGATGGAACGCCAGCCGAGCCACGTCCCGTGGTGATGTGGATTCACGGCGGAGGTCACCTGCTCGGTGGCCCGGCGATGCATGATCCCCAAACTTCGCTCATCGCATCGGAGTTGGGGGCCATTGTCATTGCACCGCGCTATCACAAATCCACGCAGGAACCTTTTCCTGCGGATCTGGAAGAGTGTTATGCCGCTTTGCGCTGGATGCAGGAAAACGGTGAGCTTTTAGGCGCGGATACTTCGCGCATTGCGGTCGCTGGCGATAGCGCCGGCGGCGGCTTGGCCGCAGGCCTTGCCCAGCGCACGGTGGATGAAGACCGTCCCATTCGAGCGCTTGGACTGGTCTATCCAATGCTTGATCACCGCACCATTGCTAAAGAGGGTGCGGTGGGGCAGTTTATTTGTCCGCCGAACTTAAATCGCGGCGCCTGGGATATGTACTTAGGAAAGGACCATTTAGAAACCCCGCTGCCACCGTATGCATCGCCGGCGACGCGTTCGGATCACTCGGGGATGCCGCCCACGTGGATCGGCGTGGGAGACATCGATCTTTTTCATGATGAATCCGTGGCCTTTGCTACCGCACTGCAGGACGCCGGAGTCGAGACCACACTTGATGTGTATGCAGGTGCCTATCACGGCTTCGATCAGGTACGCCCGCGCGCGCCCCAATCGCGCAGAATGCTGGGAGATCTTATCGAGCACCTCGGCTCCCACCTCTAGCCGCACTTGATGCGGAATGAGGTGTAGGTGAAAATGCAGCAACCGCCCCAGTCCACGCTCCACTGTGAGGAGTGGTTGGACTGGGGCGGTCTTCTGTTAGTAACGGCTCCCGGCAGCTGACGTAGCTAGAGCCGGTAGACCGCAGGGCAGAGTAAAAACTTAAAAGCGGGAGAAGCGCTTAATCAGCATGTTCTCAAGACCCTTCCAGGACTCGGCATGCTCGTTATAGGGCTTCGACGGCACGTAGCCTGCGTGCTCGGTGGAACCGAGCATGTAGCCGAGGTAGTCCTGCAAGCGTGGGTTCGCCAGCATATAGGAGTTAATGGAATCGTCCCCGGCCCAGTCCGCGGCATCGGCGCAGACCTCGTAGCAGCGGGCTAGTTGGTCGGAGTCGACCGCTTCCGGTCCCTTTTCAATATCGCGCACGATGCCATTAAAGGAATACTGGTTATCCGGGTGGACCTGGACCTCGAGTTCACCGGCATTGGCGGCGGTGACAACGTCCTGCCAGGTGGATACGCGCGCCAAGTCGTGGTCATCATTATCGATGAGCCACCGCACCAGCGTCTTGGAGGAATCGAAGGTAAAGATTTCGCCCCATTTGCCTAAGAAGATGGGCTTGCCGTCCAAGTAGGTGCGCAGCGTGTAGACGGACTTGGACTGTGCGGTGATTTTAATCGGGTCGATTCCGGCGGCGGCCCAAGGGGACTCGTCATAAGGGTCGGCGGCTTCCGCCGCGGCCTTACGCTTTTCTTCAGCTTCCTTGGCGGCAGCGTCGGCGGCGTCCGCGGCCTCGGAGATGCGGGTTTCGGCCTCGGAGATAGCGGAGGCATCGAATTCATCGCTAGGAACGACGCGGACGCTTTTATCCAAATCCGCGATAACCTTCTTCCAATTGGTCAAGATGATCCGTCCGACGCCGGTCCACTCATTCAGCCCCTGCTCACCGGAGTAGTGATCGGCGCCGCGGGAGACGTTGCGCAGGATGGAGTGGGTGGCGAAGAAGATGGTGGTTTGTTCGGCAGCGGCGACATCGGCAAGCGCAGATGCCACCTCGAGGTTGCGCGCCACGGTTGCGACATTGGCGTGGCCGGGGCGGCCAGCGAGGGCTTCCGGCATGCCAATGAGATCGTATTCATCGCGCTTGGCTGGGGTAACGCGGTGCGCTGGGCGGGCGGCAAATTGTTCCCACTGCGGGTGATCTAGCAGGTCATGCTTGGCATTGGACTCCAGGTAGCACAGCAGCTCAGCGGGGGAGTCAAAGACCAAGACGGAGTCATCGTCGCCCAAAAAGGCTTGCCATTCGGAGCCGCCTTCGCGCCACTTGGGCGCCCAGAGGGTATAAAAATCGCCCTCAGTCAGGGAGAGCTTAATAGGCACAATCGCACGGGTACTCATGGCCTTTTAGCATACCCAACGCCCCTGCGGCCCTGCGGAATTGCCGGGCGCTTGTCAGGCAGTCGGCCGCCAAAAGCCCTTAAATTGCATGCCCATATTATTCGTCCGCAGCGGGTTAGTCTGCACGGGGTCGCCGGCCTCCACGATCTCGCCATTGCCGGAATACATCGCCACATGGCCATCCCAAACCACCAGATCGCCGGGCTGGAGCTGATCGGCGCTGACCTGCTTGCCGATGGCCTGTTGGTCCGCCGTGCGCGGAATATCCACCCCTGCCTGGGAATAGGCCCATTGTGTAAGCCCCGAGCAGTCAAAGCCGCCGTTGCCTGTTCCGCCCCAGGTATAAGGTTGGCCCAATTGGCTCTTGGCCGCGGCAACGGCCGCCCGGCCTGCGTCCGATCCAGCTTCGGTACTCGCCGGCGGGTTCGGTGTGGGAGCAGCGGCCAGTTCTGCTGGAGGGGCCACGGCCGTGTGCGTCGCCGCGGCAGCCATGGCTTGCTGGGGCTGGCCCACGGCGGATTCCACCGGGCGCTGGGAGATAGGCAAAAGGGCCGCAGTGGCATTGGTGAGCTCGTCTTTTAGTCGGCTGACCCGGACCATCGCCAAGCCAATATGCTCATCTATCACGGCGCGAAGTGAGGCAAGTGCTGCGGCGCGAGAGGCGGGGTCGAGGGAGATAAGTCCCATCGCGATGGGCGCAGCGGCGCGGATGAGCTGCGTGCCGATGCCGAAGATATCGCCGGCGGCCGCTGCGATAAGGCTGCGCGCCTGGCCAAGTACGGCGGAGACGGTCTCGTTATCGCCGGTGAGGAGATCCGCGGCGGCGATAAGTTGGGAGGCGTCACCGTGCGCGATATCCGCAAGTGGCGGTACGGCGGAGATATCTGGGACGCGGGGAAGCTGGACATCGGGAAGCGGCGAGGGCTGCAGCGCGGCAATATTCTTAATGGCAGTAGCAAGCACTTAAATCGCCGCCTCGAGGGAGTCGCGCAACGCCGCATCGGAGTCTTCCGCCTCGCGTGACATCTGGAAGGAAGACTGCGCAATATGGCCCATATCGCGGCGCAGCATGGTCATCCGCGCCCCAATATTGTCCAAGGCGGCATGAACGGCCTCATTGAACCCGGTAAAAGCCGGATCTTCGGGCAATGCCGGGTGGGGCGGGTTGTCTCCTTGCGCGTTTGAATGCAGGTCACGGGCTAAATGGCGGGCGTGGGCGGTATCGATCTGAAATGGTCTCATGCCCTATTGGACTGGCCAATGGCCCAAGTGGTTCCCAAAAAGTTTAAAGTAGTGGGCATGGATATCCACGTCGTAGACCACCCGCTTGCCGCTTCCCGCCTGACCCTGATGCGCGATGCGCGCAGCGATAACTCCGCTTTTCGCGCCGCGCTCAATGACTTGGGAACCATGCTCGTATATGAAGCCTCCCGCGAATTGGCGGTAGAAAACTTCGATTGCGAAACCCCGGTTGCCACAGCACAAGGCACCCGCCTGCAGGATCCGCCCATCATCGTGCCCATTATTCGCGCCGGGCTCGGCATGGTGGATCCCGCCCTGTCGATGATTCCTGATGCTCAGGTTGGCTTCATTGGTATGGCGCGCGATGAAGAAACCCACGAACCCGTGCCGTACTTGGAGGCGCTGCCGCAAGACCTGACTGGGCGCACCGTCTTCGTCGTTGATCCCATGCTGGCCACCGGCGGTTCCTTGTTGCACGCGTTGCGCCTCCTGGCCGCCCGCGGCGCTACCGATATCACCGCTATCTGCATGGTCTCGGCGCAAAATGGCGTGGATGCGCTGGAGGAATCGGGCCTTCCCGTCCGCCTCGTCACCGCCGCCATTGACCCCGAGCTCAATGCGGATGCCTATATCGTGCCGGGGCTTGGCGATGCTGGCGATCGCCTCTACGGGCCGCGCAATATCGATCTTTAAGCTAGTATTTCTCCCTGAAAGCCCGAAGGTGGCTTTCAAAAAGGGGGAAAAAGATCGTGAGTTTTATTCAACTAATGTGGTCGAGCTACGGCTACGGATTTTCGCAACAACTGCGCCGCGTGCGCGAGCGGCGCGGGGTATCCCAGCAAGTGCTTGCGGATATTTCGGGGGTATCGCGCAGCCAGATCTCCAACTTGGAACGCAACGAAAATGGCATACACACCATGGCGGACCCGCAATTATCCACGGTGTACAAGCTGGCGTTGGCCTTAGAAATCCCGCCGGCGGTCCTCTTGCCGGCCGGTGGGGACGTGGTGGAGGGCCACTTAGCGGATTCCGCGGTGCTCGGGGTAGAAGACGTGGCGCCCTTTCCGCAGGACTACATCAACCAGCGGCGCTTTAGTGATGCGCGGGGCTAACTACCCTGACTTACTGAACCGCATGGTCTAGTTGTAGACTGCCTCCAAGAGATAGTCCAGCAACAGGGAGGCGTGCGCGTGATCTCGGAGTTTATTAACGAGTGGTTCGATGCTCACCGTGCGGAGGTCATCGCGTGGCGGCGCCATATCCACCGCAATCCGGAAACGGCGAACCAAGAGGTGGAAACCACCAATTATATCGCGAATATCCTTGCGGATTATGGGCTCGAGCCGCAGCGCTTCCCGCACACTGGTCTCATGGTGGACATCGGCCCAGACACGGAGCTTGGCCGCCTGGCCTTCCGCGCCGATATCGATGCCCTGCCCATCACGGAGGTGACCGGGCTGGAGTTTACCTCTGAGAAGCCCGGGACCATGCACGCGTGCGGCCACGACGTACATACCACCGTGGCGCTCGGCCTGGCCTGCGCGCTGGCGGATTTTCAGCGGGTTAATGAGCTAAAGCTGGGCGTTCGCGTCATCTTCCAGCCGGCGGAAGAAGTGTGGGTCGGCGGGGCCACCGACGTTATTTCTTGGGGTGCGTTAGAAGGCGTGCATTCCATCTTCGCCATCCACGCCGAGCCGAAGCTGCGCGTGGGGCGCATTGGCATCCGCGCCGGGGCCATAACCTCCGCAACGGACGTGGTGGAGCTCAAGATTAAAGGCCCGGGCGGGCATACCTCGCGCCCGCACCTTTCCGCGGATGTGGTCTATGCGCTGGGCAAGGTTATTACAGAGCTGCCGGCGCTGCTGTCGCGCCGGGTTGATCCGCGCACCGGCACGGTCCTGGTCTTTGGCCAGGTCAATTCGGGCTACGCCCCCAACGCTATTCCGGAAACCGGTCTGCTGACCGGCACGATGCGCACCGCCGATATCACCATCTGGCGCCAGATGCAGGAACTCTTCGCGGAGTTGGTGGAGCAGATCCTCGCGCCGGTGGGGGTAGAACACGAATTGTCCTATAACCGCGGCGTGCCGCCGGTGCTTAACGATGACGTGGCGACCGCCATGCTCGCGTCTGCCGCACAGTCCATCGACCCGCAAGCCGTGGTTCAGGCCCCGCAGTCTTCCGGCGGGGAGGACTTTTCCTGGTATTTGGAAAAGGTGCCCGGTTCCATGGCGCGCCTTGGTTGCTGGTCCGGTGAGGGGGAGCAGCACGATCTGCACATGGGCGATCTCATCGTGGATGAGCGGGCGATTGGTGTGGGCATTAAGCTTTTCGGGGCCGTCGTCGAGCAATTTATGGGGGAGAATGCGCAGGCGGACTAACGCGCTGGGGTTACCTACGGGTTAGACTCGTAGGCGACTTTAAAAGTGGAGCCTATAAAGGAGCAATTGCGTGTTGAACCAGACCAAGCGAATTGTCATCATCGGCGGTGGCCCGGCGGGCTACGAGGCAGCGCTGGCTGGCGCCAAGTACGGCGCGGAAATCACCATCATCGAAGACCAAGGCATGGGCGGCAATAGCGTGGTCTTGGACTGTGTTCCCTCCAAGTCTTTTATTGCCGGCGCTAATATTAAAACGGACTTGCGCCGCGCGGATGACATGGAGCTGAACGAGGGCATCGGCAAGGCGCAGCTTTCCATCAGCGCGCTGAACCAGCGCGTGCAGGACTTGGCGGCTAAGCAATCCGGTGATATCCGCAATACCATGGATTCCCTGGGTGCCCGCGTTATCGATGGCCGCGCGCACTTCCCGGAGGATCAGCAGGCCGATGCGTTTGGTGGGCACAAGGTCACCGCGGTTTTCAATGAGGACGGCCACGAGGAGACGCTGGATGCAGACCTCGTTTTGGTGGCTACCGGCGCCACCCCGCGTATTTTGCCCGGCGCCCAGCCGGATGGCGAGCGCATCCTGACCTGGCAGCAAGTTTATAACCTCACCGAGCTGCCGGAGCACCTGATTGTGGTGGGTTCCGGTGTCACCGGTGCGGAGTTCGTATCCGCCTTTGCCGAGCTGGGTGTCAAGGTCACGATGGTGGCCTCGCGCGATCGCATTTTGCCGCACGATGATGCCGATGCCGCCGACGTCCTCGAAACCGTGCTGAGCGAGCGCGGCGTGGAGCTGGAAAAGAACTGCCGCGTGGAAACCGTTAACCGCACCGAGGACGGCAACGTGCTGGTCACCACGCAGGATGGCCGCGAGATCCACGGCTCGCACGTCATTATGTCCATTGGTTCCGTCCCGAATACCAAGGATTTGAAGCTGGAAAATGTGGGCGTGGAGACCGCGAAGTCTGGGCACATCCAGGTAGACCGCGTCTCGCGCACCAATATTGCCGGCATCTACGCCGCCGGTGACTGCTCCGATCTCTTCCCGCTTGCCTCCGTGGCCGCAATGCAGGGCCGTGTGGCGATGTACCACGCGCTCGGTGAAGGCGTCTCGCCGCTGCGCCTGAAGACCGTGGCTAACGCGGTCTTTACCCGCCCGGAGATCGCGGCGGTGGGCTTTACCCAGGCCGAAATCGAGGCCGGTGAGGTCGCCGCCCGCGCCATTACTATGCCGCTGAATACCAACCCGCGCGCGAAGATGCGCTCGCTGCAGCACGGTTTCGTCAAGCTATTCTGCCGCGCTACCTCCGGCCGCGTGATCGGTGGCGTCATCGTCGCGCCGACCGCCTCCGAGCTCATCCTGCCCATTGCAATGGCGGTGACCAACCAGCTCACGGTGAACCAGTTGGCAGATTCTTTCGCGGTCTACCCATCGCTGTCCGGCACCATCACCGAGGCCGCCCGCCGCTTGGTGGCCCACGATGACTTGGAGTAAACCTCGTTCCTAGAACGTGGAGTAGGCCTGTTCCGCAGTGCGGTTGAGCTCGACTTTGATCGGTCTATCTGCCTCCGGCAGGGCGCGTTGCGGACAGAACTCGCGGGGGCAGGCCGTGCAGCCTGGGCCAATCGGGGTGGCGGCGGACATGTCCAGGTTCAGGGCATCGGCATAGACGATGCGATCCGCCTGGGTGATATCGCAGCCTAGGCCTACCGCGAATTCCTTGCGCGGCGTACCCCAAGACTTGGCCGTTCCCTGCACGAAACGCCCGATCCACAGGTAGGCGTGGCCATCCGGCATGGCCGCGACCTGCCGGGTAATGCGGTTCGGGGTTTCAAAGGCGCGGTGGACCACCCACAGGGGGCAGGATCCGCCAGAGCGCGCGAAGTGAAAGGCAGTAGAGGACTGCCGCTTGGAAATATTGCCCGCACGGTCGGTGCGGATGAAGGAAAAGGGCACGCCCTTCAGCCCTGGGCGCTGGAGCGTGGCGAGGCGCTGCGCCGTTGTTTCAAACCCGGTTCCAAAGTAGTTGCACAGCAGATCGATATCGTAGCGGGTATCTTCTGCCATTGTGAGAAAGCGCTGGTAGGGCATGGTGACAGCCGCTGCGAAATACTGCGCAAGGCCCAGGGTGGCCAAGTCCTGGGATTCGCCTTCGGGCAGTTCAGACACGAGGTTGTCACAGATATCGCCGTAGGCCAGCAGGCAGTATTGCAGGGCCATTTCAAAGACCAATTGGGCCTCAGATAGCCCATCGCGTAGCGAGAGTTCGCGCGTATCCGGGTCGAAGCTACGCCGGGGGCCAGGCCGGGAAAAGCGCACGGTAACACCCAGGTCTTCGTGCATGCGGGAGGCCAGTCGGCCGCGGCGCAGGACGCGATCGCCCAACTGGCCGGCGAGTTCTTCTGCGAGCACATCGAGCTCGTGGATGTAGTTATGCGCGTCATAAAAGAAGTCGCGCACCACTTCAAAGGGGGAGGGGTCCGCGGCAGGGGCGCGCGAAGCAACGTCAACAAACCGCGGCATCAACTCGGGAAAGCGGGAGGCGAGATCCGAAAGCGTTTCTTCAGAGGCATCGGGGAAGATGTGGCGGAGCTCGGTAATCGTATGGATATCGCGGTCTTCGGCGAAGTAGCTGGGGTCCACGGTAAAGCGTTGGGCTAGCTGCATTAACACGGCCACGGTCAGCGGGCGCTGGTCGTTTTCCAACTGGTTGAGGTAGCTCGTGGATAACCCCAACTTCTTCGCCATCGCCACCTGGGTGAGACCGCGTTGCTTGCGCAAAGCGTGAATCCGTGCCCCCGCATAGTGCTTGGTCATGCGTCCTCGCCCTTCCTTTACTGCCCATGCGCTGTGAAAATCACAAGTTTTGCAGATTTCACAAAAGAAGTCCGCTAATTTCCACAAACGTTACCTATAGCGTGCACCACATGCAAGCATTTACTGTGATGTGCAACGCATTCTTGATGAAGGGGGACGCAACTAGTGAAAAACCATGAGGTACGCACTCATAAATCCGCCGAGGACTTCCCATACGAGGAGCACCTGGCGTACAAGGTGGCCGAGGTGGCCGCGGACCCCGTAGAAGTCCCGGAAGAAACCACCGAGATGATCATCAACCGCATCATCGACAACGCCGCCGTAGCTATGGCCTCCGTTGCCCGTGGCCCCGTCACGTCTGCGCGAGTGATGGCAGAAGCCCACCCCGTGGACAAGGGCGGTTCCACCATTTTCGGCATCGATGGCACGTATTCCGCGGAGTGGGCCGCACTGGCCAATGGCACCGCGGTCCGCGAGTTGGACTATCACGACACCTTCCTCGCCGCCGAATATTCCCACCCCGGAGACAATATTCCGCCGCTTCTTGCCGCAGCGCAGCACAAGGGGCTGAGCGGCCGCGATCTTATCCGCGGCATCGCGACCGGCTACGAAATCCAGGTCAACCTGGTCAAAGGCATATGCCTGCACGAGCACAAGATCGACCACGTGGCGCACTTGGGGCCATCGGTAGCCGCAGGGCTTGGCACGATGTTGGGCCTGGATAAGGTCACGATTTACCAGGCAGTCGGCCAGGCGCTGCACACCACCACGGCAACCCGTCAGTCCCGCAAGGGCCTGATTTCCTCGTGGAAGGCCTACGCTCCAGCCTTCGCGGGCAAGATGGCCATCGAGGCCGTTGACCGCACCATGCGCGGCGAAGGCGCCCCGGCACCTATCTGGGAGGGCGAGGACGGGTTCATCGCCTGGATGCTGCATTCGCCAGAGCGCACCTACACCGTGCCCCTGCCAGAAAACGGTGAGGCCAAGACCGCCATCCTGGATACCTACACCAAGGAACACTCCGCGGAATACCAGGCGCAGGCTCCCATCGACATGGCCTTTGCGCTGAAAAAGACGCTGGAGGATAAGGGACTGAAGACGGCGGATATCGAGTCCATCGTGCTGCACACCTCCCACCACACCCACTACGTCATCGGTACCGGAGCGAACGATCCGCAAAAGATGGATCCATCCGCCTCCCGCGAAACGCTGGACCACTCTGTGATGTACATCTTCGCGGTCGCGCTAGAGGATGGCGTTTGGGACCACGAAACCTCCTATTCCCCTGAGCGCTCCAACCGCCCGGAGACCATCGAGCTGTGGCAGAAGATCTCCACCGTCGAGGATCCCGAGTGGACGCGCCGCTATCACTCCAACGACCTTGAGGAAAAGGCTTTCGGCGGCAAGGCCGTTATCACCTTCAAGGACGGCACCGTCATCGAGGATGAGCGCGCCGTGGCGGACGCCCACCCGCTGGGCGCCCGCCCCTTCGCCCGCGAGCAGTACATCGCCAAGTTCAAAAAGCTTGCCGATGGCGTCGTCGACGAGGCCGAGCAAGAGCGCTTCCTCACCGCCGTGCAAGACCTAGAAAACCTCACCGATCTAACCGAACTCAACGTGCGGGTCAGCGATGAGCACCTCGCCACCGCGCCCGAGAAACCGGAGGGAATCTTCTAATGGCTGGACTATTTGGTTCTACAATCAGCAACGCAGAAAAGCGCGCGAATTTCCGTAAATCCATCGAATCCGGATCGATCACCACGCTGCCGGGCGCGTTTAACCCGCTGACCGCCCGGCTTATCCAGGACATCGGCGGCTTCGACGGCGTCTACGTATCCGGCGCGGTGTTGGCCAATGATTTGGGGTTGCCCGATATTGGCCTGACCACCTTGACCGAGGTGGCCCAGCGCGCCGGGCAGATTGCGCGCGCTACGGACTTGCCCGTGCTTGTCGATGCCGATACCGGCTTCGGCGAACCCATGTCCGCCGCCCGCACCGTCGCCGCGCTCGAGGATGCCGGGCTGGCCGGCTGCCACCTAGAAGACCAGGTCAACCCGAAGCGTTGCGGGCACCTCGACGGCAAGGAAGTGGTGGACAAGGAGGTTATGGTCCGCCGCATCAGCGCAGCCGTCAACGAGCGTCGCGATCCTAATTTCATCATCTGCGCCCGTACCGATGCCGCCGGTGTCAATGGCATCGATGACGCCATCGACCGCGCCAAGGCCTATGCCGAAGCCGGCGCGGACCTCATCTTCACCGAGGCGCTGTATTCCCCCGCGGACTTTGAAAAGTTCCGCGCCGCCGTGGATACACCGCTTTTGGCGAATATGACGGAGTTTGGAAAAACCGAGCTGCAATCAGCGAAAACCCTCGACGGTTTGGGATACAACGCTGTGATCTGGCCAGTCTCCAGCTTCCGCGTGGCCATGGGCGCTACCGAAGAATTCCTGCGCGACTTGCAGGAAACCGGCATCCAGACTGAGTGGCTAGAGCGCATGCAGCACCGCTCCCGCCTGTATGAGCTGGTCCGCTACCAGGAATACAACGAGTTCGACCAGTCCGTATTCACCTATTCCAAAGACAACTATCAACCCACTTTTGAAAGCTAAGGAGCCAGTGACCATGTCCGATAAGAAAAACGAAACCCCAGAAATCCGCAAAGGCCTCTACGGCGTCGTCGTTGATGAAACTGCCGTTTCCAAGGTCGTTCCTGAGACCAACTCCTTGACCTACCGCGGCTACCCGGTCCAAGAACTGGCCCGCTACTGCTCCTTCGAAGAGGTTGCGTACCTCTTGTGGAATGGCAAGCTGCCGGGCCAAGAATCCCTCATCCGTTTCTCCGCGCGTGAAAAGGCATTGCGTCACCTGGACCGCCATCTCATTGACCTCATCATGTCCATGCCACAAAGCTGCCACCCCATGGACGTGCTGCGCACGGCGATTTCCTTCATCGGGGCCCAGGACGCGGAGGAATACACCAGGGACTCCGAGCACGTCCGCCGTACCGCGCTCGAACTCATGGCGAAGATCCCCACCATCATCGCGCTCGACATCCGTCGCCGCCGCGGTGAAGGCTACATCGAGCCTTCCCGTAAGAAGGGCTTTGCCGAAAACTTCCTGTGGATGGTCTTCGGCGATGAAGAAGGCTCCCCAGCGGTAAATCGCGCCGATATCGAGGCCTTTGATAAGTCCCTCATCCTTTACGCCGAGCACTCCTTCAATGCCTCCACCTTCTCGGCACGCGTGGTTACCTCCACGATGTCTGATACCTACTCCGCCATCGTTGCCGCCATCGGCGCGCTCAAGGGACCGCTGCACGGCGGCGCCAACGAGGCCGTCATGAAGAACTTCCTCGAGGTAGACGATCCTGCCAAGGCAGAGGAGTGGACCAAGAACAAGCTGGCTAATAAGGACCTGGTCATGGGCTTTGGTCACCGCGTGTACAAGAATGGCGACTCCCGCGTTCCCACCATGGAGGCCGCCTTCAAGGAGCTTGCCGAGCAGCACGACCAGACCAAGTGGATCGAGATGTACGACATCATGGCCAAGACCATGGAGGAAAACACCTCGATCAAGATCAAGCCGAACCTGGACTTCCCGGCCGGCCCTGCTTACCACATCCTCGGGTTCGATATTCAGTTCTTCACCCCGATCTTCGTCATGGCCCGCATCACCGGCTGGACCGCACACATCGTGGAGCAAAACGAAAACAACTCGCTGATTCGCCCGCTGTCCGCCTACGTCGGCGAAGACCAGCGCTCCGTTCCGCCGAAGTCCTTCTAAACACTTGGCTTCCCGCGCGGTTCGTCCCGCGGCGGACCGTGTAACCCGGGTAAGTGGAACGTAGATGCTCCCCACGCTTGCGTGGGGAGCATTTGTGCATCCCTCCTGCGGTATATCCGCATACATCTGCGTCAAATGTGCATCCTCCTACGGTATAACTGAGCAAACCGCGCCCTTAGATGTCGCATTTTCGCCTCAGATATTGCATAGGAGGATGCACATGTAGCGGCTGCGGCAGCAGATATGGCTGCAGCTGCGGCATCGGTTTCGCCTACGACTCCGGTACCGACTACGGCTGCGACTGCGACACCGACTGCGAAAAATTTGCCAGATGGAAATTTGCAGACTTTGCAGAATTGTTAGGACTGTTATTACTGGTTGGCTGGCAGAAATCGCCTAGGCGGGGTTTAAGTTGCAGGTGAGTGTAGAAAACTCCGTTTTAAAAAAGGGATGATAAAAACTATTCTGATCTCTAAACTGAGAGACGGATCACCCCAGTGGGGACGTTGCAACGCAGCGTCTTCCAAGTTGAAAGGAACACCCAAGTGGCCAATTCCGCCCTTCCATCGTTCGACAAGATTTTGGTAGCCAACCGCGGTGAAATCGCCGTGCGTGCCTTCCGCGCTGCCTTTGAAACGGGGGCGAAGACCGTCGCCGTCTATCCTCGTGAAGATCGCAACTCCTTCCACCGCGCCTTTGCGGATGAGGCAGTGCGCATTGGTGACGAGGGACAGCCCGTCAAGGCATACCTCGATATCGAGGAAATCATCCGCGCTGCCAAGAAGTCTGAGGCGGATGCTATCTATCCGGGTTACGGCTTCTTGTCCGAGCGCGCCGATTTGGCCCGCGCCTGCGAGGACAATGGCATTAAGTTCATTGGTCCTACCCCGGGCACGCTGGATCTCACCGGTGATAAATCCGCTGCGGTTAACGCCGCGAAGGAAGCAGGGCTGCCGACGCTGCAGGACTCGGAGCCGACCACGGACATCGATAAGCTGGTGGCAGACGCCGGTGACTTCAGCTTCCCAGTCTTTGTCAAGGCCGTCTCTGGCGGTGGCGGGCGCGGTATGCGCTACGTGGAATCGGAATCTGAGCTGCGCGAACGGGCGGCAGAAGCCTCACGCGAGGCCGAGGCGGCGTTTGGCGATGGCAGCGTGTACCTCGAGACCGCGGTGATTAATCCGCAACACATTGAGGTGCAGGTGCTCGCGGACTCTCAGGGCAATGTCATCCACCTTTTTGAGCGCGATTGCTCCGTGCAGCGCCGCCACCAGAAGGTCGTGGAAATCGCTCCGGCGCCATCGCTGGATCCGGAGCTGCGCGATCGCATCTGCCAGGATGCCGTGAACTTCTGCGAGCACATCAACTATGAGGGTGCCGGCACGGTGGAGTTCCTCGTAGACGAGCGCGGCAACCACGTCTTCATTGAGATGAACCCCCGCGTGCAGGTGGAGCACACGGTGACTGAGGAGGTTACCGGTGTGGACATCGTCAAGGCGCAGATGAATATCGCCGCCGGGGCTTCCTTGGAAGACATCAACCTGTCGCAAGAAAATATCACCATTACCGGCTCTGCATTGCAGTGCCGCATTACTACCGAAGACCCGAATAACGGCTTCCGCCCAGATACGGGTACGTTGACCGCGTACCGCTCGCCGGGCGGCGCTGGTGTGCGCCTGGATGGTGCGACCTCCGTGGGCGCTGAGGTATCGCCCAACTTCGACTCCCTGTTGGTGAAGATGACCTGCCGCGGCACCACCTTCGAGCAGGCTGTGCACCGCGCTCGCCGCGCGCTGAACGAGTTCCACGTCTCCGGCGTGGCCACCAATATTGGCTTCCTGCGCGCATTGCTCAATGAGTCCGACTTCGTCAACACCCGCGTCGATACCGGATTCATTACCGAGCACCCAGATCTGCTCAAGGCCCCACCGGCGGTAGATGAGTCCGGACGTATCCTGGACTACATCGCGGATATCACCGTGAATAAGCCCAATGGTGATAGGCCCACCGCGTTGCGCCCGTTTGATAAGCTGCCGAAGTTCAATGCGGAAGAGCCGCTCCCGCGCGGTTCCCGCGATGACCTCTTGGAGCTGGGGCCGCAGAAGTACGCGGAAAAGATTCGCGCTCAAGAGCCTTTGATGGTCACGGATACGACGTTCCGCGATGCCCACCAGTCCCTGCTTGCTACCCGTGTGCGCAGCACCGCCTTGGTGTCTGCGGCAGAGGCCGTGGCGCGCCTGACCCCAGACCTCTTCTCGGTGGAGGCGTGGGGCGGTGCTACCTACGATGTGGCCATGCGCTTCCTCCACGAGGATCCCTGGGTGCGCCTGGATCTGCTGCGCGAGGCCATGCCGAACCAGAACATCCAGATGCTCCTGCGCGGGCGCAATACCGTGGGTTATACCCCGTACCCGGATTCGGTCTGCCGCTCCTTCGTGCAGGAAGCAGCCAAGTCTGGTGTGGATGTCTTCCGCATTTTCGATGCACTTAACGATGTCTCCCAGATGCGCCCCGCCATCGACGCCGTGCTCGAGACGAATACCACCGTGGCCGAGGTGGCCATGGCGTATTCCGGTGACCTTTCTTCGCCGAAGGAAGACCTCTACACCTTGGATTACTACTTGAAGCTCGCCGAGCAGATCGTAGAATCCGGCGCGCACATCCTGGCCGTTAAGGACATGGCGGGACTGTTGCGCCCAGAGGCCGCGCACACCCTGGTCACGGCGCTGCGCAAGGAATTCGACCTGCCGGTCCACGTCCACACGCACGATACCGCCGGTGGACAGATCGCTACCTACTTCGCGGCGGCGCGCGCCGGTGCCGATATTGTCGATGGCGCCTCGGCGCCGCTGGCTGGCACCACGTCGCAGCCTTCGCTTTCCGCGCTCATCGCCGCGTTCGCCAACTCCAAGCGCGATACTGGAATCGACCTGCAAGCGGTCTCGGACTTGGAGCCGTACTGGGAGGCCGTGCGCCAGCTGTACGCCCCGTTTGAAAACGGCATTCCTGGCCCGACCGGCCGCGTGTACAAGCACGAGATTCCGGGTGGTCAGCTGTCGAACCTGCGCGCGCAGGCTGTGGCTTTGGGCCTCGCGGATCGCTTCGAGATCATCGAGGATAACTACGCCGCCGTCAACGAGATGCTGGGTCGCCCCACCAAGGTCACCCCGTCCTCCAAGGTGGTGGGTGACTTGGCGCTCCACCTCGTGGGCACCGGCGTTTCTCCGGAAGACTTCGCAGCCAACCCGACGAAGTACGATATCCCGGATTCCGTGGATCAATTCCTCCGCGGCCAGCTGGGTACCCCTCCGGGTGGCTGGCCGGAACTGCGCGATAAGGTTCTCGATGGCCGCGCCGAAACCGGTGCGCAGATTACCGATGTCCCAGCAGAAGAGCAGCCGCACTTGGAATCGGACAACTCGGATGAGCGTCGTGCGAGCCTGAACCGCCTGCTTTTCCCCAAGCAGTTCGAGGAATTCAACGAGTTCCGCCGCAAGTACGGCAATACCGAGGCGCTGACGGATACGACCTTCTTCTACGGCCTGACCGAAGGCGAAGAAAAGGTGGTGCACTTCTTCCCAGAAGATTCCACCGATCGCTCCGACCTTAAGCAGATCGTGGTGCGCCTCGATGCTGTGGGTGAGCCGGATGAGAAGGGGATGCGCAATGTCGTGCTCAACGTCAACGGCCAAATCCGCCCGATGAAGGTGCGCGATGAAAACGCCGAGTCCACCGTGGCTACGGTGGAGAAGGCGGACCCGTCCAACGACGGCCACGTAGCGGCCCCGTTCGCCGGTGTGGTCAACCCCACGGCAGAGCCAGGCGACGAGGTCAAGGCCGGCGACCAAATCGCGGTCATCGAGGCCATGAAGATGGAAGCCTCCATTTCCGCCACCAAGGATGGTGTGGTGGACCGCGTGGCCATTGGCCAGGCCACCAAGGTGGAAGGCGGCGACCTCATTGCCGTAATCAACTAGTCTGCACACTCAAGCGCCCCGCTTCCCTCGATTTATCTCGAGGCAGCGGGGCGCTTTGGTGTCTAGCTGTGCTAAAAATCAACGATTTCGTCCATCCAAATGACCGCAACCGTCGACGAAATCCTTGCTCTAGATGGACGAAATCGTTGATTCGCGAGGATGGCGGAGGCTCGCCTTAACCAAGGATGACGGGCAATGCTAACGAGCCGACCAAGATGAGTACCACGAGGCCGAAAAAGACTTTGGCCTGCCACCGGGCATAATTAAATGACATTCCCGTACCGAAGCGCTTATCTACCAGTACCGCCGGATCATCCGGGTTGTAATATATTACTCCCCATTTATAGAGGTGGTCATTGTCCGGTGATTCTGTGTCTTCATCAGCGAAGTGAATACCGCGCAATTGTTCGGATAACCGGGATTGCTTGTAGAGAAGAAATACAACTAGACCGATGCTGCCACCAATGGTGAGAATCAGCATTGTGGTGATCGCGGCGCCGTTGAAGCGTTGATAATGCGGGATAGGGTCGGTTACCTGCATCAGCGCCATCCCGGCGCTGATGAGCAGGGTGAGGACTCCCATGCCGGTGTTCGTCAGGGCGAGGTTTGCTTCGTTACGCAGCCGCGCTTTAATGCTGCGCTCAGAGCGTGGGGACACCTCACTATGCGCGATAAAAGAGCAGATAATGGCAAATAGGCCCAGCAATGCTAAAGCGACGAATGAGGAGAAAAATACGCTCCCAATTGATTTGTCGCTCCAATTGTCGGCCTCCATGGATTCATTCCAGTGCACGGGAACGGGGTCCGGAATGGCGGACCAGTGGGAAGCGACGATGATGGCACCGGCCGCGATGCACAGCAGGGAAGAGAGCATGGTTACCCACGGAAAGGTCGGGGTAGGGATGCCGCGAAATTCGGGCGCATCAATGGCTGTGGTGGAAACACGGGCAGCGATGCTGGTTTCAACCTCGTCGAACCAGCCGCCCGCCTTTTTAGCCGCGATGATACGGCGGCGTTGGGACGCATAAGCCCACATGCCACCGAGCGCCACCACGAGGGAAGGTAGTGCGGCTAATAACGGCAGTTTCCAGGCAAAGAGGGACATGGCCGTTGCCACGATGCCGCAGCTCCACGTGCGTATCTTGAATCCGGCGAGGGCGGAGGTAACCGCAGGATCAGAAAGATAAGCCTTGGGCACGCGCACTCCGAGCGGTGTGCCAGGTGAGGCCAGGGAGGGGGCTGTGGCCATGATCCAGGTGATAACCAGGGTGGTGGCGGCCATTATGAGTGTGAAAATCATGGTGATACTTCCAGGTCATTAAGGGTGGAGCTGAGTCGAGCGTGGAGCTCATCTGGGCTAAAGCCTTGGGCGCGGGCGAGTGCGACTATGCGGCTTAATTGCTCTTCCAGTTGTTTTTCTTGCGCGGTGGTGCGAGCACCAGGCCTGACGATGGAGCCGGAGCGTCCGGCGGTTTTACAAGGTCCTCGGAAACCAAGAGGTCGTATGCCTTCTTCACGGTGGCAGGGTTAATGCCTATATCCTTGGCAACGCGGCGGACGGGATCTAGCTTGTCGCCATCGGAAAGCTGTCCGCGAGCGATAGCCAAAACGATTTCATCGTGAATCTGTTGAAAACGGGGACGTCAGATTCGGGGTGAAGGGTAATGAACATCTGTCACCTCCAATCTTTTTCTGTATTACTTGCTGTAACACAAGCTGTATTATTTTATGTGGTACAGAAAAGAGGGCAAAAAGAATCCCAGGTACCTGCGACTTAATGCAGTGACGTACCTGGGTTGCGGGGCAGGGAGACTAGAGAAAAAGGGCCCCAGCGATGGCAGCAATACCGTAGCTCCCGCGCATGAAGTAACCGAAGACCTCGGGAGAGAAGGAGGCGCCGAAGCCGCCGGTATCGATGATATTCATGGTGGTAACGCGTGCGGGACGGGAGCGCTTAAAAGCGGTGTAACTAAGCCCCAAACAACATGCTGCGAGCGTGAACAGGGACAGCTTCCACACGGTGGCGATGAAGGCGGTGCCGACAACGGCAGCACCTGCGGTGGCAGCCAGTGGCAGTCCCCAGTCGGGCCACGCACCATCGACGATGCGGCCGAAGGAGGCGGCGCGGCCAGTAGCGGCGCCGACAATGGTCCAAGCGGCAGCAAATCCAATAAGAGCAAGGCCGCCGAGCTGAGGTGCTAGCGCTAGGGTCAGTCCCATGACGGCGACCGCACCGAGGGGGATGTACCACCGGCGAAACAGGCGCCGAGCAAAGAGGAGACTGAGCGAAGCCGTGGCATGTGAGCGCGGGCGCAGGCGAGCGGATTGGGAGGCGATAGCATCGGCAGAAACCTCAGAATCCAGTAGCCCAAAGGAGGACGAGCCGATGGCACGGGTACGGCCCGCGCGGAGGAGCGAGGCGAGTTCGAAGGATCGCCAGCCGATGGCAAACCGCAGCAGGGGGAGGGTTATCGCCGCATAGAGTGGAAGATGCAGCGATGCACACAGGGCAAGACCTAGGAGGCTCACGCCGGCGAGCTGGGCAATAGACAGCTTATCGACGCCTCCCATGCGCCCCCGCGGCCTATCCGCATAGACCCAACGCCCGAGCGAAAGGCTGCGCAGCGGATAGAGCGCCTCGAGGAGGACGATGAGGGCGAGCGAGCCGAGCCCGGCACCAATGGTCGCGGTTGCGGGCAGAGCAGCGGCCGTGCGCTGTGCTAGCGAGGGCAGAAGCGCTGCAGCATTGTGCCAGGCGTAGACGCTGACGCTCGCGATAAGTGCCGCGATGAAGGCGTAATAGATGGCTGAGGAAGCTGTGGAGAGAAGTTTCATGAAATCTTCACTACTTCGTCGCAGGCAGCGAAGATGGCCGGAGAATGGGAAGCGAGCACCACACAGCGGCCATTGGCTGCCAGGTGGCGTAGCTCCTCGGCCAAGAAGGCGGTCCAGGTGTGGTCGAGGTGGCGCTCGGGTTCGTCGATAAGCAAGGCTTTGGCCGGCTGATAAAGCTGGGCTGCGAGGTAGACCCGCTGGCGCTGGCCAGAAGAAAGGCTGCTGACAGTGGAGTTCCGGATGGCGTCGTCGATGGCCCAGAGCTCATGGACCTCGGCAAAGTTTACGCCGGAGCGGCGGGATAGCAAGCTAAAGTGCTCACCCACGGTGAGATCGGGGAGGAAGACTGGGTCCCCGACGGAGATGACGGAACCGGCCGCCGCAGCGCTACCGGGCGCGGCACCGTCGATGAAAACGGTGCCATTTAGTGGGGCAATCTCGCCGCTCAACGTCTGCAGCAGCGTAGATTTACCCGCACCATTCGGGCCTTTTAGGCCGTATACGCGACCGGCATTAAAGCTGCGATTGAGGTGCCCCAAGGCGGCGGAATGTCCGTAGTCTGCATCTATTGTCAACATCGTTGCCAGGTTAGCAGACAGGTGGCTGGCCCTAGGGGGCGGTAGCTTTGATGCGATTCAATTGTTTCAGGAAGTAATCTTGGATTAAAACCTTGGGTATGATTGTGCGTTCCTGTTCTATTGATGGGCTTGGCTCCTTGTGCCTGGCATGTAAGTCACAAGAGCCTGTCTAGAGGTTTTAGGGTGCCGTAATCTCTCATGGCGAATCGGATCACAGGTTTCTCTTTCTCGTCGAGCCCAGTATTTGATTCGGGATAGATTGCCACACACAAACCATTAGACACTCCCACTGCCGAGGTTCTTTTAGGCCGGTGGGGCAAAATGAGCGCGAACGCCGAGGATCCTCCGATGGGCTAAGCTAGCCCGATCTTCGCGCTGAGAATGCTCGTCTGCGCCGTGAGCTGACACAAACTCCGTACGGTTCAAGGTGTATAAAGCTAGAGGACGCAACCAATTAATTGTGTCGCTGCATACCTAGTTCGCGGAAACGTCTAAAAGCAACCGCGTTTGGCCATTTTCGGCCCTGATTTTTGTGGAAACGCGGTTGCTTTTGGGAAATTTTGGCGTGATTAGTTATCGAATCTGGCCGGGCGGGTTAGAGAACCATTGGTGCAACGATGACGCCGACGATGGCGGCATTGAGCATATTGGTAAGGAAGCCACCGAAGAGTGCGCGCGGGCCAAGTTTTGCTACTTCACCGCGGCGCTCAGGGATGAGGCCACCGATGGAGCCAATCTGGATGCCGATGGACGACAGGTTGGCGAAGCCAGCGAGGGCGAAGGAGGAGATCAAGACGGCCTTATCGCTGAGCTCATCGACGCTTTCACCGAATGCGGTGTAGCCAACGAACTCGTTGAGGATGGTCTTTTGGCCGATGAAGTTACCCACCTCGAGGGCCTCGTTCCAAGGCGTACCGATAAGCCAGGCCACTGGGGCGAAGATGATGCCGAAGAGGCCTTCCAGCGACCAGTTATCTTGACCGAAGAGGGAACCAATGCCGCCGAGGATGGCAGAGAGCATCACGATCGAGGCGATGAAGGCGATGAGCAAGCAGGCAACCGAGATGGCGATCTTACCGCCGGCCATGGCACCGCTACTGATGGCGTCAATGATGTTTTTAGATTCGGTATCGCGGACGTCTTTAACGGTGGCGTCGAGGTTCGTCTCTTCCGTCTCTGGCATAAGGCCCTTGGCGACGAGCAGGGAGCCCGGCGCATTCATGAGCGATGCGGCGAGCAAGTATTCCAGGGGCGCGCCCAAGAGCGAATAGCCGATCAACGTGGATCCGGCCACGGAGGCAAAGCCGCCGACCATACAGGTATAAAGCTCGGATCGGGTGAGCTTGGGAAGGTAGGGTTTAATCACCAGTGGGGCCTCGGATTGCCCGAGGAAGATCACGGTGGTGGCCCAGACGGATTCCACCTTGGAGGTGCCCATGAGCCACTTGATGGCGGAGCCGACGTATTCCACGAAGTACTGGATAACCCGGAGGTAGTACAGGGCGGCGATGATGGCACCCAAGAAGATGATCACGGGCAGTACATTGAGGGCAAAGACGAAGTCGTCACCGAAGAGTCCACCGAAGACGAATTGGGTGCCCTCGTTGGTAAATTCCGTGAGCTTTGTCAGCCCATTGGCGATGCCCTTGAGGGCTTTGAATCCAGGATCCCACGCGAGGACTAAGAAACAGAAGACCACCTGCAGGACAAGGCCCACACCAATGGTGCGCCACTTGATATTTTTACGCGAGCTCGACAGGACGTAGATCACTGCAAGAATGGCAATGATGCCGAGCAATCCTTGTAAGCGTTCCATATTTTCTGACCGTTCTTTGAAGGGACTTTTTAGTTAGAGTGACTCTGGGCCAAAGGAATGGGGGAGGATCTCGGCAAAGTCATGGCTACGGGGCTTTCCATCTACGGAAACGATGACGCGCTCGCAGTTAAACTCCCGCAGGACCTGGCGGCAGGCGCCACAAGGGTAGCAAGGTGCAGACTTTAAGCCGATAATAGCGACGGCTTTAATCTGCGGAATGCTGGGCAAGTGGCCATCGGTAGCCGTCACGTCGGCGGTGGTGACCACGTGGGCGGCGGCATTGCGCTCGGCGCAAATGCCTAGCGGGCTGGAGGCGTTTTCGACATTGGAGCCGGTGACAATGCGGCCATCGGCAAGCAGCAAAGCCGCACCGACTGGGAAAGAGGAATAAGGCGCCCAGGCGTGGTGGGCTGCTTCTTCTGCGAGGCTGAGCAATTCGGCATCGGTAGGGGGGCGAATCCGGGGTGGCGTTCATTGCGGTATGGACTTTCTTTCTACGGGGGAAGAGAGATTGGGTTAATCCTCTATTAGAACAAAAAGAAAAACACTCATTGACATCTGTTCTATAGGGAATGATAATTGGACGTGGTGGAGTGTACAACCACTATATATAGTGTGGTAAATCACATCATGTGCTTGTATGTTTCGGTGTCCAAATCATTACAGGAGGAGTCGTCATGGCTGAGAAATTCGATGCGGTAGATGTTATTCGTACCAAGCGCGACAAGGGGGTATTTAGCCCGGAGGAAATCGATTGGGTCATCGATGCCTATACGCGCGGGGTCGTGGGCGATGAGCAGATGACCGCACTCAACATGGCGATTTTCCTCAACGGCATGAACCGCGAGGAAATCTCGCAGTGGACTAAGGCGATGATTGCCTCCGGTGAGACGATGAGCTTTGAGTCCTTGTCCAAGAAGACCGCGGACAAGCACTCCACCGGTGGCGTTGGCGATAAGATCACGCTGCCGCTCGCGCCTCTCGTTGCCGCCTTTGGCGTGGCGGTCCCGCAGCTTTCTGGCCGCGGCTTGGGCCACACCGGTGGCACCCTGGACAAGCTGGAAGCCATCCCGGGCTGGCAGGCGGATATTTCCAATGAGCGATTGATGGAAATCCTGGAGGATCCGGGCTGCATCATCTGCGCGGCAGGCTCTGGACTAGCGCCCGCGGACAAGAAGATCTATGCCCTGCGCGATATCACCTCCACCGTTGAGGCCATTCCGCTTATTGCTTCCTCCATCATGTCGAAGAAGATCGCGGAAGGTACCTCGTCGCTGGTCCTCGATGTCAAAGTGGGCTCCGGCGCCTTTATGAAGGATGAGACCTTGGCCCGCGAGCTGGCGCAGACCATGGTGGACTTGGGCAATGATGCCGGCACCGCCACCACTGCACTGTTAACGGATATGTCCACCCCTTTGGGCCGCAAGGTGGGCAACGCGCTCGAAGTTGAAGAATCCGTCGAGGTCCTAGCCGGCGGCGGGCCAAGCGATGTCGTCGAGCTGACCCTGGCACTTGCGCGCGAGATGCTGGAAGCAGCTGGCGTGCACGATGCCGACGTGGAAAAGGCGCTCAAGGATGGCCGCGCTATGGACAAGTGGAAGCAAATGATTAAGGCACAGGGCGGCGACCCAGACGCCAAGCTTCCTGTGGCGACGCATACCCACGATGTCATTGTTGAATCCGATGGCTACCTGACCGAACTCGATGCCCTGTCCGTCGGTGTAAGCTCCTGGCGCTTGGGCGCGGGCCGCGCGCGGAAGGAAGACCCAGTACAGGCGACCGCGGGCATCGAATTGCACGCAGTCAAGGGTGAGAAGGTATCTAAGGGTCAAAAGCTTTTCACCCTGCACACGGAGACTCCGGAGCGCTTCGAGCGTTCCCTCGAGACTTTGCAGCAGAGCTTTAAGATTACGGACGCCCCGCTGGATAAGGAGCGCCAGATCATCCTGGACCGCATTGGTTAAATCAGAATTAACGGAAGCGCAATCGACCCGATGATGATGATCGCCATGACGGCGAGGAAGACCTTCGCCTGCCACGTGGCGTAGTTGAAGGACACTCCGACGCCTAGGCGCTTGTCCACCAGCACCGCTGGGTCATCGGGATTGTAGTACAGGATCCCCCACTTATAATGCTCGTCATTATCGGGGGATTCTTTGTCGCTATCCGGAAATTTCACCCCGCGCAGCTGTTCCTCGAGCTGCGATTGGGCGCGCAGGATCATCGCCACGATGGCTATGGTGCCGCTAATGGTCATCACCACCATGGTGATAAAGGAGAGCCCAGCCAGGTCCTGGTAGCCGGGTACTGGGCTGGTGATCTGTATAAACGACAGCCCGAGAGACATGAGAAGCAGCAGGGTGCCCATCGCTTCGTTGGAGGCTGCAAGGTTTGCTTGATTCCGTAGCCGCGCCTTGATGGAGCGCTCCGAGCGTGGCTGAACCGCGGTGCGTTGGATAAGCCAGCAGATGCCGGCGAAAAGCAGCCACACTCCCAGCCCGATGAATGTGATGAAAAAGACGCTGCCGATGGACTTGTCGCTCCAGCTATCCGGCTCCATAGAATCATCCCAGTGCACCGGAACGGGATCGGGGATATCGGACCAGTGGGCAGCGACGATGAGCGCGCCGGCGATGATGACCAACAAGGAACCTAGCATGGTGAGCCAGGGAAAAGATGGGGTTGGTACATCAATATCCTGCACAGCGTCGGCGTCTCGCCCCGCTACTCGGGCACTGACCGCGGTTTCTACCCCGTCGAACCAGCCACCGTCCTTCTTAGCCGCGATGATGTGGCGGCGCTGCGAGAGATAGGCCCACGTGCTGCCGATAATGACCAACAGGGAAGACAAGGCCGCCACCCATGAATGGTTAACGTAGAAAAGCGAGATAACCGTCGCGGCGATGCCCACAATCCACGTCCGGGTTTTGAAACCGGAAATTGCGTCGACCACAACCGGATCAGAAAGGTGGCTTTGGGGAACGCGAACGCCCAGCGGGGCACCTTGTGCCGCCAGCGCCGGGATTGTGGTCATTATCCACGTAATGGCCAGCGTGGTGGCGGCCATGAGGATGGTGAGAATCATGATAGCTCCTTCAGTGTGGAGTCGAGATAGCCGTGGAGCTCATCGGTGGAAAAGCCCTGGGCGCGGGCAAGCGCCGCCACGCGGTGAAGGCGTTGCCGTACCTGCTGTTCTTGCGCCGCGGTGTGCGCGCCGGGTCGAACGATTGACCCCGACCGGCCCGCAGTTTCGACGAGGCCATCAGCCACGAGCAGGTCATAGGCGTGTTTCACGGTGGCTGGGTTGATGCCAATATCCGCGGCGACATGGCGCACGGGATCGAGCTTTTCGCCAGCAAGCAGTTGCCCGCGGGCGATGGCCAACACGAGTTCATCGTGAATTTGCTGGAAGACCGGCACATCCGTGTCAGGGTTGAGAGTGATGAGCATGAGCTACCTCCTTCCACTATTTTTTGTACTACTAATAGTAGCACAATCTGTGTCAGTAAAAGTAATACAGAATGGAGGCTAAGATACCTAGATATGAACCTGCGAGGTTAAGTTGAGTTCCTTGCAGAAACCCTCATCGTGGCTGACCAACAAGTATGCGCCCTCGTAGGACTCAAGAATCTGCACGAGCCACTTTATGGTGGTGATATCCAAATTATTGGTGGGCTCATCAAGCAAGAGGAATTGAGGGCTGGGCTCGGCCAAAAGCACCCGGGCAAATTCCGCGCGGAAGCGTTCGCCGCCGGATAGCTGGCCGGTGCGGCGGTGCACTTGGTCATCGCGAAATAGTAGCTGTGCCAGTTGATCGCGGAGAAATTGTGGGTGAGCAGTGGGATTGGCCTCCGTGACCATCTCTAAAAGAGTGCGATCTTCTGGCAAGGTGATTTTCTGCCGCAAATATCCACAGTCCAAGCTGTACTCAACGTCACCGCGCACAACCTTATTAAGAAATGTGGTTTTCCCGCTGCCATTTGGTCCCATAAGGCGTACATGTTCAGGGCCGGTTAAGTCCACGATGCTGCTGGTGAGCACACGTGTGCCATTGGGCAACTGAGTGCCCGGGAGGTCGAGGTGGACGTGTTCGTCTGGGCGGATCTTATTTTGTGCAGCTTGATAGGCGTCAAATGCTTCCTTCACCGACCCTGATGCCTGAGCTGAGCGCTTAGCCGCGGTATTTTGGGAGCGATTCTTGTCGTTTCCCATTGCTAGCCCGGGTTTCCGGTTGTTGTGGGAAAAGGCTTTGCCGCGGCGCTTATCCCTGGAAATGCGCACTTGCATCGCTTCGCGCTCGCGCACTTGCTTGCGGTGTTCGGCTTTGGCCTCGCGAGTTTCTGCTTCAGCAACGCGCTGTTCGTTCCCTATCGCCTCCCGGTAAGCGTGATAATTTCCGGAAAATATTCTCAAATTTCCCGCGTAGAGCTCTGCAATGTACTCGACATGGGAGAGTAGGTCTAGGTCATGGGAGATGACGAGCATGGGGGTAGAAGAGCTGGAAATAAGCTCAGTGACCTTGGACTTTCCTTCCGCGTCCAGGTTATTGGTTGGCTCATCGAGGATGACAAAGTCCGGGTGATCAAAAAACGCGGCGTTTAACGCGATGGTCACCGCTTCGCCCCCGGAAATCGTGCCGATGGTGCGATCTAGTGGGTAGGGGATGCCAGCATTATGAAGGCACGCATGAATCCTGTCTTCGATATCCCAGTCGGTGCCAATAATCTTCAGCAGCTCCTCGGAGTAATTTCCCGCTTCTAGTGCGTGGAGCGCGGCAATCGTTTCCGCTGCGCCAAAAACGTCGGCGATGGTTAAAGAGTCATGTAGACCAAGATCTTGGTCTAGGTACGTGACTTCTGGTGCCGAGAATGTGCCCGAGGATGGTGCGATCTGGTGGGACAGGACCTTAGCAAGGGTTGATTTTCCGGATCCATTATCGCCAATCATCCCAGTAACCGAGTCAGGGATTGTTGCGGAAAGTTGAGAAAAGCAGGGAGTGCCGTCTGGCCAGGACAGGCTGAGTTGAGAAAGAGAAATCGGCATGAAGAATCCACCTTTAAAGAACGAGTGTGCAAGGGACGTCATACTAGGCGGAAATCTTCATAGCACTTAACGATAGCAGCTGTGGTGCAGAACACAAGAGCCCTAGCTAAAATTCATCTCTTGCAGGAACCGGAGGCCTGCAAGAGACAGACGCCAGATTAGAAGCGGCGGAAGAACTTACCCTGGGTGAGCTCCTCGAACCCCGGTAGTGGCGTGGCGGACGCGATGCCGGGGGCGGTTTGCTCGGCCGCGAGGTCTGTAGCGTTGGCAACGAGCAGGTCGTGGGCGCGGGAAGCCTCGTCGTCGGTGCCATTCGTGGCGACGATGAGCTCGGGGATGTCCTCGGGATCGAAGGGGGTGAGCCAGGTGGCATCGTCAAGCGGGTCAGCGCCCGAGTCCCCAAGGAAGGCTGGGCCCTTGGTGGCGGCGGGGTAGTAGCGCAGGAGCGCGGCCCCCACGGGCTCTACAGTTGGATCCTCATTGGCGGCAAGGGGCAAGGCGATGACGCCGCCATCAACGATGGGGGACCAGTCTGCGATATGGGAGGGGAAGAGGCCCGCAAGGTAGTCGCGGTCCTTTTCCTTGGCCAAGCGAACACCAAGAGAAGAATCAGTCATTCTACCAGGCTAGCTGGCGCGGCTACTTAATTTCCAGCAGCTGCGCGCCCTTGGTGGTGGACGAGCCGGCCTCGACCGCCAAGCCGGTCACGGTGCCGGACTTGTGGGCCTTGACGGGGTTTTCCATCTTCATTGCCTCAAGGACCAGGACGATATCGCCCTCTTCTACCTCTTGGCCCTCTTCTACGTTGACCTTGATGACTGTTCCCTGCATCGGTGCGGTCACGGCATCGCCGGACACTGCGGCCTTGGCGCCGGCACCCTTGCGCTTTTTCCGCTTGCGCGCGCCAGTAATGCCAAAGGTGGCGGGCAAGGCCACCTCGATGCGGCGGCCATCGATTTCCACGGTGTGAACCTGGGAGGCCTCGGGCGCGCCGGCTTCCGCATCGGTGGAATCATCGTGCGGCGGCAGCTGGTTATCCCAGGCCTCCTCAATCCACTTGGTGTAGACATCGAAGGAACCATTTTCCGCGGTAAAGGCGGGATCGGCGACGATGGCCCTGTCAAAGGGCAGCACGGTGGGCAGGCCCTCAACCTGGTATTCAGACAGGGCGCGGGCAGAGCGCCGCAGGGCGGTTTCGCGGTCCGGACCCCAGACAATGAGCTTGGCCAGCATGGAATCGAATTGCCCGCCGATGACGGAGCCCTCGATGACGCCCGAATCCACGCGCACTCCTGGGCCGGCCGGCTCGGAGTACTTGACGATGGTGCCAGGGGCAGGCATAAAACCGGCCGCGGCGTCTTCGCCGTTGATGCGGAACTCAAAGGCGTGCCCGCGCGGCGTTGGGTCCTCGCTTAGCGAAAGCTCTTCGCCCTGTGCAATCCGGAATTGCTCGCGCACGAGGTCCAGCCCGGTAGTTTCCTCAGAAACGGGGTGCTCTACCTGCAGGCGGGTATTGACCTCGAGGAAGGAAATCAGGCCATCGGCACCGACCAAATACTCCACGGTGCCGGCGCCACAGTAGTCAGCCTCACGGCAAATGCGCTTGGCGGATTCGTGGATGGAGGCGCGCTGCTCGTCGCTTAGGAAAGGCGCCGGTGCCTCCTCTACGAGCTTTTGGAAGCGGCGCTGCAGGGAGCAATCACGCGTGCCGACGACCACAACATTGCCGTGCTTATCCGCCAAGACCTGGGCCTCAACGTGGCGGGCCTTATCGAGGTAGCGTTCGACAAAGCACTCGCCGCGGCCAAAGGCAGTGGTGGCCTCGCGGGTAGCGGATTCAAAAAGCTCCGGAATCTCTTCAGTGGTGTGTGCCACCTTCATGCCGCGGCCGCCGCCACCAAATGCCGCCTTGATGGCTACGGGCAAGCCGTGCTCATCCGCGAAGGCTTTGACCTCGTCTGCGTTGGCTACCGGGTCCTTGGTGCCGGGGGCCATGGGGGCTTCGGCCCGCTCGGCGATGTGGCGGGCGGTGACCTTATCGCCCAACGCGCGGATGGATTGGGGAGGCGGTCCAATCCAGGTCAGTCCGGCATCGATAACCGCCTGGGCAAAATCGGCATTCTCGGACAAGAAACCATAGCCGGGGTGGATGGCATCCGCGCCGGATTTGTGGGCGGCATCCAGAATCTTGTCAAAGACAAGATAAGAATCCGCAGAGGTAGAACCGCCGAGGGCAAAAGCTTCATCTGCCAGCGTGACGAATGGTGCCTGCGCGTCCGGCTCGGCATAAACGGCGACTGAGGAGATCCCGGCATCGCGAGCAGCACGAATAACGCGTACGGCGATCTCACCTCGGTTCGCTACGAGAACCTTGGAGATCTTCTTGGTTTCTACTGCCACGGCAGTAACCTCCTGAATACACTTCGTTTACTACGGGATCTATTGTTGCACACCAAAATATTAATTCGTCCGTTTGGCAATAATTGTTACGTTTAAACAAAAATAAACCCACATCGTCACGATGTGGGTAATTAATGACCGGACGAAAATCTACTTTTCAATCGGCATATTGACCATGTTGCCCCACTCAGACCATGATCCATCGTAGACCTGCGCCTTTTTAAAGCCCAAAAGGTAGGTCAGCACGAACCACGTAAACGCGGCCTGCGCGCCCACGTGGGAATACAAAATGGTGGGGGTATCCGGCTCCAGCATGCCGTAGTTGACCTTGAGGTCATCAATGTTGCGGAAGCAAGAATTGGGGTAGGTTGCGCGGTCCCACTCCAAGTTGATCGCACCTGGAATGTGGCCGTGGCACATGGTCGTGCCATACGGCGAGTTTCCATTCGGGTCGAACTCCGTCGCCTCACCCGCGAATTCCTCCGGCGGGCGGGTATCAACCAGGGAACCAGTTGCCTCGCGGACATCGGAAACAAAGGCGCGCAGGACGGAATCGTCCCGGGTTACCTCGGGATAATCCGACTCCTGGAATTCCGGGACCATGAAGGAGGTATCGCGTTCTTCTGACATCCACGCATCGCGCCCGCCATCGAGAAGGCGAACATCCTTGTGTCCAAAGAGGGTAAATACCCACAGCGCATAGGCCGCCCACCAATTGGACTTATCGCCATACAAAACAACGGTATCGTCTTCGTGGATGCCCTTTTCCCGCATCAAGCGGGTAAATTCCTCGCCGCTGATAAAGTCGCGCGTCAGCGAGCTCAACAGCTCGGTGCGGAAATTAATCCGCGTGGCCGTGGGAATGTGCCCGATATCGTACAAAAGGGAGTCTTCATCGACCTCGATGACGCGCAGCCCTTTAACGCCCAGGCGCGCAGACAGCCACGGAGCGGAGACAAGCCGCTCTGGGTGCGCATATTGCTGGAATGGGGGATAGGGGTCTACTTCTGCCACTGCCCGCCTGCCTTTCTAATAAAACGGGATGATTCGCTCCCACCACTCTAACCCGATGAATGCCAAATTGATCACTTGGGAGGCCGTAGTGTGGTATTCCATACAATAAAACAGCCAAGTGGGGGCGGGAAAGCATTAAACATAATAGTGCTTTTACTTGGAGCCGCGATTCTACAAGTTTTCCCGCTGCATTACTTAAGGAGCGCACCCAGCAGCTCTCGAAGATTAATCGGGGCAGCGAATTTTAATCATGTTTACACCGCGCCACGCGCTGAAAAGGTCTATAGTCAGATCGTTCTGTTTCTCCCTAGACCTAGGAATATGGGCTGCGATTATGGCTGATCATAGCGACAACACCACTAACGACAACGAGGAATTCTCGAGGGGCTTCGTTGCCCGTGATTTCTCTGAGGGTCCGCGCAATGACACTACCGAGGATTTCGGTGCTTTTGCGGACAATGACGCGCGAGCTTTCGGTTCCCATGGCACCCCGCAGGCTGGCCAGGAACAAGGCTCGCAAAGCAGCCAAGAGCAGCACCCGCAATCGGGCCAGGAACAGGCGGCTTATCAGCACCCCGAGTACTCGCAGCAACCGGGTCCAGCGCAACCGGGGCCCGCGCAGCCGCCGCATTCCTATCCAGAACAGGGCAATTCTTGGCAGGGACAGCAGGCGTGGAACGCGCCGAATGGGCAGCAGCCAGGATTTACTGCGTATCCGAATAACAGCGGGCAGTTCCCGCCACAGGCTCCGCGCACGAAGACGCCAACCGATGGCTTCTTCTCCGGCCTCTTGGACTTCAGCTTCGATAAATTCATCACCGTAGGCTATGCTTCGGCGATTTATGTCATCGGCATGATCATCCTTGGCTGCACGTGGTTGTTGGGCCTACTTTTAGGATTCGTTTTCTTTGGTCCGTTCGGGATTATCACCGCCATCTTGGTTACGCTTATCTGCTTTGGCGAGCTCATTGGCTTGAGGCTCTTTTTAGAGTTCGCAGTCGCAAATATCCGGACGACGCAATATACCCGCGAAATCCTGCACCGGCTGAACTAGGCATAAGCTACAAGAAAAGCACATTCTCCTCTGGGATTGAACAGGGAGAATGTGCTTTTTATATTGGCCTAATAAGCCGCAGTGTGGGCTTAGTCGAGCAGCTGGGCAACGCTATCGGGGTCGGCATCGGAAAGCATCTGGCGGATGCGGTCGTACTCATCGTCCTCGCCGATGGCCTTGGCGGCGCGTCCGAGGGCGGCAATGGCGCGCAGGACACCCTGGTTGGGCTCGTGGGAGAAGGGGACTGGGCCCCATCCCTTCCAGCCGTTGCCGCGCAGGCGGTCCAAACTGCGGTGGTAGCCGGTGCGGGCGTAGGCATAAGCGGTGATGTACTCGTTGGGATCCGCACCCTCTAGCTTGTCGAGCTCCTGCTCCGCGAGCATGGCCCACAGCAACGGGGAATCCGGGTGGTCTACGATGCCGGTGGCAGGTGCGGCCGCGTCCTTGGTGCCGGGATCGGCGGGCAACTTTATAGGTTCTGGGGCAAGCATGTCTTTCATTTCCATAAGACACACTCTAGCGATGCTCGTGCGGGCCTACCAGAAATCAGAAACGTTAAGCCCAAAAGAGTAGAGCGCGCGGCGCACCACCGGCAGGGACAGCCCGATGACAGAAGAAGGATCGCCGTCGATGCTATCGATAAACCAGCCGCCCATGGCCTCCAAGGTAAACGCGCCTGCGCACTCCAAGGGCTCGCCGCTGCGGGCATAGGCTTCGATATCGGTGGCAGAAGCCTCCGCGAACCGGATGGTCGTGGTGGAGGTTTCCACGTGGCGCTGCGTGCCAAAAATCAGGCAATGGCCGGTAAGCAGTTGCGCGGTGCGGCCTGCCTGTTGGTGCCAGCGCTCGATGGTGGCGTCGATGGTGTGCGGTTTGCCCTGCAAGTGGTCATCCAATAGCAGCATGGAATCGCCGCCGATAACTGGCTCGTCGGGGTACTGGGTGGCTACCTTCTCGGCCTTGGCGGTGGCAAGCTTTGCCACGGTATCGGCAGGTGAGCGTCCCGCCAATTGGGCTTCCAAGGCGCGCTCGTCAATATCGGCGGGCTTGAGCACCGGTTCCACGCCGGCCCCGCGCAGGATGGAGGCTCGCGAGGGGGACTGTGAGGCCAAAATGAGGCGCATTAGTAATACCGCACGGTGTGGAAGGCGGAAGGATTAAAGACGCGCTGCGCGCCGTAGTGGTCGAAACGCTCACCGGGCCTGCCCCAGTGGTTGCGATCCCCAAAGGCGCCGGAATGGTCCTTTTGCATCTGCTTGAGCACCGTCGATAGCGCGGCGCGCTCTTCTTCCGTGGGGTTTCCCTTCAGGACTTTGATTTCGGGTTCAGACATCTTTTCCTAAACAGTTCCGTGCTTCTTTGGTACTTGTGCCACGACCTTGCGCTCTAGCAGGCGCAGGCCTTCAACCAGGTAGTGGCGGGTGGCGGAAGGCTCGATGACATTATCGGCCAGGCCGCGCTCGGCGGCGGCGTAGGGGTGCAAGAAGAGCTCGTCCATTTCTTCCTGCTTGTCCGCATCGCCGTAGATGGCCAGCGCGGTTTGGGCTGCTTCGGCGACGGCGATTTCTGCGGTCGGCCAGGCATAGACCAAATCCGCGCCCAGATCCTTAGAGCCCATAAACGCGTAAGCCGGGCCAATGGCCTTGCGGGTTACCACCGTAAGCTTGCCGACGCTCGCTTCCGCCTGCGCATACGCAAACCCCGCCGCCCGACGCAGAAGACCGGCCCTTTCTTCCTCCGGCGTGGAAACGAAACCGGGCGAGTCCACGAACTCGATGATCGGCGTATTGAAGGCATCGCACAGGCGCACAAAACGCGCCGCTTTTTCCACCGCGGCTGAATCCAGCGCGCCATTGAGGGACAGCGGTTGGTTGGCAACGATGCCCACAGCGCGGCCATCCACGAAGGCAAAGCCCGTGATGATATTGGGCGCGGCCTCTGCCGAAAGCTCAAAGAAGGAGCCCTTATCGACGACCGCGTTGACCACCTCGCGCATGTCATAGGCATCCGCTGCTGAATCCGGGATGACGGAATCCAGATTAAACTCGGCGACCTCGCGCGTATCGATGCGCGTTGCCTCGGCGCGGTTATTAGCCGGCAGGTAAGCCAGTACGTCGCGGACCAAGGCGAGGGCTGCTTGCTCGCTTGGGGCGCTGAGCTGCGCGGTGCCCGATTGCGCGTGGACTGCGGCACCGCCAAAGGTGTCCGGTTCCGCTTGGGCCACGTCGCTGGCTGCCTGGTGCAGGCTGGTGCCGTGGGTGACAATGAGGACATCGGCAAGCGTGGGCGCAAATGCCGCAATGCCGCTGGTATCCCCGGCCACCACGGAGATCTGCGGGATAAGACCGGAGGCCTCGGTCGCGCGGGCGAGGATGCGGGCGTAGCCAGCCAGCGTGACGATGCCCTCTTGTACGCGCGGGCCGGTGGAATCATAGATGCCGACGATGGGCACGCCGGTTTTCAGCGCAAGGTCATAGACCTTGGTGAGCTTTTCCGCATAAACCTCACCCATCGTGCCGTCAAAGACGGTGGCATCCTGGCTGAAGATGCACACGCGACGCCCATCAATCGTGCCGTAACCGGTCACGATGCCATCGGTGTACGGGCGATCGTGCTCGCGGCCAAAGTCGGTGGAGCGGTGGCGGGCTAGTGCATCGGTTTCTACAAAGGAACCCTCATCGAGCAGCTGATTCACGCGAGTGCGGGCGGCTGGCTCGCCTTCCCCCAACGGCGCGCGGGACTCGGCGAGCTTGTTGTCCAGGTCCTCAATCTTGCCAGCGGTGGTCTTCAGGTCAGTCATAGGCGCTGAGTTTACTAGTGGAAGGCCAAAGATGCGGAAATCGTGCGGTTTGGGCATCGTCACAGTGTCGGTGGCGGCGCGCTATCGGTGCGGCATTAGCGCGACCGGAGTATCTGCCAGGCGTTAGGAAATATTAGCTCCCCTTTATGGGGGTAAGGGTGAAATGTGTTGTGCAGCGTTCGTTACCGGTAAGGGGCGTTTTCCCACCGTAACGACGATAAATGCCATAAAGAGAGATAGCTGTAACTGTTGAGGAGCTATAACGAAGAGCTTAATATCAGCTGTGTCTTCATGAATTTTTCTCGTATCCTTAAACAACCACAAGGACGGTCTTCTGGTGATTTCAAAGGGACTGCGACTTGTCGCGCCGCTTGCCATCGCGATACTTCTCGCGCCCGCGGCACATGCGCGCGATATTCCCCCGATGCCACAGGCATATCCCATTACCAACCTCTATAAAAGCTGCAGCGCCGCCGGAGATAACACCGAACGCGAATGGCGGTTTGCTGAAACAGGACGTCGCTACATGAGCGACGGAACCTTGCAATTCAAAAACACCACCGACCAGGAGGTGCCGTACACCGCAGAGGTAGAAACCGGCACCAATCACGAAATTGATGCCAACTCCAAGGCCAAGTTGCCCTCTGGTTGGGACACCACCGCCAAATCCGATATTGGCCTAAAAATGGCCAATGGCTGGCGAGATAAAGAAACCTTCGGGCCCGTCAAACTCAAGCCGGGTGAATCCTTCCGCGTGGAATACGGCGTGGTGGAAAAGGACTTTATTTCCATGTTCGTCGGCTGCAATGATGACCGCCTCGAAAACATTCCCGGCGCCAACGTCATCCGCGGTAAAGGCCCAGCAGAGCGCTATGCCTTTGCCTATATCATCAAGGCCGATGGATCCGTATCGGACCTGGCAATGGAAATTCCGTCTCGATCCGGCAGCACTAATTCTAAGCCCATCGAAGGTAGCTACACTGCGGTTTCCGGCCCCAGCTTGGAAAAGATTGCTGATCCGAACAAAGACGAGATCATGCAACCAGCCGCTGAACCCCAACGCGATCCTGCTTGGCCCAAGGAAGGCGAAAAGTGCGAAGCCAACGATAACTCCTGGTATCCGCTGGATATCACCGCGGTGAAGCCAACCTTCCGCAAGCCCGGTTATTCCACCGACTTCCTCAACTGGTCTCAGGGCGACTATGAATTTGCTCCGGTAACGGACTTCGTGGTTGGTGCCCAGCACGATCCATATACCAATTGGCGAGGCAATAGGGGCGATATCCCTCAGGGGTGGCTCGAGTCCGTGGGCGCCATCAAGCGTGCCTACATGCCGGTCGGTACTGAACTCAAACATGTAAACCTTGCACCCGGAGAGCGCGTTCGCGTGGAGTACGGCACCACCATGACCCGTATCAACTATCGCGAAGTGCACTGCGGAAAATCCGGCAAGTACGACCTCACCTCGAACTATAAACAGACCACCGCCCCGAGCGGTTTCTGGGCCGAAGCCACAATCACTTCCAAAGACGGCAGTACCCGCACCGTAGACGTCACCCCTGACGAATACCGCGATCTGCCCGTACCCACCCAAACCATCTACTAAATACCTGCTAGGAGTACATCTCATGCGCATTTCCAAGATTGCGTCCACCACCGCGGCTTTAGCCGTTGCCGCCGGCGTATTCGCTGCCCCAGCCGCCAATGCATTGCCGCAGCGCGACCTGGGCCCTGCAAACCCCACTACGATTGGTGAACGTTGCGCCAATCCTGGCGATACCGGCCAGACCATTGATATTAAGCGCACCTATTTCGACGGTTCCGCCGGTACCTGGACCGTTTCCAACTACAACGACGAGCCGCTTCCCGTAACCCGCTCCATCAAGGAAACCAAGTCCAAGACCTGGAACGTTTCTGCTGGTGTGGACTTCAAGCTGTTGGATCTGATTCACTTCACCTTCTCCTCCAGCTACACCTCTAGCCAGACCTACGAGGTAGGCGAGCAGGTTGGCCCATACGATATCGCCCCGGGAAAGACTGCCGTGCTGAAGGCTGGTTGGGTAGTCTCTGACTTCGAGGGTCAAAAGACCGTGTGCGGTTCCGACCACACCTGGCAGGCCAATGGCGGTAAATTTACCGCAACTCTGCCCAAGGAACGCCACGTCGCAGTCTCCACCCGTGATAACAACGATTGGGGTTAAACCGTGAAGGTGAAGACCATCGCTAGTGCAATCGCAGCGCTGAGCTTGGTGGCCGTTCCCGTAGCCCATGCCTCTGACTTCGGCGGAGACTTTGAACTGCCCCAGCGCTGGAACGATGACTTTAAGCCCGGCACGCATTGCGCAACGCCGGGGGAGAACTCAACCTATGTCACCGCGAAGCGCCGCTGGTTCAAGCAAACCGATGCCGCAAGCGTGGCAAACCACAATGCTGAGCCGGTGCCGGTCAAACACACCGTATCCAAAGCGCGGACGGAAACCGTTGAGGTTTCCGGCTCCGTGCAGGGAGAGGGAGATTTGGCCAAGATCCTGACTAAGACCTACGGATTCAACTATGTAAGCGAACAACACTGGAAGATTAACCAGGTAGTTGGGCCATACACCTTGCCTGCAAATTCCCAAGGCAAGTTGGTGTGGGGCTTTACCATGCTGGATACCGATGGCCAGGATGTGCGCTGCAACCGAGATCAAGTATGGGAAACGGTAGGAAAACCATATTCGGCCACTGTCCCTGAAGCTCGCTATTCCGAGCTGCGCTTAGAAGACGCTCCGGACTGGAGTTAGTTCATCAGAAAATGAGCCCAGCCGCACCCTGTGAATGGGGTGTGGAGCTGGGCTCTTTTTTGTAGCAGCTACGGCGCGCACTGCTTGGTTTGTAGAAGTGCATCCTCCAAAGTGCATCCTCTGAAGTGCATCCTCCAAAGTGCAGGGTCCTCTGCAACATTTGAGGAAGATTTGCGATATCTGAGGGCCGGGTTTGCTCAGTTATCGCAGTGGAGGATGCACAAATTGCAAAAGCAGGCCCATCCACCGGCATGGCTGGCCGTGCAGCGGTCATGCCGGGCCAAAGACAGCCGCTCTAGGCCGGCAACCAGGCGTATCCGTAAGGTCCGAGCTCGACGGGGCCTAGGTCAACGGAGCGGTCGCTGAAATTGTGCAGGCACAACAGGTCGCCGCGCTGGTAACCGAGCACACTTTCCTTACCGGTTTCCACTGGCTCGCAGGGTGCCGTTCCCAGGTCGGGGTGCGCGTGGCGCTCTGCAATCATGGTGCGCACGCTGTGGAGCAGGGAAGTGGCATCGTTGAGCTGAGATTCCACGGACGTGCCGCCGACGATAGGCAGCCGCGCCGGGGTGCGCGCGCTAAAGCCCGCGGTTTCGCTATCGTCCCACTGCATGGGGGTGCGAACGGCATAACGATCCGGCAAAGAGGTGTCATCGAGCATGCCGATTTCATCGCCATAATAAATAAATGGCGCTCCCGGCAGGGTCATCAGCAGCGAAAACATCAGCTCCACCTTGCGGCGGTCCCCACCCATCAACGGCATGAGCCGCCTGGCGATGCCCACGTGCGCCCGCATGCCTTCCTCTGGCAGGTAGGTCTGATACATCAGCTCACGGACATCATCGTCAACCATTTCCAAGGTCAATTCGTCGTGGTTGCGCAGGAAGGTACCCCACTGGCAGCCCTCGGGCAGCGGCGGTAGTTGGTCGAGGATGTCGTAGACGGGGGTGGCATCGCCAAGCGCGAGCGCTTGGTACAGCCGCGGCATGACCGGGAAGTTGAAGACCATGTGGAAGCGGTTGCCGGAGCCGTAGAAATCCATGGTCTCCTTGGGCGGCTGGTTGGCCTCCGCAATGAGGACGGCCTCGGGATAGTGGGTATCCATAAAGGAGCGAATCTTTTCCACGAACTCCACCGTCTCCGGCAGGGATTCGCCGCCGAGCTCATCGCGCTCGAAGAGGTACGCAATGGCATCGAGGCGCAGGCCATCAAGGCCTTTGTCCATCCAGAAGGACAAGATATTAAAGACCTCATCCTGCACGTCCGGGTTATCGTAATTGAGATCCGGCTGGTGGGAGTAAAAGCGGTGGAAATAGTACTGCTGGCGCTCCTCGTCCCAGGTCCAGTTGGAGGTCTCGACGTCGGTGAAAATGACGCGGATTTCGGGGTAGCGCTCGGGGTCATCGCCCCAGACGTAGAAATCCCCAAACGGGCCATCCGGATCGGAGCGCGAGGCCTGGAACCACGGGTGGTCGGAGCTGGTGTGGTTGAGCGCCAGGTCCGTCATGATGCGCATATCGCGGCGGTGCAATTCCTCAACCAGTTCCTCGAAATCCGCCATCGTGCCGTAATCGGGGTGGATGGAGTAATAATCGGCGATATCGTAGCCGTCATCGCGCAGCGGCGAGGCATAAAACGGCGAGAGCCAGAGGCAGTCCACGCCCAACCACTGGAGGTAATCCAGCTTGTCGATGACCCCGCGCAGCGTACCGATGCCCTTATTTTCGGCCTCGTTATTGCCAGAGTCCTTAAAGGAGCCCACGAGGGCTTGATAGAAGACGGCGTTGTGGTACCAGCTCATTGCAGATCCTTTCTTTTTGCCCGCCACGCAAGATAGGTCAGTGCGCACAGCGCGCCGGCCACTAGGCCGGGCCATACGGCGGGAGAGTCTTCAAATAGGTTCACCACGGCTTGGATAACCGCAAGACACGCGAAGAAGCCGAGGAATCCGAGAAGCGAATCCCACAGCAGGGACCGGCGCATTAGGCCTTGACACCTCCTGCGGTAAGCCCGGCGACGATGCGGTGCTGGAAAATGAGCACCATGATGATAAGCGGAATGGTCACCAATGCACCAGCCGCCATGGTTGCGGCATAAGGGTACTCGAAGGCCGAGGGGCCAGAGAAACGGGCGATGGCCACCGTGACCGGCTCGGTCGCAGTCGTGGACAGCTGCTTGGCCAACATGAATTCATTCCACGTGGTGATAAAGGCGATGATCGCGGTGGTAAACAGTGCCGGTGCGGCCAGAGGCAGGAGGATGAGGCGGAAGGCCTGGGCACGTGAAGCGCCATCCACACGGGCAGCCTCCTCAAGCTCCCACGGCAGCTGCCGGAAAAAGCTGAGCAGGGTATAGACCGTTAGTGGCAGGGCGAAGGAGATATTTGGGATGATCATCGCCCGGTAGGTGCCGATCCACTCTAGGCGGCCAAAGAGCTGGAAGAGCGGGGTAACCAGCGCGATGGCAGGGAACATGGAGGCCGCCAGGATGATGCCGGTGACAATACCCTTGCCGGGAAAGTCATAGCGGGAGAGCGCATACGCGGTAAATACGCCGACTAAGACGGCTACCGTGGTGGTTGCGAGCGAGATGAACAGCGAATTGCCCAGCGCGCCGAGGAAGTCATTGCCCTTATCCGTTGCGAGGGCATCGCGGAAATTATCGAGCGTGATATGCGTTGGCCAGGGCGTGGTATCGAAGGTGAATTCCTGGCTGCGCAGGGCGGTGACCACCATCCAATAAAAAGGGGCAAGGCCCCAGAACATGATGAAGATAATGCCCGCGTAGTGTCCGAATTTACGCATTATTTTGCACCCTTTCTGCCGGAGACATCCGCGCCTAGGAAGCGGATGAGGATGAAGGCGACGAAGAAGATGAGCAAGAAGATAAGGGTGGATAGCGCCGAGGCGGAATTGAAGTTACCTTGGCGCATATCTTCCACCACCAGCTGGGAAATGGTGGCGGTAGGGGAATTAGAGGAGCTCGAAATCATGATGACGGGAAGGTCATACATGCGCAGCGCATCCAGGGTGCGGAAGAGCACGGCCACCATCAGGGCTGGGCGCACTAGCGGCAGGGTGATGCGGAAGAAGGTTTGGATGCGGTTAGCGCCATCGACGCGGGCGGCATCGTAGACATCCTTGGGGATTATCTGCAGGCCAGCCAGGATGAGCAGGGCCATAAACGGTGCGGTCTTCCACACGTCTGCGATGATGACGGCAAAGCGCGCATAAAACGGGTCCGTGGTCCAGGCGATATTCGCGCCCAGCAAGGAATTGACTATGCCGTCCGGGGCGAACATGAACTGCCACAGCTTGGCCGTCACGGCGGTAGGAATGGCCCAGGGGATAAGCACGGCAGCGCGCACTAAGCCGCGGCCGCGGTACTCGCCGTTCATGATGATGGCCATGAACATGCCGAGAATGGTCTCCAGGGCGACCGTGACCACGGTGAAAAACAGCGTGATTTTTACGGCGGGCCAAAAGTCGGTGGCGATAACTCCGGGCGGACACGTCGTGATTTCACCCGCACCGGACACACAGCGGTTATTGATCCAGTACAGGTAATTGTCTATGCCGGCGAAACCGCCTTCTTCAAAGAGACCCGTTTTGGGGTTGAGCTGCCGGTTTCCCTGGAAAGACAGGATGACCGCGCGCACGATGGGATAGCCGATGATAATGCCCAGTACGATGAGCGCCGGGGCGATCAGCGCGGCCGGGCGCCCGAAATTGGCAAACCTGGAGGTGCTAGAGGCGCGCTTGGGCTTTTTCGATCGAGGGTGCTTCTGTTGCGTCGGCGAAGTGGTGACCACGGGAGTTCGCCTTTCTGATTCAGATGATTTCTAGTGCGCTAGATTCTATCCCCAACTGGGACGGGAAAACCACAAAGGGTGAGGCAGTGGCATATGCGCCTTCCTCACCCATTTGTGTACTAGCGGTTCGCTATATATTTCTCGCTTTTCAGCATGCTCCCTGCCCGTAGGATACGAGGTCCAGGGAGGGCTTCTTTAACCCTGCGAAGCAGAATCGATGGCCGCCTTCATATCGGAGGTGGCATCCTCGACGGACTTGCCATCGGTAAGCGCGGCATAAGCGTTGTCCTGAATGGCCTTAGAGATGGCGGAATAGAACGGCGATACCGGACGCGGTGCGGCGTTTTCTAGGGATTCCTTCAGCGCTGGCAAGTAGGGGAATTCCTCCTGCAACTGTGGATCATCGTAGATGGAGGAAAGAACCGGCGGGAAGGACTGCTCAGCAAAGGACTTCTGGTTCTCCTCATTGATGATGAAGTTCATGAAGTCCAGGGCGGTGCCCTTGTTCTTGGAATTGATGTTGATGCCGTTGTTGTAGCCGCCCAAGGTGGACACGCCAACGCCATCCTTGCCCAGCGGTGCTTGGACCTCAACGTCAATGCCGGCATCTACGGCATTGGTGTACATGTAGGGCCAGTTCACTGCGAAGGCGGTCTTGCCTTCGGTGAAGGCCATGTTGGTCTCTTCCTCGGTGGCGGCGGTGGAGTCCTTGGAGATGATTTCGTCTTCATAAGCATCCACCATGGCCTGCAGGCCTTCCTGGGCTTCCTTGGAGTCGACGGTGGCATTGCCGTCATCGTCAAGCACCGAGCCGCCCCAGCCCTCCATGAAGCCGGCGGTGTTCAAAGCCAAGCCCTCGTACTGCTTGAGCTGGGTGGTCAGGCACTTCTTGTCATCTTCCAGGGCCTTGCAGGCGGATTCGAGGTCAGCGAATTTCTCCGGGGTAGCGTCCGCGAGCTCAGTATTGCGGAAGAGGAGCTGGCCATTGGTGTTTTGCGGGAGCGCATACAGCACGTCATTGTAGGTGGCCGATTCCACGGTGGCGGGCAAGAGCTCCGAGGTATCGGTCTCGAAGTCACCGTTTAGCGGCTGGAGCCACTGGTTGGCGGCGAATTCCGCGGTCCAGACCACGTCGAGGGCCATGACATCGTAGTCATCATTGCCGGCCTGGAGGGACTGCACCAAGGTCTCGCGCTGGGCATCGGACTCGCCCGCGAGCTCCTTGAGGGTGACCTTTTCATCCGGATTTTCTTCATTCCACTTATCGATGATGGGAGTGATCTTATCCGTGTCGTTCTTGCCCATGGCAAAGGTGATGGGGCCGTGGGAGTCAGCGCCGGAACCGGAACCGGATGCGGAGCCATCCGCGTTATCTGCACCGTCGTCAGACGTGGAGCAGCCTGCCAGCGCCAATACTGCCGTGGTGGCGACTGTGGTGCGAATGAAGTACTTCTTCATGGGAATTCACCTTTCAGAAAGCTTGGGTGTTCCTTAAAAATAATTTACAAACACCGCGCGCAGAATAGATTTTGATTATTCACCTCTAAATGGGGGGTAATTTAGGAGGTGGAGATACGTCGCCCGGTTTCTGGGTCAAAGCGGTGTGCAGCGCTTGCATCAAAGGTCAATACAACCTCCTCACCGCGCTGCGGCGGGGTGCCTTCACACCGGGCCACGAACCGTGCGCTACCCACCGTGGCGTAGACAAAGGATTCGGAACCCAACTCTTCAACCAGGTCGACCACGCCGCGCAGTCCCTCAGCCCCCTCATTGAGGTGCATATTTTCCGGGCGCACACCCAGGCGCTCGCCGTTGTGGTCAAAGATATTCATTGCAGGCGAACCAATAAAGCCGGCGACGAACTCGTTGGCCGGTTCCGCATAAAGCTCGCGCGGCGGGGCAACCTGTTGCAATTCGCCATCTTTCAGCACCGCGACTCGGTGCCCCAGCGTCATGGCCTCGACCTGGTCGTGGGTGACATAGACCGTGGTGGTACCAAGGCGCTGCTGCAGGCTCGCAAGCTCCGTACGGGTTTGCACGCGCAGCTTCGCATCCAGGTTAGAGAGCGGCTCATCCATGAGGAAGGCCTTAGGGTTGCGCACAATGGCACGGCCCATGGCAACGCGCTGGCGCTGACCGCCCGAGAGGTCCTTGGGCTTGCGCTTAAGGAACTCGCTCAACCCCAGCATCTCCGCGGCATCCTGGACCTTTTGCTTGATTTCAGCCTTGGGGAGCTTCGCCAGCTTGAGCGAAAAGCCCATGTTTTCTTCCACCGAAAGGTGCGGGTAGAGCGCATAATTTTGAAAAACCATCGCAATATCGCGATCGCCCGGTTCAAGGCCCGTGACATCCGTATCATCGATGAGAATCCGGCCACTAGACGTTGGTTCAAGGCCGGCCAGCGCGCGCAGCGTCGTGGACTTGCCGCAGCCAGAAGGGCCCACCAAAACGAGGAACTCGCCGTCCGCGATTTCTAGGTCCAATTCCTTCACGGTGGGCGCCGCCGCGCCGGGGTAAGTGATATTTACCTTTTCAAAAGTGACCTTTGCCATGCGCAACACACTAGCACCACCAGCGGACGGTATCTTGGAATCTATGACTGCACTTGATAAGCACCGCATCCGCACCGCCCTGGCAGAGGACTTCACCACCATCGATTTTGTGGATCAGACCGGTTCCACCAATACCGATCTGATGCAGGCCACCAATGTCACCGATGGCACCGTGCTGCTTGCCGATGAGCAGTTGTCCGGCAAAGGCCGCCTCGGCCGGGCGTGGACGGCGCCAGCCGAATCCCAGGTGATCTTTTCCGTGCTGCTTTTGCCCGATTCTCTCGACCACTTGGGCACGCTTCCGCTGGCTGCGGGCCTGGCCGTGACCGATTCCATCGAGGGCTCCGTGCTGAAATGGCCGAATGACGTGCATATCGATGGCAATAAACTCTGCGGCATCCTTGCCGAGGCCGGTCCCGTGGGCCAAGCCTTCAAGTCCGCACCGAAGACTGAGGTCAATAAGGCAGAACTGAATAAAACTGAGTTGAACAAGGCTGAGGTCAACAAAGCTGAAGTCAATAAAGCCGAGGTAAATAAGGCCGTCGGCGGGCAGGCGCCCTCTGCGCGCGTGGTCGTAGGCATGGGTATTAATGTCACGCTCAGCCGCGAAGAATTGCCCATTGAAAAGGCCACCTCGTTGGCTCTGGAAGGCCGCGATACCGACCGCACCGAGCTGGCCATTACCGTGCTGAAAAACCTGCGCCGCCGCATTACGCAGTGGGAGAACCAGGATCCGCAGCTTATGCAGGATTACCGCGCGGTGTGCTCATCCATTGACCAGGAGGTGCGGCTGGAGACCCCGACTGGCGATGTCATCGGCCGTGTTGAGGGCATTGGTGAGGACGGCCGCATTAACGTCGCAGGCGAGTACTACTCCGCCGGTGACGTGACGCATCTGCGTCCGGCGCGATAGGCGCCGCACGTTAGATGTCGCACGATCGGCGCCGCGCGATAGTCGCCGCGCGATAGGTATCGCGCGGCAGGCGACGCGCAGCAGGCGTCGGGTGGTAGTTCGCGCAGTCCGAGTAGCGCTGCCTCGCACTGGTACTATCCATGGCTATGGGATTGATGAAGATGGGCCAAGGCGAGGTCAAGCGCGCGGATGTATCCGCGCCATTTCGCGCGCTCGTTTTCCCATTCCTGGAGCTCATCCTCATTACTGGCGTGCTGTGGATTGCCATCGGCTGGTGCGATGCCCAGGGAGTAGAACCCATGCTGCGCAACGGGCTCGTCGTCTTGTGGGCCGGGCTGAGCACGTGGCGCTTTCTCATTCCGTTTTATAAGGCTCGCCGCAAGCGGTTCATCGTGACCAATCGCCGCGTCATTGTGCGGGAAGGCCGCCACATCGATTCGATTCCACTGGAAGATATTCGCGGCGCCCGCAAGCGCCGCGGCGGTATCTCCATTGCGCTCAACGGCTGGGACAGGGCCATGTATTTTCCCACCGTGGCCAAGTCAAAGCAGGTGGCGGAGATTATTAATGATCGCCCTTGGTTTTAACCTCGGTGGAGTGCAATTGCTTATCAAGATCCTCCGGTGCGAGGTTAGCGCTGCTGAATTCTTGGGTCAGCGGCAGGCGCAGTTCTAGATCTGAACCGGGGCAGAGCTCGATTTTCGCCTCATCCACGGTGTAATCCAGCACATGTCCGCCGGACTTACGCGCGGCGTCGATAAAGTGCACGTGGCAGCCGGGTACAGAAATCCCGCGCTCGTACACGGGAGTGCGGAAGCCACCGATGACTCCTTCGACATCGCTAAAGTGCAGCTCTTTATCGCCGCCGACCGCCTTGGTCATTGGGGGATAGGGCTTGGTTTGTTTGACCACGGTGCGCGTGGTGACCTCAGAAAACCTGCCCGTGATACGGACCGCGTACATGTAATTGGCGGAAGGTTCCACCTCATCGATGAAGGCGGAAAGCTCGTCGCGGCGCAGGCCCCGTGGGGCATCGACAAGAATGCGCGGCACAAAATTGGTGGCCACGGCATAAGGAGTCTGCTGGTCCAAGTCCGCAACCCGTGCGGAGCCATCGCCGCGCAGTTGGTAGCAGGTCCCGTCCAGAATGATCATTTCACCATCTAGGCCGTTAAAGGTACCGATGCCGAAATTGCCCTTTCCTAGCAGCTCAGAGATGGTCATCTCGCCGTCATAAATGCCATCAAGGAGGGCGCTCATGAGGGAGTTCTGGAAGATCGAATGACGGGTAAACATGGTATCCAAGCTAATATTGTGGGCGTGAGTGTCTCAAAACCTATTGTAACTGTCTGTGGCGATGGTCAGCTGGCGCGCATGATGCAGCCTGCCGCCGCTGAACTCGATATTCATCTGCGGATTCTTGCTGGTAGCCCGGATTCTTCGACCGCGCAGGTCACCCCGGACATCGTGGTGGGCGATTATCACAAGTACGAGGATCTGCTCGCGGCAGCCCGCGGCGCGGATGCGGTTACCTTCGAGCATGAGCATGTGCCCAATGAGCATTCCGCCGCGCTTATCGATGCCTCCTTTAACGTCCAGCCCCAGCCCAGCGCCCTGCGCTATGCCCAGGACAAGCTGGACATGCGGGAAAAGCTCTCCGCACTGGGGGCGCCCGTTCCGCGGTTTAGCGCAATCGAATCCGTTGCTGATGCCCGCGCTTTTTTCGATGCCGTAGACGGGCGCGTTTGTCTCAAGGCCCGCCGCGGTGGCTATGACGGCAAGGGCGTGTGGTTTCCCTCGGATGCCGATCTTGATGAGCTCGTCGCCGAGCTATTAGACGCCGGCACGCCGCTCATGGCCGAAGAGAAGGTGGATCTGACCCGCGAGCTGTCCATCTTGGTAGCGCGCCGCCCATCCGGTGAAGCCAAGGTCTGGCCCATTACCCAGTCCCGCCAGGCCAACGGCATCTGTGCCGAGGCCATCGCGCCCGCGCCCGATCTCTCGCCTGATCTGGCCGAACGCGCCTCTGCGCTGGGGCTAAGCATTGCCGAATCCCTCGGCGTGACCGGCGTGCTAGCCGTGGAGCTTTTCGCCTTCAACGGTGAAAATGGCGAGGACATCTCCGTTAATGAATTGGCCATGCGCCCGCACAATACCGGCCACTGGACCCAGGATGGCTGCGTGACCTCGCAGTTCGAACAGCACCTGCGCGCCGTACTCGACCTGCCCTTGGGTGCGGTGGACGCCCTAGCCCCGGTGACCGTTATGGCAAATGTTCTCGGCGCGGACGAAGATCCCAGGATGCCTATGCCGCAGCGTGTGCGCGAGGTCATGGAACGCTACCCGCACGCCAAGATTCACCTGTACGGCAAGGACCACCGCGCTGGCCGCAAGATCGGCCACGTCAATGTCGCTGGTACATCACTCGATGAGACCCGCGATGCCGCCCGCCAGGCCGCGCACTTTCTCATGCACGCAACGTGGGCATAACTCTTAAAACCTAGAAAGGACATTATGGAACCGCAGGTAGGAATCATCATGGGCTCGGATTCGGATTGGCCCACCGTCGAACCCGCCGCGGAAGTCCTCGCGGACTTCGGCATCCCCTTTGAGGTCGGCGTGGTTAGCGCCCACCGCACCCCGGAAAAGATGCTGGCCTACGCCAAGGGAGCGCACTCCCGCGGCCTTAAGGCCATCATCGCCTGTGCCGGTGGCGCCGCCCACCTGCCGGGCATGGTTGCAGCGGCCACGCCGCTGCCCGTTATCGGCATTCCGCGCGCACTCAAGGACCTCGATGGCCTAGACTCCCTGCTTTCTATCGTGCAGATGCCTAGCGGCGTTCCCGTGGCCACCGTCTCCATCGGCGGCGCAAAGAACGCCGGCCTGCTGGCCGCCCGCATCCTGGGCGCCGGAGACCCCGCCCTGCAAAACAAGATGGTCGCCTACCAAGAAAAGATGGCAGAAGAAGTCGAGCAGAAGGATAAGAACCTGCGCTCGAAGCTGCTAGGGGAGTAGGGACGAGCCCCTTTCTTTTTCGGCTGAAAGAGAGGGAGACTCCAGTCAGCTACCGTTTAGAATTCTTGGAGTCGTCATGGAACCACTCTTTGATCTGCATCCAGAGCAATCCACCAATAAAAACGACGAAACCTAGTACATAAGAAACCCAGAATTCTTTCGGCACCGATTTCTTGTCGTTGAAAAGCCACTCAGTGCCGCCAAGGTAAAGAGCAAAAGGTAAGGGGACAAGCAGAAATATCAATAGCGAGATTAAAAAGGCTTTCCATTTTTTAGGCTCGCTCTTACCGCTTCTCTCTTTATTCTTACTATCCTTTCCAAGGCTCTTATGCATGATGGCTGATGTGACCTTCCATTGCAGTGACTTTAAAACTGGACGCTTCTATTTCTGCGTGACCTCTGGCAATTGTGAAGAGGTCGTGGGATAGGACGGCTGGGCGCCGGCGCTGGTGGCGGCGAAGGCGCCGACGCGGGCGGCGAAGGTGGCGGCATCGACAAGCGTGGCGCCTTCAAGGAGCTTGGTGCAAAAAGCACCGGCAAAGGCATCGCCGGCGCCGGTGGTATCGACTGCGGTGATCTGTGGGGTGGGGATGTCCGTGTTGGAATCGGGCGTTGCTACGTAGGCGCCTTCGGCCCCGAGGGTCAGCACCACCGATTTAAAGCCGGCGGAGACAAGGCGGTGGGCGAGCTCGCGCGGGGTGCCGGTGGAAGAAAGGCCCAGTTGCTCAAGGATGAGGCCAGCCTCGTGCTCGTTGGCCATGAGGGGATCGGCCTGCAGGAGGGCGTCGCGGTCCACCTCGATGACCGGGGCGAGGTTGACGACCACGCGCCCTTGAGCGGCATCGACGGCGGCTTTGAAACCGGACGCGGGGATTTCGCCCTGGAGCAAGACCACGTCCGCATCGGCGATGGTGGATTGGCGGGCGGTGACGAAGGGGGCATCGACAAGAGCGTTGGCGCCGGGGGAGATGACGATGGTGTTTTCCCCATCGGCGGAGACCGTGATGACCGCCAAGCCGGTAGTGGTATCGGACTGTTCCACCGCGCTGAGATCGATGCCGGAGCTGTGCATGTAGTGCATGGCGGGCTCGGCGTAGGGATCGGAACCGACCGCGCCGACGAAAGCTACATTGGCGCCCAATTGCGCAGCGGCGACCGCTTGGTTCGCGCCCTTGCCGCCAGCGAGGATCTCGCCGCCGGAGCCCAGCAGCGTTTCGCCGGGGTGCGGGTGGCGTTCGGCATGGACAATAAGGTCAGCATTAATCGAGCCGACGACGGTGAGTTTGCTCATTGGAAATCCTCCTATGAATCGGATTCTACGGTGAATGCAGTGGACATGCGGGGGATATATCGCGTATCGATTATCGATCCTTGAGGCGGGCGCTTATTTTTGATGGCCGCGATGAGTTCTGCGGTGGCTATCTTGCCCATGTGGTCGACGTTTTGGTCCACTACGGATATGGGCGCCGGCTGGAAGCGCAGGTAAATGAAGTCATCGAAACCGACGAGTGCGACTTCCTCTCCAATGGCCTTGCCGGAATTATGACAGGCTTCTAATGCGCCTGCAGTCATCATCGAGTCAGCGGCAACGATGGCCGTGACCCCTGCATTAAGTAGTTCGATCGCGCCCTTATATCCCTCGCGGTGCCGGAAGCTGCCGTGGTGAATGTGGATATCAAGGTCGCGGGCTGCTTCTGCGAATACAGAGAGGCGCTGCCTGCCGGTAGAGGTTTCTTGGGGGCCGGAAAGATAGCCAATCGAGGTATGGCCTTTGTCCTTGAGCTGCGCAATTGCCTTATGCATTCCCGGACCAGGATCAGAAATCACGGCGGGAAATTCTCCCAGTGTTCGGTCAATCAATAGCAACGGCCGATGGGAATGGGCCTGGCGGATGGCGTCTTCTGTGCCATCGAAGGGAACAGTAATTATTCCATCAACCTGCCGCTGCGTGAGGGCATCGAGGGCGCGTTCCAAACGCGCAGGATCCTCGCCGCAGCTGGTAATCATGGTGGCGACACCGTGAGCATTAGCTTCTTGTTCAATTGCGGCGGCCATGGCGGCGAAATACGAGTTATCCAGGCTTGGTATGACGAGGCCGATGGCGTTGGACCGTGCGTTGCGCAGCGCGCGTGCCTGGGCATTTGGGCGGTAATTGAGCTGTTCGGCTGCTTGTTTTACGCGCCTGCGGGTGGCTGCGGAAATAGCTGGATTTCCTGCCAGCGCGCGCGAGGCGGTGGAAATGGACACCCCAGCTGCGGCGGCTACGTGCTTGAGGGTGGTTGCGGCCAATTCGGCTCCTAGGGTTAGAGCAGCTTCGATGGGTCGTGCAATCGATTGCACACTTGTGTCTCAATCTACGGTTCAGTACCTGTGTCTGTCAAGGGTTCGCGCCGGTCTAAGCTAATGTGCATGGAAGATTCCCCGCGCGATCCGCTCCTTGTTTTGGGCTCTCGTGTTACCCACGGTCATCCGGGCGCCATGCTGCGGTCTCGTTTGGATAAGACGCTTGAGCTCTATTCTGGGCAGACAGTTATCGTCTCTGGCTGCGGGGAAGCGGGCGCGATGGCTGAGTACCTCATCAAGCGAGGCGTTGATCCTGGGAATGTGCTTGTGGAACCGGCTGCTACCAGTACAAATGAAAATTTAGAAAACGCACATAGCCTTGCACCAGATGCCGTATTGCAGGTGGTCACCAACGATTTCCATGCCCTGCGCACCACATTGTGGGCCTGGCATTTGGGCATTGCGATTAATGTTCACCCCGCGCGCACGCCGTGGCTGTCGATGCCGCGCAATTACCTACGCGAGGTTGCGGCGACCCCGCATTCCGCAGCGCGAATCCTGTGGCGGCGACTGCGGAGGTAACCGAGGCTACACTGCCTTGAGCGCCTTGCTGATCCCGCTTTGCAAGGTAGGCCGCGATTGCTTCATGGGGTGCGCAATGGCGCGCAGCCCCATATACGCAATCTGATCGGCGGCGCGATTGAGCGGATCCCCGGCATGACCGAGCACACGGCGAATATCCACTTCGCAGGTGCCTTCTAGATCGCCCCAGGCCTGTTGGAATCGGGAGCGCGCACTAGACGAGACACCGCGCCACCTGCGTCCCGGCCGTGCCGCCTTCGAGCCTTTCTTGTGCACAATGTGGTTGACAGCATCCAATGCCGCAACAGAATCGGATTCGATCACGGCCTTCGTCGCACCTACCTTGAGCAGGTACTTTAAGGCGAGCGTGAGCGCTTCTAACTCCAGTTCATCCGTGCTAGCTTTCGTCTCGCGGGTGTGCAGGCGGTAGTCACCGTTTCCCGCCACGAAACACATCGACCCCTTGAATACGGTATCGGAGGAAGCATCGGTAGCGATGCGCACCACCGCGCCCGTCGGCCAGGATGTCGTATGCGAGAAATTCGGCCACCATTTCGCCTCTGGCGTTTCGACCTTGTTTGCTTCCTTCTTCTTCGGGGCCTCGCCCAGCTTGCGGGCCTTCCGCGCGGTCAAGCCAGCTTGTTTGCGGCGTGCGGAGCTCGCGCTTGCCGATGCCCGATTCTCCCCCGCAAAGCTCCCCGTCACCGTATAGCCGCGCTTCTCGAGTGCCGATCGCAGCGCATTTTGCCTGCGACCAGTGACAATCCAGGTACGTCCATCGATTCCGCGCAGGGCGCGCTGTAGCTCGCTAACTGCAACTTTGACGATATCGCCCTTTTTGATCTGGCCTTTGCGTACAAAGCGTGCCTGCGGAGTGTTGACCGCGATGACCCAGCCCTCGATGGTTCCGTCCTCCGCTGAGTCCCAGCGTTCGTCCCACAGGGCGATCGCCACATGGACCGGCGCAGACACCATGTCCTTGGTGATTTTGCGGGTGCCGTAGGTACGCGATTGCGTGCCGGTGAGTGCTGAGAGCTCGAGGGGTTCCATTGGTTCTAGTAAATCACGCCCCATTCCAGCGGTGAGCTGCACGCGCCTGATGTGGTCTCGATTCGTGACTGTTCGCGATAGTTTTAGGACTCGTTGCGGCCCCTCCCGCAACAGTGCAACAAAGAGCTGTCCACTGGGCTGCTCAAAGGGCTCTTCAGGATGCCTTGCATAAGCTGCTTCAAGAAGCTCTGCAACCGGCTGCTCAAAGGCCTCTTCCGGAAGCGTGGCAACGGGCACTGAGAAAGCCGTTTCAGGATGCTCCGAAAGTGCAGGGTCTTATGCAATATTTGAAGAAGATTTGCGATATTTGAGGAGCGAGTTTGCTCAGTTATTGCAGTGGAGGTTGACCATAGGAGGCTGACCTTCCAACCCTGACCAAAGCGACCGACTACCTATCCTTCGCAAAAGGTACTAGTCGCCCGTTCCGTGGGATTAGACCCGTTCAATGCGGATGCCCAGCGGGGAGCTCAGAATATGACCATTTGGAGCATCACGCTCAGCAGTTTCTCTAGGAAGCAGCGAAGATAAAGAGCATGTTAAATCATGAGTTAATTAATCTTCGCTATGCAGGTTCAACTAGTCCTTACTATCCCGCGCTGTACACGGGCGAATTAAAGCGAGTCGCTCCATGGATTGCAGTGAAAACAACGACGTGGGAAAGCTGGCCATGGCATAAGCAACAGCTTGCCCTTACTTTAGCGGCCGGCTTAAGTGCGCACCGCGCGTCATTGGTGGCTAAGTCAGCTGCGCGTATTTGGGGAATTTGGGTGATTCCCAGGAGAAAAGAGCTCGTTGAGCTCGCTTCACCTTCAGGAAGCATTCCACCGCACACGCAGTGGCCGCGAAAGTATTACCGAATGTCACGTATAGGGGAGACATCGGTAGAAAGGTCCGGGGTTCGGGTGACTAATCCGGCACGAACGTGCTTGGATATCGCTAGGTTACATGGGTTTCCGGAGGGGCTTGTAGCGGTCGATTCCGCATTGCGTGCGGGCCTAGTTTCGATAGAAGATCTGAAGGAAACTCGGGCAGCAATGGCTCGGATGAAGGGGCCTATCCCCATGAGAATGGTGGTGGAGCATGCGTATGCCGGTTCTGAATCACCGTACGAGTCGCTGTTGCGGGCGTTGATTATTGAAAGGATTCCCACGGCCACTGTGTACCCACAATTTCGTGTATTGGGAAAGTACCGGGCTGACTTATGTATCGATGGGTGGCTCATTATCGAGGTCGACGGGGATACCAAGTACGACGGTACTTATGGGAAAGCACCGGAAACAGTGGTCAAGGAACAGATGCGCAGGCAACGAGAAATCGAAAATCAGCAATTTAGCGTATTGAGATTCGGGCCAAAAGAGCTGGTCAATGAGCCGAATAGGGTAGTGGAGACAATAGTTGAATACCTGGGGCGAAAGGCGGGAAAAGTAGCGTAGATCACCCCCGAAGCACCCCTAGCTATAGATGTTGTTGAACAACCTCCGCAATAACAATTATGATGATGCGAATCACATTTAAGAGAGACCGGCGTCACGAAAGGTGAAACTAGTGAGTGCTGAAAAACAAGTTTCCGCCTCGGCACAGGCGGATGCGCAGGCGGATGCGAAAACCCCGCCCAAGGGCATTGGCGCCATGGCGGGCGCCATGTTCCTCATGGCTACCTCGGCCATTGGCCCGGGCTTTTTGACCCAGACTTCGGTCTTTACCGTCCAGATGGGCGCTTCTTTTGCCTTCGCTATCGCGCTGTCCATCTTGGTGGACATTGCCATCCAGCTTAATGTGTGGCGCGTGCTCTGCGTGACGGGAATGCGCGCCAATACCTTGGGCAATACCGTCCTGCCCGGATTGGGCTGGGTGCTCGCAGGCTTCGTCTTTTTCGGCGGGGCGATTTTTAATATCGGGAATATCGCCGGCGCAGGCTTGGGCCTGAACGCGATGCTGGGCATCGATGCCCGTATCGGTGGCGTCATTGCGGCGGCGATTGCGGTGTTCATCTTCCTCTCCCGCCGCGCTGGAATGGCGCTGGACCGCCTTGTGGCCGCCTTGGGCGCGGTAATGATCCTGCTTATGTTGTATGTGGCCATCGTCAGCCAGCCGCCGGTAGGGGAGGCGCTTAAGAATACCGTCGCGCCGGGTGAAATCGATTTCTTCGTCATCACCACCATCATCGGCGGCACCGTCGGCGGCTATATCACTTTTGCCGGCGCGCACCGGTTGATCGATGCGGGCTTATCCGGCGTTGAAAACGTCAAGAACATTACGCGGACTTCCGTCAGCGGCATCATCGTCACCGGTATTATGCGCATGCTGCTCTTCTTGGCGGTATTGGGCGTGGTAGCTACCGGCGTCACGCTAAAAGAAAATAATACTGCCGCCGATGCCTTCTACCACGCAGCTGGTGAATTCGGCCTCCGCGCATTCGGCATGGTGCTCTTTGCCGCAGGCCTTTCTTCCGTCATCGGTGCCGCTTATACCTCGGTATCCTTCGTGACCACCCAGGAAACTTCGTCCCGGACCCGCAATATCTTCACCGTCATCTTCATTACGGTTTGTACGATCATTTTTGTACTAATCAACTCCGCGCCGCAAAAGCTCTTGATCTTCGCCGGTGCGATTAACGGGCTCATCCTTCCCATCGGCTTCGCGCTGGTGATGTGGGTGGCCTGGCGCCGCAAGGACCTGCTGCAAGGTTATAAGTACCCAAAGTGGCTGCTTATCCTTGGCAGCCTGGTCTGGTTGCTCACCATCTTCATCGGTCTCCGAGCAGTCTCAGGAATCACGGCGATATGGGCATAATGCATACGCCAGAAGAGGTGCGCGAGTTTGCGCGCACCCACGAGATGACCACCACCGCCGGGCACGCGCGAGGCTACATGCAGGCCAACCTGCTCTCGCTGCCCAGCGCATACGCCTTCGACTTCCTGCTTTTCGCCCAGCGCAACCCCAAGCCGTGCCCCATCGTCGGCGTGCTTGAGGCAGGCCAGTACACCTCGGATCTGCTACCTGGCGGCGATATCCGCACCGATATCCCGGCCTATCGCATCTTTGAGCATGGTGAGCACACGGCCACGCTTGCCGATGCCACCTCCCATTACACCCCTGACATGGTCAGCTTCCTTATCGGCTGCTCGTTTACCTTTGAAACAGCGCTGGTGGATGCGGGCATAGAGATCGCGCATATCAAACAGCAACGCAATGTGCCGATGTACCGGACGAATATTCCTACTACTCCTGCGGGCGTATTTTCCGGACCGATGGTGGTATCGATGCGCCCGATTCCGGCATCGCAGGTCTCCGATGCGGTGCGCATTACCTCCCGCTATCCATCCGTGCATGGCGCGCCGGTGCACGTGGGGGACCCAGCGGCTATCGGCATTGCGGATTTAGCGCACCCAGACTTTGGTGATGCGGTGGATATTCCAGAAGGTTGCTTGCCCGTCTTTTGGGCGTGTGGGGTCACCCCGCAAGCCATCGTGATGGATTCAAAGCCGGAGCTGGCCATTTCCCATGCGCCGGGCAAGATGCTGGTGACCAATGCCCGCGATGCGGAGTACCTCATCCCTTAGGCATTGTCCCCGCTACTTTCTTAGTCCGTGAAGGACAAGATGGTATCGCAGGTTTCTAAGAGGCTATCGCGCAAGCGCGTGGTGGCCTCTTCGCGTTTTCCCTCCGCGATGAGCGTGGCCACATCAACGTTGCCTTGAATGTGCTCGGCGTGCAGCTGTGGGTAGCGGGGGATGACCAATAAGAAGGTAAGCCGCATGCGCGCGAGCAGGTTGCTCATCTGCTCATCCAAGGTGGGAGAATCAAGTCCTGCTACCAGTGTTTGGTGGAAGAGCTGGTTAATGGAGGAGACTTCCTGGTGTTTATCGCGCCTTGCGCATTCGAAGGCGGAGGATGCGAGGGAGATGAGCGAGGGGGCATCGGCAAATGCGCCCCACCGTACGGCGGCCGGCTCGATGGCGGCGCGGGCGGCGAATAAATCGCGGATATAGGCGGCATCCGGGGTGGCGATGAAGACGCCGCGGTGGGGGATGCGTTCAACCAGGCGCTCGGCTGCGAGCGTGGTGAAGGCCTCGCGGAGGGTATTGCGGGAGCAACCGAATTGCTCGGCCACCTTTACCTCGCTGAGTTGCTCGCCGGGCTGAAAATTGCCGGCCGACATCTCTTGGCGCAAAGCGGTGGCGACGGACTGGGAAAGCATGCCCCTCACCTTACTGAATGGGTGAGGCGTCAACGGTCATTCCGTATGACTTAAAGATCTAAAAGTTCTAAAGAGGCGGCGAAGTTCTAAAAGATCTAAATGGAAGGTCTGGCATAGTGATTCCGGATAAGAATCCTTTTCGCCCCAGTTTTGGCGCGTCGCCGGTGTAGCTGGCTGGGCGCGAATTTGAAATCAGCTCGTTTAACTATGGGCTCGTGGGTGGCGTGGGCGCCATGCAGCGTGCCTTGCTGGTCAGCGGTACTCGCGGGGTGGGCAAAACCGTGCTGCTCAATGAGTTCGAAGAATCCGCGCGCCGCCTAGGGTGTGTTGTTATCCGCGCCTATGCGGATGCCCAGATGGTAGCGCAGCTGCGCGATTCCACGATTCCGGAAGCCATCGAGGAGCTGGACTATACGGAGAAGACGGGCCGCAAGATCACGGGATTCTCTGTGGCGGGCGTGGGATCTGTGACGACACAATTGCCCCACAACCAGGCCCAGCCCAGCTTGGTCTCGCGGCTGCGTAGCCTCTTGAAGGCCGCGCGTGCGCATGATGCTGGCGTCTTGTTGACTGTCGATGAGGTGCAAGCGGCTTCCGTGGATGAGCTTGCGCAGCTTGCCACCGCCATCCAGGATCTCATTCGGGGCGAGTACGATATCGCCTTCGCCGCCGCGGGATTGACCTTCGGGGTAGAAGAACTATTGGACCACGAGGGCACCACCTCTTAGCGCCGCGCTCAAAGGCTGGATTTGGGGCTGCTTGATGATGCCACCGTAGCTGAGACCCTGCATAGCACCGCCACCGCGGCTGGGCGCGGTTTCAGCGAGCGCGCTTTGGAAGAGGCGACCGCATTGGTGCAGGGGTATCCGTACCTAATGCAGTTGGTCGGCGCTTTGGCGTGGACCCATGCGGTACTCGATGGCGCGCGAGATTCCAGCGCATATGGGCAACTAGGTGCACAAGATTGCGTTGAAGAATGTTCCTGACGCCCAGCGCGCTTTTCTCAACGCCATGGCGGAGCTGGAAGCCGAACACGGACCTGATATTCCCACCGGTGCCATCGCGGCGCACCTGGGCAAGACTCCCAATGCCATTTCCATGGCCCGCAAGCTGCTTTTAGAACGCGATCTCATCGCCAGTCACCGCTATGGAACCGTGCGCTTTCTCTTGCCCTACCTGGGTGAGTATCTGCGCGGCCAAGCACCCAGGTAGGCAGCACGCGCTAGTCGATGGTCGCAATCACCGTCGCGGAATCCAGGCGGTCGCCCTCCTTAGCGAGGATCTTGATGGTGCCGCCGCGCGGGGCCTTGATGGCAGATTCCATCTTCATGGCCTCGACCGTGGCGATGGAATCGCCCTCGGAGACGCTATCGCCATCGGATACATTCCAGGCCACGAGGTTGGCCTCGAAGGGGGAGGTGACCGCGTTATCGTCGGTGGACTGCGCCCCGGCCGTCGAGGGAGCGGTGGCACCAGAACCGTCCGCGCCGCCCGCACCAGCGCCGGCACCGGCACCGGCGCCTGCGAGGAAGTCCATGGGCACGCCGATATTGACGAGCTTGCCATCGATTTCCACCGCGACCGTCCGGCGCTTGGTATAGATAGCCTCGACCTTGTCTACCTGGTTGGCGGCAGAAGGCCGGTAGTTGTGGTCGAGCCAGTCAGTAAAGACGCCGATTTCGCTGGCGCCGGCATCGGCCTCAGCGGAAGACGCAGTGCCAATAAGTGCTGGCTCGTCCATCATGTCGCGGTGGAAGGGCAGCACGGTGCGCACGCCGGAGACGTCAAACTCGCGCAGCGCCTGGCGCGAGCGGGCGAGGGCTACCTCGCGCGTGGGGCCCCACACGATGAGCTTGGCAATGAGCGAGTCATAGTACGGCGGGATAATGGATCCCGAGCGGACAGCCGAATCGACGCGGATGCCGGGGCCAGTGGGCGGCTCGAAGGAGACGATGGTGCCGGGGCAGGGGGCAAAACCGTTGAGGATGTCTTCGGCATTGATGCGGAACTCAAAGGCGTGGCCGGTGGAATCCGGATCCTCAGAGATAGACAGGGGCTCGCCTGCGGCGATGCGGAATTGCTCGGCGATGATATCGGTGCCGGTCACGACCTCGGTTACGGGGTGTTCGACTTGGACGCGGGTATTGACCTCCAAAAAGGAGATGGTGCCGTCCTCGGAAACGATGTATTCCACGGTGCCGGCGCCGGTATAGCCCACGTGGGAACAGATGGAGCGCGCGCCTTCGATGATGCCGGTGCGCTGGGCATCGGAAAGCGCGGGCGCCGGGGCCTCCTCGATGAGCTTTTGGAAGCGGCGCTGGGTGGAGCAATCGCGGGTGCCCAGCACGCGGACGTTGCCATGGGTATCCGCCAAGACCTGCGCCTCCACGTGGCGCGGGTGGGTCAGGAACTTCTCCACGTAGCACTCGGCGCGGCCGAAGGCCTCCATGGCCTCGCGCCCGGCGGAGTTAAACGCGCCCTCGATCTCATCCATGGAGTCCACGACCTTAAGGCCGCGCCCGCCGCCGCCATAAGCGGCCTTGATGGCAATGGGTAGGCCATGTTCCTCGGCAAAGGCGCGGGCCTCCTGCCAATCATCGATGGGATCTGAGGTGCCCGGAGCCAGGGGCGCGCCGACCTCCTCGGCCACGCGGCGGGCGGCAATCTTATCGCCCAACAGCTCGATGGATTCCGGCGATGGGCCGATCCACACCATGCCGGCATCGGTGACGGTGCGGGCAAAGTCGGCGTTTTCGGAGAGGAAACCGTAGCCCGGGTGGATGGCATCGGCGCCAGCGCGCACGGCGATATCCAGCAGCGCCGGGATATTCATGTAAGTATCGGCGGCGGTATTGCCGGGCAGCGCATAGGCTTCATCGGCAACCTGGGTGTGCAGGGCACCGGCATCGGCCTCGGAATAAATGGCGACGGACTTAATGCCTAAGTCGCGGGCCACGCGGGCAATGCGCACGGCGATTTCGCCGCGGTTAGCAATGAGGACGGTTTTAATCTGCATTTTCTTCTCCAGTATTTAAAGCTTGAGGTGTCACGAGGCGGAAGGTCACGCGCGCGCCGGGCGGGAGCTGCGCGGCGATGTCGATATCTTCTTCCAAGACGGTGGCGATGACGGGATAGCCGCCGGTGACGGCATGGTCGCGCAGGAAGACCACCGGCTTGCCATTCGGCGGGATCTGGATGGAGCCGGCCACCATTCCCTCGGAGGGCAACTCGCCGTCTTTCACGCGTTGCACGGTGATGTCCCCATCTGCGGAGGCTTCAGAAGCCTCCGCGCCGTCTTTCGCCCCGGAAAGCCTGAGGCCAACGCGGTTGGAATCAGAGGAAACGACCCATTCGGTATCCAGGAAGGTAGAGATATTATCGCCAAACCAGTCATCGCGCGGACCCAGCACGCAGCGCAGCGTCGCGCGCGTTTTGCCAGTGGAATCGGCGGATACGCGCAGAGGATTGACCAATTGCGCATCCGTCATGCCGGTCGAGCGCGGCAGCACGCCGATGACATCGCCAGTGGTGACGGGATCGGGGCCGAGGCCAGAAAGGACGTCGGTGGCAGAGGACCCAAGCTCGGATTCGGCAATGATGCCGCCGCGGATGGCCACGTAGTTGCGCATGCCCACCGTTGCGGCACCGACTGTCACGGTCTGGCCGGCGGTAACGAGCACCGGGCGGGCGAGGTGCACGGGCATCTCACCCAGGCGGACGCGGGCGGTGGCGCCGGTAACGCAGATGACGGTATCGGTCAGCGCGCGCAGCTTAATGCCGCCGATATTTTCTAGCACCGTCGCACCCCGCGGATTGCCCACGGCGACATTCGCGGTTGCCGCGGCGGCGTGATCGGCGGCACCGGAGGGTGTTACGCCAAGGTCGCCTACGCCGGGGCGGCCAAGGTCTTGAAAAAGCGTGAGCAGGCCGGCATCGAGGACCTCCATGCGGGGCAGGCGGGCCGGCGAGCGCTTGGATTCCGCGCTGCGATCCACCAAGTCCGGCAGCTCGTCCACGGCGCGGTAGCGCACGCGGTCACCGGGCTGCACCAGCGCGGGTGGGTTAGCGTGCGAATCCCACATCGGGGTATTGGTGGTGCCGAGCAACTGCCAGCCACCTGGGGAAACGCGCGGGTAGACCGCGGAGAACTCGCCCGCGATGCCTACGGCGCCAGCCGGAACGGCGGTGCGCGGATCGGAGCGGCGGGACACGGCCTTGGCCTGGGCAGGATCGGAGGGCGCGCAGTAGGTAAAGCCGGGAGCAAAGCCGCCAAAGGCGGCAGTCCACTCGGTAGAGGTATGCCAGTCAATCAAGGCCTCGCGCGACATGCCGAGGAGCTCGGCGGCGGCGTCGACATCTTCGCCATCGTAAAGCACGTCGATGTCTACCGTGCGCGCCTCTTTTGCGGTAGCGGCGGCAGGGGAGAAGTCCGTCAGGAACTCTGCGGCCGCGCGCGCGGAATTAGGCGCCTCAAAGGTAATGAGCAATGTGGTGGCAGCGGCAATGCAATCCACCTGGTTCTTGAGCGGTTTAGCAGACAGCGCAGCATGCCACGCCATGACCTGCTCGAGCCCGTCTAAATCAACGAGCAGGGCGCGGGTGCCAACGAAGTGAATATGCGGCATTATATAAAGCTCCGAATGTCGATTCCTTCCGCGCTGAGGCGCTCGACCACACCGCGCAGCAATTTCACGGATCCCGGTGAATCACCGTGGGTGCACACGGATTGGGCATCGACATCGAGCGTCGTGCCGTCGATGGCAGTAATGGATCCGGTTTGGGCGACTTCTAGCACGCGCTTGACGACATCCCCTTCATCCCCCAATACCGCATTGTCCTGCTTGCGTGAGACCAGCGTGCCATCGGGGTTGTAATTGCGGTCCGCAAATGCCTCGCGGATGACGGTGAGGCCTTGCGATTCTGCAATATCGACCGCGCGGCCGCCCGGCAGCAGCATCACAGGTAGATCCCCGAAGGCCTTAATGCCCGCGATGACACCCTTGGCCTGTGCCTCGTCCTTGACGATGGTGTTGTACATCGCCCCATGCGGCTTCACGTAGGACACCCGTGTGCCATTGGCGCGCGCCAGCGCGTCAAGCGCACCAATTTGGTAGGTGATCTCGTCCGCGAGCTCCGCCGCGTTGTAGTCGATGAAGCGGCGGCCGAAGCCGGCCGGATCGTTATAGCCCACGTGTGCACCGACCGTTACTCCCGCACGCGCCGCGGCCTCAAGGGTCTGGGCAATGGAGTGCGGGTCACCGGCGTGGAAGCCGGTGGCGACATTGGCAGAAGAGACCATCTCCAGCATCGCGGCATCATCGGCTACCGGGTTGCCAGCGGTGGTTTCACCCAAGTCCGCGTTGAGATCAATGTGGAGCGAAGCCATTCAACACCGTCCTTAATTGTTGAACAATAAGTGTGAATCTTAGTGTAACCCGTGCCACTGCCATTTGTGAAGGCGGTTACGTTTTCGGGGGCGTGGTATCGGTGGAACAGCTCCTTGCTGGGCAGGCTGAGGCCAAGGCAGAAGACTAAGACTCCACGGCGGCTTGTGGCTCGACTTGGAGGACAGAGGCGATAACCTCTTCTGCTTCTTCACGGGAGCTGGCCGCGTGCAGTTGGGCGCGGAAATCTTCCTTCATGATGGCGCGGGCGAGGGTGGACAGTAGCTTCAAGTGCTGTTTCCCAGCGTCATCGGGCACGGCGATAAGGAAGGCTAAGCTCGTGGGTCCTTCTCCGGTGCCCCAGGTGATGCCACCTTCGGGAAGCCGGGCGAAGGCTAGCGTCGGTGTGGTAACCCCAGCGGAACGAGCGTGCGGGATGGCCACGCCGTGGCCCACGCCGGTGGAGTGTTGGGACTCGCGGGCAAGGGCGGCATCGGCAACCGCAGCGGCGTCGCTAATGCGGCCATCGGCTGCGGCGAGGGAAACGAGCGACTTGATGACGGCCTCGGAGTCATTACCGAGTGGCTCATCGAGGCTGATGGTAGAGGTACCGAGAAGCGGGAGCACTGTGGGCTCCTCCGTGTTCTCCTCTGTTTCCGGGGAGCGTTGGGTCAGGCGAATGAGCAGGAGCATGAGCGCGGCACACACGGCAACGCCGCAGAGCATGGACACGAAGAACCACGCCACCTGATCCACCGCGCCGAGGACGGCGACGATGGGGCCGCCGTGCATGACATGATCTTGGACCCCGAACGCGCCCGCCATCGCACCGGCGACGGCACCACCGACGACGTTGGCCGGGATGACCTGCAGGGGACGCGCCGCCGCCAGGGGAATGGCGCCTTCGGTGATGCCGAAAAATCCCATGAATAGCGCGGCGATACCGGAATCCTTTTCCGCCTTATTGAACCAACCGCGGCGCAGGAGGGTAGCCACGCCCACTGCGAGCGGCGGAACCGCAATCGCGGCGGCAGCCATACCCATCGGGGCCGCATTCCCCGCAGCGATCATGCCGCCGCCAAACAGGAAAGCAGTCTTATTGAAGGGCCCGCCCATATCGAAGGCGATCATCGCGCCGATGATAAGTCCCAGCACAATCGCAGACGAGCCCTGCAGCCCGCCGAGGTATTCGGTCATGGCTTCAAAGGCGGTGGCAATCGGCGCGCCGATGAAATAGATGAAGGCTAGGCCCACTATCAGCGTGGTGAAAATCGGGATGACGATAATCGGCCAAATCGGCGCGATGAATTTGTGCACCGGAATCTTCTTGATCGCAAGGGCCACGTAGCCGGAGAGAATACCGGTGACGATACCTCCCAAGAATCCGGCGCCAGCCTCGGACCCGTACAGCGAACCGGTTGTGGCGATGAGCCCGGTAATAAGGCCCGGTGCCAACCCCGGCCTATCCGCGATGCCAACAGCAATGTAGCCCGACAAGACCGGCACCATCAGCGAAAATGCCAGGCCACCGAGCTCATTGAGCGTATTCCAGAAGCTATCTTCAGGAATCGACAGTCCTTCCGGCGTGGGCGTGCCACCCAAGGACAGCGCCACGGCGATGAGCAATCCGCCGGTGACCACAAAGGGAATCATGTGGGAAACGCCATTCATCAGCGCCTTGTACATGGTCTGCCCAATACCGCGCAGCCCCGCATCTTCCGCGGCGTCCTCCGCCTCGCTTGCCGATGCCCCCTTATCCTCCCCCTTCCATGGTGCCGCCTCCAAGGACTTGGTCAACAGCTGCTCGGGGTGTTTGATGGCCTCGTCCACGCCGGTGGCCACCAAGCGCTTGCCGTGGAATCGGTCCTTTGCGATGACGGTATCGGCACCGATGACAATGGCATCGGCTTGCTCAATGTCTTGTGTACTGAAGTTGCCCTCCACGCCGATCGAACCGTGCGTTTCAATCTTGATGCGGTAGCCCAGCTTTTCGGCGGCAGCCTCTAAGTTCTCGGCGGCCATATAGGTATGGGCGATACCCGTTGGGCACGCCGTGATGGCGAGAATGAAAGGCGAAGAATCTGATGTGCTCATATTCTTATTAAAGGCACCCGGTTAAACGAGCACAAGAGAATTGGAAGGTTCTTTGCGCAGGGGCCGGCGTGCAAGGGCCCTATGCGCAACCTCCTCTATGCAGGGTCCGATGTACGGGAGCTAATGTGCAGGGTCCTATGCGCAACCTCCTGTGTGCAGTGTCCGATGTGCAACCTCCTCTGCATCAACTGAAGGCGCGATGCGATTTTTGAAGGGCGAGTTTGCTCAAACTGTGCAAAGGACCTATAGCATCGCGGAGATCGCACAAGCGCTGACCGGCGGTACCCTAGAAACAGAACTAGAACTAGAAACAGAACCGAAACCGCCCGCACTTGGGGAGCACGAATGAATCGTGCCCACTTGAAACGAAGAAAGCCGCATCGTGAGTACAGCATCGCCGGATAATATCCTGCTCTACCTGCCAGGAAAGCAGGAAGAGCAGATTCGGGAGATCTTTGCCGGTCTGGCCGAGCGCGGATTCCCCGTGCAGAACCAGCGCCCGCATATTACGGTGACCTTCGCGCCGGAGATGGACCCCGACGTTGTAGAGCTTGCCGCGGAGCTTTTACCGGCGGTTATTCCGGCGACGTTTCGGCGCGTGGGAAATGTCATCTTCGGCACCAAGCGGAAACGAACCGTGGCGTGGTTATTAGAAACTAGCGATGAACTCGAAATGGCAGCGCGGAAGATTAGCGCCGCCAATCCTGAGGGGCGCGGTCCGCGCTGGACCCCGCACTTGACGATGGGCCTGCGCTTACCGCGCGAGGATGTGGGTGGCTATTTAACCGCGATGGATGAACTGACGTCCTCGCACTTCAAGGAACTTAACGCAGTAGAAGCTGCGTATTGGCGCCCGCGCACGCAAGAAAAGACGGTGCTAGCGGGAGGCTAGCCAGCGCGAAATCGATTTAACGTATTGCGTATATACATCTAATACTCGCGGGATTGAATTGGAGACGATTCCCAAGTCCACTTCAACGTAGTGGTGAGTAATGACATTGCGCAAAGCCAGACTCTTATAGAAATCTTGCTCCAGGTCGGCGGGTAAAACGCTCGCGCGAAGGAGATCTTCGAAACCGCGACGGCTACTAGAGTCCGCAACGTTTAAGGTCGTTGCCGCAATGTGTTGGTCAAGATCCGTGGCAAGATCGATTCCTTGCTGCAGCATGAAAACACGGCATACATTTGTGAAAGGTCAGAGCGCAGTTGTTTCGCATCTGAATCCCGGTATTTTTCAAGCTCGCCAAGTATGCGCCGGAGGGAGACAAGCCTTTTGCGGATAGTGTCAGATTGGAAATCCCGTGGACTCATGACATTAAGCTCCTGAGCTCGAACTCGCGACGGTACGCCGTATTGATGTACTCCCGTGCCGCCATCATTTGCAGCGTTCCATACTTGGAATTGGACGGATCGACCAAGAGCTCGCACTTTTGCAGAGCTTCATGTTGCGCCACCGTGTCTGCGGTATCCAGGCACATGAGATCGATGCCGTCGCCATAGCGGGCGTAAAACGCCGTGGCAACGTCGAGCACGTTGGGACGCTCAGCTTTTGCGCGCGAGAAATCGACCGAATAGGCAAGGTCAACATCATTAGCATTGGTGGCATCTACGTGCGCGCTGCCAAAAAGAACCAGCAGGTCAATGCCGGTATCCAAGCAGAATGACTCCAAGGAGCCGTCATCGGCCTCAGCGCGCAACCGCGCGGCAAGCTGTGCTGGAGTGCTCATAACGATCACCTTACCAACGACGTCAGCAGGCAGAGACGCGCAGAATTGCGGTGTGCTTAAAGCAGTGCCTGAATTTCGCGGGCGACGCGCAAGACGGTGAGATCCTGGCCCGGCTTGCCGATGACCTGCACCGCATCACCCACTCCCGTGGTGTCCCTCGTGCGCAGTGGGATAGTGATCGCCGGCCAACCCAACACATTGAAAGGCTCGGTCCAGCGGCGCAGGCTGGCGGCGGAGTCGGCAGTATTTTCTGCAGTGATGTCGTCCCATTTGATGGGGCCGGCGTCGAGGGTGGGGGTGAGGATGATGGGGGAGGCATCGAAAAGCGCCAGTGCTTTCGTACGCAGTTCTTCTACCTGCTGCGCTGCAGCGTCGTAGTCGGCCTGAGAAATATCCTGCCCGCCGAGGACGCGCTCCAAGATGACATCCTGGTACTTATCCCGCTGGTCAAGGTAGGGCTGGTGGACGTCATAAGCCTCCTTGAGGCGCATCGACGCGTAGAGCTTCGCGGTGGTAGCGAGGGTGGATTCGAGCTGGGAGTAATCGAGGCGCTCCACGGCTGCGAACGTGGATTCCTGCAGCGCAGACAGCAGACCAGCAAAGCGCTCACCTTTGGTTTGCAACGCAGAGACATCGATGGTGGATACAGTCTTGGCCGGAGTGGGTGCCTCATCCACCGTGGCTAGCAGGGCCTGCTCGATGAGCTCGATGGAGCTGGCGAAGAAACCGATGCAATCGAAGCTCGGCGCGAAGGGGAAGACGCCATCGAGCGGGATCGTACCGGTGGTGGGCTTAAAACCGAGGACGCCCTGGCTGGCGGCCGGGACGCGCACGGAACCGGCGCTATCGGAACCCACCGTGAGATCTAGCGCCTCGCACGCAACCAGCGCCGCCGACCCAGAGCTGGATCCGCCGCCGCAGACCTGTGGATCGCGAGGATTGATCACGCGCCCATACGCGGAGGCGTCACCCAAGATGCCATAGGAAAACTCCTGGAGGTTGGCCTTGGCAACGGGAATCGCGCCGGCATCCATTAGCCGCTGTGCCACCGTGGCATTCATGGTCGGAGCCGGTCCCATATCCACGTTGGTGCCACAGGTCGTTGGCACCCCGGCGATATCCACGATGTCTTTAAAAGCAACAGGCAATCCGCGCAGCGTAAGTGCAGTATCTACGGCATCCTCATCAAAAGGAATGGTGGAAATCACCGCGTTAAAATCTTGCTGTGCCTGGGTCAGGCGGTCAGAAATTGAAGGCATGGCGGGGCGAATTCCTTTCCACGACGGTTTATACCGTTTACGGGGTGAGTTGCTGCTTTCCAGGGTACAGCTGGTGAGCACAGAGGAATTGAAGCTGCGCCGCACGATGAGACCGTGGCAGTCTTCACCGACCAAAAGTAGGCTCGAGACATGACGCAAAAAATTATTCTGGACTGCGATCCCGGCCACGATGATGCGGTGGCTTTGCTCCTGGCCATGGGGAACCCGGACATTGATTTGCTGGGCATTACCACCGTCGGCGGCAATCAGACCTTGGACAAAGTCGCCCGCAATGCGCTGGTGGTCAAGGAGATCGCCGGCCACCCAGAGATTCCGGTCTACGCCGGCTGCGATCGCCCGCTCGTGCGCCCCGTAGAAGTTGCTGAGTCCATCCACGGCTCCACCGGCATGGATGTTAATGGCGTCGAGCTTCCGGACCCAAGCACCGCGCTTGCCGATGCCCACGCCATCGACTTCATCATCGACACCGTCATGTCCCACGAACCCGGCACCATTACCTTGGTCCCAACGGGTCCGTTAACCAATATCGCTATGGCCGCGCGCAAAGAACCGCGCATCGTCGAGCGTGTCAAAGAGGTTGTGCTTATGGGCGGCGGCTACCACGAAGGCAATTGGTCCCCAGTCGCCGAATTCAATATCAAGATCGATCCTGAGGCAGCACATATCGTCTTCGAAGAGCCGTGGTCGGTCACCATGGTCGGGCTCGACCTTACCCACCAAGCACTAGCAACAGCCGAGGTCGAAGCTGAAATTAAGGCCTTGAATACGCCCGTCGCGGACTTTGTTGTCGGCCTCTTCGGTTTCTTCCGCGAGGCGTATCAGCAAAACCAAGGATTTACGGATCCTCCGGTTCACGATCCGTGCACGGTGGCTTACCTCATCGATCCGTGCATCGTGCGAACACGCAAGGCACCCGTGCATGTCGAGCTCGCCGGCGTACTTACCACCGGCATGACCGTGACTGACCTGCGGGAACCCGCTGAGGACAGCTGCCATACCCAGGTCGCTACCAAGCTGGATCATCCGGGATTCTGGAAATTGGTAACCGAGGCCCTTAAAAATCTCGGCTAGACCACATACTGCGGTCAAAACCGAAAAAACAGCCACATTATCGCCTCTGAATCACTAGTTTCAGGCCATAACGTGGCTGTTTTGTACTCTTGTATTCACCTCGTCTGGCATTGTGCTCTTTCAGAGAGTCTTTAAGCAATTTCGTGAGATTCTTTTTGAAGGGAACCGATATTTGGCGCCACAAGCATAAGTGCTTTCTCACGAAACTCTCGAATTGAGGTTTCTAGACCAATGCCAGCGAAAGTTACAGGGTGCCCATCGAGAAAGAACGATAACGTCTCATCCGCTTGGTTTTGTCCCGTGGAAGCATAAAGCATGATGCCCTGAGCGGTTTCCCATTCCTCGCTGAAGGTTTCTTGGCTGCGTAAGTATGCGTAAAGCTGATAAAGATGAGAGCTTTTAATAGATTCGTTTCCTACGCGATTCTCAGTGAACAAATGCGTGAACTTGGCATCAATAACTGTAATTTTACCTTCTGGTGATCGCAGAATGATATCTGTCTGCATGCTCGGTAAATAGCTGGGAGCTTGTTGAACATTCCAATTTAAGCGTTTACCGCTGCTTACTTTCCAGCCGAAAGGGCTGAGATGGTAATGGAACAGGCCGAATAGAGCTTTTTCGAACAGCTTGCGGAGTTCGTCTTGCGTGAAGTGTTTTCTGCTGAACCGAGTAAGGGCGTCGTTTCCGCGAGTGGGCACGGCTAGTTCCAGAAGCAGTTTAGCCACGGCAACTGGTTTCTTATCTGCAGGAGAAAGCCTGGCACGAGGAAAAGCCGTCGTTTTTGGCTCGGGAACCCCCATTTGAGCAAGTCTTTGACCCAGTATCTTGCACCGGTGCGCAGCGTCACCACTACCTACGTTTGACAGGATATGTCCTGCATACTCGAGGGCGTAACGAAGGAATCGGTTAACTTCGCTATTGATGGTTAGTTCATTGAACTCACAAGCGATGAGACCCTTTTCTAAGAGTTGGTGGCGGGCGGTTTCATACGTGTTTATTCGGCCTCGCACCCGGGTTATATTTCGTTCGGTGAGGGTAAAGCCGATGCTCAATTCTCTCCGAAAGCGCCTTTCTACAGCGTCACACAGCATTGTTCCGATGAGCTCTGGAAGCTCAACTCCCGCTTCTTCCACGGAGGAATTGGATATGTGTCCATCAATGAAAGTCTGTGAAGCGTATAGCTGGAGCATCCATACACTTCGGATAGGAACGTATATGTTTTCCGGTTCTAAGGAACTATCCGACGAGGACATCGAGGGCCTGCTCGCGCTTCGAAGGATTATCGAACCAGTATTCTCCTATGAGCGGCTTAAGATCCGAGGTCACTACCTGGTTAAACCACTCCATAGTGGCATCGTAAGAATTGTCTGCTAGCCTTCGGCGCGGTGTAACAAAACTATGTCCAATGAGGTAATCATCACCAAGATTGAAATCATCGCGGATTAGTTGATTAACTTCCTCGATCCGTCGAGCAATTTCGGTGAGTGCTTGGCTATTACGATTACGGTTGGACACACAGAAACTGCGCCAAGTGGATCCCAATTGCGGAACGAGATTTACGAAGGCAAACCTGCGGCGTAAAGCCATATCAACCATGGCAAGTGACCTATCCGCCTGGTTCATGGTGCCGATAACATAAAGGTTTTCGGGTAGGAAGACTGCCTCTCCTTCTTGGCTATAAAGCGTGGTAAGCGCGTTTTCGGGGTATCTCTTGTCAGCTTCCAAGAGGGTGAGCATCTCACCAAAAATCTGCGCTGGATTGCCACGGTTAATCTCTTCAATTACTACTACGTGTGGATTGGAGTCGTCTTCCTTAGCCTTTTCTACCGCATGGAGGAACGGTCCGTCTTTCAATTCAAGCTTCCCGTTACTGCTGGGGCGAAAGCCTTGAACGAAGTCCTCATATGAAGTAGAAGGGTGGAACTGAACAGAAGTGACTAGTTCTTCTGCATCCGACTTGCACAAGATATATGCCAAGCGACGTGCAAGCCAGGTTTTTCCTGTACCTGGTGGTCCTTGGAGAATCAGATTTTTCTTTTCTTTCAGGCGCTCCAGCATAAGCTCGAGATCGTCTTTCGGGATAAAGCAGCCTTCTTCGATTAGTTTAGGGATGGTATAGGGGTCTTCTTCCGACGAAGACTCTACAGTTTGGGCCGTAGCTTCTGTTGGTTCTTGGTTGAAAACCCATGCCTCATAAGACAACCGGGGAAAATTGGCTGGTTCGATCTCGGCGGTAGTAAGCCATTCTCGAATCTCATCGAGCGTGAGCAAATAATCATTACCCGTTGAAACATTCTTCTGAATATTGATTCCTAATGCGGAGTCTTGGGCAAGATACTTGGTGATGACTGAATCAAAAGTAAGGAAGTAGAGTGGACGCGCCCAGAACAATGCCATGGTGTATGCCGTGATTGATCGATCTTTAGTCATCACGTCGAAATTGCGCGTGAACTGAGCTCTATTTTCTGGCGTATCAGATTGGCTTAACCCGATTGCCGATTCGAAAAGACTCCAGCTGTTATCCCAAAACTTTTGGTTCTTAACATCAGATGGTTTGGTGGTAAAGCACGAGCGCAGGTTATTGAGTTGGGGCAGTCCAGAAAAATCCGTTGGTGCTGGGGCTTCAATTCCGAAAACTGTTTTAAAAGCTTTGCAAATTGCCACCTTGTTAGACACCGAAATCTGACGGTTAGCCACTCCGAGGACGGTAAACGGATCCATGTCAGTAGCTGGCACTTCTTTATCGTCGATGGACCATTTCCATAGATGCTTGAACCGGAGCGGGCGTCCTGAAATTTCGGCGGTTTCTTTTAGCTTTTCCAGTAGCTCGGCGCGGTTGTCTTTGAAGTTGAGTAGCTTAGTCGCGAATTCTTCGAAAAAATCCGGCCAATCAAATGAAGGGGATAAAGAAGTCTCAGAGAAAAATTCAGGATCTCCCATGCCTTGGACGACGGATTCCACGCGATCATAGGCATGATTTCGAGAAACCTGACAAATAGTAAGCAGTGAACCCAGAGAACGTTGAAGGTCAAGTCCTAGGTCATCGCGGTTGAAGAAATCGCTGGACCAGTTGATTGGTCGAACATGCCGTAAATCCTTCGGATCATTTGGGTGGTATTCGTAGTTGCCGGAGACATAGCCGAAATAAACTCGTCCTTGGTGCAATTTGCTAGGCATCAGAACTAAGTCGCCTATCTGCATCTCGTTTTTAAATCGATTGAGCTGAGACGCGTAACTGGTAGCCGTTTGTGCCTTGAGATCTGGGTGCTCTCGAACCATTGAGACTTTGATGGCATCCAGACTATCCTGCTGGTTTACCTCTGGGCCGTAGTCCATGCCGGGAAGACCTTTGTTGGACGCTAATGCTTGCTTTTCGCGTTCGCCATTGCTTCCGGCGCGCAGTACCCAGAAAAAATCCGCACTGGATTCTTCAGGAACTTGTTCTTGCGGGCCTGTATCGGCTGCTTGTGGCTTATTTGTTTTGGAAGTAAGTTTTCCGAGTTCTCGAATTTGGTCTTTGCTTAAAGGATACGGGTTGGAGGCAAGCCAAGTGGCCCCCTCAGCGGTCAAGGAAAAGGAACCCGGTTTAGAGGAAGTGACAAAGCCAATCTCTCTTGCGTGGAATACCGCCCACCGCGTCCGGTCTTCCACAGCGGTTCTATTTTTGAGCTGCCGGTGAGCTTGCTCTGGAAAGTCCACTTCAGCAATTTTTTGAACGCGTTCAAAAATCTCGGGATAAGAGACCAGTGTCGCGTCCCGCATCGTTTCTAAGACGATGGGAAGAACGGTTCTCCAAGAAAAGGTTTGCTGTGGGTCACTCATCAAAGCATCCTTAGAAGTTAAAGCAGGGACGTTTTCATGATAGTAGGAGAACGATTCACTCGGTACGGATGTAGCTCAATTGGAAACCGCGGGGGATAAAATCGAGAGAAAGAACCCCAACTCAAGGAGCCACCATGGACCAGAACAAATTCCGTCACGTCGTCGTCATGGGAGTCTCTGGCTCGGGCAAGACGACGGTGGGGGAGGTGCTGTCGCCGCTGGTAGGGCTAGACTACCGCGACGGCGATGATATGCATCCGCAGGCAAATATCGACAAGATGGCCGCGGGAACGCCGCTGAATGATGAGGACCGGGAGCCGTGGCTAAAACAGATTGGTCAGTGGCTAGCGGAAAGACCGGAAGGCGCGATGGTGGGGTGCAGCGCGCTGAAGCGAAAATACCGGGACCTGATTCGGGAGTATTGCCAAGGCGTGGCGTTTGTGCACGTACACGGGGACTTTGATGTGTTGTATGAGCGGATGCAACACCGGCCGGGACACTTCATGCCAGCGTCGCTGTTGCAGTCGCAGTTCGACACCTTGGAACCGTTGGAAGAGGATGAAACTGGCCGCGTCTTCGATGTGACTCGGCCAGCAGAAGAGATTGCTAAAGACGCTGCTGCCTGGATAAAGACCGGCGCTTAAAAGACTGCAGCCACGCCGTAGAGGACTAGGACGAGTGCGAAGCCAATGGCGGAGATGAGCATCTGATTAACGGTCCATGTCTTCAGCGTTGTCATCGTGTCCATGCCCATCAGGCGGCCAACGAGCCAGAAGCCGGAATCGTTAACGTGCGAGCCGAATACCGAACCAGCGGCGGTGGCCACGACGATGAGTGCGAGTTGGAGTTCGTTGAACCCGCCAGCTTCCACGGCGGGGACCATCAGGGCAGCAGCAGTGGTGAGCGCGACGGTGGCTGAACCTTGTGCCAGGCGGAGGGCTACGGCGATGAGATAGCAGGCCAGGATGACGGGGATGCCGAGGCCGGAGAGGGAATCGGCAAGCGCATCGCCAATACCTGAGGTGCGAAGCACGCCGCCGAACATGCCGCCCGCGCCGGTGATGAGCACGACGGAACAGATAGGGCCAAGCGAGGAGTCAACGAGTTTTTCCAGCGCCGACTTTTCCACGCTGCGGCGCAGGCCCAGCACTACCAATGCGATAAGCACCGTAATCAGCAGTGCGATTGGGGTTTGGCCGAGCATGATGAAGGACCTGACCCACGTTGCATCGGCATCAATAGTGCCATAGGAAGCTAGGGCATTGAGCCCGGTATTGAAGAAGATAAGCACCATCGGGATGAGCAGGATGGAAATCACTGTGGTGGCGGAGGCAGGTTTTAAGGGTTGTTCTTCCTTTTCAAGGACAGGCCCGGCGATGGCGTCAGTGACCTTGAATGGGAACTTCTTTCCGGCAAAAAGTCCAAAGCGGTAGCCGGAGATATACCAGGTAGGCAGGGCCAACAGCAGGCCGACGAGCAGCACCAGGCCGAGATCGGCGCCGTAGAATTCACTGGCGGCGACAGGACCGGGGTGCGGTGGCAGGTAGACGTGCATGACAGAAAATGCGCCGGCGGCTGGCAGGCCAAAAGCAAGGACTGGGCCATTCAAGCGGCGGGCGACGGCAAAGATAACTGGCAGCATCACGATAAGACCAGCGTCGAAGAAGATAGGAAAGCCCATAATCAGCGAGGCAATGCCGAGTGCAAGGGGTGCTTTATTTTCGCCAAAGCGGCGAACCATGGCATCGGCAAGCGACTGAGCACCGCCGGAAGCTTCCACGAGCCGGCCGATCATGGCGCCGAGTCCCACCAGAAGCGCCACCGAGCCCAGGGTGGAGCTGAAACTCTCCGTCATCGTAGGGACAATGCCTTCGAGCGGTATGCCAGCCGCAAGTGCTGTCAGCGCGGAGACCACCAGCAGAGTGAGAAAAGCGTGGAGCTTGAAATATATAACCAGCACCAAAATCACAGCGATTGCAGCGACCGCAATCCCTAGCAGCGGACCAGTGGACAATGTGGGTTCCCACGTCTCCATAGAGAAGGCTCCTTTTCATGTGCAAACCTTTGAATACGGGCAACGTTAGCAGTAGCTCTGCTAGCCGATGCCCACATTTCCCCAACGTGGCTTATCCACCGCCCCGAAACTGGGCATATAAAAATCCCCTGGTTCCAGTGAAGGACCAGGGGAGAAGTCGAGGCGTGCTTAGTCGAACTGACCTTGGATGATGGCGGCCGCATCGAGCGGGGTTACGTGATAGGAGATCGGGTTCTGGTTGGAACCTGCCATAAGTGCGCCGGCGCAGGAATGTCCCGCGCCCATCATGTGGCCTAGCTCGTGAGCAATGGTGCCTTGGAGCGCCTCAGGGTAGGTGGCGTTGGGCATCTTGATGGACACCAACTTGTGATCTGGGTAAGCCGAGCCTTGGACGTAGCCGCGGGGATCCGGATTGTAGATGATGGAAATGGTGTCATCATCAGCTTCGGAAGGCTTTACTTCCTTAAGGGAGGCTTTTCCCTCGAGAGCCTCGTTCCACTCGGCAACGGCGGCGTCCAGCTGCTTGCGGTATGGGAAGTTATCCGCCACTTTGTACTTTAGTACGCCATCGCTGAAATAAGGTTTCACAGAGTCCTCATCGTGGAGGATGGAAGGATCTGGAACCGGCTTGCCCTCGTTAGCCAGCTTGGTGATGGCCTTGCAGGTTCCAGGATCGATGATGGAACGTACTGGGTCGCTCTTTGCGTTCGCGGCCGGCGCGGCGATAGTGCCGAGAATGGCGGTGGTGGCAAGGGCGGTGACAGATAGCTTCTTCAGAGAGCGCATCGGCAGTTAGTGACCTTTCGATTGGCTTTATCGTTCGTGGAGTGCAGTTGGCCTTAGCAATATCCGCGGGAAACAGAATTGCGTGGATGCCTCAGGCAAGCGAGTAACAATCAATTTTTGCTACACCGGGCAAAATAAAAATTTACATTGTTAACTTCGCTTTGTCGACTCTAATTTAGACGCTCACCAGTAGTAGAGCTAAATAGGTGGATACGGTCAGGATCTGGGGAAATGCGGAAAGTGTCACCAATCGTGTAATCACGGCGAGCGTTTACTAACATGCCAGTTTGTCCGCCCATGCGGGTCGTCGACTGGAGATTTTCGCCCGGGTCTGCCAAGTCGCCATAGAGGTAGGTTTGATTGCCTAGCTCTTCAACGTGCTTAACGGTAAATTCCGCGCCTTCCTCTGTGTGCACCCAATCTTCAGGGCGAACGCCAACGGTAACGGATTGCGCACCATCGAAGTCGTAATTGGCCAAGTTGATGCGAGTAGATCCAAGTGAAAGCTGACTAGAGGTGTGCGCGAGGTTGTAGATATTCATGGCAGGGGAGCCGATGAAGCCGGCAACGAAGACTTTCTGGGGGCGGTCGTAGATTTCACGAGTGGTATCTACTTGTTGTAGGACACCTTCATTAAGCACCGCGACGCGGTCACCCATGGTCATTGCTTCGGTCTGGTCGTGGGTTACGTATACCGTGGTCGTGCCAAGGCGACGTTGCAAATTTGAAATCTGCGCGCGGGTGGATACGCGCAGTTTTGCATCCAGGTTGGATAATGGCTCGTCCATGCAGAATACAGCTGGTTCGCGCACGATGGCGCGGCCCATCGCTACGCGCTGGCGCTGGCCACCTGAAAGATTTGCGGGCTTTCGGTCAAGCAGATCCTCCATCTGCAAGATTTTCGCGGCTTCTTGCACCCGCGTCTTAATCTGGTCCTTGGGTACTTTCCGGTTCTCCAAAGCGAAGGACATATTCTGCGCGACCGACATATTCGGGTACAGGGCGTAGTTCTGAAAGACCATGGCTACGTCTCGATCTGATGGGCTGACTCCAGTGACGTCTTTTCCTCCGATCCGAATGGAACCTTGGTCAGTCGGCTCAAGGCCCGCGAGCATTCGTAGGCTGGTGGATTTTCCGCAGCCAGAAGGCCCGACGAGGACCAAAAACTCGCCATCGGAAATATCTAGATTAAGACGGTCAACTGCGGGGCGCTCCGCGTCTTTGGAGTAGATGCGGCTTGCTCCATCAAATGTGACAGTAGCCATGGTGTTACCTTTCAGATACTAAGGAAAATTGGCAAGATTAGCCGTTAATGACGGGCTTTACCTGGTTGTCATAAATGGACTGCAGAGTCTTTTCCAGATCCGTGAGCACCTTGGTGACATCGTCGCGGTTGGTGACGATCTTCTCGAAGGCACCACCAATCTCCTGATCTGCACCAGGGAGGAATACACGAGCGTTGTCCTGTGGGCGTGTTTCTGGAAGCTGCTTGATAGCAGTCTCGAAATTAGGGTTCTCTTCCATGAATTTCTTCTGATCTTCGTTGTCGGCAGCAGAAGAGCGGACTGGCATATAACCCACATTTTGGGACCAGTATGAGGTGTTTTCCTCGTTCGTGATGAAATCAATCAGCTTAATGGCTGCCAACTGGCGGTTCTTGCTAATACCGGAAGGAATGGCGAGGCCGGCACCTCCGGTGGGGCAAGCGCCGTCTCCCTTTGGATTGGGAAGGAATGCGGTTCCTAACTCGAAGTCAGCGGTATCAGTGATACCTGCAAGATCGCCTGTGGATAGGACAGTGGCTGCAGCGCGTCCGGTACCGAATTCCATAGCCATGTCATTGCCCATGTAGGAATAGCCATTCTTGTTATCGGTAACATCCTTGAGCCATTCCACAGCCTCGATGGTTTTGTCATCAGTGAACTTCAAATCCCATTCATCGGAGTAGGCGCCGCCCTTAGACCACAAGGGGCCTTGGAAAATCCATCCCAAGTAGCCGACGGCATCGCCCCAGCCAAAGGGCTTCATTTTAGAATCAGCGCTGGCGAGCTTTTTAGACCACTCATCCATTTCGTCCCAAGACTCCGGTCCGCGGTCCGGCAAGCCAGCCTTCTTCCACGCGTCCTTGTTGTAGTAGAACAGGGGAGTCGACCGGGCAAAGGGAAGTGCGAAGTGGCCGCCGTCGTAGTTGTAGTCCTCATAGAGCGGTTGGACATAGCTTGAAAGGTCAATATCGGCTTCTTTGGCTAGATCATCAACATTGGCAATGTGCCCATTGATGGCGAAGTTATACCACCACACATCAGACAGAACCACGATGTCTGGAAGATCAGATCCTGTGAGTGCAGCATTAAACTTTTGTGCTGCTTCCTCGTAGTTCTTTCCTGCGTCAACAAGGTTGACCTTGATATCAGGGTTTTCCTTCTCGAAGCGAGAGATGATTTCTTTTTCGATGTCCTTTGAGGAAGCTGGGTGGTTGGACCACCACGTCAATTCCGTGACCTCGCCACCCTCGCCACCGTTGCTACTGCCTTGGGAACTAGTAGACGAGGTGCCAGCACAAGCGGCAAGAAATGTAGCGGTAGAAGCAGTGGAAGCTAGCGCGAGAAACTTACGGCGAAGCATGGGTATCTCCTTATATAGAGTCAGATTGAGAAGGATAGGGTGATAACGGCGAGCGTGATGGGGATAGAAGCCTTCTAACCTTTAACGGCGCCAGTGGTGAGACCTTGAATCATGTATTTCTGCAGGCCAAGGAAGATGACGACCATCGGAAGAATGGTGAGAACGGTTGCTGCCATTACTGGTCCCCAGTTAGTAACGCCATCATTGTTTTGCAGCATGGTTAGACCCACCTGCAAGGGAGCAACCCGTTCCGTATCCGCCATCAGGAATGGCCACAAGTAGGTATTCCATTCGTTTACTAGTGTGATCACGGAAAATGCTGTCAGTGTTGGCCAAGAAACGGGAAGCAGCACCTTGGTGAGCAAGCGAATGGGCCCGGCACCGTCCATGCGAGCAGCTTCCACAAGCTCATAAGGCAAGGAAAGGAAGTGATTGCGCATGAGGAAGGTGCCGAATGCAACACCAGCCAGCGGGACGATGATCCCGACAAAGGTATTACGCCATCCCAAGGAATTGACCAAGGCGTAGTTGGAAATCACTGTGATTTCTGCAGGGACCATCAGGGAAGAAATCACCACGATGAAGACTAGATTGCGTCCTGGAAAGCGAAGGATAGATAAGGCGTAGGCGGAGATGACACCAAGCACAATCTTTATAGCGGATAGGACCGCGGTAATGAAGACGGAGTTTCGCAGGTAGGTCCAGAAGGGAACGCGCGTTGTGGCATCTGCGTAGTTTTTGGTTTCCCACGTCGGCGGTAGCCAGTTAACTGGGTCGGTGTAAATATCACCTCTGGCCTTGAAAGAGGTCATTAAGATCCAGAACAACGGCAGTCCCACGAGCAGGAGGACGAGGATAATTCCTACGTAGCCACCGATGAGCTTGGCACGCCTTGATACAGGGGAAGAGTCTGTGATCATGTGAAGATTTGAATCAGCCATAGGGTGGGTTAACCTCGCTTATCCATGATGCGGACCTGAATCAACGTAACGACGAGCAGGATGAGGAATAGGATTGTCGCAGCAGTGGCACCGTAACCAGCACGGAAGTTGACAAAGGTTTCGTTATAAATCTGAAAAACCAGCGTCTGGGTGCCGTTTCCTTGAGGGCCGCCTCGGGTCATGACGTTGATGATGTCGAAGACCTGCACAGAGTTGAGCAGTACCGTAATGGAAAGGAAGAAGGTGGTATTGCGCAGTTGTGGCATTGTCACGCGCCAGAATTTGCGCCAACGCCCAGTTCCATCAATGGCGGCAGCTTCGTCTAATTCTTTATCTAAGCCTTGTAGGGCAGCCAAGTAGATGACAAACGTGTATCCCAAGTTCTTCCACACGAATGTGAATGTCACCATGAACAACGCCCAGCTAGGCACGGCGTAAAAGTTTGGAGAACTAATGCCAAACCACCCAAGGATTTCTTGAATCAATCCGAAGTTGGGGTCGAATACGAATTGGAAGGCGATACCAATCGCGGCACCGGAGATGGCATAAGGCGCAAAGACCACCGAGCGTGCAAAGTTGCGGCCTCTGATTTTTTGATTGAGAAGAAGCGCAAGCGCGAGCCCAATTACCATGGAGCCGATGACCGCGAAAAAGGTGAAAATGACGGTATTTAAGACGATCGTCTTTGTATCATCGCGCGTGAACCACTCCACGTAATTATCAAAACCAACAAAAGTGGAGCTTGAACTAGAAATATTCCAGTTAAAAAAGGAAAGCCGAATATTATCCAGCAGCGGCCGGTAGGTAAAAATGGCCAGCAAGATGAGATTGGGCGCCAAAAGTACGGCAGCCAGCAACCATTCCTTATGCCGGCTCTTTGTAGCCTTTCGCACGAGCTCCGATGAATTATCGTTGCTCGGGCCGGTGGCCGTGGCAGTCGCGATGCCGTTCTTAGTGTCGGCGTGGTCATCCCTGAGAGTCACCCAGTCAACGTAAACCGCGTAGATTACGGGGTGTTTCACATAGTGGAAACTCTTGATGAATTGCAAACGTCGAGCCCGTAAAGACTAGGGGACTGTTGCGTACTCGATGAAAAACAACTCCAGCGCCCGGGCCTCAGTGAAGGGCCGCAGGGCGCTGGAGCTGGTTCTCTCTATCTCTCTTGCGTTCTCTCAAACGCTAAGGAAAGTATGGCGCTAGACCCTGTTATAGGCATTGAAAAAAGCTGAAATTTTCCTGAAAGTTAGTGGAGGCTAAGAAGGCCACGGGGTAGGTACGCGGTGCGCTAGTCTGGAGGGTAGAAGAATTAGCCAAAATGTGGGTGGAAGCTGGGGCAATGGTCGCTGGGAAGTGGCCTGGATCGCAGCTTTCCCGCGAGGTAGAGGTGAAAGATTTGTCGTCGCAGTATGATCCGAATTTTCACCGGCAGATGGGCGTGGAAGCTGACGTCGTCTTGCGCGTCGGAATGATGCTGATGGGGGCTGGCACATCGGGGTACCGCGTGCTGCGCGGCATGAAGCGCAGCGCCCGGGCGCTGGGGTTTGATCACTTGGATGCCAACGTAGGGCTGACCCAAATTAGCTGTACCTTTCACCGGGGCGATTCCTTTCGCACCGTGATTGCGCGCACGCATTCGCCGGCCGTCGATGCCTCCCGCATTGAGGCATTGGAGGATCTCACCCATAACCACCTGTATTCCGGAATTACCGCGGAAGAGCTTTCTGGAATGCTCGATTCCATTGAAAGTGACGTGAAAAAGCGCTGGAGCGTGTGGGTCCTATCCACAGCGGCCGCGGTCGCGTGCGCAGCGTTTGCATTCCTGAACTTCTTTCCGGTACAGGCGGTAGGGCTCGTGGCGCTGGCCGCATTCGTGGGGCAGTTCGTGCGATATGAGGTGCTCCACCAGCACGTGCACCAAATTGGCGGGATCATCGCCGGTGGCGCGGCAGCTAGCATCACGTTCTTTATCCTCATCGAGCTCCTAGGATTTGCCGGGGTGGTAGAGCCGAGCTCGCTTTCCTCGGGCTATGTAGCGGCGGTGCTCTTTTTGATTCCGGGGTTCCCACTGTTTTCGGCCCTGATTGATATTGCGCGCTTTGACTTCGATGCGGGCATCGCCAGGCTGGGGTATGCGTTTACGGTCATCTTTACCGCTACGTTTACCGTCTCCATGGTCAGTTGGCTGACAGATCTCAGCCCAGATCCGCCGGTTCCCGCACCGGATACGCGGTGGTATCTACTGGCTTCTGTCGCCAGTTTCTTCGGCATCGCGGGCTTTGCCTTCCTTTTTAATTCCTCGCGCCGCATGGTCCTAGTGGCCGCAAGCGTGGGGACAGTGGCCAACGCGGTGCGCCTGGGTCTGCTCGAGCTGGGTACGACCATCTACTTTGCGGCTTTTATTGGCGGGCTGATCATCGGACTCTTGGGTGCGGTGGCCTCGCAAAAGGCGCGGTTGCCGCGCATTACCACCACCGTGCCTGCCGCCGTCATCATGATCCCCGGGGTGACGATGTTCCGCGCGGTCTATTACCTCAATGATGGCCAGATGGATCAGGCAGTGGCAAATGTGGCCACCGGTTTGATGGTGGTAGGCGCCATCGGCGCAGGGATGGTATTTGCCCGTCTGCTTACGGACCGCGACTGGGCGTTGGGGCGGCTTATTGACTTCGATAAGGAAATCTCGCGAAAGAAGCCCGCCTAGCGCGGGTGGCTCGGCCTCGCGGCAGCCACCAGCAACGGCAGCCAGAGGCAGCAGGCAAAGCGGCTGCCAAAAATACGGATAGGAAAACGCCAGCGGCACCCGGTTCCTTTCGGTTCCGAGTGCCGCTGACGTCTCTCTCTACAAGGGTGTTTCCATGTATCGGTTTGCACCGCCCTCTGGAAACTGAGGGGTTCTCTCTATCTCTCTCGTATGCGCTCTCTCAAACGCATGATTTAAGTATGGGGCATGTGGCTGGAACAGCCATGGAATCTGACTGAAAGGTTGCTGCTAAGTGCTGTGAGTTGGGTGGGGAAGGGAGGCATCGGCAAGCAAAGCTTATAGGCGAGGCTATAAAAACAGATAAATGTGATCTAAACCATAGTTATTTCTGTAGGCTCGTCGTTATGGGTGCAGATGATGCTGCGCCATTTTTGCGAATGAAGCTCAATAGAAACGAGGTGAGGAGCATGGCTCCTCTGATAGCCCCACCGCCAGCGAGCGATGAATCTGCCCCAACGGACGTGGACGTTCCTGGTACTTCACACGAACAGCGCGTTTCCGCTATCAAGGCTGCATTCATCGGCACGTTTATTGAGTGGTTCGATTATGCGGCCTATATCTATATGTCCGCGATTATCTCGCGCGTCTTCTTCCCAGAAATGGAAGGTCGCCGCGCGCTGATTTTGACCTTTGCGCTCTTCGCGCTGTCATTCCTGGTGCGCCCCATCGGCGGAATCGTCTGGGGTCATATTGGTGATAGGCACGGCCGCATCCACACGTTGACCTATTCCATCGTGCTGATGTCGCTGGCGACCGCCTGCATCGGTCTATTGCCTGGGTATGCCACTATCGGCTTTGCCGCCACGCTATTGCTCCTGCTGTGCCGCATGGTGCAAGGCTTTTCCGCCGCCGGTGAATACGCCGGCGCCGCCACGCACCTGGCTGAGATTGCCCCACCTGGAAAACGCGGGATTTATGCTGCGGTGGTACCCTCGGCCACCGCATCCGGGCTGCTCTTGGGCTCGCTCATCGCGGCATTTCTTACTGGCGTGCTTGATGATGATGCCCTGCATTCCTGGGGTTGGCGCGTGCCCTTCCTGGTGGCGCTGCCGCTGGGCTTGTACGGGCTATGGATTCGCCGCCACACGGAGGAATCCACCCGCTTTGAAAAGCACGCGGAAACCGAGCTTTCGCCCCTGCGTCAGGTGCTGAAATACCCCAAGGCCCTGGCCATTGCCTTTGCCGGCGCGGTGCTCAACGCGATTGGCTTCTACGTCATCTTGACCTACCTGCCTACCTATCTTTCGGAGGAGCTGGGCATGGCAGAAACCCCGGCGTTTATTGCTTCCTCGGTGGCTTCCGCGTTCTACGTGGGCTTCGCGCTATTGACAGGCCTGCTGTCCGATCGCCTTGGCCGGCGCACCACCATGCTGTGCGCCGCGCTCTTTATGGGCCTTGCCATCATTCCGGCATTCATGCTTCTCGATGGCGCAGGCATCCTGCTTGTCATCATCATTCAGGTGTGCCTGGGTGGGGTGCTGGCGCTTAACGATGGCGTCTTGCCCTCCTTCCTTTCCGAGCAGTTCCCCACGCACGTGCGCCTGTCTGGTTTCGCGTTGACGTTTAATACGGCCAATGCCATCTTCGGTGGCACCGCCCCGATGATCGCGACGTGGCTGATTGATACCACCGGAAATAAACTCGCCCCAGCCTTTTACCTTGTGACCGCTGCAATCGTGACGGGTACCGCCGTGCTCTTCGCGCCGCGCAAGAACGACTTGGTGGCATAGCCCGCATAACCCGTGCGGGTTATGCCTGTGGAACTAGTAAAACGCCAGCGGCACCCGGTTCCTTTCGGTTCCGAGTGCCGCTGACGTCTCTCTCTACAAGGGTGTTTCCATGTATCGGTTTGCACCGCCCTCTGGAAACTGAGGGGTTCTCTCTATCTCTCTCGTATGCGCTCTCTCAAACGCATGATTTAAGTATGGGGCATATGGCTGGAACAGCCATGGAATCTATCTGATAGGTCGCTGAAAATTACTGAAAGTTTTCTGTATATCCATTTGCTCTGGTAGAGCGGCCAGAGGATTATCCTTCTAGCAGCCCTTCATCGATGAGGAAATCCTGTGCCACGGCGGTATAGTCCTCACCGTCGACGTCCACGCGGGCATTGAGCTCTTGCATCTTTTCATCCGTCAGGAGTTCCGAGAGGGGAGCGAAGAGATCTTTGATCTCTGGGTATTCCTCCAAGACCTCGGTGCGCACAACCGGGGCGAGGTTGTACTTGGGGAAGAAGAGCTCAGGATCCTCCAGCACGGTGAGGTTCAGGGATTTAATGCGGCCATCGGTGGCAAAGATCGAACCGAAGGTGCACTCGCCCTTATTCAAGGCGGCATAGACGGCGCCGGAATCCATGATCCGGATGCGGTCGCGCGGTGGTTGTTCAACGCCATAGCTATCCAACATGGTAAGCAGGCCGTCATTGCGGGCCAAGAACTCGCTATCGGTGCAATAGGTCTGTTCGTTGGCGGGAATACCCTTAATATCTGCTAGCGATTCGAGGCCGTATTTTGCGTGGGACTGCGCGCTAATGGCTAGCGCGTACGTATTATTCATCGGCGCTGGGGGCAGCCAGGTAAGTCCGTGGTCCTTATCGGCTTCTTTTACCGCCTCGTATTGTTCTTGCGAGCCGGGGACCGGATCGGCATTGCCCAGGTAAGTAATCCAGGCGGTGCCGGTGTATTCAAACATGGAGTCCATATCGCCGACCTCTAGCGCTTGGCGCGTCGAGGTAGAGCCGGGGATATTGGTCAAGTCCTTTACGTTGGCACCTGCAGATTCCAAGAGGATCGCGCCAATCTTGCCCAAGATGACCTGCTCGGTGAAGTTCTTGGAACCGATGGAAATATTGGCGCCGTCGAGGTCAATTTCGGCCAGGTCACCCTTTAATTCCCCACTCGGGATGAGGCCACCGGCGGTGCCGAGGCCGCACCCGGCGAGGAAGAACGTGCTTGCGGCGGCAAGCGTTGCGAGGACGCGTTTCATTTGATCATTCCCTTCGGGGCGAAGACAACCTCAAGAACGCGGCCCACCCATTCGACCGCTAAGGCTAAGGATGCGATGAGGACCGCGCCGGAGATGAGAATAGGGTTGCGGTAGAGGGTGATTCCGGTGGTAATCAGCCCGCCGAGGCCGCCGGCATCAATAAAGGTGGCGAAGGCACCAGCGCCGACCAAAAGCACCAGGGAGGTGCGGATACCGGTCATGATGACCGGCAGGGCCATAGGCAGCTCGACCTTGGTGAGCACCTGGAATGGCGACATGCTGAGGCCGTAGGCGGCCTCAACAAGCTGCTTATCCACACCCCGCAAGCCCGCAATCACGTTGGCGAGTACCGGCAAGAAGGCATAGAACCAGAGGCCGAGGATGGCCACCGGTTCGCCAAAGCCCAGCCAGATGGCCAATAAGACGATGACGCCGACGACGGGCGCGGCCTGGCCAATATTCGCGATGCTGGTGATAATCGGCGCCATGAACTTGGTGGACTTACGCGTTAACACGATGCCCAGGGGAACGGCCGTGGCGATGACCAACAACGCGGAGATGACCACGAGAACCAAGTGCTCGCGGGTCATGGTGAGTACGGAGCTAATCTGCAAGGTGCGCTCTTCGATATCATCCAGCTCGGCCGTGGCGTGCCAGATGAGCCAACCGCCCACCGTGAGTACGACCAGGATGGGGATGCCGATGATAAGGAGGCGGTCTTCACCGGTGAGGCGCTTAAATTTCTCCACCGGAATCCACCTCCTTGTCATCTAAAGCTTCTTGAGCCGCGGCGTTCATCTGCTGGATATAATCCGTGACCGTTTCGTAGTACAAAACGCCGACGAATTCACCACGGCGGGTAACAAGCGCGCCGCTGTGGGAGGAAGCAAGCATGGCAGACATGGCATCGCTTAGCGTAGAGCGCGCATCCACAACGGAGTTGAGCTCGAACTGCGGCTCCGGGATGGTCTCGTAGCGTTCGAGCTGGCGGGCAAAAATCCAGTCGTGGGGATGGCCCTTGTCATCGACGATGACCACCATTTCTTCGCCGGCCTCACGCAGACGTGCTAGCGCCTTATCGGTGGATTCGCCGATGCGCGCGGTGGCCTGATCCGCAAGTTCTAGCTCGTCCGCGCGGCGTAAGTTGAGCTGCTTTAAGGCGGAGCCGGAACCGATGAAGTCAGCCACAAAGTCATTCGCTGGCGCGGCAAGGATATTTTCGGGCGTATCGTACTGGCTGATCTTTCCGCCTGGCTCAAAGATGAGGATGCGGTGGCCCAGCTTGATGGCCTCATCGATATCGTGCGTGACGCAGATGATGGTCTTTTTCAGCTCGGATTGGATATTGACTAATTCATCCTGCAGGCGGGTGCGGGTAATGGGGTCTACTGCGCCGAAGGGCTCGTCCATCAAGACCACCGGCGGATCCGCAGCTAGGCCGCGGGCAACACCGACGCGCTGTTGCTGGCCGCCGGATAGCTCGCTGGGGAAGCGATCGCGGTAGGTGGCAGGATCGAGTCCCACCATTTCCAAAAGCTCGTCGGTGCGCTGAGAAATCTTATCGGCCTTCCACTTCTTCAGCTTGGGCACCAGGGCGATATTATCCGCAACAGACATGTGGGGGATGAGCCCGCCGCCTTGGATGACATAGCCAATATCGCGACGCAGCTGCGTGGGGTTTTTCTTGGTGGCGTCCTCGCCATCGATATAAATTGTGCCGCTGGTTGGCTCCACCAAGCGGTTAATCATCTTCAACGAGGTGGTCTTACCGCAACCCGAAGGCCCGACGAATGCGACCAGCTCGCCCGCCGGAATCTCGAAGGAAAGATCCTCGACGGCGGGGGAGTCTTGTCCCGAATAGGCCTTGGTGACGTGATTAAAAACGATGCTGGCACCGCTATTGCTCGCGTCCGCAGAGCGTGTGGATGAAGCGTGCGTTGAATCGGACATTCTTAAATACCTTTCGGGGTGGTCAATTTTTGGATTCCTGCGAGAATCGCATCCACAATGAGCGCAATGATGACGACGCCGATGGTGCCCACCAGTGTGAAATTAAGTGCATTGGTGCCGCCGATTTGGCTCAGCCCTGAGTAGATATATCCACCCAGTCCGGGGCCGAGCGCGTAGGCGGCGATGGCGGCAACACCCATAGACATCTGGGTGGAAACGCGGATGCCGGTCATAATCACCGGCCAGGCCAGCGGCAGCCGGATGCGGAAAAGGATGGCCGTCGAGCTCATGCCCTGCCCGCGGGCGGATTCGATGACATCGTCGCTGACATTGTGCAAACCGACGATGGCATTGCGCAGGATGGGAAGGACGGCATAAAAGACCACGAGGGCAACGGACGGTATGGTGCCGATGCCAAAGAGCGGGATGGCAAGGCCAAGCAGCGCCAGCGAAGGCAAGGTCAGGCCGATGGAGGTTAAGGCATTAGCAATAGCCGCACCGCGCGGGCGTTGGGCTACAAAAATGGCAATAATCAACGCGATGACCAAGGCCACGGCAACTGATTGGATGACAAGGCTTGCGTGCTGGTAACTGCGGAAGAGGATATCCTGCCAGCGCGCAGCGATAAATTCGTTCATTTCATCACCTAAAAGAAAGAGAATAGAGCGCAGGGAAAATTAAAGGAGAGCACAGACTCTCTGGTCCTTCCTCTGCGCTGATGATGTGCTTCTAGCGTACAAGCTTTTTTCAGCGCGAAACAATAGCTGGACAGGTTCGAGACAAAACCGGGGGCAGTGATTACCACGTCATACCGGTCTTATTGGAGGCCTAGAAAAACAGCACTTGGCCAATAAGGGCAAGGGCGGCGGTAATAGCTACCACCGTGACAATGCGGTTAAGGCGCTTGGTATCGATGAAGTGGTTGAGGTAGTTGGCAATGAACAGGCCGATGACCATCAAGGGGCTATACGCCGCTGCGGCATAGACCTGCGGCTGGGTGACCTGGCCGCTAAAGCCCAGGATGAAAAGGGACATGACGGTACCGATCACAAAGGTTCCGGCGAGACTTCCGCGGGTGCGCTGTGGGTCAAAGCGCTTCATAATCAGCGCCATCGGCGGGCCACCGATGGAAGTAGAGGTTCCCAGGAATCCGGAGGTAAGCCCGGCCAGGACGGTATTGCGCTTGGTGGGCTCGGGGCTCCAGCCGAGGCTGGAGAGGGACATCGCCAAGAGCACCGCGCAGCCGATGAAGATGGAAAGGCCATCGTGCGAGAGAGAAGCGATCGCCCACGCGCCGGCAAACGAGCCAGGAATGCGGGCTATGACGGATATGCCAACTAGGCGCCATGAGGTTTCGCGGTACGTCCGCGCCAGCGTATAGATGGAAATGCACAGCGCGAGGAGCAAAATGAGCGTGGGGACTAAATCCGGGCGCAGGAGCGCGATGATGGGGGTGGCGATGGTGCCGAGCCCAAAGCCGATCGAGCCCTGAGTGATAGTGCCGACCAAAATGAGCACACCAATAAAGATGTAGACCCACGCGTCTGAAGAGATTCCCAAGAACATGATGGAAGGCAAGTATAGGGCACTTGGCCTAGAGCCGGGCGGTTACTTTCTCATTCGCTGCAATTTCATCCAAGCGGGACGCGGGGCAGAGTCCAGCAACGATGACGGCGGAGCCGCCGGCCGCTAAGGGCTCGAGGACGGCGCGGGTGAAGGAAGATTTATCGCTCCAACCGGTGGATAGCAGCCGCTCGGCGCCGCCGGGCGGGGTCACCAATTCCGGCAGGGGTTGGGTTTCACCAAAGTACTGATCTCCATAAAAACGGACGGTGGGGCCGAAGTCAATGGCACCGGTGGGCAGATCCCCGCCGGATTCGACGATGCCGCGGCCAAAGGGATCATCGCTGATGAGCACGATATCGGCCTGTGGCTGTCGCTCTTGGGCAGCGAGGTAGCGGGAGGGGGAGGTAAAGACGACATCGGCAAGCGCGGCCGATTCACCGAAATCAAAGGTGGGCCCGGCGGCAAGGGCGCCTAAGGCAATGACGGCGGCCTGCCACGAGGTGGGCACGTCGATGGCGATGGTGGAATCCGGCTCTAAGTCGAGCTCTTCTTCCAACATATTGGCGATCTTGGCCACCCAGTTATCGAGCGTCTGGGCGGAAAAATCCATGCGCGCGCCGGTGGATTCGTTATAAACAGTCAGCCGCGGGGTGGCGGCATCGGCGTTTAAAAGATGGGCGAGTAGTTCCATACCCGCCCATCGTAGGCCAGCCTGCTTAGTTCACGCAGCGCGGACCGTGGCCGCCGGCGTCGATTTCAGGCGCGACCTTGTTGGCACCGAAGTCATTGCCCGGTGTTCCTACCAGGTCGGTATCTTCTTCGGCTGCGGATTCCTCGGCGCTGGCCTCCTCATCGGAAGGGCCCTGGTAATCATCGGTGGCCACGACGAGCAAGGTATTGTCATCGAGCTGCGGATTTTCTACCACAGGAAGGCCACCGAGCTTTTCCGCCAGCTTCTTGGCATCTTCGCTCTCCGGGTCTGCGGCCACGACCTGGGACTCGGAGTAGATACCGGGCTGGGCGTTGGCGGAGCGCTCAACGGTATAGCCGGTGTTTTCCAGCCAGGTGCCAATGCCAGCGGCCAATCCATCGATATTGCCGGCATTGAGGACGTGGACCTCGTTATCGGAGTTGATATCGGCATCGTGCTCCGGCGCGTTTTCGGAGTTTTCCTCCTTGTTGGCCGCGTCCTCTTCGGCTTCCTCGTGCGACATGGCCAGATCCTCCATGAAGCGGTGGACCTCATTGGTATCGATGGTGACGATGGATTCGCCGTAATCGCCGCGGCCATCGATAGAAGTGACCGGGATAGTGGTGAAGGTGACATTGCCGCCGGCCAGGCCGGCCAGCTGGGTGACAAAGCCCATGATGTCCCAGCCATCATCGATGACCACGGAGCGCTCCACAGCCTTCGCAATCTTGGATAGCTTGGACGGGCTGGTCAGCGTGTCATTATCGAGCACCTTATTGACCAGCGAGGCCATATACGCCTGCTGGCGCACGATGCGGTCAAGGTCACCGCGCGGCAGGTTATAGCGCTGGCGCACAAAGGTCAGCGCCTGCGCGCCATCGAGGGTCTGGGTGCCCTTATGGAAATTGGCGCCGGACATCTCGTCCTCAACATCCTCGTTGAGGCACACCTCGACGCCGCCGACGGCATCAGTAAGCAGCGTAAAGCCCAGCAAGCCCACCTCGGCGTAGTGGTCAATGGACACGCCGGTCAGGGAGTGCACCATCTTGAGCAGGCCTTCGCGGCCGGCTTCCACGCCGTGCTTTTCGATGTCCTTATCCGAATACGGTTTCTTTTCGCCCTGCGCCTCCGCCTGGGCGTTTTCCTGCTGGAGCTGTTGCACCTTGTCGTTTTTGTGCGAGGCGTAGACGGCATTGATCTTCATATTGCCGTAGTCCGGATCGTTGACATAGGTATCGCGCGGAATGGAGACCGCGGTAGCGCGCGAGCCGTCTTCTGGAATGCGCACGAGCATGATGGTGTCGGTATTTTCCTCGCCCTCGGCAACGCCGGCGTGGAGATCCGCCAGCTCCTTTTCGGAGAGCGGATTGCCCTGGGCATCGGTACGCGAGTCCTTGCCCACGAGCAAGATATCGGCGGCGCCGTCCAAGGAAGGATCGGATAAACCATCCTCGCCCAAAGATAGGTCCGAGGCGGAGGACATGCCCGTATCCAGGCGCCCCACCGTGGCATAGCCCACGCCGGAGACAGCTAGGATGAGGGCAGAAATGACGGCCACGATGGTTTTGGTGGCCGTGGAACCCTTTTGCTTAACCGCGCTAGCGGCAGAGGGCGCGGGTTGGATATTGCGCGCCCGGCGAGTGTTCTCAGAAGTCACAAGTGAAGGCTTTCTACTTTCCGGGGATCTGGAGATAGTTTAGGGGAGATCTCGCCGAAATTAGGGATCCGTGACCAGTTTCGCGTGTTTGAAACAGTGTCTGTCTCCTGACGTGGCCTCTGGCATGACTAAGCTTGGGGCCCATTGTGACTACTGAAACTACAGCTCCGCTCGCCGTTATCACCGTGACCTACAACCCCGGTGAGTACTTGGCGCGCTTTATAGACTCCCTGCCGGACGCCGGTGCTAACGGCACCCAGGTGGTGCTGGCGGATAATGGTTCGACCGACGGTATCCCGGAAGCCGCCGCTGCGGAAGAAGAGGACGTGCACTTCCTCGATACCGGCGGCAATATCGGCTACGGCGCCGGCATGAACGCCGGTGCGCGGTGGGTGCGCGAGAACCAGCGCGTAGATGATGAGTTTTTCCTTATCTCTAACCCGGATGTCACCTTTAGTGAAGGCGCCATTGACCAGATGATCGCGTGCGCACGCCGCTGGCCGGATGCCGCGGCGGTAGGCCCGCGCATCGTGGAACCAGATGGCAGCAACTATCCGTCTGCCCGGTCGGTGCCCAATATATCCACCGGCATCGGCCACGCGCTGTTTTCTAACCTATGGCCCTCTAATCCGTGGACACGCACGTACCGCAACGATGCCGATATGTCCGTCCAGCGCCCCGCCGGGTGGTTATCCGGATCCTGCCTCTTGGTGCGCTGGGAGGCCTTCGATGCCATCGGCGGTTTTGATGAGCGCTACTTCATGTATTTGGAAGACGTGGACTTGGGCGATCGCTTCGCGCGCGCCGGGTATCAAAATATTTTCTGTCCGGAAGCCGTCATCAGCCACGCCAAGGGGCATTCCACCCAGGCGCACGCCGGGGCGATGCTGCGCGCGCACCACAGTTCCGCGTATCGCTTCCAGGCGGACCGTCACCCGGCGTGGTGGCAGGCCCCGCTGCGCGCCGCGCTGTGGCTGGGATTGCAGGCGCGGGGAGCGGTAACGGCCGCACGCGCCAGCACGGCCAAAGATTCGGAGGCCTGAAGCGCGTGCCGTTGACCTGGTTTCTGGCCGCGGCCGCATACACTGACCTTCGAAAAACCTCAGAATAAGATTGTCTGCATACAAAGGATGACTATGACTGAAGCAGCCACCACTCATGGTGCCACCACCGATGCGGTGATTTTGGTGGGCGGGCGCGGTACCCGCCTGCGCCCACTGACCATTGGTACGCCCAAGCCCATGCTGCCGACGGCAAATTACCCGTTCCTGCAGCACCTGCTCGCCCGCATCAAGGCCGCGGGCATTGAGCACGTGGTGATGTCCACCTCGTATAAGGCAGAGGTTTTCGAGGAATACTTTGGCGATGGATCCGAGCTCGGCCTAGACATTGAATACGTGGTGGAAGAAACCGCGCTGGGCACCGGCGGCGGTATCCGCAACGTCTATGACAAGCTGCGCAATGACACCGTCATGGTCTTCAACGGCGATGTTCTTTCCGGCATGGATCTAGAGGGCATCTTGACCACGCACCACAACAAGGGTGCCGATGTCACCATGCACCTGCTCAACGTGGCGGATCCGCGCGCCTTTGGCTGCGTGCCCACGGATTCTGAGGGCCGGGTCACGGCCTTTTTGGAAAAGACCGAGGATCCACCAACCAACCAGATCAATGCCGGTTGCTACGTCTTTGACCGCTCCGTCATCGAGTCCATCCCTGCAGACCGCGTGGTCTCGGTAGAGCGCGAGACCTTCCCGGGCTTGCTTGCCGATGGCCGCTTGGTCGTCGGCCACGTCGATAACTCCTACTGGCGCGATATGGGCCGCCCGGATGACTTCACCCGCGGCTCCTCCGACCTGGTGCGCGGCATCGCCCCATCGCCGCTGTTGGAGGGCCGCACCGGCGAGTCCCTCGTGGAATCCTCTGCGGGAATTGCCGGCGGCGTGCTGCTGCTATCTGGCACCGCGGTGGGCCGCGGATCCGAGGTGGGTGCGGGCTCCCGCTTGGAGGGAACGGTGGTCTTTGATGGCGTTCGCATCGAACCGGGCGCCATCATCCACAACTCCATCATTGCCTCGGGCGCCCACATCGGTGCCAATGCGGTCATCGAAAACTGCGTCATCGGCGAAGGCGCCCACGTGGGTGCCCGCTGTGAGCTCGTGGACGGCATGCGAGTCTTTCCCGGCGTGACCATCCCGGATGCCGGCATTCGCTTTAGCTCCGACGCCTAAAGCGCCCGCCGCCTTCCCTCCGCACCGCCTGCAGCTCGGTAACGCCGCGCGGTGTGGAGGGCTTTGTGATCCCTGCCCGGTCGAGATTTGGGAGACACGCCGAAAGTTCCTGAAAATTGTTGACAGAAAAACCGGGTACCACTATATCTAGTACCCCCTACCTACACCCCCGGATGGCACCGGGTGTTACTAATGTGACGGATGGGGATCGTGTGCAGCGTTTTTGCGATAAAGCGCGAAAAAGGCACTAATTCAGGTTGACGATATTTAGTGATCCGGTGTGAAATTACATCAGTGCAAGAAACGGCGACCGACGCACTTGTTTTCACGGATTGGTTCGCGGATTGACGGCGATTTAGCCGCACTTCAGCCTCGTGTACAGTCGGTTGCACTGATTAGGATTACCCAACCTCGGAGAAAGGAAAAGGCGTGGACAAAATGGCTAATAACAACGCCATTCTCCGTGGCGGTGCTGCTGCAGAGGTATCGCTCGATGAACTCTTCGGTGCCGTCGAGCAGGAGTGGCAGGATCAAGCGTTGTGTGCGCAGACGGATCCAGAGGCATTCTTCCCTGAAAAGGGAGGTTCCACCCGTGAGGCAAAGCGTATCTGCCAAGCCTGCGCGGTGCGCGATGAATGCTTGGAATACGCGCTGGAGCACGATGAACGCTTCGGAATTTGGGGCGGGCTTTCGGACCGCGAACGCCGTCGCCTTAAGCGCGAGATTGGTTAATTAAGTTGTGTGCTCTAGCCCTTGGCTGCGCCCCCTGAGTGGTGCGGTCAAGGGCTAGAGTTTTCTTTGTGGTGCGAAAAGGTGTCCCTACCAGCTATAGCGCGGGTCTACCTCCTCTGGGGCGAGGTTTAAGTAATTGGCCACCAGGGCGGTAATGACCGTGCCGAGGAGTTCCGCGCGCTCGGCGGAGGTGACGGCACGCTGCTCAATGGGCATGCGGAAGATAACGAGCCGGGCGCGAGTGGGGGTGCCAGCAGGGTCGACACCGGCGGGCACGATGCGGCCGAGCGGCACTGGGCCATCAGCAATGATCTCATCTGGCAGCACCGTCATATCCGCCGAAAGTCGCATGCGCGGGATGGTATCTACCGCAAGGTCGAGCCCGCGCAATTGCGGGGCGAAGGCGTGCTGAATGGGTGCGTAGGCCTCGAGGACGGCGGCATCGAAGAGCTCGCGGGCGCTGCGGTAGCGCGGGGTTTGCTGCGGTAGCAAGGGCCCGTGCAGGCCGCGCCCGTGGCGGTCGCGGGCGGGACGAATATGCGGGCGGGGGCGAGCGGCGGTCATGGCGTTGATTCTAAAGCTCGGTGGCGGCGCAATAAGTGCAGCCACGCCGGGGAAGTACTATCTAAATCTCAACCAAGGGTTTAGACTATTGTCCGTGACTGAATCTCGCCATTGCTCCCGCCCAGGCTGCGGCCGACCCGCCGTGGCGACGTTGACCTATGCATATGCGGATCAAACCGCAGTGGTTGGTCCGCTGGCAGAAGAGGATAACCCGCATAGCTGGGATCTGTGCAGCACCCACCGCGACCGCATCTCTGCGCCGGTGGGGTGGGAGCTGGTGCGCGTAGACCGCATTGAGCTGGACGAGGATGATGACCTTATGGCACTGGCCCAGGCGGTCAAGGAAGACGGCAGGGTAACAACGGGGCTTGTCGATGACCGCAGCGCCGGCTCCGGGGCAGATCCCATCGATTACACCGCCACCTTCGATGGCGCTGATCCTGCCAATTCTAATCACCCGGTATTTCGCACTCGCCGCGTGGCCTATGCCAAAAAGGCCCGCCGCGCTCACCTGTCCGTCGTTCCCGATGCGCACAGCGAAGATAATTCTGCCGAGAAGCAGGACATGGACACCGAGTCTGATTAAAGCAAGGGCGCTGAGCACAGCGCCTGAGAAAGCTCGCGCTAGCTAGCTGCAGACACGGAAGGAGCACTGCGCTAGTTGCCCGCAGGCGGGGAGTATTATTGCGAGGTATGCGAACTCGTGAGCATCTTGATGCAGTGATTAAGGCCTATGACGTCCGTGGCGTGGTGGGCGAAGATATCGATGAAGACTTCGTGCGCGATACTGGCGCCGCTTTCGCCGCAATCCTGCGCGAAGAAGGCGAAAACACCGTGGCCGTAGGCCACGATATGCGCCCGTCTTCTCCCGCGCTGGCGCAAGCCTTTGCTGAGGGCGTGGTGAGCCAAGGCCTCCACGTGACGCTTCTGGGGCTTACCTCCACCGATGAGCTCTACTATGCCGCGGGTTCTATGGAGTGCGCGGGCGCGATGTTTACTGCCTCCCACAACCCGGCGAAGTACAACGGCATCAAGCTCTGCCGCGCCGGTGCCGTCCCCGTTGGACAACAGACTGGGCTGGAAGAGATTAAGCAGATGCTTATCGATGGCACCCCAAACTACGACGGCCCCAATGGTGCTATCGCCGAGCAAGAAATCCTGACCGGATACGCGGACTTCCTGCGCCACCTCGTGCCGCTGGAAGAATCCAAGCCGCTGGTCGTGGCCGTCGATGCCGCCAATGGCATGGGCGGGCACACCGTCCCGGCCGTCTTTGATGGCCTGCCCTTCGATGTCCGCGATCTTTACTTTGCGCTCGATGGCACCTTCCCCAACCATGAGGCGAACCCGCTGGATCCCAAGAACCTAGAGGATCTGCAGAAATTCACCGTAGAGCAAAAGGCCGATATCGGCCTTGCCTTTGACGGCGACGCAGACCGTTGCTTCGTGGTGGATGAAAAGGGCCAGCCGGTATCGCCGTCTGCCATCTGTGCGCTGGTGGCTAGCCGCTACTTGGATAAATTTCCAGGCGCGACCATCATCCACAACCTAATTACCTCCAAGACGGTGCCGGAGCTCATCGCGGAAAAGGGCGGTACCGCAGTGCGCACGCGCGTGGGTCACTCCTTCATCAAGGCTCAAATGGCCGAGCACAGGGCGGCCTTTGGCGGCGAGCACTCCGCGCACTACTACTTCCAGGAATTCTGGAATGCCGATTCCGGCATGCTGGCCGCCATGCACGTTCTGGCCGCGCTGGGGCAGACGGATAAGCCGCTTAGTGAGCTCATGGCGGAGTACTCCCGCTATGAGGCCTCCGGGGAGATCAACTCCACCGTGGCGGATCAACAGGCCGCCACCCAGGCGGTACTCGATGAGCTGGCGGATAAGATTGAATCCGTCGATGAGCTAGATGGCGTTACGGTCGAGCTCAAGGGCACGGATGCTTGGTTTAATGTGCGCGCTTCCAATACCGAGCCGCTGCTGCGACTCAATGTTGAGGCGAAGACCTCCGAAGAGGTGCAGCAGATCGTAGACGAGGTCCTCGCCATCATCAGGCGCTAATTACTGAATTACTGCGCGCGGGAGTGGGCGACCATGTCTTCCCACTCCACGTACTTCTTTCGCTCGCGGCCTTCGCGCTCGCCCAAAGCGCGCTCAGCGGCATCGAGGCGCTGCCAATCCTGCCACGTGAGGTAGTCGATGCCCTTATCTGCGAAGGCCTCGGTGATATCGCCGGCGGTGGGGGACGGTAGGGTGCCCGCGGCGGCATCATCAAGCAGCATGCCAATGGTTTCACTGGCATCGGACTTGGTATTGCCAATCAGGCCCACGGGCCCGCGTTTTACCCAGCCGGTGGTGTAGAGGCCGGGCACGATGGCGCCCTCTTCGTCGATGACGTGGCCGCCGTCATTGTTGATAACGTTTTTCTCGCTATTAAATGGCACGCCATCCACGGCGTCTGAGCGATAGCCCGTGGCAAAGTAGACCGCTTGCACTGGCCACGTGGTGAATTTACCCGTCCCGCGCACGCTGCCATCGCCGGTCAGCTCTGTGCGCTCCGTTTTGATCCCGCTGACTCGGCCGTTCTCACCGAGGATCTCCACCGGCTGCTCGAAGAGGTGGATCTGCAGCGTATGCGGGGCCTGTTTGGGATCGCGAATGGCATATTGCTCAAGAACCTGGCACACCAAATCCGTAGACTTGCTGGAAGCGCGAGCCTCTAGCGAGGCCTCGTCGTAATCAATATCTTCCGGGGAGACGACCACATTGATGTTCTCCGAATGGTCGAGCTCTTTGAGCTCTTGCGGGGTGAACTTGGCTTGGGCGGGCCCGCGGCGCCCGAAGACGCGTACGGTTTCTGCCTTATTTTGTGCCAGCGAATCGTAGACATTATCGGCGATTTCGGTCACCTTGAGTTCATCGCCCGTCTTGGCCAAGATGCGTGAGACATCCAGTCCCACATTGCCCACGCCGATGACGGCGACCTCGCTGGCGGAGAGATCCCACTCGCGCTCAAAGCGCGGATTTCCGTCATAAAAGCCCACGAACTCACCGGCGCCGTGCACTCCCTGCAGTTGTGCACCAGGGATATCGCGGTGGCGATCGCCTACTGCGCCGGTGGCGAAGACGACGGCATCGTAGTGCTGCTGGAGCTCGTCTACGGTGATATCGCGGCCGATGTGCACGTTGGTAAGCAGGCGAATCTGCTCCGTATCTAAGACGCGGTGCAAGGATTTAATGATGCCTTTAATACGTGGGTGGTCAGGGGCCACGCCGTAGCGGATGAGACCGAAGGGCGCGGGCATTTGCTCAATGAGATCGATGCGCACGTTTCCGCCGGTCTTTTTCACCAGAATGTCGGAGGCGTAAATGCCGGCGGGGCCGGCACCAATGACGGCTACGTTTAAGGGTTTATCTGACACGGTAAATCTGCCTTTCTAGTGTGCGTATTCTCCCGCGGCGATGCGAGGAGGAAATGGAGTCCTCAACGGATATGCGCAAATAGACTGAGTGGTCTATTTCCGGCAGGTGAGTACGGAATTTCTCTTAACAGAGTGAACCGTATGGTCTGTTTGCGCACAAGTGGGATAATTAGATTCTTTATTAAATGCCTTTAATGCGCTGGTCACGGCGCTGGCGAGGGTGAAAATAAAACAGACCGCTTTGTCTGCGATCTGTAGACGGGTAGGTTTTCCTTCAACGCTTTGAAAGGGAGGTCTACACCACATTATGGCTACCGCAACGACGACCAAACGCAAGCCACGCGCCAATAAGCCCGAGGGCCAGTGGAAAATTGACGGTAAGGAACCGTTGAATAACGATGAGGCCATCAAGCAGGACGATGGTGGTCTCTCAGCCAAGCAGCGCGTAATAGACATCTACTCCAAGCAGGGATTTTCCTCTATCCCACCGGAGGATTTAGCGCCGCGCTTTAAGTGGTTGGGGCTGTATACGCAGCGCAATCAGAACTTGGGTGGGGAGATGACCGCCAAGCTGTCCAATGCAGAATTGCAAGATGAATACTTCATGATGCGCGTGCGCTTCGATGGCGGCCGTGCTGATCCGGCCAAGCTGCGCGCGGTGGGAGAAATCTCGCGCGATTATGCTCGCTCTACCGCGGACTTTACAGACCGGCAGAATATCCAGCTGCACTGGATTCAGATCGAAGACGTACCCACCATCTGGGACAAACTCGAATCCGTGGGCCTGGGCACCTTGATGGGGTGCGGCGATGTGCCCCGCGTCATTTTGGGCTCGCCGGTCGCGGGAGTGGCTGAAGATGAGATTATCGATGCCACCCCAGCTATCGAGGAAATCAAGAATAATTACTTACCGCGCGAGGAGTTCCATAACCTTCCCCGCAAGTTCAAAACCGCTATTTCCGGCAATGCGCGCCAGGACGTTACGCACGAAATTCAAGACGTTGCCTTCGTAGGCGTCAACCACCCCGAATATGGGCCCGGCTTCGATTGCTTCGTGGGCGGGGGACTGTCCACCAACCCCATGCTCTCGCAGTCATTAGGCGCGTGGGTGCCACTCGAGCGCGTTCCGGAAGTATGGGCCGGCGTGGTCAGCATCTTCCGCGACTATGGCTTCCGCCGCAACCGCAATCGCGCGCGCCTGAAGTTCTTGGTGGCTAAATGGGGCATCGAAAAGTTCCGCCAAGTGCTCGAGGAGGAGTACTTGGACAAGCCGCTGGCCGATGGCATCCCGCTCGAGGTCAATCCCGGCAGCCGCGATCACCTAGGTGTGCACAAGCAAAAGGACGGCAAGTTCTACGTTGGCGTGAAACCCACCGTGGGCCATGCAACGGGCGAACAGCTCATTGCCATTGCTGATGTGGCAGAAAAGTTCGGCATCTCGCGCATCCGTACCACCCCGATGAAGGAATTGCTCTTCCTCGATGTGGAGGAAGACGATATTCCGGCGCTCTCGCGCGCGCTGGATGAAACGGGCCTGTATTCCCAGCCCACGGAGTTTCGCCGCGGCGTCATTTCCTGCACTGGTCTGGAATTTTGCAAGTTGGCGCAGGTGACCACGAAGGCCCGTGCCATCGAATTGGTGGACATCCTCGAAGACACCCTGGGGGATTTGGATGTACCCATTTCCATCGCATTAAACGGCTGCCCGAATGCGTGCGCGCGCTCCCAGGTATCCGATATTGGGCTCAAGGGCCAGATCGTCACGGATGCCGATGGCAACCGCGTCGAGGGCTTCCAAGTCCATTTGGGTGGCGCCTTAGGCCTTTCCCCTGACTGGGGCCGCAAGCTCCGCGGACACAAGGTCGTGGCCGATGAGGTCCCAGACTACGTCATACGGCTGGTCAATAAGTATAAGGAACAACGCGAAGAAGGCGAGCAGTTCCGCCACTGGGTACTGCGCGCCGAGGAGGAAGATCTGCAGTGAATTTTCGCCGTAAGCCTAACCCCAATCGCAATCACCCCACCTTTTGCCCCTACTGCGCCGGCACCGATCTCTTCCCGGATGAAGAAGACGACTTTGCCTGGAATTGCCAGGAATGCCTGCGCGTATTTTCGGTCCGCTTCCACGGACAAGACGATGCCCCCGTAGCACCGGCCCCAGCAGTCTCTTCCACCGAGGCCCTGCAGCGCTCCCTAGCCCGCCGCGGACACTCCACGGCTCCAGTGGATTAAGGATGCACCATGACCGCACTCATTACCTTGTCCCACGGCTCGCGCCACCCGGGCGCCGCCGCCGGCGTTGAACAGCTCACCCAGGCCGCTGCCGCCGCGATTCCAGACCGACCTGCTTATCGTGCGGCACACCTGGAGTTCAATACTCCCGATCTCACCGCCGCTGCGGTCGATCTCGCTCGTTGCGGGGAGGATACGGCCGTAGTCATTCCATTGCTCTTTACGCAGGGTTACCACCAGCGCGTTGACGTTCCCCGGGTTATCGCTGCGGCCGAACAGGCTTCAGGCCTGCGCTTGGTGCAAGGTGAGTGCTTGGGCGGAGGGCGTGCCGTACCAGATGTGGGCAGGCGGGAAGCCGCTGAAGCCGAATTGGCGGCGGTGCTCGCGGCACGCGCCAGGTCTGGGGATACCCACCACGTCATCTACTCCGTTGGTTCCTCTGCTGCTGCGGCCAATGACTCCGTCCGCCGACTTGCGGCTCAGGTATCCCGAATCACCGGCGTTCCCGCTACGGCCGCATTTGCCACCCGCGGTGGCAGCAATGACATTCATGCATTGGCAAGAAGCACTGCGCGAATGCGGGTTATCCCGCTGTTTGTTACCGCAGGACTGCTCCTTAAACCACTGTCATCTACCCCCAGCAATGTCACCGTCGATCCCGTTCTGGGTACCGACCTAGCTGGTATCGTTGCTGCTCACTATCACATCGCCCAGGAGGTCGGTGTTCCATGCTAACCCTTATTTTAATCGCCGTGGCCGGTGCGGCCGCTCAGCTTGTCGATGGCGGCATCGGCATGGGCTTCGGCGTCACTTCAACCACCATCCTCCTCCTAGCAGGCCTAGGACCCGCCCAAGCCTCCGCCGTAGTTCACACCGCGGAACTGGGGACGACTGCAATGTCTGGCCTCAGCCACGCTCGGTTTGGCAATGTGGATTGGAAGACCGTCTTCCGGCTGGGCGTTCCGGGTTCTATCGCGGCGTTTATCGGCGCCACTGTGCTCTCCAATATCTCCACCGATGCGGCTGCTCCCATTACCGCGCTCATCTTGGTAGCCATCGGCAGCAACCTCATCTGGCGCTTTTCCCGCCCGCGCCGGGCGAAGTTTGTGCAAAAACGCAGCCATTCCACCCCATTTTTGATTGGCCTTGGTTCCGTCGGCGGATTCGTCGACTCCACCGGTGGTGGTGGCTGGGGTCCGGTGTCTACCTCGACGCTTATGGCAATTGGCCGCGAGCAGCCTCGCCGCATCGTCGGCACGGTAAATACCGCCGAATTCCTAGTCACACTGGGGGCCACCCTCGGTTTCGTCGTTGGATTGTGGCAGGATATCGTCGCCAACCTCTCCGCCGTGTTGGCCCTGCTCATCGGTGGTTCCATTGCCGCGCCGATTGCGGCATGGGTGATTTCCCGGATTGAGCCGGTCGTCCTCGGTGGCCTCGTGGGTACGGCTATCGTGGCGCTGAATATCGGCAAGGTCTTAGGCGGGCTAGAAACCTACTTCGGGCTGACGGTGCCGGGCTCCGTCTCCCCGCTGCTCATGGTCATGATTCTCGTCGTGGGTATTTCCGCCACCATCCACGGCGCGCGGGCTACCCGGGCTGCTCGCGTAAGGGAGCTGGAAGCCGAGAACGCCGAGACCAAGGCACACGCGGAATTTCATGCCGCAGGCTTTGCGCACAACGCTGCCGGTGCCTCCAAGGACGTGAGCATCGTGGAGGACTCCGCACCGCAGGCGGATAAGGCCTAATCCCCGGCTGGGTCGAGGCCGGCAACCTCGCCAATGACATAGACGGCGGGGGAGGAGACATTATGATCCTCCATCGTCTGCGCAAGTTGCGCTAGTTCACAGCGAAATTCCCGCTGCGTGTTCAGGGTGCCCTCCTGGATAATCGCGCACGGTGTCGAGCCAGCGAGCCCGCCGTCTTGCAATGCCCTGGCAATCGCCGGGGCATTTTTCACACCCATGATGATGGATAAGGTCGCGCCGGACTGGGCCAGGGCGTGCCAATCCACGAGGGACTTCTCGTGCCCGGGAGGCAGGTGGCCCGATACAACGGTAAAGCCGTGAACCATGCCGCGCTGGGTGACAGGGATGCCAATACCTGCGGGCACGGAAATGGCGGAGGTCACCCCTGGGATCACGGTGGTGGGGATAGATGCCTGGGTTAGGGCCTGTACCTCTTCAAAGCCGCGGCCGAACACGAAAGGATCGCCGCCTTTGAGCCGCACCACCTTCTGCCCGGCTTGAGCGTGCTCGATGAGCAGCTCGTTGATCTTGTCCTGGGTGATCGACTTTTTGTAGGGCAGCTTGGAGACATCGATAAGCTCCTTTGCGGAAATATCGCAGAGCTTATCCAACTGCGGGGCAGGGCCTAGGTGATCGGTCAAGATGACCTCGGCCTCCTGTAAGGCGCGCATGCCGCGAACCGTAATCAGGTCCCACGCGCCGGGGCCGCCACCGATAAGGGATACGGGATGAATCTGTACTGACGTCATGCCGCACCATCTTAGTGGGAGCCAGACTATGCTAGAGCGATATGGATAACGGTTTCACTGATGGTTCCGCCTATGACACCGAAACGGTGCGATTTTTTGATGTCGCCCACGAGGGCGCGCAGATTCGTCTGCTCGCCGGACAAGTGGAGCGCTGGGGTGAAATCTTAAACGGGCTCAACCCGCGCTCCCTGGTCATATTGCCCACCGACGCCATCGCCCGCGAGGCAGCGCACCTCGGAGTCGGCTTGGCCGAACCACTGCGCATTCCCTTGGTGGTGACGGAATCGCTGCCGCAGTACGTGGGCGCGCTCGATATCGTCGTAGCGGTAGGCGAGCCCGCAGAATGCGATTGGGCCTCCCGCGCGCTCATTGCGGCAAGCCAGCGCGGCGCCACCACCATTCTGGTGGGCCCGGCAAGCGGCCCCCTGGTAGAGGATTGCCCGGAAGACACCCTCATTGCCCCGTCGCTTCCCACCGCGGAGGGCTGCTCGCCGGCGCGGTTTATCACTGCCCTGTACGCGCTGTGCAGCATCGTGCATACCTCCCCACACGCGGTGCGCGAGGAGCTAGAGGACCTCGCCGCCGCCGTGGACCGCGAAATCGAGCAGCTTTCTCCAGAGCGCGATGATGCCATCAACCCGGGACGGCAGCTGCGCGAATACGCAGAGGGCGCGCGGATTATCCATTCTTGCGTTATCGATCCCTATGCGTATGCCGAGCGTCGCGAGCGCGTGCACATCGATACCCTGGTCGCCCGCATGGCCGCGACTATCTGGGCCGTGCACGGGCTGCCCGGGACCTTCGTCGAGCCCGCTGACCTGAGTGGCGCACTCGATCGGGGTACCGAATCCAGCACGGCGTCCACGCCTGCCGATGACCTTTTCTACGATCCCTTCATCGACGGTGCTGGCGCGGAGGCACCTTTGATACCCTTAAAAGTGATTTTCTGGGGGCAGGAAGAGGCGAACCTGCCCAACTCGCTTGCAGTCCGCAGCACCGACCCGGAACCGGGCCTTGGGCACCTTGCCCGCTCGCTGCAGCTTATTACGCGGAGTTTTGCCGCGACCGCCTACGAGATTTCTAAAGGATAGAAATAAATGCAATTACTGGAAGGCGCAATCCGCAACTATTCGTGGGGCTCGCGCACCCTCATCCCTGAGCTGCGGGGCGAAGAAGCCGCAGGAAAGCCGGTAGCTGAACTCTGGTTTGGCGCCCACCCAGGCGATCCTTCCACGGTGGATGGCCAGCTTCTCAACGAGGTGATTGCGGAGGATCCAGAAGGCCAGTTGGGTACGCGAGTCTACAAAGAATACGGCGAAAAACTGCCGTTTTTGTTGAAGATTCTCGCCGCCGAAGACCCGCTATCTTTGCAGGCCCACCCCTCCAAGGAGCAGGCCGAAGAGGGCTTCTCCCGCGAAAACGAGGCGGGTATTGCCCTGCAGGCCGCAAATCGCAATTACAAGGACGATAACCACAAGCCGGAACTTATCGTGGCGCTCTCGGATTTCTATGCCATGGCCGGGTTCCGTCCCCTGGCACAAACCCGCGAGCTCTTTGCCGCCTTGGAGTGCCCAGAGCTTGAGCGTTATCTTGCCATGCTTGACGATGACCCCGCGGAATCCTCCGAATCCGCCAACCTCCGGGTGCTTTTCACCACGTGGATTACCATCCCTTCGGCCAAGCGCAAGGAGCTTATTAAGGCCATCGTTGCCGCCGGCGAGCGCCTGATTTCCGCCGACCCGAAGGATTGGAAAGCGCGGGTCATGGCTACGGTGGTGGACCTTAATGATCGCTACCCTGGCGATATTGGCGTGCTTGGCGCGCTCTTGCTCAACCACATCGAGCTTGCCCCAGGCGAGGCCGTCTACCTCGACGCTGGGCAGCTCCACGCGTATGTCTCCGGACTTGGCGTAGAAATAATGGCCAATTCCGATAACGTCTTGCGCGGCGGATTGACCCCGAAATTCGTGGATGTGCCGGAGTTGGTGAAGGTCCTGACCTATGCGGCCGCCAATGAGCCGCGGGTGCAGCAAAAAGATAAGCGGAACCAGGATAACGTCCATGGTGCCGAGGCTTGGTCCTATCCGGTGCCCATCGATGAATTTCTGCTTGATCGCGCCGAGCTCGGGCCCGATTCTTCTGTCGACCTCGATTATGACGGCCCCACCATCGCCTTGTGCACCGCTGGTTCCCTCAACCTTCGCAATGCCGCGGGCGAGGAATTGATCCTTTCTCCGGGCCAAGCCGCATGGCTGCCGGCCTCCGACGGTGTGGTTACCGCCCAAGCTCACGCTGTACATGAGTCAAGTCCTGAGGGCTGCACGGCGCAATTATTCGTCGCCCGAGTCTAATAGGCCTTATAACTGTGCCCCCTTGCTAGAAAATCCCAGCAAGGGGGCACTTTTAGGTGCTGGCGGCATTTGGGCCGAGGCTAACTCCCTGGTACCAGTTGCGCTAGCCGCATAGAGGACTTAGCGCGCAGCGGAAGAGCCCGCGGCAGAGCTTCCCGTTGCAGGGAGATCCGTGGGCTCTTGGTTTCCCGTCTGTTGCGTAGTGGCAGGCTTCCCGGTTGCTTCCGGCTCGGCGTGGGATTTATTTTTCGCCTGCGGTGCGCTAGAAGGCGCGCCCGTTCCCGCACCGTGTCCCTCTGTGGTGGCATTACGAGCAGACGGGGTGCGCTGCGCGCTCCCGTTGGTATATGACTTTTGTGGGGCCTGCGTTGATGGCGGCTCCGGGTTATCGGATCCGGCTGGCTCTACCGGTTTTCCGGACTCTCCACCCTGATCACTTTGACCTGGCTTCCCCTCGCTTGGAGCAGAAGATGGAGCTGGTGAGCTTGGTGCCGGGGAAGACGGTGCTAAGTTATCCGGCTTGCTGGGATTATCCGGCGCTGCCTGCATGGTGCCGGCACCGTTACCATTCTGCGGAGCCTGGCCGCCCTGGGCGGACGGGGCGTTATTAGCGGAAGCGTCTGGAGAGTAGACATTTCCGGGGCGGTACACCTTGGTAGGGCGGGTAGCCGCGTGGGGATGCGTGACGGCATTGGGCGCCAAGTATGGGTCCGTCGATTGCGGGCGCTGATGGTCCGATTCACCAGCGCCTGAATTAGACTCTGCGGAGGTGGAGTTTTCCGGCGAAGGCTTCTTATGTGTCGACGATGTCGTCGATTCTTCAGCGGAAGTATTTTTTGGTGCCACGCTAGAGGTAGGGGACTCATTCGCGGCGTTGGAGTAACGGGCGCTCGGCGTGCTCATGCGCCACACGCCCACTCCCACGACGACGGCGGCGATAAGGCCGAGCACGATGAACACGTACACGCGACGTGAATCTGGCTTCATCGTGCTCTCCTTTCTTAGTTACATAGGGTGGGTAACAAGTTGATAACGAGAGTATCATGCATTGGAATTTTCGCGACAGCCTTTAGAATCCGTGATATGTGAACAAAGCTCAAATGGGAAAGTGGATTTTCAATGCAATCCTTTTCATGCCCGATTTTTCTGCGCCGCAAAAGCGTGTATAAATGGCGCTAAACCCGTCGAAGGAGTGAGAAATGAGCAGCTGGGACGAAGAGATTTTTAGCACCGATCTCAACGTGGATTTTCTAGATGAATTGGCAAACCTCGATGAAGAAGGGGTAATCCGCGCAGTACAGGATGCCTGCGAGGTGGCTCGCAGCAAGAACGATTTAACCGAGGAAGAACAGCTCAACGCCCACGCTGCGGCCACGATCGCCGCCATTTGGGCAGGCGCGCCGTTCAGCGCCAGCGAAACCGTTGAAGACTACCCCTATATTAGGGACTTGGTGGGAACCGTTGACGATACCCTGACCGAAAATGCCCTTGAGATCCTGGATACCGTCGAAGGAGACTACGACGTGGAACCGTTTATCGAGGCACTTTCTTAAAAACCACCTCCCTCGGTGCCGCTGGCGCCGCCTAGGAGCAGAAAGGATTCTGCATATCTCACCATGCTTATAAGCATTGAAGGCATTGACGGCGCCGGAAAAAATACACTTGCGACCGCAGTGCGGGACGCCCTCCAAGTCCCAGTAAAAACCGTTTCCTTTCCGCGTTATGAGACCTCCATCCACGCGCAACTTGCGCGCGAGGCGCTCTACGGAAAGATGGGCGACCTTACGGATTCGGCCTACGGTATGGCCACGCTTTTCGCCCTCGACCGCTTTGGGGTAAAAGAGGAATTGCTGGCGGCGAAGCAAACGCGCGAGGTAGTGATCTTAGACCGCTATGTAGCCTCCAACGCTGCCTATTCCGCAGCCCGGTTGCGCGACGATAGCCTCTTCCAATGGGTCTATGACCTAGAATTTGGCACCTTGGGCCTGCCACAAGCAGACCTGCAGGTGTATGTGGATACGGCGGTGGAGGTGGCATCGGCAAGAGCGCAGTCCCGAGCCGCCAGTGATTCCACCCGCGAGCGCGACCACTATGAACGCGATGGGGGATTGCAGGAGCGCACCGCCGCCGCTTACCGGCGCCTAGTCGAGTCCGGGTGGGGCGGGCGCTGGATCGCCACCGCCGATGCGGATACTATTACGGCAGCAATAGATGACCTTGTAGGAGATTAAAACGTGGCGCCAACGATTTTGGTTGTGGATGATGATCCAGCGATCTCGGAAATGCTGACCATTGTCCTTGAATCTGAGGGACTCAATCCCGTCCCCGTCATGGATGGCAACGATGCCGTTCCTGCCTTCCGCCAGCACGAACCGGATCTCATCCTTTTGGACCTCATGCTGCCGGGTATGAATGGTGTGGATATCTGCCGCACCATCCGGCGCGAATCCGCGGTGCCCATTGTCATGCTTACCGCCAAGACCGATACCGTGGATGTGGTCTTAGGCCTTGAATCTGGCGCGGATGACTACATCACCAAGCCCTTTAAGCCGAAAGAGCTCATCGCCCGCATTCGGGCGCGCCTGCGCCGCACTGACTCCGCGGAACCGGAAACCCTTGAGGTTGCCGATCTGGTCATCGACGTGCCGGAACACACGGTGCGCCGTACCGATGGCACCGAATTAAACCTGACCCCGCTGGAGTTCGATCTCCTGCTGGAAATGGCGCGCCACCCGGGGCAAGTGCATACTCGCGAATCGCTGCTGGAATCCGTCTGGGGCTACCGCAATGCCTCCGATACTCGTTTGGTTAACGTGCATGTGCAGCGCCTGCGCGCCAAGATCGAGCACGATCCGGAAGATCCGCAGATCGTGCTGACGGTGCGCGGCGTGGGGTATAAGACCGGCAAGGCCGGTGCCGGGGAGTAAGGAAACATCAGAATTCTGGACCGCGTGCGGCGCATTCGTGACGCCATAGTAGATACGCTGCGCACCTCATTGCAGGCGCGCGTTATCGGCATGATTGTGGTCGCCTCCTCGGTGGTCATGATCATCTTGGCCTATGCCTTGGTCTCCGTGCTGACCCAGCGGTTAGTATCCCAAAAAGAAGACGTGGCGCTGCAGGAACTCGAGCGCGCCCGCACGGCGGTGGAGCAGCAAATCGATGCCACCAGCTCGGCAAACTCGGTGCAGGTGCGCATCAATTCCGCGCGCGCTTCCTTGGATCAGCTCTCTGCACAACAAGGCGATGCGCAGGCCGTATATGAACCCGTCATCGTGGTGGAAAACCAAGATGGATCCATCACCACCTCGCCGGAGGATTTCCCGGTGCCGGAACAAATGCGGCAGATGGTGGGCCAGGACCAGATTGCGCAGCAGTATTACCCTGTCCCGCGCGGCAATGGCGATTACTATAATGCGCTCATGGTGGGCACTCCCACTGATGCAGAGATTCCGAATTTGCAGGTCTACCTGGCCCTTTCCATGGAGTCGGAAGAATCCACGATGGCGCTTATGCGCGGGTTGCTCTCTGCTGCCGGCGTGGTGGTCGTGGTCTTGTTGGTGGGCATTGCCTGGTTGGCTACCCAGCAGGTCATTACCCCGATTAAGTCCGCGTCCCGCATTGCCCAACGCCTAGCCGCGGGCCACCTTAAGGAGCGCATGGCCGTGGACCGGGACGATGAGATGGGCCGCCTTGCCGCTTCCTTTAATAATATGGCGGATAAATTGTCCTCCCAGATTGCGCAGCTGGAGGAATACGGCGATTTGCAGCGGCAATTCACGTCCGATGTCTCCCATGAGCTGCGCACCCCCATTACCACCGTGCGCATGGCCGCAGACCTCATTGAATCCGAGGCCGATAGTCTGCCCGCGGGCGCCCAGCGCGCCTCCAAGCTCATGTCCAGGGAGCTGGACCGCTTCGAGGAACTGCTCGCGGATCTGCTAGAAATTTCCCGCCACGATGCCGGCGTGGCGGATCTATCCACCACGGCCATCGACCTGCGCTCCTGCGTGGATGCTGCCTACCGCCAGGTCGAGCACCTGGCCCAAAAGCTCGACGTGGAGGTCGTTCGCAATATGCCGGACGAGCGGATTACCATCCAGGCCGATTCGCGCCGGATCGAGCGTATCCTGCGCAACCTTTTAGCCAATGCTATCGACCACTCCGAGGGCAAACCCGTGGTGATCGATATTGCCACCACGGATAAGGCTGTCGGTGTGGCTGTTACGGATCACGGCGTGGGCCTGAAACCCGGGCAGGAAGAACTAGTATTCAACCGTTTCTGGCGCGCGGATTCTTCCCGCAAGCGCCACTCCGGCGGCACCGGGCTAGGCCTTGCCATCGCCCGCGAGGATGCAGCCCTGCATGGCGGCACGCTCGATGCCTTTGGCGTATTCGGCTATGGTTCCCGTTTCCGCCTCATCATCCCGCGCGAGCCGAATACCGAGATTGGTGATGAGCCCATCTCCCGCGAGATTCCAGGTGCCCCAGGCACAGCTTCAGACTCTGGACACGCTGCGCTTTCCGATGCCCCTGCTACCGCCGACCCCAGCGGCGCAACTGGCGCCGCGAATGCTAGTAACGCGGATATTAGTACCGAGGAAGCTGGGGAAGCGGAAGCTGATGCAACGGAGGATGGTGCAGCAGAAGATAAGGGCGGAGTGTCCGCTGGTGGGGCATCGCCAAGCAATAGCTCAGTGGTGGGCCGTGGAATTGGCATCGACGATGACTCCGCCGACGCAGCCGAGTCAGATGGTGACGGCATCCTGTGGCCCTCAGAACGCGAGCACAATCGCGGGGCCGCGTCGCCAGAGAGGCGCTCTTATAAGGCGCCAGATTTTAAGGGGGATATATAAATGAATTCGGTCGTACGCAACGGATTGTGGCGGCGGAGCACCGCAGTGGGCGCGGTGGCGGTGCTGTGCTTTGTTACCGGTTGCTCAACCTTGCCGCACGATACGAGCCCTCAGGTCGTAGGCACCTACCACAATCAGCCCGATGGCCCGGAAGAAGTCATTGCCCCAGAGGTGGGAGCAGACCCGGACCTTACCCTGCGCGATTTTTACCGCGCTGCGGCCGTTCCCACCAATGATCACGATGCGGCCCGTGGATTCCTCACGGAGACCGCCCGCGGGGCGTGGGATGCCTCGGGCGATGTCATGGTGGTCGATAGCCTGGATATTGTGACCGCGCCCGATAAGAAACAAAACACAGCGGAGGATGTGCGCTCATTTAATGTGCGGGGCACCATCATTGGACGGCTTAAATCCGGTGGGGCGTATGTGCCGGAAAATGAAGGCTACGAAGCTACCATCGATATGAAAATGGTGGATGACCAGTGGCTTATTAACGGGCTGCCGGCAGGATTGGTTATTGAGCGCAATGAGCTGCGCAATCATTACACCCCGCAATCGCTCTATTTTTATAAACAAACCGATGACGTCCTCGTCCCGGATCGCCGGTGGCTCTATAAAGGCAGCGAAGAATCCGAGTCCACGCTGATTACCCTCTTGATGGAAGGCCCATCCAGCAGCATCGCCCCGGCTACCCGCCGGGCAGCGGATGAAAAGGTCACCTTTGCTGGCTACGACAATGAAAACGGCTACCAGTTCGAGGGCTTGTCAGATCTGGATGAAAATGACCGCACCCGCTTTGCCGCGCAATTGGTCTGGACGCTTTCCGATGCCGGGCATATCGGCCCCTTTAAGGTCAAGGCCGATGGCAGCAACTTGGTGGAAGGCATGGATACAGTCAGCGTGGATGATTTTGCTGACTATAACCCCAAGATCAATAGCAATTCCCTGTCCACGCTGTACGCCTTGAACGAGGGCAACGTGCTGGAAGTCGATAGTGGGGTGGCCGAGCCGATCACTGGTGCCTTGGGCTCGAGCGGCAATGTGCAGTCAGTCGATGTCACCGAATCCGGCATGATTGCGGCGGTCAGCCGGAAGTCTAGTGGTGACTTCAAGCTGCAGATGGGCGAAATCGGCTCGGTCATGCAGGACTCGGTCGACGGCAAGACGTTGGCGCGGCCCACCTTTGAATTCAACGGGCAAGCAGCCTGGACGGTGGTCGATGGTGACCGCATCGTGCGCGTCGTGCGCTCCAAGACTACCGGGCGGATTTCGGAATCCGAGGTCGATGCCCGCAGCATTGACGAGATCGAAGGCGAAATCTCCGTTATTCGCCTCTCCCATAGCGGTGCACGCGCGGCGATGATCATTGATGGACACGTCTATATCGCCGCGGTGGCCCAATCCAGCAGCGGCGAGAAGCGCATTGTTAATGCCCGCGAGGTGGGTCCAGAGGTTTCCGGATCGGCATTATCGCTGGATTGGAATAATGATGGCTCGCTCATCGTGGGTACGTCCTCTGGGCAGTCGCCGGTATGGCGCATCGAGCAGGATGGTTCTTCGGCTTCTACCATGCCGACGGGTAATATCACCGCCCCGGTAGTCGCAGTGGCGACCTCGCCGTCAAAGCTTTATATAACGGATTCCCATGCCATGTTGGAACTTCCCGCCACGGTTGTCGATGAGGTGAACTGGCGCGAGGTGCCTGGCCTGCAGGGTCGGCGTTCTTCGCCTATCGTGTCCGATTAGAAGGCGGTTGCGCTCTAGGTGGCGCCGCCGCAAAGGCCTTTCGGGGGAGATGGGGCGGTGGCGCGCAGTGAGCCTGCGAGAACTGATTTTTCCGCGTGCGTGTGCGGGGTGCCGCGCGCCCGGACATGTCTTGTGCCCGCAGTGCCGGGAGCACCTGCGCCAGCCTCCTTACCTGGTAAGCCGCCCGCGGCTTTTGGGAGCACCGGTATTTGCCCTAGGGCCCTATTCCGATATTCGCCGCAATATCATCATCAGCATGAAGGAACAGGGCAATAGGGAGGTGCGCGATTATATCGGTGCGGTGGTGGCCGCGGGCGTGGCGCACTTGGCTGCCCGCGGCGAGATTCCCCGCGAGCTGTGCCTAGTGCCGGCACCTACTCGTCGCCGCTCTGCGCGCAGGCGCGGCGGCGATCCCGTGACGGCCGTGTGCCAGGGTGCGGCGCGCCGGCAACGGTCCCTGCAGGTGCGGGAGGCGCTTATCATGGGCGCGAATACCGAGGATCAATCTGAGCTCAATGCGCAGGATAGATGGGCGAATCTACAGGGGCGAGTGGGGGTTTGCGCCCCAGTGAACGGTAAGCCGGCGCTGCTTGTCGATGACGTTATAACCACCGGCGCCACCCTTGCGGCCAGTATGGCGGCCCTACGCGCCGCCGGCGCCACAGTCTATGGGGCATTGGCCTTCGCAGATGCTTAAGGTACATCACACAGTAGGGTGCACGGTGTTACCCCCTAATGCCATCAGGTCATAACCACTGGTATTATTAAAGGTGTCACAGAGGAACAGTTACTGTGATTGTTTCTAGTCCCCACTACCAAAGGGAGGCATCTCAATGTCCCAGCCAAATAATGCTCAGGTAACGATTACGGGCCGTAACGTTGAAGTTCCGGAACACTTCCAAGAGCGCGTCAATGAAAAGCTGGCCAAGATTGAACGCCTTGATCCCACATTGACCTTCTTCCACGTGGAGTTGCAGCACGAGCCAAACCCACGCCGCGAAGCAGAGTCCGACCGCATCCAGATCACTGCGACCGGTAAAGGCCACATCGCCCGCGCAGAGGCTAAGGAAGACTCCTTCTACGCAGCGCTGGAAACCGCGATGGGGAAGATGGAACGCTCCCTGCGCAAGGTGAAGGTGCGCCGTGAATACGTCAAGGGCGGCCACCGCGCACAGAAGGGCACCGGCGAAATCGCCGCCGAGATGGTTGCGGAGGCAGAAGCACAGCGCGCCAAGGAAGAGCGCTTGGTTGATCCTTATGCCGAGACCGTCGAGGATGTTCGCCCCGGCCAGATCGTGCGCACCAAGGAACACCCGGCCACCCCGATGAGCGTGGACGATGCCTTGAGTGAGATGGAGCTGGTTGGTCACGATTTCTTCCTCTTTGTCAATGAGGAAAACAACAAGCCATCCGTGGTCTACCGCCGCCACGCTTTCGACTACGGCATCATCTCCTTGTCTGAGGATGCAGAGGGCTAGAGCCTCCGGCGCCCGCCTAGAGCGCTAAACCTCTTTATTCCCCCTTCCTACCAATCGGGCTATTGCTCGATGAGGTGGGGAAGGGGGATTTGTCATGCTGTGAGTTATCTGTTTTCTTAGTGCTCTTAGTGTGAAATCACTATCGTTTAAGGGCGGGTAGAACGCGACAAGGCCAGCAGCGTGAGTACAATTGCGGGAAGTTAACGAATGTGTCGCGATAAGAAGGACTAACGAATAGTGTTTGGACTTTCCAAGCTGCTGCGCGCGGGCGAGGGCCGTACGGTCAAGCGCCTGGGCAAGATTGCAGACGATGTAATTGCACTCGAGGATCAGTACGCGGAGCTTTCGGACGATGAGCTAAAGGCCAAGACTGACGAGTTCAAAACTCGCCTCAAGGATGGCGAAGAAAAGAACGACATCTTGCTCGATGCTTTTGCTACCGTCCGCGAAGCCGCTTGGCGCGTCCTAGGGCAAAAGCACTACCCCGTGCAGATCATGGGCGGCGCCGCCCTGCACTTTGGCAATGTTGCAGAGATGCGTACCGGTGAGGGTAAGACCCTGACCTCCTTGTTGCCCGCTTACCTCAACGCTTTGGAGGGCGAGGGCGTACACATTGTCACGGTCAATGACTACTTGGCCAAGCGCGACGCCGAGATGATGGGTCGTGTGCACCGCTGGTTGGGCCTTTCCGTGGGCGTAATCTTGGCAGAAATGCGCCCGCAAGAGCGCAAGGAAGCCTATGACTGCGACATCACCTACGGCACCAATAATGAGCTGGGCTTTGATTACCTACGCGATAACATGGTGCGCACCCTTAATGATGTAGTTCAGCGCGGACACAATTTCTGCATCGTGGATGAGGTGGACTCGATTCTTATCGATGAAGCCCGTACCCCACTCATCATCTCCGGCCCGGTTGATGGCTCCTCCCAGTTCTACGGCGTCTTTGCCCAGCTGGCGCCGCGCATGCGCGAGGGCATCCACTACGAAGTGGACCACAAAAAGCGCACCATCGGCGTCTTGGAAGAGGGCGTGGAATACGTCGAAGATCAGCTCGGCATTGATAACCTCTACGCGCCGGAGCACTCCCAGTTGGTTTCCTACCTCAATAACGCGTTGAAGGCCAAGGAGCTCTTTACCCGCGATAAGGACTACATCGTTCGCAACGGCGAAGTGATGATCGTGGATGGCTTTACCGGCCGCGTTTTGGCAGGACGTCGCTATAACGAAGGCATGCACCAGGCCATTGAGGCCAAGGAGCAGGTGGAGATCAAAAACGAAAACCAGACGCTGGCGACGGTTACCCTTCAGAACTTCTTCCGTCTCTATGAAAAAATTTCCGGCATGACCGGTACCGCGGAAACGGAAGCCGCGGAGCTGCATTCCATCTATGGGCTGGATGTGGTTCCTATTCCTACCAATAAGCCGAACCAGCGCACCGACCACTCGGACCGCATTTACAAGACGCAAGAGGCAAAATTTGCCGCGGTGGTTGATGATATTGCAGAGCACGTTGAAAACGGCCAGCCGGTCTTGGTTGGTACCACCTCTGTGGAGCGCTCCGAATACTTGTCGCAGTTGCTTAGCAAGCGCGGCGTGCAGCACAACGTGCTCAACGCCAAGCACCACGAAGAAGAGGGCCAGATCATTGCCCGTGCGGGCCGCCCCGGCACCGTGACCGTGGCAACCAACATGGCCGGTCGTGGTACCGATATCGTGCTCGGCGGTAACCCGGAAGTCATTCTCGATGAGAAGCTGCGCGAACGCGGCCTCGACCCCTTTGAGGATGAGGAAAAGTACCAGGAGGCCTGGGAAGCCGAGATCGACGGTGAGAAAGAGCGCTCGAAGCGCTTGGGTGATGAGGTGCGCGAATCGGGCGGGCTCTATGTCTTGGGCACCGAGCGCCACGAGTCTCGCCGCATTGATAACCAGCTGCGCGGCCGTACCGGCCGTCAGGGTGACCCGGGCGAGACCCGCTTCTACCTGTCCATGCGCGATGAGTTGATGGTGCGGTTCGTCGGCCAGTCTATGGAGCACATGATGAACCGCCTCAACGTGCCTGATGATGTCCCCATCGAGGCCAAGATGGTCTCGAACTCCATTAAGGGCGCCCAGGCGCAGGTGGAGAATCAAAACTTCGAGATGCGCAAGAACGTGTTGAAGTACGATGAGGTGCTCAATGAGCAGCGCAAGGTGGTCTACTCCACGCGCTATTCCATCCTCGATGCCGATGACATCAAGGACGATATCCGCACCATGATCGATGACACGGTCTCTGCCTACGTCGCGGGTGCTACCGCCACCGGTTATGTCGAAGACTGGAACCTCGAGGAACTCTGGAACGCCCTTGAGGCGCTCTACGGCCCCACGATGTCCCCGGAGGAACTCGTGGAAGGCTCCGAGTACGGTTCCCCAGGCGAGCTCACTGCGGAGCAGCTGCGCTATGCCCTCGTCACCGACGCGAACCAGGAGTACGACAAGCTGGAGGAAGCCGTTTCTGCCATCGGCGGCGACAAGCAGATGCGCAATACCGAGCGCATGGTGATTCTGCCGATTATTGACCAGAAGTGGCGCGAGCACCTCTATGAGATGGACTACCTCAAGGAGGGCATCGGCCTGCGCGCGATGGCGCAGCGCGACCCGCTGGTGGAATACCAGAAGGAGGGTGGCGATATGTTCAATGCCATGAATGAAGGCGTGAAGGAAGAAACCGTGCGCCAGTTGTTTATGCTGCGCAAGCAGTTCAAGCAGCAGGAAGAAAACCAAGAATCCGGCGGTGACTCGGGCTCTGGTCCTGCAGGCCAAGAAACCGTAGAGGCATAAAATCTCCGCGCTCTTTTGCACCCCTTCCTCTTCCTCCCCGCCCTCGCGCGGTGGGGAAGCGGGAGGGGCGCTGTTAGTTTTAGAGCAGCCGAAACGAGCGTAGCCCTTGGTCCGTGGCGGAGCCGGTAAAGGCGTGACGGTGCGTGCCGATGACCGCGGAACCGAAGTATTCGCCATTAGGCCGCGCGTGCAGGCTGGTAAGGCGCAGGGTATCGGTGTCGTAGGGGCTTTTTCGCCGGTGTACCCAAGAGCCGATATGCAGGCGGATGGAATCCGAAAAGCGCGGAGAATTAAGGTGTGCCAGCGGGCGGTAGCCGGCGGCGACCTCAAGGATAAAGACGACCGAGGCTTGGATATGGTGCTGAGCGGCTACCTCTGCCGTCGTGGGCAGACGGCCGTAATGGATGCGGTGCGGGGCGATGTATAGCTTGAGATGAGAGTAGCCGGGAATGGGCTCATACATGGTGAAATGAGTGCTCCTGCAAAAAGGGCAGGGAGGCGAACGCGTGATAATTATCTCATGGGGGCGCTGCGCGCGCTATTTCTGGCAGTTTCCTGTATGAGGCGGGCGAGAATATAAGCGCAGTTCGCTATACTTTCGGGAGTTACAAAGTATTCGTGTACTGAAGGATTAAAAATTATGCGTGGTCTCATCATTGACTATGTCGGCGTCCTCGATGGCGCTGAAGAGGACAATCGCCGCTGGAAGGCTCTGCTGTCTGCGGCGAAGGCAAATGGTGCCGCAACCGCTATTCTGTCTAATGACCCGGGTGGTTCCGGAGCCGAGCACATTCGCGAGTGGGATTATCGCGGCAACGTTGATGCCGTGGTGTTGTCTGGAGAAATCGGGGCGGAAAAGCCGGAGGTTGCGGCCTTCCAAGCGGCTGCCGATGCCCTCGAGCTGCCCTTGAGCGATTGCGTCATGGTCGATGATTCGATCCTTAACGTGCGCGCCGCCGTCGATGCCGGAATGATCGGTTTCTTGTACACCAGCTTCGACCGCGTTTCTGTAGAAATTCAAGCCGTATTCGATATTGAAGGGGAATTTTAGTGGCTGAAGCCCGCGTCTATATTCCGGCGACCTATGCCATGCTGGCGGAGCTCGCAGAAACCGGAACGCTCGCGGCGCGTTCCGGTTGGGGTTTCATGGTTACCCCGGCTCTGCGGGATTTTTATACCGCAGGCGATGAAGAAGAGATCGCCTACTCCGCCTTCCTTGAGGCCTCTATGGCCTCGCTGCGCCTGTTGACCATTGGGGACGAGGAGAAGTTCCCGCACCGGCGCGTGGTCATTTCCATCGACGTTGACGACACTGCAGTCACCCCGCGCCCAGATATGGGTGAGCCGGTGGTAGAGCTCCAGCCAGCGCAGTTTGGCACCGATAACCTCGCCGCCATTCACGTGGATATTGAAGAATCCGAAGAGGCAACCGCCAAGGCCATCGAAGCCATCGATTCCGCGGACCTGGGCGATGAGGATGCGGAGCTCGCGGTGGGTGATGCCCTGGATAACTTCATGGCCTTCTACCACCCAACGGAGCTGCCGTTCCTCGTGGAATTGCTCTAAGCCGCGCTAATTTTCCCACTCCACGTTGGTGCGCAGGGCTTGTAGTAGCCCGCGTACCGCATCGCGGCGGCGGGCGGTAGCGGTGCCCTCGGGAATGACCTCTGGATCATCGAGCCCGCATTCAGGATCCGCCGGTGGCCCAGCGTGCGTACAGCCGCGCGGGCACTCCTCAATAGCCGCGGCGAGGTCCTCGAAAACGCCAAGGACGGTATCCGCGTCCACATGCGCCAGCCCGAAGGAGCGAATGCCCGGCGTATCGATGATCCAGCCGCCCTGAGATTCGGTTCCTGGAGCGTCGGTGGGCAAGGGGAGGGCCACCGATTGCGTCGAGGTATGCCGGCCCTTGCCGATGCCCGATACTTCCCCCGTTTCCCTTTCTGCATCTGGAACTAGCCGGTTGACCAGCGTGGACTTGCCCACCCCGGAATGCCCGATGAGCGCGGTAATATGGCCATCTACCTGCGCGCGCACGGCATCTAGGCCATCCTCGACTCCGGCTTCGACTACCGTGACATCTAGGTCGGCGAATTCTTCTGCAAACGGCGTTGGATCTGCGAGATCCGTCTTGGTCAGGCACAAGATGGGGTGGAGGTTGCCCACGAACGCGGCAATCAAGGCGCGCTCGACAAAGCCGGATCGCGGGGGAGGGTCTGCCACGGCGGAAACGATCAGCAATTGATCGGCATTGGCCACCACGATGCGCTCATACGGATCCGTGTCATCGGCGGTGCGGCGCAGCACGGAGGTGCGATCCGCCAGCTTGACGATGCGCGCCAGCGTGTCCTTGGCACCAGAGGTATCACCAACCACGCCGACGCGGTCACCGACCTCGATGGCGGTGCGGCCCAGCTCGCGGGCGCGCATGGCGGTGACTTGGGGGCCATCGTCAAGCGCAACGCCCCACCGCCCGCGGTCCTTGGTGATTACCATGCCGTATTTGGCATTTTTGTGCTTGGGCCGATCCTTGGTGCGCGGGCGCGAGCCCTTGCCGGGGCGCACGCGCACATCAGATTCATCAAAGGAACCGAAACGTCTAGCCATGTAAATACTGTTGGTCGGGGTGTAACATCGTCTCCCACATGCGGGCGAAACCGGGCAAAGTCTTGGAGGTGGTGGAAATATCCTCAATCTGGATATCAGGGACCTTCAAACCCAGAATGGCGCCGGCAGTGGCCATGCGGTGATCGGCATAGCACGGCCAATCGCCGCCGTGAAGTTCGGCGGGTTCGATCACTAGGCCATCGTCAAGCTCGGTGACCCTGCCGCCCAGTGCATTGATATTCGCTGCGAGCGCCTGCAAACGGTCGGTTTCGTGGCCGCGCAGGTGGGCGATGCCTGTGAGTCGCGACGGCGTTTCCGCGAGCGCACACAGGGCCGCAACGGTGGGGGTAAGCTCCCCGATATCGCCCATATTGCGCTCGATGCCCTGCATCTTTCCCGCAGGGTTGCCCACTGCGGTCACGCTATTGTGCTCCTGGGTTACCATCACACCCATATCCAGCAGGATCTGCCGGATGGCATCGCCTGGCTGGGTGGTATTTGCCGGCCAATTCTTGATGGTCAAGCGCCCGCCGGTTACCGCCGCTGCGGCGAGGAATGGCGTGGCATTGGAGAGATCCGGCTCGATGAACCATTCGCGCCCGGCAATGGGGCCGGCGTGCACCGTCCACGTCGTGCCGTCAGAATCCACGCGCACGCCCGCCTGGCGCAGCATGCCCACCGTCATTTCCACGTGCGGCATGGACGGCAGCTGGCCGCCCTCGTGGGTGAGTTGAATGCCCTGGGAAAAGCGCGCCCCGCTGAGCAGCAGGCCGGAGACGAACTGGGAAGAACCAGAAGCATCGATGGTGACCTTGCCGCCTTCTGGTACGCCGTTGGAGGACACCGTAAAGGGCAGGCTACCTCCTTCCACATCAACGCCGAGGCTGCGCAGCGCATCCAGCGTCGTGGACATGGGGCGGTTGTAGGCTTGCTTATCGCCATCGACGCGCACCGGGCCATCCGCGAGCGCCGCGACCGGCGGCACAAAACGCATTACCGTGCCGGCCAGCCCGCAATCCACCGTGGCACCGTGCAGCTTCCCAGGCTGGACGTGGATATCGGCGCCGTCATGGGTGAAGCGAACCCCCATGGCACTGAGTGCGTCCTCCATCAACTGCGTATCGCGCGATACCAGTGGGGCGTGCAGGATGGACGGGGAATCTGCCAGCGCGGCCAGGATGAAGGCCCGATTGGTAATAGACTTCGATCCTGGCACCTGGTGTTCCCCCGTAACGGGGCTGGTAGCCAGCGGGGCGGTCCAAGGTTGAGACATAGTGTCCATAATAGAGGGCATGTGCGGAAGATTCGTTCTTTTTACTGAGTCCCTCCTCGATGAGGTGGGTAATCTCCCGGGAATCCAGGACGTCCACGCCCCACAGGGCACGCCCGGGCCGCGATATAACATTGCCCCGACCCAGCCCATTCCCATCGTGCGCGTGCGCGAAGAACTGGCGGAAGTCGATCCCGCGCGGTGGGCGCTCTTGCCGCAGTGGAAGAAAGACCTAGATGGCCCGCCGCTTTTTAATGCCCGGGCAGAAACGGTGGCGAGCAAGCCATCTTTTCGCACCGCCTTTAAAACCCAGCGCTGCCTTATCCCCATGAACGGCTATTACGAGTGGCACAAGGATGGCTCCACCAAGACGCCGTACTACGTCCACCCAGACCAGGGACTGCTGTGGGCCGCGGGGCTCTGGGATACCGGGTTGGATCGGCTCTCTGCCACCGTCGTGACCACCGCGGCTACCGAAGAGATGGAGTGGCTGCACCACAGGTTGCCGCGATTTTTGGCGCCGGAGGAGATGCACACCTGGCTCGAGGGTAGCGCCGAGGAGGCCAAGGAGCTGCTAGCGCCCACGGGCCTGCGAGGGTTTGAGTACCACGCTGTGGACAAGGCCGTGGGGACTGTCTCTAATGACTATCCGGAGCTACTCATCCGCCAGTAGATCGGTAAAGTCAGCCCCGCACAAGCGCGCGAGGTCTTCTGCGTTGAGCTCAATATCTAGGCCGCGGCGGCCGCCGGAGATAAAGACAGTATCGAAAAGCACCGCGGATTCCTCGATCACCGTGGGCAGCGGGTTCTTTTGTCCGAGCGGGGAAATACCGCCATGCACGTAGCCTGAGGATTTCTCGGCATCGTGCACCTGCGCCATGGCGGCCTTAGATACGCCAAGGGCAGCGGCGGCCTTCTTGAGGCTTAAATGGTGCGTGGTGGGAATCACGCACACCGCCAACTCGCGGCGCGGACCTTTGCCCGCGGTGAGATCAATGATGAGCGTTTTCAGCACGCGTTCGGGTTCTACGTCTAAGGCCGCCGCGGCGTGATCACCAAAGTGATCCTTGCCCGCCTCGAAGGTGGATATGGAGTGTTTGACTCCGGCATCTTCGATGACTTTCAGCGCCGGGGTAGCGGCATGCGGGGACTTTTTGGCCATATAGGAATTTTAGCGTGAGACGTTAGGATAGATTGTGTGGTTAAAGAAACAGTGAGCGAGAAGGAGCTGCAGCGCCGCTTTGAAAAGGAAGCGCTCCCGCTGCTCGATCAGCTCTATGGCGGCGCGCTGCGCATGACGCGAAACCCGCAAGACGCGGAAGACTTGGTGCAAGAGACCTATCTGAAGGCCTATAAGTCCTTTCATTCCTTTAAGCAGGGAACGAACCTGAAGGCATGGCTTTATCGCATCATGACCAATAACTACATCAACTCCTATCGCAAGGCGAAGCGGCGTCCTACCGAGTCTTCTGCCGATGATCTGAGTGATTTTCAGCTCTATACCACCGCAGGGCACGATTCCACCGGGTTGGAATCCGCTGAGGTGGCAGCGCTTAAAGAGATGCCAGATAGGTCCATCTCGCAGGCCATTAATGACCTGCCGGAGGATTACCGGATGGTGGTCTACTACTCCGATGTGGAGGGCTTAGCGTACAAGGAAATCGCCGAAATCATGGATACTCCATTGGGAACGGTGATGTCTCGCCTGCACCGTGGAAGAAAAATGCTCCGGAAGGCGTTGAAGGACGTAGCACGTGAACAAGGAATTGGATTAGAACACCCGGACATGGAGGAGAAGTAATGGAAGGCGCAACCGGAAAGAACTGTGGTGCGTGTAGCTCCACTGAGGTACACAACCTATTTTGCGAGCTTCTCGATGAATCCACGACCTACGCCCGCGCTTTAGCCATCCGCGAGCACATCGCCCAATGTGATTTTTGCCAGCAACGACTAGAGCGCGAAGAGCTCGTCCGCTCCCTCGTGCGCAATTGCTGTGCCGGCCAAGCTAAGGCACCGCAATCGCTGCGCCGCCGCATCTCGATAGAAATTACGGAGATCGAATCCCGCTGGTAAAAGTGTCATTTAGAACTGAGAACGCCTCGCAACAAGAGTCGAGGCATTTCGTACTGCTGTATTTCCTCTTCCAGTTCAGAAGCATACATACATACCGTCAGGCGCCCTCTGCCGAAGCGGTGCTGTAGAAAAAATTTCCATAGGATCTCACTCGCAGCGGTCAACCCGCGAGTCAAACCCTACCCACACGCCCTGGGGCGTAATGCGAGTGGATAGGCAAATAGTAGGGGCCTAACACTGACGTGTCCATTTTCTGGGGTCATGTCCAGCCCTGACTGGTAAATACGCATCCTGCGAATAGTTGAAGAACGGGTTCTGTTTTTGGGCTGGTACCTCTCTGGTGGTACCAGCGCTAGTTTTTCTGAATTCGCTGGCGGTAGTAATCACGATTGTCTTCTTGCATGTGAGCAAATTCCAGGAGTACGCCCGGCCAGATGGGATACGTATCGATAAGGTTTTCTGCGATGTTTAGCAACGGTGAAAAAGCGATCTCGCCCCATCTGATGCCTATGCCGACTCTTTCGGAGTAGGCCGTGCTATTTAAAGGGCCAAGTGCCCACTGACTCCCTGACATCGCATTCATCCATGTGCCGTTGATAGCGAGGATGCGGGATACTTTCTCTTCATAGCTGTGTTTAGAGTTTAAGATTTCGAGTACGATCTCGAAGGGAAACTCTTTTGTGCCATCGGTGACCTGCTTGCGCTGAAGAGGCGTCAACTCTGCAAGTGTCGTGGGGACTGTTGTTGAAAGGAAGTCTTCCAGCCTATTTCCGAATTGTTGATGATATCCGTCAAGCCACATTAGGTTCCTTTCGGGCTATGCAGGGCGTATAACCCAAGCCCCTGAATATTGATTTAAAGTCTTGTCGAAAAGCAGGTTGCGGATATAGCCCAGTCCCCAGTTTTGCTGTCTTCTTAGACGATTGAGTGTATTCCAGCATTCACTTTTCTACAAGGAAGATTTGGCTGTTGTGTCCTGAGGATTCAAGATTCGGCTCTGTGGGGTGCAGCAGAGACGTTGTCGAAGTGCAGAAGGCGAGAATCGCTGCCCCGAGGATAATTATGCGCCTAAATCGGTTTCTGGTGTCAGCAAGATTTAGCATGTCTCTATTCCATCAATTTGGGCGTAGTGAGGAGCGATGTTTGTGCGGGTTCCGGCTACTACCAGTTTGCACGGTGAGTCTCGGGCTAGTCCTGCATACTCGTCGTCGTCAAGTGTCTTTCGCCTTGAGGAGGTAGTTGAGGCGAACAGCTTACGGACGATGGGCACCCATATGTAACAGGGGCCACCATCGCCGATCGCTATACCTGCTAACGGAAGCCGGCAAAAGGAAACCACGAAATGAGTTCAATTAGTGCACTTCGGGGAAGCTATGACCGATGTCCCGATATGGACCAGTAGTATCAACCCAAAATGAGCGCCCTGGTCGCTACTGCTCCGAGAGTCGGATTTCTAATAGAAAGATTAAAAACCCGGCCGTACGAGTTCTTAAGGTGAACTGGTACGAAACCGGGCTTTATAATATGTGCTGTACGTTATGCGCCAGGACGCTTGCCGTGATTAGCGGCCTTCTTGCGGCGATCCTTGCGCTTGCGACCACGCTTGCTCATTGCGCACTCCTTCGTTGAGGGTTTCTGAACTTTATTCAACTGTAGCGGCTAAGGGCGCCGAAACGAAAATTGGGGCGGGGGTTAGGTTCCCCGGGTCCGCGCTTTTAGGCGGAAACGCGGGAACGGCCGCGGCCGCGGTTGCGGCGACGCTTGAGGGCGCGGCGCTCCTCTTCAGACAGGCCGCCCCAGACGCCGGCGTCGAGGCCAGACTCGAGTGCCCAGTTGAGGCAGGAAGAAGCGACGGGGCAGCGGTTGCAGACCAGCTTGGCCTTAGCGATCTGGGTAAGGGCAGGGCCGGAGTTACCTACTGGGAAGAACAGCTCTGGGTCTTCGTCGCGGCAAACGGCTTCGTGGCGCCAATCCATGATTGATATCTCCTAACAAATTTTTGACAGCAGTAAATACGAGCGCAATCCGTGCGGGACAGGAAAGCACCTTGATTTTTAGGTGGTGTGTGAACTGGTCTGCTAGCAGTGGGGCCCGGTCTCGAGGTCGGGCCAGCGTCGCCGCCGCCTATGGTTCACGGTGTTGTTACCTGAAGTTTCCTCCAGGTTAAGAAGAGGTTTACGCCCTCTTTCTTTTTGCTACTAGAGAATCATGACATGTTTACCCGATCGCCGCTAGGGGTACAGGCTAAATTGTGGTTAACATCACGTGAATAGGCGCGGTGTGGGGGCCATAAATGCCAAAATCAAATTTTAAAGAATCCTGTGAGAATCGCTGTGAGCTGCAGCTATAGGTGCTATGTGGTGAGTGTGGTGAGGGAGAGACCGTCAAATCTCCCAGTTCAGCCCTCTGCCCCCGCGCTACTGCAGGCAACATCGAGGCCCCGCCGTGGGTGGCACAGAAAAAATCCGCGCCGCATTAGTAGACTGGGGATTTGTGTCTAAGCAGAACAAACGCCACGTAAATAAGCAGCAGCGAGATAAGTCGGCAGCGCCAGCGGCAGCACCGGATAGTGCCCCGCAGTCGGTGCTTATAGGCGCAGGCATTGCCACGGTGCAATCCATCGCGGTTATTTGTTTTGGCATATTCCTCATCGTGCGCGAAGCGGTGGGCGCGGAAAATGACTCGATGGTTTCTGATTCCGGTTCGGGAAGCTTTGTGGGGCTTGGCACCGCCATCTTTATCTTCATTGTCTTTGGGTTTGTCATCGCAGGCTCCTGGGCCATGGTGAAAGGAAAGCGATGGGGAAGAGGCGCCGTGGTCCTCGTAGAGCTCATCTTGGGTGCGAGCGCGTTTCAAATGTATAGCGGTGGATCACCGGTACTGGGGACTATCACCCTGTTAAGCGCGGTCGCGGTGCTTTATCTCTTGATGTTTAGACGCGAGTCCTCAGAGTGGGCCGCCTCGAATTTCTAAGGGCCACTCGCGTTTGGGCCACTCGCGCGGGGCCCACGAGTGGCACTCGCTTAGTCGCTGCTGAGGCCAACGACGGTATCGCCGCGGGTTTCCACAATGGTCTCGCCCGCCAACGTGAGGTGGACAGGACCGCAGTAATCTCCGCGGTCGACGGCAATTTCGCGCAGTACCTTACCGGTAGACCAGTCCACGACAGCTATGCCCTTTTCGGTGGGCATCAGCATGCGCCCAGCCACTGAAATCGGGGTGCCGATGGCGCCGTCGATAACGTGATCGACGCGCAAATCACTGGGGGTTAGGAGGTAGAGGCGCTGCCCATCAAACCACGTCATATGGTGCGGGAGATCCGCAACGGCCGGGGCGAAAGGGCTTGTGCCGGAATCGATGGCGTCGGAAGGCTTTACGGGGGTAGAAGAAAGCTTTTCGCCTTGGTTGTTATAAGACTCAATGCGGGGTTCTGGGCCAGGGATATAGACCGCGGCGGCGTCTTGGCCCACCGCGATAAGCCGAGCTCCATCGCGATCGATGGAGACATCGGCGTCCATTTCTGGTTCCCGGGAGTCCTCCGGGGTGGTGGTTTGAAACCTTAACCAGGTGGTGTGAGGTTCCTCAGGGCACGATTCCGTCAGTGCGAGGTTCTCGGTACGCGTGAGCGCCGAAGAAATGGTGCACTCCTCGTGCGGTTGCTTCTGCGCCTCCTGCTTGGCCTCTATGTCGCCGTATTCCACGGTACGCACGAGATCTGAGCGCCATAGATCGATTCGCCCGGCAGAAACGGTCCCTGCCCGGTCATTGGATTGCACAGGTATAACGTCCGGGGAATTGATAGCGCTGCGGGTGGAGTCATATTCGCCCGTCGCGGCGTTGATGGCCACCGTATCCCCGCAGCCCACGCCCGTGCGATAGGTGGCAACCACCTTGCCCCAGGCAGTCGATAGCGAGCAGAGTTCGGCATCGCTGCGGGTATAGGTCCAGGCCGTGGAGCCATCGGCATTGGTGGCAGTGAGCACATCGCCATCGTGGCTAATGCTCAACCCGTAGGCGGAAATGGCGCGGTATTGGCCGGGTACGGGCTGGTTGGGAAGGCTGTAGGCAGTGGTGAGGGTGGAGGGGACATCGGCAAGCACAGCGGCATCGCCTTCCCCAGGAACCGCCTCTTGGTGCAGGTCCGCCTGGTGGATATTGGCGGTGGCGACCGCGCCGCCCACCGCGATGGCGCAGATAGCGCCGATGATGCCGGTGGCCTTCCAATCCGCCGCGGTTGCCCGCAAGATGGGGGCCTTAGTCATCGGCGCCCTCCTCGGGGCGTGCCATTACCGCGCCGAGACCCGCCCCGGGACCGCGATTGGGCTTGTCCCGCGGACCGCTTATGCGCCGGAAGTTGGCCAATCACGCTGGTGGCAGGCCCCACCTTTTCCTGCACGCCAGCGGGGATGGACAGCGCCTGGGCAAGCTCCGGGGAGGTGGAAAACCACTGCGGCGGCGTGGCCGAATCTAGGCCTAGCTCATCGTTGATGACCTGCCATTTGGCCAGCTCATCGTAGCCCACGAGGGTAACGGCGGTGCCGGTATGCCCAGCGCGGCCAGTGCGCCCGATGCGGTGGATAAACGTCATGGGATCATCGGGAACTTGGTAGTTGATGACGTGGGTGACATCGTCGACGTCGATGCCACGCGCGGCGATATCGGTGGCGACGAGGATGTCCACCTCGCCCGAGCGGAAGGCCTGCAGGGACTTTTCCCGGGACTTTTGCCCCAAGTCACCGTGCACGGCGCCGACGCGGAAGCCGCGCTCAGCAAGGTCATCGGCCAATTGCGCCGCCGAGCGTTTGGTGCGGGTAAAGATTATGCTGCGACCCCGGCCCTGGGCCTGCAGGATATGTGCGATGACCGGCACCTTATCCATGCGGTGGGCTTGGAAGGTGACCTTGCGGGTGGTTTCGTGCGTGACTTCATCCGCCTCCGATTCGGCCCGGATGTGTACGGGCTTATTCATGAACTGCCGCGATAAGTTCAAAATGGCGCCCGGCATGGTGGCAGAAAACAGCATTGTTTGGTGCGCATTGCCATCGAGCGCTTCCAAAATGGCCTCTATGGAGGGCAAAAAGCCCAGGTCCAGCATCTCATCGGCCTCATCGAGCACCACGATAGCGACGTGGCGCAGAACCAGATCGCCGCGCTCGTGCAGATCGAGCAGGCGGCCTGGCGTGCCGATGACCACATCAACGCCGCGCTGGAGGAGCTTAATCTGCTCCTCGTAGGGGCGCCCGCCGTAGATGGAGGCGAGGCGGACAGGCAGGTGCGCGGCCGCGTCCTGCAGATCCGCGGTGACCTGCTGGGCGAGCTCGCGGGTGGGCACGACGATAAGTGCCCGCGGCGTCCCATCCAGTGGGGCAATATCCGCGTCATCAAAAACGCGATCGAGCAGCGGCACACCAAAGCCAAAGGTCTTGCCCATGCCGGTGCGTGCCTGGCCAATGAGGTCTTGGCCATTGAGCGCAATGGGCAGGGTTAATTCCTGGATTGCAAAGGTTCGCGCGATGCCACGGTCAGCGAGCCCATCGCAGATTTCGGCGGCGACGCCGAGTTCCGCGAAGGTCGGTGGCTGGGGTTTTATGACAGACACACCTTGATAGTAGCCGGGATGGTTATAGTGGGGCCATTGGCATGTAAAACTCTCGTTAAAGGAGGATACTTTTTATGGATATCAAGTTTGGTTTTGCAGATACCCCGCGCGAGCTGATTATTAGCACCAGTGGCGAGCAGGCGGAGCTGACGCAAAAGATTAATAGCGCCCTGGCGGAAAACTCCACGTTGGAGCTAGAAGATGACAAGGGTCGCAAGTACCTCGTGCGCACGGACCGCGTGGTGTACGTCGAGGTTGGCGCCGCTAAGAAGCAGTCCGTCGGATTCGCCGGCGCCTAAGCTTGGGGCTTTCTGAAGGTTTGCTAATTCAGTTTTTGAATAGGCAACCGGGTACCCTCAATGCCTATGGAAAGTAGGCAGAATCGCAAGGCTCACCAGAGCCATGGGCGAATCCCGGATCACCCGAACCCGGTGGTCCGGTTCGCCCGCCGCTACGGCTGGTGGCGTGTAGTGGCTATCCCCGTGATGGTGCTGCTTACCATCTGGGTGATTGTGGATATCGCGTCCGGCTCTTCGACCGATGATAACGGCGATGCATCCAGCGCGGAGACCACCGCAGCCGCCACCCCTACCCACGAGGATCTCACCGGCCCCGACCCCGCGAATGCGGAGGCGGTAGAGCGCGAGATTAGTGAGATGCCCCCAGGAAGTGACTTCACCAAAAAAGGAAAGGGCACGTTCCACGCAATCGGCCGCCCCGGCGCCGTAGCCGGCGAGGGTGGCGAGAAGAAGGTGCGCTACTCCATCGAGGTGGAAGATGGGCTCAATACCGCTCCCTACGGCGGTGATGATGCCTTTGCCGCAATGGTGGAGGCAACCCTTGCGGATCCACGCGGGTGGACTGCCCAAGGTGATTTCGAATTCGAGCACGTTGCCTCCGCTGATAATCCCGATACCCGCATCCAGCTGACCTCATTAGGTACGGCCGCGGAGCGGTGTGGCGAGAAGATCGAAACGGAAACCTCTTGCCACACAAAGTTCACCGGCGAATCCACCACCATCATTAATGAAGCGCGGTGGGTGCGCGGGGCCACACCCTTTGAGGGCGATTTGGGCAATTACCGCCAGTACGTCATCAACCACGAATTGGGCCACGCCATTGGCTATGCCTCCCACCAGCAGTGCGGCGGCGAGGGCAAATTGGCCCCGGTAATGATGCAGCAGACGCTGAGTTTGAACAATAAAAAATTGCATGACCGCAATCCCAAGGAGGTCTATCCTGATGAGGATGTGACCTGCGAGCCTAACCCGTGGCCATATCCCAATCCGGAGCAAAAGGATCCCCACCAACCCCAATAAGGAGTACTGGATGCCGCTTCCCCCAGAGCATGTTTTAAGCGCCTTCCACGCAGAAACCGGTGCGACAGGGTCGCGCCGGGCCCAAGGCGATCAGCTGGGCCCAGTATGGGATAACGGCATCAAGGTGGGCGATGTGGTCTACTCCCAGGCCGGCCCCTTCGCGGCGTGGTCTGCCAAGGTGCGCGAAAAGCTCAGCGTACCGGGCGCGCGGGTATCGCGGCCGGTTCTCGCGAGCGACGGGCGCCATACCGCGGCCGGGTGGAAGGCGACGCAGTTCCTTCCCGGCGAGGTCACCGGGCGTATCGATGAAGCGGCGCAGACGGCCTTGCGCTTGGACGATGCCATGGCTAATGCACCAGCACCTCCGGGTACGCACCGCGATGATGCCTTCGCCCGCGCGGAGCGCACCGCCTGGGCGGAGACGGGGGAGGCCTACGATAAGGCCGCGCTTGCCGGTGTCCCCATGGTCACCGCCCATACCGCCCTGCTGACCACCACGGTCTTTTATGGCGCGCACCCACCGGGAATCGTGGATCTCGTGCCGAGTCAATCCGCGCGCCCAGCCGGGTGGAGCGCTGCGCTCGTGATCGTGGATGGGTTGATCGCGCAAGTGGTAGATGATGATATCTGCCAGCGGTTTGGTCACGTGCCGGGTATGCAGGAGCTTTTGCTGCGGGCTGTGTCCTACCGCCGGCATATCAATGATTTGAATCCGCGGTCACGCTCGAATTTGCGTTCTAATATTGAGCGGGTGGAACAGTTTCTTGTGTCTAGGGCATCTGCGATACTGGGGCGGTGACTTACAATCCCCATTCCACCGCCCGCGCGGGAGTGGTCCTACCGCCGTCGCCAGAGGTACGACTCATCGCCCGCACCCCGTCCGCACACGCTCGTTCCTGGCCCGTTGAGCTGCCGGAAACCGGTACCTGGAAGGTAACCGGCACCGCCGGAACCGGCGTATCCAGTTTTCTTATCGATACCGTCATTCATGCCCTCGACCGCGCCCAGGAGACGGGGGCAGATCCCTCCGGCATCCTCGTTGTTGCCGCCTCCAAGGAATCCGGCGCCCGCCTGCGCCGTGAGCTTTCAGAGCGCCTCGAAGATTATGCGGCGCAATCCTCCATGGTCCGCTCCATCCACTCCTTGGCCTTTGCCCTCCTGCGCAGTGCAAGCGACGAGGAATTGCGCCTTATCACCGGCGCGGAACAAGATGCCGTTATCCGGGAATTGCTCGAAGGCCACGCTGAATCCGGCCACGGCGAATGGCCGGAGGAAGTTCGCCCCGCCCTAGAGTATGTAGGCTTTGCCCGCCAATTGCGCGATTTTCTTTTGCGCTCCATCGAACGTGGCTTAAGCCCCGCGGATTTGGAGAGCCTCGGGGCTAAGTACGGCCGTGGAATGTGGGTTGCCGCCGGTATGTTCCTGCGCGAATACGAACGCGTCCAAGCACTTTCCGGTGCGCATTCTTATTCCGCGGCCGAGCTAGTCAACCAAGTCTTGCTGCGCCCAGAACTTACGAATTCACACCCGTGGCACACCATCGTGGTTGATGACGCCCAGCTATTGGATCCCACCGCGGGCAAGCTCATCTCCCGCTTGGCCCCCGATGCACAATTGCTGGTCATCGGCGGTGATGCGGACCAATCCGTCTTTGCCTTCCGCGGTGCTAATTCGCAATTCCTTGAAGAATTTCCCGCGGAACACTCCGTGGAGCTTTCGCAGCCGCACCGCAACGGATCCCCGGCCTGCGTTTCCATCGTGGATTCTGAGGGCCGCCTGCGCGATGTGGTGGCCGATACCGTGCGTCGCCGCCATTTGGACGATGGCGTGCAGTGGCGCGATATCGCCGTCATCGTCCGCTCGACGGCGGATATAGGCCAGATGCGCCGCACCTTGCTGGCCGCCGGCGTACCCGTACACATCAGCCCGACCGACGTGATTTTGGCAGAACAACGCCTAGTATCTGCCATGCTCCTCGCCCTGCGCGCCTTGGAAGAAGACCTCAGCAATGTGGAGCTCGAGGAATTGCTGACCGGTCCAGTGGGAGGGGCGGATCCCGTCACCCTGCGCCGCCTGATTCGCGGTCTGCGCCGGTGGGCGCCCGATGCGCGCGGCATGGATAGCCTGCGCGAGCTCTTGCAGGGCGAGCTGCCGGACTTCAATGGCCAACTCACCGAACGCGAATTTTCCATCCTAGAGCGCGTGCGCGCAGTACTTTCCGCGGGCAGGCAGGCCGTGCAAGCCCAGGCTTCTGTGGAAGAAATCCTGTGGGAGGTATGGAGCGCTACCGAGCTGGATATGCGCCTGCAGGCATCCGCCTTGCGCGGCGGCGCCACCGGCTCGCAGGCGGATCGTGACCTCGATGCCATGATGGCGCTTTTTGATGCTGCCGGTGATTACTCCGAGCGCCGACCCGGCTCCTCGCTGCAGTCCTTTTTAACTCACATCACCGAACAAGAACTGCCCACCGGCGTGCGCGACCGCCGTACCGCCATCCCGCAGGCCGTGGAGATCATCACCGCCCACGGCGCCGTCGGCCGCGAATGGGATACCGTCATCGTCGTAGGAGCACAAGAAGGCGCGTGGCCCTCGCTGGGGGAGACCGGGTCCATTTTTGGCCAAGAAGATCTCATCGATCTCCTGGACCGCGATATTGAGCCTGATACCCCTGTTAGCCACATTGCCTCCCGTCTGGCCGAAGAGCGCCGGCTCTTCCACGTCGCCACCACGCGCCACCGGAACCGGTTACTCATCGCTGCGGTGGAAAATCCCAACGAGGATGCCTTTGCAGAACCTTCCCGCTTCATCGCGGAATTTACCGGGCGCGGGGTAGATGTGCCCGGGACAATGGCGCGCCGGGAAGCCAGCCGCGCCTTGCGCGCCACCCAATTCCCCCGCGAGCTGGGCTTGGACGTTCCCGAGCCGGCACCGGTGTCCCTGCGCGATGGACTCGAGGTCGATCCCCTCGACGTGGCGGTACTGTCCGTTCCTTCCTTTGTGGCGCAATTGCGCCGCGTGGTCACGAATCCAGATTCTGGCGAGGCGGAGCGGCGCCAAGCGGCCCGGCAGCTGGCGCGCTTAGCGCAGGCGGAAATCCCAGGCGCCCATCCAGACCAGTGGTTTTCCGCGCGCTCTGTGGCATCGCATACGCAGCTGCGCGGTAGCAAGAGCCTATCGCCATCCCGGGTCGAAGCCCTGCTCAACTGCCCGCTCAAGGCGATTGTGGGAAACTTGGCCGAAGATTCCAGCGGCGCCGAGCACCTTTTGCGCGGCACCATGGCACACGCCTTCTTGGAGGCCATCGGCCGCGGCATGGATGCGGAAAAGGCCCGCCTGCTCGTCATGGAAGCCTATGAGCTCATCCTGGATGTTCCGCAGTGGCAACTACAGAGCAAGTTGGAAGAATTCTCCCGCCTGCTGGAGCGCACGCAGCAATGGGCACAGCAATCCGAGGTCAAAAATGAACTCGCCGGGGTAGAAGTACCCGTCTACGTCGAGGTCGCCCCGGATATCCGGGTTGGCGGCTTCATGGACCGCTTGATGCAGGATGGAGACGGAAATTACCTGGTCGTGGATCTCAAGACCGGTAAATCTGCAGCGACGCAGGCAGAGGCGGAAGAAAACCGCCAGCTAATGACCTACCAATTGGCCTTGTCCCGGGGAAGCTTTGACGGGCAGCGCGTGCGCGATGGCGAAGGGATGCCGCGCGCAGGCGGAGTTCTTGTCTATCCCGGAAAAGATTCCAGCAAAATCACCACGCGCACACAAAGCCAGCTCACCGCAGAGGCGCTGGAAGAATTTTCCGCACTTTTGCCACCACTGGCAGCGGAACTGCGTGGTCCGCAACTTACCGCGCGCACCAATAAAGATTGCGATAAGTGCCCCATTCGTACCATCTGCCCGGTGCAGGAGGAAGGAAAGATGACCATCCATGCCTAAGCAGAATTTTTCCCCGGAAGAAATAGCCCAAGCACTGGGCAAGGATTACCCACCTACTGAGGAACAAGCCCACGTCATCGAGGGTCCTTTTGGCCCCAAGCTCGTGGTGGCCGGCGCGGGTGCAGGTAAGACGGAAACCATGGCCTCCCGCGTGGTCTATTTGGTGGCCAATGGCTACGTGCGCCCAGAAGAAGTACTGGGGCTAACCTTTACGCGCAAGGCGGCCCAGCAACTAGAACAGCGCATTCGCCGCCAACTGATTCAGCTGCGCGATTCCGGCCTCATCGTCCCCGGTAGCCCTGCCGCAGAGGCGCTTAACAATATCGCACCCACCGTGGCCACCTATGACTCGTATGCCGGCGAGCTCGTGCGCGAATACGGCCTTTTGGTCCCGGTCGAGCCCTCGGCGCGAATTATCACGGAGGCGGAGCGCTTTGCCATTGCCTATGACGTGGTGAAAAATTACGGCGGTAAATTATCGGATGAAAAGACCTTGGGTTCCATCACGGAAACCCTGCTCAAGATCACTTCCGATATGGACAATTCCTTGAAGGATCCGGATGATATTGCCGAGTTCGCACGGGATTTCCGCGCTGATATTGACAACCTGGAAAAGGCGCCGAGGACGAAGGGCGAGTATTCCAAGAAACTGCAGGACCACATCAATGTCCAGGATCTGCGCGTGCAGTACGTGCCATTGATCGAGGAACTCAAGCGCGCGCAGGCAGAACAGCAGGTCATCACTTTTGGCGAGCAGATGTCTGTGGCAGCGCGCCTCGCGCAATCGCACCCAGCGGTGGGCAAGCAACAGGCGCAGCGCTACCGCGTGGTCATGCTGGATGAATATCAGGACACGTCTTATGCCCAGCGAGTATTATTGCGCAGCCTTTTTGGCGGGGAGCAGAAAGACATTTCCGTGACAGCGGTGGGCGATCCCATGCAGGCCATCTATGGCTGGCGTGGGGCTACCTCAGAAAACCTCACCGCATTCGTGGAGGATTTCCCGCAAGCAGATGGCGCCCCTGCTCCCAAGGATCAGCTGACTACCTCGTGGCGCAACCCGTCGGGTGCCTTGGAGCTGGCTAACTCGGTGGCGGCCGGGGCCTTTGCGGGCGGCCCGCGCCCCGTCGATGAGCTGCATGCGGCCCCGCACAAGGGAGAAGGCGAGATTGAGCTGGGCTATTTCGCCAGCGAGGACGAGGAACACGATTTTATTGCCCAGAAAGTAAGGCAGCAGTGGGAAGCGCGCGAGGGAGATGGTTTTCGCGCAGCGGTATTGGTGCGCACCAACCGGCAAACCGCAGCCATTGCAGCTGCCCTGGATGCCGTCGATGTGCCCAATGAAATCAATGGTCTAGGTGGATTGCTGTGGCAACCGGAAATCCAGGACCTCGTAGCGCTGGCAACCATGTTGGTGCGGCCGGAAGATGCTCAAGCGGCCCTCCGCATTTTCGCCGGGCCCATTTGCGGGCTGGGCATGGGCGATATCCAAGCCCTTGCCGCGCGGCAAAACAACTTGGCGGGGGCGAAGCAAGAGCGCCTGCAATGGGAAGAGGGCATGGATCCAGAGGAGTATCTGCGCGCCCAATTGGCGCAGCTTACGGCCGAGGGCCCAGATCAGACGGTGGGGCTTGCCGATGCCCTGGCAGACCTCGGCGAGCGCGATCGCTATACTCCGGAGGGCTTAGCGCGCATGGAAGAGGTATCTGCCAAGCTGCGCTACCTGCGCACTTACTCGCTGTCCAAGCCTTTAAGCGATCTCTTCGCTGACATCGAGGCCATCTTCAATATCCGTACCGAGGTTCTTGCCCGCGGCAGCGCCGGGGGAGCCACCCACCTGGATAAATTCGCCGATATCGTCGCCGGATTCCATGGGGATTCCCTGTATGCGCTCCTAGATTATTTGGAGCTCGCTCGCGAACATGAAGATGGCCTTGGGCTTGGGGAAGTTCCTGCTTCCACGGATCGCGTACAAATCATGACCGTGCATAAAGCCAAGGGCCTGGAGTGGGAGCACGTCTATGTCGTGCGCGCGGATTCTTCAAGCTATAAGGCACAGGCAGAGACCTTTTTGTCCAAGATTGAAAAGGTACCCGGTGAAGATGACTACATTGAGGTATCACCAGATGCGGTCACTCGCTCCGAATTCGAAAAGGCCTGCAAGGCATTCTTGGATGATGACCGCGCGCATAATGCGGAGGAAGCGGCTCGCCTGTTTTATGTGGCCTTGACCAGAACCGAGTCCACGTTGACTGTTACCGGCTCCGGTACTAATAACCGGTCGGGCAAGGCCAAGAAGGGCCCGTATGAGTACCTCGAAAGGCTAAAAGAATCTTTCCCCCAGTACGTGGGGGAGTGGACTGTGCCCGAAGAGCCGGTGGAAACGTCGGCTAATGCGGCAGAAAGCGGGCTCTTCCCCGCCCTTGAAGCCGATCCGGATTCCCTGGCTGGCGCGGATGCGGTGTTAGCGGCCATGGAGGACCTTCCTGAGTTAAGCCACGGCGAGACCTTCGAGTTGTGGGAACAGGATGCGGGCGCGCTCATTGAGGAATACAAGTCTCTGCAACAACCGGTAGTGGATGTGGAACTTCCCAGCGAGCTTACCGCCTCTGACATGGTGGCCTTGGGCAGTGATCCGCTACAGTTTGCGCGCCGGCAACGCCGCCCGGTGCCGTTTAAGCCCAATTCTTATGCCAAGCGGGGCACCGCCTTCCACGCATGGCTGGAAGAGCGCTTTGGCAGCCCCGCGCTGCTAGGAGAAGAGGAATTGCCGGGCATCGATGAGCCGGAGGACTTCGACCTGGAAGAACTCAAGGAATCCTTCCTGAACTCCGAATGGGCGGAGCGCCAGCCGGACTTTGTGGAGGCGCCGTTCGAAATCACCATCGGCAGCGCTGTGGTGCGCGGGCGAATGGATGCCGTCTTCCGCTTGGCAGATGGCGCGTGGATGGTGGTGGACTGGAAGACTGGCCGGCCACCGAAGGGGGCGGCTATGGAAGCGGCGAAGATCCAGTTGGCGGTCTATGCCGAAGCCTGGCGGCGCATCCACGGCGGCGATAAAATCCGCGCCGCTTTCCATTACGTTCACGATGGTTATACTTTTGAGCCAGATACTTTAGCCCAAGGTGAGGAGCTGCGTAGCCTGCTTGAATCGTCAGTAGCAGGCCACTAGGGCTAAGGTATGGGGACGGAATGCGGACGATGAATGGATAGTTGCGTCCCCGTATAACCGGCGGAATGAAAAATCGATCCAGAAAAGAAGGCTGGGCCAGTGGCCAGAAAACGTGCGAAGGTGTTCAAAGGGCGTATTAAACAGCGCTTTTTGCCCCAAGTCGAGTTGTCCTCGCAACCTGATCACGCGCTCCTTGATGTCATCACTGTGCCCAAGGATCAAAATGCCAGCCCGTGGCGCCAGTTGGCCAAACGCGCGCTGTGGGCATTTGGCATACTCATCTTCGTCACCGTCGTGGTGTACTTGGACGGCGAGGGCTATAGCGAGGACATGTCGCTTTTGGATTCCTCCTACTATGCCGCCGTCACGCTGACCACAGTGGGGTATGGCGATATCGTTCCCGTTACGGAGCAATCGCGGTTTATTAACCTCGTACTTATCACCCCGGCCCGCCTCGTCTTCCTTGTGCTGTTGGTTGGTGCGACGCTCTCCGTGCTGACGGACAAGGCCCGCCGCACCTTTGAAATCCAGAACTGGAGAAAACAATTGCGTAACCACACCGTCGTTATTGGCTATGGAACGAAGGGCGCCGGGGCAGTCGCCGCGCTCTTGGCAGATGACGTACCCACCTCCCAGATCGTGGTCATCGATAATAACCGCGCGTCGCTGGCGCATGCGGAGCACCACGGCCTGGTCACCATCTTTGGTTCGGGAACCAAGCAGGACGTGCTTAAGGTGGCCGGGGTGGAGCACGCGAGCTCCATAGTGGTCACCCCGTCCTCGGACGATACCGCGGTGCTGTGCTGCCTATCGGTGCGCGAGCTTGCCCCCAAGGCCAAGATTGTGGCCTCGGTGCGCGAGTCCGAAAACCGCCACCTTCTGCGCCAATCTGGTGCCGATTCCGTGGTGACGTCCGCAGAGACCGCCGGCCGCCTGCTGGGGCTTGCCACCGTGACCCCCACCGTGGTGGAAATGATGGAAGACCTGCTTTCTCCTAATGAGGGCTTTTCGGTATCTGAGCGCGCCGTGCGCGAGTTCGAGGTCGGGTCCAACCCGCGCCACCTGGCGGATATCGTGCTCGCGGTGCTGCGCAATAACGAACTCCACCGCGTCGATACTGCTGATGCCTCCGCACTGAAACCGGGCGACCGCCTGCTGTATATCAAGCACGATCTGGAACAACCCGTGGAAGTGCAAGATGATGACGAGGAGGATTAATTGTATTTGCCCGTAACGCACACGGGACTAGTGCCCGCCACCGCGAGTGGGGACGCGGCGTTGGTGGAGGAATTGCCGGAAGGTGTGGGAACTCCGGAGATGGTGGACATCGGCACGCTGCACGTTTTTGCCTGCCCGGAAGCAATTGCACGGGGGATAGGGCAGCTGCAACCTGCGACCTTTTTCGCCGATAATTCCCTTATCATGCAGGCGATTGCCTTGATCCGCAACAGGTTGGAGCAACGCTTCGATCCACGCACAGGCCAACCGTTGGACTATCCAACGCCGGGTATCGTTGGCCGCGATCCGCAGGATTCGCGCCGCATGGTATTCCCGCGCTTGGACCCCGCGGTCATTGGCCTTATTGAGCTCAAGGGCGAGGAGAAGATTTTGCTGGCGCGCAATCGCGGGCGCAATAACTTCTTTTCTTTGATTGCTGGATACGTGGAGCCGGGCGAGACCATTGAGGACGCCTTTGCCCGCGAAACCATGGAGGAAACTGGGCGGCGCATTGAGAATCTTCGTTACTGGGGATCCCAGCCGTGGCCGCCGAGTGGCTCGCTTATGCTGGGCTTTCACGCAGAGACATCGGATGTCCAGGCCACCTGCCATACTGATGGGGAACTGGAAGAAATTCGTTGGGTGACCCGCGCCGAGCTGCCTAAGCTTCCGCTGGCCACCGCGGGTTCTATCGCACACACGATGATTATGGAGTGGTATCACGGTGAGTAAGCCGGATTTGTCCCTGCTGGATGAGGATCAGCGCCGCGCGGCCACCGCCCCGCGCGGACCGGTGTGCATTTTGGCGGGCGCGGGCACCGGTAAGACCCGCACCATTACCTATCGCATCGCCAACATGGTGGATCAAGGGTTCGTAAACCCCCAGCGAGTTTTGGCCGTGACCTTTACCGCGCGTGCGGCGGGAGAAATGCGGGATCGCCTGCGCATGATGGGTGTTGCTGGCGTGCAGGCCCAAACCTTTCACGCGGCCGCGCGGCGGCAGCTGAAGTATTTCTGGCCGCAGGTCGCAGGCGATCTGCCATGGACGCTTTTGGATAATAAATTCCCGTTGGTAGCCCGCGCGGTGCGCTCGGTGGGGCTGGATAATTCCAAAGACATGATCCGTGACGTGCTGGCGGAAATCGAATGGGCGAAATCCGCACTGGTCAGCGCGGAGGACTATGAGAGCGTCATCGCGGAAACGGATCGCACCGCCCCGGCTGATGCCGCCAAGGTGGCCGAGGCCTTCCGGCGTTACGAAAAGGCCAAAGCCACGCCGGATATGATGCATCTGGACTTCGATGACCTGCTCATGCACATCGCGGGCGCCATCGAAAACGTCCCAGCCATTGCGGAGACCTTCCGCGAGCAATACCGCACCTTCGTCGTTGACGAGTACCAGGACGTCACGCCCCTGCAGCAGCGCGTGCTGAACGCCTGGCTGGGTGATCGCGATGATCTCACCGTGGTGGGCGATGCCAACCAGACCATCTATTCCTTCAATGGCGCATCTCCGGAGTACCTGCTGAATTTTTCGCGCAGCTATCCGGACGGGACCATCGTCAAGCTGCAGCGCGACTATCGTTCCACGCCGCAGGTAACGGATTTGGCGAACCGGGTCATCGGCAAGGCTACGGGGCGCGCGGCGGGCACCCGCTTGGAGCTGCAGGGCATGCGCGAGCCCGGGCCGGAGCCGACGTTCAAGGCCTACGAGTCCGAGGAAAATGAGGCGCAGGAGGTGGCTGGGCAGGTGCTGACACTGCTCAATCAGGGTGTGCCGGCTTCAGAAATTGCCATCTTGTACCGCATTAACGCCCAGTCGGAACAGTTCGAGCAGGCGCTTGCCGATGCCGGAGTGGTCTACCAAGTCCGCGGCGGTGAAGGTTTCTTCCGCCGCCCGGAGATTCTGGAGGCCATTCGCGTGCTCATCGCCGCCACGCGCCGCGATGATTTGCCGGAGGACCCCGTGGCGATTGCGCGGGCCGCCTTCGTGGAGCTTGGGCTCAGCGCCACCGAACCGCAGGGTGCGCAGGCCCGCGAGCGGTGGCAATCGCTGAACGCGCTGGTGGGCTTGATCGAAAAGATCGTGGAATCCACCCCGGGTATCGATCTCAATGGGGTGCTGGGTGAGCTGCGGCGCCGCTCCACCGATAAGCAAGCCCCCGCCATGGAGGGCGTGACCCTCGCTACGGTGCACGCGGCGAAGGGCTTGGAATGGGACGCCGTCTTCCTCGTCGGGCTGAGCGAAAAACTCATGCCCATCAACCACGCCATTAAGGCGGGCGATGAGCAGATTGAGGAAGAACGCCGCCTGTTTTATGTAGGCATTACCCGCGCCCGCGAGCACCTGGCCCTGTCGTGGGCATTGGCGAAGACCGCCGGTTCGCGAGCCTCCCGGGAACGCACCCGGTTCCTCGACGGCATCGCGCCCGGCGTGGAATCTTCTGCAGGGAGTGGCCGCTCCCGCCGCCCGAAACGCTGCCGCGTATGCAGCGGGGTTTTAGAGACCCCGGCGGAAAAGGTCATTGGCCGGCATGAAGACTGTGAGGGCAATGGCGATGACGAGGTCTTTTCCGCCCTGCGCTCGTGGCGCGCGCAGGTGGCCCGTGAGGAAAAGGTTCCGGCCTATGTCATCTTTACGGATGCCACGCTGCAAGCCATCTCGGAAGAGCTGCCGGCAGATGAGGCGGAGCTGCTGTCCATTTCCGGAATAGGGCCCAATAAGTTGGAGCGCTACGGCGAGCAAATCCTGGAGGTCATTCGCTCTGTGCGGCTGTAGCCAGGTTGACCTTGCCGCCGAAGCACACCGGGCATCGCGGATGGGCGATCGCCGTGCGTTGCTGGTGGCGGCCGTAGACGTCTACCTCCCATTGCTGCCCAGGCCGTGGGAAGGCCGTGGGCGCGCCTGGTGGTAAGGGGCGCTTGCTTAAGCGGCGAATCACCACCTGTGCTTGGGCCGCTACAGCATCGATGACTAGTTTTTCTGGCTGCCTGCGCACGCTGGTGAGCTGGGAGGCAATGGTGCTCCACTGTGGATCCGCATCCACGCGGAATAAGTGAATGCACAGTGGGCAGGGGCCTTGCCCTTTTACGCGCAGGGGCCCGATGATGCCGCGGTTATCCAGTAAAGAAATGGGCAGCCAGGTCGTCGGCGTGCCGGCAAGCGCATTGGCGCAATCGATGGGGCAGTGGAGCTGGTCGATGCCAAGGACCGTAAAAAGCCCATCGAGGTCGTGGATATAGGAAAAGATATTGTCCTCATCCAGGGGGATGCGCACCGTGTATCCATCTGCCGTCAAACGGGCGCGTAGCTCCACAGCGAGCGGGGACTCACCCAGCATGATGATGGTTTCAGGCTTCTTGGGATGCGGTGGCAGGGGCCAGAGGATGCCATAGGCTAGGGCATCATCGATAAGGCTGCTGGCGGCAGCGCGATCCAAGCCGGCCGCTTCCAACCGCGCCGCCAAGTCGGAAGAGTCGACCGGCTGATGGGCGGTGGCAAAAGCACGCGCTATACCCGGCGCATTGCCCGTTTCCGCCACCGCCACCCGGGTGGCATCCATCCCAAATTGCACCACGGAATCCTCGCGGCAAAATACGCCACACCCTGGCGCCAACGTCACAAGTTGAGTCGTGCCTTGTGAGGCAGTCATTGCTTCCCCCGAATCCCCTCGATCACCCCAAATACGGCTTAGCGCCGCATGTGGGTCTATTGCACCACAGGTACAATGGCCTGTCATGTCGAGCACGCAACCACCAGGAAGTAACCACCCTGAGGTCAAGGTTATCCGTTCTGCGCGGCGGCGAAAGTCGGTGCAGGCGCGCATGGTGGCCGGGGTATTGGAAGTGCGCATTCCTGCCTGGATGTCCGCCCGTGAGGAAAACGAGGCGGTACAGGACATGCTCGCGCGCTTAGAAAAGAAAACCGGTGGTGCGGCGAAGACCGATGCGGCGCTCCTCCAGCGCGCCGAACAGCTCAACGCGCAGTACCTGGAAGGGCGTGCTTGGATTGGCTCTATCCGTTGGGTGAGCAATCAAAATACGCGGTGGGGTAGTTGTACTACCTCCACCGCGGATATCCGGCTGAGCAACCGGCTACAGCAGGTGCCGGATTATGTTTTGGATTCGGTCATCATCCATGAGCTGACCCATACCTTCATCCCGCGCCATGGGCGCGATTTCTGGCAGTGGGCCGATAGAGCACCCCACGCCGAGCGGGCCAAGGGCTACCTCGAGGCCTACCAGCGCTGGGGCGGTTAGCGCGAGCTACTTATCCTCGCTGCCGTTGTCCTTATCGGTGCTCTCGTCGCTGTCGGCACCGTCGTCGCTGCCCTTGGAATCCTGGTCCTCTGCAGAATCTTTGTGCTCTTCGGAATTCTTTTCGGAGTCCTCGCCGTTTTTGAGCATCTCCTCGAGCTTTGCAAATTCTTCCTCGAAGCCCTCATCCGTCTCGTCATCCAAGAGGGAATCGATGAAGGCGGCCGGGTTATCGAGGTGCTCTGCGGTGGGCAGGAAGTCTGGGTGGTCCCAGGCCTTATCGCGCTTCTCTGCACCCACGGCAACGGTGGCGCGGCGCCACAGCTCGGCGGCCTCGGTCACCTTGGGGGCGTTGAGCTCGATGCCCACGACCTTGCTGAAAGCCTGCTCGGCAGACCCGCCGGTGCTGCGGCGGTGCGCCCACGCTTCAGTGAGCTTGGAGGTGGAGGGAATGCGATCGCCCAAGGCCTCGCTTACGACGTGCTCGGCCCAGCCCTCAACCAAGGCCAGCAGGGTTTCTAGCCTTGAGGCGGCAGCGGTGTTCTTGGAGGTAATGCGCGGGGAGAGGTCCATTCCCTGCAGCTTGCTCATTGCCTCTTGAATGGCCTGCGGATCACCGGATTCTAGGTTGAGCTCGCGGGCAAGCTCTTCAATGTGGGAGGTATCAATGACCAAACCGATGGCGTATTCCTCCACGGAGGAGACGATGCGCTCTACCAACCACGGCACGTGCTTGAACAAGCGCTGGCGGGCGGCCTCGCGCGCGGCAATGTACACAAGTACTTCTTGGCCAGGAACGTTGAGCTCGCGCGCGACTTTCTGAATGGTATGCGGCAAAAGCGCCACCGTATTGGCCGGGGCGATGGGCAGGCCAAAGTCGGAGCCGGTTAGTGCCTGGCTGGCCAGATCGCCCAAGGCGTGGCCTAGCTGCATGCCGAAATTCATGCTAGACATTTGGCCCATCATTTTGGTCATTGGACCCATCATTTCGCGGGCCTCTTCCGGCATGGACTCCAGCTGGGCATCGTTCATGTGCTGGGCCACCGGGGTGACCATGCGCTCCCAAGCGGGCATGGTTTCTTCCAACCACTGCTTGGAATCCCATGCCTGCGTGGCGCCGGAAGCGGTGGGGAGAATGGAGGCATCGTCAAGCCACAGCTCCGCCAAGCGCACCGATTCCTCTACTGCCTTGGAATCTTCCGCGCTGATGCTCTTTGACTTGGGGATCTGCTGCAGGGCGATGCGCTTGGCCATGTCGTAATTGACCGGCCCGGAGTTCTGGGGCGAGTTCATGGACGAACCCATGCCGGATAGCATCTGACCGAACTGGTTCAGCATGTCTCCGAGGCCGCCACCATTACCGCCGCCGAATGCGCCGAACGGGTTCTGGTCACGACGGCCGTCATTATCGTCGTCATCGTTATTTGGGAAAGAAAAACCGAATCCGTTGCTCATGCGCTCCAATCTACCGGCACCGTGCGGAAAGTTTCCATGATCACAGCAACGCTGACAGCGAACAGTACGCCAAAGGTTGTAGGCTATTGCTTCGTGAATTCTCCTGCTAGCCGTCGCGTCCGCACCATCGCCTGGGGTGCCATCCCCGTTGTGCTTACCGGTGCGTTGGTATCGCTTGACCATATCCCGGGCACCGATGTCTCGCTGACCGTTCCCTATGCCGCCGAAGGCCCTGGCCCTACCGTGGATACGCTGGGCGAGGTTGATGGCACCCAAGTCGTTGATGTGCAGGCGCCAAAGACCTATGAGCCCAGTGGGCACCTCAATATGACCACCGTGTCCGTGCGCACCAATATGACCTTGGCGCAGGCGCTGGGGCGCTGGGCGCTTACCGATGACACTTTGGTGCCCATCGATACCGTCATTCCGCAGAATATGACCGATGAAGAGGTCCAAGAATCCAATAAGCAGGCCTTTACCCAATCTGAATCCGCAGCTACCATTGCGGCGATGGACTATTTGCACCTGCCGGTCAAAATCACCGTGGCGGAGGTCATCGAGGACGGCGCCGCCGCGGAACACCTTAAAAAGGACGATGTCATCACCGCCGTCGATGGCACCGAGGTCACCGAGCCGAGCGAGGTCCAAGACATCATCAAGGACAAAAGCCCTGGCGATAAGGTAAAAATCAGCGTTACTCGCGGGGACAAAGACGTCAGCGAAGAGATTGAATTGGGCGAAAACCCGCACGATAAGGGCAAGGCGCTGCTGGGAGTAGCCATGCTATCGCAGCCCAAGGACGATATTTCGGTGAACTATAACCTGCAGGATATCGGCGGGCCGTCAGCGGGCATGATGTTTACCCTGGCGGTCATCGACAAGCTCAGCGATGAAGACTTAACCGGTGGCACCTTCGTAGCCGGCACCGGTACCATTCAGGCCGATAGCAAGGTTGGGCCAATTGGTGGCATCGAGCATAAAATCGCCGCCGCGCACGATGCTGGCGCCGAGCTCTTCTTGGCGCCCAAGGACAACTGTTCTGCAGCGGCCGACAGCGACCACGGCGATATGACCATTGCGCAGGTAGAAAACCTCGACGATGCCGTGGCGGCTATGAAGGACTTTGCAGCGGGCAAAGACGTCAAGGAATGCAGCTAATAAAACCTAATAAGGCCGAGGCCTAGTCCTTTACTAGGCCCAATTCCTTGATCTTTTCCTCCGGGTCCACTTGGTCAGAAGAAATCATCTGTTGCATGACCAAGCCTTCCTTATTATCCACCACGGTGATAACCGCGGTGGTGCCCAACGTAGACCAGCCGACGACGCGATCGCCATCGTCCTCGATGGCATGGGAGCTGCGCAACTCCGTAAGGACTTGGGTGGTCTGGGAGGCCTTGGAGTGGGACTTAAAGAATTGGAATTGCCCCACCTTAGGGCCGGAGCAATTGTAGGAAGAATCCCCGCCGGTGGAATCGCAGCGCTCAAACTGGGCGAATAGGTCCTTGGGTGCCAGCGACTTATAAACGTCATAGACCTTGGCCACCGACTTATCCAGCTCACTGCTAGCGCTCGGCTCGCGGGTGGTGCTTTCTTCGGAAGCCTCGTCCTCATCCTTGTCTGCAGATTCTGACTCCGTGGAGGACGCGGTGGAGGATTCGGTGCTCGATGCCGCGGACTCCTCGTCGTTCTCAGAGGCTGTGGTGGTGGCCGCAGAGGTGGTCTCTACGGGGGCATCGTCAGGCGCATCGGCACCGGAGGAACAACTTGCCGCAGCCACGCTGAGCCCTAGTAGCGCCGCCGCGGTAGCGGTACGGGCAGAAGAACGGCGGGAGAAGGAAAGGCGTCGCACTGTATAGAACTCCTTGGTTGCGGGCTTAATTGCCACTTAGTCTAGTTCATCCGGATCCTGGTTGAGGCCATAGCGCAAAGCGGCGATCACGCCAGGGGCCACCTGCGGGCCGCCGCGGAGCTGAATATCGTCCTCAGCAAAGGGACCTGCTGCCTCTAGCTCTTCTTCGGTGGGCCGCAGCTGCAGCAAGGTGGTCTCAATTCCTTCCTCGCGCAGGGCACCCGAATACAGGCGCGCCGGGCGAGGGGAGGGGTCCTCGCTGGAGGTATCCCGGAATTTGATCTCCTGGGCCAAGATGGCGCCTGCGACCTCGCGCGGCCAGGCCAAGCGGGAGACGTAATCAGCCAATTCCTCGGAGCCTGGCTCGATGTTTTCCGGGACGTTGTCTTGCACGATAAGGGTCAGCGGGGACGCGGTTTCCTCATCCATGGCCGCTAGCTGGTCCGCCACTAGGTGGGTGGGAACAAGCGCGAAGATGGTGGGGCGGGCGTCCCAACCTTCAGCGTGGACGAAATCCACGGCCTCCGTCATAGCGCGGTTTAAAGCTGGCTGTGATAATTCGGGGGAACTCATAGGCATCCTTATTCGTTATCTGGGTATTGATTCCTTAAACTGGGAAAAGTCTACATGTTTAATATTCGCACTATTTGATTGGAGCTGGCGTTGTCCCTAGGGTCATCCACACCAGCCGCCCCATTGAAGCGGCCTCCTAAGGTCGCGGCAATTATTGCGGCCATCATTGCCGTCCTCTTATTCTTCGGCCCCATGCTCGTGGGCATGTACACGGATTGGAGGTGGTTTGGCTCCATTGATTACCGCAGCGTATTTACCACTGCGATTATTGCGCGCATAGTCCTCTTTATCATCTTCGGACTCGTTGCAGCCGCAGTGGTGTGGGCAGCCGGGTTCTTTGCCTGGCGCGGACGCCCCGATTCCCTGGATGTGGGGGATCTGAATTCGCCGGTCTATCAGTACCGCCAGTCCATTGAGAAATCCATGGGCGTGCTTTTCGAGGTCATCCCGGCCATCGTGGGTGTAATCGCAGGCTTTATTGGCCAATCCCACTGGCGCGATGTGATGCTATTCCTCAACGGCCAGGACTTTGGCGTACAGGACCCCCAATTCCACCACGACTTGGGCTTTTATGCCTTTAGCCTGCCCGTGCTGCAGATGGTGGTTAACACCCTGTCCATCCTGCTCGTGCTCGCCTTCCTCATTGCCCTATTCGGCCACTACATCTTGGGCGGAATCCGCATTGGCAATAAGGCCGCGGGCGTGCGCGGTTCCATCTCCCGCGCGGCGCGCCTGCAGCTTGCCATTACGGCCGGGCTGTGGATGGTGGCCCAGGTCGCCGGCTACTGGCTGGAGCGCTACGGGCTGCTGTATTCGGAGCACGACCTGTTTACCGGTGGTTCCTACACGGATATCCACGCCTACCTGCCCGCCAAGATCATTTTGATGATCATCGGCGTCTTCGTCGCTATTGCGCTCTTTATGGCCATCGTCATCAAGGACCTGCGCATCCCTGGCCTCGCCGTCGTGCTCATGCTCGCGTCCTCCCTGATCATCGGTCAGGCATGGCCGCTGCTGATGGAGCGCTTCTCGGTGCAGCCAAACCGCCAGGCCAAGGAAAACGAGTCCATCGCCCGCAACATTGAGGCTACGCGGTATGCCTATGGGCTTACAGATGACCACGTGACCTACAAGGAAAACTGGGGCGGCGATAACGTATCGGATGACAAGGTTGCCTCCGATAACGCCACCATCAATAACCTGCGCCTGCTGGATCCAGAGATTTTGTCGCCGACGTTTACCCAGATGCAGCAGCTGAAGAACTTCTACGGTTTCCCAGAAACGCTGTCCATGGATCGCTACGAAATCGATGGCAAGATGCGCGACTTCGTCGTTGCGGCGCGCGAGTTGGACCCGAATGAGCTGCGCGAAAACCAGTCCGACTGGATCAACCGCCACACTGTGTATACCCACGGCAATGGTTTCGTGGCCGCGCAGGCCAATACCGTCGACGAGGTTGCCCGCGATGCCGGTTCCGCCCGCGGTGGTTACCCCATCTTCACCGTCTCTGACCTACAGACCCAGGCCGGCGAGTCCGAGGGTGAGGGCGAGACCCAAGATGCCGAGAAGTCCTTGGGCATCAAGGTAGACCAGCCACGCATTTACTACGGCCCGGTCATCGCTAGTGCCGCAGATAACTTGGACTACGCCATTACCGGTACCACCGGCGAGAACCCAGTGGAGTACGACACCGATAGCACCAACTACACCTATGACGGTGAGGGCGGCGTTGAGATTGGCAATCTCTTTGACCGCACCATGTATGCCGCCAAGTACCGCGAGCTGAACTTCCTGCTTTCGGACCGCGTGGGCAGCGAATCCAAGCTGCTTTATGACCGCGACCCCCGCGAGCGCGTGGAGAAGGTTGCCCCATGGCTGACCACCGATTCCGCTACCTACCCGGCCGTTATTGATGGTCATCTGAAGTGGATCGTCGATGGTTACACCACCCTGGACTCCCTGCCGTACTCGCAGCGCGCTTCGCTTTCCGATGCCACCCAGGACGCCCTCAACCCCGATGGCACAACCCAGCGCTTGGTCAATGACCGGGTGGGCTATATCCGCAACTCCGTGAAGGCGACCGTGGATGCCTATGACGGCAGCGTGGACCTCTACGAGTTCGACAAGGAAGACCCCGTTCTCAAGGCCTGGGAAGGTGTCTTCCCGGATGTGGTGAAGCCGGAATCCGAGATCTCCGATGAGCTGCGCGAGCACTTCCGCTACCCAGAGGACATGTTCAAGGTGCAGCGTGACCTCTTGGCCCGCTACCACGTTGATGACCCGAACGTCTTCTTCAATAACGACGCCTTCTGGTCCGTACCGAATGACCCGACCGCAGAGGAATCCCGTGACCTGAACCAGCCGCCGTACTACGTGATGGCTGCCGATCCGGAAACCGGCGACCCGAGCTTCCAGCTGACCACCTCGTACCGTGGTCTGAACCGTGAGTTCCTGTCCGCACACATGGCGGTATCTTCCGATCCGGATACCTACGGCGATATCACCGTGCGCGTGCTGCCAACCAATACGCAGACCCAGGGTCCGAAGCAGGCACAGGACGCCATGATGTCTTCTGACCAGGTTGCCCGCGACCGCACCCTGTGGGAAGGCACCAACGATCTGCACAACGGTAACCTGCTGGCCTTGCCGGTCGGCGGCGGCGAGATCCTCTACCTCGAGCCGATTTACTCGCAGCGCAAGGATCAGGCATCCGCCTTCCCGAAGCTGCTGCGTGTGCTCGTGTCCTACAAGGGCCGCGTGGGCTACGCACCGACTATCGGTGATGCCCTTGAGCAGGTGGGAATCGACGCCAAGTCCGCCCAGGACATCGAAGAGATCGAGGGCGACTCCGGCGACGACGATGCCGATAAGGACAGCTCTTCTGCGGACAAGAAGGACGAGAAGAAGGAATCTACTGAGGAATCCGCTCCGGCTTCGGCCCCTCGTTCCTCCGATGAAGCAGGCGCTATCGAGGACATCAACAAGGCCCTGAAGGGCCTGGAGGATGCCCGCAATGGCTCCTTTGAAGAGTACGGCCGCGCCCTAGATGAGTTGGATAAGGCCGTCGAGTCCTACCAGAAGTCCGAAGGCTAAAACCTCCAACTTCTTACACTCGAAACTCAGGAAATAAGGCACCTACCCAGGGGATTTGGGTAGGTGCCTTCCTGTCTGTATAGTTACAGAAGTCGCCGGGACAGAGCGAATACATTAAGTATTAATGAACTGTTCAAGCGCAGATGATGGAAGTCATCTCGACGCGGGGTGGAGCAGCTCGGTAGCTCGCTGGGCTCATAACCCAGAGGTCGTAGGTTCGAATCCTGCCCCCGCTACCAACTTCCAGGCCCTGACCAGATTAAGTTCTGGTCAGGGCTTTTATTTATGCCTTGTGGAGCTGAATGCGGCCTAGACGACAGGGTTAAACGAGAAAACGTGTTGTTTTGTGTTGTGTCATCGGCTGGGCACCTTTTGTCATTTCATGGGTCCTTTTCTGATTCCTATGAAGTGTGAGTATTCGGTTGGGAAACCGTTGCCAAAGAAGGCTGGTGGACCGAGGGCGGGTCTGCAGATTCCTCAGAAGCTACCGAAACTACATCAGCCGTTTTGGCGGGCTACAGGTACATGTGGGACCGATGCATATGATTTGGATCTCGCGACTGGATTTGGGAATTAAAATGAGAGTAAAAGTGCGGTAACTTCCTACCAGAAACTCCCAAATTGTAATGTTGCAGTCTCCAGTAGTGATAGATCGCACTTATATTGAAAATAAATTATTTATTCTGGAGTTTCGTGAGAAGCGCGAGTGAAAATACTAATGGATTGAGATAAAAGTATGAAAGTATGCATCCACTGGGCGGGTTCGCTATAGTTATAGCCGTAAACATGTTCGCCGATGGGTGCTATTTATAAATTGTGTATATCGATGCCAATGACACTCTTAATACGAGCAGTTATCTATCGGACGGCTAGAAAAGCAACTCATTTTTTGATTGAAAGGGAACGCAAATATGCGCCTTGTGAGCAAATACATTGCTGCAGCTTGCGGAGCAGTCATGCTCGCTACAGGTCTTTCCGGTGTCGCGTCAGCCGCACCGACCGGTAATCTCGTTACGCTCGGAGACTCCTACTCCGCCAACCCTGACCAAGTCCGAAATACCTTCCGCGGGGTTCCTGGCGCAACCGATAATTACCCCCAGCGCGAGGGGTGCCTTCAGGCGCCTAATAACTGGCCGCGGAAGCTAGCCGCAAAGACGAATCGACCACTGGCTGATTGGTCCTGCACCGCTCAGACGTCCAATACCATGAATCAACGCTTGGACCGGGCTATTGCCAATGGCGACATCCGCAATGACTCCACCGTCGTCATCGCTGTAGGAATGAATGACTACGGTCCGTATAACTTCGATGTGTTGAAGAGGTCTCCGGATGTCCCGAAAAACGTCCACGATAACTATGTGAACCGTCTGCGGGAAGCTGGCGATAAGATTCACCGCGCAGCACCGGGAGCAAAGATCGTTGTATCGGGCGCACTACCTACCGTGGATCGTGAACACGCAACGCTCTGCGCGGTCAATGTGATCCCGAACCGCCCGGGCGGTATTTACGTCCCAATCCTGCGGGATGTCGAAAATTGGAACCGTGATAACCAAATTGAGGCAGCTAATTCAATTGGGGCAACCTACGTTGACATGATTGATGGCGCTCGCGGCCATGATACGTGTGCTCCAGATGCCGAGCGTTGGGTCGCCGGCTTGATTGATACCACGACGCCGAACTACAACATGAGTATTCATCCGTCGGATGCAGGCTCCGAGTACATTGCTAACACTCTTTTGGCTCACGTATAAGTATTCGAAGCTCCTTTAATTGGAGGCAGTGGTTTCCAACTCAGCTTTTGTCTCCAATTTTTAGACCTTCACCAGTGGAAAGCACGGGTGAAGGTCTTTTTATATTTTCGATCTAAGCCCGCCGCGAATTGTAGGCGTGCATGGGGGTGCGGCGTAGCTAGATATTAGCGCCAGAGGGGACAACGAGTGGGCCTCCTGTAACCGGATCTTCAATAACTAAGGCGTTTAAGTTGAATGCGGTGAGAAGTAATTGAGGAGAAATGATCTCCTTGGGGGTCCCAGTTATAAGAATCTTACCTTGGTTCATTGCAATCAAATGGTCGCTATATCGAATAGCCAAGTTGAGGTCATGCAAAACCATAACGATGCTGCGCCCCAGCTTAGTTCGCAGCGAACGAATGAGCTCGAGAATTTCGATGGACGTCGCCAAATCTAAGTATGTTGTGGGCTCGTCGAGGAACATAATCTCTGTGTCTTGAGCTAGAACCATGGAAATCCACACTCGTTGGCGTTGGCCACCGGAAAGCTCATTAATGGAGCGTTCAGCAAATTGCAGGGAGCCGGTTTGTGTGAGCGCGGAATAAACCTCCTGCTCATCCGATGCTGACCATTGGCGCAGCCATGATTGATGTGGATGGCGCCCGCGAGCGACAAGATCGGATACAAGTAAACCCTCTGGCGCAATGGGAGCCTGTGGCAGCACACTAATTTTTGTGGCCACATCCTTTCGGCGAAGCTCAGTGATATCGCGCTCACCTAACATTACGGTGCCACTTTCTATGGGTAACAGCCTTGCGAGGCTGCGTAAGAGGGTTGATTTTCCGCACCCGTTGGGACCAACAATCGTAGTAACTTTGCCTTTGGGGAGCTCTACATCAATATTTTCAAGGATCGGAGTGTTGCGCGCGTATCCTACAGTGAGGTTTGATGCCGTAATTGCTGTGCGCGAAGTGATTAATGGGTCAGACATTAAACTGATTGGACCTTCCGATTTTGCTGGACGAGTAAATAGAGTAAAAACAGGCCCCCAATTATCGAAGTAACGATTCCAACAGGAAGCTCGATCCCCAACAGAGCATGAATGACGACGTCTGCGCCGAGTAAAAGAATCGCTCCAGTAAAGGCGGAGGCTAGCAGCGGTGGTGTTGCGGTACGGCAGATACGAAGTGCTAATTGGGGAGCGACAAAGGCTACAAAGCCAATGGGGCCTGCTGCGGAGACCGCAACGGCAGTTAATGCTACGGCGAGTATAAGTACGGAGAATTGCACCGCATTGACACGAGAACCGAGTGCCTGTGCCATGTCTGTGCCGAGCGCCGTGGGCAGTAGTTGGTAACTAACCCATCCGAGCAATGGCGCAGACATTATTATTGCAATGGCTACTGGAAAAGTAGTCGTCCAATTTGCTCGTTCTAGTGAGCCAGTCAGCCAAAATTGAGCGACGGAGGCATCGTGCAATTGGGCACGAATCATGGCGAAGCTGATGTAACCAGACAACAGCGAGGTAATGATTATGCCCGAGAGCACGAGCCTGAATGGGTTTGCGTCTCCTTTCCAGGAAAGAATCCACACGACGACGCTTGTACTGACTGCTCCGATAAAAGCGGCCAATGGGACTCCGATGCCGGCCAACCAGCCTATGATGCCGGTACCCGAGCCGAAGACGATAACCGTAACCGCCATTGCTGAGGCGCCGGCGGTTATGCCTAAAATGTCAGGACTGGCGAGCGGATTTCTGGTTACCGATTGTGTTAAAGCTCCAGCGAGACCAAGAGCACAACCTACTGTAAGCGCAGTGAGAGCACGCGGCATTCGCCATTCGAAGACTACTAGTTTCTCCAGTCGAGTGCCTTGGCCGCTGACAATAACTTCCAGTATTCGGCCGAAAGAGATCGGATAATCTCCCAGCATGATAGAAAAAGGCACAAGAAGTAGAGCCAGTATAGCCAGAATGAAAGTGGTAGATAATTGCCACGGGCGCCAAACAACTGAGAGTTCTAATAGTTTTGTGCCAATGCGGAAGGCAGGGCGGCCGGGGACGGAATTGCGGTCACTACTCATAGCGCTACCCCCTTCCGGTGGAAGACGAGCACGAAGAATAAAGGGGCGCCGATAAAAGCGACGACGATTCCTACCGGTAACTCGCCTGGACGTGCGATGATTCGGCCAATGACATCAGCAAGTACCATCAACGTGGCACCTAATAGGGCGGAATACGGCAAAATCCACCGATAGTCAGGACCTGTGATGGCACGAACCAAATGCGGCACTATCAAGCCAATGAACCCAACTGGTCCTGCCATAGCGGTCGCAGCCCCCGCAAGCAAAGAGATTAGGACCATACCGAAGAGGCGAGCCCGATCGGTTCGAACACCGAGACATTGAGCTACATCGTCTCCTAGGTTAAGTAAGTTTAGAGCTGGGGCTGAAGCAAAGGCTAAGACGATGCCCAAGACTGCGAATGGAAGTACTCCCCAAAAGACATCTAGACCTCGACCCGCTACCGAACCTACGGTCCAAAAACGCATACGGTCCAGGTTGGCTTCTTCTGCCAGAATGAGGCCTGTAGTGATCGAATTCAACACGGCAGACAAGGCTGCGCCACTAAGTGTAAGAGTGAGCGGACTAGCATTGCCTCCATTGATGCGTCCCAGGCCGAAGACAATGATGGTTGCACTTACCGCGCCCAAGAAGGCAGCCACAGTTGTTGCAAACATACTGATCGATCCAAAGACTGCGAAAGTGGAAACTACTGCTAAGGCGGCACCAGCGTTGACCCCAAGAATGCCTGGATCGGCGAGCGGGTTTCGGGTGTGGCCTTGAATTAAAGCGCCAGCTACTCCGAGAGAAGCGCCCACTACGATTGCGATCAAGGTCCTCGGCACACGGAGCTCGAAGAGTACGCGCTGTTCAAAGTTTAGAGCAGTTGCACGGTGCGAAGGAACTTCTCTGAGAGCAGATATGACATCGGTTAGCGGAATACTTCTAGCTCCGACAGCGATACTCAAACAAACTCCGAGGACGAGCAGCACCAAACACAGTATGAGTCCCGCAACGCGTCGCGAATAGGTGCGGCTTCGAGGTAGTTGGGTGCCGTTAATGCTGAAACTGGAATGAATATCCATAGTGGTCAGTAGGAAAATCCTGTTCTGTGCGGTGAGACCTGTGTTGTTTAGAACCGGACCGGCTTGTCTAGGAGTCAGGTCCATAAAACGAAGAGGCGATAGTTTCAGGCGATTGGCTTGCTGTTGAAGTCCTCCCGTTTCTTCAAAGAAAACACTTGTTCCCATTTGTGTCCCACGCTGAGCTAGCGACTGAATTTTCGCAGTTGAACGTCATTGACAACTTGCGAAGTGTTAGGTGAGACACAAATATATGTGCCGCAAGTTAGGTTAGTCAACCCTAATGTTATTGACATATTGAATGCTGGGCATTTTAGGAATGGAGAAGTGGTCATAGAAGAGCTTTTTGCCCTTGGATTGCAGATGGGAAAGAAGTTCAATCTCTACGGGGATGGTTTTCCGTCTAGACAAGGCTGGTTAATGGAATTTTGTACCGATTTGCAGCGGAGCACTATTGCAATGTGGTGTAGGTAAAGCTAACCTAACCTAAAAGTTGCCTGTGGGTCTTTGGGAAATCCAGTGGAAGACGTTGAGGACAACTTCAGGAAACCGACTTTAAGGAAAAAGGATGTCAGTAAAGAGGAGAGCGCGGTCAACTATCGCAGCCGCAATCTGTGCCGGATTGGTTTTGTCAGGATGCTCGTCGAACGATTCAACCGATGAAGCGGCAACTTCCAAAGTTGCAGAAGACGTGACCATTGAGCATGCACGGGGTACGGATACGTATCCGGCCAATCCACAAAATGTGGTTGCCGTGGGGCCGGCTGTTGATAACCTGCTGGAACTTGGAATTAAACCAGCAGCCGTCGTGCAGAATGCAAAAGATAAGAACTCACCCTGGCGCGAGGGGAAGCTCGATGGTGTCAAGGTGATCGATCAGGCAGATTTCAAAACTCTGCCACAAGAACAAATTGCGGCAATCGAACCTGACTTCATCGTTGGTGACTATTGGACAATATCTGAAGATAATTACAAAGAATTGTCAGCCATCGCACCGACCCTCGGCGGCATCTCCAATAAAGGGGAGGGGATTGGCTGGGAGGCACAGCTAGAAGCTTTGGGCAAGATATTCAATAAGGAGTCCGAAGCGAAGAAAGCCATTGATGAGGATCAGAAGCGTTTCGCTGATGTGAAGGAAAAACTGCCAAACCTCTCTGGTAAAACCGGCATTGTTTCTCAATTCGCCCAGGGATCCTTTGGTGCCGTTGCAGACCCTGAGGATCCGGGTGCATCCTTCATCTACGACCTGGGTATGAAGTTTCCGGATAAGCTGACTGACGGATCGGTCCCAGTTGATAAAGGCCGCGTCACGCTTTCTCCGGAAAACGTATCTTACCTGGCCGCTGATTTTATGGTCATTTATAACCGCACCGGCTCAATCGAAGAAGTTGAAAATACTCCGGGATACAAAGATTTGCCGCAGGTAAAATCCGGTGCGACTCTCGCTGGTGATGAGGCGGTCGTCGCTGGACTCAACACCCCAACGAGCCTGAGCCGAGCTTGGGTCCTGGACAAGACGATGCCGACGCTGGAAAAGGTTGGAAAGTAGTCAAGGTTTGCTCAACTCCGACGCCTGCTAGATGGGGCTCAGATCGTTGCAGCAGGTAGTCGTCAACGCCTTTCGATTTATCGGAAGGCGTTCTCTCTAAAAGACTGTATCCAAGGCAGTGGTGCGTCCGTTCTTGCCTTTCCGGCAACGAAAACCGACGTCAGGCTTTCCGCATATTCACCCATCGGCGCAGCACGATGGCCGCGTTAAAAGGTCTCTAGGTGAGCTGGAAATGCTTGGTGTTGGGAAAGGTGTTCAAAGCGTTAGTAACAACTTAATAAGAAAATTTAGGCCATCGAACAAAGTGAATTAAAAGCCATCAAAACCGAGAGGGGAATGGTCTCAAAATGCCAAGGAACAGCCGGAGCAGGGAAATTTATCCAATTTCTTACCGGGAATTATACGTGGAAGATATCGAAGATATATCGCCATCCATGCGGCGAATTACGTTCAGCGGGGAACAGCTCCAGGAGCATGAACGCGATGGCATTTCCGTTCCTTCATTGTTAAGCCATGGTTTTGATGACGACGTTCGGCTCATCTTCCCAGATCCGGAAACTGGAGAGCGGCCGCACCCAATCGCCCAAAACGATGGCAACCTCCTGTGGCCAGAAACTGTTAAAAATCTCTTCCGCACATACACGGTTCGCTACTTTGACGCTGTTAACGGGCGGTTAGCAATTGATTTCGCTCGCCATGGCGTGGGCTTGGCTGAAAACTGGTCACAGAATGTCCGGATCGGTGACGCTATTTTTGTGGCAGGTCCAAAGTCGTGTGCGCAGTTACCCACGCATACCGATTGGCTTTTCTTGGCGGGAGACGAGACCGCGCTCCCAGCCATCGGCCGCTGCCTGGAATCACTTCCGACAGGGCATGATGTGGTTGCGGTGATAGAGGTTCCGACGAGCGCTGATATTCAAGACTTAGACATTCCAGATTCAGTTCACGTCCACTGGGCGATACGTGACCAGGGCGACGACTTCATAGCAAAGACTAGTGCGCTTTTTGAAGAGACTGCTGATTCACGATTGCCTAGTGGTGAAGCATACGTATGGGCGGCGGGGGAGGCGTCCCGGCTGAAAACACTGCGGCGTTTGTTCAAAGCTTCCGGAATTGCCCCTGAGCATCAGGAAATTACAGGCTACTGGCGGCGTACTAGCCGGAAAGACGGCAAAGAAAGTGCGACGAACAGTAGTAATAGTGTTTTGCACAATATCCATGATTTGGGTGAGTTGAATTCAGCCTTTGCGCTTCGCACTGCCGTACGTTTAGGGCTCTTTCAAGAGATCGATGCGGGTGCCAAAACAGTTCCTGCCCTTGCTGCTGCGACAGAACTTCACGAGGAGGCGTTGCGGAGGTTTATCCGCTACCTAGCTGCTCTTGAACTCGTCGAAGTCAGCGAGTCCACCTTCACCTTGACCGCAATGGGACTGGAACTGGCGGACCCGGATTCAAAGGTGGTGCGTTGGCTAAGCGGGCCTGCGCATCTTGAGGCGATGGCACTGATGCGCCTTGAACACAGCCTTCGTACCGGTGAGGCGGCTCCGCAAGGCGAGAGGGGATTGCCGTGGTCAGAATATCTTGGCCAGGACCCGCAACTGGCAGCCGAACGCTTTGAGCAAAAGAATGTGAGCGCTGGGTGGACTGCTCCTTCCGCGGCAAAGGAACTGCAGCATTATCTCGATGAAAGGGCTCGCGTCCTTATCGTTGGGCAGGGCAGTGCAGTATATGCAGATGAAATTCTCCGGCGATGTGAGCATGCTCAGAGCAGGGTTATCACCGATGCTTCCTCGGAAGCAGTGCTACGGGAAATCGCAGGAGCTTCTCGTGAACGGTGCGAAACGAGTGGCGATGGAACTGGCTTTAATCCCACTGATGCGGACTATGCGTGGGCAACTGATGTAGTCTTCATTGATCCCTGGAGTGTCTTTGGCAACGCAGAGGTGACTGCCCAATTAGACCGCGCCGCTCACGGAGATGCGTTCCATCGGGCTTATATCCTTTCCGAGGTTCTGGAGGAAACCGGGGGCGATGAGCATTCCTATGAAGAGGACTTGGTGAGGCTTTCCATGTTCGGCACGAAGGTGCCGACACAAGAAGATGTCAGCGCTGTTGTCGCTGATAGCGGCGCTCTAATTTCTTCTGCCACGGCTGTTGGCTGGGGTAAACACCTTTTCGTCCTGGAGGCAGAACCGAATTCCTAAAGAGGAGCCTCGGTGGGACAAACGCCTCGAGCTTCACCATTTATTTCCGGACTACGGTTCCACGCGGGAGCCGGGTGGCCGTTACAGCCATAAGTGTGGTGAACACGGTGAAGTAGGCGAAGGTCGTCCAGCCGACCCCGTGGGTAAGGGTCATCAGCACCGTGCAGACTGACACACCGAGTGCGCTGCCAAGTTGGGTCGCTATGCGGCCTGCAGCGCTGGCATGGACGACTTCATCTTTGGTTAAGCCGTGGTAGGTCGCGGACATCGTGAGCACCGTAAGGGCTCCGATGCCGCCGCCGCGCACGAATAGCCCGCAGCCTTGAAGGATGAGCCAGCCTGCCGCCTGGCCGGTGGGAAAAGCGAAAGGTAGCGTTCCGATAATAGTGGCGACAATGCACACGTAGACAGTCTTCCGCGTACCCCATCGGGCGATGAATTTTTTCGATGCCGAGCGGCTGAAATAGGCGCCCACGCTTTGTAGGGCCAGCAGAAGTCCCGCATGCAGTGCGGTGTAGGCGTAGTTGCTCTGGTAGTGCAACGGAATGAGAAACAGTCCGCCATAAAACACGGTGCTTGCAATGGCCAGTGTTGCCCACGCTGAGGAAAAGGAAGCGTGGGTAAATAAGCGGACATCGATAAGCGGCGAAGGCGCCCGGAGCGCATGTAGCACAAAATATCCAATCAGCCCCGCGCTGGCGATGAGGAGAATTCCGCTTGCCCAGGAGCTCATGTGCCCGATGGTGGTAAAGCCATAGACCGCCGTGAGCAAACCGGGGGCGAGCAAGAGGTATCCCGTGCGGTCAAGCTGGGCTGTAGGGTCTGCTGGGGTTCGTTCTAGATAGTGCACGGCAAGGGCAATCGCGGTGATGCCGATGGGAACGTTGATGAGGAAGATGGCGCGCCAGCCGATGGCATCGACAAGCAGCCCGCCCAGTAGTGGGGCAATAGCGGGTGCGATAACCGCCGGTAGCCCGATTGCGGTGATAGCGCGTGTGGCCTGGTCCTTCCCGGCATTAGTGACAATGAGCGTCTGCATCACCGCCACCGAGAAGCCCGCCGCGAATCCCTGCAGGATGCGGAAGGCGATAAGCATGTCTATATGTGTAGAGACCGCGCACAGGATTGAAGCGACGGTGAAGACTGCCAGCGCGGTAATCCAGAGATTTTTGGCGCCGAAGCGGCGCGTTGCCCAGCCGCTGAGTGGAATGGCCATAGTAGAGGCCAACTCGTAGCCGGTGATGACCCATTGGGCGAGAACTATCGGTGCGTTGAAAGCCTCGCCAATGGAATGAATAGCGACGTTGACGATGCTGATATCTAGCAGCGGCAAAATTGAGCCGAAGACTAGGGCGATGACGACCCGCCTAGTCTGGGGGTCGAGTTTTTCTTCTTCCTGCATGAGGGGTTCCCTTCGGAGTGTGTGCGCGTGCGCACATGGCGTGGTGAGGTGTGGTCATGATGGAGATAGTGATGGAGGTGTGTGGGTTAAGGGGTGAATGGTCCGTCGTGGGTGAGGGCGGTGAGCATTTCCGCGAATTGTTGTTGCGCGGGCTCCGGCCAGCGGGCGAGGAATTCTTCCAATTTTTGGGTCAGGCGTGAGCGCATTACGGCGACGTTGTCTTGGCCCAGTGGGGTTAGCGACAGTTGTATCCACCGCGCGTCGCGGGGATCGGTAGCGCGCGTGATGAGCCCGGCTTTTTCTAAGACCGAGGCGTGGCGGGATACCACCGAGCGGTCTAAGCCGATAACGGTGGCGAGCTCTTTTGGGGTGGAGGGACCACAGCGGTCTAGGCCGCTGAGTACCAAATACGTAGATTCATTGATTTCTTCACCGAGCCCCTGGGTGAGGTAGGCGTACATGCGTCGGCGGAGGCTGCGCTGGGAAAGGAGTCCCAGTGCGTCGGCGACTTGTTTGCTTGGAGTGTCCATGCCAGCAGAATACATGCAGAGTACACGCGTGTCTAGTGCACGCGTGCCTATTGCACGCTAATTTTGGCGAGATGATCGCGGTGGAGAGCGGAAAGCGTATAAAACAACCGCGTTTGTCCATTTTTCGGCCCGATTTTTGGCGAAACGCGGTTGTTTTGGACAGCCTGACGCTCAGCCGTACCTCTATCTGCTGGGATGGGCACTTAAATCGCGCAAAAGAGCCTTCCGGTTTTCCAATACCGGTTCCCCGTGCATGCACCTTAACTTTCTGGAACGCTAGGATAGGAAAGAATAGATCTAGTTAAGGAGTACAAAGCAATGGCTAAAGAAACTGCACGCGCCCTTGGGCACGAAGTAGACGTGGACCGCGAGAAGTTTACTTACCTGGCATCGACTGATGCCGAGGGCAACAAGATTGAATCCGGCAAGGTTGCTGCAGCGGGAGCCGGTGTCGCGGGAGCCGCAGCTGCTGCCGGTGCCGCTGCAGCGGCGAACGCGGATGAGCAGAACGATTCCGTGACCCAGAGTGATTACGAGCCGAAGAACCACGTCGTTACTGGTGCTGAGGAAGAACACGTCGCCGCCGCGTCCGAGCAACCGGACCTGCAGGAACAGCTGGATGAGGACAACGCGGACTATGAGCCCTCACAGCATGTGGTGGGCGAGGCCGAGGAAGAACACATCGGCACCGCACCAGAGCAGCCGCAAGAGGATGTGGCAGATGATGAACGCGATGACTTCGATGACTTGAAGGACAAGGTCACCGAGGCCGGCAATGTCGTTGAAGAAGCCATCAACCGCGCTAAGGACTTCGTGGAAGACAAAGCACAGGAATACCAGGACGGATCCGGCAAGAAGGGCGGTTTCTTTGACCGCGTGAAAGACGTTGTGCGCGAGGCTCGCGATAACCTCGATGAGAAGCATAAGTAGTTAACTACGCGTAGGCCGCTGCTTTTCCGGTAGGGGGAGGGGCAGCGGCCTTTTGTGCTGTCGTGCTAGTCCAGCGCGTGCAGGTAGAACCGGCGGATGAGGAGGTGGCGGGGGATATCGACAAGCGGGCGCAAGAAGGGCAGGAAGGGCTCGGAGGTGGCATCGATAAGCAGCAGCGTCCGCCCATCGCGCAGGCGCTCTAGGGTAAAGGTTTCCTCGCCGCGCTCGAGGTGTCCGGGCAAGGTGCCGTAGGTAAAGCCGCAGCGGCCATCGTCGGCGAAGGTCTCGACCACGCGGCAGCGGAAATCAAACGGGCCAAGGCCCATGGTGACCTCGGCGCCTTCTTGTACGACTGGGTGGGTGGGGCTCACGCGGAATAGGCCGCTGCGCTGGATGCCCCAGCGAAAGAGCCGGTGGGCTGCGGTATCGAAATCGGCGTCGATGACCCTGCTCATGTGCAGCTGCGGAAATCCGGCGGTATCGGAATAAGAAAGCGGCTCTGGCATCTTAAGTCTCAGCGCTAATCTGTGGGGACCTCATGGGGTGAAGAATAGGGCATCGAAAAGTTTTTGGGTACGGATTAATAGTGTGATCACCCCCGAAACCTGAAAGAACGGTAACGGCTTGGAAACAGTCACAGGACTGAGCTGCTTTCACACGAGATTCATGTCAGGATTTAGCTAGCACGATCTTGACAACTGAAAGAAGGTACTTTGATGCTTCGCATTCCGCACCTAAAGAAAGTCCTGGTGGGCTCGGCTTTCGCTGGTGCGTTTTTCTTGGGCTCCCCGGCAGCAGGCGCCCAAGAATTGCCCCAACCGGATATTGACTCGGCAGGGTTAATCAACCACGTGCGCGAAGGTCTCGCGGACTTTGGCATTGAGACCCCAGAGGTGGATAAGCAGGTCACCGATACCGTAGATTCCGCGGTGCAGAACGCGCACGATACGGTGGCGAATAAGGTCCAGCAGGGGGCTCAGTATGCGGAGCCGGCCACGACCCCGAATCCCTTCGGGCTGCTGGAACAAGCTACCCAGGTAGAGCAAAAGCCACTGGGTAATAATCCCAACTACCAGTGGAAAAATGATGGATTTTCCAAGGTAGCCGCAGGCAAGCCCGATGCAGATTTTGTTCTGCACCGCGTGCCGGGGTCCTTGTTCGATGCCCCGCGCATTCCTGAGGAATCCGATGTTGCCATGAACCAAGGCAAGTCCCTCTATGGCCCTGGAACTCCCATCTACATCAATGGTGACACCATGTGCACCTTGAGCGTTGCCGGTCATGACGATGCTGGCCGCAAGGTGGGGCTGACCGCGGGGCACTGCGGCAATGAGGGCGATGCCATTATTTCGGCCGATTCCGATCACATTGGCCCGACGGGCACCATCGTGTCCAAGAACGACGAGCTAGATTATTCGGTTATCGAATTCGGCTCTAACGCAGAGGTCACCCGCACCTACAACGGGGTTACCGTTAACTCCCTGGGCGGGACCGTAAACCCGGGTGAGACCGTGTGCAAGCAGGGTGTTGCCACCGGCAAGACCTGCGGTATGACCTATCAGCAGGCACAAAGCATCCATGTCAACCAGGTCTGTGCCATGATGGGCGATTCCGGTGCGCCATTGCTCGCCGGTGACCGCCTCGTCGGTTCCATCTCCGGCGGCTTCCTGCCGGTGAACTTCCCGTGTCGCACCCCGCTGCAAGGTGCGGTTCACAACCCCACCGCCGCTACCAACATGGACACCGTGTTGGCGGATATGAACCGCCGCGGTGGCGTTGGCGCAGGGTTTACCCTGCCCGAAGCATAAGCGCGAAGCAGACAGCGCCCCGTTCAGCCTTGAGAGCCGCACGGGGCGCTTTTTCATGCGCAATTTCTATGGGCATATAACGCGCATGCGTCCCGCCAAAGTGGGGGAAGCGCAGGATAGCCTTGCCTGCGTAATCGCTATAAACTGAGGTGAGACTTACCTATTGTCTGTTTAGGAATAGTCAATATCTGCTGTGGCTAACGCTTCCGCAGCGAAATTTGAACCGAGGTTTCCCCATGCACCAAACCCATTCCACCCCACCAGAAACCGGTCCCATGCGCGCGGATCAGGCACCCGCCGATGCCGTGGTGGAACTGTCCGCTGATTGCCTGCACAACGCGATAGAGACCCAACCAGCACTGGCCGTACGGCTGCGCGAGCTGGGCTTTCGCCCAGGCACCCGCGTGCAGATTGGCCGCACCGTCGCCGGCGGTGCGCGCGTGGTCACCGTGGGCACGGCCCGCTACGCGGTGGATGCGCACACGCTGCGCCAACTCGAAGTCATTCCGCTGGAGGCATAAGCCATGGCACATAACTCCACGGCCCCAGCAAGCTGCCACAGTACCTCTAGTATGCGGATAGCGGCGGAAGGCACGCCAGTCCTGGCACTGGTGGGCGCGCCCAACTCCGGAAAATCCACCCTCTTTAACGCCTTGACCGGCGCGAAGGTCCAGACTGGCAACTGGCCGGGCACCTCCGTCGAGGTCAGCCGCGGGCTCTGGAATGCGCAGCCAGAGGCTTTCGACATCATCGACCTGCCCGGCGCCTATTCCCTGGACCCCATGAGCCCGGACGAGGCCTTTACCAAGCAGATGCTCATTGACTGCCCAGCGGACGAGCGCCCCGATGTCGTCGTGGTCCTCGTGGACGCAACGGCCCCGGCCCGCGGGCTCAACCTGGCGCTGCAAATCGCCGCCGAGCCGTACCGCGTCATCCTCGGCGTGACCAAGGAAGATATGGCCGAGCAGCAGGGCATTAGCATCGATACTGATGCGCTCTCCCGCGCTACCGGCATGCCAGTGGTCAGCGTTAATGGACGGCGCCGGCGCAACCTCGACGGGTTGGAAACCACCGTGGCGCAGGCCATGCGCGCCGAGCCAACCATCATCCGCCAGGATTCCGGCCTGGACCAGCGCTTTGCGGATCTCGATGCCGCCGAAAAAGCCGCGGTCCACCGCGTAGAGGTAGGTGAGACCCTCCCCCAACGCGTCGACCGCGTGGTGCTGCACCCGGTGGTGGGCCCACTGCTCTTCCTCGCGGTGATGTGGGCGGTCTTCTTCATCACCACCACGGTGGCAGGGCCCATGCAGGACGGGCTCGAGGACCTTATTACCGGTCCGGTCTCGGACGCGGCCCGCGCCGGGCTGGAAGCCATTGGCCTCGACCATTGGCTGATTACGGGCCTGCTTGTCGATGGCCTCATTGGCGGCGTCGGCATGGTCCTGACCTTCGCCCCGCTGCTGGCGCTGATGTTTCTGTGCCTGGCCGTGCTGGAGGATTCCGGCTACATGGCCCGCGCGGCGGTGGTCACCGATAGGGTGATGCGCTCGATTGGCCTGCCCGGCAAGGCCTTTATCCCCATCGTGGTGGGCTATGGCTGCAACGTGCCAGCGATTTCGGCCACGCGCGTGCTTGGCGATGTCCGCCACCGCATCCTTACCTGCCTGCTCATCCCGTTTACTTCGTGCTCGGCGCGGCTCATCGTCTTTATGATGCTGGCGCAGGTCTTCTTCCCCGATCACGCCGGATCGGCCGTCTTTGGCATGTACGTCTTATCCATCGCCTTGGTGGTTGCCGTGGGCCTGACGCTGCGGAAAACGGTCTGGCGCGCCATGCCGTCCGAGGCGCTCGTAATTGACCTTCCTTCGTATCAGCTGCCCACGCTCAAACTATCGGTCTCGGTTATGTGGGTGCGCTTGAAGGGATTTCTTCACACCGCAGGCGGCATCATCGTGGCCACGGTGGTGGTCATTTGGCTGCTCATGTCCATCCCAGTTACCGGTGGGCATTCCTTTGACGAGGAAGCCGTCCCGCCGGAGGACTCGGCGTATGGCGCGGTTTCAAAGGCGATATCCCCGGCCTTCGCGCCGGCAGGCTTCGATTCATGGTCCCTGACCGGCCCGCTGGTTACCGGCTTCGTGGCGAAGGAAACGCTGATTTCCACCTGGGCGCAGACCTACGCCGTCGATGACGTCACGGATGCTGATCCTGAGGAGCAGGCCGAGTCTTCGCTGGCCGATCACATCCGCAGCGATTTCGATGCCGCCTCCGGTGGGCACGGGCTGGCCGCGGTGTGGGCGTATATGGTCTTTCTCTTGGCCTATACCCCGTGCGTGGCTACGGTGGCCGCGCAGCGGCGCGAAATCGGCTGGAAGTGGACGCTCATCGGCTTTGTACTGCAGCTCGTCACGGCTTGGGTCTTGGCAGTCGGCGTCTTCCAGGTGCTGAGGTTATTCCTATGAGCCCTACAGACAAGGTAAAAGAAGCGATCCGCGGCGGTCACTCCACCCCCGCGGATATCGCCCGCGCGACGGGATTAGGGCAGGGGACGGTGGAAGTAATCCTCGCACATTTGGAGCACAGCGCGCAGCTCGTGCGCGAATCGCTGTCCTCGTGCCCCACGGGCGGTTGCGGAAGCTGCTCGCACAGTGACGGCTGCTCCGGCGCCGAGGGCGGGCGCCGTGAACCGGTCCTATTGAAGCTTTCGGCCCGCCCTTAATCCTGCAGCATCTGCAAAGCGGCCTTGTGCAGGCGGCCATTGGAGGCAATGGCTGATCCGCCGTGCGGGCCAGGATTGCCGGAAAGATCCGTAAACGTGCCGCCTGCCTCGGTCACCAGCAGGGAAGGGGCGGCGAGATCCCAGAGGGAGACCTCCGGCTCGGTGGCGATATCGACGGCGCCTTCTGCCACGAGGCAGTAGGACCAGAAATCGCCGTAGCCGCGCAGGCGCCACGTCTTATCCGTGAGGTTGAGGAATTTATCGCGCAACCCTCGCTCGGACCAGCCGGTCAACGAGCTCATGGCTAGGGAAGCATCCCCAAGTTTTTCGATCTGGGAGACGTGCAGGCGCTTTGGCTCGCCGCCAAAGACACGGTAGGCACCGGCGCCCTTAGCCGCATACCAGCGCCGGCGCAGGGCAGGGGCGGAGACCACGGAGACGACCGGTTCGCCGTCCTCGAGCAGGGAAATAAGCGTGGCCCATACCGGCACGCCGCGCACGAAGTTCTTTGTGCCATCGATGGGATCGATGACCCACTGGCGGCCTTCGTAGCAGGCCTGGCCGCCGAATTCTTCGCCTAAAACCTCATCGCGCGGGCGGGAGCGCTTCAGCGAATCGCGGATGTGCTTCTCGCAGTTCAGATCCGCATCCGACACCGGGGTCAGGTCCGGCTTTTCCTTCACGGAAAGGTCGGTGGCTTCGAAACGGTGCATCGTGACCACATCGGCGTGACCGGCTAACTCGAGCGCGAGACCTAAGTCTTCTTTGAATTTACCCACGGAGCCATTCCTCCATTTGTTGAACTACTTGTTTATTTCCGGCCAAGCACCACTCGACGCCACCGGCTTCTATCTTGCGGGCCGCACCACCGGCGGCCTCAATGAGAGCCTTGCCGGGGAACCAATCCCAATCTGCTACCGAGTGCTGCATCCAAGCGCCCCACGTACCTTCTGCCACGGAGGCCAAGTCCACCGAACCGGCACCAAGCATACGGACTGTAGCAAAGTTTTCGGTTACCCGCTGCCATGCAGCACGAATTTCTGGATCCGCGAGCGACGTGGGGTGCAGGTAGGACGAGAGCGAGATCTCCTCCGCGGGCTTATCTGCCAGCTTGGCGACGTCCTTGCCATCCAGCGAGGTGGGGTAGTCGCGCCCGCCAAACCAGGTATAGCCCATGGCGGGGCGGTGGACGGCGCCGAGGGCGACCCCGGAGGCATCGGTAAGCGCGAGCGCTGAGCACCAATAATCGGAGCCGGAGGTGAAATTATAGGTGCCATCGACCGGATCGATGACCCAATTGCGCCCGGACTGGGACTCGCGGGCGGTGCCTTCTTCCCCCACCAAGCCGTCCTCGGGGCGCACGGCCTCTAGCACGCCGGCGACGAAGCGCTCGGCGGCGCGGTCAGCATCCGTGACCACATCAGAAATAGAGGTTTTCTGCTCAACCGAGACGCCCATCTCGCGCAAGCGCCAAGCCAAGCGTCCGGCGTTATACACAAGCGCCTGCGCCAAATGGGCATCCCCATCGTCTGCATGCGCGACAATAAACGTTTTGATGACCGCATCGATCATCTCCTGCAAGCTTGGCTTTTGATCCATGCACACCATTGTCACCCTAAATCCCACCAATGGCTAATTCTGTGGGGTAGGTGGGTAAGATTGGGCCCTATGCGTCCCGAAGTAATCACACGGCTCAAGCAATTGGACACCACCCTGACCACTATTGAAAAGGTCATGGATCCGGAAGCCTTGGCTGCGCGCATTCGGGAATTAGAAGCCCAAGCTGGGGATCCCTCGCTGTGGGATGACCCCGAGCACGCACAGAAGGTCACCTCTGAGCTATCAAGCGCGCTAGCAAAGGTCCGCAAACTGGAGTCTTTGCGCGGGCGCTTAGATGATATGCCGGTGATGTACGAGCTCGCGGAGGAAGAAGGCACCGTCTCCGTTGCCGATGAAGACCTCGCTGAGCTGGAAAGCGCCATCGAATCCCTCGAGGTAACCACCATGCTCTCCGGGGAATATGACCCGCGCGAGGCCGTGATCAATATTCGCTCCGGAGCCGGCGGGGTAGACGCTGCCGATTGGGCGGAGATGCTCATGCGCATGTACACCCGCTGGGCTGGAAAGCACGACCATAAGGTGGATATTTACGATATTTCCTATGCCGAAGAAGCGGGCATTAAATCCGCCACCTTTGTAGTGCATGGGGAATACATGTACGGCCAACTTTCCGTGGAACAGGGCGCGCACCGCCTCGTGCGCCTTTCGCCCTTTGATAACCAGGGCCGGCGCCAAACCTCCTTTGCAGAGGTTGAGGTCCTTCCCGTGGTGGAGCAAACGGACCACATCGACGTGCCAGATAACGAGGTGCGCGTGGATGTGTACCGTTCCTCTGGCCCCGGTGGACAGTCAGTCAATACCACCGATTCCGCGGTGCGCCTGACCCATATCCCCACCGGCATCGTGGTCACCTGCCAGAACGAGAAGTCGCAGATCCAAAACAAGGCTTCTGCCATGCGGGTTTTGCAGGCAAAGCTTCTGGAACGCAAGCGCCAGGAGGAGCGGGCGGAGCTCGATGCGCTCGGCGCCGGCGGCAATGCCTCCTGGGGCAACCAGATGCGCTCTTATGTTTTGCACCCGTACCAAATGGTCAAAGACCTGCGCACCAATTTTGAAATGGGCGATCCCTCCAAGGTGCTCGATGGGGACATCGATGGTTTCTTGGAAGCCGGCATCCGGTGGCGGATACAACAAGAGCGCGGCGAGGATTAAACTCAACCGCGCTCTGCAGGCTTAAGCCGGGTAGTGCATCGGGGCGCCCGGCCCGAGCGGGATACCCAGCAGGTACCACACGATAAAGAAGATGAACCAGCCAACAATCATGGCGATGGAATACGGCAGCGCCAGTGACATCAGCGTGCCAACGCCCGCCGGCTTGTAGTAGCGCTGCAGGAAGGTCAGTGCCAAGGCGAAGTACGGCGACATCGGGGTGATGATATTTGTCGGCGAGTCACCGATACGGAAGAGCATCTGGGAAACCTCCGGGGAGATGCCCACGTACATCATCATCGGGACGATCACCGGCGCCATCAGTGCCCACTGCGCGGAACCTGAGGTAATGAACAGGTTGAGAACTGCCACCATGGCCACGAGCGCGGCGAACATCAAGATGGGCGGCAGCGACCAAGCCTGCAGCAGCTCAGAGCCCTTAATCGCGGTCCAGACACCGAGGTTGGACCACTGGAACCACGCCAAGAACTGGGCGACGGCGAAAAAGAGCACCAGCATGGGAACCAAGGTCTTAATGCCTTTAGCCATGAAATCTGGCACGTCCGAGGCGGACTTTAGCGTGCCGGCGTAGATGCCGTAGACGATGCCGCAGACCAAAAAGGCCAGGGCAATGGGAACCGCAATCGCGCTAATCAGCGGCGATTCCATGAAGCTATCTTCTTGGCTAGCGAGCGGGGAGCCCGGGATGAAGAGCAGGGCGAAGAATCCCGCGAGGAAGATAAGTAACGCGATACCAGAGGCGGCCAAGCCCTTTTGCTCCTCCGGCTTTACCCGCAGCTCTTCTTCTTCCTCGAAATCAACGTCGCTTTCCTCGCCGTCCTCGTCTGCGTCGTTATCGGCACCGGCGGCCTGGGAGAAGGAGACTTCCTCGTAATTAATCTTGTCGTGGTTGACCAGATCGCGGGCCTTTTTCACCATGAACCATTCCGTAACGGCGGTGATGATAAGGGACAGCACGATGGCGGATGGGATGACAAAGAAGATATTGGCCAGCGGGCTGACTTCATAAGCCTCATCCACAAACTGTGCGGCAGGAGTGGAAATACCGGCCAGCAGGAGGTCAGTGATGTTGAGGATCAGCGAGGCGTTGAAGCCTGCCGAGGACGCTGCAAAGGCCACCATGGCACCCACGATGGGGGAGCGGCCCACCGAGTGGAAGGCCATCGCGCCCAGCGGGATGAGGATGACATAAATGGCATCCGAAGCCACGGAACCAGTCACGCCGGCCAGCGCGACGATGAAGGTAAGGAACTTTGGGCTGACCTTGGTCACCATGGCGCGCACGAGCGCGGACAAGAGCCCAGACTGCTCGGCGACGGCCACACCCAGCATCACGGCAAGGATGACGCCCAATGGTGGGAAGCTCGTGAAATTTTCCACCGCATCCGTGACCATGCGCGAGATATTTTCGGTGGTCAGGAGGGATTCAACCTCGATGGTATCGCCGGATTTGGGATCCTCGGCGCTCATGCCAATCAGATGGCCAATCCAAGAGGTAATGGCGACGTTTATCGCGAGGATGACGAAGAGCCAGAAAGGATCGGGGAGTTTATTGCCGATCTTTTCTACGGTGCCTAAAAAGCCGCTAGCTTTCTCCGGTTTTTCTTTGGTTTTAGTCTCGGCCATAGTATCGGCACTTTCTGTCGATCGGGTCGGGCATCATTGCGCACCAGATTTTGTGTTCTAGACTACACTACTAAATAGCGTTCACAGGTTGCTGTCAACTTTGGTTGCTACAGTGGCGGGGTGATTACTTTCAATAACGTGACTAAGGTGTATTCCGCCCAGTCCCGCCCCGCGCTCGATGGGGTGTCTTTTGAGATTGCGGACGGTGAGTTTGCCTTCCTCATCGGCCCTTCAGGGTCCGGAAAGTCCACCTTTCTAGAGCTCATGGTGCGCTATAGCAATGTGACCTCAGGCGATATTTACTTCGGCGATTTTCACGTCAACGAGCTAAGCGGCAAGGATATCAACGCCCTGCGCCAATCCATTGGTTACGTATTCCAGGATTTTCGGCTGCTGCCCAAGCTGAACGTGTACCAGAATGTGGCGTTTGCCCTGGAGGTCATCGGCAAGAGCAAGCACCGCATCTCCACCGCGGTGCCGCAGGTACTGGAGATGGTGGGCCTAGAAAACCGTCATCACGCGATGCCACACGAGCTTTCCGGCGGTGAGCAGCAGCGCGTGGCCATCGCACGCGCCTTGGTTAATCGCCCGAAGCTGCTGCTTGCCGATGAACCCACGGGCAACCTCGATCCCGCCACCGCCGACGGGATCATGGACTTGCTGCTGCGCATCAACAAACGTGGCACCACCGTCGTGATGTCTACGCACAATTCCCGCGCCGTGGATAAGGCGAAGAGGCGCGTGCTGGAATTGCGCGATGGCACGCTCGTTCGCGATGAACACAACGCCGCCTATTCGGCGCAGGAGGAGCAGGCATGAAGCTAGGATTCATCTTCCGCGAGGCCAGCAAGGGCTTGGGTCGCAACCTGACGATGACCATCGCGATGATCATTACCACGGCCATTTCTGTCGGCGCCGTGGTTGCCGGCATTATGGTCACCAACCTCACCAAGGATACGAAGGAAATCTACTTGGACCGAGTGGAGGTTATGGTGCAGCTCAACGAGGATATTTCCGCCACGGATCCAAACTGCACCACTCCTGCCTGCGCGGATTTAAAGGAACAGCTGGAATCCGATAGTTCTGTAGAGTCCGTGGAATTTCGCAACCGGGAGGCCTCCTACGAGCGCTTCCGCGAGCTATTCCAGGACACCGACCCGGTGATGGTGGAACAAACCTCGCCGGATGCGCTTCCCGCAGCGTTGCACGTGCGCCTCGTTGACCCGGAGGAAGCCTCCGCCATCGATGCCGTGCGGGATAACCCGGCGGTAGAAGAGGTCGTGGATCAGCAAGAGGAGGTGCGTGAAGCGGCAAGCAACCTCGATTCCATCCGCGCCGCCACCTTCATCGTGGCCATCGTGATGTCCATTGCAGCTATCTTCTTGGTGGCCAATATGGTGCAAATCGCCGCCTTCCACCGCACCCGTGAGACCGAAATCATGCGCATGGTGGGCGCCTCGCGCTGGATGACGCAGGCGCCATTCGTGGTAGAAGCCGTGCTCGCCTCCCTTATCGGTGTGGTTCTTGGCGGCGCTGGGCTGCTCGTGGCGAAATCCCAAGTGATCGATCCTGCGCTACAGGGCCTGTATGAATCGCAGTTGCTGGCACCGATGAAGTCCAGCGATCTGTGGATTGCACTGCCGCTGGTGGGGCTGCTCGCTTTGGCGGTTACCGCTGCCACCGCGCAGATTACCCTGCGTTCTTATGTCCGCCGCTAAGCCGTTTGCCGGGTGTGGTAAACGAGCAGTACACTGAGGCAATTATGGCTAAAAAGGGCAAGAAGAATAAGAAGGCGGCTTCCGGGGACGCTACGCTTGCGACCAACCGCCGGGCCCGGCACGACTATAAGATCCTCGAAGAATTCGAGTGTGGCATCGTCCTGCTCGGCACGGAGATCAAATCCCTCCGGGAGGGCAAAATCTCGCTCAATGATGCCTTCGCCACCATTGATAATGGCGAGGTGTACCTGCGGAATTTACACATTCCGGAGTATTCGATGGGGTCCTGGACCAACCACAGCCCGCGGCGCACCCGCAAGCTCTTGCTGCACCGCCGGGAGATCGACAAGCTTTACGGGCAGGTGCGCAATGGCAATAAAACCCTGGTGCCGCTCAAGGTGTACCTCAAAAATGGGTACGCGAAGTTGTCGCTGGCGCTCGCGCAAGGTAAGCAGGATTATGACAAGCGCGAAGACATCAAGCGGCGCGACCAGAACCGCGAAATCACCCGCGAGCTCGGCCGCCGCGTGAAGGGGATTAATGCTTAAAACGGTAAAGGTTCACGATGCTGTCAAGGGTGAAGACTCCATTTCCGGGACGGGCGTTTTGGTAGACCGCCTGTGGCCGCGGGGCATCGCCAAGGCGGACCTGGACTATGACGAGTGGTTCAAGGACGTGGCCCCCAGCCCCGAGCTGCGCAAGTGGTGGAGCCATGACGCGGATTCCTTCGAGGAGTTTTCGCGCCGCTACCGCGCCGAGCTCGATGATCGCGAATCCGAAGAGCTCACCCAGTTGCTCTCCTTGGCAAAAGAGGGGGACCTGACGCTGCTCTTTGGCGCCGCCGACCGCAAGATTAACCACGCGGTGGTCTTAAAAGAGTGGCTGGAAGAGCACTTGGAGAAATAGAAGCGTCTGCGGTAGTGTTGGAACAACCGTAGGGAATGATGCACTATCCCGTCCCTACAGTGCTATGGGGTTGATTTGGTTTCGACTTCGTACACTGCGCCAGGGGAAGCGTGCCGGTGAAGGCTACCGACCACCGTTTAAGCGTCGTAGCAAACAAATAAACGCAGAGAAGAACTCTCAGCGTGACTACGCCCTCGCTGCCTAATTACAGCGACGCGTGTCTGTCAGCCTAGGTTTCGTTCCTGACCTAGAACCTGGCATCGACTAAGGAACTTGCCGTCTGGCTGTGTCATCAGGGCCAGATGGGACTCTTACTGGTGACTGGGCCCATCATCCGGTACGAGTTCGCCCGAACCGGAGGGCCGAGCAGAGATCATGTGCGAACTGCGCACGGAGAAGCCCTGGCAAGGTGACGAAGGACCCGGGTTCAAGTCCCGGCAACTCCACCGAGAGCCCCTCACCTGCATTTGCAGGTGAGGGGCTATTTTTATTCCGTATCAGTCATCGTGACTACTTGATCGGGGTACCAGATGAAAAACTTGTTAAACTCACGAACGTGAACACTTCCACGTTGTGTCAGCAGAGATAGGTTGCACGACCTCGACTAAGAGAAGGTGAAGCATGGAACCTTACGTAGGAATAGTGGTATTCGAGCTGTCTCGTGTCGGGACGCAAAAGAGCTATTTCCGTGAAGATTTTTATATCGTCTATGCAGATACGGACGAAGCTGCCTCGGAGCGTGTACAGGCGTTGGCGCATGCACAAGAAGACGAAGGAGACGCCGAACATGGCTCAGTAAAGGTTCGTCACATCGTAGATATTGCCCCTGCCTTGTATGGGACTGTGGAAAAGGACATTGACTTGTACTCTCGGCATTTCGCTTCACTCGAAGACTATAAGCGGTTCGAAATGAAGCTTGGAGGGACTAACCCCCTGAAAGATTAAATCAAGCTCAACGTCGAGGTTAGGCAGCTTTCTTAGCGAGTAGTGCTGGCTCCATTGCTTCGGCGATTGCTTCTAGGACGGGGAAGGGGGGGGAATAGTTGACTTTTAGGCTAGTGCCATAGTCGACGGCTTGTACCCAATTGGATACTAAGCGTCCTTTACGTTAGTGAAATGTCCCAGATTCTCCCATCTATCCACACGGAACAAAATCTGGGACACTTCAGTACTAGGCTCAACTCTCGCCGCCCTGGTGTCCAGGTAAGTGACAGTTCGGCCAGTAACGTCCATGGCTTAGACGGGTTCAGTTCCCGGAAACTCCACCGAGAGCCCCAGCTGGATTCAGTTCTAGCTGGGGTTTTCTTATGAGAGTCCCCGCGCGCGGCTAGGGTAGTGGCCATGCAGCGAGTATTTGATTCCCACCTCCACATCATCGATTTTTCCCACCCCATTCAGGAAAATCAGGGCTATACGCCGCCGGAGTTTTTGGTTCCGGCCTATGACGTATGGCGCGAGAAGCTGCGCGGTGAGGGTTTTGATATCACCGCCGGCGCGGTCGTCTCCGGTTCCTTTCAGGGGTTTGACCAGGGGTATCTGGCAGAAGCCCTGGGGGAATTGGATAGCTTCGTAGGCGTGACACAGCTGCCTGCCGATGTCCCCGATGCCGAAATCCGCCGGTTGGATGGCTTGGGCGTGCGGGCGGTGCGCTTTAACTTGCGGCGCGGTGGCAGCGCAGCACGGGAGGACCTGGAGGAGCTCGCCTGGCGGATCTATGACCTGGCAGGTTGGCACGTGGAGCTTTATGTCGACGCGGCTACGCTGGGCGATATGGCCCCAGTGCTCAAGAAGCTGCCGGCCGTGAGCATCGACCACCTGGGCCTGAGCGCGCAGGGAGTAGACGGCCTCTTAGAACTTGTCGATGCCGGGGTAAAGGTCAAGGCCACCGGATTCGGGCGCGTAGACCTCGATCCGGGAGAGGTGGTGCGCCGCATTGTCGACGTTGATCCAACGGCGCTCATGGCGGGTACCGATTTGCCCTCGCAGCGGACGAGCCGGGTGTTTTCGGTGGACGATTTCCGGCTCATCGGGGAGGCGGCGGGGGTACATGCTGATGACGTTTTCTTCGCCAATGCAGCGCGTTTCTATGGGCTGGACGCTGTACTTTAGGAAAGGTTACCCTCAACCTTGATTGGTTAGGGTGACTTAAGATAAGTTAATGGGGCATTTGTTTCTCGTCTATAAGGAAAGCACAATGAAGAAAATTCATCGCGCTCTTTTGTCTGTCGTGGCTGTCGCCTCCTTGGCACTTACCGCATGTAGCACTGCGGAAGAAGAGGACCAGGGTTCGAATAAGGGGACATCGGAAAGCGCACTGCAGATCGAAGATAATAACGGCACCCACGAGCTGGACGTACCGTTCGAGCGCGTCGCGGTAACGGATAACCGCGCCTTCGAAATCCTAGCGGATTGGGACGTCAATATTGTCGCTGCCCCGCTTGGCATCGTCCCGGATACCCTCTCGGACAAGATCAATGAAGACACGATCGAGGCCAACCTGGGTATGCACCGCGAGCCCGACCTGGAAGCACTGGTTGCCGCAGAGCCGGACATCGTCATCAACGGTCAGCGCTTCACCCAGCACCAGGCCGATATTGAGGCTTTGATGGAAGATACCCCGGTTCTCGACTTCTCCCCGCGCGACGATAAGGACATGGCGGAAGAGCTCATCCGCCAGACCGAAGCACTGGGCAAGATCTTCGACCACGAAGATGAAGCAAAGAAGCTCGTTGATGACTTCAAGAAGGCCCTGGACCGCGCTAAGGACGCCTACGATTCTGAGAAGACCGTCATGGCCGTCAACACCTCCGGTGGCGACATCAACTACATCGCCCCAGGTAAGGGCCGCTTCTTTGGACCATTCTTTGACCTGCTGGGCATGAAGCCTTCCCTCGAGGTGGAAAACGCCAGCGATGACCACGAGGGCGATGACATCTCCGTCGAGGCAATTGCTGATTCCAACCCTGACTACATCCTCATCATGGACCGCGATGGTGCCGTGGCCAAGGATGAAGCAGGCTACACCCCAGGTAAGAAGCTGGTAGAGGATTCCGCGGCACTCAAGAACGTGACTGCCGTTAAGGAAGGCAAGATCGTTTCCGCTCCGCAGGATACCTACACCAATGAAAACATCATTACCTTCACGGAGACGCTCAACGCGATGGCAGACGCGTTTGAAAAGAACTAGCCACCACTAAAAACCGGAAACCGGAGGGATTTTGTGCCCTCCGGTTTTCAGGTGCGTAAAGGATAGTTATGGAAACCACCACCCGCACAAAGGTCTGGGATTGGAAGCTGGGCCTTGGCATACTCATCGTCGCCGCGTTGCTCGTTACCTCTTTGTTGACCGGGCAGTACGACGTTTTTGGCGCTGATGATGGCGCCGCCATGTTCGGCATTACCCGCTTACCGCGCACCATTGCCTTGGTGCTTGCCGGCGCGGCCATGGCCGTCAGCGGCCTGGTCATGCAGCTGCTTACCCAAAACCGCTTCGTTGAACCATCTACCACCGGCACCACGGAGTGGGCCGGACTGGGCCTGCTCTTCGTCATGGTCGTCGCACCCACGTCCTCGATTCTGGTGAAGATGATAGGTGCGGTGATCTTTTCCTTCCTGGGTACGGTGGTATTCTTCCTCTTCCTGCGCCGGGTGACCCTGCGCTCTTCGCTCATCGTGCCGATCATCGGCATCATGTTGGGCGCCGTGGTTTCTGCAATTTCGACGTTTTTCGCCCTGATGACCGATATGCTCCAGCAATTGGGAATCTGGTTCATGGGCTCATTTACCGCTGTATACAAGGGCCAATACGAGGTTTTGTGGATCGTCCTCTTGGTGCTGGTGGCGGTGTATATCTTCGCCGACCGCCTTACGGTCGTTGGCTTGGGCGAGGACGTGGCTACCAACGTCGGGCTGAACTATAATCGCATGTTGTTGCTGGGAACTGGTCTTATCGCCATTGCTACGGGCGTGGTCACCGTCGTTGTGGGGTCCCTGCCATTCTTGGGTCTTATCGTGCCCAATATTGTCTCCATGATGCGCGGCGACGACCTGCGTTCCAACGTTCCCTGGGTCTGCCTGCTGGGCATCGGCATCGTCACGGTGTGTGACCTGGTGGGGCGCGTCATCATCGCCCCATTCGAGATGCCGGTTTCGGTCATCCTTGGCGTCATCGGCGCCATCGTCTTCATCATCATGATTGTGAGGTCGACCCGTGCTAACTAAGATGTCCGCCCCGCCCAAGAAGTACTGGATCACCCTGGCCTGCGTATGGATCCTGGCTGCATCTTTGGCTTTTGCATACCTGGCCTATGGCAACCCGATGGAATTTGGTACGCGCAAGTTTTGGCTCATCGCCCAGCGCCGCGCCGATGCCCTCATCGCCATGGCGATCGTCGCTGTGTGCCAAGCCATGGCTACGGTGTCTTTTCATACCGTGACGAATAACCGCATCTTGACTCCATCCATCATGGGCTTTGAGTCGCTGTACGTTGCCATCAATACCGCGACCATTTTCTTCCTGGGGGCTAGTGGGCTTAACGATGCCCGCACCGTACCCACCTTCCTCATGCAAATGGCCGTCATGGTGGGGCTATCCCTGGTGCTCTATTCGTGGCTGCTGACTAATAGGAAGCAGAATATGCATGCGATGCTGCTGGTCGGCGTGGTCATCGGCGGTGGCTTAGGCTCGCTATCGACCTTCATGCAGCGCATGCTTACCCCTAGCGAGTTCGACGTGCTGACCGCGCGCCTTTTTGGTTCCGTCAATAACGCCGAATCCGAGTACTATCCCATCGCCATTCCAATCGTGGCCATCGCCACCACGCTTTTGGTGCTCAATGCGCGCAAGCTCAACGTGATTTCCTTGGGCGCCGATGTCAGCACCAACCTGGGCGTGAACCACAAACCACACGCAATTTACACGCTGGTGTTGGTCTCGCTGCTGATGGCGACGACCACCGCGCTGGTAGGTCCCATGACCTTCCTGGGCTTTTTGGTAGCTACGCTGGCCTATCAATTCGCCGATACCTACGATCACCGCTACATCTTCCCGATGGCGGTGGGCTTAGCATTCCTCGTGCTCATTGCGGCCTATTTCCTCATGCAGCACGTATTTTCCGCCCAAGGCGTGGTGTCCATCATCATTGAGCTGGTAGGTGGCTCCGTGTTCCTGTTTGTCATTATGCGAAAGGGCCGACTGTGATCGAATTAAAGAACGTTTCTAAAACCTATTCCGCCGAGACCGCTATTGGTCCGCTCAACCTGACCATTCCGCAGGGAGGCATCACCGCACTGGTGGGGCCGAATGGTGCGGGTAAGTCCACAATGCTCACCATGATCGGGCGCCTGCTCGACATGGATGAAGGCAGCATCGAAATCGCCGGCTATGACATCCAATACAGCAAGTCCGCCGACCTAGCGAAAATCGTGTCCATCTTGCGGCAGGAAAACCACTTCGTCACGAAACTCACCGTGCGCCAGCTCGTGGGCTTTGGCCGCTTTCCCTATACCAAGGGGCGGCTTAATAAACACGATGAAGAGGTCATTTCTAAGTACATTCACTTCCTGCACTTGGAAGAATTGCAGCACCGCTACCTTGACCAGCTTTCCGGTGGCCAGCGCCAGCGCGCGTACGTGGCCATGGTGCTGTGCCAGGAAACCGATTACGTGTTGCTGGATGAGCCGCTGAATAACCTGGACATTTCGCACTCGGTGGACATGATGCGTCACCTGCGCGAGGCCGCCCAGGAGTTGGGGCGCACGGTCATCGTGGTTCTGCACGACATCAACTTTGCCGCCCGCTACGCGGACTATATCTGTGCTTGCAAGGACGGGCAGATCGTCGAATTCGGCCCGGCCGAGGACATCATGCGCGACGATATCTTGACGCCCATCTTCAATACTCCGGTGCGCGTTATCGATGGGCCTGATGGAAAGATCGCGTGCTATCACTAAAAACCAACGTTGGCCTGCGAGTTTGCGTTGTGTTGTGGGGTGGTATAAATTTTAGCGAGTCGCCGAGAGGTAGCCGGTTGGTTACTTTTTAGTGACTTTTTGTACTGACTTGGCTCAAGGATTTGACTTGGTTCAGGTTGTTGGGTAAGTTAGTGCGAGCCGCCGATGAGAGGTTAACGTTTGGTTAATTTTCTTGTGGTGTGTGGATGTTGTTTGAGAACTCAATAGTGTGCCAATGTACTTATTTTTTATTTTTGTGTGCATGGTTGTGTGTTGATTGGTCTGTTGGCTGGCAAGCCTAATGGTGGTTTGTTGGTTGGTGTGTGCCGGTAAGGTATGTGAAGCATGTACCTTTTTGAATACTGTTTAGTGTTTCGGCTG
>NZ_JASPHQ010000020.1 GCF_030227225.1 Corynebacterium rhinophilum
AAGTTTTGAACATTTTTGGGCACCGCAAAAAAGAAAAATCTCGAGACACCATAGGAACGATGTCTCGAGACTTCACATTGTGCCCGGGGCGGGACTTGAACCCGCACGTCCTTATCGAACACTGGCACCTGAAGCCAGCGCGTCTGCCAATTCCGCCACCCGGGCAGGGTGTGGTTGTCAGTGCGACTAGATAAAGATAGCACAGGAAGCACGTGCAATTACAAATCAGCAGGAAAAGCGGATTATTTTGCGCATTTAAAGGCGAAAATCTAGGAACTTTCGCGCCGCCGTCTACGTTTGAAAGGGGTGTACAAACTATAATGGCTACTACTGATCACTACTGATCGCTGTATAGCGGAAAGGAGCAAAATTCGTGGCGTTTTTAGAAAGGCTGGCGAAGCTCGATTCCGCTATGCAACGCGGCCTTGATAACGGCATGGCTTTTGTCTTCGGCGGCAAGGTCGTTCCTGCAGAGATTGATGAGCTTTTGAAGCAAGAAGCCCAGGACAATCTCGGCCACGGGGACGATAACAAGCTCTATAGTCCCAATGTCATGACTGTAGGTGTCTCTTCCAAGGATTTGGAGAACTTGTCGCAAGACCCCGATTTGCCTGCCGATTGCGCAGACCAATTATCTCGCTTTATCCGCAATAACGGATGGTCCCTCGCTGGTCCCGTCATTGTGCGGATTGCGGAGGAATCGGGCCTGCGCACGGGCCAGCTTCGTGTGTCCTCGTTTATAGATCACGAGCCCACAGAAGAGACCGGTTTCGAGGCGATTTTCCACGACTTTGATGGTCAGGAGGACCAGATGACCAACCCGCACGAAAATAATGCGGATGACGCAGCTACTACCGCTTTCATTGCGCAAGATGACCAACCCGCGCCGCAAACGCAGGGCCCCGCAGTCAATTTGATGTTGCAGGATGGCTCTTCCCGCGTCTACCACGTGCAGGAAGGGTCAAATATTATTGGCCGCAGCAATGATGCGGATTTGCGCCTGCCGGATACGGGCGTGTCCCGCCAGCACGCGGAAATCACGTGGAACGGTGAAGATGCCGTGTTGGTGGATTTGCAGTCCACCAATGGCACCACGGTCAATGACACTCCCATTGATAACTGGCTGCTTGCCGATGGCGACGTGATCACCATGGGCCATTCCCACGTCGAGGTCCGCATTACGGGCCTTGATTCGCATAGTTACTAATTCACACTGAGGAAGGGAGGCCGCCATGGATGCAGTCATCATGCTGGCGCTTCGCATCGGCTTATTGGCTCTTTTGTGGGTATTTGTCCTGGTGGCCTTGAATGCCATGCGGCGGGATACCAATAAATCCGCAGGTGCTATGCCACAGCCGTCGAAAATGGGTGCGTCCCCACGCAGTCACGCTGCGGTGAAGCAGCTTTCTATTGTGGAAGGCCCTTTGCAGGGATCCCACATGAATTTGGGCACGCTCGAGGAATGCACCTTGGGCCGCGCCGCTGACTGTGATTTTGTCACTGGGGATGATTACTCTTCCGGCCATCATGCACGCCTATTTCGCCGCGGCAGCGAGTGGGTAGTGGAGGATTTGGAATCTCGCAACGGAACCCTCGTCAATGGTGTGCGCATCGACCAACCTGAGGTAGTCGGCGCGAACTCCGAGATTAAGCTAGGCCGCACTACCGTGAGGTTGAACGCATGACACTGAAGCTAAACTTTTTTGCCAAGTCGGACCGCGGGCTTATCCGCGGTAATAATGAGGACTCCGGTTACGCCGGATCCCACCTGCTGATTTTGGCCGATGGCATGGGCGGACATGCCGCAGGTGAGGTCGCCTCCCAACTCATGGTCAACCACCTCGAAATCCTAGATCAGGATCCGGGTAAGGAGGACACGGAGGCACTCCTTGCAGCTGCTGCCGATGACGCCAATGAAGCCATCAGCGAGCACATCACCGCCCACCCGGAGACTGAAGGTATGGGCACGACGCTGTCCACGATGCTGTTCAATGGCACGACCTTTGGTGTCTGCCATGTGGGTGATTCGCGCGCTTATTTGCTGCGCGATGGCAAGCTCGAGCAAATCACCAAGGATGATACCTATGTGCAATCCTTGGTGGATAAGGGCGAGCTGGCTGCAGAAGATGTTTCTTCCCACCCACAAAAGTCCCTCATCTTGAAGGCCTATACCGGCCGTTCGGTGGAGCCGACGCTCTTCACGTTCGAAGCCAAGGCGGGTGACCGCATCCTGCTGTGCTCGGATGGGCTTTCGGACCCAGTTACCGCTTCCACGATTGAGACTGCCCTTGGCCAGGGAAGCATCGAACAGGCGGGGTCCACCCTCGTGGATCTCGCTATTCGTTCGGGCGGACCGGACAATGTCACCGTCGTCATCGCCGAGGTCACGGAAGAAAAACCCGCCACCCACGAGCCGTTCCGCGTTGGTGCTCTTGCAGGTTCGGTAGAAGAGCCCACGCACCCGGATTCCTCGGCGTCACGCGCCGCGAAACTCACCCGTAAACCCCAGGTGATTCCGCCGGCCGTCATGGCCGATGAAGACAATGCGGCTAAGGACTCCGATGAAGAAGAGGCAGAAGACGAGCCCCCTCGACGAAAAATTGGGTGGAAGGTCCTCATCGCCCTCATCATCATCTTGGCGCTCGTTATTGGCGCAGGGCTGTGGGTAAAGAATTTCTTGTCCAATAACTATTACGCCGAGACCAACGACGCACAAGAAATCACTGTCCTCAAAGGCGCGGATTATTCCTTATTTGGCAAGGATTTAAGCTCCACTCACCAATACGTGTGCATTAATGACCAGAACTCCTTGCTGTTTTCTGCCCAGAAGTGCAAGGGGGACTTCACCCCGTTGAAGGTCTCTGATCTGCCTGAGTCTGAGCGCGGCGCGGTCAATCATATTTCTGCCGGTGACCTGAGCGAGGTTCAGGATCAGATTAATGACTTGGGTGAAAAGGCACTCAAGCCATGTATCACTGCGCCGAGCCAAAAAGATAATAAAGACACCAAGGAAAACAAACCTGGGGTCACTTGTAGGGAGGTGTAGCTGATGCAGAAGTTTTTTAGCCGGAGAATCGAACTCGGCCTCCTTATTCTCGCCGCGGTCGTCTTTGCCATTACCTTGGTCAGTTTGGAGCTGTCGCAGGATAATGCGCTCACGACGGACTTGATCTACCTCATCGGTGGATTCATTGGTGTCTTTACCATTGCGCACTTGGCAATGTGCTTCTTGGCACCCTACGCGGACCAGGTCATGTTGCCTATCGTGGCCATCCTTAATGGCATTGGGCTTATCGTTTTGGCCCGCTTGGATTTGGTCAATGATCGGGGGCTCGCGGTCCGCCAGGTCATGTGGACCGTCGTTGGCCTCGTGCTCTTTGTGCTGGTCCTGGCGGTTGTCAAGGACCATCGGTCACTCACCCGCTATTCCTATATCTTGGGTGCGGCTGGCCTCGTACTGTTGGCGCTGCCATTGGTGTGGCCACAACCTGATGGCGTTGAGGCGCGCATTTGGCTGAACTTCGGGCCATTTTCCATCCAGCCGGGTGAGTTCTCCAAGATCATGCTGATCTTATTCTTTGCCATGCTGCTGACGCAGAAGCGATCCCTCTTTACTGTGGCTGGATATCGCTTCCTAGGGATTTCCCTCCCCCGCTTGCGCGACCTCGCCCCCATTCTCATTGTGTGGGCCATCGCCATTATCATCATGGGAATTTCCAATGACTTTGGTCCGGCGCTGCTGCTCTTCAGCACGGTGCTGGGCATGCTATTTATGGCTACCGGCCGGGTCAGTTGGCTTTTTATTGGCCTCGTCCTCGTTGGTATCGGCGGCTTTGGCATTTACCAGGTATCCGAAAAGATTCAGCAGCGTTTTTCCAACTTCATGGACCCGCTGGCTAACTATGACAACACTGGATACCAATTGGCCCAGTCCCTTTTTGGTATGTCCTCTGGCGGTATTTCCGGCAGCGGCTTGGGCCAAGGACACCCCGAATTGGTTCCGGTGGCGCACTCAGACTTTATCCTCGCCGCCATCGGTGAGGAATTGGGCCTGATTGGTCTAGCTGCCGTTCTGGTCCTCTTTGGCATGTTGGTTACCCGCGGATTCAATACCGCGTTGCGTACCCGCGATACGTACGGCAAACTGGTCGCTTCAGGCCTTTCTCTTACTTTGGCGGTACAGGTCTTCGTCGTCACCGGTGGCATTTCCGCCCTGCTGCCGATGACCGGCTTGACCACTCCTTTCATGTCCGCCGGTGGTTCCTCTCTCATGGCTAACTATGTACTGTTGGCGATTTTGCTGCGGATCTCTAACGCAGCACGCCGACCCATGCAGGAGAACTCGAGCAACGCTCCGAGTGACACCTCCATGTTCCCGTCGGTTCAGGAGGCTTACCGATGAACAAATCCATCCGCCTAGTATCCCTATTTGCCATCATCTTGACCGCGGTTCTGTTGGTGAACCTGACGGTCATTCAGGCATTTTCGGATGATAAATACGCACATAATGCTAAGAACTCGCGCGGGTTTATAGAATTGCAGACCACCCCGCGCGGACAGATCTATTCCGGCAATACGGTGCTGGCGCAATCCACGGAAAATCCTGATGAGACCTACTCCCGGTCTTATCCCATCGATTCGCCCGCTTTTGGCAATCTCACCGGCTATTTGTCCAGCCAATTTGGTGCTTCGGAATTGGAATCTTCGCAGAACGAAATTCTCAATGGCACGGACGATTCCCTGTTCAAACAGCACTGGCTGGATACCATCGCGAATAAGCCCACCAAGGGAGCCAATGTAGAAGTCACCATCGATCCGGCATTGCAGCAGGCCGCGTATGACCAGTTGGCGGGCCCTGGGTACGAAGGATCGGCTGTTGCCATCCAGCCGTCGACGGGCAAGGTTCTGGCCATGGCTTCCAACCCGGGCTTTAACCCAAATTCATTGGTGGGCGAGTCCGCTGAGGAGGCTTGGGCAGGTTTGCAGGAACAGGCCGGTCAGCCACTGGTCAACCATGCAGCGGCGGATACCTTGCCGCCGGGATCTATTTTCAAGATCATTACGACTGCGGCCGGATTGAATAATGGATACAATCCCTCGTCGAGCCTGACCGGTGCCAACGTGATTACCTTGCCTGATACCGTCACGGAGCTGACCAACTACGGCAATGAAAAGTGCAATGGCCAGGATTCCGTGACCCTGCAGACCGCCTTCGCGCTGTCGTGTAATACCGCATTTGTGCAGATGTCTGAGCAGATCGGCGCGGATGAGCTGCGCAAGTACGCGGATGCTTTCGGCATCGGCAAGAAATATGACTTGGGTGTCTCTTCTTCCGCAGGCACCTTGGGAGACCTGCCGGATGGTGCGGCGACGGCGCAATCAGCCATCGGCCAGCGCGATGTCACCATGAGTGCGCTGCAGGCGGCAGTCATGGCCGGAACCGTGGCCAATAAGGGCACGCGCATGGAGCCTTACCTAGTCAATCGCATTACCGATGCCCAGATGAAGGAAATCCGCACCACCAAGCCCAAGAAGGCCGGCGAGGCCGTCACGGAAGAGACCGCATCGACCATTCGGGACTTGATGTTTGCCTCCGAGCGTTCTTCGTGGGGCTACGACGGCAATGGCTTTGCATCCAAGACCGGTACCGCCGAGCACGGCGAAGGCCTGGCTCCGCACGTGTGGTACGTCGCCTTTGACCCGGACCGCGATATTGCCGTCGGGGTCGTCGTCAAGAATGGCGGTAACTTGGGCGAATCCGCGACGGGCGGCCGAGTCTCTGGCCCAATTGGTCGTGCCATCTTGAGCGCATACCAGGGGGAACAGTAATGAAGAATACCGAGAACAAAGACCATCTCCAGGAACTCATCGGCAGCGACTACGAGCTGCAGTGGATCATTGGCCACGGCGGCATGTCCACGGTGTGGCTTGCCGATGACACTCGTAATGACCGCGAAGTAGCCATCAAGGTGTTGCGGCCGGAATTTTCTGATAACCAGGAATTCCTCTCCCGCTTCCGCAATGAAGCGGAATCCGCTGAATCTATCCAGTCCGATAACGTGGTGGCCACGTATGACTACCGCGAGCTGGAAGATAATGGCCGCAAATTCTGCTTCATGGCCTTGGAATACGTGCGGGGCGAATCCCTCGCGGACCTGCTCGCGCGCGAGAACACCTTGCAGGAAGAACTCGCCCTGGACGTGCTTGAGCAAGCGGGTCACGGTCTATCCATTATCCACCGGATGGGCTTGGTGCACCGCGATATTAAGCCCGGCAACCTGATGATTACCCAAAATGGGCAGGTGAAAATTACGGACTTTGGCATCGCCAAGGCCGCCGCCGCGGTACCGCTCACGCGCACCGGCATGGTGGTGGGTACTGCCCAGTACGTTTCGCCTGAGCAAGCGCAGGGCAAGGAAGTCTCCCCCGCCTCTGATATCTATTCGCTCGGCGTCGTTGGTTACGAGATGCTCGGCGGCAAGCGCCCCTTTTCGGGTGATTCCTCCGTGTCCATTGCTCTTGCCCACATCAACCAAGAGCCTGAACCGCTGTCGACCACGATTAGCGCCCCGGCGCGCGAGCTCATTCGTATCGCGCTGCGCAAGGATCCCAATACCCGCTATGCCGATGGCAATGAATTTACGGTCGCGGTATCCGATGTGCGCCTGGGCAAGCGCCCGCCGCAGCCCAAATCCATTCCGCCCCACCAGCAGGCTCCAGAGCCTTCGCCCTCGGCATCGACGGAGATGCTTGCCGATGTCGCCCAGCCCACCACCATTCATCCGGCGGCGGGGACGGCGGCGAGTGCTGCCGCGCCGCAACGTAAGGTAGCACCAGCCCCGGACAATGATTCGAAGGGCGGGAAGTCTTTCCTTAAAGGCCTGGGTATCGTCGCGGCCATCGCCCTGCTTGCCGCGGCCGGCTACGCCATCATGAACCTCATGAGTAGCGAGAGCGGCGACAGCGATCCTTCGTCTACCCAGGAAACTTCCGTGGTTACCGAATACCGGGATCCCACGACCACGCAGGTAGAAACCCTGGAGGAAGAAGATACTAATGAGACGCCGCAGGAAGTGACGGTAACGGAGACGGAGCCTACGGATCGGGAGGGCAACCAGGCGCCGCGCGATAATCACCGGCAGCCGCAGACCCCGAACCAGCAGGCCCCGACGCGAAACCAGCAGGCCCCGAATACCCCGACGCAGCAGCGTCAGCCCCAGCAGCCGCAGGTCGAAAACACACCTGAGCAGAAAAACACAGTAAACTCACAGCCCGATGAACTCCCTGGGGATTTATCTGATTTATTAAGACAGGATGGTGACTAAGCCATGGTCAATGACCGGTACCGGCTCGGTGAGATCATCGGCTCCGGCGGCATGTCCGAGGTATTTGCCGCAGAGGACACCACTTTAGGCCGGCAAGTAGCGGTAAAAATGCTGCGCACGGAGATGGCTCGCGATATCAACTTCCGCGAGCGCTTCTACCGCGAGGCGCAGAACTCGGGCAAGCTAAACCATCCCAATATCGTCGCGGTCTATGACACCGGCGAGACCGAGATGGACGGCATGACCATACCGTATATCGTCATGGAGAAGGTCAACGGGGCCACGCTGCGCGATATTATTCGCGAAGATGGCCCGCTGCCCGCCCAAGAAGCGGCGGAGATCCTCAAGCCGGTCGCGGAGGCCTTGCAGGCATCCCATGAGGCGGGAATCATTCACCGCGATATCAAGCCGGCGAATATCATGCTCACCAATACTGGCCAGGTGAAGGTGATGGACTTTGGCATCGCCCGTGCATTGGATGATTCGACCTCGGCGATGACCCAGACTTCTGCCGTTATCGGTACCGCCCAGTACCTTTCCCCGGAGCAGGCGCGCGGCAAAAACGCCGATGCGCGTTCTGATGTCTATGCGCTGGGCTGCGTCATGTACGAGGTACTCACCGGCCGCACCCCGTTCGAAGGCGAAACCCCCTTTGCCGTGGCTTACCAGCATGTGCAGGAGGAACCGACCCCGCCTTCGGAGCTTATCGATGACCCCTCGTTGACCCCCACCCAACGGGTCAATATCGATGCAGTGGTACTGACCGCGATGGCCAAGCACCCCGCAGACCGCTATCAGTCCGCCTGGGAGATGGCCGGCGATTTGGATCGTCTGCGCACGGGCCAAGTCACCGAGGCCGCCCGCATGCACGTCAACGAGGACGATGCCACGACGGCGATGCCCGCCCCGGCCACCGCTACTGCTACATCCCACCGGGCACCGATCGAATCGACGCGTCCTACCGGAGCACCCGAAGAGGATGAAGGCGGCGGTTGGATGAAATGGCTCGCGCTGCTCCTCGTCGCGCTGTTGGTCGCCATCTTGGGCTATTTTGCCTGGGATTTCTGGAGCAGCGACGATGAAAAGAATAGGAGTGGCCGTGACCAAACCGAGGTAGCGGAGCACAATAGCGTCATCGTGCCGGAGGTAGAAAACCGCCCGCGCAATGAAGTGGTCAAAGAGCTCGAGGACTTGGGGCTTCTCGTCACCGTGAACGAAGAGGCTAACCCGGATATCGACCGCAATAATGCGATTCGCATCAATCCGGCCCCTGGCTCGGAATTGCAGAAGAATGCCTCGGTGACCCTGACCGTTTCTTCCGGCAAGGAAATCATCGATGTCCCCGATATCACCGGCATGAACCTGGATCAGGCGGCGCAGGTCTTGGAAGAGGCCGGCCTGGAGCTGAACTCGGATATTTCTGAGCGCAATGATGAGGCCCCCGCCGGCGAGGTAATCCAGCAGAACCCCGCGGGTGGTACGCAATTGTCCAAGGGCTCGAAGGTCCGGGTGACGGTGTCTAAGGGCATCGAAAAGAAGCGCGTTCCTGATGTTTCCGGCTTGAACGAAGAGGATGCGCGCAGCCGCCTTGAAGCCAGTGACTTCGATGTCAATGTCCGCGAAGTAGATTCCCTAGAGCCAGAAGGCACCGTGCTGAACGTCTCCAACCAGGGCGCGCAGCTGGAAAAGGGCCAGACTGTCACCATTGAGGTATCCAATGGGATGCTCATGAAGGCGCCCGAGGTCATGCACAAGAATCAAGGACAAGCCGAAAATGCACTGCGCCAAGCGGGCTGGAATGGACAGCTGCGCGTGGGCGAGCCAATTCCTACCGGCGCCTTGGTTGATAGCAATAAGATCGGTTGGGCGTCCATTAATCCTGGCGATACCATCCGCAAAGATCAGGACGTGGAGGTTCGCATCTGGAAATTCGAAGCCTCGGCGCTACTGCCGTAACCATCGCTGCTGGTATCGTAATTCATCAGTAAGCACTGAGATAAGAACTGAAATCTAGAGAAGGTCTCTTATGCCAAAGTCAAAGATCACCCAGAGCTCTGCCACCCAGGTATCGAGCTCTGCCGGGGCGAACCGCACCCCAGTCAAAATCAACTCTGAAGGCACCCCGAAGTGGTACGTGGCCATCATGCTTGGCCTGATGATCCTCGGCCTGCTGTGGCTCGTGGTCAATTACCTCGCCGGTGAATCCATCCCCTTCATGGCGGAGCTCGGCGGTTGGAACTACGGGATTGGCTTCGGCCTCGCCCTTGTTGGTTTGCTCATGACCATGGGCTGGCGCTAGACCGCCGCCAAAAAGAAACCCTCGCCGCCACCGCAAGGTGACCGCGAGGGTTTCTCGTGCTTAGACCTTAATGTTCAGCCGGCCGCACGCGGGCGACGGCAACGCTCTGGTCAGCGCGGCCCTCGTGCTCGATATCTACTCCAGCGATCTGCTTTGCCGTGGGGCAGACCACCGGGGTAATCAGATTGATGCCGCGTTCGCGCAGCTTCTCTGATTCCACCGCGATGATGGGGGTCCCGGCGCGGACAACATCGCCCTTGGCCGCGAGCTTGGTAAAGCCCTCTCCCTTCAGTTCCACGGTATCGATACCGATGTGAATGAGCAGGTCGAGGCCTTCTTCGGTCCGCATGCCGAAGGCGTGGCCGGTCTTAAAGACCATGGTGATGGTGCCATCTACTGGGGCACAGACATCGAAGGCATCGATCACGGTAGGAATAACGGCAAAGCCTTCGCCCACCATGCCTTGGGCAAAGGACTCATCGGGAACCTCAGAAAGCGGCACGACGGTTCCTTCGAACGGGGCGTGGAGCTGAATATCGGTGCCGATCTTCTCTACAGGGCGAGCGTCTTCACTAGGCTTCGCGGTGGCCGTAGCTACCGATGCGGAGCCGGTGCGCAGCTGGTGGTTGACCTCATCAAACATGAACTGCACGGAGGGTCCCACGATGACCTGCACGTTCTTTTCGGAAGGGTGGATGACGCCGGAGATGCCGGCGCGCTTGATAGTGGGGTCATCGACAAGCGCGCGATCCTTCACGCCCACGCGCAGGCGGGTGGTGCAGTAATCCAGGGAATCGATATTGTCCTTGCCGCCGAGGCCTTCGATGATGCGGGCGGCGGACGCGGCGGTCTTATCATCGCCCGTGGCGGCTTCGTCATCTTCTGCGGCACCCTCGTCATCGCCGCGGCCTGGGGTCTTCAGGTTAAACCAGCCGATGAGGTAGTAGAAGAGGACGAAGTAGAGGGCGAAGAAAACAGCGCCCATGATAAGCAGCATGTACCACTTATTGGCCAGCGGGTTTTGCGAGGACAACAGCATGTCCACGAAACCTGCGGAGAAGCCGAAGCCCGCGGTCCATTCCATCGTGGCGGCGATAAAGACGGAGAGGCCGGTCAGCAGCGCGTGCACCACGTAGAGCAGCGGGGCGACGAACATGAAGGAGAATTCCAGCGGCTCGGTCACGCCGGTGAAGAAGGAGGCCAGGGCGCCGGCTGCCATGAGGGAGCCGATGACCTTGCGGCGGCCCTTATCCGCGCGCAGGTACATGGCCAGGGCGGCGCCTGGCAGGCCGAACATCATGACTGGGAAGAATCCGGCCTGGTAGCGTCCAACGACGCCGTCCACGGTGCACTGTCCGTTCTCCCAGATGCCGGGGCACTCTGCGGCGGAGGTGGCCGCAGCGGCGGCATCGATGGTGGACTGGCCGGATTGGAAGTTACCGATGTCGTTGATGCCAATGACATCAAACCAGAAGACGGAGTTCAGCGCGTGGTGCAGGCCCGTCGGGATGAGCAGGCGGTTGGCCACGCCGTAGATGCCCGCACCCGCGGCGCCAAGGCCCTGGATGGAAGTACCGAAGTTGAAGAGCGCGTGGTAGATGAAGGGCCATACAAAGTAGAGGATGGCGGAGACCACGATGGCAAAAAGCGCGGTGAGGATGGGAACGAGGCGGCGGCCGGAGAAGAAGGCCAGGAAGTCCGGCAGTTTGGTGCCGTGAAAACGGTTATAGACCATCGCGGCCATGATGCCGGCGAGGATGCCGAAAAGGACGTTGCCGTCACCGACGGCATTCCAGCCCTCGGCGGCCCATTCCACGGCGTCATCGCCAGTAAGCGCTTCGGGATCTTCGATGCCGCGGTAACCGGCGACGGCATCGGGGCCCAAGAGCTTCATGAAGGTGGCATAGGCGAGGAAACCGGACAAAGCGGAGGCACCGTTGGAGTCCTTGGCCAGGCCAAAGGCGATGGCGACGGCGAAGATCCAGCCCAGGTTATCCAGCACGGCACCGCCGGAGCTGATGAGCAGCTGCGCGACCACGTTATCTTGGCCGGCCACGCTGGCTATCCAGTAGCCAACGCCGCCGAGGATCGCCGCGACAGGCAGCACTGCCACGGCGCCCATCAGCGCCTTTCCGAGCCGCTGCAGCGGCCCCATAATATTGACTTTCACGGGAGGAATCCTTTCAAAGGTGTAAAGAAGTAAAGAGGGATTTAGTGCGGACGGTGCTCATCCACGAAGCGGTAGTACTCGTGATCCTCCAGTTGGGAGGCCGCATCTTCATCGAGAATCACCGTGGCCCGCGGGTGCAGCTGGAGGACTGAGGCCGGACAGTGCGCGGATAACGGACCCTCCACCATGTTGCGGACCGCGGTGGACTTTTCGGTCCCGGTGGCCAGCAGCAATAAGTGGCGGGCCTCGCTGATGGTGCCAAGCCCCTGGGTCAGCGCGTAGCGCGGGACGCTGTCCGTGTTCTCGAAAAAGCGGGCGTTATCCTGCACGGTCCGTGGGTGCAGCGTTTCCAGGCGGGTACGCGATTGCAAGGAGCTGGAGGGCTCATTAAAGCCAATGTGCCCATTGCCACCGATGCCTAGCAGCTGTATGTCGATGCCGCCGGCATGGCGAATGGCTTGGTCATAGGAGGCTGCGGCGCGATCCGGATCCGCGGCATCGCCCTCTGGGCTCTGTACCAACTCGTCAATGAAATCGACGTGGGAAGTAAATACGCGCCGGATGGTGGAGTAATACGACTGCTCATGGGAGCGAGCTAGCCCCACGTATTCATCCAGGAGGAAGGCGCGGCTGCGAACGAAACTCACCTCCCCGCGCTCGCAGCGGGCGGTGAGTTCTTGATACAGCGCTATCGGAGTAGAACCCGTGGCCAGGCCCAAGGTCGCCCCGGCATTGGCATAGCGGACGAAGATATCGGCGGCGGCAGTAGCCACCTCTGCTGGTGTGGAACGGATGAGGATATCCATGCAGTATTTCCTAACGTGAATCAGTATCTGCCGCGGCGGTGACGTCGATACCATCAGCGATAACGCGCACGGGCTCGAACTGCGCATTCAGGCCCACGAGGTTGGCGCGCTTGCCGGGAGCCAAACGGCCCACGTCCTTATCCCCCAGCACGTCCGCGGCCGTGGTAGAGGTAAAGCGAACCGCTTCCCCTACGCCATGACGCGCGGCAAAGCGCGCGAACTGCTGCGCCAAGGTGGAGGTTCCACCGGCGATGGCGCCGCTTGCCACCCGCGCCACGCCGCCGGTCACGGTGACGGGCAGGGAGCCCAGATCATAGGAGCCATCGGCCATGCCGGCAGCAGCCATCGCATCGGTAACAGCAAAGGCGCGGCGGTTATAGGCCATGTCGACGGTGCCATCGGCAAGATGCACGCCATCGGCAATGAGCTCTACTCCCACATCGCCGGCCTTCGAGCCGGTGAGCAGGGCGGCCACCGTGCCAGGGTTGCGGTGGTGGATGGGCGGCATGGCATTAAAGAGGTGGGTGCCGGTGACGGTAACGCCCATGTCTTTTGCCTGCCCCATGACCCGCAGCGTGGTCTCGTAATCGGCTTCGGTATGGCCCAAGCTGGCGATGATATCGTGCTCGGCGCAGACCGCGAGGAGCTCCGCCGCGGCTTGTGTTTCTGGGGCGAAGGTAATAGAGCGCAGGTGGCCGCGGGCGGCATCGATGACCGCGCGGAAAAAGTCTGGATCCCCCGGCACGATGCGCGATGGATCCTGCGCGCCGCATTTGGCAGCGGCGATAAACGGGCCTTCCATGTGGATGCCGGCGATATCCCCTTCTTCTGCCAACGTGGCGAGCAGCTCCGCTCGCGCGCACAGCTCCGCCTGCGTTCCAGAGACCATGCTGGCTATCAGCGTGGTGGTGCCATGGGCGCGATGGAAGCGCGCAGCGGCGCGGCACTGGTCATAATCACCATTAGGAAAGCTTCCGCCATTGCCGCCGTGATTGTGCAGGTCCACAAAACCTGGGATCCACAGCAAAACGTCTGGGTCACCGGATTGCCAGGCCGCCTGCGCTGCGGGGACATCGCCAAGCGAGATGTCTTCAATGCGCCCGCCAAAGTTCAGCGCACCAGCACCCAGCTCGACATTCTCGTCGATGTACAGGCCTTCTACGCGGCCCTTCGTCTGTGTCTGCATATTTCATTCACTTATCTTTTGTCCGGGCAGGCACCGTGCCATAAACGCGCCGATATCCCAGCGCAGAACTATGTTATAACCTATCGGTACCATAAGCCGGTGTCAATGACGTCACGTTCGCTTTTTATGTGAGATTGTCGAAGGCTATCGACTGTGATGCTCAACTTCGTTTAGGTATAGATCCGCACCAGCCACTGGGCTACATTGATCTTTAGGAAGTATCGCTTGCCCATGCCACCTCTACCCTCGGTTTCTCTCGAGCAAGCGCGCTGCCAACGCCAACCACCGCATCACGTCAGGAGAACGTAAATATGGATTTAAAACCAGAAACTATTGTTTCTAATATTTTAAACGACATTGCGGAAGTAAATGATTGGGCCAGCATTGCTGCTGCCACCGGTGCTAATGACATAAATGCTTCCTACGCCACCCCTAACGAGGTCTTCACCATCCTCACTGCTGTTAAAAATAGTCCCGATTTAGCCCTCGGAACTGTCACAAATGAGTTCAAGGATTTCCCTGATAGCTGGTCGCCGCGTGATATAACAGACCGGATCTTTGCCTCGCCAGATCCCATCTTCTCCATGATGGATATCTTTATGCGCCCGACCAATGAATGACCTACGGAAGAATAGAGATGAAACTGACCACTTATCTCCTTTAAGTCACGTACTCCTTAGCACTGTGGTTGTTACTTCATGACTAGCCGTACGTGTGCATTTTGAGACATATCCACGCTCATTGCCTTGATAATCAGCCTGCTTAACTGGGCCCTCCGGTCTTGTCATTAAGCAGCTACCCTGCAAAAGCCCAGGGATAAATTGGGTGCAATCTACTGTCTAAATGACCATCAAGAGTGCTCTTCCGCGATATTGCGGATGCAATTATTATTGAATTTATAACCGTTTCACCTCCTTTCCGAGTACTTGCCTCGGACATAGCGGGATCCTCACTTCAAGGAGCACACCATGACCAGTCGTTCGCCCGCACCGCCGCGGCACCGGTCCCAGTACGTTCTCTTGGCCGGCTTAGCCGTCTCGGTGGCCTATGCCGTCGTCCATATCGCGTTTTCTGATCCCGCTCTAATCGAAGGCACCGCTCCCGCGCGCCTGTCCATGCGCAATTACCTTGGCCCGGTACTGGGTTCTGGCATGGTGTGGGCGCTATTTGCCTACCTCATGGGCAAGGCGTGCGCCCACCGGTGGACCACGGCCTTTTTCGCAGGAGCCGGCATACTCCTGCTCATGTTGGCGGTGCACTACGGGTTGCTTTCCGCCTTTGGTATCTACGACTGGCAGACGGCGTTTTTAGCTAATGGCGCGTGGTTCCTCTTTGCCCTTATCGCCGGGCCACTTTTCGGCGTGGCGGGGGCCTTTTCCCACAGGTTCGGCTGGCTAGATTACGTTGCCGTGCTCGGTTTCGTACTGGAGCCACTGGTTACTGGGCTTATCCCAGGCAATAGTATTGAGCCGCAGACCACGACCACCCCTGGATATCTTGCCGCGGTGACGCTGTGGATGATCGGTGCGGTTTTCCTCTACTGCGAACGCCGGGCTCCCATTAAGGGGTAACCACATCCCCAGCGGCCCACCATCCGGGCATGCCATGGACGCCGGCCCCGGGCGCGGTGGATCCTGATGCCATGAATATTCCCGGCGCGAGCCGGTGTGGGTGCGCGGAAAGGCGCGGGCGCAGCACGGTCTGCAGGCCGGTCATGGCGCCACCGGCGATATCGCCACCCACGAGGTTGGGGTTCCAGCGCTCCAGGTCAGCCGGGCTCGTCGCGCGGGTTGCCAGGATGGTATCGCGAAAACCGGGTGCGAAACGCTCGATCTGCCGCGCGATGAGTCCGGCCACCTCCCCCGGATAACGCTCCTCATAGCCGTGCGGCACGTGCGCGTAGGTCCACAGCACCAGCCCGCGCGACGGGTCGGCCACGTACTGTTGACACACCATGACCAGGGGACGCTCGGGCATGCGGCGCTTGCCGATGTCCCTTTCCGCCCCACCAATCTCCTCCACGCTGCCGCCCACGTGGACGGTGCCGGCTTGGCCCACGCGAGGATCGGCCCACGGCACGGGCTGGCTTAAGTGAAAGTCCACCTTGTAGACCGCGCTGCCATAGCGCCAGCGCCCCAGGGATCGCCGGGTCCGTGCAGGAAGGTCGAGCCCGCCCAGCCCAAGAACCTGACGCGGGGTGAGGTTGAGGATAAGGGCATCGGCGCGGGGCAAGCTGCGCACATCGGTGATGTCGACGCCGGTGTGGATGCGGGCGTTGTGGGAATGGAGGAGGGAAACGAGGGCATCGGCAAGCGCCTGCGTACCGCCTTCCACCACTGGCCAGCCGCGGGTCATGCCGAGCGCGCCAAAGAGCAGGCCGAATGCGGAGGTAAAAGCCCTGGTAGGCGAGGTAATGGCGTGTACCGCGCTACCGGCGAATAAGGCGCGGGCCTGCGGGGAAGAAAACGCCGCCCGCGCGAGCGCGCTCGCTGGGAGCACGCCCGGCGCGCCGAATTGCGCCAGGCGCACCGGATGCTCGGGCCAGCGCACCAGCGGGGTGAGCGCGTTATTCACATGCTCGTCGATATTGCGCACCACGTGGCCGTGCAGGCGGGTCCACGCCCGGGCATCGGTGCCGAGCCCCGCGGCGGTCTCCTCTAGTGAATTATGGAGAATGCCCGCCGGCGCACTCTCCAGTGGATGGGCCATGGGATAGCGCGCATGGCGCCAGCGCAGGCCGTGCGATTCCAGATCGAGCGCGCGGAAGGCCGGGCTCGCGATACCGAAGGGGTGGCCGGCCGCGCCGAGATCAACGATGGTGCCCGGAAAGATCTCCATCGACGATGCCGCTGCCCCACCCGGGTGGCTGGCGCGCTCATACACATCCACGCGCCAACCGGCTGTAGCGAGGCGGGCCGCAGCGGTCAGCCCATTGGGCCCTGCGCCGACGATCACAGCATGCGGTTGTTTATCCACAGTCCTCCTTGTGCAGGTCAGTGGCCCCAATCTACCTATTCGCCCACACGATGGGTACAAAGTTATCCACAGGCTGTGGAAGAAACCTGTGGAATATTTATTTCACAGACTTATCCCCACCCTGTGGATAAGTGTTTTCACGGGCTTCCACAGGTGATTTTTCGGCCGCCGATACCGCTATAACCTGTGTGATCAGGGAAAACTCCGGAAAAGCGTTCGGTAAATTACAAGAATGTGGTTATCCACAATGTGGATAACTATTGTGGATTTCTTTCGCACACCCATTCCGGTGATCAAATTCCACAGTTATCCCCAAACCCCAGCTCGCAGGGCCAATAACACAATGATGACCGCACCGGTAAGAGCGACACCCGCCCAGCGCACGGATTTATTTCGATGAAAGAGGAACAAGCTCAAGATGATGCCGGTGCACAAGCCACCAAGATGCCCCCACAGGGAGACCCCCTCTGCGACGAAGGTATAGCCCACATTGACCAATAAGAGGACGATGGGCGCGCGCAGATCCATCCCGCGTTGCCGGAAGGCGCCCACCAGCATGCCCATCAGCGCAAAGATCGCCCCGGAGGCCCCTACCGTGGGAGTGCCAAAATCGAACCACAGCACCATGGCGGAAGCGCCCAGACAAGAAACCAGGTACGCGGCGATGTATAGCCCAGTATCGAGGGCGCGCTCTACTTCCCTACCTATAAGCAGGAGCACCACCATGTTGACCGCGAGGTGCCCGCCGTCCAAGTGCATGAATTCCGAGGACAGCGCCGTAAGCGGCGCATCGGCGTACTGCGGGCCCCACAGGGCCCAGTCTTGACTCAGCGTCGAGCGAAAGAAGGTCTCGCCCAACGTACGAGCTTGTACAGCGGTAATTGACCACGCGATGATGCAGATCGCGGCAATGGTTGAGGTAACGGGGGCGGTGCGCAAATAATTTTTCACCATGGTGTGAAAGCTGACCCTTTGTTGGCAATCGGATAAAAACTAAACGAACCCGGCACCACAGGAAGGAGTGTGGTGCCGGGCGCGGAGCGAGGAAAACGCTTAGGCGATATCGATGGACTCGATGACAACGTCCTCGTGCGGACGGTCCATGCGGTCAGTGTCGACCTTGCCAATCTTGGAAACGACTTCCTGCGAAGCCGGATCCGTAACCTCACCGAAGATGGTGTGGTGATTGTTCAGGTGCGGGGTCGGCGCCACGGTGATGAAGAACTGGGAGCCGTTGGTGCCTGGGCCGGCATTCGCCATGGCCAGCAGGAATGGGCGGTCGAACTGCAGCTCTGGGTGGAACTCGTCCTGGAACTGGTAGCCCGGGCCACCGCGGCCGGTGCCGGTGGGGTCGCCGCCCTGAATCATGAAGTTATCGATGATGCGGTGGAAGATGGCGCCATCGTAGAACGGGCCGGACTGCTCGCCCTTTGCGTTCTGGGTGGAGTAGTCCTTTTCACCCTTGGCCAAACCGATGAAGTTTTCAACGGTTACCGGTGCGTGGTTACCGAAGAGATCGATAACAATATCGCCGTAGTTGGTATGCATCGTTGCAGTTGCGGTCTTCTGAGTCATGCCAGCCATTGTAAAGAATTTACTTCCTCTCCGCTGTGCAAGACATAACGCTCTCAGCGATCGCGCTATCGTTATCCTTATGATTCGCGCGTTGCTCTTCGATCTCGATGACACCCTGATGGATCACACCGCCGCAGCGCGGGCCGGCGTGGATGAATGGTGCCGGCAGCGCGGGCTAAATACTGGGCAGCACCAGCGTTTTGCCGCCATTGAACGCAAGTGGTTTACCGCCTATGAGCGCGGCGAGGTCTCCCACCAAGGCCAGCGCATCGCCCGTTGCCGCGAATTTTTGGGCGAGGACATGGACGATGCCGCAGCCCTTGCCGCCTACGACGGCTACTTGGCCGCCTACCAGAGCCAGTGGCGCGCCTTTGCCGATGCCCGCCCCACCCTCGAGTGGGCGCTCGCATCCGGCTTCCGGGTGGGCATCCTCACCAATGGCAAGCGCGAGATGCAGCAGGCAAAACTGGAGGCGGGAGGCCTCGCGCTTGCCGATGTCCCCCTTATCCCCACCGTCGAACTCGGCTACCCCAAACCGCAGCGCCAGGCCTACCTGGCCGCCTGCGAACGGCTCGATGTCACGCCCGCGGAAACGCTCATGGTGGGCGATTCACTGGAAAATGATGTGCTCGGTGCGCGCAGGGCGGGCCTGCGCGCTGTGTACCTCGACAGGTCCGGAAAGGGAGAGGGCGATGTGTCTTGCCTTAGTCAGCTGACAAGGCTTGTCCCCCAAATAGCCAGCTAACCACGAGGGCACCGGGATCGATGACTCCCTTGCTTCGATCTCCCAGGTAGGACGCGCGTCCCTTCTTGGCGGCGATCTTTCCGGTTTCCTCCACACCCTCCCGCGCGGCCTCGTATAGGGCCTGGAGCGTTTGCTCGTCTGGGCGCTCCGCGCCGATTTCTTGCGCCTTCTCCGCGGCCGGAATGAGCGCATCGAGCATGGTGCAATCCCCGCGCTGCGCGCCGCCCAGTTCTTGAATGAACTCTGCCGCGCTGCTCAAACCTTCCGCTAAGGTCTCCGCGCGGGCCATGTCGTTGAAAAAGCTGCCGAAAACCGCGCCCGAGGTTCCGCCCGCCAGGACAAGGAAGCGCTTGGCCAGTCCGGTGAAAATCTCATCATCCGAGCCGCGCAGCGGCAGTTCAATGCTTTCAAGCGCCGCCTCCATATTGGTACCGAAGTCCCCATCGCCGGCCTTGCGGTCAAGCTCGGTCAACTCCTCGATGGAGGATTGCACGCGGCCGACGAAGTCACTCAACCACTGGTTTTCTGCGCCTTCGCTGGGCAATTCATCCTCAAAGGTAATCCGCGCCGATTCCACCTGCTTGGCACTGCCCAAGGTATGCGGCCAGGCGGGGGCTGAAGTTGGGGCATCGATAAGCTCGAGCAGCTCATCGTCCGCCTTGAGCAGCGTGATGGATACGCCGTGCATATTGACCGCGGTGACGTAGTTGCCCACCATGGAGCGCACTACCGTAATTCCCTTCTCCGCTAGCTGCGCGGAAGCCTCGCCGAAGACCAGGCTCAGCTCCAAAGGCGTGGTGCCTCCCAAACCATTGACTAGGCACACCACCTCATCGCCGCTGTTGATATCAAGGGCAGCACCCAGATTTTCCAGCACGGTGGCGACGATGCCGTGGGCATTATCAACCTTTTCCGTGTGCGTGCCCGGCTCGCCGTGGATGCCCACGCCGACTTCCATATGCCCGTCGTCCAAATCAAAGGTATCGCGCCCCGTGGTGGGCAAAAAGCCGGATCCCAGTGCCACGGACATGCTGCGGGATTGATCGGCGGTCCGTTTCGCAAGCTCGGTGACCTTATCCAAGTCATCGCCGCGGTACGCCGCGGCACCGGCCACCTTTTCCACCAGGATCGTGGCACCCGTACCGCGCCTGCCAGGGCCCTCGCCGGTGCCTTCGGTAGCAATATCATCGGCAACCAAGACGGAACGAGTATCTACGGCCTCTGCAGCATTGCGCGCCACGGTGAAGTTCATGACATCACCGGTGTAGTTCTTCACAATGTGCAGCACTCCCCTGCCCTGGTCGGCCCACTGCGTGGCTTCGCTGACCTGGACCGCATTCGGGGAGGTAAAAAGCAGGCCCGGGCAGGCGGCGGCGAGCATGCCTTGCCCAATGAAGCCGGCGTGCATGGGCTCGTGGCCGGATCCGCCACCGGAGATGACCGCGACCGCCGGTTTATCATCGGCCGTGCGCAGCGGGGTGCTGCGCCCGATGAAGCCCGCATCGTGCCAGGCGGCATCTGGATGCTGGGCGATGAACCCGGCCAGGGAATCAGACAGGAAGGATTCTTGGCTATTGCGAAATGCTGAGTGCTTCATAGCGCCCACGGTAATCCGGATCCGGCCATAGCGTCGCGGGTGGGTACAAGATCACGAAAACGCTATGCAGACCGGCTGCATAGCGTTTTCTTTAAGAACCTAGAATTTCGCAGATTCTATTTAGAGGGCGTTGCGCACCACATCGCGGGCTTCCACCATGTTGCGCAGGGAGGTTTCGGTCTCCTCGTAACCGCGGGTCTTCAGGCCGCAGTCCGGGTTAACCCACAGGCGATCCAGCGGCACGTTCTTGAGTGCGGCGCGGATAAGCTCTGCCATTTCCTCCACGGAAGGCACGCGTGGGGAGTGGATATCGTAGATGCCAGGTCCAATCTCAGAGTGGAAGGTCTCATCGATATCCTCCAGCAGCTCCATGCGGGAGCGTGCTGCCTCAATGGAGGTGACGTCTGCATCCAGGCCGGCGACGGCGTCGATGATCTGGCCGAACTCCGAGTAGCACAGGTGGGTGTGGATCTGGGTGGTGGGCTTGGCTTCGAGGGCTACCAGGCGGAAGGAACGCACTGCCCAGTCGAGGTAGGCCTTGCGGTCCTGCTCGCGCAGCGGCAGGAGCTCGCGCAGGGCTGGCTCATCGATCTGGATGATGTCGATGCCGGCTTCCTCCAGGTCGCGAACCTCGTCTGCCAAGGCCACGCCCAGCTGGTCCGCGGATACGGACTGGTGCACGTCATCGCGGACGAAGGACCACGCCAGGATGGTGACCGGGCCGGTCAGCATGCCCTTGACGTGCTTTTCCGATAGCGACTGTGCAAACTTCGACCACTCGGTGGTCATGGCAGCCGGGCGGGAGATGTCACCCACAACGATTGGCGGACGGGTGCAGCGGGAACCGTAGGACTGTACCCAGCCGTTTTCGGTGGTGACGAAGCCATCGAGCAGCTCCGCGAAGTACTGCACCATGTCATTGCGCTCTGGCTCGCCGTGGACCAGGACGTCCAGGCCGAGGCGCTCCTGCAGTTCGATGACGGACTTAACCTCGTCCTTGAGGGCGGAGTTGTAGTCAGCATCAGAAAGCTCGCCCTTGCGGTGCGCGGCACGCGCCTGGCGGATTTCCTTGGTCTGCGGGAAGGAACCGATGGTGGTGGTCGGCAGCTCGGACAGGCCGAGCTCCTTCTGTGCTTCCTTGCGCTCGTTGAAGGCCGGCTCGCGCTTGACCTCGCCTTCCGGCAGCTGGGAGATGCGCTCTTGCACGGCGGCGTTGTTGATGCGCTCGGACTCGGCGCGGGTACGAACAGCGCGGTCGCTGACGCTGTAAGCCTCTTCGGCTGCCTCTGGGCCTTGTACCAGGGCGACGACTTCCTTGACCTTTTCATTGGCGAAGGAGAACCATGGGGCGACATCGGCAGGCAGCTTGGATTCTGCCTCGACGGAGTGCGGCACGTGCTGCAAGGACACGGAGGTGGATACGGACAGCTCATCGATGCTGCCGGCCAGGTCCTCGTACTTGGAGCGCAGGTCGCGCAGGTTGGCGGCCCAGACATTGCGGCCATCGACAAGGCCGGCAACGACGTGGGTGTTCAGGCTCTTCACGCGCTCGAGGTAGCCCTCATCTAGGGCCAGGGTGCCGACAGAAAGGTCAACCTGAACGGCCTCTGGCTTGAGCTCTGCGATGACATCGAGGCCCTTGCGCGCAGAGCCGTACGGGGTGGTCAGGTAGACCTGTGGGCGCTCTTCTGCACCCAGGATGGCGGAGTAAGCCTGCTTGGTATATGCAGCCAAGTCCTCATCGCTAGCGTTGGTCAGGTCTGCAACGAGGGCAGGTTCTGCCAACTGGATCCACTCCACGCCGGCCTTGTGCAGCTCCGCCAGGACCTCTTGGTAGGCGGCAACGGCATCATCTAGGCGCTCAAGCGGGGCCTTGGCAGCACCCTCGGCCTGCTTGGACAGGGCCAACAGGGTGACCGGGCCAACGAGGTACGGGCGCACGGTGTGGCCTGCTTCGCGGGCTTCTTCTACCAGCTTGATAATGCGCTGTGGGTGTGCCTTAAAAGCGTGGTCATCAGCAATTTCCGGCACGATGTAGTGGTAGTTGGTGTCGAACCACTTGGTCATCTCCAGCGGCGCGGTGTCCTTATTACCGCGGGCCAGGGTGAACTCATCATCCAGGGTTTCACCGGCAACGGCACCGACGGTCAGTGCGGTTTCGAGAACCTGGTCGTAGTAAGCGACGTCTGCCGGGATGGCGTAGTCCTCGGTCAGACCGAGGTCGCGCAGGCGGTTGTAGGTATCCAGGCGCAGCGAGTGTGCGGCGGACTCGAAGGTCTCCGCATCGATGCGGCCCGCCCAGTAGGACTCGAGCGCGCGCTTCAACTCGCGGTTGGCGCCAATACGGGGATAGCCCTCAATTGTCGCCTTGGGGAAATTAGCGTTGGTCATTGTCTACTCCGATTCGGGTTAGTAGGTCGTGAGTATTGTCGGGGTTGTTGTGGGTATATATATGGAGCCCGCTCGCCCCACCAGCCACGATGTCGCGGGCTAGTTCGGCGGTCAGTTCCATGCCGGTTTCGTATTCTTCTTCTGGGGTTGTCGCTGCCGCGAGCGCCGACCGCACCCTTTCGGGCACGGCGAGCCCGGACAGCTCTCCCATTCGCTCCACCCGGCGCAGGCTGGTCATGGGCATGATTCCCGGAATAAGGGGAATATGCACCCCGGCCAGTTGGGCCTTTTTGGTAAAGCGCAGGTAATCCTGGGCATCGAAGAATAGCTGGGTAATGGCGAAGTCCGCGCCGAGGCGTTGCTTTTTAAGCAAGACGTCAAAATCTTCATCTTCGTTTTTAGATTCAACGTGCCCGCTGGGATAGCACGCGACTCCGACGGCCAGGCGGCCAGCGGCGAACCGCGCGGCTTGTTGCCTTTCCAATTGCCGGATGAGGCTTATCAATTCATCGGCATGCTGCGGATAGTACTCCGGCAAACCTTCCTCTGGCAGGTCCCCGCGCAGGGCCAGCAGGCCGCGGACACCGGCATCGACCAAGCGGTTGATCCAACCGATTAGTTCCGTGCGCGAACCAGCCGTGCAGGCCAAGTGCGCAAGCGGGCGCATCGAGGTGGTGCGCGAAATCCGCTCGATAAAGGCCGTCGTCCCTTCGAGCCAACCGGACCGTTTGGAACTTGTCACCGCAATATAATCCGGGTGGTAGCTTTCCAAGGTTTCCAGCAAACGGTCGATTTTGGCTTCATCGGCGTCATGGCGCGGTGGAATTACCTCGAAAGATAGGGCCAAACGCTCCGGCACCATCAGTTCTTCTTCACTTATGGAATCCAATGGTGCTGACGCCGAAAATCGCGGGCTCATAGTCACCTCCTTTTCCCGATCTCAATTGCTGTCTGGAGGAAAACGTACCAAGCTGTTCAGTTTGCGGGGTAGCGCGACGCTAATGGTATTACCTTTGCAGGCCCATAAACAGCGCGGTTAGCCAAAATCGACGTGAATATTAATCCTCCATTCTGAACCAAGCGGTCTATTTTACGGTTGTTTCCACCCCTGAATCCCCCGCCAAAACAGTGGTGGGGTGTCAGGCTGACCACTATGCTGGATGGAAAAGACAAATAAATCTCACCTAAGGAGCATCTGCACCAATGAACCCCACCGTAGTGAAAATGGCGTTCAAGACCGGTTCCAATATGTGGAAGCAATTGCGCGATTACCGGCAAGAAAAGTCCCGCGAAACTTATACCGCCCTCGAAGAGGCTGCCCAACAGATGCAAAAGGAAGACAACAACGCCTTCGATGAGGCCCGCAAGCAGGCAGGCGCCGTTACCCAGGCCGCACACTCCCGCCTCGAGCGCGCACTAGAGGACTTCAATAACTACCGCGAAGACGCCGTCGAGCGTTTCGATGAGGCCAAAAAGGAAGCCACCAAGAAGGCAAAAAAGGCCCGCAAGCAGGCCAAGAAGAAGGCCACCAAGGCTGCAAAGAAGCAGACCAAGAAGAACAAGACGTCTTCCAAGTTCTGGACTGTTGCCGGAATCATTGCCCTGCTCGCCGCGGCAACCGGTGCGATTTACGCTTGGCTGCGCTCCAATGACAAGCCTTCTCAGACCCCACCGCGCGTAGATGACTACCGCGGTAACACCCAAAACACAGCCCCAGAATCTACCTTGGTCTACACCTCCACTAGCGAAGCTAAGCCCGAAAACGATTCGGACCTCGCTGAAGAGGGTGCCGTGCGCGATGAAGAGCTCTTGGGTTCCATCGATGAACAGCTGGCCAAGCACCGCGAGGAAGAAGAGGCCGCCGCAGAGGAGGCAGACACCAGCCGCATCACGGATGACCACCAAAGTGAGGGCAAGCACCGCCTGCAATCTGACGAGCAGTAGTTCCTCTCGCACCCCCGCCGTGGGGGTGCACTAGGCGTTGCCTAGATCTCATTGCTTTGCCTATTCAAAAATCTCCTGCTTAAATTCACCCATTAAGGCTTTCTACAAGGAGATAAACAATGAGCTTTGAGTCTCTCACCGTCAAGCTCAAAGACGGTTCAACGTACTATTTCCCCGCAGGCCCAGTAACCGATGATCCCTCCCCGCGCGTGGATAACCTCCGCTTTGCCATAGATAACGGCGCTACCTTCCGCTCCGTTGACGAATCCGGTGAAATGCGCGAGTTCAACGGCGCGGACGTGCATAACTATCACTTGGCTTAACTAGCCCGGCGGATTCTTCATATATCCTGGGGATTATGGAAATTCGCGCGACACAAGAATCCGATCGCACTTATATAGCTCGCCTCAACTTCCTGACCGATACCTTCGGTGATGAACGAGGCGAGCTTTCTTCCGGTTTTGCCGATGATTTTTCCTTTTACGTGGAAAATTGGGAGCCCAACCAGGGAGGTTTCATCGCTTGGGAGGACCTCGTGCCCGCCGGCGGGGTGTGGCTCAATTGGGGTACCGAGGACAATCACGGTTACGGGTTCGTGGAACCGGCCATCCCAGAATTTGCCATCGCGGTAGAAAGCCGCTTTGCGGGCCAGGGCATTGCCACCGCGCTTATCGATGCCGCCATTTCCCTCGCCCAGACCCTCAAAGCGCCCGGTATTTCCCTGGCCGTCCACCCCGATAATCCGCGTGCGCAGGGGCTTTATGAACGCTTGGGCTTCGAGCATGTAGGTGTGTACGCCGAGCATTACATCATGGTCAAGCGCTTTTTATAACCCTATACATGACCAAAGTCCGGATTCTTTAACCAGAATCCGGACTTTTCCTGTGGAGCATAGGAGAATCGAACTCCTGACCTTCTGCTTGCAAAGCAGATGCTCTACCAATTGAGCTAATGCCCCAGTGGCTTGTACTCTACTACTGCAGCCGCTCATTCCAAAAATGCCGAAGACACCGCGGCACACTGATTTACTTCTATCACATTTATCACACGCGTTTAATCCATAATTACCTTCGCAGTGGAGTAGGCTGGCTAATCGTGCCCATCTGTCCTCGTTCCTAGGAAAAGTATGCGTCGTCTTCTTACCTCCGCACTCACCGTGCTCGCTACTGCCGCCCTTCCCGCCTGCGCCAATGCGCAATTCCTCGAAGGCACCCCGAAAGTAGCTGGGTCCTCAGAACCAAATATCCAATCCGCGGTTTCTGAGATTCAGACCGATATTCAAAGTCGCATCGACAGCACCCGCGCGCAGGCACAGGATCTTGTTTCCTCGGTAGCGCCACAAGACGAGCCGCAGAATGAGGCTGCACCCGCACCGGATCCCCAAGCTGGGGCCGCACCGCAACCAGCCCCGCAGCCACAGGGCAACGGCGTCGATTGCCCGAATTGCGTGGCCCTTACCTTTGACGATGGCCCAAGTCCTTATACCAACCAGCTCCTGGATACCTTTAAGGCAAAAAACGCTCACGCCAGCTTCATGGTGCTAGCGGATCACGCCTACCAATACCCCGAGGCGCTCCAGCGCATGCAGGCAGAAGGTCACACCATTGGCAATCACACCAAGACCCATCGCCAGCTCAACCAGTTAGCTTACGGCGATATTGCCCAAGATATCGACGCCGGCAACGCGGCGATCCGCAATGCCACCGGGCAGGATCCAAAGTGGCTGCGCCCGCCCTACGGTGCCACCAATGAGACGGTTGACCAGGTAGCCAGGGATAAGGGCTTGTCGCAGGCCCTATGGAACGTAGATACCTTGGATTGGAAGATCCGCGACTCGCAGCACGTCTGCAATGCCGCCGTCCAAGATGCTAACCCAGGCTCCATCGTCTTGATGCACGATATTCACCCGACCACCGTCAATGCGGCCGAGTGCGTTATCGACGGCCTGCGCGCCAAGGGCTTGGAACCGGTCAGCCTCGATGAACTGCTGCGTACCCCGGTAGACGGAAAACGCTACTACTCCCGTTAATGATTGACTTTTCCCACACTGCTGATGTCGTAGCCCCGCAACTCCTTGGCTGCGTCATCACGCACGCAGGGGTGAGCATTCGCCTTACGGAGGTCGAGGCCTATTTGGGCACGGACGATGCCGCCGCCCATACCTTTCGTGGGAAAACCCCGCGCAATGCCGCCATGTTCGGCCCACCCGGCCGGCTGTACGTGTATGCCTCTTACGGCATCCACCGCAATGTCAATATCGTGTGCGCGCCCGAAGGCGTGGGCCAAGGGTGCCTACTGCGCGGCGGTGAGGTGCTATCTGGGATCGATACCGCCTTTGCACGACGCGGCACCAGCGATTTTCATAACCTAGCCCGCGGCCCCGGGAACCTCGGAAAAGCTCTGGGAGCAACGCTGGAGGATAACCACCTGCCAGTGCAGCTTTCTGAGCGCGAGTCTGCACCGGAATGGGTGCGCGGCCCGCGAATTGGTATTTCCAAAAACCAGGAAGCGGCCCTGCGGTTTTGGATTCCCTTTGATAAGACCGTCTCCGTCCGCCGCGGCTATCCCAAAAAGTGATTAATAGCGGCCGCCATAGCGCTCATCGGCTTCGATGGCTTTGATGATACGCTCATTAATTTGGGTCATCTGATGAATCTGCGCGCGGGTCAGATTATCGATAACGGATCGGCGGGCCTGCTTGGCGTGGCCCGGGGCGGTTTCTACTACCTTGTCCCAGCCGCTATCGGTAAGGTGCGCCATCGTCGTCCGCCCATCATTGGGGCAAGGACGCCGCACGACCCAGCCCTGGCGCTCCAGGCGGGTGACAACTTGGCTCAGGCGGGACAGGGAGCCATTTGCGGTAATCGCAAGATCCCGCATGCGCATCTCATGGTTCTCGGCCTCTGATAGCCGTGAGAGCACCGTATATTCAAAGAAGCTTAGCTTGGCGTCATCGCGGAGCTGCGCGTCCAGAATATTGGTGAGCCGGACATTCACGCTCATCAGGGACATGAATGCTGCTAGTTCATCCTCTTCAAGCCAAAAGTCGTCCCGCTCGGTCATGAGGATTATTTTAGCAACTGGACTTCAATTCTAAAATAATCCCAAGTATCCGGAGCCCCGTACCACTTATTCGAGCTTGGTCTCCTCCACCTAGTGGCTGGTGGGTGCCAAGCGTGCTGGGTCCAGTTCAATTCGGCGTAATAACTGCGCGTTGAATGCCACCACGATGGTCGATAGCGACATCAATACCGCACCGGCCGCCGGGGAGAGCACGACACCGATGGGTGCGAGTACGCCTGCCGCCAAGGGCACGGCAATGATGTTGTAGCCAGATGCCCAAATTAGGTTTTGGATCATCTTGCGGTAGCTAGCGCGCGACAAGCTCATCATTGAAAGCACCGACCGCGGATCATCGCTGGCGAGCACCACCTCGGCGGATTCCATGGCGACATCGGTGCCGGCGCCAATGGCGATGCCGACTTCCGCGCGGGCCAAGGCTGGGGCGTCGTTGACGCCATCGCCAACCATGGCCACTGCCAGGCCGCGCTCTTGTAATTCGGTGACCTTGGAGTCCTTGTCCTGCGGCAGGACTTCGGCAAAAACCTCGTCAATACCCAGTTCTTCGCCAACGGCCTCGGCGACCTGCGTGGCATCGCCAGTAATCATCGCAACCTTGACGCCCTGCTCTTGGAGGGCCTGTACGGCCGCGCGGGATTCGGGACGAATCTTATCTTCAACCGCGAGAGCACCGATGATCTGACCATCGCGCACGACGTGCAGGACACCCGCGCCGCGTTGGGACCACTCCTCAACCTGCGCATCGAAAACCCCAGGGGTGGCAAGCTCTAGCTCGCGCAGCATATTCGGTCCACCGACGAGGACCTCTGCCCCATCAACGGTGGCCTGGATTCCACGACCGGCGGCAGCACTGAAATCGGAGCTGTGCAGCTGCTCCTGGGATGCTTCCGCGTGGTCTTCGGCTGCCTTGACGATGGCGCGGGCCAACGGGTGTTCACTATCGGCCTCGGCCGCGGCGGCCACTGCTAGCAGCTGCCCCTCGCTGATGCCCTCAACGGTTGCGACACCGGTGACCGCGTGCGCACCTTCGGTCAGGGTGCCGGTCTTATCGAAGAGGACGGCGTCGATAGTGCGCATGCGCTCCAACGCCATACGTTCCTTGATGAGTACTCCAGACTGTGCGGCCTGCTCGGTAGAGATCGCAATGACCAGTGGGATAGCCAAACCGAGGGCGTGGGGGCAAGCGATGACGAGCACGGTGACGGTGCGCACCACGGCGTCGCTTGGGCTACCGATAATGGACCAGACCACCGCGGTAATGAAGGCTGCGCTCAGCGCGAACCAGAAGAGCAACGCTGCGGCGCGATCGGCAAGGGCTTGGGCGCGGGAGGAAGATTCCTGCGCCTCGGCGACCATGCTTTGAATACCACCCAGGGCCGTATCCCCACCGATGGCCTCTACCTGGACGCGGACGGTGTTGTCTGTAGCTACCGTACCGGCGACCACGCGCTCACCTTTATCGCGGAAGACGGGCCGGGATTCACCGGTGATCATGGATTCATCGAACTCGGCTGAGCCTTCAACAATGGTGCCATCGGCAGGCGCCCGCGCCCCAGCGCGAACCAGTACTATGTCATCCACCGCCAGCTCAGAGACTGGCACGGTGTGGGTCTGCCCATCGATGATCTTCTCAGCCTCGTCAGGCAAAAGTTCTGCCAAGGCATCCAAAGCGGAGGAGGCCGCGCCGAGTGCACGCATCTCCAACCAGTGGCCCAGCAGCATAATGACGACCAAGAGGGCCAGCTCCCACCAGAAATCTAGGTCGAATCCTCCAATACCCAAGGTGGTGACCCATGAGGCAACGAACGCCACGGTAATGGCCATGGCGATAAGCAGCATCATCCCGGGCTGGCGGGATTTCAGTTCCGACCAGCCGCCTTGCAGGAACGGCGTGCCGCCATAAATGAAGATGATGGTGCCGAGCACCGGGGGAATCCAGGATGAACCAGTGAATTCGGGTACGCCGTAGCCGAGCAGTTCTGCGACCATAGGGCTGAAGATGACGACCGGTACCGATAGCAGCAGCGACCACCAGAAGCGGCTGCGGAACATCGCCGCGTGCTCCCCGTGTCCGTGTCCGTGGCCGTGCTCGTGACCGTGACCGTGACCGTGATGGTCACCGTGGGAGTGTTCTTCGTGACCGCCATGATCTGTGTGTTGCGTATGGTCCGCTTCCGCGGCCTGGTGAGCACCGGAATGCTCACCGTGTTGGTGAGAAGTACTCATGAAGTTCCTTTCTTCTCCTCCTTGCACCATGAGGAGTCCTAGCTTCGGTGGAACACAGTGATGGTTACTCTCCCCACCATATACCCCGGGGAGGTATATTTTACAAGAACGGAAGGAGCCATTTTCGCATGAGAGGTGAAGTGGAACTACCGAAAAGTCCTTTCAGCTTAAACGACAGAAAGTGTTGCTGAGGTTGTCTCGTGAAATGTCCTAGGTTTGCTCCGTTTGAGTAGATGAGAAAATCTAACGCGCTTCAGGTGGCGTCATAAGGGACTACGTGCCCACAGTCTTTATTGGGCAAAAGATCCCACGCCTAGCAGATTTCAATAAAGCAGCGGAACCCGCTTGGTTAACTTTTAACAGAGCTTTACAAGAATCTCGATAAAGGGAAATCCTTATTGCTCCAGATTCTTTCCTTGGCGCGCTCAATTAAATCTTTATAGTAACTCAAACCCTCCGACGGCCTGTGTCTTTGCACTTGCAATTTCCTCTTCGCCAACCCAAACAATTTTGCCTAGTTCGAAAAAGTCTGCTTTAAGTACCGGATAGTCCCCAGCAAATGTGTCGGAACAATTGAATCAGCGCCAATGTCACAAATAGAAGGCAACCATACATAACGATGGTGGCCGGACTCATATCCCAAAACAGTTATCCATTTTAGGGCCTTAACGCTGAGAGCGGGGGCGATCTCGAAATGAGAAGGGGTCGAGTCTGTCGGAATGGTGCATCTGTGCCTTCTGCATCTCTGAACCAGTGACAGTGCCAGGCTCGGTTTTTGGGTCCGGCTCGGAGAAGGTGTTGGTTCATTAGGAGGTTGCCTCGCCAAACACCTATAATCCCGAACCCACACACAAACCATTAGACACTCTCTTTTGGGTGTCCGCAGCGCACCTCCCCGGCACATAGTCGGACAGAAGGAAAGCAAAAAGCCACGACTCCCACACCCCCGTAGGTGGCTTTTCTTCAATGCTTCCAACAACGAGAAGTACTAGGGAAGTTCCTTTGTCACTGGAAGTCAAGAATTAAGAACCGTCAGCCTGCCGGAAATAAGCACAGCCGTGAAACTAAGTTCGCAAAAAGATGCAGATTGGGTTTAGGTGGAAAACTAGATCCATCTAAACCCAATCTGCATAAGTCCGAAACATGCGCTCTAACTATCTTGGCATCTTTCGCTCTTTTTGTCCCCAAAGGAGAATCCTCCCAAGATTAACGGTAACTTTCACTGCTATCCTGCGTCTCCTTCATAAGGGAATTAATCCAATCAGCATACGGGAAGATATCTGAGTGCCACATCTTCCCACCCCTACGGTCTTGGCAAGTGGGATTCGCTCCTCCTGCTGTATGAACAGCATAAATAGTGTTTCCGGAGTATACCGCGCCGCCGGAGTCTCCAGAGCACGACCAAGCGTCGGTAGTAGCAACACTCTGGAGAATGTTGGAAAAGCTGCCTGCTTCAAATGAGTACTTATCATAGTACGCAACTACACGAACCTCAGCTGTGGAGGGGAAATCATGGTATCCCCCATACCCTATCAAGCTCGCTTCATCATTAAAGGTTAAGGACTTTGTGGGTAGCTCAAATGAATCAGCAGTAATTCCGTCAGAAACTTTAATCAATGCAACGTCTTCTGTTTCTCCCTTAGTATACACGTCTTCCACCTTCGCACTTTGACCGTCATATTGCCTAATGAATCCCGAAGCATTCTGACCATTGAGTCCTTGGACACAGTGACGTGCGGTTATCCAAAAACCATTTCTCAGGTGGTTGACCGTGCATCGCTTTTTCATTGCTTCCTCCGATTCTTTTATCCAAAGTTGTCCAACCCTGTCGTCTTGTTGCACAACTTTGCTCGAAGATTTTAGAGAAATCATTTCAGCAGGAAGTCCCTCTCGACCGCTATCCATCAACAGAGTACTTTCAAACTTCATCCCTATAAAAAGGGAGCCAAATACCAAAAGAACAGGTAGCAGCGGTGAGTGGAACGCTAGTTGCATTATGTGGCGCAGAGAGCCAGTCATTTCCTGCCAGACCGCTCAGCACTCATGGCTCTCGCCAACATCAAAAAGCCGACGGACAGCAAAGAAAAAAATGCTATGGCGCCAATCTCTAAGGAACTAGGATCGTCAAAGCATCTTGGCAGCAGAACAACGACCAGCGCTGCAGAAAAAGCACCGAAGAAAAGAATTGCAGCTTTCATTCCGCCCCCCTCAACTAAAGTTTAAAACACTCGACGACACCGGCGATATCGCCGGTGCCGAGGGTGGCAATCCCTCCAACGCAGGCTGCACATACCGCCGCGCCGATAGGCTCTACGCCACAGGCCGTTGCACAAGTCGAACCGATCAGTCCAGCAACCACTCCATTAACACCAAGAATGGCACCAATGCATGCGGTCTTCTCTCCCCAGCCCTGTAGCTCAGGGGCGTCAGGATCGGCCATTGGGACATTTTGATTAGCCTGGAGGGTGGCTCCGTCAACATAGTCAATGTCAAGGCCTTCGTCTTTAACAAGCTGATCATCCTTGAACACCTGGACGTTAAACTTGTTGTGAGAACCTTTTGTATAAAGCGTCTCCGATTGGCCAATTGGAGAGGAGTGATCTTCCGTCTTGTAGGCGACGGTTATGTTACTGAGGTAATTATATTCTCCCTCGTTCGAATAAGGCACAGTAACGAGATCAAAGCTTTCTCCGTCATCACTCTTTACCGTCGTAACCTTTGTATTGTCGAGATCAAGGCGATCGACGCCACCATGAGCATGGATTTTTCCCTTGCTGACATTTCCCTTAGCTTCTTTTAGAAGTTCTGCTTTGTCTGGAGACTGGGTTGTGTCCTTCGTGTTGGATGGGCCATTCGACGCTGCACAAGTACTGTTTGAAGCATTAGGTTCCTTATGTGGCATATCGACAGCGGCAGCAGTAGAAGCTGAACCGATTAAAATGGTGCCGACTGCAAAGAAAGACATAATCTTGGAAGCAGATTTCAACATGATACCTTCTCCTGGCTCGTTGACGTGAAGTGACTATTGGAAATCGCCGGAAGGTACCCGTTTTAGATCATAAATCTGCAGAATTGTCAGAAATAGAAAACTGTCAGAAATAGAAAGGGCAATTTCAATAACTTTCCGACGTTAACATGCAAAATATATAATATGATAGGAGCGTGTCAAGTTGTGTGTGTGGGGTTAGGTTTATAGGTATTTGTCGAAGCGGTCGGGAAAGGCCACGGCCATTTGGTTGATGGCTTGTTTCCAGCCGGATACTCGTGC
>NZ_JASPHQ010000021.1 GCF_030227225.1 Corynebacterium rhinophilum
ATCCAAGCCTGCCAAGACATCGGTTTTGCTCGTTCAATGTCGAAGAAAGGGTGCTCACCCGACAATTCGGCGTGCGAGGGATTGTTCGGCCGAATGAAAAATGAGATGTTCTATGGACGTAAATGGCGCCATCGTGAGGAACTAGAGAAAGCGATTCATGAATATGCCGACTTCTACAACGAACGAAGAATCAAGCTTGAGTTCGGCGGATTAAGCATCAATCAACGCCGACGCAAACTGCTACTCTGAATAGTCCTAAAAAATGTCCGCATCCCCAAATGTGTTGTTTTCCGGCGTGTCGGGGTAAACGACATTTTGTGTTGGTGGACTGCGTGGTTTAGGGCATGTGGCCTTTGTGTATTCCCATAGAGTGGTTGTAGGTACTGTCGAAAGTTGCTGGTCGGCCGTATTCACGGCCGATGGTGGCTTGTGTTTCTTGGTTGGCTAGGGTGTGTGCTTTGGCTCGTGGGTCTGCGCCCTGATTCGTCCACTTTCCTGGGTCGGCCTCTAGCGCGAGTGGCAGTGGCTTTACAGGCGTTCCATCGCCATCGCTGGCGGATTGGTGCTTGTAGTCCCGTATTTTGGTGCACGCCCTGCTACAGACGGGGCATCGAGGATGATTCTTACTCATCCATTTATCGTGAACCTAGGCGCCTAGCACATCAGCACGCCCCCGGCGGTATTTCAGGTCCGAGGCTGCGTTATTCCTCCGGATAAGTGAAATAGTCCTAATACCAGCAGGCCAGACGGGCTAAACATATAACTTCACCAACACATCCTGTCGTTTAGGTCGACGTGTCCATCATCTGGGGTTGGGCCCGAACTGCTAACACCAGCAATGGATCCCGGAATCAGGATAATGACAATCATTACTAAGAGTGTCAATTTATGTTACTTTAAATAAGTCGTCGCGTACGGAAAGGAAAGTTATGAACAAAACATTAAAAGCTTCCGCTTCTCTTTTGTCTTCTCTGCTGCTACTTCCTGCCTTGTCCGGAATGGCTCAAGCGGAAACATCACAGGGGGTACAAGAGGGGCCGAAAACTATCTTTGGTGGAAACTACCAAAATACAGACCCAACGGCCTATAATTACCTTCCCGAAGGTAGCGACCCAGTTCCGAGCGTCGAAGACAGATCAGCATTCGGCGCGACTACAATCAATGGTTTTGGATTTACGTTTAATGGTCATAATTTTGAGGTTCCTGTAGTGAGTCTTGAACATTCGATTAAGGGGAAAGGTGGTCACATAGAGAGCGAAAGTGCGTCGGCAACGTTTACTAACGGAACGATGTGCAACTGGCGAGTTGACTACCAAAACAGAGACGAAAACGGGATCCATGTGACGCGCAAAGGTAAAACTCACAATGATTGTTCCTTCGGTCATGCGCACGATGACGGATTTCAAAATTTTGACGTTAAGGGCAATGCTGAGTGTGCACGTCTATTTGTAATGGGAGAATATAAAGGAGAACAGTGTCACGCAATTCATCCTTAGAGGTTCTGTTAAAGATTGCGATTTGTGTATCACTGTTGCTCTGTCTCGGTTATGTTATCGGCGGGTTGAATGCGATTTATGTTGCTAAGACCTTGGCTGAGACGGCTTCTACCTCATCGTCAGACATCTTCCGCAGGCTAGAAAACGGCTTATTTTATTTTAGAGTTGCCGGAGTTTTTGCGGTTGTTTTCCTTGCGGGAACTTACGCAGTTTGGCGCAGGGCCAATAAGCTCCGTAAGCGAGAGTAATCCGGTTATTGGCTTTTCGGCTCGGTTGTTTATTGGATGTGGATTTGGGGTAGTGGGCCCGCCCCGGTACCAACTACCCAGAACACAGCAGTACCGAGTCCCCAGAACACCGGTACCAAAACCTCGCATCTGACAATTGGAGGCCCGGTTTTCGCGGTCTTTATCTTCCAAACCTCAAGCTCCTCTCCCAATAGGTTGCGTCCGGTAGCGTGGAGTCTCCACTTTCTGGGAGGTCAGGCCCGAACTACTCGCATACGGGGAGTAAATTGAACTCGGATGCTTTAGGTAGTGTGCGCAGGACTGAACTTGTCGCTATCAAACAGGAGATAACCGAGCACAGAGCGCATAGTGCCATGCTTGCCTGAAAACCAATTGCGGCGAGAAATGTACCCGCGCTGGCGGAGGCGATGATTGGTAGCAATCCCATCATCAGACGCGCTCCTGCCGAGCATTTTCCTATTTTTTCGGGAGGCGCTGATAACGCAAGCAGTCCTCCGGAGTACGAGTTGCACGCAATGGAGGGAACTACGATGAAAAATGCTGCAACTGCGATAAGTGGCCAATACTGAGAAAATACAAGAAGTAACAGGTACCACAGTAGTTCCCATAACATCGTTGCTCGGATGATGTTTCTTCCTGGCAAATGCTTGATGAGGCGGTCTTGAAGAAGCCCTCCAACAATCATTCCAAGGGCGAACATGGCTGAGGTGAGGCCGATTATCCAACCATCAACTTTGAGGTATGCCAGCCATAGGTCAATGGACGCGATGAGGAAAAAGTTGGCGAAGTTGGAGAAGATATCGATGCTGAAGATTGTTCGAAGCATCGGATATTTCCAAATCCAAGCCAAAGAATATTTACTATCGGACCAGAACTCTTTAAACGAATACTTCTGCTCATTGTTTGACTTCCCCAGGTCCTTACTGATGGTTCTTGAAGCATAAAGCGGACCCAACCCACACAACGTTTGTGCAATGAAGGGAATAACCGGGGCTAGGCCGTAGAGAAAGCCTCCTAAAGGTAGTCCGAGCATCCAGATGATGTTGTCTCGAGTTTGGTTACGGCCTTGCGCTTGAACAAGCAAATTCTCAGGAATGATGAATCTCAAAATGGCGTTGGTTAGGCCTCCGAACGTGCCTGTAATCATTCCTGCAAACAGGCTAAAGAAGAACAAAAGTGGGAAATTGAATTTGCCCAAGTAAAGCAGTAGCGAGAAGGTTGACCAGATACCAATTTGGCTCAGCCCGTAGAAGAGAAGTAACTTCTTCTTGTTAAAACGATCGATGATCATCCCGGCTGGGATCGTCATGATCATCGAGCCTGCCGAGCTTGCGGCTCCAATCACTCCCGCTTGACTTAGGCTTCCAGTGAGGTAGTAGCTCGCAAGTGAAATAGGGATAGCTACGAGTGATGCCCCTAAGGCGCTTGCTGTATCAGCGAAGAACCACCGTAGATAGTCAGGATGGTTCTTGCGTACGATGGTCCAAAATTTTTGATCAGTATAATCCTGCATCGTGTCTCTCAATGTTTGACAACCGCGACTGAAAGCTCATGCGCGCAGCATGAACCCAGCGTCGGATTTCCGAAGTGGGTAATTCTCACGGGTCAACTTCTTGACCCGCCGCAACTTGCGGTGTGTCAAATGAGATTTATTGATGCAGTAAGGTGAACATGATGTGCTCCAGGTACTATGCCATTAATCTTGAATCAGTGCCGATAAACTTCCCCAGAGACACCGGCTTCTCCTAGTGTGGTGGCTGGGTCGTCGTAGAACTGGGAAACGAGTGACATGTTCCCCTTCATGCGTTCAATAAACTTAATGTCCATAACGGCAGGCAGGTAGCTCTTTTCGAAAGCTGTGGAACATGACGTGTGTCACTTTCTGCGACGTATCTCACACAGTAGGGGGCGATTATGCCTGCTGTCAATAGTTTTGCCTGAAATTCCGGTTTCTAAATTTGATTCCATCCGGTGCTGGCGGTGCGAACGTCCGTATGGTTAGGTGGGGCTCGCCTGAATGGATGGCAAGGGTTTAATTTTGGATCCAGCAAAAATAGTGTTGTCACGCTGCATATCGAAGTCCTGAACGCCCTGAATGGTGACCGTATGGCCTGGCTTGTGTGGTGCATATTTGGGATTAGCTTCGGCAGTAGATTACCAATCTTGCCAACCTCACTGAGCTGGATATCAGGTGCCCACCAAACAGGGGCTAGGTCCCGGCTCGCCTTGAAGTCAGCGTGAGTTGATGGACCGCAATAATTAAGCCTTGCTTTGCTGCGGCACGGATCTTGGGGCAAGGAATATGAATGTAGTTCCTGCCCCAGGACATCCCAGGTAATTCCTGAGATGGCGGTCAAGGCGCCGCTCAGTGCGGTGACTACGGCAATGACGTCAATGCTGTCCGCCAAAAATAAGGCTAAGAGGTGCCCGGTATAAGCGGCGCATAGGGGTATCTGGAGGAGGTTTCAGTGCACCTTTTTCCACACGGAGGTAGGGGCCGCAGAACCGATAGAACCATGATCCTGGCTGGAAAAGCTGGGGTCGGTATTTTGTCCAGGGCCAGCGATGAAATTAGTTTGGCGGACCACAGCGCAATGAGGACAAAGGTGAGCAGTCTGCCGCTGGAGTCCAACTTGAACGATTGGATGGCAAAAGCGGTGGGGATGAGGCCATCGCCAAGCGCGGAGGCCACCACGGCAAACACTAGGTTTCTAGCGCGTGTTTTGAGCATGTGTCCTCTTTCGGTTGATTTAGGGGGAGGAATGAAGAGGGACCGAACTTCGTGATCATTTGCCAGACAGTTTGAGCGCTTTTCATAGGTGCCAGGAAGCATCCTGACAGAAAAGAAACTATCAGAATAAAGGTATGGAGGGGGTAATCGATTATCTATAGCAAAATAGCAGGTAAGTATGGGTTTCTGGGGTGAATTAATTGCGTGTAGTTGGCGGTGATGCGCGCTGCGGTGGGTCCTCCGGAGTGTGTTGCCGCCGGGAAATTGGGTGAAATTGTGTGCGGTTAGCGGGAAAGTGGGGCCGCGGGATTGGTTGGGCCAATGACGGCATTTATAAGGTACAGAACATGTAAAGTGTTGATACAGCAACCTCCCAGACTTCCGTTGTAGAAAAAGGGAGTCGTTATAAACATGGGTCGTAGTAGAGACCGCTGCGTCCCATCACATCGTGAAGGAGAGTGCTAGGTGAGTACATCATCGCGCATCGTCGGGCTGGATTTGGCTCGTTCACTTGCCATTATTGGCATGATTATTTTGCACATGGCCTCGTTGGTATGGAGCACCAAGGTCATATTGTCGGGCCTTCCGGCCGCCCTATTTGCCATTGTCGCCGGCGCGACGATGATGCTCATCGGCAAGAACTATTCCGTACAGACGCTGCTGCGCCTGATTGCCCGTGGCGCCATCATTACGCTTATCGGACTGGCACTGCTCCCGGTTGGCGGGCAGATTCAGGTCGTGCTCGTTGCTATGGGTATCACCATGATGGTGGTCTCCTGGGTGCCACCGCTGAACATGTGGTGGAAGCTGGCCCTGTTCTTCGTCGCCGCCATCGCCTCAACCGTGCACTACGCGCCGTTTACCCTGCCGCAGGTCTATCCGCTGCTGGCATGGATCGCGTATTTCATCGCCGGCATGCTGCTCTTTGAGGTCTACATCCGCCCAGGTAGCTTCCGCACGGCGCTGCAGTGGATTGTTACCGCAGCCAGTGCGGTTATTGCCGCGGTTGGCACCTACTTCCGCTTCGAGCCGGATATGCCCAGCTGGCTGCGCTTTACCGGCCACACCGGCGTAGCGGGCGAAATCCTGCTCTCCGTTGCAGTGGCAGCAGTGGTGCTGCACCTGTGCCTGCTCATCGGCAGCGCGGTACCCAAGCTTGTCTACCCCTTGGCCGCAATGGGCACGATGTCCCTGACCGTTTATGTCTTGCACGTGCTCTCCGCCTATTACTGGCAAAGCAACATCTCACTGCACAACACCGCGTGGGCATGGGCATTTATTGGCCTATTCCTCGTGCTCGCCACCATCTGGCGGAAATTCCTGGGCCAAGGCCCCCTCGAAAAGGCCGTCTCCTCCGCCGTTAAACTCGCCGTTCCTGCTGGAAAGAAGGACTAACATGTCGCGTAAATTTGCTACCGCTTTGACCACCGCCGGCATCATCGGGATGTTGGCGGCCCCCGCCAGCGCCCTTGAGCACGGCGAACCCGCCCCCGATAACGCCGAGTCCCGGACCGTCGCCGCGCTCAAGATGGGCCGGATAGGCAACTTCGGCGACTGCACCGGCACGCTGGTGGATAAGCAGTGGGTGCTTACCGCCCGCCACTGCCTGCAATCCGTCAATAATGAAGGCACCCAGGCCCGCCTGGGAGACAAGGTCTATGACGCGGATTCGTGGGCGCTATCCCCGCTTTCCGATGCCGGACTGCTCCACCTCACCGAGCCCGTAACCGATATCAAACCGGCCAAGATCTCCACCGATATTCCCGAGACCGGCGACCTTGGCACCCTATATGGCTGGAGCAGCAGCTCCTCCATGGCGCGCAAGGGCCAGCTGCCGATGGCAGAGATGAAGGTCTCCGAAATCCTGGGCGGCGGGCCAAGCGATGACGCCGCACAGAAGCCAGGCGCCGGCAAGGAAGCCCCGGAAGGCTACGAGTCCGTGCCAGCTGAGGAAGCCATGCCCGGTCTCAAGATGCCGGGCGGCTCCAAGCCGGATGCCGGCATGAAGGTCCCTGAAGGCTACGAATCCGTGCCCGCCGAAGAGGCCATGCCCGGCTTCAAGATGCCGGGATCTGGTTCGGGATCGGATAAGCCCAAGGTGGTCTCGCCGGGTGCCACCAAGCCGGGCGCCGAGCAGCCGCAGATTGTCAAGCCTGACGGCAACGGTGGGGAAGTAATGCAGCCTGGCCAAGGCGGCATGGCCCCGATGATCAGCAGCCCGATCCTCGATGTCCACTCCACCGGTAATGCCGGCATGCAGGGTGGCGATTCCGGCGGACCGTTCTTCGTGGGCGGAAAGCTTGCGGGCCTAGCTACCGCGGGTACTTCCAATGCGGACCCGGATTTGCCCTCCCCAAGCGCGGCTATCACCACGCTCGCCGGCACTAAGGACTGGGTAGACGGCGTGATCAGCGGCAAGGATAAGGACGCCATCTTGACCGCGGAGACCACGCCTACCCCGCAGGCAACGCCGCAGACCAGCGGCGACCGCCCGTGGATCTACTTCACGGTAGCGGCCATTGGCCTTATCGGTGCCGCGGCGGCTGCGCGCACCTTCGCTACCGGTGCTGGCAACGGTGCCGCCCGCACGTCGCGCCGCTAAAAAATCTCGATGCGCCCGCCCAAGGATTCGGTCTGGCGCAGCTGCGCCACCCACTTCGGGCCACCGGGGTGCAGGCGCAGCACCGGGCGGGAGGAAATCTTGACCGGGGAGACCGATTCCTTGCGCGCGCCCGACCTGGCTTCGATGCGGGTGCGGGCGCGGTAGCCGGCATCGGCAAGCTCGGCGATGGAAGGCTCGGGGGCGGCGAGCTTCTCCCGGGCATCGTGAAGCAACTCCAGCGCCTCATCCAAGGCCTCTACCAGGGCCGGGGCATTGGTCTCGCACATCTGCCGCACGAGATCCGGGCGGGTTCCGGCCACCCGGGTCGCATCCTTGAAGGAACCGGCGGCTAGAGACTGCGCCAAAATGCCGCCATTATCGCCCACCGTGGCGAGAGTCTCCGCAAAAATATGCGGCAGGTGGGAAATGCGAGCGACCGCCGCATCGTGGTTGGCCACACGGATGGGCACGGCCTCTGCATGCACCATCTGGGTCATGCGCACGACGTCCGTAAAAGTCTCAATCCATTTCTTAGGAATCTTTTCCCCGCGCGCCTCATACTCAGCGGCGTAATCGTAGGTAATTCCCCACGCGGCGCGGCGGAAAAGCCCCGTCTGGGAGTGATCCCATCCCGATTTCGAGGTACCCGCCATCGGGTGCCCGCCTACGTAGCGATCCTCCATGCCGCGGTCACAGACCTGCTGGCGCACGGGAGTCTTTACGGAGACCACGTCAGTGATGCCGCAGCTAGGGGCGTGTTCCTGAATAGCATCCAAGACGCTACCCACCGCGGTCATGGGAACGGCTATCACGATGAGCGCCTCTTCAACCTCGGCGCGGTTAAGCACCGCCGGCAAGTCATCATTGACGTCAAAGCCCTGCTTGACTGCGGTGCGAGCGGCGGACGTCGAGTGGTTGTATCCAAATACGTCGTGGTTATAGCCCGCGAGATCGCGCAGCAAGGAACCACCGATGAGGCCGAGGCCGATAATGCAGATGGGGCGTTGAACATCTTGAGAACTCACGGTGACAATTGTGGCACAACACGACTAATCTCACGAGGTATGAGCAACGAAAATTACTCTTTCGCGGTTACCGTCGCCCGCAACGAGGGACAATGGGTCGTGCGCAGCTTCGATGATGACTTTGAGGACCCGCAAACCTCCATCACCGCGGTGCGCTCCCTGCGCTCTGAAGGCGCAGCTTTCGCCCTTCTCTGCGTAGAGGACGCCTACTTCATTGCCGTGCGGCCCGTGCCCGGCGGGGTGAAAATGCTAATTTCAGACGCCACCTATGGCGTTGATGATGACTTTGCCGCGGATTTCATGGAACTCAATGACTACGAGATTCCAGACGTGGACCCGGAAGAGGCTGACCCCTACGGTGAGGGCGACTTCGATATTTTCGCTGACCTGGGCCTATCCGAAGATCAGGTGGGCTACATCATCGATGATGAGGACGATTGGCCCTCCGATATGCTCCTGCGCATCGCCGGCGACCTGGGCTTTGGGGATGAGCTAGAAGACGTCATTGATAACGCCTAAGCCCCTGCAGCGCGCGCAGAAACGCATGCAGCGCGCCCTCGCGGTGGCGCGCCAGACCCCCGCCGGGGATGTGCCGGTTGGGGCGGTGCTTTATGATGCCGCCGGTCGCGAGCTCGCCACCGGTGTCAACCGCCGCGAGCAATTGCGCGATCCCACCGCCCACGCCGAGGTCGAGGCCATCCGCCAGGCGGTGCGCATCCACGGCGATGGCTGGCGCCTGACCGGCTGCGAGCTCGTGGTCACCTTAGAGCCCTGCGCCATGTGCGCCGGCGCCCTGCAATCCGCCCGGGTGAGCTCGCTGGTTTTTGGCGCCTTTGAACCGAAGACGGGTGCGTGCGGCTCGCTTATCGATGTCCTGCGCGCCCCCACCGCGCCCTTTACCCCTCAGGTCCGCGGTGGCGTCCTCGAAAAAGACTGCGTGGCGTTGCTGGAAAAATTTTTCACCACACTGCGCGAAAAGTGAGTATAGTTGCAGTCACACAGTATCCGACTCATTTAAGGAGAGAGAAAATGGGCGATTTGGAAAACAAGAAGGACGACCTCGCAGGCAAGGCAAAGGAAGCTTTCGGCGAGGCAACCGGTAACGAAGACGTAGCCAACGAAGGCAAGGCCGACCAGGTCGCCTCCGAGGCTAAGGACAAGCTGTCCGATGCTGCTGACAGCATCAAGGACAAGGCCAACGACATCATCGGTGGCCTGAAGAAGGACTAATTTTATAGTCCCTTCATAGCGAAATCGCTGCGCTGGCTTAATGCTGGCGCGGCGATTTTGTTGCATCGGGGGTCCTCCCGTAATCTGGAACGCGGTGGCGTGTCCGAGCGGCCGAAGGTGATCGCCTCGAAAGCGATTGTTGGGTAACCCCAACCGCGGGTTCAAATCCCGCCGCCACCGCGCAAGGCCCCGACCTGTTAATGCAGGTCGGGGCCTATTTTTGTTTTCTCCAACGGGGTGGCTTTGGGCTTTGGGTTGGCTTAAGCGTCGTGCTTTGCGCGCGCAGCCCGCGTGCGGCGGCGCTGTAGGGTGGGGAGGAACCACGTCACGACGGCAGCGATGACGGCCATGGCGCCCGCGCTCCACGCGAGGTATTTCACGGGGGTGAACCACCACGCCAGGGCAGCGATTACTGCGATGACGATCCATACGGCGGGCACGAGGAGGCTGGGTTGTTCGGCCCACGGTTCCCGGGGGAATCGGCTGCGCGCCTCCGCACGGATGCGGCGCGGCGTTTTACGTGCAAGTGCCAAGGAACAGGCGACCACAAAGGCCAAGCCAATACCGGCAATGAGCAGGCTGCCGCTTACGCCGCCGAACATAAATACGCCGACGGAAAGCGCTAAGGATAAGCGTTCACCGATCGTGAGTGGGAAGTTCTGTGTGGGATCGACATCTGGATAGATGCTGTTGAAGATGTCTTTACGGGGGTCGTTGTGCATTTTTGTTTCTTATAGGGGGGTGGTTTATTGACAATCAATAGAAGTTAGGTCAGGATACACTTACTTCAATTAGGCAAGCTTAGCCTATATCATTTTTAGGCACGAAAACAAGGTTCTCAACATGATTGGAAAACTGTGGAAGTCGGCGTTCGGCATCATCGTCGCTGCTTTCCTCGTCGCGGCATTCGCCCCACTTTTGTCTTCTGCCCCGGTTGCCCACGCAGATGAATCCTGCACATGGAAATGGGGCATCAAGCAGTCATTCCGCAGCTACGTCAAAGGCAATATCGCCCACGGTGGATGGGGTGCCAACGGCATTGGCTTCACGGGCGACGAACGGGGCGATGGTGCGTTCGTCTTTACTGCAGGAAAGCCCGATGCGTCTGGTGGGAACGTCACGATTCCGTTCAATGGAACGCTGAGCTTTACCGGCCACGATGGAGTCTTGGACATGACAATGTCGGACTTCAAGGTCAAGGCCTCTGGTAAGCAGGCGCAGATTTCCGTGGACTACGTCTCCTATGAAATGAACCGCCAAGAACTCAGCCGCGGTAAAAAGATCCAAGGCAATGATGAGGTAATCGCCACCATTAATCTGGCCAACCCCGTCAAAGATGGTGCCGGAAAGGTTGATTTGTCTGGATCTACCACTCTGACCTCTGGCGGGGCCAAGTTTTTCACCGGTTTCTACCAGCCAGGTGAAGCCTTAGATCCGTCCTCTGGCGGCATTGCGCTTGATGGCTCGTGTTCCGAATCTGGTTCCGGATCTGGCTCCGGTTCCGGTGAGAAGCGTCCCTTGACGTCCATTACGGGTTCCTTCACGGGCTTTAACAAGGAAGCCATGGACATCCTGTCTGAAACCAATGACACGATGAACGGGATTACTACGTTCATGGGCAATACCCAGGCGTTCCTGGATGAGTTGGAGTCTTTCAACGATCGGGGCGGATCGAACTCGAATTCGGATGGTTCTGCTTCGGGTACGTCGAACTCCACTGGAGGAAACTCGGCTTCTACTAACTCTGCAGCGGGAAATTCATCACCGAGTAACTCTGGTTCGGGCGGAGGCGGCGGTGCCTCAGGAACTGGCAAAGCAGCGGGATCTGGTCCTTCGCACTCTGGAACTGCGAATTCCGGTGCCCCGGGCTCAGGTAATTCAGGTGCGGAAGCATCTGGCGGGGGCGATGCTGTCTGTGAGGCCACTGGGGTTACGCAAGCCACTGCTCAGTGGGGGTTAAAGAAATCCTTCCAGTCCTATATCACCGGATCCATTGCCCAAGGCCGATGGGATCTCTCTGGTGTTGGCTATGACAATGGACGTTTCCAATTCACGGGTAACTCCGGTGCCGTAAAAGATGGCGCGGGCTCCGTGCAATATGGCGGAAGCATGCAGTTCACCGGGCACCACGGCAAGCTGGACCTCAACATCGCCAATCTGGAAATCACCTTCAACGGCAATTCTGGCGAGCTTATCGCTGACGTGCGCTCTTCCAATATGGAAGGCAAGAAGAAAGACTTTGGGCGCACTGTTATTGGCACCTTGAGTTTTAATTCCCTCGACGTCGGCACGGACGAAGTGTCCGGTGAAGCTGCGGTATCGCTTTCTGAGGCCGGTTCCCAGGCACTCGCTGAGTTCTATGAACCAGGCACCCAGTTGGATCCGCTGAGCTTCCACGCCACCTTGGGCGGAAGCGCTGATTGCGGCGCCGTATCCGGTGGCGGCAGTTCTAGCTCAGGTTCCGGATCCGACGGATCAGGCGCGGGCGGAAACGGAAAGGGCAGCTCTGGTTCCAAAGGCGGCGCGCATGCCGCAGCCGGGGACTCAGCGCTAGCCGGTGACTCGGGGCAGGGATACGAGGACGGATCGAACAAATTCAAGGTCAAGTCCGCGACGTCTCCCGGCGGGGGCCTAGATAACCCGACCACCTATCTACTGCTCTTCATCGTCGGATTGATCATCGCCGGTGGCTCCACCAGTCGGCTTGTCATGAACAACTCTTAGAAAGATTGCCGTGAAACTCGTTCTTCGTTTCCTCGTGCCATTCCTGTGCATCTTCAGCCTTACCGCGTGCGGTGTGCAGGGAAGCTATACCGATCAGCTACCGGATCCCGCCGATCTCTCGGACCCCAGATCCTTTGAAGGTGTCAGCGATGTCAAGGATTTTGACGATATCGAGCCGGTTACTGATAAGGCAGAGCCGGCGCTTCCGGTGGAGCTTACCGATGCCGATGGTAATGACGTCACTGTCACCGATGCCTCCCGCATCCTCGCGTTGGATATCTATGGCACCTATACCAAGACTCTTAGCGGCTTGGGGCTTGCGGATAATATCGTCGGCCGCACAGTTTCTTCTACCGAGCCCAACCTGGCGGATCTCCCGGTGGTGACCGAAGGCGGCCACAATATCAACGTGGAGGCGGTGCTGGAGCTGCAGCCGACGCTCGTCATTGTGGATCACTCCATTGGCCCGCGCGATGCCATCGATCAAATCCGGGCGGCGGGTGTCACCACCGTGGTGATGGAACCTGAGCGCACCATCGATTCGGTGGGCGAGGACATCACCACGCTTGGCGATGCCCTCGGCTTGCCCGACGAAGCACGCGAGCTAGCCGAACGATCTACCAAGGAAATCGACGAGGCAAAGGGAGCCATCAAAGAGTTGGTTCCCGATGATCCGATGCGCGTGGCGTTTCTCTATGCGCGCGGAAACGGCGGCGTTTTCTTCATCATGGGTGACGGTACCGGTGCGCAAGACCTGATTGAAGGCATCGGCGGCGTGGATCTGGCTGCAGAAAACAACCTTTCCCATGCAGAACCTGCTAATGCTGAGGCGCTGGCGCGCATCAATCCAGAGGTGATCATCATGATGACTAATGGCCTGGAATCCACCGGCGGCATTGACGGCTTGCTGGAGCGGCCCGGCGTTGCTCAGACCACCGCCGGCCAGAAGAAGCGCATCGTGACTATCCCGGACGGCCAATCGTTGGCATTTGGTCCCATGACAGGGCAAACGCTGGTGAAGCTAGCAAAGGCTGTGTATGACCCGGACAATGAGTAAGGGCACGGACACCTTCGCGCGCCGCCGCACGCAGCGCACTTGGGTATTCGTACTCCTGGGGATTCTCACCGTGCTCGCGGCGCTCATCTCCGTCGTGCTGGGGCAATACTATGTACCGCTGTCTGATCTCTTCCCCATTTTGGCAGCTGGCCACGGGGAGGATTCCTTGACCGCAAGCGTGGTGTGGGACATTCGCCTACCGCGTTTGGTCTTGGGGCTCGTGGTGGGTGCGGCCTTGGGCGTGGCCGGCACGCTGATGCAGGCGGTGTTCGCCAACCCCCTGGCAGAACCCTCCATTATCGGCGTTACCTCCGGTGCGGGCGTTGGTGCGGCCGTAGTCATCGTCTTTAATATCGAATTCTTCGGTACCTTTACCGTTCCCGCCGCAGCCTTCCTTACCGCGTTGCTGGTTACCTTCATTATCTATCAGCTTGCGCGCCACAACGGAAGGGTTGCCGTGGTGCACCTGATTCTCACCGGCATCGCCATCAATGCGGTATGCAACGCCATCATCTCTTTCATGGTGTACTTGGCGCCGACCGCCAACCGCGAAGCGATCATTTTCTGGCAGATGGGCTCCCTCAACGGCTCGCAGTGGAAACACGTCTGGGCGGTACTGCCCATCGTGGTGGTTGGCCTCGCAGTGGCCTTGCGCCTGGGCAAGCAGTTGGACGTCCTCGCGCTCGGCGAGCGCGCCGCCGCACATACCGGCGTGAACGTGCCGTGGCTGCGCATCGTGGCGATCGTGGCATCGGCAGTGTTGACCGCCGCGGCCGTTTCCTTCGCCGGCCTCATTGGCTTTGTAGGACTTATCGTTCCCCACCTGCTGCGCAGCGTCGTCGGACCAGAAAACCGCATCCTGCTGCCGGCTTCCGCCCTTGGCGGCGCTGTACTCATTGGTTTCGCCGACGTGGCAGCGCGCACGATGATTTCTTTTGCGGATCTTCCCATCGGCATTTTCACCGCCCTGGTGGGTGGGCCAACGTTCTTCATCTTGCTGCGCCGCATGATGCGCAAAGGAGTGCACTGATGATAAACGCTAAAGACTTAACCGTTCGCGTGGGGGAGCACACCCTCGTGGACCAGGTGTCCTTCACTGCTCAAGCGGGCGAAGTTACAGGACTTATCGGTCCGAACGGCGCCGGAAAATCCACCGTCCTAGCTGCCGTGGCTGGAGATATCGACTATTCCGGTGAGATCACCGTGGGTGGGTTATCGCCCAAGGCGCCAGCGCGAGAGCTCGCGCGCACGCGTGCGGTGATGCTCCAAGACGTCTCGGTGTCCTTCGAATTCCTTGTCCGCGATGTCGTTGCGATGGGGCGCCGCCCGTGGGAAGGAACTGCCTACGCAGATCTCGACGATGACTTTATTGACGCCGCCCTCGATGCCGCCGGCGTCGCGCACCTAGCGGGCCGAGACATCAGCACGTTGTCTGGTGGTGAGCGCGCCCGCGCGGCCTTCGCACGGGTGCTTGCCCAAAATACCCCGGTGATCTTGCTGGATGAGCCAACGGCCGCGCTGGATATCCGGCACCAAGAACAACTGTTGGGCTCAGTAAAAGCCCTTGCCCGCGAGGCAGGCGTCGCCGTCCTCGTGGTGCTGCATGACCTCAACGCGGCAGCAGCATATTGCGATCATCTCGTATGCCTGTCGTGCGGGGGAGTAGCAGCCCAAGGGCGCGTAGATGAGGTCTTTACCAGTCCAACATTGTCTCAAGTGTATGGCTGGCCGATATCCGTCGATGGGCTGCAGGTACATCCACAGCGTGCCACGCCCACCATCAACCCACTCTTCTCACATAAATTGGAGGATTTCCATGTTTAAGAAAGTAGTGGTCACCGCTCTCGCGGCGACCGCGCTCACCGTGCCACACGCTTCTGCGGAAGAAACTTGCACCATCGAATCCGGTTCCTTGAACTGGGGAATTAAGCACTCGTGGCGTTCCTACCTCAAAAGCGGTTTTGCTGCTGGTGATTGGTCCACTAGTGGCCCAGTGACGCAAACCGGTGATCCTAAGGGGAAGGATTTCTCTTTCGGCTTCGAGGTCGATCCTGCAACCTCTACGGTAACGGTAGATGAGGAGGGCAATGTGGTGTCGTCCAATATCGAGAGCAAAGACTCCTCGATAACGTTCACCGGTCACCACGGAGCTCTGCATTCCACGGTAGTGGCACCTTTCATCAAGACCTCCGGTAATGAAGCCCAGCTCGGTTCCGGCTACGAGGTCTATCACGTAGAGGGTAAGAATATGCTTCAATACACCGTGGACGACCACATCGACGCTAATAAGCGCACTGGGGATGGGATCTTTGGCCACGGCACGGCGCGATGGACCAAGGAGGGAGACACGCTGACCCTTTCTGCCAGCGATGTGCGGTACAAGGAGCAGCAGGGGACAAAAGATGGAAAAATCGAGGGCGTAGACCAACTTTTCATGGGCATGTATAGCTCAGAGAACAAGCCTGAGCTTGATGATGCCCACCTAACCCTCAAGGTTTCTCCTGGTTGCGGCCAAAAGAAGGATGAAATGCCGCAGAACGAACCTGCTCCGCAGCCGCCGGTAGCTGCGCCGGAAAAGGAAGAGCAGCCACAAAGTCAGCCACCGAAGGACAATCCAGCTCCGCAGCCACCAGCGACCTCACAGACCCCGGCACCGCCGAAGAAGCCGGAGACTCCAAAGAGCCCTGAGACTTCGGAGTCTAAGAAGCCGGGAACTGATAAGCCAGAGAAGGACACTCCCTCCGGTTCTAGTTTCGCCAAGGTGTGGAACTACATCTTGGGCGTGGCAACCATTGGCAGCATGTTTGCCATTCTTGGGCAGGCGTTTATGAAGTCGGGCGCCCTTGAGAGCGTGCGTGCTCTACTCCACCGATAACAAGCTGCTGATCCGATAATAGGGGGTCAGCGGCGCGGGCGGTGTCGGCAGCCGCATCCCGAAGCCGCGCGCACCGCAGGCGGTGGGGTAGGGAGTTAGTTCTTTTGGTTGATTTCTTCCCACAAGCCTTGTAAATAAGGATTGCCTAACCTTAAATTTATATTTGGACATTAGGTAAGCATTACTTTGGAGGAAGTCAGTGACTGTGACGCTCAAGAAACCATTATCCGTCGCATTGCGTGAGGAGACCGCCCACGCCCATGAGAATGCGGAGGGTTCGGCGTTTATGCAGCGGCTCATGTCGGGCCAGCTGAGCGCTGAGGCCGCCGCCGATTTAAGCGGTCAGCTGTGGTTTGTCTATGAGTCTCTGGAGCGTGCAGTCCGCAGTGTGGCGCATACTCCAATCGCCGGTGCGGTGGCCGATCCACGCCTTGAGCGGCGCTTTGCTCTGGAGGCGGATCTGGCGGCGCTCGTCGGCGGCGACTGGCGTGAAAAGATCCGGATCCTGCCGGCGACAGCATCCTACGTTGCCCGCCTAGAAGGGGTATCCGGCAGCGCGGTAGAAGTGGTGGCCCATCACTATGTCCGGTATCTCGGTGACGTCTCCGGCGGTCAGGTGATTGCCGCGCGCCTCGGCACCCTCTATGACATCGAACCGGATGCGCTGAACTTTTATGACTTCAGTGCCATCGGCAAGATTCCGCCGTACCGCAAGGGCTACCGCGAACGCCTAGACGGCCTCATGCTGACTGCGGAGCAGCGCGAGGCTTTGCTCTCAGAGGCGCAGCGCGCATTTGCTTTCAACTCGGGGATCTTCACCGAGCTTGATAAGCGCCACTGATTTACTTTTTCTAATTTTCCAAATAAGGTAAGGCTCGCCTAATATTTTAGGCAAAGCTTCACCACTGCTTTCAAGAGGAGAAATTCATGAAAACAACATCCGTCATCGCCGTTGGAGCGGTTGCACTTGGCGCCGTCAGCGCCCCAGTAGCCTCTGCCGATGAGGCTCCAGCCGATGTCCCCGCCGTGGAATCCGGCCAATTGAACTGGCCCATCAAGGAATCCTTCATTCACCACGTGGAGACCAACCCGCTTGCCAAAGGTATCATCAATACCACCGAAGGCGCGGAGAAGGTAGGAAAGGACTTCACCTTCCCGGTCGATGCGGCCCACACCACGCTGGATGCTGAGGGAAACGGCACTATTGACACTCAGGGATCCGTGCAGATTCAAGGCTATCCAGGCCTCGGCCCTAATGGTTCCTACGGCGTCGATCTCACGTTCTCGGATATCAAGGTAGAAGTAGCAGGACAAAACGCCACCATCACCGCGGATTATAAACTTACGGGCGCCTCGGGCCCGCTTAAGAACAAGCCGGTTGAATTGTCTGGCGATGACGCCGCAATCTCTACCTTCACGCTTACTGAGTCCTTGGTACCGGAAACCGGCAAGACCTATGCCACAACTGATGCCCCCACCTCGCTGACCCAGACGGGCTCCGACATCTTCTTGGGCAAGTACCCAGTGGGGCAGCCGCTTGACGATGCCAACTCGGATCTCACCGTGGCATTCGACGGTGCCTCCGAAAACGCTAAACCATCTGACCAGGTAACCCCAGAAAAGAAGCCTTCGGGCGACAACGCTGCAGCCGATGGTTCTTCTTTCCACGGTTCTTCGTTCGGCACACTAGGCGAGACCATCGCTGCTGTTATCGAGCGGGTAAAGAAAATTAGCGCCTTCTTCTCTGACCTCGTTCTTCCTGGTCTGAGCTTGTCGAAGTTCGTTTAAACAGCGAGCGCTCTCTCGCGGCTGCATTGTCTACGCCGCTCCGCCGTGGCCACCCGATCTAGTCCTTGACTGCATCGAATGGCCACGGTTCTTTTTGGCCCGCCGCCTTGGCATCGTCTGTGAATACGGGCTGCCCGGCGGCTAAGTAATAGGGAATAAGGGGCACGGCAACTACACTAGGGCGAAGTTAAATCCGTCCGACTACGCGAATGCGAAGGTACATTTCCCGTGGCTAAACTCCTCTACCGGCTCGGGCGCTGGTCATTCCTCAATAAATGGAAGGTCACCGTCACCTGGGTGGTCCTACTGGCCGCCGCCGGCGGCGCTACCGCCTTGTTGATGAAACCGATGACGAGCGAGTTCGCTATCAAAGGCACCCCGTCCATCGATGCCACTTACAAGACGATGGACCTTTTCCCGGAAGGCGGAAACCCCGCCAACTCCCCATCGGTGAACTTGGTCTTCCAAGCCCCGGAGGGCCAAAAGCTCTCGGATCCCGCCAATGAAAAGGCCATCAACGCGGTCATTTCCCACCTCGAGGACAACCTGGAGATGGGCGATACCATGCGCTTTGGCAACCCGCTTGAGGTCTCGCCGCGGCTGCAGGACGAGGTCGTCCACCAGTTCACGGAGATGGGGCTGCCGGAATCATCCGCGCGTGCCGATGCCGATAACCTCGCCATGGTCAATGAGGATGAGACCATTGCCTATACCACCTTCGATTTTGATGCCGAATCGCCCTATAGCGTGGATCAGGCCGATAAGGACATCGTGACGGAAGCGATGGACATCGGCAGGCAGCAGGGGCTTACCGTCGAGGCCGGCGGCGCCGGGTTTGGCGATGAGATTCGGGTTAACTCCACTTCCGAGATCATCGGTCTTGGCGTGGCCTTCCTCGTCCTCATCTTTACCTTTGGCTCCCTGGTCGCTTCTGGAATGCCGCTGATTTCCGCCGTCATCGGGGTCGGCCTGGGTGCATGCGGCATGCTGATTACCACGCACTGGATAGAGCTCAACAACATGACGCCGGTGCTGGCCATCATGATTGGCCTGGCGGTGGGCATCGACTATGCGCTGTTTATCTTGTCCCGCTACCGCGCCGAGCGCGCCCGCATGTCCGCCCCAGAAGCAGCCGGTATGGCGGCAGGAACGGCGGGCTCTTCCGTGGTCTTCGCCGGAACCACCGTCTTTACCGCGCTTTTTGCCCTGCTCATTGCACGCATCGAATTCCTCACCGCCATGGGGCTTTCCGCCGCCGCAACCGTGGCCATCGCCGTCCTCGTCTCCCTCACGCTCATCCCCGCGATGCTCGGGCTTTTGGGGGACAAGGCGTTTAGCGGCCGCATCCCCGGCGTGGCCGGCAACCCTTCCCACAAGGGAAAGGTGCGCCGCGGCCCAACCATGGGCCATCGCTGGGTACGACTGGTACAAAAGGTGCCCGGCTTGGCGATGGCCCTCGTCGTCCTCTCCCTCGGCGCCATGACCGCCCCCGTGCTCCACATGGAGCTGGCGCTGCCTGCCGATACCACCTCGAATCCCGATACCACCCAGCGCAAGGCTGCCGACCTGATGGCCGAGGGCTTCGGCCCCGGCGTCAACGGGCCGTTCCTCGCGGTTGTCGATGCCCACACCATCAACGCCGATTCCGCCGCACTCGCCCCATTGGTGGCGGCTCAAGGTGGAGAAGCCGAACCCGAAGAAGGCGCCGGCGAGCCACCCGCCGATAATCCGGAGGATCATGCGCCTGACAACGCGCCTGAGCCCGCGCCCGACGAGGCGCCCGATCAGCCGGCGGACCTGCCAGCCGACCAGCCCGGTGATCACCCCGCAGAACACCCTGTTGACCAGCCTGGCGACCAGCCAGCGGAACACCCCGCGGATCAGCCCGGCGAACAGCCAGCGGAGCCGGAAATCGCCCCCGTCGCAGAGGTCGAGGACAAGGAAGACGCCGCCGCGCCGACCAGCGCCGAAGACAAGGCAGCGCTGGCGTCCTTCCTCTACACCGCGGATCAGCTGAAGACGCTCGGCGGGGTAAAGCACGCACAAATCGTTGCACTCAGCGAGGACCAGCGCGCGGCACAAATCATGGTGACCCCGGAAACCTCGCCAACGGAAGCCGCAACCATTAATGTCGCGCACGCGCTGCGCTCTGCCACCAAGGAGATCGAAGGCACCACCGGCACCGAGATCGGCCTGACGGGCTTGACTGCCGTGCAGTTGGACATTACCGAGCGCCTGCGCGATGCGATGGCGCCTTACTTGAGCATTGTTGTGGGGCTGGCAATCGTGCTGCTGCTCGTCGTCTTCCGCTCCATCTTGGTGCCGCTGGTAGCGGGCCTCGGCTTCCTGCTTTCGGTCGGCGGCGCCTTTGGACTCACGGTGCTGGTATGGCAAGACGGCCTGTGGGGCCTCGTCCCAGGCCCCGGCCCGCTGCTATCGTTCATGCCGATCTTCCTCATCGGCGTGACCTTCGGCCTGGCCATGGACTATCAGGTATTCCTGGTCACCCGCATGCGCGAGCACATCGCGCGGCATCCGAAGGGCACGGCGGGGCCCTATAGCGCTGTCGATGAGGCCACCATCACCGGCTTTACCCAGGGCGCGCGCGTGGTGACGGCCGCCGCCATCATCATGATTTCGGTCTTCGTGGCCTTTATCAACCAGCCGCTGCCGTTCATCCAGATCTTCGGCTTTGCCTTGGCAGCGGGCGTGCTTTTCGATGCCTTCTTTGTCCGCATGACCCTCGTCCCCGCCTCCATGTTCCTCATGGGCCGTGCTACGTGGTGGATGCCCAAGTGGCTGGATAAGATCCTGCCCACCGTAGACATCGAAGGCACCGCGCTTGAGGAAGAATGGGAAGCACAACACGCGGATGACGGCCAGAAGACCAGGGAAGAAGAGGAAAATAAGGAATGAAGGACTTAAGTTTCGACATCGATAAGCGCCTGCCCGAAGGCCCCGGCAAGCATGGCCGCAGCGGTATTATCCACACCCCGCACGGAGATATCGCCACCCCGGCGTTTATCCCAGTGGCGACCAAGGCCACGGTGAAGACGTTGACGCCGGAGCAGATTCGCGCCACCGGAACGCAGGCGATTTTGTCCAATGCCTATCACCTCTACCTGCAGCCGGGCCATGACATCGTGGATGAGGCCGGCGGCGTGGCGAAATTCGAGAACTGGCACGGGCCGACCTACACCGATTCCGGCGGATTCCAGGTGATGTCTTTGGGCGTGGGCTTTAAAAAGGTCATCGCCATGGACTTGGCGGATCTCACCGAGAAGGATATTCGCGCCGCAAAAAGGGAGCGCATGGCCAAGGTGGATGAGGAAGGCGTGGATTTCCGCTCGATTATCGATGGCTCCAAGCACCGCTTTACGCCCGAAAAATCCATGCAGATTCAGCACGGGCTGGGCGCGGACATCATGTTCGCCTTTGACGAGCTGACCACGCTCATTGATTCGCGCACCTACCAGGAAGAATCCGTGGCCCGCACGCACCGGTGGGCGCAGCGGTGCCTAGAGGAACATGACAGGCTCACCCGCGAGCGCTACCACCGCCCGAAGCAATCGCTGTGGGGCGTGGTGCAGGGCGCGCAATACGAGGACCTGCGCCGCCAGGCCACCCGCGGGCTCTTGGACCTGGACCGCGCCGCGCGGGAGAAGGGTCAGCGCGGTTTCGGCGGCTTCGGCATCGGCGGCGCGCTGGAAAAGCAGAACCTGGGCACCATCGTGGGCTGGGTGTGCGACGAACTGCCGGACGATAAACCGCGCCACCTGCTCGGCATCTCCGAGCCCGATGACATCTTCACCGCGGTCGAAGCCGGCGCCGATACCTTCGATTGCGTCGCGCCGACCCGCCTGGCTCGCCGCGGTGGCGTCTACACGCTCGATGGCCGCCTCAACCTCACCAATGCGCGGTTCAAGCGGGATTTCAAGGGCATCGACGAGGAATTTGGCGGCTACGTCACGGAGAATTACTCGCGCGCCTACCTGCACCACCTGCTCAAGGCGAAGGAATTTTTGGCCGGCACGCTGTGCACCATCCACAACGTGGAATTCATGGTGCGGCTAGTAGATAATATTCGCGCCGCCATCAACGGCGGCTACTACGAGGACTACCGCGATGAATTCTTGGGCCGCTACTACGCGGCGTCGAAGGCGCGGTAATCTTCGCGCTTTTTCACCAGCTTGATAACAGTGGAGGTTATGGGCAAGAGGACGACCTCAATCAGCGTCTTCCACACAAAGCCCACCACCACGTAGTTGATGAACCCGCTCGTGGTGTCGATGCCGATGACGGGCGCGGCGATGGCGCAAAACAGCAAGGTATCGCCAAACTCGCCCACCACGGTGGAGGCGATCAGCCGGGAGAAAAGGCCCTTTTCGCCGCTGCGCTTCTTCATTGCGGTCAGCGTCCACGCGTTGAGCAGCTGGCCCACCAGGTAGCCGGCCAGGGAGGCCAAAACGATGCGCGGCACCAGGCCCAGCGTGGCGGCGAAGGCCTCCTGGCCCTCATAGAAATCCGCCGCGGGCAGCCAGATGGCGATGTAGAAACACACTACGGCGAGCAGTGCCATTGCAAAGCCGATGTAGATGGCGCGCCGGGTGGACTTGAAGCCGTAGCACTCGGATAAAACGTCGCCGACGATATAGGCCAGCGGGAAGAGGAAGAAGGCGCCATCGGTCACGAGCGGTCCGAGCTGGACGCCCTTGGTGGCGTTGATATTAGAAATCAAAAACGTCACGACGAAAATGGTGACGAGCCAGGGGTAAAGAGTGGAATGAACGGGGATAAAGCGCACTTGAGAGGAGGGGGATTTTTCCATGCCCACCATTGTGCCAAACCGTATGCTGGGAATATGAATTCCGCGACCACCGGGGCGGGCCGCTACGCCCCGAGCCCTTCCGGCGATCTGCACTTTGGCAACCTGCGCACGGCGCTTCTGGCGTGGCTCTACGCGCGGTCGACGGGGCGCAGGTTTGTGGTGCGGGTGGAAGACATCGATAAGCAGCGCTCCTCCCGCGCGGCGGCCGAGCGCCAGCTTGCGGACCTTGCGGCCCTGGGGCTGGAGTGGGATGGCGAGGTCATCTACCAGCAGGATCGCGAGGCCGCCTATGCCGCGGCGCTCCAGAAGCTGCCGGTCTACGAGTGCTACTGCTCGCGCAAGGATATCCGCGAAGCCTCCCGCGCCCCGCACGCCATTCCGGGCCAGTACCCGGGCACCTGCCGTGGGCTTTCCGATGCCCAACGTGCCACCAAACGCGCCCAGCTCGCCGCCGAGAACCGTCAGCCGGCGCTGCGCCTGCGCGCAGACGTCTCCATCTTCACCATCCACGACGCCCTGCACGGCGAGTACACCGGTGACGTCGATGATTTTATCCTGCGCCGCGGCGGGCAGGACGGCGGCTGGGCCTATAACCTGGCGGTGGTCGTTGATGATGCCTACCAGGGTATCGACCAGGTGGTCCGCGGCGACGATCTCTTATCCTCCGCCCCACGCCAGGCCTACCTGGCCTCCTTATTGGGGATTGCACCGCCGAGCTACGTGCACGTGCCGCTGGTCCTGAATACCGCGGGCAAGCGCCTGGCCAAGCGCGATGGCGCGGTGACGATGCGGGATATGGGGGAGCCGAGGGGCATCGTCAAGCAGCTGGCGCAGTCTTTGGGCTATGAGGCGGAGACCGCCGCCGAGCTCCTCGCGCAATTCCGGCCGGAGGAATTGAGCCGCGAGCCGTATATTTGGCGCGCGTAATACTATCGAGCCCATGGAAGTTTTACTGGTTCTCATCGGGCTCATGCTGCTGACCGTCTTCGTCGTTGCGATCGGCGATAGGGTCGGGCTGCCCTGGCCCGCGCTGCTGACGATTATTACCGCCTGCGCCGTTTTCGTGCCGGGGCTGCCGCAATTCGACATCCCCACCGAGCTCATCCTTCCCATCTTCTTGCCGCCGCTGCTGTGGGCGCTGGCGCGGCGCACGTCCTGGGGTGTGATTCGCGGGCAGTGGGTGACCATCCTGAGCCTGTCCGTGCTCCTCGTTGTTGCCACCACCCTCGCCGTGGGTGCAACCGCCTACGCCTTCCTGCCGGGGATTAGCATCGCCGCCGCCATCCTCATCGGCGCGGCCATCGCCCCGCCGGACCCCGTGGCCGTGGATGCGGTGGCCGAGCCCGCCGGCATCCCGCGCCGCATCATCACCACCTTACAAACGGAGGGGCTGTTTAATGATGCCGCCTCCATCGTCGCCTTCCACCTCGCGCTCGCCGCCGTGACCCAGGGCGGCGATATCTCCTTTGGTAGCGGCGTGCTGAGCTTCCTCTATTCGTCCGTCGTCGCGCTTGCCATCGGCTGGCTCATCGGGCGGCTGACGGCGCTGTTTATTACCCGCGTCCACGATGTGGTCGCGCGCAACGCCCTGACCTGGGTGGTTCCTTTCGCCACCTTCCTCGTGGCCGAGGAATTAAAAGCCTCCGGTGTTATCGCCGTGGTCATCGCCGCCGTCGAGCTCAACTCGCGCGCTGATATCCAGGCCGAGGACCGGCTTTCCGGCCAGTCTTTCTGGGAGACCATGGAGCTGCTGTTTACCGGCGTCGCGTTCGGCCTAATCGGGCTGACGGTTAATACGGCCATCGCGGAGGTCGGCTCGGATTTGTGGCACTCGGTCATGGTTGGCGTGATCCTCTCGCTGGTGGCCTTCGTGGTGCGTTTTGTGTGGATGTTCTTCTACTACCGCCTCAACGTCTCGCGCGGGCGCCCGCACGTTGCTCCGCTGCGGATGCAGGAGGTATTGCTGATGACCTGGTCCGGCATGCGCGGCCTGGTGACCTTGGCGCTGGTTCTATCCATTCCTACCGGCGTCTTCGCCTTCCACCACGAGCTGGCCGTTATCGCCCTGACCGTCCTGTTGGTCACCATGGTGCTGCCCGGCCTGCTGCTGCCGTGGCTGATGAGGCAGCTCGATCTCACTGAGGCCTCGCAGGCCGCCAACGATAAGATGCGCGCCGCGGTGGTCTCGCGGGCGCGCGCCGCCAGCATCGATGCGCTATCGCAATTCCGGCCCGAGGACGATGCCACCGGCGAGGCCGAAACTGTCGATCCGGAAATTTCCGCCAACGTCATCCAGTGGTTTGAGGACCGCCTGGGTGATGGCGAAAACCCCGCCGAGAATAACGACGAGCGCAAGCAGCGCGCCGAGGAGGCCCGCCGCGTCGCGCTGGAGGCCCGGCGCACCGCGCTTAACGCCGCGCAGAGCGAGCTCCTAGTCCTGCGCAAGGATCGGGCCTTCAATCCGGCCATCGTGGATGAGATACTGGAAGAGATCGACCGCATGGTCATCGGCACTAAGCACCGGGAGATTTAGCCCATGGATCCACGACACTATGCCGAGCTCGAAGACGCGATGGACTACCTCTACGATTTCCTCGACGAGGACTTGGCGGACCGCGTGCGCGCCGAGCGCGAGTTCGTTCCGGCGGGCTTAGAAAGCTTGCTTGCCGATGACTCCCTCGACGACTACGTCTGGCTCTGGATCAAGGATTCCGGGCCGAATGGCTTCCGGCAGTACCTGCGCGATGGCGGTTATTCCGAGGCCGAGGTACGCCAGACCTTCGCGTGGGCGCGCAGCGAGTGGGGGATGAATACCCCACCGCATATCGCGTGGCTTAAAGAGGACGGCTACGAGCCGCCGCGCATCGATTAGGCCAGGCGGTACGGCCCCGCTTTGCGCACCGCTGCATCAATGACCTCCGGGTCCACCGAGACGGACTCAGCGTGCTTGATGACGACATCCGCGGTGGCATCCCCGGTCATCTCGAAGGTGGCTTGGCCCATTCCCGTATCGGCAAAGATGCCGTAGAGCTTTTGCAGGCACTTGCGCACGTCATTGTCATTGCGGATGCCATCGATGGCGATGCGGGTTTCGGTGACGGAAGATTTATCAGTCATAGAAACAAATTCTAATCCTTCGGTGTTAGATGCGGCCGTTGAAGGCTTGGAGCGCGGAATCCTCGCGGGTGCCGCCGCGGCCATCGCCGTAGTCGGCGTAATCACCAATCCAGGCAATCCGCGATACCCACTTCACTGCCTTATACCCGTGGTTCGATTCCACGCGGGCGCGCACTGGGGCGCCCAAGTGTAGATCGATGTCCTGGTCATTGCGCGAAATCGCCAAAATTGACTGATCCTCCATGGCGGTCTCGATATCGAAGGCCGCGTAGAAAGGCTCGCGCGGGCGGTTATCGTACATCTTTTGCGCCAAGCCATAGGACTCGATGAGCACGTAGTTGGCGCCTTCGGGGCGGGGGCAGAGTAGCTCGAGGACATCGACAAGCTTGGGCCCTCCCCACTTGGAGGTCGCAGACCATCCCTGCATGCAGGTATGCGTGGCGATGTAGGATGTCTGCGGCAGCTCCCGCAACTGCTCAAGGGTGACGGTCTTTTCGGTGCCGTTGACATCATCAGCCACGGTAATGGCGTAGTCCTCCCAGCCATTGCGCTTGTACTCGGTCCACTCCGGGGACTCCTTCTCCGTCGGCGGCAGGCCGTTGGTCCAGTGGAAGGAGGAAATGGGCATCGGCGAGTCCTTGGTTTCCTTGGGCTTGCGCGGGTGGAAGTGGTTCAGCGAAAGCTTGCGGCCGATTTCGGTGAACGAGACCAAGAAATTATGTGCCCGGACGCGGTCCGCCAAGGTCCAATAGGACAGGGCAATCCAGAAGATGATGACCGCCACGATGGTGATGACGACGGTGGTAAAGGCCTGCACATAGCGCTCGGTGGAGACGTCACCGAAGACGATGTGGACCATGTTGTACTCGCGGTGCACGAAGAAGACCAGCACCACGTGGACCAGGATGAACGCGGACATCAAGACCATGCCGATAAAGTGCAGCGACCGCGCACCTTGGTGGCCGCCCAGCATCTTTACAAACCACGGGAAGCGCACGCGGATGGCCGGCGACATCCCCAGGCCGGTCACCATCATGAAGGGCGCAACGATGAAGATGACGAAGGCGTAGGCGAGTTGCTGGAGGGCATCGTATGGCGTGAAGTGCTCGATGCCGGGCGCGCTGAGGCTGATATAGACCTTGAAGGTATCCCACGCCTCCGGGATGATGTCCCAGGAGGTGGGGATGAGGCGCTGCCACAGGCCGGTGGCAAAGAGCAGCACGACGTACACCAGGCCATTGAGGACCCACAGCATGACCGAAAGGCCGTGCCAGTGGCGGCCCAGGCCAATGTTTTCGCGGCCCGGCAGCGCCACGACCGGTGACCACGAAAGCTCGTCCATCAAAGAGGTATATACGCCCTCTTCCTTGGGCAGCTTGCGCTTGGTAAAACGCAGCCATTCGGTGCCAGGCGCGCAGTCATTGCGCCACCACAGGCGCGGCATGGAAGAAAGCATTTCCAGCCCGGAGCGCAAGAGCGTGCCGATGAGTACAAAGTTGATGAGGTGCGTCGCGCGAAGCCACAAAGGAAAATCGGGGTTTTCGCCGAGAGCCAAGACATAGTCCATGGGGAGCGTCCTAGGGAGATAGTTTATGGGAAAAGGGCTATCTCTATTTTGACGGCTTTTCATGGATTAAACAAGCAGGGCGGATTCTAGGGGTCGTTGCAACGATGATGGTTATTTTGGTGTGATACTACCGGTTTGTGTCAGGGCGTTGCCGAGACAAATTCCTCTGTGCTGCACGCACGAACTTAGCGAGTATGCCGGCATCGCGGGCCAGTGGGGAAGTAGCGGGCAGTTCTGCCAGTATTGCTTGCAGGTGTTTGACTGCGCTGTTGGAGCCGTCTCGCGCGTACTCGTAGTCTCCACCGTGTCCGTGGGCTTTGATGAATAGGGCGCACAGGTGTGCGTCCTGAGCTTCATGAATAATGTCAACCATTCCCCCAGATCTCCTAGTCACCCCTTTTCCAAGTGCTTTTTATTTTTCCCGAAGCCCGCCACGCTATGACCAAGTTAACGACCTGAACGGAGGTTAGCCTCATAATCCAACCGACCCCTTTTTGTTCGGACTCCGCCTGTTTCGTGATGTTTACGTCACTACATTCAGCAGGATCGGGCTTACTACATTCAGCAGGATCGGGCTTCCCAGAGGTGAGAATTGCGATTGTGCATACAAGTCCCATAAAAAGAGGGACAAATATGGGAAACTTTGTTGTACTAGTCACCATAAACAAGCCTATGCCGACTAGCAGTAGGACCACGAAGGGGTCAAGTCCGTTTGAGTGGTGTTTCTACCTTTCGATAGAGCATGCAGTGTGATGGTGTCAGGGGCCAGCACGTGCT
>NZ_JASPHQ010000022.1 GCF_030227225.1 Corynebacterium rhinophilum
ATCGGCGGCTCGCACTAACTTACCCAACAACCTGAACCAAGTCAAATCCTTGAGCCAAGTCAGTACAAAAAGTCACTCAAAAATAACCAACCGGCTACCTCTCGGCGACTTGGATAAACCTACACCCCACTCCAAGAAACGCACAAATCCCCAGCACACACGAGAAAAATGCGTACTGGGGAAGGTTAATTAGAAGATTTCTTCTTCCTGCGTCCTTTCGATGGTGGCTCCAAGCCGCGAAAGGTTCTCCACAAAGTGGGGATAGCCGCGGTCTATATGGAAGACATCGTGAACGGTCGTCGCTTCGTCGGCGCACAGTGCGGAGAGGACCAGGCCAGCTCCGGCACGGATATCGGAACTCCATACATGCGTAGAGGAAAGATGTTCCTTACCCCGTACCACCACGTGATGGCCATCCACTTGGGCATCGGCACCCAAGCGCAGCATTTCGTCCACGAAGCGGAACCGGGATTCGAAGACGTTCTCCGTGATCACGGTGGTCCCTTCGGCGATGGAGGAAATGCCGATGGCCATGGGCTGGAGGTCCGTCGGAAAGCCTGGGAAAGGCAACGTCTGGTAATCCACGGCGGTAGGACGCTTATCCATGCGCACGCGGAAGCCGTTTTCATAGGTTTCAATCTCTGCGCCGGCGGACTTCAGCTTTTCCAGCGGAAGGTGCAGGTGACGCGGAGCAATACCGCCAACGGTAATATCGCCTTGTGTCATGGCTGCGGCATAAGCCCAGGTGCCAGCCACGATGCGGTCACCAATGACTTCGTGCTCCGTTGGGTTAAGCCGGTCCACGCCGTGGATGGTGACCTCGGAGGTGCCTTCGCCTTCGATATTGGCGCCCATGGATTTCATCATCTCGCACAGGTCCACGATCTCGGGCTCGCGGGCGGCATTGTGGAGAACAGTAGTGCCCTCGGCCAAGACGGCGGCGGTCAAGATGTTTTCCGTCGCACCAACGGAAGGAAAGTCCAAGCGGATATTAGAGCCGCGAAGCTCGGAAGCTTCAGCGACCACGGCGCCGTGTTCAATGCGCGTGGTGGCGCCGAGCTTCTCCAAGCCAGTCTGGTGCATATCAAGCGGGCGAGAGCCAATGGCGTCACCACCGGGCAGCGCAACCTTTGCATGCCCGCAGCGCGAGGTCAGTGGGCCTAAGACGCATACCGACGCCCTAAATTGGCGGACCGCATCAAAGTCCGCGTTCGATTGCGGCGTCGCGGGGGTAGTAATGCGGACGGTGCTGCCATCGATTGTCACCTCGCAGCCCAAGCCCTCGAGCACCTTCTTCATCAAAGGTACGTCCAGAATCTCTGGGCAATTGGTCAGCGTCGTCGCCCCCTCCGCCAGCAATGCGGCGGCCATGAGCTTAAGGACGCTGTTCTTGGCGCCATCTACTTTGACGGTGCCTGCAAGGCGGGCACCACCGGAAACAATAAACTGATCTTTCACAGCTTTATACGCTACCGGTTATCAGGGCAACGCGCCGATCCGGCGGGCGGCATTGACGGCTTCGTAGCGAGTGTGTGCCCCCAACTTGCGCATTACGGAGCGTAGGTAGGACTTGACGGTTTCGGCGCCAATCCCCATTTCTTCCGCCGCTTCCACGTTGGTGTGGCCTAGCGCCACGCAGGAGAGGACGTCGAGTTCGCGGGCTGAAAGCTTGGTCGATTGCTTCACGCGCACAGGAGAGACCATCTGATCGCAAAGTGCCTCGAGTTCCTTGCGCAATTCCTCGTCCTCGACGCGATTGGCCAGCATGCGCAGCTTGGAGTGGGTGGAACGAACCTGTTCCCATTCCGCACCGTTCATGGCATGGCCGCGGGAGGCACCCCCCTTTCCGCCATCGGCGCGGCGCATCGCGGAGTTGACCGCGAGGTCTTGCTCCAGGGTCCGCGCCGTCATCGTGACTTCCTCGATGACCTTATCCCCCAGGCGCACTGGGGAGTGCACGCCAACATAGAGCACGCCGCGGATTTCACGCTGCACGGTAACCGGTACCGCAACGATCGAGTGCAGGCCTTCGTCTTGGATCACGCTGTCGTTCTCGTGGGAAATGGTGGTGGCACGCGTGTAGTCCGATACGCCCACCGCGCGGCGGGTGGTGATGACGCGCCCGCCGACGCCCACGCCGGCATCGATAAGCAGATTCTGTAGCGCCGGTGTACGCAGACCCACCCACTGGGTAATTTGCAGGCGATTATCCGCCAATAATGTTGCGTACATCGTCACTGGGATTCCGGTGGCGGTTTTGAGAGACGACAGTGCCGCGCGTACGGATTCTTCATCATCTTTGAGGCGATGCGACTCCATGAGACTCTTTCCTCGTCGGGGGTAACCAAGTAGGTGCACCCGATATCCCCGAAAACTTGGGGAGCAGCGGGTAACTACGTGGAATTATAGACAGCAAGTGGGGGTAATTCGAAATCGCCCCTTTGCCTCCACGGCCGCGAATCCCACATTTCATGCCCGAATGGGTAGTCTGTAATAAATATACCACTCTGTCTACTTAAATAGTGTATCCTTGCGCTTGTACCTGATTTGACCACGAATACGATTCCCAAAGGAGTCCTAATAAATGGCTATTTACAACAATGTCCTAGAGACCATCGGCGGTACCCCACTCATCCGCATCAACCGCTTGGCAGAGGGCAAGGGTGCCACCGTGCTGGCCAAGGTGGAGTCCTTTAACCCTGGTAACTCCGTTAAGGACCGCATCGGTCTGGCCATCATCAAGGCCGCCGAGGAGTCCGGTGACCTGAAGCCGGGCGGCACCATCGTTGAAGCTACCTCCGGTAACACCGGCATTGCTCTGGCACTGGCCGGCGCGACCTTGGGTTACGACGTTGTCCTCACCATGCCAGAGACCATGTCCAATGAGCGCAAGGTCCTGCTTCGCGCATACGGTGCAGAAATCATCCTGACCCCGGGCGCTGCCGGCATGCAGGGTGCGGTTGACAAGGCCAACGAGATCGTCGCCGAGCGCGGCAACGCCATCCTGGCTTCCCAGTTCGCTAACGAGGCCAACCCCAAGATCCACGAGGCCACCACCGGCCCGGAGATCTGGGACGACGCCGAGGGCAATGTCGATGCCTTCGTCGCAGGCGTCGGCACCGGCGGCACCATCACCGGTGCAGGCCGCTACCTGAAGTCCAAGAACCCAGACGTTTACCTCGCTGCCGTTGAACCGGCTGACTCCCCTGTTCTGTCTGAGGGCCAGGCAGGCCCACACAAGATCCAGGGCTTGGGCGCCAACTTCGTACCGGACGTGCTCGACCGCGAGCAGCTGGATGAGGTTTTGACCGCCTCCCTCGAGGAGTCCATCAAGCTCTCTCGCGCCCTTGCTACCGAAGAGGGCCTGCTGGTTGGTATTTCCGCCGGTGCAAACCTCTCGGCTGCACTGAAGCTGGCTGAGCGCCCCGAGTTCGAGGGCAAGACCATCGTCGTTGTCCTGCCGGACTTTGGTGAGCGCTACGTTTCCACCGTTCTTTTCGAGGACATCCGCGAGGCATAATTAGCCCCGCAGCCTAGTCCGTGAATAAAAGGCACCCGTCAAGCTTGGCGGGTGCCTTTTTGTGACCAGTACTATAGTCCCCATGAGCATTATTAAATATATCCGCGAAGATTTAGCCAATGCCCGGGACCATGACCCAGCCGCCCGCGGCGACGTTGAAAATGCGATCGTCTATTCCGGCCTGCACGCCATCTGGTCGCACCGCGTCTCCCACTGGCTGTGGAAGCGCGGCCTGCGGGGCCCTGCGCGCATCCTGTCCCAGATTAACCGCTTTTTTACCGGCATCGAGATCCACCCAGGCGCCACCATCGGGCGCTGCTTCTTCATCGACCACGGGATGGGCATTGTCATTGGGGAAACCGCGGAAATTGGTGATGGCGTGATGCTCTACCACGGCGTGACGCTCGGCGGTCAGGTCCTCACCCAGACCAAGCGCCACCCCACGGTGGAAGATAACGTCACCATCGGCGCGGGCGCTAAGGTTTTAGGCCCCATCACCATCGGTGCCGGTTCCGCCATCGGTGCCAATGCCGTTGTAACGAAGGACGTACCAGCCGATCACATCGCGGTGGGCATCCCCGCCAAGAATCGGCCTTCAAATAGGCATGAGCGGGTCAAGCTCGTGGATCCGGACTACTACATCTAAATAGACTAAAAGCGGCCCACAGGCTTGTGTGGGCCGCTTTTTGCTGTGCTTAACCGCGCAGCAGGTCCTGGTATTCGGGGTTCTTGTCCATAAAGTGCGCCACGGCAGAGCAGGTGGCGATGACCTTCATGCCGGCAGCCCGAGTTTCATCGAGGGCCGCCTTAATCAACGGCGAGGACAGGCCCTGTCCGCGGAAGTCATCCCCGATGACCGTGTGGTTGAACTCGCGGGTATCGCCGGAATCTACATATTCGCAGATTCCTGCTTCCACACCGTCAACGGTAAGCACGAAACGGGACAAATCGGTCTGATGAGAAACTGCTTTTTCCATGTCCCCCATTAAACCAAAAATGGTCCCTCCTTGATAATAAGGAGGGACCATAGTTGTGGCCAGAGCCAGGATCGAACTGGCGACCCCACACTTTTCAGGCGTGTGCTCTACCGACTGAGCTATCTGGCCAGAAACCCGAAGGTTTCCGCGACCTTGACGGGACTTGAACCCGCGACCTCCGCCGTGACAGGGCGGCGCGCTAACCAACTGCGCCACAAGGCCATTTTCAGTTTTGTGTGCCTCTTGGACACGGGTAGTTACTTTACACAGCCGCCTAGAAACAACACAAATCAGCACTACAAGGGCAGTTTTCACGCTTTCCGATGCCCCTGTACCAAGGTGGCACCAACAAGCAGCGGCCCAAAACCAAAAAAGAACAGTACCCGCCGAAGCGTGTACTGTTCAGAATGCGACCTTGACGGGACTTGAACCCGCGACCTCCGCCGTGACAGGGCGGCGCGCTAACCAACTGCGCCACAAGGCCAAATGAGAAATTATTTCGTACCAACACGATGGTGTTGGTACCCCCAACGGGATTCGAACCCGTGCCGCTGCCGTGAAAGGGCAGTGTCCTAGGCCGCTAGACGATGGGGGCCAGTCGCTTCTTGGCGACTTCTAGAAATATACTGGAGACATCACCAAGAAACAAAATCGCTCCCCCAGAAGGAGTTTTAACCATGTCTGAGCAGCAAAAAACCTGTTCCTGCCACGAGCCGGATATCCACGGATACAACGCCGATAGTAAGAGCAAAGCACGTTATCTGGCGCGCCTGAAGCGCATCGAAGGCCAAGCGCGCGGGATTCACCGCATGGTCGATGAGGACCAGTACTGCATCGATATCATCACCCAAATCTCCGCGGTGACATCCGCACTAGAGAATGTCTCTCTCGCGCTCTTAGAGGACCACATAGAGCACTGTGTGGCCGGTGCGGCGGCCGAGGACGGCGAGGTGGCCAAGGAGAAGCTAGCGGAGGCTATGCACGCCATTAAGAAGCTGGTAAAAAACTAGAAAAGGAGCCGCCCGAAGGCGGCTCCTGATGTGGGCCCTGTGGGGATCGAACCCACGACCTGCGGATTAAAAGTCCGTAGCTCTACCAACTGAGCTAAAGGCCCAACGTCGCTCTATATTAGCGTGTTGACTTTTAGATCTCCTAATTAACCCCTCGCCTGAGAGTATCCAAACAAAGCAAAAGGAGGGCTTCCCAGCCGGGAGGCCCTCCTTTGCCATGGCGGTGGAGATTAACCGCGCATGTCACCCTTTTCCATGAAGTTAACCTGGAAGTCGAAGGCGGACTTCAAGTCGTGCGGGGTGTGCTGGAACTTGTTTTCCTTCGCACGCTCGTAGTACTCCTCCAACAGCGGACGGTAGTCCGGGTGAGCCACGGCGATGATCTTCTCTACGCGCTGCTTTGGAGCCAAGCCACGCAGGTCAGCCACACCGTATTCGGTGATGATGACCATGGTGTCGTGCTCGGTGTGGTCGGTGTGGGACACGAACGGAACCAGAGCGGAGATGGCGCCATCCTTCGCGATGGACGGGGACACGAAGGTGGAGATGTACGCGTTACGGGTGAAGTCACCAGAGCCACCGGTGCCGTTCATGATGCGGGAACCGGACACGTTGGTGGAGTTGATGTTGCCGTAGATATCTCCCTCGATCATGCCGTTGGAAGAAATCAGGCCGACGCGGCGGATGACCTCAGGGTGGTTGGAAATCTGCTGCGGGCGCAAGATGATGTGGTTGCGGTAGCGGTCTGCTTCCGCGTTCATCTTTTCTGCGTACTCCGGCGACAGCGCGAAGGAGGTTGCAGAAGCCACGGTCATCTTGCCGGCATCGATGAGGTCCAGCATGCCGTCCTGGATAACCTCGGTATATGCCTGAATGTTTTCGAACTTGGAGTCCAAAAGACCTGCCATCACGGCGTTCGGCACGTTACCCACGCCGGACTGCATGATGAACTTGTCGTACTCGAGGCGGCCTGCGGCAACCTCGCCCTCCAAGAACTCGATGAAGTTAGCGGCGATCTTCTCAGAGGTCTCGTCCGGCTCGCGGAATGGAGCGTTGCGGTCTGCCGAGTTGGTCTTGACCACTGCAACGACCTTCTCCTCGGGGATCTCCATGTAGGTGGTACCGATGCGGTCACCCGGCTTGTTAATCGGGATGGGCTGGCGGTTAGGCAGCTTGTCGATGCGGTAGATGTCGTGCATGCCCTCGAGGTTCTCGGACTGCCACTCGTTGATCTCAATGATGATCTTGTCTGCGGCCTCGACGAACTCGAGGTTATTGCCCACTGCGGAGGACGGCACGATATTGCCTTCCTCAGTAATGCGTACCGCCTCAATGATGGCTACCTGGAAGTCACCGTAGAAGCCCTCTTCTACCTGCTGGCCCAAGTGGGACAGGTGAATGTCCTGGTAGAGCGCGGTGCCATCGTTGAACTGCTTACGCAGTAGCGGGTCAGAGTTGTATGGGGAGCGGAAGTTAATGGCCTCTGCCTCTGCCAAAACACCGTCGCAGTCCGGGGCGGTAGAAGCACCGGAGAAGAGGTCAATCTTGAACTCTTCGCCCTTTTCGTGCAGCGCCTTCGCCTTATCTGCAATGGCGGTAGGCAAACCCTTGGGGTAACCTGCACCGGTGAAGCCGGAGATTCCTACGCGGTCACCATTGTTGACGTACTTCGCAGCCTCCTCTGCAGAAACTACGAGCTTCTCAAACGGGGCGTATGCGATTCTATCGGACAACTGTCATCCTCCTTCATATACGAGTAGACCGGTGTTACGGCCAACCCAATTTTGTTACACAGACCACAGTAGCGAAAATTAACGTTTTCGCCACCATCATTTTGTGACTTTCACCCCAATAATGGGATTCCTCGGTGGCCGCCACCTTCGTTTCAGTTGCTAAATTCCGCGGTTAACGAGCACAATTAGGGCGTGAATTTGCGCATTGGAAACTATGACCTCTCCTCCCCCGTCATCCTCGCTCCCATGGCGGGGGTAACCAACGTCGCCTTCCGCACGTTGTGCCGGGAACAGGAGCTGGCCCGCACCGGAACGGTGTCGGGCTTGTATGTCTGCGAGATGGTCACCGCGCGCGCCCTAGTGGAGCGCAACGAGAAAACCATGCACATGACCACCTTTGCCCCGGATGAAGATCCGCGTTCCCTGCAGATTTATACGGTGGACCCGGAATACACCTATAAAGCAGCCAAGATCATCGTGGATGAGAACTTGGCTGATCACATCGACATGAACTTTGGCTGCCCCGTTCCCAAGGTAACTAGGCGTGGCGGCGGCTCTGCCCTGCCTTATAAGCGCCGTCTCTTTGGCAATATCGTCTCCGCCGCGGTCAAGGCCACCGAGGGCACGAATATCCCCGTTACGGTGAAGATGCGCGTGGGCATTGATGACGAGCACCATACGCATCTCGATGCCGGGCGCATCGCCGTGGATTCCGGCGCCGCCGCCGTAACCCTGCACGGTCGCACGGCCGCGCAGCGCTATTCTGGCGATGCCCGGTGGGATGAGATCGCCCGGCTCAAGGAACACCTCGCGGATACCGGTGTTCCGGTGCTGGGCAATGGCGATATTTTCCGCGCCGATGACGCCCGCCGCATGATGGAGGCCACCGGCTGCGATGGCGTGCAGGTGGGCCGCGGCTGCCTGGGCCGGCCGTGGCTATTCGCGGAGCTGGGTGCTGCCTTGCGCGGCGAGTCCATCCCCGCCGAGCCCACCTTGGGCGAGGTCACCCAGGTAATCTTGCGTCACGCAGAGCTGCTCGCGCAGCACGAGGGTGAAGAGCACGCATCCAGGGACATCCGCAAGCACATTGGCTGGTACCTGCGTGGCTTCCCCGTCGGCGGGCAAGTGCGCGCCGGCTTGGCCAAGGTGGATTCCTTAGAGAGCCTGCGCGAATTGCTGGCGCCCTGGGCGGATTCTGATGCTTTGGCTGCCGATGCCGATGGTGCGCGCGGGCGCCAGGGCTCGCCTTCTAAGGTCGCGCTTCCCGATGGCTGGCTCGATGACCCCGAGGATGAATTCGTTCCGGTCGGCGCCGATATTTATAACTCCGGCGGCTAAAATCGCGCAGGTGTGACTCAGCAAGCATTTACCCGGTTTGTGAGCTATCATTTTCTGCATGCGTACTGCCTACCGTGAACATCTGGACAACTTCTCGCACGACCTCATCGTCATGTGCGATACCGTCCGCACCATCATGGATAAGGCCTCCCAGGCGCTGCTCGATCGCGCACTGGAACCCGCGGAGGAGGCGCTCAGCCTTACCGAGGAACTCGATGAGATCCGCTCACGCTGCTCCGAACGCGCGGTAAAGCTTTTGGCGCTGGAAAACCCCATGGCTCAGGATCTGCGCCAGGTGGTGTCTTCCATCTATATTGTCGAAGACCTCTTCCGCATGGGTCAGCTGGCCCAGCACATTGCCGATGCCGCGCGCCGCCGCCACCCTGAGGCCGTTGTACCCGCTGAATACCTCGGGTTCATGGAGGAGATGTTCCGCTTAACCCAGGAAATGGGTTCGGTGGTACACGATATTTTAGTCACCCCAGATGCCGAGCTATCCGTTAATCTGCGTTCTGATGATGATGCGGTGGACGATATTAACCATCACCTGCTGCGCATTCTCACCCAACGCGAATGGAACGGAACGGTGCGCGAGGCCGTAGAGACGGCGCAGATTACCCGCTACTACGAGCGCTACGCGGATCACTGCGTCTCCGTGGCTGGACGTATCATCTACTTTGCCACCGGCCTATTGCCGGAAGAGTTTGAAAAGAAGCTCCAAGAGGACCAAAAGGATGCCGAGTTCGAGGCCCGCATGAGCGAATTAGAGCGCCAATTCCGCCGCTAATAAAACTGCCACAAGGGCGGTACCTCCCTGCGCTGGAGGTACCGCCCTTTTCGGACAATCAGAGTCTACTTTTAACCGAAGCGGCCAGAGATGTAGTCTTCGGTCTCCTTCTGGGAAGGGTTCTCAAAGATGCGGGTGGTTTCATCGAACTCCACTAGGTGGCCCGGCTTGCCGGTAGCTTCTAGGGAGAAGAAGCCGGTCTTATCGGACACACGGGCGGCCTGCTGCATGTTGTGGGTCACGATGACGATGGTGAAGTTTTCCTTCAGCTCGTGGATAAGGTCCTCCACGGCCAGGGTGGAAATCGGGTCCAGTGCGGAGCAGGGCTCGTCCATCAGCAGGACTTCTGGTTCCACGGCAATCGCGCGGGCGATGCACAGGCGCTGCTGCTGACCACCCGAGAGGCCGCCGCCCGGCTTATCCAGGCGGTCCTTGACCTCGTCCCAGAGGTTAGCGCCGCGCAGGGACTGTTCGGCTACTTCCTTGAGCTTCTTTTTATTCTTCTCACCAGACAGCTTCAGACCGGCAACGACGTTGTCTTCGATGGACATGGTGGGAAATGGGTTGGCCTTCTGGAAGACCATGCCGATGGTATTGCGCACGGAAACTGGGTCGACCTTGGGACCGTAGATATTGGTGCCATCGAGCAGGATCTCGCCCTTGACGGATGCGCCAGGGATGACCTCGTGCATGCGGTTTAGGGTGCGCAGCACGGTGGATTTACCGCAGCCGGACGGGCCGATGAAGGCGGTCACGGCTTGTGCCGGGATCTGCATATTTACGTTCTGTACGGCGTGGAAATCACCGTAGAAAATATCGACGTCATTGAGCTCGAGCTTAGACATTGTGGAGGTTTCTCCTCTAGAGGGGGTGTATAAGTGGCGGAATCGTGTGCGGCTATTTCTTGACCGAGAACTTCGCGGAAATTACTCGCGCCGCAATATTGAGGATGGCGATGAGGATAACCAGCGTCAGCGCTGCGCCCCACAGCTTATCCAGCACGGCGGGCTGCGCGCCGGCCTTGTACATATCAAGCATCATCAGCGGCAGCGAAGATTGCGAGCCCTTAAACGCGTCCCAGTTGATGACCGAGGAGGAACCAACCAAGACCAGAACTGGGGAGGATTCACCCATCACGCGGGCAATGGCCAGCATGATGCCGGTCACGATGCCGGACAGGGCTGTCGGCAGCACGATGCGTGCGATGGTCTTCCACTTGGGCACGCCGAGGGCATAGGAAGCCTCGCGGAGGTCCATGGGGACCACGCGCAGCATCTCTTCGGTATTGCGCACCACGATGGGGATCATCAGCAAGACCAAGGACAGGGCGACGGCCAAGCCGGAGCGGCCAAAGCCGAAGAGCGTGATCCACATGGCGAAAATGAACAACGCTGCCACGATGGAAGGCACGCCGGACAAGATGTCCACCATGAAGGTGGTGGTACGGCCGAGCCAACCACCCTTGGAGTATTCCACCAAGTAGATGGCGGTAAAGATACCGATCGGGATTGACAGGATGGAAGCCAGGGCGGTTTGCACGAAGGTACCGACGATGGCGTGTGCGGCACCGCCGCCTTCGGCACTATTCATCACGCCGCGCTGGGACAGCGTCCACCAGTCAGCGGAGAAAATCACGCCACTACCGCGAGAGATGAGCTCCCACAGTACCCAGATCAAAGGGACCATCGCCAAGGCCATAGCGCCCCATACAACGACGGTGGCAATGCTATTGGCCGCTTTGCGGGAACCGGAGATTTCCAGGAAGGTTGCCCCGCCAGCGGAGGCGGGCTTGTTATTTGTCGTAGTAGTCATTGTTGTCCTTCCTTACTTGCTCTTCACGATGGCGCGGGCAATGGCGTTGACCACAAACGTCAGCAAGAACAGCATCAAACCGGCGGCGATATAGGCACCGGCGCGCGTCTCGTTACCGAACTCGGCCGCGGCGAGGGCGATGGCGGTAGCGAAGGTGGTACCGCCATCGAAAAGCGAGAAGCGGAAGTCCACCAGCGGCGAGACCACCATGTACAGCGCCATGGTCTCACCCAGAGCGCGGCCCAAGCCCAGCATGGAGCCGGCGACGTAGCCGGACATGCCGAATGGTAGGACGGTCATGCGGATGACTTCCCAGCGCGTAGCGCCCAGCGCCAAGGCGGACTCGATCTGGCCCGGAGGGGTTTGCACGAATACCTCGCGGGCGGTAGCGGCGATGATCGGCAGAATCATCACGGCTAGCACGATGCCACCGGTAAAGAGGTTGCGGCCGGTAGCAAAGGCGGGCGAATTATCGTATTGGGTAAACAGGAAGAACCCGCCGGCCCAGGATTCCAACCATGTGTAGAAGCCGGACAGGGCCGGTCCGAGGACCTGCCAACCCCATAGGCCGTAGACGATGGACGGCACTGCGGCCAGCATGTCCACCAAGAAACCCAGCGGCTTAACTAAGCGGGCTGGGGCGTAGTTGGACAAGAAGATGGCAATCGCAAGTGCGACTGGCATGGCCAGAAGCAGGGCGAAGACCGAGATGAGGACGGTAGTGCCGAACATGGTCGGGATACCGAACTTCATCGCGGAAGTATCGGTGGTCTCCCAGCGTTCACCGTGGGTGAAAAAGCCCAATAGTCCATTCTCGTTCACGCTGAGCGCAGGAACGGCACGCCAGATAAGGAAGGCGGCAATCGCCGCGATCATCACGGTAATCAGCGTGGCAGAGGCCGTGGAGAGGAATTCGAAAATGCGGTCACCGGGGCGCTTGACGGAGCTACCGGAGCTGGAGGTAGCCAAGTCATTCTCGTTATCGCCACGGGTATGAGGCTGTTCGGCGCCAGAGACAGGAAGGGCCTCCGAGGTCGATGCCTGGGTGAGATTATTGTCTGCCATGAGACGTACTAATCCTTATTTGAAGTGGAACAAAGGGACATACGATGTACATGCCTGCGCCCCCAAAGCGCGTCTCGAGGGCGGCAGTGGGGGCGGGCGGAATGTTATTTCTCGAGGTAAAGCGGGGTTTACGCGTTACTGCAGTGCGTCAACAGCGCTCTTCAGGCGGTCAAGGTGGTCACCCTTAACCGGGATGAAGCCCTGCTCTGCCAACTGGTCATCCTGGTGGTCCAAGACGTTGGTGAAGAATCCCTTGACCAGTTCAGCGGTCTCATCATCGTAGCCAGCGGAGCAGACGATGTTGTAGGTGGTCAAGATGAGCGGGTATGCACCCTCAGCATCGGAAGCGAAGAGAGCCTTGGAGTCAACGACCATGTCGTTCTCAGAAGCGGTGTCCTTGAACTCCAGGTTCTCCAGTGCCTTGTTGACGGTATCGTCATTCAGCTCAACCGGGCCGTTGCCAAAGTCGATATTGGCCTTCTTGACGCCGTCAGCTTCCTTCTGGTCAGCGAAGCCGGCCTCAACGTAGGTGATAGCACCCTCGATGTTTGCTACCTGGTCAGCAACACCGGCAGAGCCGTTTGCGCCCTCACCTACAGCGTCAGGGAACTGCTTGCCTTCGCCGTCCCAGTTACCAGTGGAGGCGTTGAGGAACTTCTGGAAGTTATCGGAGGTACCGGACTCGTCAGAACGGAAGATGACGTGGATGTCGGTGTCCGGCAGGTCTGCGCCTTCGTTATCAGCGGCGATGGCCTCGTCGTTCCACTTCTTGATCTCGCCCTTGAAGATCTTGGCAAGGGTATCGGTGGAGAGGTTGATCTCCTGGTCACCCAGGTTATAAGCAATGGCAACCGGGCCGATGGTGGAAGGCAGGTGCCATGCGTCGTTGCCATCGCAACGCTCCTTGGCGGCCTCAATTTGGCCGTCGTCTTCCTTCAACGGGGAGTCAGAACCAGCGAAATCTGCCTGGCCGTTGATGAAAGCCTCAACACCCTTACCGGAACCGGAAGCGGTGTAGGACAGGTTTGCGTCTGGGTTGTCCCCTGCGAAGGCGGTGCCGAAGTAGGACATTGCGTTCTGCTGGGAGGACGCGCCCTCACCAACAAGCTCGCCAGCGACGCCGCTGCCGTCGGAGGAACCCGAGGAGTCAGAGGAGGTGTCCTCAGAACAAGCTACGAGAGCGGTAGAGGTAGCGGCCACGAGGCCGAAGATAGCGGCAGAGCGCTTGAAGTTGCGAATCACGGGAAAACCCTTTCCGGTGCAGATCAGAGATTGATTGTCCGAGGAAACCGCATCCCCATAAAAGGGGAACCTACATCCCACGTCCGCTTTTCGGGAGCGGGGTGCAGGTGCGCAGGTGCGGCTTTCTCACAATCAGTAAAGCTAACCGGAAGAATTAACCAGCAGGGTGCCGTGAGGTAAACAATTAATGAACAAGCTAGAAAGGTGACATGACCTTAATCACACTAGCCCCAGACGACATGCTCTTCATCAACGGAAAAGCCTAGACGCTTGTAGGCCTTGAGCGCCGGTTCATTGTCCGCTTCCACGTACAAAATGACCCGCTGAGCCCCCTTTTCTACCATGCGGCGCAGGCCAATCTGCAGCAATGGTCCGCCTAATTTTTGGCCACGGTACGCCTCTGCAAGGCCCACCACGTAGACCTCACCAAAACCGGGATCTTCCTCGTCGTGCCACTTTGTCCAGTGGAATCCGGCAAGGGTCGGGTGCCCCTGCTCTTTCTCATCCCAGAAGAACAAGACATCTTGAGGATCGAACCACTCGGCCTCCATGCCGCGGTGCAGGCGCTCTAAATCCCAGCCGCCTTGCTCTGGGTGCCAAGAAAAGGCCTCGTTATTAACACGCAGCCACTCCTGTTCCACGGTGTCCTTACCCCACTTGTCCACTGCCTCGCTGTAATTGGCGGCCTGCAGCGGTAACTCGCCCACTTGTGCCGCGCTATCCAGATCCGCGCCATCGATACCCATGACCACAAGGGTGCGGGTGACATTCAGGTCGCGGGAGTTAGCCAGGGCCTGGGCCGGCTTGCCATTGCCATGTGCCCAAGTCTCGAGGTTAGTGGTGGCGTTAGCAGTGGCATCGTAAAGCGCGGTGCCATAGCCTTTACCGCGATAGTCTGGGGCGATAAAAAGCTCCGCGGTGGAATCCTCGCGGCTCGATACGCCAATAGGGGCGCCGTCCAACCAGGCCACCAAGTGCTTGTGGTGCAAGCGCTCATCGCGCAGGCCGTTGAGGAATTGCTCTGAAAGCGGGGCGATGCCATCGGCCTTTTCCGCGTGCGCTGCTAGTTCTTCCAGGGTGCCCGCCAACTCTGGGGAGGCGGGGAGGTTTTCTTCGGTGATATTCATGGTGTCCATGATACGTAGGCTAAATTTGAAGGTGTGAGTGTAGTCAAAGTCGACCGGCGCATTGTGCACGTCCTCATCCTGGTGGGCGTGGTCTTTGCTGGATGGGTGGCCGATGCCTGCGTGGCCATGCATTCTGAGCACAAGATTGCCCAGGAGGTAAAGGAGAACTCCCGGCTGGAAAACTCCCCTCAGGTGTATATCGGCGGCACCCCGTACCTGTTGGCGGCAGGCTCTAAAGAAATCCCCTATTTGCAGGTCAAGGCCCTCGACGTGGAGGTTCCCAAGCTGGGCATGGTCAATGCCTCGACCGTGCTGCGCGATATCACCGTTACCCCTGAGCAGGTAGTAAACGGCGATATTGAAGGCGCACCAGTATCCACGTATTCGCGCGGGATCTCCCTGGACGGCGTTGCGCTGGGACGCCTTTTGGGCATTACCGATCTCTCCATTGCCAACCCGGATGATATTTCGCCCTCCGGCGGCGTTTCTGCCGAGGCGGAGCTTACCGGCACTCTGCCCGGCGATAAGGAAAAATCCACCGCCATGGTCACGCTGCGGCTAGTGGGCCCGGAGTTTCGCATGGAGGTCTACGGCACCGATGATCCGCGCCTCAAGGAGGCGTTTTCCCTCAACTTCGATACGCGCGAGCTCCCCCTGCCGGCGCAGGCCACGATGGTAAGGCTGCAGGGCGGCACCATTTACTTTGAGGTCCAGCGCCGCAATATCAAGGTCCAGATGGCCCAGCTTTCCCCGCTGGAAATCGAGGGTTCGGAGCAACGGGCCGTGGAAGAGGCCGAAAAGAAGGCGGCCGATACCGCCAATAAGGTAGGTCCTGCCCCAGATGAGGACGAATCCTAACGAAGGCGAATAAAGTCCCGCAGCACTTCCTGCACGGAGCGCTGGGCCACCTGCCGCCTGTCTTGCGGCGCGTAGACCTCAATGGCATCGGCCACAGAGGTCAGCGTTACATGGCGGAAGGTCCCCTCGGATTCGCCATCGGCCTGGAAGCGCTGCGGGGTATGGCAATCGAGCTCGACGCGCTTGGCATCATCAAAGCCCAAGGTCTTTTCCTTCACCAGGCGTTTGAGCCAGCCGTGCTTATCGGCTCCAAAGAGGTGCAGCAGGCCAATGACCCCACGCACGCCGCTGAGCTTCTCCAGCCCAAAAAGGGCTAGGCCCTCATCGAAGGAATTGCGCGGGTTGGTCACCACCGGCAAGGGGCCCAAGAAAGTCCAGGGGTTGGTATTAGAGGTAAATAAGAGTGGGAAGTCCTTCTTATGGAGCGTCTGCCCCAAACGGGATTCTGCGTACACCGTGATCTGCGGCGGGTTGCGGCGCGCGCGCAGCCAAGCCCGAATAGCCACGTTGAGGTAGCGCAGCGGGGTGGCGGAAAAGCCTTGTTCGCGGGCGCGGTCCACGCGTGCGAGGACGTCCGCGTCCATGCCAAAACCGGCGTTGACGGCAAACCAGCGTTCGTTCCAGGTGCCCAGGTAAATGGTGCGGCGCAGATCGCGCTCTAGCATGCGGGCCAAGACGTGGGTGGCCTCAACCGGCGTATTGGGAAAGCCGAGGGCGCGGACGAAGACGTTCGCGGAGCCGGTGGGAATGACGGCGAGCGCCGGGACCTCGTGCGGGCTGGGGAGATCTTCACCGGCCGACCCCAGCAGGCCATTGACGATCTCATTGACGGTGCCATCGCCACCCACGGCAATGATGACATCATAATCATCCCTGGTCAGCCCCCGGACGATGTCTTCTGCATGCCCTGGGTAATGGGTGAATTTCACCAATAGGTGCATGCCTTCTACGGCCCGCAGGGCGGGTACGATTTGGCGAAAGAGCCCGTTGGATTGCGAGGTCGAATTGGGATTGGAAATCATCAGCGCATGCACAACTGACTAGTCTAGTAGTTAAAGCACCCCCAGCACGACTAGGCTGGACGCCCATGAGCGAAAATACCGAGAACACCAATACCCCGAACGTCGAGACCGCCGCCGCGTCCCACCCGGAAAACACCTCCGGCGCGCTCAATGGCAATGACGCGGTCAACCAGGCCGCCGAGCAGTGGAAGGATGCGGCCAGCCACAATATCCCCGCCATCGAGCTTGGGGATGTCCCCGTCCCCGCAGATACCGCCAATCTGCGCCAGGGCCCTTCGCTGCACGATGGCCTGCTGGGGCTGCTCCCCCTCGTAGGCGTCTGGCAGGGCGAGGGCCAGGCCCACGACACCGATGGCAGCGAATACACCTTTGGCCAGCAGCTGGTCGTCGCCCACGACGGCGAGAATTACCTGACCTTTAGCTCGCGCACCTGGAAGATCGATACCGAGGGCAAGCCGCAAGGCCCGTCTACCCGTGAGACCGGTTTCTGGCGCATCTCCGCCAAGGATGAAATCGAGGTCACCTACACCTCTTCCACCGGCATCGTGGAAATCTTCTACGGCGAGCCCTTCAACGAGCGCGCTTGGCAGCTCGAATCCGCTTCCACCATGGTCACGGAGACCGGCCCGAAGAACCTGGGCCCCGGCAAGCGCATGTACGGCCTCATGCCCAATAACAACCTGGGCTGGGTAGATGAGCGCATGGTCGATGGTGAAATGCGCCCCTACATGTCCGCCGAGCTCACCCGCATCGCAGGCTAAGCAGCTGGCTAAGCCCCTAGCGCGGCATCGATAAGGCCTCGGATTTCTTCCTCGTTATCCGGGGCTTTTAACGTTTTTTCATTCAGCTTGGTCACCCGCACCGCCACGCGCACGGAAGAGACCAACCACACCGAATCGGATTTTTCTAAGTACTCCACCGTCAGCGGCTTGGCCTTGCAGCGGTAACCGCGGTCCTGGGCGTAATCAAAGAGCGCTGCCTGCGTGGTGCCGGGCAAAATGCCGCGGCCGGCGGCGGTGCGCAGTTTCTTTCCCCGCACCGCCACCACGGTGGAGGTAGCGCCCTCTAAGATTTCGCCGGTATCTGGATCCGTCAAGATGAGATCGTCGTAGCCCTTGTCCTTGGCCATGCGCAGCATCGCCATCGTCGCGGCGTAGTTGAGCGTCTTGGCCGGTAGCTCTTCGGCCACGTGCCACAGGCGCGGGCTCGTCATGACGGTGACGCCGGTGGCGCGTTGGCGCAGCGGGACATCGCCAAGCGGCTGCACCGTCACCCACGCGGTGGGCACGCCGGTCGAGGCCCGGCCGCGGGTATAGGTCCAGGTGCATTTGGCATCGGCAAGCTCGGTATCGGCGCCGCAATAATCCGCAATTGCCAGCCGGGTCGCCTCTTCCCACTTATTCATCGGCGGCTCCGGCAGGTCGAGCGCCCGCGCCGAATCGCGGAAGCGCTGCGCGTGACGAGCAAGGTTGGCCGCCTTCCCGTCCCGGACCAACAGCGATTCAAAGATGCCATCGCCGCGGGTCACGGCGGCATCATCGGCATAGACCAGCGGCAGGGAGGGCGAATGCTTGCGCACCGACCCACCAAAAGGTTCCACGACGTAGATGACCGGCTCTTTTCGCGGGGAAGGTTTCATACGCTCGATTATGCCCTACCATCGGTAGATGTGAGTTATTCTTCGCCACTTCTTCAACGCGCCGGTGCCGCCGAGCACCAGGACGCGACTGTACTCGATGCCCAAGGTGTGGCCTGGCACTATGGCAATCCCCTCGGGGAACAGCGTGCGGCCGAGACCAGGACCATCGCCATCGACCGCTCGCAGCGCCGCGTGCTGCGTGTAAGCGGGGCTGATGCGCCGGGATTTCTTAATAACCTGCTTTCGCAGAAGCTTGACGATGCCCCCTCCGGCTTCTCCGCCGGCGCCCTCGACCTGGATATCCAAGGCCACATTTTGCACCACATGGATATCACCCGCGAGGGCGAGGACTTCTACCTCGATCTGCCCGCCGCGCAGTTCGAATCCGCCCAGGACTTTTTTACCAAGATGGTCTTTTGGTCTGAGGTCACGGTCGAGGAAGCAGACATCGCCATCGTGACTTTGCTGGGTGAGACCGATATTCCTACCCCACCCACCGTGGCTTTTTCCCGCGAGGTGCTATGGCCGGGAATCAAACGCATTGACCTGGGTATTCCGCGCGAAAAATTGGTGGAATCCATGGCTGACCTAGAGGCAGAGGGCGCGCGCTTGGCTGGGCTCATGGCCTTTACTGCCGAGCGCGTGCGCGCCCGCGAGCCGGAGCTGGCCGCCGACTTGGATAAGAAATCCATCCCGCACGAGGTTCCGCAGTGGATTAGCCGCAGCGATGCCGACCCCGCCCACGTGCACCTGAATAAGGGCTGCTACCGCGGCCAAGAAACCGTGGCGCGCGTGGAGAACCTGGGCCGCTCTCCCCGCCTCTTAGTGCTCCTCCACCTCGACGGATCCGCGCCGGAGCGGCCGAATGTGGGCGATGACATTTCATTTAATGAACGTAAGGTAGGTCGCATCGGCACCATCGTGGATGACTGCGATTTCGGCCCCATCGCCTTAGGCTTGGTCAAGCGTTCTGCGCTGGATGCAGGCACATTGGATATCGGCGATACCGCGGCGTCCATTGATGCCTCCTCCATCCCCGAAGATGAGGGCCCCAAGGCCGGGCGCGAGGCGGTAAACCGGCTGCGCGGGCGATAGATTTTCCACTCATCGGGGGCCGGTGCGGAATTTTTTCGTCACACGCGCTATTGTGTCTTACAGGAAGATACACAATTGACAAGCCGATGGGGCGCCCAAGAATCCCTGGAGCGCCCTACTAGCCCAAGGGGGTCATGCACATGGGACGCGGACGCGCTAAGGCAAAGCAGACCAAAGTTGCACGCCAGCTCAAGTACAACTCACCCGAGATGGATATCGAGTCCCTTCAGCGGGAACTCGCTGCTCAGCAGGAGGGTGACTCCCACGACTACGAAGAGGATGATCCCTACGCCGAGTATGTCGACGAATGGGATGAGGACAACGACGACGAGCGCTAATCTTCCGCTCGCCGGATAGATCCACAAAAGGCCTTAGGTTTTAACCTAAGGCCTTCCTCTTGTACCTAGAAGTTGGAGTGTTCGCCGTGCATGATAACGCGCGGTTCTTCGCCGTCTGCTTCGCGGACGCTGCCCAGCTCCCACGCATCGATGTGGCGGGCGGTAAGCATGGCCAGCGCGCGGTCACGGTCCTCCGGGTTGACCACGGCAATCATGCCCACGCCCATGTTGAAGGTCTTTTCCATCTCTGCCAGCTCAACCTTGCCCATGGAAGAAATGAGCTTAAAGATCTGGCCCGGATTCCACGTGGAGCGGTTGACCTCAGCGCTCAGACCCTCTGGAATAACGCGCTCTAGGTTGCCGGCCAACCCGCCGCCAGTGACGTGGCAGAAGGTGGATACGGAGCATTCCTGCGCCAGTGCTAGGCATTCCTTGGCATAGATGCGGGTGGGTTCCAAAAGCTCCTCGCCTAGCGGGCGGCCGAGCTCTTCCACATAACCATCTAGCGGCATGCCCGCCTGCTCCAGCAGGACGTGGCGCGCGAGCGAATAGCCGTTGGAGTGAAGCCCAGACGAGCCCATGGCGATGAGCACATCGCCCTCGCGCACGTTCTCTGGGCCCAACACGCCATCGGCCTCGACCACGCCGACGGCGGTGGCGGAGACGTCGTATTCGTTCTCCCCCATCATGCCTGGGTGTTCCGCGGTCTCGCCGCCGAGCAGCGCAGCGCCTGCCTGCACGCAGCCCTCTGCGATGCCCTTGACCACCTCGGCCACCTTTTCCGGCACGACTTTGCCCACGGCGATGTAGTCCTGCAGGAATAGCGGCTCGGCGCCGCAGACGACTAAGTCATCGACGCACATGGCCACCAGATCGATGCCGATGGTGTCGTGCTTATCCATGGCCTGCGCCACGGCGAGCTTGGTGCCCACGCCATCGGAGCCAGCCGCGAGAATCGGTTCCTTGTAATCGCCCAGCTTGAATAGCCCCGCAAAGCCGCCGAGGCCGCCCATGACCTCCGGGCGGGTGGCGCGCTTGGCGTGTGGGGCAAATAGGCTTACCGCGCGGTCGCCTTCTTCGATATTGACGCCGGCTGCGGCGTAGGTGTTGTCACTCATGTTTCTAGAAGTTCCTTAGAAGTTTTTATTCGGTTCCGAGCAGGGTGCGCACGGCATCGGCATTGGGGTTTCCTGCGGGAAGACCAAGGGGATATTCGCCAGAGAAGCAGGCGGTGCACAGCTCGGAGCGGGGCTGTTCGGTGGCGGCGACCATTTCATCGATGGAGACAAAGCCCAAAGAGTCAGCGCCGATGGTCTCGCAGATGGTGGAGCAAATCTCGTCCGGATCATCGGACGGGCTGGCATTGGCAATGAGCTCGCCGGGCGAGGCAAAGTCGATGCCATAAAAGCACGGCCACTTCACCGGCGGGGAGGCGATGCGCACGTGGACCTCGGCGGCGCCGGCCTCGCGCAACATGCGGATAAGCGCGTGCTGGGTATTGCCGCGCACGATGGAATCATCCACCACGACGAGCTTCTTGCCGTCGATGACCTCGCGCAACGGGTTGAGCTTTAACCGGATGCCCAGCTGGCGCAGGGTCTGCGTGGGCTGAATAAAGGTGCGGCCCACATACGCGTTTTTCACCAAGCCGTGGGCGAAGGTGATGCCGGATTCGCGGGCGTAGCCCACCGCGGCCGGGTTGCCGGATTCCGGTACGGGGATGACCAGGTCTGCATCCTCAACCGGGTATTCGCGGGCCAGGCGGCGGCCGATCTCCACGCGGGAGGCGTTGACGGAGCGCCCCTTGATATCGCTATCCGGGCGGGCCAAGTACACGTACTCGAAAACGCAGCCGCTGCGCTTGGCGGGCGCGAAGTTTTCAGAGCGGATGCCGGCCTCATCGATGGCGACGAGCTCGCCCGGCTCGATTTCGCGAATAAATTGCGCGCCGCAGATATCCAGCGCGCAGGTTTCAGAGGCAACGACCCAGCCCTTGGCCAGTCGGCCCAGCACCAGCGGGCGCACGCCTTGCGGGTCGCGCGCGGCGTACATGGTGTGACCATCAGTAAAGGTCAAGCAGAATGCGCCCTTCACCCGCGGCAGGAGCTCGCGGGCGGAGTCGAAGACGGAGGTGGTGTCATCGACGCCATCGGCAAGCAGCATGGACAAACACATCGAGTCAGAAACCGATTCCTCGTGCGGCTTAATCAGGCCGCGCTCGACGGCCTCTGCACGCAGCTCGAGGTAATTGACTAGGTTGCCGTTGTGGCCCAAGGCAATGTCCACGCCCGTCGAGGAAGTGGAAAACATTGGCTGCACATTGGACCATTCCTTGCCGCCGGCCGTGGAATAGCGCGTGTGGCCCACCGCCACGTTGCCGGTTAAGGCAGAAAGGGTCGATTCATCGAAAATATTGGCCACCAGGCCCATGTCTTTGAAGACGACGATGCGGTCATCATCGCCCACCGCAATGCCGGCGGCTTCTTGGCCGCGGTGCTGGAGAGCAAAAAGGCCAAAGTAGGTAAGTTTGGAGACTTCCTCCCCGGGAGCCCAGACGCCAAAGACGCCACACTCTTCGCGGGGTTCCTCCTCGTTACGATCGTCCAGGTCAGTGATACTAGGAGTATGTACTTCTACCACGGCGTTTATATTAGCGCGTTGGGCCGTCGAAAACTAACGGAATGATGGGCAACCACTGTGCAATCTCCCCTGAACGCGACCCGGAAGCATCGATGCGACCTGTGTTTTTGACCTCGTCCCAGTCCGTGACACCGGTGGCCAAACGCAGCCAAGTCTCCGCATCCATTTCCACCACATTGGGTGGGGTGCCGCGCGTATGACGAGGGCCTTCAATGCACTGCACCGCAACAAATGGGGGTACGCGCAGCTCCACCGAGTGCCCCGGCGCGTCGGCCTCGAGGGTGCGGGCGGTGCGACGGACGGCATCGGCAAGCAGGGCCCTGCCTGGCTTTTGTTGCCCATCCGGGTCCTGAATCCAATCCTTGATGGCGATGACGGCCGCGCGCGTGGCGGCGGGATCTACGGGTTTAGGCATAGCCACAGCATAGCTACTGTTATCTTATTGTTTATGTCACCTACTGACGCTGCTGCGGAAACCCAAAAGTCCCCTACCCTTACGCTGCGCTTTATGGCATCGCCAACCGATGTCACCATGGCCGGCACCCCTGGTATCAACGGCGGGCGCGTGCTGGAGTGGATCGATAAGGCCGCCTACGCCTGCGCCGTGCAGTGGTCTGGGCAGTACTGCGTGACCGCCTATGTGGGCCATATCCACTTCACCCGGCCCATTCCCTCCGGGCACATCGTGGAGGTGCGCTCGCGCATCGCGATGACCGGCCGGTCCTCCATGCACATCATCAACGAGGTGCTTTCTGCCGATCCCCGCGAGGGTATTTTCACCCGCGCCTGCGATTGCCTGGTCATCTTCGTGGCCAAGGATCCCGAAAGCGATAAGACCACCCCGGTTCCCACCTTCGTGCCGGATACCGATGAGCACATGCGCGTGGCCGAGGCCGCGAAATCCCGCATCGAGCTGCGCAAGGCCATCGAGCTCGAGATGGACAAGCAGAGCTACGATGGGCCTTCCGATGCCCCACGCATGGTCAATCGTTTCCTGGCCAAGCCCACCGACGTCAACTGGGGCGGCAAGGTACACGGCGGCACCGCGATGCAGTGGATCGATGAAGCCGGCACCGCCTGCACCATGGAGTGGTCCGGCGAGCGCACCGTTTCCGTCTATGCCGGTGGCATCCGCTTTTATAAGCCCATTTCCATCGGCGATCTCATTGAGGTCGATGCCCGCATGATGCGCACGGACCGCCGCTCCATGCAGATGTCCATCCACGTCCGCGCCGGCGATCCCCGCGGCGGCCGCGATAACCTCAAGACCGCCATCCACGCCACCGTGGCCTATATTGCCTTGGACCGCGACGGGCAGCCGCTGACCGCGCGCACCTTTACCCCACAGACGGAAGAAGATATCCGCCTAGCCGAGCACGCCAATATCTTGCGCGAGCTGCGCGGCGAATATTCCCCGAAGCCGCTCATCGTGGCGCCGCACTACCAGCACGTGGATTAAATTTTCAGCACAATTTCTTTTGCGCGGCGCCTGCGCACCAGCGTGGTATTAAATTGGTTACTGAGACCACGCTAGAGAAATGAGTTGATATGTCTAACCCACGCCTGCGCCGCAGGGTGCAGTACTCCGCCGCATTAGTTGCCTCCGCAGTGCTACTGGCCTCCTGCCAGAATCCGGCCAACCAGGAGGATAAAGATGAGGCTTCGGCTACACCGACGACTACCTCTTCTTCTACTTCCGCGGAAAAGACCTCAGAAGCATCTTCCACGGCATCGAGTTCTAGCTCCGCTACCAGCTCCAGTAGCGCCAGCAGCTCCGCCACAAGCTCTTCTACCACTTCCGCCAAGTCGAGCGGCTCCCACGCCAAGCAGCGCTCCGAAATCGAGGGACATGTGGTGGTGCTTTCTACCGGCGGCACCATCGCCAGCACCCACGATGACAAGGGCGCGGTGGTGCCCACCGTAAAGGGCTCTGACCTGGTGGACCCGCTGTACTCTGAATTCGACAAATCCAAGCTGGAGCTTGAGGTCAAAGACATTGCCAACCTGGATTCTTCTGCGATGACCTTGGCCGATACCGATAAAATCATCACCGCCGTACAGGAGCAGCTAGAGCGCGATGACGTCGATGGCGTCATCGTCACCCATGGCACCGATTCCATGGAAGAGACCGCCATTGCGCTCGATACTTTCCACGACAGCGATAAGCCCGTCGTGCTCACCGGCGCAATGCGCCCGTTCGATGACAACGCCCCAGACGGCCCGGAAAACCTTGCTACCGCGGTAGAGACCGTCACCAACTCGGACTATGCCGGCCACGGCGCATTCATCGCCTTTGGCGGCAAGATTATCCCCGCCCGCGGCGCGTTCAAATCTGATACAGAAAAGGCCGATGGCTTTGCTACCAATAGCCAGGCGAAATTCCCAGAACGCCCCGAGCCGCTGAAGTACGCTCCGCTTGGCGATGTCCTCGTAGACATCATCGCCGCCTACCCCGGCGCCCCAGCGGATCTCATTGAGCAATCCTTGGCCAAGGGCGCACAGGCCATCGTGATTGAGGGCATGGGTTCAGGAAATATCGGCCCCGATCTGGCTAATGCCGCCATGGAAGCCGCCAAGTCCGTTCCCATCGTGCTCACTACCCGCGTGGATCACGGACCCGTCGAGGGTATCTACGGCGGCACCGGTGGCGGTGCCACGCTTGCCGATGCCGGCGTCATCCCTTCCGGCAACCTCCGCGCGCCCCAAGCCCGCATGCTGCTCGCAGCTGCAGTTGCCACGGGAACGGATGCACAGAAGCTCTTTCCAACTGCAAAATGAGGCCGTATACTTTAGCGCGACGCTGAAAGGAGGAAAGCATGGCTGAAATTTTTGACGTTGGGCAATACATAACTGAGCGCATTCCCAACGTGGACAAGCTCAAGCTGTACAAGCTGTGCTACTTCTCCCAAGGCTGGCATCTGGCGTGGACGGGCCGACCATTATTCCAAGCGGAGTTTCAAGCGTGGCGGCACGGCCCTGTTTCCCGTGAGCTGCACATTCAAACCTGGCAGGTAGCGGGGGCTGAAAACCCCTGGCCAGTACCCTATGTTCCCGGTGGTCAGTCCGACAATCTCAGCACATACGAACGTGAAGTAGTAGATAGCATCATTGCGTTCTACGGCGGAGTTGAATCGACCCGGCTTTCTGACTTGAGTCATGGCCTTGCCTGGAACGAGGCCCGCCGGGGCATCCCGAAAGACCAGAAGTCTAACGAGAAGCTCCGCACAACGACCCTCCTCCAAGAATTTTCCCAAGCGATAAACTCCCACAATTCCACCCCACGACCTCCGCTACAACCAGCAGAAGTTCTTTTGCCTAATGTTGACCTCGACGGAGACGTGGATGAACTCTTAGCCTCGCCGCAGGCCAAGGAAATCGAACAAGACTGGTGGGAGACTTTCCGGATATTGGCGGACCGATAAACAGGCATGCCGTCTGAAAAAGAAGAGCTAACGGACGAGGAAAAAGCCGCAGACTTCCTCGTCCGCGCTGCGTGTAGCTTGAATAAGCAATGCGAAAACCGAGTAGAGGGTGACAATCACGTTCACGCATACTCGGGCTACGCAGTTGATATTCCATCCCTCGAATCCGCGATTTTTGCACCATTCCAAGTCATTATGGGCCAAGAGCGCCGCCCAGGTATATATGACCGAGCAGCCGCGTTACTAGTTCATGTAGCTAAGGCACATGCGTTTCACGATGGAAACAAACGCACTGCTCTACATTTAGCCATCTTTTATTTAAGGCTGAACGGAATTACCGTTCGCCCAACACCGAATGCAGAAGCGGGAGCAGATCTCGTTACTTCTGTTACTAGTTCCGAAGAAGATTTGGATGCCCTCGTGCACTATGTCAGCACCACATTAGTAAAGTGGACAACGCTCAATCGGGGCTAGGTTATTTGTTTCTCATTCCCCACGAGAATTCAAATATCTTGTCTGCCTGGCGCTGCAAATTCAAAAGTCTAAGGCACACCGGACGAAAAGCACCGGAAGCGGGTCCAAAAAGATTAGCCAGTGGGGCTAATGCAACCCGATTGGTCAAGTCCGTTTGAGTGGTGTTTATACCTTTCGATAGAGCATGCAGTGTGATGGTGTCAGGGGCCAGCACGTGCTCGGTGCTTTAACTGGTTCATGCGACC
>NZ_JASPHQ010000023.1 GCF_030227225.1 Corynebacterium rhinophilum
TCAAAATGGTAATAAGAAGGCCGCTGCTTAACCCCTAAGCAGCTTAACTACGTGTCCACGATTTGCGGGCAACCCTACTATGAGGTTACCCTCGTTTAGTGGACACCCTATTTTGTGCGGATCTTGTGTCCGTAAGAGAGGATGTTCATTGTGAATCAACAACGCCAGAAATACACACCTGAGTATCGACGTGAAGCCGCGAATCTTGTGATTGAGTCGCAGCGCCCAATCGCTCATGTGGCTAAAGAAATCGGCGTCGTACCAGGCCTTTTAGGCCGGTGGGTAAAAAATGAGCGCGAACGCTTAAGGAGCATCAGATGGGCTAAGCCAGGCCGATCTTCGCGCTGAAAATGCTCGTCTGCGCCGTGAATTAGCAGAAGCGAAGATGGATAACGAGTTTTGTCACAAGCGACAGCCTTCTTCGCTTTAAGGCAACGCGAGCAGAAAAGTTCGAACTAATGCCGCCAGAGAAGGCGAACTACAGCATCAAACGCATGGCCCGGCTATTAAAAGTGTCTCGGTCTGGATACTACACATGGGCCCATATACAGCAGCAACGCTTATCCGGAAAAGATGATCGTGCATCATTTTACGATGATGTTGATCGCAAGATTCATCAGATTTGGAAAGACTCCAACGAGGTCTACGGTGCTCCGCGGATCACCGCAGAACTAGGTGAGCGCTACCATATTGCGCTTAACCGAAAATACTGTGGCTAAACGGATGTGCATGATGGGGATTAAAAGGGGATTTTACCACAGGACCTTTGTCCCAGTGACAACGATTCAAGCCAAGCGTAAGTCGAGTCTTCCTGACCTGGTCAAGCGCATGTTTGATGCCGGTGAGCTTAACCGGGTGTGGATGTCAGATATTACTTATCTGCGCACTGGTGAAGGCTGGTTGTATTTGTGCGCGGTCCGCGATGGCCATTCCCGCAGGGTACTGGGCTGGGCTATGGATAGCGTTCAAGATACTTCCCTGGTCGAACGGGCCCTGCAGATGGCGCATACACCTCCGCGGTGACGTTGCTGATGGGCTTGTCTTTCACGCCGACCGCGGAACGCAATTCACTAGTGAGAAGCTTTGGGAGGTGTGCCGCAACCTGGGTGTTGCACAATCGGTCGGCCGTACTGGTGTCTGCTTTGACAATGCGATGGCCGAGTCGTTCTAGTCGACGCTTAAGACTTAAGTTCTACGACCGGAAGCGCTGGCCAACCCGCGATGATGCGCGTCAGGCTGTGACTTACTGGATTGAAGTCGTCTACAACCGGTGCCGTCGCCACTCGTCCATAGAGAGGTAAGCCCCGTCGATTTTGAAGCTCAGCTCGCTGATCAAAATGGTAATAAGAAGGCCGCTGCTTAACCCCTAAGCAGCTCCACTACGTGTCCACGATTTGCGGGCAACCTCAGCTCTGGTTAGCGGGGATATTTTAAGATTTAATGCTTGCGGGCGAATAGCCGCCACCCAAAGAAGAACAGGGCGGACATCACGGTCGCAACAATGAGAAAGCTCCAATGGGGCAGGCGGCCATTTATCACGATCCACAGGGCCATGCCACCGATGATGGCAGACAGCCACACTACAAGGCCCTCTTTCCACTTGCCCTGGACCTTTGTGGCCAGGATGATGGCCCAGCCGATGAGCGCGCCTACCGCCCAGGGCCAGAAGGCATCGACCCAGCTGGAAAAGCTCAATCCGCCGTGGGCGAGGCGGGCGGCGATGGCGAAAATCATCAAGGCGATGATGTCAATGAGCGGAGCGATACGCATTGAAGTCATACGGTTTCCTTTTCTTTTTCTTTACGGGATAGCGTGGCGTAGGTAATGCCCTTGCGGGCATAGTGCCAGAAGTAAATGACCCAGCCAATAGCGGTGATGAAGGCAAAAGAGATAAGGCGGTAGATAATAGCCGTACTGGTGGCATCGACCGCGGTCATGCCCGTGGCCACGAGCGTGGCGATGATCGCCGCCTCCACCGTGCCCAGACCCGCTGGGGTGACCTGGGCGGAGCCGGCCAGCTTGGCGGTGAGGTAAGCCAGCGCGACGCCCGCGATGGTGGTGGTGTTATCGGCCGAATCGGTCGTGGGCATTTGGCCGGTCACGGCCCAAACGCAGCCCCAGAGCGCGAGCATGTCAATGAGCCGGTTGGCCAAGGAATAGAACGATGCCCATGCGAATTGCCGGCGGGTGAGGTGTACTTCCTTGAGGCTTTCCACGTGCTCGAGCAGGGCTTCGCGCTTCGAGCCTTTTACCAGCCGCTGCTTTTTTACCCAGCGCTCCAGCGTTTCGGGGTGATTGCTCAGCCAGAAAAGCCCGCCGGAGAGCGCCAGCATCGCTGCCAACGTGCCGATGAGGGACCACAGGGCCATATTGGCGTTGAGGAAGAGCACGCCACCAAGACCAATGAGCACCAGCCACAAGGTGGAAATAGCGGAGGAGAGCACGAAGAACCAACCGCACAGGACCACCGAGGCGCCCCAGGTGCGCTGCACGTGGAAGGTCAAAATGGCAGAAAAGGCTGGGCCCGCGGGCATGGTGGTGGACCAGGAATTGGATGCAAAGGTAAGAGCGGCGGTTTCCGTGCCCTCCACTTCCACGCCACCGGCTCGGATGAGCAGGCGCATGACCTCGCCCATCGCCACGACGGAGAGGATGGAAGCAACGACCACGAGCGTTACCGGCCCTGGTTCGGCGTGGGAGAGACGTGAGAAACCTTCGCTCAAAAAGTCCAGCTCATCGCGGAAGACGTAGATGAGGATGGCTAGGACTATGAGCGAGGCGATAACTTGCAGCCAATTTTTCAATTATTTATCTCCTTCAAGGCGCCGCTTTAACTCACTGAAGGGAATGGTCTTCCCACGGCGGGTGGTACTACCAGAAAGCCTAGTGGTCAAGTGGTGCAGCCAGCTAGGCGCCCACCAGTTATCCTCGCGCAGCAGGTGCATGACGGCGGGGACGAGGAGCATGCGGACAATGGTGGCATCGATAAGCAGCGCAAAAATCATGCCGTACGCTATGTATTTCATCATCACGATATCGGAGAAGCCGAACGCTCCCGCCACCACGATCATAATCAGGGCAGCCGCCGTGATGATGCCGCCAGTATGCGCGGTGCCTGCGGCGATGGCCTCGTCCGTGTTATCGCCGCGCCGCCGCGCCTCCACCATGCGGGAGACCAAAAAGACCTCGTAGTCGGTAGACAGGCCATAAATGATGGCGATGATCAGCACCAGAATGGGGCTCATGAGTGGGCCGGGCGAGAAGTTCAGCGCGCCGGAGCCCACGCCGATGACGAACATGAGCGTGAGGATGCCCAGGGTGGCGCCCAGGGTCAATAGCGTCATGACAATGGCCTTAATCGGCAGCACGAAGGAGCCAAAGACTAATGCCATGAGGATGAAAGTGGCGAGCACGACGTACAGCGCCATCCACGGCAGCTTGTGGAAGAGCGCATCGAGCGATTCGACCTCCATGGCTGGCGTGCCGCCGACATAAAGGTTGACGCCCTCGGGCGCGGTAACGTCCTCGAGCTCGTGGACGATTCGCGCGTAGTCCTCGCGGTCCTTAATGCCGGCCGAAAGGACAGTAGTCCCGTCCTGGGTGGCGGTCGATGGACCCATGGGTTCGGTAAGGCCGTCGAGGCCGCGGACTTGCATGACGACATCGACAAGCTGCTCGTTGGTGGCGCCTTCCACCACGAGCTTGACCGGCTCGGTGCGGAAGGCGGGGAACTCGTCGTTGAAGCTATCCTGCGCCACGCGGGTGTCGTGGTTGGGCGGCAGGTAGGTTTCGTTGATGCCGCCGAAGGTGATGCTCATGATAGGCAGCGCCAGTGCAATGAGCAGGCCGCAGATGGCCAGGGTCAGGCCCTTGGCCCGGCGCATGGCCCAGCGCGGCAGCTTGTACCACCAGGTGTCTTGAATGGTGCGGGCCGTGCGGGAGGTGCGGCGCACCGACCACAGATCGATCTTGGGCCCGAGCATGCCAAACAGGGCGGGCAGGACGGTGACGGACAGCAGGGCCGCCAGGCCGACGGCGGAAATCGAGCCATAGGCAACGGACTTCAAGAAGGCCTGGGGGAAGAGGAAGAGTCCGGAGAGCGCGACGGCGACCATCGCCGCGGAAAAGACCACTGTTTGCCCGGCGGTGGCGGTGGTGGTGGCCACCGCATCCTTGGTGGAGCTTCCCTTGTCCAGTTCCTCGCGGAAGCGGGAGACCATAAATAGGCCGTAATCGATGGCCAGGCCCAGCCCAAGCAGCGTGACTACTGCTTGGGCAAAGACGTTGACCTGCAGGAAACCGGCCAGGATGGCCAAAATTCCCAGTGAGCCCAGGATGGATAGGCCACCGACGATAAGCGGCATGAACGCCGCCACCACGGAACCAAAGACCACGAGGAGCAGCAGGCCAACGAGCGGGAGCGCTGCCTTTTCCGCACGCGCAATATCTTCTGCCATGCCTTCATCGAGGGCGTCCGCCACGGCCGTGGCGCCGGCAACCTCGACCGGCGCGGAGGTATCCGCCAGCGCGCCCTCGATGGCGCGGAAGTCCTTCAGCGTTTGTTCGTCATCGCCCTTGAGCCCAATGGCGGCAAAGGCCAGCGAATGATCATCATTGACCAGGTTGGGGTTCTTGCTATCGAAATAGCTGGTGACAGAGTCAATCTGATCCGGATAATCCTTTTTAAGCTGCGCCAAGTGCTCCTTGGCGGCATCGAAGTTCTCATCGGGCGAGCTAAAGAGCAAAACCACGTCGCCGGAATTATCGCGGCCGAACGTTTCCTGTTCGATCTGCGCCGCGCTTGTCGATGCCGCATTCGGGTCCTCCCAGCCCTCCTGGCTCATGCGTTCCTCGAGCTGGGTTCCAAAACCTACGAAGAGGGCAAGGATGGCACCGAGGATGACGATGGGAATGACCTTGCGGTGCGCATAGGAAAATCGTCCCCATTTTTCAAACATGTGGGGTAAGCCTCCTAGCTATTATTTAGTAGCGCAGCCAGCGGGCGGAATGGCTGGAGCCATGCACCACCTTCAGGCAGGTTATCCAGGTTGACGCGGGGCAGCGGCTCGCGGAAGACGCCGTCAATATCTTCTAGGTCAACGAATTCGATCTCGGCGTGACCCACGGCCCAGGAGGCGTGTTCGTGGAAACCCAGGACGGTAACGGGCAGGCCTTCATCAATGAGCTCTTCCAGCAAGGGTTGAAAGTTCTGGCCATCGGCAGAGGCGACCACGACGCCGGCGAGATCAGCGCGCAGTTTTTCAATGTGCTCGATCATGTCTGGATCCACGTCATCATCTTCGTGGATCTTCGGCTTGGCAAAGACGCCAAAGCCCACATTGCGGATGGCCTCTACCCAGGGGCGAATCACATCGGCGCCGCCGGGGGAGACATTGGTAAATACTGCGGCCTGCGGATCGGCATCGACATCTACCGCGCGGTAGACCAGCCACCGGCCGATGGCATCAAAACGCGGGCGGTGCGCCGCAGTGGGGCGCCCGCCGAGCAGGGAGCCGAGCCCCATATCCATATTGGGTGCGTCCCACACCAGTAGATAGGTGCTCATTTACTTCTTCTCCCACAGGTATTCAGTAATGACGTGTTCTTTATCCAGGCCCTTGCCCTCAAACTTGGTGATGATTTGGCGATCTACCAATTGCGGGCAGTCTGGCCACGGCCAGCCCTTGTACTCCAAACTGGGCTCGACGTGCACGAGCTCATCTATCCATTCGGCATAACCGGCGTGATCGGTAGCAACGTGCAGGACGCCACCCTTCTTCAACCGGGAGGCAAAGAGGTTGAGCGTGCCGGATTGGATGATGCGGCGCTTGTGGTGGCGCGCCTTGGGCCAGGGGTCTGGGAAGAAGACGCGGATGCCGTCCAGGGATTCTGGGGCAATCATGCGCACCATGACCTCCACGCCATCGCCGCGGATCATGCGAATATTATCGATGCCCTCGCGCTCGATCTGGCCCATGAGCTTGGCCAAGCCAGGCTTATAGAGTTCTACCGCGATGATATTGGTGTCCTGCTCCAGCGGTGCCATGGCCGCGGTGGAGGTGCCGGTGCCGGAGCCGATTTCCACGATGGTCTTGGCGCCGGTGCGGCCGAACCACTCAGCGACATCGATAAGCTCATCGCTTAAGACGCGGCCCAGTTCGGGCCAGCGCTGTTCAAAAAGCTGGTGCTGGTTATCCGTGAGCGTGCCGCGGCGAAAGGTGACATTGCCCAGGCGCGGGTAGTCCAGGTCATTGTCAAAGACCGCATTGAAGTCCGTTTGCGGCGGGCGACCCGGTGGCATTTCTCCGGCAGGGGTGTTTTGAGAATTATCCGTGCTATTCATTGCGCCCTATTTTTCCCTGTCCAGGCATGGCAAGCAATATGCCGCGCCGGGTATTTTCCCCGCCGTATGGGGGAGGGGGATGACCGGAGGCTTTGACGGGGGTGGTGCTTTGTGGCGCGGAGCGGAAGAATGGGGCACTTTGGCACCCCCGGAATGGTGTGGAGGGTGTCACGCCTAATATCACAATTGTTCGCGGTGCGCTTGGTAAACGTCCGCTCACGGCGGTGGATATAACCGGAGTGGGAAAAATGACACTTAATGTGACCAATATTTTGGCTCTGCCGGTTAATCTGGAGGCGGAAGGCAAAGTTGGGCCGTGATGTGCCCCGATTTTCACATCCTATCCAGAGGAGAATTTTTAATGACCGCCACCATTCAGGGCCTCGTTGGAGAGCTGCCTACAGACAATCAAAAACTGATCGACTGGATTAATGAAAGCGTTGAGCTTTTCCAGCCGGACGAGGTGGCTTTTGTGGATGGCTCGCAGGAAGAGGCTGACCGCCTCGCCGCGGAGCTAGTAGAAAAAGGCACCCTCATCAAGCTAAATGAGGAAAAGCGCCCGAATTCCTACTTGGCGCGGTCCAACCCTGCGGACGTTGCCCGCGTGGAATCCCGTACCTTCATCTGCACCTCGACAGAAGAAGATGCGGGCCCAACCAATAACTGGGCGCCGCCAAAGGCCATGAAGGAAGAAATGACGGAGGCCTTCCGTGGATCCATGAAGGGCCGGACCATGTACGTCGTTCCTTTCTGCATGGGCCCTATTAGCGATCCAGAGCCCAAGCTCGGCGTGCAGCTGACCGATTCCGCTTATGTGGTCTTGTCCATGCGCATCATGACCCGCATGGGTGCAGAAGCACTGGACAAGATCGGCACGGATGGGGAGTTCGTCCACGCCCTCCACTCCGTCGGCGCCCCCCTGCAGCCAGGCGAAGAGGATGTTGCTTGGCCGTGCAACGACAATAAGTACATCACCCAGTTCCCGGAGACCAAGGAGATTTGGTCCTACGGTTCCGGCTACGGCGGCAACGCTATCTTGGCTAAGAAGTGCTACGCGCTGCGCATCGCATCCGTTATGGCCAAGGAAGAAGGCTGGATGGCTGAGCACATGCTCATCCTGAAGCTGACCAACCCAGAAGGCAAGAAATACCACGTAGCCGCCGCATTCCCATCCCAGTGCGGTAAGACCAACCTAGCCATGATTACCCCCACCATTCCGGGCTGGAAGGCCGAGGTCGTGGGCGATGACATCGCATGGCTGCATCTGCGCGAGGACGGCCTTTACGCCGTGAACCCGGAAAACGGTTTCTTCGGCGTTGCCCCTGGCACCAACTACGATTCCAACCCGATCGCCATGGATACCATGAAGCCGGGCAATACCTTGTTCACCAACGTTGCGCTTACCGATGACGGCGATGTCTGGTGGGAGGGCATGACCGACGAGGCACCAGAGCACCTCATCTCCTGGACCGGTGAGGACTGGACTCCGGCATCGTCCACCAAGGCCGCCCACCCGAACTCCCGCTACTGCGTGCCGATTTCCCAGTGCCCCACCGCCGCGCCGGAGTACGATGACTGGAAGGGCGTCAAGATTGATGCCATCCTCTTTGGCGGCCGCCGCAAGACCACGGTTCCGCTGGTGACCCAGTCCTTCGACTGGAACCACGGCACCATGATCGGTGCACTGCTGTCCTCCGGCCAGACCGCAGCGGCAGAGGGCGAAGTTGGCGCGCTGCGCCACGACCCAATGGCCATGCTGCCGTTCATGGGTTACAACGCCGGTGACTACCTGCAGCACTGGATTGATATGGGTGAAAAGGGCGGCGACCGCATGCCAGAGGTCTTCCTGGTTAACTGGTTCCGCCGCGGCGACGACGGCCGCTTCCTGTGGCCAGGCTTTGGCGAGAACTCCCGCGTCCTCAAGTGGATCATCGACCGCATCGAAGGCAACGTAGAAGCCGAGGACACGGTGGTCGGACGCACCGCCCGCGCCGAGGACATCGACTTGGAAGGCCTTGACTTCGATGTCGACGACGTTCGCGCCGCCCTTGACGTTGACCCGAAGGAATGGGAAGGCGATATGCAAGACAACGCCGAGTACCTGAACTTCCTGGGCTCCCGCGTGCCTGAGGAAGTGTGGAACCAGTTCCGCGCCCTGAAGAAGCGCGTGGAGGACGCCGCTTCCTAACGCGTTCATCCGCGGTAATTCCCGCATAAAGCTAACCCCAGCAGCGTAAAGCTCTGGGGTTAGATCTTTGTTGGGGTTAAACCGATACATCCAGTTACAACGGAAAAGACCCCGCCACCAAAGGAACTACAATCCTTAACTTGGTGAGCGGAGTCCTCAACTTTGTGACCGCTACCGTGAAGTTCGTTACCGCGATCCTTCACGTGGGTCTTTAGGCCCGAGGGTCTCAACGAGCGAGCACTCGTTGGGGCCCTTATTATTCTACTACGACTTTTAAACCCCAAGAGGAATCTATTTTCTAGGGCCGGGCCGATGAAACCACTGAAATACCGGTACTGAGGTCGATCTTGGATGGAAAATGCTAGTTTTTATCTTGAAAGCCTCGGAACGGCCCCTAGGATAAATTGGGAATCAAGGCAAATGTCTAGGGATAAAATCCGGGGTAGTTCAGTCACGGGCAAACAGATACTGTCCCAGGATTGTGAGGAAATATGCGCGAATCATCAATACTAATCGCAGCTTTGTTTGCGTTGACTATTGGAGTTGGGGTTTTCATTTTCTCAATATCCACCTCTAATCCGTCTACGGGACTTTTGATCAGCTCCGGTGCATGCGCGTTAATGGGCGCCTTCAGCACTTATCTTGCAACCAAAAGGTACCAGGAGTCTAAGAACAAAAAGCTTCAGGAGAATGAGAATCAAAAGCTATAGCTTTTGCTATAGCCCGAGATATCGAATTACGAGATACCCTACGCCCTCTCAATCTGCAGCCATTACTCGTCGTCTCGCTGCAGATCCTGAAGTACTCCCGGCGGAGTGAAGTGTTCTGGGGCCAAATTAGCTAGCATTTCAGCGAAACTACCCCGAATAGTTTAGAGTTTCACCAACTTCGATGGTCGGTTTGGCACAGGTATGCAAATCATGTATGCTAAAGATCAGAGAAGGCAAGGACAGGTTCCCTTGTCATGAGTTGAAAAGGTCAACAGGACGAAAAGCGCCTGTTGGCCTTTTCTTATATTGGTCGTTTCTTGTGTACCGCACTAACAGTACTGGTACTGGTCAACCAACTGGCTAATGCAGAATCAATACTTTCTGTTAGGGTAAAGGCATCCTTGGTAACGTCCAGAATATCTACGTTTAACAAACTGTCCATGTGTGAGACACGATTCCGAAGATCGTGCAGATGGGCAACTCTCCAGTACGTCTTTTTACCACTTGAATCATCTGCGAAAGGAAAAGCGTCCTTTACTGCCCCTTCCCATAAGGTGAAGCGGTTTTTATTTTCGGTCTTTTCCGGATCTGCGTCAGGTGCATGATTAGGGAGGATATCTTTCCACATCCCGAACATCGTGTGAGCAAGCACATCATCATGTGTAATCGCCTGCCCATGCCGAAAATGGCTAGCAGGGCGACGATCTGCTGACTTCTGAGCCCGCCTTTTAGCTTCTAACCTCTTGCCTTGCGTTAGGCTACGTAAAGGCCTTGCTGGGGCCTCGAGGAGCCAACTGGTACTGCGTTGTCCAAGTTGTTCGCTGTTCCACTTTTGCAATTGTGTATCAATGGAATTACGAAGAAAAACCTCGGTAATACCCAGTGTTTCTTGAACGGAGGCGGTCATCTCAACGCCCCAACGATAAAGAGCAAGTGCATGCTTCTCATTTCCATTTGCAGCCTCTAGATACGGCTCAATGCGGGGTTTGCCCAAATTTTCAATGATCTTCTTGCGGTTAGAGCTCTTCACTCTCTCCATGGTGCCAGAAGTTGTGTCCATAAAATACTGTAGAAACCTTTCCGTACTTCTGGGTACATTGAAGCATTCTGGACGTAGTTTCCACCTCGGCTACTGAACTAGCGTTTTTCTCCTGCTGCGCAGGGATTGCTTAGCCCGATAGTCCCGCCAGAGCCGTGATTGCCACGACCGTGTTATTTGCAATGTGAATGCACAGGGGAGCGGTAAGGGTCTTGAACCAGAAGCGCGCGAGCACCAAAAAGGTGCCAAAGAATGCGATGTAGAGCATTACTGCGGGGATGCCGTGTGCGAGGGCGAAGACAGCGATGGTGATAAGCGCTGCCGCCCAGGTGGGCATGGTATTTTGCAACCAATCCAATAGAACGCGGCGAAAGGCAACTTCTTCAACCAGGGGAATGACAAGCGCGGTGCTGAGTATCACCATGATGGTGGCAGCAGGGCTTATCTTTAGGCCGGCGGAAAGGCTATTGCCGGCTGGTTCGCTGCCCAGTAATGCATTGACGGCGCCCGTGGCCGCAGCAGAGCCCAGAATGGCGACGGGAATCCACCACAGCAGGTGCCATAAGGAATGCTCGGCTTTCACAAACCCGGCATCGCGCCACGACCAGCCCAAGCGGCGGGAAAAGCCGTACCAGACCGTTCCCAAGCCGAAGATGGCGCCGCCGACGGCGATGCCAAAGGCCACCCAGGAACCGCTCTTTGTAATGAGGCCACTGGCGATACCAATGAGTGCCGCACCGGCAAATGTGGCGACGACGCTTGCCACGGCCCACCCCAGGTGAGCTGCGCGAACGGCGGGAGAGAGCTGTGAGCTTTGTAATTGGTCCGACATGCTGGGCAGTATAGTGGAACAACCTCGGCGCAAGCTGTGGCGCGGCCTAGTCTGGTTGCAGTACCAGCGTCAGGTTGGATACGGCGAATTCGCGCAGGCCAGGAATCTTGGTTAGCCACCACGCCCAGCTGGGGTGGTAGCGCGGAAAGGCGAGCTTTAGCGCGCCGGTGGACTTGGCCCAGGTGAGGCCGGCGGAGCAGGGGACATTAAATAGCGAGGTGCCAAAGACATTCTTGGGCGGGTGCCCGTGGCGGCGGGTATAGCGGTCGCGGGCGAAGGCGCCACCGACGTAGTGCTCCCACAGCCCGGTTTCGTGGCCGCCAAAGGGGCCGAGCCAGACGGTATAGCTCATGATGCACAGGCCGCCGGGGCGGGTAACGCGCAGCATTTCTTTACCCATATCCCACGGGCGGGGGATGTGTTCGGCGACATTAGAGGAATAGACCACATCGAAGGAATCATCTGCGAAGGGCAGGCGCGTGCCATCGCCACGCACGGAATTGCTGAGGTGGATATTAGCGGCAGACATTTCCCCGGCATCGGGCTCAAGGCCAACGTAGGACGCGCCGCGGTCCGCGAAGGCTGCGGCAAAATAGCCGGGGCCGCCGCCTACGTCGAGCACGAGGGCATCGGCAAGCGGCACGCCCAAGTCGCGGGCCAAGTTCTCCACCAACCTGGCCGTATCTTCTGCCAGGCCGCCGTAGAAAATATCGGGGCGGGTTTGCTCGAAGCGGAAAGAGCGCAGCAGCGCCCAAGAGCGGGAGAGCGTGGCCATGTCGCGGGTGTGTTTCATAAACCACTAGGCTAATACCCCACGATGAAAATTCTTTTACTATGCTGGCGCGATTCCGCCCACCCGCAGGGCGGTGGCTCCGAGCGTTACCTCGAACGCGTAGGGGAGTACCTAGCGGCGCAGGGCCACGAGGTGGTCTTTCGCACCTCTAAGCACATGAATGCGGCGCGCCGGGAGGTCCGCGATGGCGTGCGCTATAGCCGCGGCGGTGCCAAGTTTGGCGTGTACCCGCGCGCGTGGATGGCCATTGCTGCCGGGAGAATGGGCCTGGGGGATCTGCGCGACATCGACGTGGTCATCGATACCCAAAACGGCATTCCCTTCTTCGCGCGCCTGATTTCCGGCGCGCCGACGGTATTACTTACCCACCATTGCCACCGCGAGCAATGGCCCGTGGCCGGTCCGGTGCTCGGGCGGTTGGGCTGGTTCTTGGAATCGCGCGTGGCACCGCGGGTATATCGGGATTCGACCTACGTCACGGTCTCGCAGGCCTCGCGCGAGGATCTGGAGGCGCTCGGCATTGACGGTGCGCGGGTCATCGCCAATGGCCTAGACCCCATTCCGGCGCACGTGCCTTCCCTCGAGCGCGAGGCGGATAAGCACCTGGTGACCCTCTCGCGGTTAGTCCCGCACAAGCAGATCGAGCACGCTATGGATACGGTGGCGCGCACGCCGGGGGCGGTATTGGACGTGATTGGCTCGGGCTGGTGGGAATCGAACCTGCGCGATTATGCCGAAACGCTCGGTGTGACAGAACGCGTGCGCTTTCGCGGCCAGGTTACGGAAGACTATAAGCACGCCTTGCTCGCGCGTGCCGATGCCCACCTCATGCCCTCCCACAAAGAAGGCTGGGGCCTTGCCGTCATGGAGGCCGCCCAACATGGAGTGCCCACAGTAGGTTATGCATTTGGCCTGCGCGATAGCGTAATCGATGGTGAGACCGGAATCCTTGTAGAAGAAGAAGGTGACTTCGTGGCGGCCACCCAAGAGTTACTGGATAACGCGGAGTTGCGCCGGCTCCTAGGTTCTAATGCCCGGGAGTTTGCCGCGCGCTTTTCGTGGGAGAAGACCGGCGCTGCCTTTGCGCAATTGCTCCAAGGCTTAGTAGCGGGGAAACCATCCACAGGGCGGTAAGTGTCCACGGCAGCTCGGGGCGCGGGGCGTTGGTCTCTGCGGCGATGGCGCCATCTATCACCACGACGCCCACCCCAAGTTCCGCAAGGCCTGCCATATCGCGGTCCTGCCAGGCGCGCAGCGCCGCGCGGTACTGCGGTGAGGCCTGATCGATGACTTCACCGTCCACACTGAGCTCGCCGGATTCCACCATGGGCACCGCCTTGGAATAGGGATCGACCGCGACCCCCGGGGCCGCTTCCCCATGCACGCCGCCATTTTCCGTGGGAACCTCCACCAAATTGGGCCGTTCGGGGAAAAAAGCCAGGCGTCCGTCGATATCGCGCACCAACTGCTCATCCACCCCGGTATCGCGGGGAGAAAGCACGGCAAGGCGGGACGGGGCGGGGAGGACCTGGATGGTGGCAGCCACTAGCGCCAGCACGGCCGGAATCTGCGGCAGCGCGCCGATGGAGGCGACGTATAGCGGCAGCGCGAGCATCGTGAGTTTGTGGCTATCGCGGAAAAGACCCGCCCCCGGAACGTTATCGATGGCCCATTCCAGCATGCCGGGCAAGAGCCAACACGCCAGCGCCCCGCCGAGTCCCAGCGCAGCCAGGACGGTCAAGCGCGCCGGGACGCGGTGCGCGCCCGCCAGCGCGAGAACTGCCACGAAGAGGCCGAACACTGCCAAGCCCAGGGCGGCCTCACCATTCCAGATTCCGCCGAGTCGCAACAGCGCGCCCACCGTGCCCACGTGTTCTTCGGCCCGCGGGGAAAAGGCCGCGACGGCGGCTGCGGCATCGCCAGGCACGCCGGGTTGGAAAAGGCCTGGAACCAGCCACGGCAGCCACAAGAGGCAGCCCGCCAAGGCCACTCGCTTCCGGCAGGTAAAAAGGGCTGTGACCACCGCAAATAACCCGCCGGTGGGGGTAAGCGATGCGCCCCACATGGCCAGCCATGCCAGCCAGCTGTGGCGGCGCCCCGCCCAGGCGATAACCGGGAGTAGCCAAGCGGCGATGGCCAAGGACCACTGGCCTTGCAGGAGGCGTTCGATGACAAAAGGATTGGCCACCGCGATGGTCATCGCGGCCAGCGCGGCTACCGTGGTACGAGACCACAGCGCGGCGGTGAGCGCGGCGGCCCCGGCGGCGGCAAAGATGAGTACCCGGGCGGCCCAGGCGCCGCCGAGTAAGGCCAAAAACCCATCTTGGGGCGCGTTGCGGGCAGGCAAGCTACCCGCGCCCAGCGCGGATGGGGTAAGCCCCGGATCGTTTAAGAGCGCCATATCGCGCCAGAGGAATTCGCCGGGCAGCGCGAAGGGCCAGCACACCGCGGCTACGAGAATAATTCCCCACAGCCCGAGGAGGATGCGCCTAGGCGTGTGCGGCATCATGGGCGTCACGGTGGCGGCGCATGTACTGGTAGGCGGCGAAAATGAGCAGGGAAACGCCGATGGCCTTGCCCAGCCAGCCAACGGCCATAAGCCCCCGGATGGCGTAGATTACCGGGCGGACCTCGTCGAGGCGCTCCGCGCGGGTATCCTCTGACCACCGGAAATCTGCTGCCAGCACGGAGCGATCTGCGGTGTCATCCTCTGCGATGAGGGTTCCCGCCTGCTGGATATCGGTGGCGAAAAAGACCTTGACGTTTTCCCGGACATCCACGATGGTGCCGGTGGTGGGCTCGACCGAAATATCGCGGCCTACGGTATAAAAGGGCTCGACAATAACGGTGGCATCCGCATCTAGATCTAAGAGCTCGCGCGAATGGCGGTCATAAAAACGGCTGGCCGGGCCTGTCAACTGGAAATCGCCGGATTTCAGCTCGTCCGTTTTAGTGGTGCTGCCCAAATCTGCGCTGATATTGCTAAAGGTGTTCTTCAGCGGCAGCGGCTGTAAGTCCTGGTGATAGGAATAGATGGGGATGCCATCCACCTTTGAGTCACCGGTGAAGTCTATCGGCGTGGATTCCTGGGCCAGGAAATCAAAAAATGCGTAGGAGCGCTGCTCGGTACCGGAGGGGAAGAAATAGGTCAGGCCGTCTCGTTCGAAGTCCTCCCGGGTCAGATCGGTGTTGAACTCGGGCAGGGCGAGGGCCCATTTATTGACCGGATCCGCTACCGGGAACGTGGATTCGCGGTTGAGCACCGAGTGCTGATCAACGGAGGCGATTTCCTCTTGGGAGTCCCCGTCTTCTCCGGCAAGGAGGCTGGTTACGGAATCGGTGGTGGCGATGGTGTCATCATCGTCTACCTCGCCGGTGGCAATGGTGCGCTCCAAGGTCAGCGGCCCGTGGTGCTGGTAGCACCACATCGGGGCGGATTTGTCGGCGCAGCGCGGGTCATCGCTGGATGTGGTATCTGAGGGAGCTTCACCGGCCATGAGGGCGCGCACGTCCATCCACACCGCGTCGGTGGGCCCGCTCGAGGTGGAGAAATCCTTATCCAAGCCCAGCGGGCGGGTCCGGTTATTGTAGAGGGTCGGGGCGAGGGTACCGATAAGGAGGAAAATGATTGCGGCAATGACAACCCACGCCCGTGGCGAGCGTGGCCAAAGGTAGCGGCTCATTGCAGTACTATATCCAATCAGTTTCAGGTTTCCGGGGTAAAGGAGCAAGCGTGCGCACGCAGGCATCTGTGAAAAGACTACCCCAGCACCTGCCGGAGCTAGACGGCCTACGCGCGGTTGCCGCATTAGGGATCATTGTCACCCACGTATCCTTCCAAACCGGCACCGGGTGGGGATTTGCCGGGCGCTTTGATTTCTTCGTCGCCGTATTCTTCGCCCTCAGCGCCTTTTTATTGTGGCGCCGGCGCGGGCTGCATACGGTGCGCGGCTATGCCCACTCTCGCATCGCGCGCTTGGCACCGGCCTATTATGCCTGCGTGGTATCGGTATTGCTGCTGCTTCCCGATGCCCACTCCATCACCCCCACCCAGATACTCGCCAACCTGACCTCCACGCAGATATATGTGGTCGATGGCCTTGCCCCGGGCCTTACCCACCTGTGGTCGCTGTGCGTGGAGTTCTTCTTTTACCTGGTACTACCGCTCCTCGTGTGGGCCATTGGCAGCCTGCCGCAGCGCTGGCGCATGGCCGTTATCGCCGGTGCCGCGGTACTGAGCTGGGGCTGGGGATTTATCCCCTTTGTCGCGGACTATTCCGAGGACCAGGTTAACTCGCAAATCTGGCCACCGGCCTATGCCTCCTGGTTCGCGGTGGGCATGCTGGCGGCGGAGGTGGAAGAAAGGGGCATCGGCAAGCGCACGACGCGCATTCTGCAGGTGCGTTGGGCCTGGGTTGTGCTGGCGGGGCTCGTACTGTGGGTGTCGAGCCGGGACTGGTTTGGGCCGGCCGGGCTGGTGCATCCGGAGCCGGCGGAATTTGCCCGCCGCATCATCGCCGGGGCGGTATTTGCTGCGTGTGTGGCGGTGCCGGTGGCCTTGGTTCCACGTGGAACCTCGTGGCTTACCTCGCCGCTCATGCAGGCGCTGGGCGCGTGGTCCTATTCCATTTTCCTGTGGCACGTGGCAGTTCTCGCTGTAGCCTTCCCGCTGACCGGGGTGGCGCTGTTTAGCGGGAAACCGCTGGATTTTTGGGTGATCCTTGCCGTCACGGTGGTGGGCACCGTTGTGGTTTCTGCGGCGAGTTACACGCTTATCGAGCGCCCGGGCCGCGATCTTCTGATGGGCCGCGGCCGGGGCCGGGTCCGGGGCCGGGGCCGTCGGCGGCGAAAAGGCAGGCCAGCCCCGCGGCACATAAGCACATAAGCAGCACGGAATCGCCTGCATAGGCCCCTGAGGTCCACGGGGCACGGGCGAGGATGGCCCCGGCCGCGGCTACCACGCCGCTGGCCAAATAAGCCCGCGGAATGGTGGTCCAGCGCACGATGAGCCAGGCGGCCATGCCCGCAAGCGCCGCCGGCCACCCCACCAGTGCCAGGCAGGCCAGCGAGTACATCGCAGAGGCCATGCCACCAGGATGCGGGTGCCAGGTGGGCTGCGGGCTACGGCGCGCGGCGAAAAGCAGGCAGAAACCCAGCGTGGCCAGGCCGAGCGCGCCGCCAAAGAGCAGGGCGGCGCGGTAGGCAGGCTGCGCCTTAAAGGTCATGCGGAATTCCCCATGCGTGCCCGCAGGGACGATAAACGCCTGGGTAGCGGCATCGATCTCGTACGGGGTGAGCTCGGTATCGCCTATAAAACCGCGCAGGCCCTTATTAAAGGCGCGCCCGGTAATGAGCAGGCGTTCATCCTCTGCAGAATCGATGGAAAAATCGGTGAGGCGATAATCGCTCGGCGGGGACCAGCCCTTTTCCGTCATGGCTACCCACGCGCCGGTGGTGCGCACGCGGTGGACGCCGGGCTCAAGGGTCAGGGTGCTGCCGGGGGAATACCGGTGGGAATCGATAAGCAACGGCTTGGTGGAATCCACCGTGACTTCCATGCGGCGCGGCACGGTGACATCGCGAATGAGCACGCCGGTATCGTGCACCATCTGCTGGAAGAAGAATTGGTGCACATTCGGTGAGGTATCCGGTACGGTCACCACGCGCTCGATGGGGTGGCCTTCCACCTCCAGTTCCGAGATGCCGGTGCGGTGGGATAATTCCACGCGGATGGCCTGGGAATCACCGCCGGGCACGCGCACCGTCTTGTAGCGAAAGGCTTGCAGATCCACCTCTACTGCCGCGCCGCCCGAGCGCACCGTCACCGTGGTGGAGCTGGTGGCCATGAGTTTTAGGCGCGGTTGGTTAAAGCCACCGCGCAGCTCGATCCAGCCCTCATCATCGCCGGGTGCGGGCCACCAGGCGGTGGAATTTTCCCCATCGACGGCGGCGGTGGCGGACTTTTCCGGCTGGGCGCCGCCAAAGGCGGTGGCATCGGCGGCAGAAGAAGAGACTTCGACATCACCGCCGTGGGTCTCCACCGTGGTCAGTGGGCCGGCGGAGGGATAATCGCGCAGGCGGTTATAAACGTGGCTGGGATCGTCTGTGGACAGTGGCGCCGAGGCGGCTCCGTGGAGAGTGCCGTAATTGCGATCTACCAGCGTGGGAGTATCGGTGACGATATCGGCGTCCCCTTCCACCAGCTCGCGGGCGGCGGGGCCATCGTGGGCATCGAGGAAGGCCAGCGCCTCGCCGCCACCGGCCACGCGGACGGGATCGTCTGAGGTCAAAGCCATGGAATGCTGCTCGAGCAGGATCACATCGACCTCGCCAAAAGTATGCACTTCACCGCCAAATTTGCTGCTCAAGGTGTCATTATCGGCGGCAAAAAGATCATGGCGCACCATCACCGCGCCGATGCCCAGGCGCTGCAAGGCGCGCACGCCGCTGGCCGGGTCCTCGTCTAGTACTGCCATCACCCCGTCGAGGCCACGGATGGCCTCCGGCGGCACGAGGGGAATGGCATCGCGGACGGCCCAAGGGACATCAAGAAGCGGCTGCGCCGGCTCATCGCGGGTCCAGCCCCACTCTTGGCGGGCGAAGGAGGCCTCGGGATAGATCAAAGTGCGGGTATTTTCAGCGTGCTCGTTGATGTAATCCGTGGCCTCATGCCAATAGTCCGGCACCTCGTCGTAGGCGCCTAGGGGCAGCAGCCGCTGCGACCACGCCGGGGAGAGCGCGCTGATGCAGACGAGCAGCACCAGCGCGCCTACCGTCTGCTTCTTGGTGGGCCGCAGGCCTGTGGGCAGCGGCAGGCGCTGGCAGGCGCGGGCAAAGCCCAACAGCAACGGGATGCGCACCAGCGGATCGAATTTGTGCAGGTTGCGCAGGGGTGCCAGCACCCCATCGAGCGCGTCGAGGTACCACGCCGCCTGGCAGCCCAAAATCGCCACGCCGGTAATCAGCATGATGGACCACACGCGGGGCAGCCGGCACAAGCCATACATGCCAATCGTGGCCACGGCCATGGTGATAAGGACAAAGAAGGCAGAGGTCGCGAGCTCGTTGCCGGCGATGCGCTCGGCATCCGCAAAGGGCGACCAGCTCGTCGTCCCGCGCAGGATCTCCGGCAGGTTCAGCCACCGGGTGGTCACGCGGGAAGATTCGATAAATTCCGTAAACGGTGGGGCGTAGCGGCCCAAGATTATAAGCGGGCCAATCCACCACGCGGATACGCACAGGCAGCCAAGCAGCCAGGCCGCGCCGGGCTTGAAGGCGCGGCGATAGACCACGATGACAAGCGCCGGGGTGCACGCCGCGAGCGTGGCGGTGGCGTTGACTGCGCCCATCAGCGCCACGGGAATCGTGGCGGCGGCAGCATCGCGCCAGGTGAGTTTTTCCCGCAGGAAGGGCAGGATGACCCACGGGGCTAGCATGACCGGCCAGGTTTCAGAAGAGATGGCCGTCAGGGTGGATAGCGAGCGCGGGGAGAGCGCATAGAGCATCGCCGCCACCCAGACCCAGCGGCCGCGCAGGCCAATCCGGGTAGCTAGCTTGTAAAAGCCGATAAAGCCCACGCTTAAGACCAACAGCCACCACAGGCGTTGAGCTATCCAATCCGGCAGGGGCTCGGTTAAAACAAAAAAGGGGCCCTGCGGGAAGAGGTAACCGTAGGCCTGGTTCTGCAGCTGCCCCAGGGTAAAGATATCGGTATAGGCATCAAGCGCGCCGCGCAGGAAGTGCCGCGGGTTGGCGGCGAGATCGTGTTTGGTATCGGCGGCGGTCAGCCCCCACGGCTGTACCGCGAGGATAAGGCCCAAGGCAATAATGCCGAGCGGGTAGGGCCGGGCAAGGCGCGCGCAGCGGTGGCGCAGGGCGCGGGCTAGTGCGCGGTAGCGGTGTAAATAGGAACCGCTGTGGGGGCCGCGGGGGAGCTGATCGGTCCGGTCATGCACGCCGGTGCGCCCATCTAATTGCGGGAACCGTATTCAGGCCCGCCCAGCACCGCATCATCGGCGGAGACAGCATTGCCTTCGGGCACGGTATCGCTGCCGGAGAACTGGGCGATGCCGATGATGGTGATAATGCCCAGGGCGATGCCCACAACAGCGCTACCCACGGCGGGGCCGAGGGTGCGCTTGTTTAAAGAATCGGATTCCAGAGCCATGGCTAAAGATATTAGCAGTTACTTAGAAGTATTCCGGATCGTCGTCATCCGCGTCTTCGTCGTTTTCTTGCGGGACGATAAAGACGGGCAGGCCCGCATTGCGCACGATCTGGTCCGCCGTGGAGTTGGTCCACCAAGCGCGAAAGCCGGTGAGCGCGCGGGTGCCGGTCACGATGACATCCACGTCGAGCTCGTGTGCTGCATCCACGATGGCCGAAGAGATGGTGGTGGCGGATTCCACGAGGTGGGCGCGGCCGGCTAGGCCTAGGTTTTCGGCCAACTGGGTGCCCTGGCGGCAGATCTTCAGCGCCTCTTCGTAGGCGGGATCGTCTTCCACGCTATCGGGGGACACGGTGGATTGGTGCATGCCCGTGCGGCTCACGGCGCGCGCGGTTTGGCGGGCTACCGGCTCCCACGCGGTGAGGATTTCCACCGTGGAGGGGCGCAAAAGCTGGGCGGCGTACTCCAAGGCGCGGTCGGCGCGTTCGGTGCCATCATAGGCAATTAACATTGTTTTGCCGTTACTCATGTCACTAGTCTACCCACCGCTTGGGACAGTTCGCGAGGAATCCTGCACACTGGAAGGCATGACATATTCCCGCATCATTGCCAGTTTGGGCCTCGTGGCGGTGCTGAGCGCCTGCTCTAATTCCGCCTCGGACGAGGACAAGGCGCGCGAGTCTGCGGCCCCCGCGCCCTCATCGCCGGGTAGCGCCGCGTCCGCCACGGAGGCCGCCCCAGCCCCGGCGCCAGCGCCGACGCCGGAAGATATTCGCGCCACCGCCGCCTCGGTGCTCATGCCGCCGGCAACCAGCTACGAGGACGCCAAGGCCAAGCTGGAGGCCGGCGTGGGAGGCATCTTCATCCCGAGCTGGGCGGATCCTGGATTGCTGGAAGAAGAGGGCCGCAATATTAACGCCCTGCGCGCGGAACTAGGCCGCGATTTTGAGGTTGCCATCGACTTTGAGGGCGGGCGCGTGCAGCGTTTTTCTGAAATCCTGGGCGAATACCCCTCCGCACAGCAGATGGCGGCGGAAAACTCGCCGGAGCAGGTGGAACAGCTGGCGGGGGACATCGGCAAGCGGCTCATGGACTACGGCATCAACGTGGACTTTGCGCCGGTGCTCGATGTCGATGGTGATGGCCTCGAAGTCGTGGGCGACCGCGCCTTTTCTACCGACCCTGCCCAGGCCGGCGAATATGGCGCAGCCTTCGCCCGCGGGCTGGATGCCGCCGGGGTCAAGGCCGTATTCAAGCACTTCCCGGGCCACGGCCGCGCCTCGGGCGATACCCACCTGGCGGAGGCCATTACCCCGCCGCTCGAAGAGCTTGAGAACCACGAGTTCATTCCCTTCCGGAATGCCATTCCCGCAGCCCCGAATGCGGCGCTAATGATGGGCCACCTCGCGGTGCCGGGCCTGGGCGATGGCCAGACCCCAGCCTCCATCCTGCCGGAGGCCTACGGCCTTGCCCGCGAGGCCTTGCAGTATGACGGCACCATCTATACCGATGATATTGGCGGCATGGCGGCCATTTCGGATTCGCTTCCGCTTGCCGATGCCGTCATTACCTCCCTCGCCGCCGGTGCCGACATGCCCCTGTGGTCCACAGAGGAAGATATCAATGCGGTGATCGATGCCGTCGTGGGCGCCGTGGATGAGGGCAGGTTGGCCCCTGAGCGCCTCGGCGATGCCGCCCGCCATGTACACGATGGGGACAGCGACTAGGAAAAACGCCCCTATACCCGTTAACCTTTAAGGCGTGAAGAAGGCAGAAGGAAAAAACGGTGCAAAGGGCTGGCTCATCACGCTTGGCGTGATCGTTGGCTTCGTCCTCATTGCGGGCATCGCTTATGCCTGGGATGTCATAGCAAACCAGGACAAGATCCCGCGCAGCGTCTCCGTCGGCGGCGTGGATATCTCCGCCATGGAGCGCACCGCCGCCGTGGCCAAGCTCGAGGACGAGCTCAATGGTGTTGAGACCCAGCCCGTGACCGTGAGCGCGGGCGATCTGCAGTCTGAATTTACCCCTGCCGAATCCGGCCTAGCGCTGGATAACCAGGCCGCCGTCGATGGCATCGAGGAGCCTTCGCTCAATCCGATTACCCGGCTGGTTAGTTTCTTTCGCTCCACCGAAGATATCCCGGTAGAAACCGATGTGGACGATAGCAAGCTGCAGCCCACCCTCGACCGCGTCAAAGACGAGCTTTCTACCGAACCGGTCGACGGCATGCTCGAGCTTAATAATGGCGAGCTCAAGGTCACCGATCCCACGTTGGGCCAGACCGTAGACGGCACCGAATTGCACGATGCCGTGGCAGCGAATTGGCTGGACAAAGATGGCGTGCAGGTGGAGCCGGAAGAAATCGAGCCGGCCATTAATGATGAAGCCATTGAAAAGATGCGCACCGGCGATGCCGCCAAGGCCCTGGATAACCCGTTGACCTTGAAGGCCAAAAATAACGTCACCGCCACGCTGAATAAACCGGAGATCTCCCAGTTCACCAGCATTGAGAAAAAGGACGGCCAGCTGCACCTGGTGGTGGATAGCAACCGCGCGCAGCAATTGCTGCAAGAGCGCAGCGATGGCGCCGACGTGCCTGGCGTGAACGCCAAGGTGAATTTCGCCGGTGGCTCCCGGCAGGTCACCCCCTCCCAGGACGGTGAGATCATTGACTGGAAGCCCACCATGGAGGGCTTTGATAAGCGCGTGACTGGCGATGACCGCGAGTGGGACGCAACCTACAAGCCTGACCCGGCCGATTTCACCACCGAGGACGCCGAAAACGCGACGTTTAACGATACCGTGGGCGAGTTTTCTACCGGCGGCTTTTCCTCCGCCTCTGGACGCAATATCCAGCTCGTTGCCCAAGAGGTCAACGGCGCCGTTGTCAACCCCGGTGAGACCTTCTCCCTCAACGGCTACACCGGCCCCCGCGGCACCGCGCAGGGCTATGTGGAATCCGGCATCATCATCAACGGCCACTCTGGTACCGCCGTGGGCGGTGGCATCTCCCAGTTCGCCACCACCCTGTATAACGCCGCCTACTTCGCCGGCATGCAAGATACTGCGCACACTCCGCACTCGTACTACATTTCCCGCTACCCGGCCGGCCGCGAAGCCACCGTGTACGAGGGTGCCATTGACCTGCAATTTACCAATACCTTCAATACCCCAGTGCAGATCGAGACCAGTTTTGGCGGCGGCAATATCACCGTCCGCTTGAAGGGCACCAAGACGGTAGAGGTGGAATCCATCAATAACGGCCGCTGGGCCAAGACCGAACCACAGCCAATGTCCGTGCCGGGCAGCAATTGCTCACCATCATCTGGCGCCCCGGGCTTTACGACGTCCGATACCCGCATCATCAAGGATCTCAGCGGCAACGAGCTTTCCCGCGAGACCAAGACCACGGTCTACGATCCACAGCCCATCGTGCGGTGCGGATAGCTAGTAAATAGCGCGCTGTTAACAACCTGATCGGGGTGGTCAAAGCCACTACGCCGCCGGTTCCGCCGACGATATCTACAGCTCAGGTTTTGTCAGACCGTGGAGTAGTTCCTGGTGGAGTTTATCGCTTTCATCGTCAACATCGTCATTTACACCGTCATCGGCACCGGTTGGTTGATGATTATCAGAATGATGGATCAATTTTTCGGACGTCTCGATTGAGGCTATGACAAAGGCTCCAGCAGTGGGTGTAATTCGACGCTGTGGGAGCTAATGCGCTATTCAGGCCATACCGTAAACTTGTCCGGCTAGGAGGAAAGGAATTGTGATGGTCTAAAGGTCAGTCGTGGCATGTTTGATGTGATGCATAGTCTTGGCCAAGCTAGGTATATGGTATCCACCAAACTTGAATTAGGCTCCGCTTTTCTCACCCGTGCCGCCACTTCAAAGAGAATTAGGATGCAGTAAAATTTTCGTCAGTAAGTCGGTAACCCACTACCGTACAAGACTCCCGCCACATCGATTGTGATGCACACTTAGGGGGTAACTGATGTAAATCCCATTTCGGTACTGAATCAAAAACGATTTGGCGAGCAGTTATGTGGAATAAGATTCTAGCTACAATTGTGGCCCTCTAAATGGTAATTTCCGTGTTTGTTAAATGGTGACACGGAATTATTATTGTATTTGCAGTGCTGACTATTATCTTTCTATTCATTTTCAGTAAAGAGAATTAACTGAAGCGACTTAGACTTGGTTTCGCTTTAATGGGCGCTGTTGGCGGCTCGGAGATATAGTACTTGGCCTCTACGGCGCTGAGGCGAGGCGTAGGCCAAAAGGCTCAGCTGTGACTGGCTTGCTAAGCATGTCGCGACTGATGACAAAGCGGATTTACTACGTTTTAAAGCTCCATCGTTTCTCTTTCTACAAATGTGCCCAACCCCTAGCGTGTCCACTTTCCGGAGGGCGAGCCCTACGTTTCGCGCAAGGTTTGTTGGGGAAACGGAAACGGTATAGAAAAAGTCCGACTCCCCGCGTAGGCACAGGGGTCGGACTTCGTAGGATTACAATTTATCCGATTGCGTCAATGATGTGGTAAAAGTGCTTGCCTGCTTCAGAGGACCCTTCCAGTTTCTGGGAAGAGCCCTCAGAAGAAGTTGCGGCAGCGTCAAACAGGGCGGATCCATTTTCGAGTACTTCGAGGCCGAGATCGCGAGCAGTACTCAGAGAAGCTAGGATGCCGTTTACCAGGATATCTTCCATGGACTAGTCCTTTCGAGGTAGTTACATTAGGTGTTTATCCAGCAGATTTAAACTGAAACACCCATAATTGTAAGGGGCTCCGGACTACTCGCAACTCGAGAATAATAATAGAAGAAAGGATACCCCAATAGGGGGTGTTCCTATGTAGTTTGTCAATCTCGCGGGTGGGGTGGACGGGGGCAGATCTCCAACTCGGGATTTTTAGGTGTGTTGTTTTTGCGCGCGACTGGTAGCCGACTGGGATTTTTCCCAGTCGGCTTGTTTCG
>NZ_JASPHQ010000024.1 GCF_030227225.1 Corynebacterium rhinophilum
GCGCCTGATGTCTTTGAAACCAAGTCTTCGGCTATACTGACCACAGCAGCATAGCTAGCCCCCGATGTGTCCACTTTTCGGGGGTCGGGCCCGAGTGTTTATCCGCGGCAGATCCATTCCCCGGTGGCAAGATGGAACGCATGACTGCCACCCTTGATTCCACCGGTACCACCGCTGCCGTCATTGTCACCCACCAGCGCGCGGAATTGCTGCGCGCCTCGCTCGAAAAGGTAGTCAACCAAACCCACCCCGTGCAGTGGGTTATCGTGGTGGATAATGGCGCCGAGGATGCGGTCCGTGACGCGGTGGAATCCCTGGCAGGCGATCGCGCGGTCTACGTGCCGTCCAAGACCAACCTGGGTGGTGCGGGCGGTTTCGCCCTCGGTTTCCTTACCGCGCTATCACTCGGCGCCGATGCCGTGTGGTGCGCCGATGATGATGGCCGCCCCGCCGATTACGGCGTATTAGAAGAGCTCTACCGCGTGGCAGGAAATAATAACCTGCACGAGGTCTCACCTGCCGTGTGCAATATCGACGATCCCGACCGCTTGGCCTTCCCGCTGCGCCAAGGGCTGGTGTGGCGCCGCCGCATGGAGGAGCTGGAAGGAGACTTCTTGCCCGGGATCGCCTCCCTGTTTAATGGCGCCCTGATTTCCGCCGCGGCGATGCAGACCATCGGCGTGCCGGATTATCGCCTTTTCATCCGCGGCGATGAGGTGGAATACCACCGCCGCCTGGTCAACTCCGGGCTGTCCTTCGGCACAGCTTTGACCACCAGCTACCTGCACCCGGATGGCTCGGATGAATTCAAGCCCATCTTGGGCGGAAAGATGCATACCCAGTACCCGGAGGGCGAGTTCAAGCGCTATTTCACCTACCGCAACCGTGGCTACCTGCTGTGGCAACGCGGCATGCGCAAGCTTTTGCCCCAGGAATTTGCCCGCTTTGGCTGGTTCTTCTTGGTCCAACGCCACGATCCGGCTGGATTCCTGGAGTGGCTCAAGCTGCACAACCGCGGGCGCCGCGAGGATTTCCGCCGCCCCGGAAATCGCTCCTAAGGCGCCGCAGGCCTACTTTTCTTTAAAGATAAAGACACGCTGGATGGCAAAGTTGGTCACCGTCGCCACGCCCTGGGCAATGACGAAGGCGATGGTGTCTTTCACCGCGCCTTCAAAGCCTAAGGAAATCAGCGGCTCATTGAGTACCCAGTACAAGAAATTCTGCACGGCAAAGGTGGATACGTATAACACGCCCACGGTCACGGCCGTGCGGCCGGACACCTTCGTGCCAAAGGTCCAGCGCGCATTGGCCAGATAGGCAGCGATGGTGCCAAAGACCCAACCAATCGCCTTCGCCCCAGAGCGGTGCAGACCTAAATGGGTCAATAACAGCGTCAGCCCATAATCAATGACGGCGGCAAAGACGCCTACCGCAATAAATCGCACCAACTGCTGCTTCAAAGAGCTGGAGGGGCGCTTTACTTCTGCAGCATCTTCAAGTGGATTAGTCACAGGCAGTTAGCTTACCCGCGCAGCAGCGCGCGGTACATGTCTAGGCGGTACACCGGCGCGGCGGCGTCCTTACCGTAGGCACCAATCTGGGATAGCTGGTCCAAGGAGGCATCGCACAGCGCGCGAATCTCCGCGCCTTTCAAGGTATTGCCATCATCATTGACCCAGCCCAAGGCATCCATGGTGGTTTCCACCACGGAATCGGTCAGCTCCTCACCGCCCATGCAGGATATAGCCAAGGCCATGGACCAAAAAGCATCTTTGCCCTCATTGGTGACCTCGCGCGGCAGGCTGGCCAGTGCCTCGGCGGTGGCCGCCGGTAGATCACTTCCGCGGTTTAAGTCCATGGCTTGTAAGAGGGGAACAAAGTCATAGAGCTTAGTGCGTTCGATGAGCGCCCTTACCTGTGGTTTAACCTTGGCCAGGACTTCATCGGTGATCTTTTCACCGGTCAATTCCCGGTTCACCGCAGTAAGTTCAAAGGGCGCAAAGAGATTACCCGAGCCACCCACGCACAGTGCGTTGGGGGTGCCATTATCGCGGGGATAGATTTCCGCGACCACCAGCTCAAAGTCCCAGAGGCCCCAGACAAAATCGATCTGGTCGCCCTCGCGCCAGAGGAATTCGGATGCCTGGCGCTCTGGGTCAAGGCGCGGGCCGCGGGCATCACTGTGCTCGTAAAAATGCCACGGGGAGTTTTCATCTGGCAGACCGAAACAGATGTGCAGTACTTTCTGCAGCTCATGCAAGGTAAGCGCATCGCTAAAACCAATTTGGCGGTGGACTTCCCCATCCGCACGGATATTGGAGGCTTGGCAGATGACGGTGAGCGGTTCCCGCTTTAATGACAGCAGCGGGTCGGCACGACGAGCCCGTGCCTGTGAAATATCGGTGACCCCTGCATTCATGGGCCCCACCATACGCAAATTTTAAGAAGCCAGTTTTTCTATATCTCGCGCTTCCATCCCACTGATGATAAATGTAGTTGCCGCTCCGATTGCTCCCAACAGCGTCCACGGGCGCTTGACACCGCGCTTCCGCAGGAAAGACACCACCTTGCGGGACACGGCTACATCGGCCCATAGAGCAAGGCCCACTAGGATAAGCACCGCTGCCAAAATGGCCCAGAGCTTAAGACCCTTATCCGCAAATTCCTGCGGGGAGCGTGGTTCATCGCCGTCCTCTTCGGCCTGGGCATTGGTATAGGCCACCAATGCGCCAAAACCAATCGTGGACAAAACGTAGGCGGTAATAAGTCCCTTTTTGGATTTAATCCAGTCCGGGTAAGAGGTGACGATACCTTGGGCGGCCGCTTGGGTGATGCGCCCAGCCAAGGTGTCATCGAGGGCGTAATTATCGCGGGATTCTTCTGCTGCTTCGCGGTTGTTTGTCATAGCGACCACTCTAAGCGGCGGTAAGCTATTGCGCATGTACTCGGAAAAGACAGAGCATATGACCCCCGCCCAGCAAGCCGCTCAGGATGAGCGGGCCGAGGACGATAAGCGCCACGGGCACTTTGAAGCAACAGAGCACACCAATCTGCCGCTCAGCCCCTTTATGACGCGCCTTTTAGCAGAGGAAATGCCGATTTTGGATTCCACTTCGCGGCGCCGGGTGTACGAGATTTTAGGAACCTACGAAGGGCCCACGATTGAGTCCCTAGCAGGGCTACCGGAAGAAATCCGCGAGATCATGGATCTCTAAAGCGCCGCATTCGGGGCAGTCTGTGTGCCCACGATGTTTTAAATATCACGAACGTCACTCCAGCCACCGCACTATGAGCTAGGTAGGCTGGTACATCGATACAATCCGTCGAGCAAAGAGTAAGAGATGGAACTACATACCACCGAAAAGTCCCTGCACGGCTGGGGCCGCACCGCCCCCACGACCGCCCATGTGCTGTCCACGGAAGACGTGGACGTCATCAAGAATGCAGTGGCACAGGTCGCGGACGATAACTCGGACAAGCCCGCCCACCTGCGCCGCGGCGTCATCGCGCGCGGCATGGGACGCTCCTATGGTGACCCCGCCCAAAATGGCGGCGGCCTGGTCATCGACATGCAAAAGCTGAACAAGATCCACTCCATTGACCCGGAGTCCGCACTTGTTGATGTCGATGGTGGCGTCACCCTTGACCAACTCATGAAGGCCGCGCTGCCCTATGGCCTGTGGGTTCCGGTCCTGCCGGGCACCCGCCAGGTCACCATCGGCGGCGCCATCGGCCCCGATATCCACGGCAAGAACCACCACTCCGCCGGTTCCTTTGGCAACCATGTGGTCTCCATCGAGCTGCTGGTTGCTGATGGCCGCGTTCTCCACCTCACCCCAGAAGGCAGCGAGGATGACCCGAGCGGTGACCTCTTCTGGGCCACCATCGGCGGCATGGGCCTTACCGGCATCATCCTGCGCGCTACCATCCGCATGACCAAGACGGAAACCGCCTACTTCATCGCGGATACGGATCGCACCGATAACCTGGAAGAAACCATTGCCTTCCACTCGGATGGTTCGGAGCACAATTACACCTACTCCTCTGCATGGTTCGATGTCATCTCCCCAGAGCCGAAGCTAGGCCGCTCCACCATTTCCCGCGGCTCCCTGGCCACCTTGGCGCAGCTCGAGGAATTGGCCCCCAAGCTGGCGAAGGATCCGCTGAAGTTCAACGCGCCGCAGCTGATGACAGTGCCGGATATCTTCCCGTCTTGGACGCTGAATAAGCTCAGCCTGTCTGCTGTGGGCTTGGCTTACTACACCATGGGCGCGCCGGCGAAGAACCAGGTAAAGAACTTGACGCAGTTCTACCAGCCGCTTGATCTCATTGGTGAGTGGAACCGCGGCTATGGTTCCAAGGGCTTCCTGCAGTACCAGTTCGTCGTTCCCACGGAGGCCGTGGAGCCGTTCAAGGAGATCATTCGCGATATCCAGCGCTCCGGCCACTACTCCGCGCTGAACGTATTCAAGCTCTTCGGCGAAGGCAACCGCGCGCCACTGTCGTACCCGATGCCGGGCTGGAACGTCTGCGTTGACTTCCCCATCCGCCCGGGCTTGGGCGAGCTTCTCGATGACCTGGATCGCCGCGTCATGGAGTTTGGCGGCCGCCTGTACTTGGCTAAGGAATCGCGCACCTCTGCCGAGAACTTCCACCAGATGTACCCGGGCCTAGAAGGCTGGCTCAAGACCCGCAATGACATCGACCCCACCGGGGTCTTTGCCTCCGATATGTCCCGCCGCCTCGAGCTGCACTAATCACTGGACTCATCACCACCCTCATGAAGGAGACTTTTTAAACCATGCTTAATGCAGTAGGCCAAGCCCAACACATCCTGCTTTTGGGCGGTACCTCTGAAATCGGCCTCGGCGTCGTCGCTGAGTTCCTTGAGCGCGGCCCTGCCAAGGTCACCCTGGCTGCCCGCGCCCAGTCCCCGCGCATCGAAAAGGCGCAGGCTGACCTAGAGGCCCGCGGCGCGGATGTCGAGGTCGTGGACTTTGATGCCACGGACTTTGACTCGCACCCGGCGGTCATCGAGAAGGCCTGGGAGCGCGGCGATGTCGATATCGCCATCGTGGCCTTTGGCACCCTGGGGGACCAGGAAGAGCTGTGGCAAAACCACGATAAGGCCGTGGCTTCTGCCCAGACTAACTACACCGCGCCCGTATCCTTCGGCGTGCTGTTGGCCGAAAAGTTCAAGCACCAGGGTCACGGCACCATCGTGGCTATGTCCTCTGTAGCGGGCATGCGTGTGCGCCGCTCCAACTTTGTCTACGGCGCCTCCAAGGCCGGCGTGGATGGTTTCTACATCAACTTGGATGAAGCGCTACGCGGCTCCGGTGCCAACGTGCTCGTCGTTCGCCCGGGCCAGGTTCGCACCAAGATGTCAGCCGAAGCCGGCGATGCCCCGCTGACCGTTAATGTCTCTGACGTGGCCAAGGCTACCGTGCAGGCGGTGCTGGATGGCAAGCAGTCCATCTACGTCCACCCGCTGTTTAAGTACGTCTCGCTAGCATTCAAGTTCATTCCGCAGCCCATCTTCCGCAAGCTGCCGTTCTAACCGTTTCCACTGTGCCCTGCGAACTGCAGGGCACAGTGAGTAGCGCACAGTGGGTAGCACACAGGGAGTAGCGCGCAGGGTACGCAGGGCCCTTAAAAGGCCCTCCGCCCTGCGCGCTTTGTTAGTTAATAAGCCACAGCTCACACCGCGCCTAATCCCAGAAGAGTGATTAAGGTATGCGAAACTAAAGGGCATGACAAGCCCAGCTACGCCTTCCCAAGCAGCTCCAGTGAGCGAGAAGAAACGCACCACCGCGTATCACGCAGATGCGCTACCCCACCGCTCCACCCTGCTGGGTATCTTCTTTGCCGCCCTCGGCGGCGGCATCGTCACCCTCCTTGGTTGGTATGCCTTCAAGGCGGTATCCCTGCCGTCCTTTAATACCTCCATGGTCACCCGCGCGCTATCTACCGTCGGCGTTGTCATCACCTTGGCGCTAGCGGGTGGGTTTAGCGCGTGGTGGATTTATGACCATTACAAGGAGACTTTCTCTAGGCCGCGGTGGCGCACGTGGGTAACGTATGCCGTGACCTACCTATCACCGGCCCTTTTAACCCTCGCATCCATCGGCCTGCCACTTTCGGCCTCCCGCCTCTGGCTCGATGGCGTACAGGTGGACCAGGCATTCCGCACCCAGTTCCTTACCCGCTCGGTGGATCAAATGGGCTATGCGGATATGAACTACCTGGACATGCCCACCTTCTACCCCGTGGGCTGGTTCTGGTTAGGCGGGCGCCTCGGCTCGTTGCTCGGCGTCCCGGGCTGGGAGGTCTACCAGCCCTGGTCGCTGATTTCCATTGCGGTAGCAGGCTGCATCCTCGTTCCCATCTGGCAGCACCTCACAAAATCCCTGCCGGTGGGAACCGCCATTGCGCTTACCACCACCGCCATCACGCTGACCATTGCGGCGGAAGAGCCGTACTCTGCCGTCATCGCCATGGGTATCCCGGCCATTGCGGTCTTGAGCGCTAGGGCTTTCCAGGGATCGCGCTTGTCCACCCTTGCGGTGGCGCTATACCTCGGCATTTCTGCCACTTTCTACACGCTATTTACTGGTGCGGCAGCGCTTACCGTCGTGAGCCTCATTGCGGTATTTACCGCGTTTTATGAGCGCACGTGGCGCCCCATCGTCCGCCTAATCATCATCGCGGTTATCTCTATAGCTATCGCGCTGATCGCATGGGCCCCCTATCTCTGGAGCGTGCTGCACTCGACGGCACCGCTGCAAACCACCGCGCAGCACTACCTGCCGGAAGAAGGCACGCAGATTCCGGTACCCTTCTTGTCTTTGAGCATCATCGGATTCCTCTGCCTAGTCGGCTTGGTTTATATCGTCATGCGTTTGAAGAACGCGGAGATACGCGCGCTCGGCCTTGCCCTCATCGGCATCTATGGGTGGATCGTCCTATCCATGGTGGTGACCCTAGCCGGCACCACGCTGCTGAGCTTCCGCCTCGAGGTCATCGTGGTGCTGCTCTTTGCCACCGCTGGCATTCTCGCCCTAGGGGAAGTGCGCACCGTCGGCATCCACCAGCTATACCCCGCCAGCTTTTCCAGCGCGGGCAATAAGCGTCTGACCGCCGTCTTTGGTCTCATTTTGACGCTGGCGGGTGTTTTTTATGCCCAGCAGATCCCAGAGGAAAATGAGGATGCCATCGACTACGCCTACAGCGATACCGATGGTTACGGCGAGCGCGCGGATCGCTTTACCAGCGATTCCGCTCATTATTATCTGGATATCCACAACTTCATCCAGGATCAGGGCTATACGGCCAACGAAACGGTAGTCCTCACGGATGAAAAAACCTTCATGGCCTACTACCCATACTGGGGCTTTAACGCCTTTACCAGCCACTATGCTAATCCCCTCGGGGAATTCAAGCACCGCAATGACCAGATTGAAGCATGGGCGGATGAATCGTGGGACTCTACTCCTGCAGAGTTCCAAAAATCCCTCGATTCCGCACCGTGGCGCGGGCCGGATGCCATCATCTTCCGCGGTGACCTCGACAATAAAGATGATGGATTCAAGGTGCACTTGGCTGAAGATATCTATCCTAATCAGCCAAATATTCGCTACCGCGCAGTCTTCTTCAACCCCGAGGTCTTTGCGGAAGGCTGGGAGCTGGAGCAAACGGGTCCATTCGTAACGGCGGTGCGAACCCAGTAAGTTTACCCACACTTCCCCGGGGTTATCGGGGCGTGCACACGGGAACTTGGGCCAGACTGACGTACACTAATCGCCGTGTCAGATAGCCTTAAAACGAAATCAAAAGAAGCACGCCCCTCTGGGCTAAGTGTCGCCACAGCCCCTGCCGGGCTGCGCTGGACCGCGATCATCGCCGGGTTAATTGGTTTCCTGTGTTTTATAGCCACCCCGCTATTGCCAGTGAACCAAACCCAGTCTTCCTTTGATTGGCCGCAGAATGATTCGCTGCAATCTATCAATGCACCGCTTATCTCCGTGGCGCCAGAAAACCTGGAGGCCACCATCCCCATGTCCGCGGTGGATGAGCTCCGCGATGGCCAAAACATGGTCTACAGCACCGTCCCACCCGAGTCTAAGAAGGCCTCAAACCGCGGCCTATTTGTCCGCTCCGGCGATGACGGCCTGTCTGTGGTCTCGCTCGATGAGGTCCTGCTGACCTTAAGCGCTAAAGAAGTAGCGCAGCTTTCCGATGACGCCCAGCTGCACATCTCCGCCACCGGTGACGGCACCACCGTCAGCGTCGGCAAGCACAAAAAGACCACCGAGGATGACCTGCGCCCACAGGTCACCGGTGTGTATACCGAGCTCAAAGATGATGCCAATGTGCAAAGCTTGGTCGATGACGGGTTGAATATCCACGTCGATATCAACTCGCGGTTTACTTCTTCTCCCTCTCTGATTAAGTCCATCGCGATGTGGCTCGGCGTCGCCATGGTGATTGTCTCGCTATTCTGCCTGTGGCGCATTGACCGCCTTGATGGGCAAAAGCTGCGCTTCATGCCAGAGACGTGGAAGAAGATTCGCCCCCTTGATGGCGTCGTCGCCGCAGTCTTGGGCTTCTGGTATATCTTCGGCGCCAATACCTCTGACGATGGCTTCATCTTCTCCATGAGCCGCGTCTTCGATAACGCCACCTACATGGCCAACTACTACCGGTGGTACGGCGTGCCGGAGGCGCCATTTGGCTCACCGTACTATGACCTCGTCGCACTACTTTCGCAGATTTCCGCCGCGTCAGTCTTCGTCCGCCTGCCCGGACTGATTTCGGGCCTGATTATCTGGTTCATTCTCTCGCGGGAAATGCTGCCGCGCTTTGGGGACATCGTCGATGCCCGCCGCGTCAGCCACTGGACCGCCGCACTGATGTTCCTGGCCTTCTGGCTGCCGTATAACAACGGCACCCGCCCGGAGCCAATCGTGGCTTTAGGCGTGATGGTGACGTGGGCATCCTTTGAGCGCGCCCTTGCCACCCACCGGTTGCTGCCGGCCGCCGTGGGCACCATCGCTGCCACGATTACGCTCGCCGCTGGCCCCACTGGCCTTTTTGCGGTCGGTGTATTCCTCGTGAGCCTGCCACACCTATTCCGTGCCATGGCCGCGCGCGTGCCCGCCATGGGCGGCGGCGCTACCGGTTGGCTTAGCCTGGTTGCCCCATTTTTGGCCTCCGGCACTGCCATTATCGTCGCCGCCTTTGGGGATCAAACCTTGGCCAGCGTTGCCGAATCCACCCGGGTGCGCTCGGAGGTCGGACCGTCGCTGCCGTGGTATTCCGAATACGCCCGTTATTCCACGCTCTTCCAAGAATCCGTGGATGGCTCGCTGACCCGCCGCTTCGCCGTACTCACCATGCTGTTTTGCTTGGTGCTCATCCTGGCTGCGTTTATCAAGGATCGCCGCGTTATTGGTGCCGCAGTCGGTCCCACCCAGCGCCTGCTCATCATCGTGGCGCTGTCGATGTTCTTCCTCATGTTCACCCCGACCAAGTGGACGCACCACTTTGGTATCTATGCCGGTGTTGCTGGGGTGATCGCTGCGCTGGCTGCCGTAGTGCTATCCCGGTTTGCGTTGCGCTCCCCGCGCGCCCGCACCTTTAGCATCGCCGCGGTGCTCTTTTTGCTCGCCATCTCCTTCGCGGGTTGGAATGCATGGTGGTATGTATCCTCCTTCGGCATCCCGTGGTGGGACCGCACGGTGCAGTTGAAGGGCGTTGAGGCCAACTCGATCCTGCTCGCCATCTCCTTGGTCGTTCTCGCGGTCGGCGTGGTGCAATCCTTGCGCCACAGCCATCGCAAATTGCAGGCCCAAGAGGAAGGCACGGAAAAGGAATTCAAGCAAGAAGCCGCCGCGAAGGTATCGCGCTCGGCCGGCATCATGTCCGCGCCCATCGCTGTAGCCTGCGCCATTGTGGTGGCTTTTTCGATGGCTTCTTTTGCCAAATCCACCGTCGCCCAGGCGGATTCCTACTCAGTGGGCAAGGGCAACCTTGCATCCTTGCGTGGTGATACCTGCTCGCTGGCAAATGAAACCTTGGTAGAAACCAATACCAATGACTCCTTCCTCACCCCAGTAGATGGTGACTTGGGCGATTCCTTGGTAGATAAGGATGAAACCAGCAACGGATTCGGGCCAAATAATATCCCCGAATCCATCGAGCCTGAGGATCAAGATTCTGCTTCTGTGGGTGCTATTGGAGATAGCTCCCAAGATTCCGACTCCACCAGCCAAGACGATGCCACCGCTGGTACGGATAAGGAATCCGGCGGGGATTCTTCTGATTCGCAGGAGACCCGCCGCGCTGGGAAGAAGGCTTCAGAAACCACCGATACTTCTGAAGGCGGTGTCCGCGGCACGCAGGGAGTCAATGGATCGACCATGCACCTGCCCTTCAACTTGGACTACACCACTGTGCCAGTCTTGGGCTCTTACACTGAAAGCCAAGAGTCGCTGTCCCAGGTAACCACGAAGTGGTATCACCTTCCGGAGACCACGGAAAATACCCCGGTTCTGGCTGTCAGTGCCGCAGGCAAGATTTATCACCACGATGTCAATGATGTGGAACAAGAGGGCATGGAGCTCACCTTGGAATACGGCACCATTGATGAGAATGGCAAGGTCACCGATAAGGGAGAAGAAGAGCTTTCCGATGTCGGCGCCACCCCCAAGTGGCGCAACCTGCGCCTGCCCATGGATAAATTGCCGGAAGAAGCCAATGTCGTGCGCCTAGTGGCCGAGGATGATTCCACCGATGAAGACGACTGGCTAGCCTTCACCCCGCCGCGCGTGCCGGAACTAGACACCATCAATAACCAGTTCCCTGCGGAAAAACCCGCACTCTTGGACTGGTCAGTGGCTCTGCAGTTCCCTTGCCAGCGCACCTTTGACCACTACGCCGGCGTAACCGAGATTCCGGAGTATCGCATCCTCCCAGATGCGGCGGCGCAGACCTCCCTGACGGATTTCCAATCCTTCTCTGGCGGCGGTGCTATGTCCACTGCGGAAGCGGTGAACTACTCCTACGAAATCCCGAGCTACCTCAATAACGATTGGGCCCGCGACTGGGGTGCCATTGAAAAGTACGAATTGCGTACCGATTCACAGGGCAATACCCCGGCCAAGGCAGAGATCGATTATGAGGACGTTACTCGTTCTGGACTGTGGAAAGAATCCGAGATGAAGATCCGGCCAGAGGGCGAGCAATAACGACCACCCCTAGCTGTGCAGCCAGCCGCAGCCGGTTTTATTGCGCCAGCTCACCGCGCAAAAAATCGGCGGCGTCCTGCACGCGCTGGCGCGCCACGGCCGGGGTGGACACGCGGTGGGTGGAGACGTAGTCGCGCTCTTTAGCTTGGGGGATGTGGACGCGATCGGCTATCTCATCCTCGGTCGCGGTCTGCACGAAGGTCTCAGGGAATTGCGTGGGCAGTTCATAGCCCACGCGGTAATCCTCCGGCAGGTTGGCCAGGGCGCCGAAGTCGGGGAAGGTGAGCAAGAGGGCATCGGCAGGCGCGAGTGCTGCTAACGCGCCGCCAGAAGAATATCCCCACGTGGTGACGTGGGAGGCGCCCTGCTCGCGGGCGTAATCAATGGCGCGGTCGACCGCCGTAACCATGTCTTTAACCGTATGTTTCGGCGCGAGCGGATAATCCACGTCAATGATCGTGGTGCCGGAAAGCTGCGCGGCGGCGGCGACCTCGGGGCACCACTGCATTTCCAGTGCCTTGCCATCGCCGCGCCACCAGCCACCGGAATGCAGTGATACCGCCCACCGGCCGGTGGGCTCGGACGGACGGAAAATGGTGCCGACCTCGGCTGATTCTACGGTAATGCCGTCTGTAAACGCCGTGCCTGGAAGCGCGTGATTAACCCCGGTGCCCAAAACCATCATGGCGGCGTGGGTGATGCGGTCTGGCAGCAGTGCGCAATACTGGTCTGCCTCCGGCGAACCACCGCCGGCCCAGGGCGGGCGGAAATCCGGCGTCTCATAATGGGCGTCGATATAAGAAACTAGCTGCTCTAGCTGTTCTTCCTCGCTCATCTGGCGGTCTTGCCCGCCGATGCGCCATTCTTGGCCGGGCTCTAGCGGCCGGTGCGGATCTTTATCGTGTGCATCAGTCATATCCCCGAGCCTACGCGTGCTCAGGGCACGTACAAGGCGTCTCGGGGAAGAACTGATTTACCAGATGGTCACCCGGTCCTCTGGGGCCAGGTACATTGCGGAGTCTTTGTCTACGTCGAAGGCCTCGTAGAACTCAGCGATATTCGCGGCGATGAGGTTGCAGCGGAACTCCGCGGGCGAGTGCGGGTCAATGGCCAGGTACTGGGTCGCCATCTCCGGGCGGATGGCCGTGCGCCAGACGCGGGCCCAGGACAAGAAGAAGCGCTGCAGGCCATTGTAGGTGTGCTCTGCCAATTCCGGCTCGGCGCCGTCAACCACAAATTCCTCTTCTTGGCCCAGCAGGTCAATGCCCTTATCAGCGCAGTAGTTCTTGTAAGCCACCACGGAAATGCCCAGTCCGCCCAGGTCACCAATGTTTTCGCCCAAGGTGAATTTGCCGTTGACGCCGGCGGATTCGGTGCCAGCCTCCTTCAGCACCGTGGGGACCTGGCCATCGAATTGCTCCACCAGCTTTGCCGTAAGCGCTTCAAAGTCCGCGCGGTCTTCATCGGACCACCAGGAGTTCAGGTTGCCCTGGCCATCGAATTGCGAGCCCTGGTCATCAAAGCCATGCCCGATTTCGTGCCCGATGACAGAACCAATGGCGCCGAAGTTCTCTGCGGCATCCGCATCAGGGTTATAAAACGGCGGGCGCAGGATGGCGGCCGGGAAGGTGATGTCATTGACCACCGGGTTATAGAAAGCATTGACGGTCTGCGGAGTGGTGACCCACTCATCGCGGTTGGCGGGTTTGCCAATCTTTGCCAGCTCATAGTCGTGGGAAAAGGCGGACCCGGCGCGGGCATTGGCAATCAGATCCGCGCCCTGGTCAGAAATCTCCAGCCCGGAGTAATCACGCCAGGTATCGGGGAAACCAATCTTGGCCTTGAACTGGGAAAGCTTTTCTAAGGCGCGCTCGCGGGTCTGCGGGGTCATCCACTCCAACTGGGAAATGCGCTCGCGGTAGGCGGCGATGAGGTAGTCCACCAGCTCATCCATCTCGCGCTTGGAGGATTCTGGGAAGTGCGCGTCTACGAACTCTTTGCCAATTTCCTCTCCTACCAGGCTTTCTGCCAGGCCCACCGCGCGCTTCCAGCGGTCGCGCTGCTGGGTGGCACCAGAAAGCCGGGTGCCGTAGAACTCGAAGTTCTTGGCGCCTACTTCTTCCGGCAAAAGGGCCGCGCGGGAGCGCAGAATGTGCCAGGTAGCCCACAGCTGCCAATCGGCCATGCGGTCAGCGGTAAAGAGCTTTTCCAGGTGCTCCAGGTAGGACGGCATCATATTGACCACGCGGTGCTCCGGCAGCTTTCCACCAGCGAGCAAGGCTTGGGTGATGGAAGGCAGCTCAGAAAATTCGCACGGGTTATTGGTCTTTACCGCATCGCGGGTAGAAACCACATCCCAGTGACCCGCCGCCAGTTCCTTTTCCAGGCCCACGATGCGCTCGGCGGCTACCTCGGTGCCGAGGCCAAATAGGCGGGTGGGCTCGATAAAGCCCAGCATCTCCGCCACGTGCTTTTCGTAGGCGGCCAGCGTTTCTGCGTGCGCTTCTTCGCGGTAGTAGGCCTCATCCGGCAGGCCTAGCCCGGATTGCACGATATAGGCAACGGCCTCTTCCGAGCCCGAGTCTTTTTCCACCCAGAACGTCGCCGGCGCCCCCACGCCCTCGCGCTCGAGCTCGCCCAAGCGGTGCGCCAATTCCGTGGGATCGGCCGCACTCAGGCGGTCAAGGTCCGCATCCAGCGGGGCCATGCCGGCATTGTTGACGCCCGCGGTATCCATGAAGGATGCATACAGCTTGCCGGGGCGACCATCGTTGTCTTTAACGATGTCATGAACTAGTTCTTCTGCTTCATCGCGCAGGGCGTGGAAAGTGCCATCCACACCGCGGTCATCTGGGACAACGTGATTTTCTACCCAAGGTCCGTTGACTAATTGATAAAGATCTTTCATGGTTGCCACTGTAGGCCAAACCTTCCAGTTAAGGTATGGACTATGGAAAAATTCCGCTTTCCACCAGCCCGGCCGCGCGTCCTATTTATCGCTGTCCTTGCCTTTGTGACGTTGGTCCTCGCCTTGCCCGCCATCGTCCACGCGGTGCTACCGCCACACCACGCCGATGTGGAGCAGGTAACCCTGTCTGATCCCAGCCAGGACTGGGATATTACCGTGTCCGATCTGTACTGCGAGCGCGACTATACTTCGCTGGCTAGCGTTGGCTGGACCTGCGGTGACGCCTCCGTGCAGGCGGTCATCGTGGAAGATACTGACGACGACGAGCACACCCTGCGCCGCATGGTCCGAGCCTATGGCATGGCTCCAGGCCTTCCCGAGGGCGAGGTCTATGAAGGAAAAGATGGTGCCCTCGCGCTTGCCGATGCCCCCTCCTCCACCGCCGCCATCTCCATCAACGGCACCGGTGCGGACGAGAATAAGGACTGGGTGGTCACCGTCACCGGAGATTCCGCGGCAACGCGCACGACCACTGAACGCATCTGGAAAGCCTTTGGGCAAGAGGAACTACCAGAAGAATTCACTGCTGATATCGCGGAGTTTTCTGGAAAGGCCTTGGTATAAATGTCTAAACTTTTTCGCACCGCGCTGTGGATTTTCTCCGGCCTGGGACTTATCGGTTTTATCTCCCAGACGGTCATCACCCTATTGATCTCACCGCTGATGGGCATTATCAGCATCCTCATCGCAGCGGTTCTTGTGGCAATTGTCATCGCGGTATTGCAGCTGAGCCCCATGTGGGCGCGCCCGGCGCGCGTATGGGCACCACTTGCCTTTTTATGGGGTTCTGGCATGGCCATTAGCTTGGCGGCTATAAGCTCCACACCGGTCATGCAGCTCGCCATCAATTCCGGGTGGGTCGATTCCTTCATGTCATGGAGCGGCGCCTATCCCGAAGAGATTTCCAAGGCCGCCGGCGTTTTATTCGTCCTGATGTCCTTCCGCCAGCTCAACCGCCCCTGGCACGGGTGGATGGTCGGCGCCGTCGTTGGCCTAGGCTTTGAAGCCAATGAAAACATCCTCTACGGCTCCATGGGCGCTACCACTCACCCGGATAGCGATTTCGTTGGGCTCGTACAGATGTGGGGCCTGCGCCTTATCGCTGGCCCTGGCCTGCACGTCTTGCTCACGGCCCTAGCCGGTTGGGGCATCGGCTGGGCTCTCTACGCTGCGGCCAAGCCGCTCTGGTGGCGCATCGGCGTGGCTCTCGGCTGCCTCGCGGTATCCTTTCTCCTGCACTTTGGCTGGAATTACCTGCACGATTCCGATACCGCGGCCGTCATCCAAGCCCTTTCCGTGGCAATCATCTTGTACCCGCTGAGCATCTGGCTCATACTGCGCGGCAATAAATACGCCAACAACGATGACAGCTATAGCCATAGCACTGCGGAGGACGCGCTAGTCTTCACGCGCTAATGCCCAGCGTGCTTGTTCTCCCAAAATTGTCCAAAACAACCGCATTCCGCAAAAATTTCTCCCGATTTTCGGTGAAACGCGGTTGCTTTGGACGCCTAAGCCTTCTGGAACCCACCCCAGTCGCATAAATATGTGGTTTAAAGCACATGTTGGTAGTGGGCTTCGCTACACTTTCTACAAGGCGCTTTTGCCACTAATCCTCCATTTTAAGGACTGAGGACCTTCATGAATGCCCCAACCCACGAGTCCCGCACGGATGACAGCACGGAAAGTACCAAGGGGGCAGCTCCAACAAATTCCGCAGAGGAAGTCAACCGGCAAAAGGCGGTGGGCTCCACCCTTTCTTGGGTCATCGCGCTTTTTGGCACCGGTGTTGGTGCCGGCATCCTCTTCTTGCCGCTCAACGCAGGCGCCTTCGGATTTTGGCCGCTCATCTTTGCCACCGTATTCATCTTCCCGTTGGTGTATTTTTCCCACCGGACCTACGCCCGCATAGTCAGCGGCGCGCCACAAGAACAACACGGTAAAGATGTCCTGGAGCTGGTGCGCTACTACCTTGGCCGCAATAGTGGCCTTTTCATCGCCGTCTTGTATTGGCTAGCCATCGTGCCGACGGTGCTCATTTACGGCATCAGCATTACCAATGTGGTCGATAGCTTCATCGTCAACCAGCTCGGCGGGCCGAGCATCAATCGGTGGATATTGTCCATTGCCTGCGTGGGCGTTATGACGGGCCTTTTTGCCATCGGCCGCCGCCCCATGCTGTGGCTGGCCCAGATGCTGGTCTACCCGCTCATCGTCGCCCTGGCGGCAACCTCCATTTATTTGATCCCCAAGTGGGATTTCGAAAGCTTCCTCAACGTTGAATACGAAGGCGGCCTCTGGGGAATCCTTAAGGGCATCCTGCTTATCCTGCCGGTGCTGGTCTTTTCCTTTTCCCACATGGCCGCGCTATCGCAGTTCTCCGTCGACGTGCAGCCGGCCTACGGCAAGAAGACGGAGAAGTTCGTCTCCCGCGTAGAGCTCTATACCGCTGCAATGCTCGTGGTATTTACCATGTTCTTCGTCTGGTCCTGCGTTCTCGCACTTGGCGCGGACGGGATGAAGGAGGCGGTCGATCAAAACATCCCGGTGCTGTCTTATTTCGCCAACGTCACAGGCACGCCATTCATTGGTTATATGGCACCGCTTATTACCATGTGTGCAATCATTTCTTCCTACTTTGGACACATGCTTGGTTCCGAGGAAGGTACAGAATATCTACTGCGCATTGCCGTGCCCCGCATGGCCAATAAGCTCTCGCGCCGCGCACTGCTCAACACCATCTATGTCATCGTATTCGTGGCAACGACGCTCGTCGCCGTCTTCAACCCCTCCATCATGGACATGATTTCGGTGGTTGGCGGCATCTTCGTGGCATTCTTGGTCTATCTGGTGCCGGTCTACATGTTTAAAAAGGTCGATGACTATTCCCAGTTCAAAAACGACATCTGGAATTACTTCGTCTTCGGCATGGGACTTGTCATCATGGCCGTGACTGTCTGGAACCTGATCTAAAAACCAGTCCCTCGGCGCTTATTGGCACACCCGAACTTGGCTTACCTGTGCTAGGGCTTGATTAACGTTTGCGCACGCTTGGCGCTCAAGGTCGGCCGCGGTGCGGGTGGCATCGCGAAGCGCCTGCTGCGCAGGTCCTTGCAGGTTGAGGTCGTTTTCAATGCGCGCGCCGATGGCTTCACTGGATCCGCCGACTGGGGCATTGTTGACACCGCGCATGACATCCGCGGTATGGGTCTGCGCATCGCCGTACGTGTTGGCGGCTACGGTAAACCCATGCCCAGTAGATACGGAGGCGTGGATGGTGCGATCATCAGACCAGCCGAATTTGGTGCCCCATACTCCGGGAATGCGATCGGTGCCGAAATCCTGTCGGTACCCATCCGCAGCAACGGGAGCTGCGGTAGCCATTCCCGCGAAAATGGGCGCCGCGATGGGATCGTGCTGGATCTCAGCAGTAAACCGCGCGACATCTTCGGTTGAGGTCTGCGTGGTTCCCCAGTAGCCGGTGTAGTGAGTCTCACTCAGCCCAAATTCCTGGATGATGCTGGGAATGGCCTGCGGGTAACGTCGGTCCAAGTCGCTGGCCACGTTATCGTCACTGTAGCGAATCATATGCTCCACTTTGGCCTTATCGGCGGCAGAACCATACTTGAGCACCCAATATCCCAGGTAGAGCTTGCTCAAGGACAGCGCCGGGCGGGACTCGTGGCTATTGGCGGTAGAGACGGTAGCGCCAGAATCGTGCCTAACGGTGATTTGCGTACGATCAGGCACGGAATGGGGATCAAGGCTGACCGCTTGGGCAGCAGGAATGGTCACGAAGGAAAGTGCGGTAACGAGAGAACTTATTGCCAGCTTTTTCATAACGCATATAGCGTAGCCGGGGTTCTACATCGTCGCAGGCTATAAGTGCAAAAAGTTCCCTTATTGTACTATCTATTGCAGCAATACTTCTAGGTCCCGCGCGTCCATGCCGTGCTTATGCATGGCGACGCGCCCGTGGGAATGCTCGATGCCCTCACGGTCCCAGTATTCTTCCGCGCGAACGGGATCGTGGGAGGCACCATTGGCGCGGACCACGCGCCACCAGGCGGCGTTACCTCCATGCCTATTCATGACGGTGCCGACGTTGCGGGCCCCGCACCCAGCGAGTTTTGCCACCTCCCCGTAGGAGGACACATTCCCGGGCGGGATAGCGGCCACGATGGCTAGCACGCGCTGTGCCAAATCAGAGGAGTCTGACATAAACGCCTCTCTCCCCGCGTTTAGTCCCTGGTGGGGTTGAGCACGTCATCGGATTCGGTGGGTTCATCCTCGGGCGCATCTTCTACCTCAGTCAGGGTGATGGTGGCCCCGGTGGAATCCGCGAGCAAGCACATGCGGCCAAAGGGGGAATCCCATGGTTCACGGATGATTTCACCGCCGAGCTCTACCGCTTTCTCGGCGGCGGCATCGATATCGCGCACCCCTAGGTAGGTCTGCCAGAAGCTCGGCACCTGGGGCGGGAACTGGCCTTCGGCATTCCACAGGCCCGCGAACGGGGCGCCGTCTTCTTCCGCGGTGGCGTAAATGAAATTCTCGTCCTCGGACTCCATGGCGCGAATCTCCCAGTTAAAAAGCTCGCCATAAAAGTCCATGGCCTGCTGGAATCGCGTCGTAGCGGTCAGCTCGTGCCATACCGGGGTGCCGGGTTCGCCACCGGCAACGAAGTGCTCCGGGCCGGAAGGCTGGATGAGGCCGAACATGCCACCGGCGGCATCGGCAAGCAGGGCCATGTGGCCCAGCTGCACGGGCTGGGGCGAGGCCAAGATGCGCCCGCCGAGGTTCTCCGTGCGCTGGCAATCGCCGTCGATGTCCTTGGAGAGGAAATAGGTCACCCAGGTATCCGGCATGGGGGCTTCCTCCGGCTGCGGGATGAGGCCGGCGATGGGAAGGCCTTGCAGGCGCGCCATCTGATAGGGGTTGTCCTCCTGGGTCTCGGCCGAGATTTCCCAGCCCAAGACCTGCTCATAAAAGTGGGCGGACTTGCGCGGATCCGAGGTGGTCAGATCGATCCAGTAGGGCATGCCTACTTCGGCTTCAAATGCGGGCATTTATAGATTCCTCCACTTTTCCGGATCAAAGTCATCATCTGCGGTGGCTTCATCAAAATAGTCATCGTCATCGTCAGGCTCGCCTACGCGCGCGCAGGTGCCTTCGATGCACACCTCATCGCCAATCTGCAGCGTGGCGCCGCGGCGGGTCTCGGTGTCACCGTTGACCGTGACCGCGCCTTCTGCGATAAGTTCCTTGGCTTCACCACCGGTGCCGACCAAGCTGGCCAGTTTAATAAACTGGCCCAATTTGATGGACTCGCCAGAAATTGCAACCTCAAGCATGCCGCCCAGCTTACCCAGAGCCCGTTGCCGCGCGGCTATGGGTGGGGGTGGACAGGCTTAGTCACGCGCGCGCAGGGAGACCGCCGTGCCCGTGGCGGTGACCAACAGCATGTCATTATTGGTGCCCATTGGGGAATAGTCGAAGGCGATGCCCACCACGCCATCAGCGCCCAATTCCTGGCCGCGGCGCCACAATTCATCCAGCGCCGCCTCGCGGGCCTTGATGGCTTCGCTTTCATAGCCAGAGGCGCGACCACCGGTGATATTGCGTATCGATGCCCCAAAGTCTTTGAGCATATTGATGCCGGTAACAGTCTCACCAGCGATGATGCGCAGGTATTTGGTGATTTCATAACCGTCGACGGTATTTGTGGTAGTAAAAATCATAACTTCAGGCTACATCGCAATAAGCCCGCGGATGCCTTCAAAGAGGATAACCACGCCGAGGAGCAGGAAGACGATGCCACTGACGATGTCCACCCACGCCGAGTTCTTGGCCATCCACTTCGATACCGCGCGCGTGCTCAAGCCGACGCCGACGAAGAGCACCAAGCTTTCCAGTACCAGTACCGCGGCGACGACGACGTTTCCGCCCACGCCCATTCCTGGGTCGATGAAATTGGCAAAGATGGCGCCGAAGAAGATGACCACCTTGGGGTTGGAAAGATCGCAGACCAACCCCATGCGGTAGGCCGTCTTTGCCTTGATGATGCCGTCCGGGGTGAATCCGCGCGGTTGGGGTGCCTGCTTTTCCGTGCCCACGACGGTGGCGGGTGCGCGCCGTTCCCGCAGGCCGGAGGAAATCGCGCTATAGGCCATCCACAGCAGATAGCTGCCGCCTAGGACCTGCAGGAGCACCAGGATGCCCTCATGCGTAGAGATCAATGCCGAAAGCCCGGCGAGCGACGCGATGGTCCAGAGGGCAAGGCCTGTCGTGCTGCCAATGGCCACCCACACCGCCGCGCGGGTGGACCGCGCACCCAGGCGGATAATCTGCACTACATCCGGCCCCGGCGAAGCCATGGCCGCGAACCATACGCCCATCAGGGTCACAAGGGCACCTATAGCCACCTAACACCTCCACATTCGTATGCATTTTTACTAACGCATTCAACTGTAGGAAGTGTCTCACCTGCAGCGAAACAGGTAACTACTGTGACTTCAGCAGCGCGGTGGCGCCCTCCCCGGCCATCACCACACCGAGCAGGCCAAAGACGAGGCCTGAGACCATATCGATGCCGGCGGAATACCGCGCCGTCCACCGCGCGGCCGCGCGCACGAGCAGCGCAAAGGCGGAAAACCACGCGAAGGACATGGCCGCGAGGATTAACGCCACCGCGATAGTCCACCCCACGGACATATCCGGGCGGATGAATTGGGCGAATACCGCACCGAAAAATACAAGAGCCTTGGGGTTCGACAGGTTAGTCACCAGCCCCAGCTTGAAGGCCCGCCAGTTGGTCATGTCTTCGACGTCGGCATCGCCAGCCGCCCGCGCCTGGTCCGCATAGTCTTCCGTGTCCACCTCGCGGGCGGGTGCGCGCCGCGCGGCTAACCCACTGCGCAGGGACGATACGCCCATGTACAGCAAGAAAAGCCCACCGAGCAATTGCAAGATGCTCAGCACGCCCGGCCGCGCCGTAATTAGCGCCGATAACCCGGCCAGGGAGGCGACAATCCAAAAGACCGTCCCGCTAAATACCCCCACCGCGCACAATAGCCCGGCGCGCGTGGATCGTGGGGCCACGCGGATGACCTGCACGATATCCGGGCCCGGAGACACCAAAGCCGCGAGCCAAATCCCCATCAGGGTAAGAAGTGAGGAAATGGTCATGAACTAGATCCTTGTACCAGATAGAGGTTTCAGTCTGTAAATAATAGTAGTGAAGTGTCCCGAGTTTTGTTCCTAGGCATTTGCCTTGATTTCTATTATTCCCTGTTGCGGGTTTTTCTTCCACAATTCGGTTTCCGCCTCGGCTGGGGTTCGGTATCCCAGGCTTTGGTGGAGCCTTACCTCGTTCCACCATGACACCCACTCGAATGTGGCGATTTCTACCTCGATAACGTCATTCCACCTGCGAGTATGGATGAGCTCGTTCTTGTAGGAGCCGTTAACGTTTTCAGCTAGAGCATTGTCGTAGGAGTCACCGACAGTCCCAGTAGAAGCAGTGATCCCGTGTTGGGAAAGGCGCTCGTTGTAGACAATGCTGACGTACTATAAGCCGTGATC
>NZ_JASPHQ010000025.1 GCF_030227225.1 Corynebacterium rhinophilum
ACTTCGTGCTCTCAAAGAAAACTACTCCCTACTAGTCGGTAACTGATTTCTCAGTCCAACTAATGGGGAGCAGTTCAGAGCTGGTGGCGGGCGTGTTCGATGACCTGATTGGCCAGCTTGCGATTGGCCTTCGTGCCAATGACCGCGCCGATGCCCATAGGCATGAGCTTGCCCACCCATGCCCACTTCATGCGCTTGGTGATTTGCTTGGTAAATACCTTGGTCAGGCGGCCATTGATGCCAGATAGCGTGGGACCGGAAAAGCGGGAGAGGGAGGCTACGGAACGCGCCCCCGTGACCGTGCCGAGGTCCCCCACGAAAGTATCAACCACCGCGGAACCCTTCGAGCCAGTCAGTACCACCAGCACCAGGGCGCGGCGGCGCTCGGGCGAGGAGATATCGTCGCCGCGCAGGTACGCGGACGCCAGGATGTACCACGCGGCGGCTTCAAGAAAGACCACGGATTCCGCACCAATGGTGGCAGCACCCGTAAATAGCCCGATGCCGGGCACGGATGCGGAGGCACCAGCGGCCGCGCCCGTGCCGGTAGTGATATTGATGAAGTGCTTGTTAATAAAGCCCTGCAACTCTTGGTCAGTTGCATCCGGGTGATGCTTCTTTAGGTTCTTGACGTATTTGGAAATAACACCAGATTGCACGGATACGGCGCGGTCCAAAGAGTTCAGCAGAGCCTTGGTAAATCGGCCGCTGTGCTCTGGATCGATGTCATATGTGTCAGTAGCTGCGTCATCTGGGGCGGACTTTTTAAATATGGACATGCCTTCTCCCACACCAATCCTTAATTTGTTGGGGCAGTAGTATTAATTGATTTTTTTACCTAGCATAGCCCTGGCCTTGAAAGAAGGGGGCGCGCATGTGCGATTCGGATCGCGGCCGGCGTGCAATCTACCTAAGGTAGGGAGTATGCCTTACCCGCAGGATGGTCAACGCGACAGTGGGGACTCTTATTCCGAAGAGTCCACCGCTGCCGCGCGCTTGCGGGCCATGCGCGCACACGAGCGCGCCCGTCAGGCCCACGAGCGGGCACAGAATGCCTACGCGGATGAGCTCACGGTGCGCACGACCTCCGGCTGGGTGCGTGGGGTCATCGAAGAAGACCTTAGGGTAGATCGCCCCATTAGCGCCGGGCCGGTGCGCACGTGGCGTGGCATTCCCTTCGGCGCCTCCACGGCCGGCGACAATCGCTTCCGCGCCCCGCGCCCGGCGCCGCGCTGGGACGGGGTGCGCGATTGCAGCCAATTCGGGCCAATTGCCCCACAACCCACGTACTCCTGGACTGACCGCATCGTCGGCTCCGAGGACTGCCTGTACCTAGACATCGTGCGCCCGCGCACGGAAGAAAAGTTGCCCGTCGTGGTGTATTTGCACGGCGGCAGCTTCATCATGGGCTCATCCCACATGCTCATGTTGCGCGGATTTGAGCTCGCCACCCGTATGGACGTGATCTACGTTTCCATCAACTTTCGCCTCAACGCCTTGGGATATCTCGATCTGTGCAGCCTTGGCGGCGAGTGCAGCGCTAACCCCGCCGTGGCGGATCAGATTCTGGCCCTTAATTGGGTGCGAGATAATATCGCTGCCTTTGGCGGTGACCCAGACTCCGTTACTCTCATGGGCGAATCCGCGGGTGGTGCCGCGGTGCTGGCGCTGATGACCAGCCCGCCGGCCGAGGGGCTCTTCCACCGCGCCATTGCCCAATCTCCACCCATCGCGCTGGTGCATTCCCGCGCCCAATCCACCTTGTGGGCCCGCGAACTTGCCCGCCGAGTGGGCCTGCCGCGTCGGGTGAGCGTGGATGATCTGCGCCAAGAAGACTGTGCGGATGTGGTGCGCTCCGGCCAATCCATGATGTGGCGCGCCGGCGAGCTACTGCACTTAAACTCCTGCTACGCGCCCACGGTGGACGGCGAACTTTTGCCCGAGCACCCTATCACCGCCTTTGAGCAGGGCCATCAACACAAAATTCCGTTGCTGATTGGCACGAATTCGGATGAAGCCAGCTTTGGCAAGTTCCTCTTTCAGCGCCAAAGCGCCCGGGAGCGCGCAGCCCTCCGGCTTTTGGCCTCCTATGATCCCCACCACGCCCCTGAGGTCGTGGCCGCCTATCGCGGCGCGGTCCGCAGGGAGGATTTTGCGCACTTGCTTGCCGATGCCCTCTTCTGGGCACCCTCCACCCGCATCGCCAGCGCCCACTCCGAAGTGGCCGATACGTGGATGTACCGCTTCGACTTCGCCTCCGCCGTCTTGAAGTGGCTGGGGCTAGGCGCCATGCACTCGATGGAATTGGGCAATGTCTTCGGTGATCCCCAATCCTCGCGCGCCTCCCTGTTAACCGGTTGGGGCTCGCGCGCTGAGATGGAGGAATTGACCTCCACCATGCAGGATCACTGGGCCGCGTTCATCCACGGCGGCAGCCCCAAGGCGCAGTGGCCGCGCTATGAGGGCGGTGCGCGCGCGACCATGATTTTTGATGAACAGGCCTATATCGTGCATGCCCCCAATGACGGTCGCCGCAAAGCGTGGGAGGATTACCACATGGTGGAGTGGGGAAGTGGGCGCCCAGAGCTCGTGCGCTCCCTTGGTTTCCAACCACACAGGCGGGATTAGCGGTAGAATCCAGAGTGACCGCGGGCGGCGTCTTGCCCACCGCGGAGACCTCTGCTTCCGAAGGATGGATTTTCACCACCATGAGCTTTTTCGAAGATATCGCTTCCGCATTGGACGCCGAGGGCATCGAGTCCCGCGTCAACGAAGACGTCATGTTCGTTCCAATCACCTCTGATTTGGAAATCCAGTTTGTTGAAATCGATCCTCTCTTGCCTGCCGCCAACGTGTACATCGCTGCGGCGGATGTGGATGAAGACGATGAAGAATTCGAGGCCGTCTTGGTCTCCGTTGCCTTTTCCGTCGAAGACGCCGTAGAAGCCGTCTCCCGCCACATCGCCACCGACCAGGTTGTTACCGTCCTGCGTGACCTCCTGGAAGGTACCGATGAGCGCATCGCGGAATTGGAGTTTGACCAGGATGAACTCAACCCGCACCTCGTGGTGGCGGAAGTAGGCAACGATTCAGAGCTGCGCGTATTAGTAGAAACCATCGACGGCGTGCCCTCTGCCATCGTGCGCTTCTTGGCCTTCGACTTCGATGAAGAAGATATGGAAGAGCTCGAGGATGAGGCCGTCACGGAGCTATGGCAGGTGGATGAGGATGGCGAAGACCTCGATGAAAACGAGCGCCTTGCCCTCTTTGGCAACACCGATTCTGATGACATCCCCATCGTAGAAGTCCCCGCTGAGGCCCTAGAACTTGGTACCTACACCGATTTCGACCGCCTCTTTGACGTGCTCGGGTTGGTCTCGGAACAGGCCCTTGATTGGGAGGCGCAGCTCGTCAACTTCGATGAGGATGACTTCGAGGAACCAGACGTCTACGACATTTTTTGCGAAGATGCCGATGATGACGATGACGAGGACCTTGAGTTCTTCGACACCTTCACCGAAGAAGACGACGCTGACGCTGATGACGAGGGCGACAACAACTAAGCCCCTAAGCCGCTTGCTGGAATCCCGCGAACAGGGATTCCGGCGAACGAACGGGCTTAAAGGCGCTATCCACGAGCCATACGTAGGTGGCATTCGGTCCGCGAGAGATCTCGTGGACGGCACCAGCTAATTCTGCGGGGACAAGCGTGCGCACCCATCCTTCCGCCGTGGCGGGATCGACTAACTGCCCAAAGTTATCGGTGATCCGAATAGTAATGAGGTAGGCGGGGATGCGGCTTTCACCGAACCCGCGGATCCTCGCCTTCACTCGTGCTCCCACGCGGTGGCGGGTAATGCTCATGCTGTAGTCCGCGCCACCTGGCGTGGGTGGCAGCTGTTTTATGGGCGGACGCCACGTCGGGGTGGGGCGAGCCAAGGACCGTGGGTGGTGCATGATGGCGGAAATAGAGCTGACGGTCTCATAGTGGTGGTAGGCCAAGTCGGCGGCGATTTCCGTAGCCATGGCATTGGGTTGACTGGGTACTGTGTGCGAAAAGTTCTTATCTACGTTGTGCATGGCACTTACTCTAAACCGCAGGGCCGACATGAACTCGAACAATGCAAACGAATGTTCGAACAAGTAGCCTAAATAGCTTTCAGACCTTCAAAGGCATAAGGTTGCACGTGCTATGAAGAGTGCTAATGCCGAACCGGCGCCCTACGAAAAGCCCAAGGTGCCGCGGGAAATCTGGGTAATGGTGACGGCGGCGTTCATTATCGCCTTAGGTTATGGCCTTATCGCCCCGCTTTTGCCGCAGTTCGTGGTCAGTTTCGATGTATCGATGGCCGCCGCAGGTCTCGTGGTCTCCATCTTCGCCGCCTCCCGGCTGATCTTCGCGCCCGTGTCCGGTTCGTTGGTGGACCGCGTCGGCTCGCGCCGCGTCTACTTGGTGGGCCTGATGACCGTGGCCGTGACCACGGGCCTGGTTGCTATTGCCCAGGAGTATTGGCACATCGTGGTGCTGCGCGCATTGGCGGGGCTGGGCTCGACCATGTTTACCGTCTCCGCGATGGGCCTTATCGTGCGCCTGTCTCCACCGTCGATTCGCGGTAAGTGCTCCGCCACCTATGCCACGGCATTCCTGCTGGGCAATGTCGCCGGCCCAGTGCTCGGCGCCAGCCTGTCCTTCTTGGGTTTTCGCTGGCCATTTTTCATTTACGGCATCGGCGTGATGCTTGCTGCGTTCGTTGTCTGGTGGCAGATGCCGCGGGTCAACCACTCCCAAACCACCACCTCGGACCTGCCTCCCATGCGCCTGCAGGAGGCCTGGGGTGATACCGCATTCCGTGCTGTGCTGACCTCCAACTTTGCCCACGGTTGGATCAATATGGGCGTGCGGGTGTCCGTCCTGCCGCTTTTCGCCGCTGCCATTTTCCATAATGGCGCCGCAGCCTCGGGCCTAGCTCTCGCGGCCTTCGCCGCAGGCAATGCGATTATTCTCCAGTTCTCCGGCCGGTGGTCTGATCTCCACGGCCGCAAACCGCTGATCCTTATTGGCTTGGTGGGCTCCGCCATCTTCATGGTGCTCATGGGGCTGGCCACCAGCGTGTGGTTCCTCTTGCTCGTATCCGCGCTTGCGGGTGCAGCATCGGGCCTTATCAATCCTTCCCAGACCGCCGCGGTGGCAGACATCGTGGGCAACGAGCGCTCCGGCGGCAAGGTATTGTCCGCCTTCCAGATGTCAGGAGACTTCGGCCAGATCGTGGGCCCCATGCTCATCGGGCTGCTTGCCGATGTTTATGGCTTCCCCACAGCCTTCACGGTCTGCGGTGCCATTGCCATCTTTGGCATCATCGCCTGGCTCTTCGGCCGCGAGCCCCGCCAGGAGTCCACGGTGGAAGTAGAGCGCATGCCGAAAAGTAGTTGACGGCAACCGTTCAATGTCGAGGCATCCTGCCCTGGGAGGTGGAGAGTTTACGGAAAATTGGCGCGTACCTCGAAGATTACGGGCAACAAGGCTAGAAGAGCCCGGCAACCTGGGACACGCACAGGTAGACAAAGGCTGCCGAAATGATGCCCATCAAGGTGTTGATGAACCAACCATTGCGCCATTCCTTCGGGGTGTGCTTGGTATTAAGCAGTACCAAGAGCGTAAGACCCAGGAACGGCATGAAGAATGCGCCCAGAACGCCGTAGCCAATGATCAATCCGGTGGGTTTGCCCAGCAGTAGGAGAAGCATTGGTGGGAAGGTCAACCAGATGAGGTAAGCGCGGTAGTACTTACCGCCCGTGCTAGTGCTGGGGTGGCCCTGTGGAAGGTTCTTCAGGTGGCCCACGTAGTCCGCAAACATGAGAGACACACCGTTCCACACGCCTAAGCAGGAAGAGAATGCGGCAGAGAAGAATCCGACGATGAACCACTTAGAAATAAAGGTTCCGTAGCGGGCCTCCAGCACGTCCGCCATGTCCACCAAGCCCTGGTCATTATCGGAGACAGCGACATTAGCGCTGTACAAAAGCTCGGCACCAAGGACAAGCGTAGCCAGGACGAAAATACCGGTGACGGCATAGGCCACCGAGTTATCCATGCGCATGACCTTCATCCACTTGGGCGTGAACCATTTCTTTTCTCGCAGCCAGTAGCCATAGGCAGCAAGGGTAATCGTGCCGCCGACACCACCGGCGATGGAGAGCACGTAGACGAAAGAACCATCCGGGATGGTGGGGACAAGGCCGCGCAGAATCTCTGGAAAATTAGGCGCGGTAATTGCGGCGATGCCCACCACAGTGACAAACATGATGCCAACCAAGACGGCGGCCAGTTTTTCAAAGAGTTGGTATTGCCCCAGCCACGTGAGGATAAAACACAACACGCCGGTCAGGATGGCCCACATGGTCAAGTTCGTGCCGGGAAAGAGTGCGCTTAATGCCAAGCCGGTACCGGACATGGCGGCGGCGCCATAGACCAAGCCCCAGATGACAATGTAGGGCGCGAAGTACCACGAGGTCCAGCGTCCTAGCTCCCGCCAGCCGTGGAACATGGTGTTTCCGGTGGCCAAGCTGTAGCGGCCGACGCCTTCCACCAGCACGATTTTCATAATCGTACCGACGATGACGGCCCATAACAGTGCGTAACCGTAGCGCTGGCCGGCAATCATGGTTGCTACTAGGTCAGCGGCACCGACGCCGGTGGCCGCGGCGACCAAACCCGGACCAACGAGGGTCCATTTCACCTTTGCTTGTGGCTCAGAATCGTGTGTCTGTTGGCCTGCGGCGGAAGTTGCGCCGGTGTGGTTACCTGATTGGCTCATGACACTTCCTTAAGTGGTTGTGGTGTGAATCACTTAAAGGGAATGTATCACTTTCGTGAGTAAATCGCTCCTTGAGTTAACTAATTACTAACCTCCTGGACAACGCCTGGTTGAGCGCCGGGAGCGACTGGAGTGAAAAGCTTGAGGTTGAAGACGACTCTATCCTCAGTGTTCTGCTGATTCTCTTGTGTCTTGAGCTGTGGTGGAGGGTACCGACTGATATTAAAACCAAGATTTACGGTCAAATTATGTAATTCCGTCTATCTCATATTGAAATTTGATTAAACAAACTTTATCAAGGCAGAGGTAATTCAAAATTCAGCAGTATCGGCTATGTACTCGATGCTATTCAGCTATTTAAATGGGATTTGGGGTGCTGCGACGATTGGGTCCGATTCACGGGCTTTTCGCCAGTTGACTCCATCGATGGTCACAAACTTTTCATCTTCATCTGGTTGCAGAGGAAAAAGTCGAACAGACAGGGATTCTCCTTCACCTGGAATAGGGAGTTGAAGCGCATCGGCAATTTCGCGATGAGCGTTGTAATCGCCCAAAATAACGATCCCTTCGGGCTGAAGTGCTGAGCGTGAACCTCCGTTGTAGCGTATCCGCTTCATATAGTCTTTCTGCTGCGCGACGGTCGCTACGATGCCGCGTGGGATTCTCATTTCCTGGGCTGTTCGAAATAATTCGTTCAAGCGTGCGGCGCCCGATTTGAGCGAAAGTATTCTGTCTTTGTCGTCCGGATCTAGTTGCAGAAGGGTATTCGGGGGAAATGGTTCATCAAAGTGCAGCCAGGTAATGTATTTCCTGCCCGCAGCTGAAACTGTCCGTTTTCCATCACGGTTTCCACCTTTGTTGAGTACAGAGTTATCAAACTTGATAAAGCCAACTCGGAAGCGGGAAGTTGCGTCGTCTGCGTGGCAAAGCATGCCATGATGCCCGAGTGCTTCACTAGGTATCATCCAGCCAAAACGAGACTTCGAATATTTACAATCTACTTCGTAGTCTTTGATTTCGAAGTCCATTACTTCGCCGTCATTGATTATGTCGTCAAACTCGCGTCGAATATTGATTTCTACGATTGACCCGAGATGGGCTGATTCAGTTTTGGAAAGCTGTTCAATCGAATAGCGTCCGGTGTGTTGGCCATCGTAGATTTGGTCGAAAGAATCTCGAAAAACTCTGGCGAGCCGTTTTCCATCGGGATCAACAGACTGAAATGCCTCGATGAAAAGGGGGATTGCATTTTCGGGATGGTGCGGAGTGGTCACAATACTTCCTAAGCCAAGGTTGGTTGCAATATTTGAGCTGGTTCGGCGGGCTGTTCCGATTTAGTTAGTGGGCGCTTACGCAATGCTTTTTTGATCTGTTCCCCTATAGCTTTGGCGACAGGGGGTGGGAATGCATTGCCAACTTGTCGCCATTGAGCAGTTTTCCCTCCTGCCCAGTTCCAGTCATCTGGGAATCCCTGGATCACGCCACCCATGCGGACTGTGAGGCGCGGTAATTCTTCTTCGTAGTTTAACGTGAAGTCCGAGGAAGGCGCTTCCTCCGCGATGGAAGTGCCCTTAACGCCGAGTGCCTTCCAAGCCTGCTTTGCCCGTGTGGGGCCTACGTCAGCGCCACCGTGTTTCTTGCTTCCGCCTACGAGAGTCGGTGCAACTGTGTTTGCGTTTGTAGCCCATTTCTCTGCACCTTTCCAGCCATTTTCGGCCATTAGATCTTTAAGAGCTTCTCCAACCGTTACTTGGTGAGGAATTTTGTTTGGCCACGCGAAAAACTCGGAGAACTCTTTCTTTAGAGCTACAAGGATGAAGCGAGGTCGTAGCTGCGGAACTCCGTAATCGGCAGCTTGGAGGAGCTCCCAGAATACCTGGTATCCCAACTCTTCAAGCTTGATAATTATATTTCGGCGGTAGTCAGCGAAGCGCTTTTGGCCGAGTCCTTTTACGTTTTCCAAAAGGACAGCAGGTGGGTCTATCTCATCGATCAGGCGCAGTGCCTCTGGGAAAAGATCACGGTCATCATCGGCCCCTAACTGTTTGCCGGCAATGGAAAATGGCGGGCAAGGAACTCCTCCGGCAAAGAGATCTATTTTATGACGCCATGGTTTGCCATCGAAGTCGTGAACATCCATTTCTAGAACGTTCCACTTTCCATGAGGTCCTGAACCTCCACGGTTGAGGCGTAGAGTCTGTGCAGCCCATTGGTCGACTTCGATGACAGCTTTGTGGGTGAATCCCGCAGTCTCTAGTCCTAGAGCTTGACCACCGGCCCCAGCACAAATTTCTAGTGAAGTTAGTTTGTTATAGGTCACTGGGAAATCCTTTCTAGAAATTTCGTGATGTGGACGCGCTGGGCCCAGAGGTTCAACTATTTTACCTTTAGGAGCATATGCAGAGTGTGGACAAATTGCTAAGCGTGTGTGGAATCTATGTTCGAAATGGTTGGAGGAATCTTGAGAAGTCCTAAATGGTTACGAGACGAGATTCTTCTTGTTGCTGAGGTGGGAATCAAACTTGGGTGGCCTTCGTCTTGTCCGGAGCGAGAACTGAGTCGTGTGACCGCACTCCTGGCTGGGGGATTAATGCACGGAGACGGAGCTGAACTTGAGCCAAAGTTTAGAAACGTAAATGGGGTCGGGCGAAAATACGCTGACCTAAATAGTGCCAGGCCTTCCTATATAGGAAAGCCCACTAACGGAGGTAAAGCTACGGCTGGAATTGCAGCCCTAGCGGAGGAGGACCCTCAACTTGTCACCTATTTAGCGGAGGATGTGCGGAGGATGCTAGCGACTAGATCTTATCGAAGAAAAGACTTGAGCTACCTACCTTTCGATTAGGGGTGAGTTTTTCCACGGCTGGAATATCCGCTGGCGCCCAGGTCAGCTCCATTGCTTCTGCGGGGGTAACCCACCTGGTTGCGTCATGATCGCTCAGGCGAAGCTCGCCGCTGATGAGCGTGCAATAAAAGGTGGTTAGTTCGATGGTGGCAAAGTCGTACTCGTAGGTGGTTGTCGTGAGCTTGGTGCCTACGTGCGCGATGAGGTTGAGTTCCTCGCGAATTTCGCGAGCTAAAGCCTGTTCGGGTGTCTCGCCCGGTTCGATTTTTCCGCCTGGAAATTCCCAATGTCCTTCTAGGGGTTTTCCGGGCTTCTTGCGGCAGGCGAGGAATCGGTTGCCATCGTGAAAGACGGCACCGACGACGCGGATGGGGTTAGACATAGTTCCATTGTGCCTTGAGCTAGGAAACGCTAGACAATAACGTGTTATTTAGATAACGTAATCGCAATGTTCGCGTCAGGCTGTCGCGCGGGCTTGATCATCATGCAAGCTTGAGGGGCGGTCTATCGTGACTTCTACTGATTCAGTTAATTCCTCCATCCAGAGCCATGACGGGGAAGTCCCGCGGCCTGAGGGACGGTGGAAACTCTTTGTTTATAGCGCCATTGGCGCGTTCGTGTTCTTCTTTCCTGTGACGTATAAGGAAAAGAACTCCATTCCTTTGGACCACATGGTCACCATCGTGCGCGATAGCATTCCGGCGGTGGTGCCGTGGCTTATTTTTGCGCTCGCAGTGTATGGAACGGTGCGTAGCTTTAGTACGGGGGCGTTTAAGGAAAGCGCGCTGCAGGCGGTCTTTGCGGTCCTCAATATCGCCGGTGCCATCATTTCCTTCCTCATGGTTATTGACGCGCTGCCGTGGGTATTAGGTGATGAAGATTTGGTTCCCTTCTTGTGGAACTCCATTGCCACGCCGGTGGGGCTTATCGTGCCCATCGGCGGTACCTTCCTGGCATTTCTCATTGGCTTTGGGCTCTTGGAATTTGTCGGGGTGCTGATGCAACCCATCATGCGCCCGCTGTGGAAGACGCCGGGGCGCTCCGCCATCGATGCGGTGGCATCCTTTGTCGGTTCGTATTCGCTGGGCATTTTGGTCACGGACCGCGTCTATCAAAAGGGCGGTTATACCGGCAGAGAGGCTGCCGTTATTGCCACGGGATTCTCCACGGTATCGGCGGCGTTTATGGTTATCGTGGCTAAGCAGCTGGATTTGATGAATATCTGGGGCACGTACTTCGCCGTCACGCTGCTGGTGACGTTCCTGGTTACGGCCATTACCGTGCGCCTCCCGCCGCTGCGGACGATTCCGGATGAATACTGCGAGGATGCAGAGCCAGACCCGGAAAAGCCGGTGGAAGGATCGCGCTTTAAGAATGCGTGGCGCGAGGCGATGCTGGCTCTGCAGCGTGCGCCGTCGCTGCCGCAGGCCATTTGGGATAACCTGCGCGATGGCGTGCGCATGGCCGCGGCCATCGTGCCGTCCATCATGTCGGTGGGACTTATTGGCTTGCTGCTTGCGCGGTTTACCCCGATTTTTGAATGGATTGGGTACCTGTTTTATCCCTTTGCCTGGATAGTGCAGCTGCCGGAGTCGGCGCTTGGCGGCAAAGCCGCGGCGATGGGCATTGCGGAGATGTTTCTACCCGCCACAGCGGTGGCAGGCAGTGACTCCATGGTGCTGAAATTCGTCATCGGGGTCGTGGCGGTCTCTGCCATCATCTTCTTCTCCGCCTTGGTGCCGTGCATTCTGGCCACCAAGATTCCGGTGAAGCTATCCCACCTGGTCATCATCTGGTTTGAGCGCGTCGCGCTCACCATCGTGATTGCGACCCCGATTGCGCACCTGCTGTTTTGAGTTTTATTGCCCGCTTACCGCAGTGAGGTGAGCATTAACGATGTCATCGATAAGCCGCGCCGCCGCCTTGGCGGTGTGGTTGTCTATGTCGAAGGTGGGGTTGAGCTCGACGACATCGACAAGCGCGAGCTTGCCCGTCGCGGCGATGGCGACCGCCAGGGCGCGGATGCGCTCGTAGGCAACGCCGAGGCTGGCCGGGGCGGATACGCCCGGTGCGGTGGAGGCGGGAAGGACATCCAGGTCGATGGAGAGGTGGACCTTGTCCGCGGCGGTGGTGGCCTGGGTGGCGAGCGCGCCGCATTCGGCCGGGGTGAGGTTTAGCAGCTCCTCATCCAGGGTGTAGTTGACGCCGAGCTTTTCGGCATCGTTGAAGAGCACCGCGGTGTTATTGGGGCGGGAGATGCCGAAGACGGTGTAGTCAAAGTCATCGGTGAGCTGGGAAATCTGGGTAAAGGGCGTGCCCGAGGTGGCGTGGTCTGCGTGGCGAAGATCGAAGTGGGCGTCCAAGTTGATGATGGGGGTCGCACCGCGCGCGCGGAACAGGCCGCGGTGGGAGCCGAAGGCGGTTTCGTGCCCGCCGCCCAAGATGATGGGCAGGGTAGTGCTGCGGACGAGTTCTTCGACCTTGTCAGATAGCGCCTCATGGGCGCCGTCGAGATCGTCGGCTTGGGTGGTGATGGTTCCGGCATCGGCAAGCGCATGGCCGTGGTGGACCGCCAGGGAGCCAAGGGCTGTGCGCAGGGCGGCGGGGCCGGCGGCGGCACCTTGGCGGCCGCCGTTGCGCAGCACGCCCTCATCAGAGGCAAAGCCCAGCAGGGTCACGGGCGCGGATTCGGCCTGGTTGATAACGCTATGCCAGCGCGCGTGCTCGGGGCCGGGGCCATCGGAGCGGCCGGACCACTCGGGGGCGGGAGTAAAAAGTGGGGCTGATTCGGTATTCATAGTGCCGATACTAGAAGCGTGCGGTGAATTTGTCTGGCAGTAGCGGAATATAATTGGGCGCTGTGAGTGCTAACCGAGTCCCCGCCGCGCGCCATGCCCTGGACATCCTCAAGCTGCTATCGACTATCGATGTCCCGATTTCCGCCGCCCGCATCCAAGGCGAGCTCGGCCTGCCGCGCTCGACCACGTACCACCTGCTCGCGGAAATGGTCGATGCCGGGTTCGTTGCCCACCTGCCGGAGCACAAGACCTACGGCCTGGGGCTGGCCGCGTACTCGATGGCCTCTGCGTATGTAACCCAGCAGCCGCTGGTGCGCATGGCTACGCGCGATCTGGAGGAATGCGCACGGCTCGTTGGCGGATCCGGCCACCTTTCGCGCATGGCGGGCTCGGAGATTTTATACCTGCAGGAAGTCCGCGCGCCGGGCGCTACCTCGTTGGTTACGGAGGTGGGAGTGCGCCTGCAGGCGCATAAGACGGCATCGGGCAGGGTGATGCTGGCACACCTGCCGGAATGGGAGGTCAAGGCCGCATTTGATACCGCGGGCGGGGAAAATTTTGGTCTCCTTAAAAAGCAGCTGGACCGGGCCCGTGCGCGCGGATGGGACCAAGAGATAGAAGAAATCTCGCGGGGACAGGCCTCGGTGGCGGTGCCCATCCTGGACCACCTGGAGCGGCCCGCGGCGGCCATTGCGGTGACCTATCCCGTGTCCACGCCGGGCGATGGGGTGGAGGCGCTCATTGCGGCGCTGGGCCAGGCCGCGGAGAAAGTCGCGGGGAAAATGTATCGCCAGCGCGAAAAGTGAGGTAGCATGCGGGCTAGCGCGTTAGGCTGTGACGTGAGCTATATTTTGCTGCCCTAAAGACAATAGGAGTCATCATGCCTAATGCATACCCATCTACCGTTACCGTCGGCGTCGGAGCGCTGACCATTGAGGAAGTCGTGGCCGTTGCCCGCTACGGCGCCACGGTAGAAATCTCCGCCGAGGCCCTGGACGAGGTCGCCTCCACGCGTGACCGGGTCGAAGAACTGGCCCAAGACCCCACGCCGGTCTATGGCATCTCCACCGGTTTCGGCGCGCTTGCCCGCCGCCACATTCCAGAAAAAATGCGCGCGCAGCTGCAGCTATCCCTGGTGCGCTCCCACGCGGCCGGCACCGGCCCTGAGGTGGAAGAAGAAGTCATCCGCGCGCTCATGCTGCTGCGCCTATCCACCCTGTGCACCGGCCGTACCGGCGTGCGCCCCGTGGTGGTAGAAACCTACGCCAAGGCCCTTAACGCCGGCATCGTGCCGGTGGTGCGCGAATACGGTTCGCTGGGTTGCTCCGGCGACTTGGCCCCGCTGGCCCACTGCGCCCTAGCGCTCTTGGGCGAGGGCGAGGTGCGCGTGGGCGGTGAGCTCAAGGACGCCGGCGAGGCCCTTGCCGCCGCCGGCATCGAGCCGCTGGAGCTGCGGGAGAAGGAAGGCCTTGCCCTTATTAACGGCACCGATGGCATGCTGGGCCAGCTCTGCCTGGCCATCACTGACCTGCGCGCGGCCGCCAAGACCGCCGATATCGCCACCGCGATGACGGTAGAAGGCCTGCTTGGCACCCTCGTGGTCTTTGCCGATGACCTGCAGCAGCTGCGCCCGCACCCAGGCCAGGCCGATTCTGCCGCCAATATCCGCCAGGTGGCGGACGGCTCCGAGATCCTCGCGGCAGCGCTGGAGGAGTTCAAGAAGAACCAGGTCCAGGACGCTTACTCCGTGCGTTGCGCGCCGCAGGTAGCCGGCGGTTTCCGCGATACCTTGGCGCATACCGCGCAGGTAGCTGAGCGCGAGCTCGCCGCCGCCGTGGATAACCCAGTGGTGGCCAAGGACGGCCGCGTGGTCTCTAACGGCAACTTCCACGGCGCGCCGGTGGCCTATGCGCTTGATTTCCTCTCCATCGTCACCGCGGACCTGGCGTCCATTTCTGAGCGCCGCACCGACCGCTTCCTGGATCCGGCCCGCAACCGCGGCTTGAACGCCTTTCTTGCCGATGACCCCGGTGTCGACTCCGGCCACATGATCGCCCAATACGCCCAGGCTGGCATCGTCAGCGAATTAAAGCGCCTGGCCACCCCGGCCTCGGCCGATTCCATTCCTTCCTCTGCCATGCAGGAAGACCACGTGTCCATGGGCTGGTCCGCCGCCCGCAAGCTGCGCAAGGCAGTCGATGGCCTGCAGCGCGTGCTGGCCGTGGAGCTCCTCACCGCGGCGCGCGCCATCGACATGCGCGAGGGAACGCCCGCTGGCGGCACCGGCGCGGTTATCGCCGCCCTGCGCGAGACCGTTCCTGGCCCCGGCACCGACCGCTACCTATCGCCGGAAATCGAGGAGACCGTGCGCTTGGTCAAGTCTGGCGCGCTGATCGATGCCGTCGAGGCCGCTACGAGCGAGCTGCGCTAACTGCCTCGGCCATTGCCACCTGGCCCGCGTGGGTGGGGTGCATGGGAAAGGAATCGGTATCCTGCCCCGTAAAGTCCACCCACGGCTCATCCGAGCAGGCGGAGTGCTGCGGGGCATCGTCAGGCAGCACGTAGGTGGCCCCGTTGCGTTCGGCAGCCTCGCGCACTGTTTGATTGATGCGCTGGATGGTATCTGCCAACCACTCCCGGTCTGCGGCCGGGATTTTTTCTATGAAGGGGCAAGTCTCGCCAGGATTGATGAGGGGTATATAGCCGGTGGCAATGACCTTCGCCTCAGGTGAGCGGTGGGCGATTTCCCCGTAGACCTTGTCTAGGCGTTGGGGCAGATCGTGCAGTTCCAGTTCTATCTGCGCCCCCGATTCGTCTTGGCAAATATCGTCCGTTGCGCATTGGGTCAGGCGCACAAAGCTGGCATCGTTGCCGCCGATGCTCAAGGAGACAAGGGACGTATCCGCGGCCAGTGCGTCCACCTGGGCGGGGTGCTCGCCCGCGGAGGATAAGACATCCAGCGTGCTCGCGCCCTGGCAGGCGACGTTGCGGAAAGAACTCGTGCTGATTTCCTGCGCGGCGAGTTCTGGATAGGAATCTTGTGCGCGTGCGCAGGAATCGGGCGGATCGAGCGGGAGCGTCGTCGAGCCCATCGCCGCGTAGGAATCCCCGAGGGCCACATAGTTTTCTGGGTCTTCTGTGGCTTCTTGGACTTCTTGTGGCTGCGAGGAGCATCCTGCCAGCAGGCAGGCGGCGGCAAGGGCGGGCAATACGTGGCGCATGACTGCCATCGTAGCCGCAGAGTCTGAAATGCCAGACAGTTGGTGACTGTGCAAGCTCTAAATACGTTGTGCATCACACTAAATTGATATCTGTGACGCTCGCCAAGCCCCCGGGAGACAGCCCCGGGAAACCGGCCTGGGGGTAGGGCACGGCGTCGATAAGCACGAGCGAAAGGAAGCCATGTCTGAACCACGCGAAGTCCGCGCACCCCGCGGCACCGAACTCAACGCAAAATCCTGGCAAACCGAAGCGCCACTGCGCATGCTGATGAATAACCTCGACCCAGAGGTGGCAGAGCGCCCCGAGGACCTCGTGGTCTACGGCGGCACCGGCCGCGCAGCCCGCAGCTGGGAGGCCTTCGATGCCATTGTGGAATCGCTGAAGGACCTAGAAAGCGATGAAACGCTCCTCGTCCAATCCGGCAAGCCGGTGGGCATCTGGAAGACCAATGAATGGGCACCGCGCGTGCTCATCGCCAACTCCAACCTCGTGGGCGACTGGGCTAACTGGGAGCACTTCCGCAAGCTCGAGGACGAGGGCCTGATGATGTACGGCCAGATGACGGCCGGTTCCTGGATCTACATCGCCACCCAGGGCATCCTGCAGGGCACCTACGAGACCTTCGCGGCCGTGGCCAAGAAGCGCTTCGAGGACAGCCTGGCCGGCACCCTGACCCTGACCGGTGGATGTGGCGGCATGGGCGGTGCCCAACCGCTCGCCGTGACGCTCAACGGGGGAGCAGTACTCATCGTGGACGTGGATGAGCACCGCCTGCGGCGCCGCCAGCACAAGCGTTACCTCGATGAAGTGGTCACCGATTTGGACGAGGCCTTGCGCTTGGTCCTCGATGCCAAGGAAAACAAGAAGGCCCTCTCCGTCGGCCTCGTGGGCAACGCCGCCGAGGTCTTCCCAGAGGTGCTGCGCCGCCAGCGCGCCGGGGAGTTCAAGGTAGACATCGTCACCGACCAGACCTCCGCGCACGACCCACTGTCCTACCTGCCCACCGAAATCACCGTGGATGACTGGCAGTCTGAGGCCAAGGCCGATCCCACGACCTTTACCAAAAAGGCTCGCGAATCCATGGCCGCACAGGTCCAGGCGATGGTGGAATTCCAGGACGAGGGCGCTGAGGTCTTTGACTACGGCAACTCCATCCGCGATGAGGCCCGCCACGCCGGCTACCAGCGCGCATTCGAGTTCCCAGGTTTTGTTCCCGCCTATATCCGCCCGCTCTTCTGCGAGGGAATGGGCCCATTCCGCTGGGCAGCGCTGTCTGGCGACCCAGAAGACATCAAGGTCACCGACCAAGCCCTAAAGGAGCTCTTCCCTGAAAACGAGCACCTGCACAACTGGCTGGACGCCGCCGAGGAGTACGTCGAGTTCGAGGGCCTGCCCGCCCGCATTTGCTGGCTCGGCTACAACGAGCGCCACAAGGCCGGCCTGCTTTTCAATGACCTCGTGCGCGAAGGCAAGATTAAGGCCCCCATCGTCATCGGCCGCGACCACCTCGATTCCGGCTCGGTTGCCTCCCCGTACCGCGAGACCGAAGCCATGCTCGACGGCACCGACGCCGTCGCTGACTGGCCGCTGCTCAACGCCATGACCGCCGTATCTTCCGGCGCTACCTGGGTCTCCCTCCACCACGGCGGCGGAGTGGGCATGGGCCGCTCCATCCACGCAGGTCAGGTCACGGTTGCCGATGGCACCGATCTCGCCGCCGCCAAACTGCGCGCCGTGCTGACCAATGACCCAGGCATGGGCGTTATCCGCCACGTCGATGCCGGGTACTCTCGTGCAGAGGAAGTAGCCAAAGAACGCGGCGTTCGCGTACCCATGGAATTTAAGGCAAGGGATTAAATGAGCACACTTTTTACCGGAATTTCAGAGCTCCGCACGGTCAGCGAGCACGGCACGCTTAACGATGCCGCCCTTATCGCCGACCACGGCACCATCGCCTGGATTGGCCCCGCCTCTCAGGCACCTGCCGCCGATGACCAGGTGGACTTGGGCGGGCGCGCCGTCCTTCCTGGTTGGGTGGATTCGCACACCCACATGGTCTTCGACGGTGACCGCTCCGCCGAGTTCGAGGCCCGCATGTCCGGCGGTTCCTACGAGGCAGGTGGCATCGCGGTGACCATGGACGCCACCAGGGAGGCGGGGGCGGACCGCTTGGATAAGCTCGTCGCCGAGCGCGTGGCCGCCGGCCGCCGCGGTGGCACCACCACCTTCGAGACCAAGACTGGCTATGGCCTCAACACGGAATCTGAAGTGGAAGCCGCCCGCATAGCATCCCAGCACGTCGATGACGTGACTTTCCTGGGCGCCCACCTCGTTCCACCGGGAGCGGATGCGGAAGACTACCTCGATGAGGTCGTCGGCCCGATGCTGGACGGCGTTGCCGAATACGTCCAGTGGATCGACGTCTTCTGCGAGCGCGGCGCGTTCAATGAAGAGCAGTCGCGCCGGGTTTTAGAAGCCGGTAAAAAGTTGGGCCTTGGCCTGCGCGTGCACGGCAACCAGCTTGGCGAGGGCCCGGGTGTCAGCCTCGCGGTCGATCTCGGCGCCGCCTCGGTTGATCACGTGAACTACCTGAGCGATAGTGACATCGAAAAGCTCGCAGCATCTGAGACCGTGGCCACCATGCTCCCAGCCTGCGATCTTTCCACGCGCGAGCCCCTGGCGCCTGGCCGTGCGCTTCTCGATGCCGGCGCCACCCTCGCCATCGCCTCCAACCTCAACCCAGGTACCTCCTATACTTCGTCGATGAACTACTGCGTGACCACGGCCGTCCTGCAGCAGCACCTATCCGTCGACGAGGCCATCCATGCCGCCACTACCGGCGGTGCCACGGCGCTGCGCCGCCATAATGTGGGCAACGGCCTTGATCCGAAGGGCCGCCCCGCGAAGGGAACCCTGGTGGAGGGCGCTGCCGCTGACCTGCACGTGCTCGATGCTCCTAGCGCGGTGCACTTGGCCTACCGGCCGGGTATGCCGCTGAGCTATCGCACGTTCGTGGCGGGGGTATAGCGAGGAATGGAGTTTGCCGCCGGTATCGCGTAGGGTTGGACGAGCAATGAGCATTACCGATAACGCCACCGGCGGCGTAAACGAGCCGGAAGATTTTAATAAGTCGGAATCTCAGGACAACTCGCAAGGTGTCAACCAGGACACCAGGGCTGCGAATACTTCTGAGGGCACCGGCGCTGAGTCCAAAGATTCGGCCAACGACAACTCCCAGGGGTTCGAGCACCTCGGTCTGCCAGATAAAATTCTGCAAGCCGTTGCGAAAGTAGGCTTCACCACGCCGTCCCCCATCCAAGCAGAAACCATCCCGATCCTGATGGAAGGCCGCGACGTCGTGGGCCTTGCACAGACCGGTACCGGCAAGACCGCAGCCTTCGCGCTGCCGGTCTTGTCCCAACTTGACCCGCAGGCACGCCACCCGCAGGCGCTCGTCCTCGCACCTACCCGCGAGCTCGCCCTGCAGGTTGCAGACGCCTTCCAATCCTTCGCGGAAACCCTCAAGGGCATCGAGGTGCTTCCCATCTACGGTGGCCAGGCCTACGGCATTCAGCTGTCTGGCCTGCGCCGCGGAGCCCAGGTCATCGTGGGTACCCCGGGTCGCGTCATCGACCACCTGGAAAAGGGCTCGCTTGACCTGTCCCAGCTGCAGTTCCTCGTCCTCGATGAGGCCGATGAGATGCTGAACATGGGCTTCCAGGAAGACGTTGAGCGCATCCTGGAAAGCACGCCGGACCGCAAGCAGGTGGCGCTTTTCTCCGCCACCATGCCCAACGCTATCCGCCGCCTGTCCAAGCAGTACCTGCACAACCCGGCGGAAGTAACCGTTAAGTCCGAGCGCCGCACCAACGACAACATTAAGCAGCGCTTCCTGCTGATTCCGCACCGCGCAAAGATGGATGCCTTCACCCGCATTCTCGAGGTCATTACCTATGACGCCATCATCGTCTTCTGCCGTACCAAGCACGAGACCGAAGAGGTGGCCGAGGCCTTGCGCGATCGCGGCTACAGCGCCGCTGCCATTAACGGCGACATCGCCCAGGCGCAGCGCGAACGCACCGTCGACCAGCTCAAGGATGGCCGCCTAGACATCCTCGTGGCTACTGACGTCGCCGCGCGTGGCCTCGACGTGGAGCGCATCACCCACGTGGTGAACTTCGACATCCCGAACGATACCGAGTCCTACGTGCACCGCATCGGCCGCACTGGCCGTGCCGGTCGCTCCGGCGAGGCAATCCTGTTTGTCACCCCGCGCGAGCGCCGCATGCTGCGTTCCATCGAGCGCGTGACCAACGCCCGCCTCGAAGAGATGGACCTGCCCTCCGTCGATGAGGTCAATGAAAAGCGCAAGGAAAAGTTTGCGCAGGCCATCACCCAGTCCATGGACAACAAGCAGGCCGATTTCTTCCGCAACTTGGTGCGCAAGTACTCGGAAGACAATGACGTCGCGATGGATGACATCGCCGCGGCGTTGGCCGTCATGCACCAGGGTGGCAAGAACTTCCTCTTGGAAGACAAGCCTTTGCCCAAGCCAAAGAAGGACCGCCGCGATCGCGATGACCGCAAGCGCGACCGCGACTTCAAGGGCGGCGGCAAGAACCGTGGCGGCTCCAAGCGGCCGGATGGTGACTTTGAGACGTACCGGTTGGACGTCGGCAAGCGCCAGAATGTCCGCCCGGGTGCCATCGTCGGTGCAATCGCCAACGAAGGTGGCCTGTCCGCCAAGGACTTTGGCCGCATCACCATTGCGGTGGGGCACACCCTCGTGGACTTGCCGAAGAACATGGACCCAGCTGTGCTGGACCGTCTGAAGGATACCCGGATTTCTGGGCAGCTCATCAAGATTCAGAAGGATACTGGTCGCCCGCCTCGCCGTGATGGCGGCGGCGGTGGACGCAAACATGGTGGTCGCTTCCGCGACTGTCCGAATTCATGACTTATTTGACAGTCTGTTCCTGGGTAAGTGGTCGTGATGGTTGACAGGTCAGTCGCGACATAGTTGACGCTTAGGGTTACCTGGCCGTGTCGGGTGATGTTTTACTCATCAGTCGCGACATGTTTGACACTATGAATAGTCCCAACCGCAACATGGCCATCGTCAAGGCAGTCCGCAAACAGGGCCGCAGCCCCTCTAAAGTCGCCCAGCGTTTTGGAATCTCCCGCCAGCGCGTCTATCAGATCCTCAACGCCTTTGACGCCGGCGGCGCCGACGCCATCGCGCCTCGCTCTCGTGCCCCGCATACCCATCCACAGGCAGTGCCTGACAAGCTGCGTAAAGAAATCATCGCTATCCGCAAGCAATTAACTCGCCACGGGCTCGATGCCGGGCCAGACACCATTTCCTTCCACCTAGAAAAAGACGGCCACCGCAGCCCATCAACATCAACAATCCGCCGCATCCTCAACGCTGAAGGCCTTATCACCCCAGCACCGAAGAAGAAGCCTAAAAGCTCATTTGTCCGCTTTGAAGCCGCCATGCCCAATGAATGTTGGCAGGCTGATATCACCTACATCTATCTGGCAGATAACACCCGCGTCGACGTGCTGGATTTCCTCGACGATCACTCCCGCTACCTGCTATCTATTACCGCACGAGCCGGCTTTAGCGGCCCACAGGTAGCACAAGAATTAACCCGCCTGATCAACACATACGGCCCGCCAGCATCCACTCTCACCGATAATGGCTTAGTATTTACTGCCCGGCTAGCCGGGCGCAAAGGCGGGAGAAATGCCTTTGAAAAAGTCCTGACCACACACAAAATCCAACAGAAAAACGGACGGCCAGGACACCCGCAAACCCAAGGAAAAATTGAGCGATTCCACCAAACCCTTAAAAAATGGCTCGCCGCACGACCAGCCGCCCATACCATTGCTGAACTGCAACAACTCCTCGACGAATTCCGCGATTACTACAACACCACACGCCCACACCGCGCACTAGGACGACACACCCCACACCACAGCTACACCACCGGCACAAAAGCCAGCCCCAACGACA
>NZ_JASPHQ010000026.1 GCF_030227225.1 Corynebacterium rhinophilum
TGATTCATCGTTGGTGAACTGCACCCTGTTGCGGGTAGCTTTACGCAGTTCATTGTTGAATGATTCAATCGAATTCGCCGTCATAGATTACCTTTCTGACTGCTGGCGGGAACTGCAGAAACGGTACGAAACGCGCCCAAGCATCTCGCCAGACTTTGACTGAGCGTGGATACTTTTCTGCTAATTCAGAGGCTTCAAATTCGTCTAAAGCAACCTGTGCTGTGGTTTCATCCGCGGCGGTGTAGATCTTTTTCAACGCGGCCGATACGCCCCGGCGATCCCCGTAGGTGACCTGCCGGTTAGCGGCACGAATCAGGTGCACGATACAGGTTTGCACCATAGAGTGCGGCCAGGTTGCCTCTACTGCTTCCGGCAGGCCTTTCAGCCCGTCACAGCAGACGATAAAGACGTCTTTGGCCCCACGATTAGCCAGGTTAGAGCACACCTGCGCCCAGAAGGAAGCACCTTCTTCTTTGGCAATCCACAACCCCACAATGTGCTTAATACCGTCAAGATCCACACCAATTGCCATGTACGCGGACTTGTTGACCACTCGGCCACCGTCGCGGACTTTAATGCGCAGCGCATCCAGGAAAATGACGGGGTAGAATTCGTCTCACTGGCGGTTGTGCCAGACCATGACCTCATCGCCGACGCAAGCTGCTACTCTGAATAGTCCTAAAAAATGTCCGCATCCCCTTTTGTCGTTTAGCCCAGGCGACCCACCCCTAGACCCAAAACACGAAAAACCGGCACCCCAGAACAAAAACGACTGAGATGCCGGTTTGTCAACGATGTCGCGACTGACCTGTCAAGCATGTCGCGACTCATGACAATGGAGCCGACGACGGGAATCGAACCCGCGCCAGCAGCTTGGGAAGCTGCAGTTCTACCATTAAACTACGTCGGCACTGCGCTAAATGCGCTTTCCCTACTATACACCTTGGGCAGGCGATTGAGTAGAATCGGGTCCGTGCTTCTTTCAGATCGTGATATTCGTTCCGCCATTGATTCCGGAGAGCTGGGCATCGACCCCTTTGATAGTGAGCTTATCCAGCCTTCTTCCGTTGACGTGCGCTTGGATAAGTATTTCCGGGTATTCAATAACTCCCGCTATACGCACATTGACCCCAAGGCGGAGATGCCGGAGCTTACCACGTTGGTGGAAGTAGAAGAGGATCAATCCTTCATTCTCCACCCCGGCGAGTTTGTCCTTGGCGCCACGCTGGAGAAATTCACCCTCCCAGCTGACCTTGCCGGACGATTGGAAGGCAAGTCCTCGCTGGGACGGCTGGGGCTTTTAACCCACTCCACCGCGGGCTTTATCGATCCTGGCTTTTCCGGACACATCACCCTGGAACTTTCCAATACCGCAAACCTGCCCATTGCGCTGTGGCCGGGGATGAAGGTGGGGCAGCTGGCCATCTTTAAGATGACCTCGCCGGCGGAAAGCCCCTATGGCACGGGTGCATTGGGATCGAAGTACCAAGGTCAGCGCGGCCCAACGCCATCAAAGTCTTACCTGAACTTCCGCAGGGATTAATCTGGTATTTACATAAAATCTCTAGGATGAGGTTTTATGCGGATGACTGTTATTGGCACCGGTTACCTGGGTGCTACCCACGCCGCCTGCATGGCGGAATTGGGGCATGAAGTATTAGGCGTCGATGTAGACGAGGATAAAATCTCCGTCTTGCAATCGGGCAAGGTTCCCTTTTTTGAACCGGGGCTGCCGGAGGTGCTCGAGCGCAATATTGATGCTGGGCGCCTAGGGTTTAGCACGGATTATGACGAGGCCGCGCAATTCGCCAACGTGCACTTTCTCGGCGTGGGAACCCCGCAGCGCCGCGGTTCTTATGCGGCGGATATGACCTACGTTAAGGCCGTTATCACGGACTTGGTGCCTAAGCTGCGCGGGGAGCACGTCATCTTTGGTAAATCCACCGTTCCGGTAGGTACGGCGGCGGAACTACAAGAACTGGCGGATAGTTTGGCACCCGAGGGAACCCGCGTGGAAATCGCGTGGAATCCGGAATTTTTGCGCGAGGGTTATGCAGTGCACGACACCATCACCCCAGACCGCATCGTGTTTGGTACCCGTGAATCAGAATCGCGCGCGGAGGAGCTTGCCCGTGAGATCTACGCGCAGCCGTTAGCGCAGGATACGCCCTTCATCGTGACCGACTTGCAGACTGCAGAGTTAGTAAAAGTCTCAGCCAACGCTTTTTTAGCCACCAAGATTTCTTTCATCAATGCGGTCTCTGAGATTTGTGAGATCGCGGGTGCTGATGTGGTTGCGCTGGCGGATGCCATTGGCATAGACAAGCGCATCGGCCGCAAGTTCCTCGGCGCGGGCCTGGGCTTTGGCGGTGGTTGCCTGCCTAAGGATATTCGCGCCTTTATGGCGCGCGCCGGTGAGCTCGGCGCCGATCAAGCGCTGACCTTCCTGCGCGAGGTGGATGCGATTAATATGCGCCGACGCGACCGCATGGTGGATCTGTCTAAAGAAGCCTTCAATGGCTCGCTCTTGGGCCACCGCGTTACCGTGCTGGGCTGTGCTTTTAAGCCGAATTCGGATGATGTGCGCGATTCGCCGGCGCTCTCGGTTGCTGGGTCCTTGTCCTTGGCGGGTGCGGCTGTAACCGTCTATGACCCCGAGGGCATGGACAACGCCAAAAAGGTTTTCCCCACCTTGGACTATGCCGCCGATACGGAATCCGCCTTGCGGGAGGCGGAATTAGTCATCCTGGCCACCGAATGGCAGCAGTTTAAGGAGCTGGACCCGAACGAGGCCGGCGAGCTCGTGGATATTAAGCACATCATCGATGGCCGCAATGTGCTCGACGTTGCGGCTTGGTCCAACGCCGGTTGGAAGATTCAGGCGCTGGGTCGCACGCTTTAACGGCGGCGCGACGGAACCGTAAACGCGGCAATCAGCGTGGTAATCGGCACCGCGAGGGTCAGCGCCATGGCGCCGACGCCGGAGCGCAGGAGCTCGGTGGCGACGAGATCGCTGCTGAGGATTTGCCCCGCGGGGCGTTCGGCGGCGGTGATGAGCAGGAGTAGGGGCAATGCGGCGCCGGTATAGGTCAAAATGAGGGTATAGACCATCGAGGCAATGTGGTCGCGGCCGACCCGCATGGCGGATAAAAATAGCTCGAGCGGTGAGGCCGCGGGATCGGATTCGTGCAGCTCGGTGATGGTGGAGGCTTGGGCAATGGCGACATCGGCAAGGCTGCCCAACGCGCCTACGACGAAGCCACACAGCAGCACGCCCAGGATGGAAACGTTGGGCATATATAACAGCAGCTTGAGGTTGTCTTCGGAGCTATAGCCTTGCAGCTGCGAACTATCGATGGCCGCCCACGCAAGGAATGCGGCGATGGCGAGCGCAGTCAGGGAACCGCCCACCGCGGAGGCGGATTTCCAATTCACGCCGTGGACGAGGGGAACGGCAAGGAGAATGATGGCGGTACAGGCGGCAAGCGCCACCCATAGGGGATTGGTGCCCGCGATGAGCGCTGGGATGAGGAAGCTAAAGACGATGCCAAGGCTTAGCCCCAAGCCGATGATCGCGCGCACCCCATGCCAGGCCGCGAAAGCGATGATGACAATAGCGATGACCACTCCCCACAGAAGGAGGCTATTGCTGCGCTGATAATCGGCAAAGGCATACGAGACGGACCCGGTGGGATCGGTGGCCTTGGACAGCACGATATTATCGCCCGGCTGCAATTCTGGGTCGCCCGCGTTGCCGTAGGTGACCAATTGGGTCATCTTCCCCTCGTCCTCGCCGGAGGTGATCTTCACCAGCGCCCGGTCACAGTCCACCTCTTCCTTTTCCGGAATCAACGGCGGGGTATCGAAGGCCAGGCCGGTCTGCTCCGATTGGCACGCGGAATGGTCAGTCTTTTCCACTGTTGCCTCAACCTGCGGGTGGTTCAGCGCGTAGGTGGACTCGAACTCCTCCGAGGTGTGCTTCGAGGCGGCACTAGACGGCCAGAGGAAGACGAGGCTTATCAGCATGGCGATGAGCGCCGCGCCGATGGCGGTGGCCAGCCCAACGCGCCACGGGTGGCCGGATACCTTCTGCGCCAGCTGACGTGGATGTAGGCGTTCCAACGCCGACTGGCCTGGCGCGTGCCCGCTGGGCTCCGATCGACGCTGCGCTTGCCGATGCCGCGAAGCCGAGCCCGACGTGGAATTAGAAACCGAGGAATGCCGTCCCATACGGTGTATTGTGAACGATTATTACTGCAATTACCAATCGCCTGCTGGGGTGCTATTGGCGGTAGCTTACTAAGAAATTGCCCAAGCGTTCGATGGCGTTTTCTAATTGGGAGGCCCAGGGCAGCGTGACCACGCGGAAGTGATCCGGGTGCGGCCAGTTGAAGCCGGTGCCTTGGACCATGAGGATCTTTTCCGCCTTGAGGATGTCCAACATGAGCTTGGAATCATCGTGAATCTCATAGACATTGGGATCCAAACGCGGGAAGAGGTACAGCGCGCCCTTGGGCTTTACCGCGGAAACGCCCGGAATCTCATTGAGCTTGTCATAAGCGATATTGCGCTGGCGCAGCAATCGTCCCCCAGCCCCGGTGAGCTCGTAGATAGATTGGCGCCCGCCCAGTGCCACTTGGATGGCGTGTTGCGCGGGAACATTCGGGCACAGGCGGGTACCGGCCAACAATTCGAGTCCCTCAATGAGCCCGTGCGCATGATGCTTCGGACCCGTAATGACCATCCAGCCCGCGCGGTAGCCGCATACTCGGTAGGCCTTGGACAGGCCATTAAAGGTAAAGGTCAAGAGATCGGGGGCCAGCGAGGCGATGGAGATATGCTTCGCATCGTCATAAAGGATGCGGTCATAAATCTCATCGGCCAAGATGAGCAGGTTGTGCTCGCGCGCGATATCCACGATTTGTTGCAGGACCTCGCGCGAGTACACCGCACCGGTTGGGTTATTCGGGTTGATGACCACGATGGCCTTGGTCTTTTCGGTGACCTTGGATCTAATATCCTCGATAGACGGATTCCATTCATCTTCCTCATCGCATAGGTAGTGCACTGGTGTGCCACCGGCCAGCGAGGTTGCCGCCGTCCACAGCGGGTAATCGGGCGCTGGGATGAGGATCTCATCGCCGTTATTGAGCAGCGCCTGGGTGGTCATGGTGATAAGTTCTGATACGCCATTGCCTAAGAAGACATCGTTGATATCAAAATGCGGGAAATCTTCGAGCTCATAGCGCGTGACGATGGACCGCCGGGCCGAGGTAATGCCCTTAGAGGTGGAATAGCCCTGGGAGGTGGGCAGGGCGCTGATCATATCGCGCATGATGACATCGGGTGCATCGAAGCCAAAGACGGCGGGGTTGCCGGTATTGAGCTTGAGGATGGTGTGGCCGTCCAGCTCCATTCTCTCCGCTTCCGCTGAGACCTCACCGCGAATATCGTAAGCGATGCCCTTTAATTTTTCGGACTGGTCAAAGATGCGGGGTTTGGGAGAAGTCATGGCAATATTGTGCCATCTTTCACAGCGTTAAGAAATATTGCAGCGCGCCTCAGCGCTATTTATTATTCCACTTGTTGATTTGCTTCTTCGCCATTTCCATAGCCTGACCAGTAAGTTCACCGGCCTGTTGGCGGCGCTCGGCCCACTTTTTCTTTTCTAATTCTTTTTGGTGCGCCCGCTCGTGTGCCGTCAGCGCACGGATCTCGCGCTGCTGTTGGCGCTCAATCTGCCGCACCGAGGGGGCATGCCACGATTGCGGGCCCACCTTGGCCACGTACAAGAGGATCCACACGATGGGAATGAGCGCTGCGGCTACGGCGCCACCCGCCAGCAACCAGGGGCTATTCATGGTGGCGCTGAGCATGACAAGAGTAGGAGATGCCGCGATCAAAATGATCGAGCTGGTCAGGGCGGTAGCGATACGAGGCTTCTTCGCGGCATTAGCGGCGCGGTCCACATCGCCTTGGGAGTAGATCTTTACCTCTTGCGATCCGGTCGCAGGGATATCGCTGAAAATTGGTGCTAGGTCCTTGTGGGTAACGGCCTGCATGACGCTATCGGAGCGCTCCTCAAACTCGGTCATCGATAAGCGGCCTTCGCCCACTGCGCGGGCTAGATCCGTCAGGGCATCGTTGCGCTCTGAATCAGATAGACGCAGTGTCCGGTCATAGGGGGAGGGTCCGTAGCTATTAGTCACAGTCACCATAATAGACAAGCTGATTCAAAAAGAATATGCCCTGCCGCGGTGGCAGGGCATAGCTTCTAGTGCGGAGTAAAAGATTAGAGTTCTTGGGACTCTTCTTCCTTGTCGTCCTCGTTAGAATCCGATTTCTTCTTTGGGTCGGATTCATCAACCGTCTTGGAGTCTTTCCTTCCCACCAAGTTGGCCAGAAACGGGAAGATGGCAACGGTCAACGCGCCACCTGCAACGAAGATCGAGGCGGTTTCTTGCTTCATCAATTCGGAATTAACCGCCAGCGATGTCACAGCAACGATGATCGGCAGGCCGGTAGCCGTGTACAAACTGACCTGCAGGCGTTCGCGCACCGTTTCAATTTCGGAGCCGGTGTGACCCACATTCTCGCGCAGGAATACCGGCAGGCCGCGGGTAACGAGAATAAGCGCCGGGATGCCCAGTACCTTCCCCGGGTTATTAGCGATGGTATCCCAGTTAATCGTCATGCCAGAGACCACGAAGAAGACCGGGATGAGCATGGAGTGGAAGACCACATCGAGGCGGTGTTCTAGCCGGCGATGGAATTCATCCGGAATGATGCGGTTCAAGATGATGCCGGCGGCGAAGGCACCCAGCACGATGTCTAGCTCAAAGACCGCCGTGATGGCCATGAGGGTGGCAAGGATCAGGATGATAAGGCGCAAAATGGTCTGGTTGGTGGACCCTGCACCGGAGATAAACGCCGCTTTAACCCACGGAATCGTCGTGGCAATGGCAGCCGGCATGATGGCGACGGCCACGGCGATGCCGATGAACGCGAGCATAATTAGCAGCGTGGTCCACGTGGAGCGCGTGCTGAGCAGCAGGGCCATCGCGGTAATGGGGGCGACCTCACCAATAGCACCGTGAATCATGACCGATTTGCCCACTTTGGTCTCGAGCACGCGATCCTGTTTCAACATGGGCTGAAGTGTGCCCAGTGCCGTGGACGTTAGCGCCAGCGCCACCACGATGGCACCCGGGACATTATCGACCAAGAAGTACGCACCGACACCACAGGCCACGAGGCAGATAAGCCAGGTGGACAGCGCAGTTCCCGCTTCTTTGGTCTTGAGCGTAGAAATCTCGATTTCAAAACCGGCGAGCAAGAAGAGCGCACCGACACCCAGCTCTTTCAGCATGCTGATGCCGGCATCCTCATGCGCGACATCCAAAAGCGATGGGCCGATGACCATGCCAAAGATGATCAAAAGGGCAACGGCTGGCAGCCGATTGCCCAACATGAACGACACTATGGGCGCCAGTAGCGCCGCAAGCATGATCCAGGCAAAGGAAACGAGGCTAGTGGTGTTTTCCGTCGCACCTGCTGCCAGAACAAAAGTATCCGCAGCCCATCCCACATCTAATTGCATGAATCACAGCGTACGCACTCACCCCTGCACATGCCTACTCGGTATTCGCGTCCTTCGGCGGCTCCGGTGGCTTGGGGGCCTTGGGAGCCTCTGCGCTTTCCGATGACGCCGGTGGTGCCGGTGGTGCCGGCGGAGCGGGCGGCATGGCCGATGCCGGCGGAGCAGGAGGCGCGGGTGGTGCCGCTGCCTCGGGTTTCTTGTCGGCCTGCGGTGGCTTTGGCGCTGCTGGAGCCTGTGGCGCCTTGGCAGCTTGCGGAGCCTTTGGTGGCTGTGGAGCTGCAGGTGGTTGTGGCGTAGTTGGTGCTTGCGAAGCAGCGGGTGGCTGCGGGGCCTTAGGCGGCTGGGGTGCCGCGGGTGCCTTGGCATTAGGTGCAGCCGGCGGAGTCGGGGCACCTGGAGTTGCCGGAGCACTTGGTGCTGCTGGAGCGCTCGGAGCCGCCGGGGCGCTCGGTGCCGAAGGAGCACTCGGAGCGGCAGGGACCTTGGGAGCCTTTGGCGGCGTGGGAGCACCCGGTGGGGTTGGCGCGCTAGGCGCGGAGGGAGCACTCGGTGCGCTGGGTGCCGAAGGGGCCTTGGGGGCAGCCGGGGTAGAAGGAGCCTTTGGCGCGGATGGAGCCGCAGCATTGGGGGCCGCGGGAGTCGTCGGAGCAGAGGGCGCGCTTGGAGCCGCCGGTGCCGAAGGAGCAGAAGGCGCGGCGGGTGGCGTGGTAGCGGTGGGGGTGTTGGTAGAGGAGGGGGCATCGGCAGGCGCGGGTGCCTTGGGGGATTCAGCGGTAGCGGTAGCTGAAGCCGCACGGTGGCGCACTGGGGTGCCCAAAAAGGCCTTGGGGCGGGGTTCTGGAAGGGTGCCCTTGTCATCCAGGGAAATGGAGTTGCGCAGCATGGTGGCCACGTCGTTGACCTGTGTGGTGGGGGTGGACTCGGCGGCCAGAGACTTCACGCCGCCGGTCATCATGACATTGCAGAACGGGCAGCCAGTGGCGATTTCCTCGGCGCCGGTCTCCAGTGCCTGCTCCGTGCGGAACCCATTGATGCGAGACCCCAGCTTTTCTTCCATGAACATGCGCGCGCCACCAGCGCCGCAGCAAAAGGCCTCATCGCGGGACTTGTCCATCTCGCGCAGCTCCACGCCCGTGGCCTCGAGAAGCTCGCGCGGGGGATCGAAGACCTTATTGTGGCGGCCCAAGAAGCACGGATCGTGGTAGGTGATGGGCTTGCGGTTTTCCGGGGTGCGCGGAACCGGCTGCAGCAGTTTCTCGCGCACCAGGCGGTTGAGCAGCTGCGTGTGGTGGAAGACATCGAAATGCCCGTCAAAGTCCGGGTACTCATTGCGGATGGTATTAAAGCAGTGCGGGCAGGTCGTGATGATTTTCCGCTGGCCTTCCGGCACGCCCTCGAAAGCGTTGTTGAGTGTTTCAACGTTTTGTTGCGCCATCATCTGGAACAAAAACTCGTTGCCGGCGCGGCGGGCGGGATCGCCGGTGCAGGTCTCACCAGTAGAAAGCACACCGAATTTCACGCCGGCGGTGTGGAGAAGATCCACGACGGCGCGGATGGTGCGGCGGCCATTGTCATCATAAGCGCCGGCGCAGCCTACCCAGAGAAGGTATTCCATATCGGAGAAGTCCGCGGCATCCTCGCCAATGATGGGGACCTCGATGCCATCAGCACGCGCCTCATCAATCCAGGCGCGGCGCTCGGAATTATTGCGGCCCCAGGGGTTGCCCTTGGTCTCCATGTTCTTAAATAGGCCGGTAAGCTCCGATGGGAAATCGGATTCTGCCAAAACCTTGAAGCGGCGCAGGTCTGCAATATGGTCAATGTGCTCGATATCGGTGGGGCACTGATCCACGCAGGCACCGCAGTTGGTGCAGGACCACAGGACATCATCGTCGATGACGCCAGCCATCGAGAGCACATCGAGGCCCTCGTGCGGGTTGTAATTATCTAGCGCGCCTTGGCGCAAGTCCATCATGACCTTTTTGGGGCTGAGCGGCTTATCGGTATTCCAGGCCGGGCACAGCTCTTGGCAGCGGCCGCACTCGGTGCACGCGGTTGAATCCAGCAGCATCTTCCAGCTGCCAGGGGTGATGTCTTCTTCCAAGTCCGGGGTGGGCAGGGATTTGAGCGCCTTTTCCCCAGAGGTATTGCGCTGGAAAAAGATATTGAAAAACGCCATGAAGCGGTGCCACATGACACCCCACTGGAATTTGCGGGAAATAAAGAAGATGAAAAGGAGCCCGGATAGCAACTTGACCAAGGCGAAGAAGCTGACCAGTGCCGGGGATTCGGGCAGTGCCTTAGCTAAGTGAATAGTCAAGAAATCCGCGACTGCGGAACCGCCACCAAAAGCTGCGATTTTGGAGGCTTTGACCAAGAGCATGCTGAGGCCCTCGATGAAAACGATGGCCTCCACCCAGCGGGCCGCTGCCGTTTGGGAGTTGAAAAAGCGGCTGCCGCGCTCGGTATCGCCTAGTTTCAGGCGCACGCCGATGAGGAAGCAGATGCCCAGCACCGTGCCGATGCCAAGTACTTCTTCCACAAAGTGATACACCGGCCAGGTGCTTAAGCCGGGCCACCCTTTATCCGGGGCGAAGGTTTGAATATAGGCCTCAAACCACACCAGGATGCCGAATAAGAAGCCCACCATGACCGCCCAGTGGGCGGCATTGACCAATGGTTTTCCCTTGAAGTGGGTGTGGCCGAAGACCTCTGCCAGCACGCGCCCGAGGCGTTTTACGGGGCTATTGGTGCGCTCTAGTTGGGTTGGCCCGCCCGAGCGGATGAACTTAATGAGCGCGCCTATGCGGGCGAAAAAGTATAGCCACACCGGAATCGATGTGGCTATAGCAATCCAACCGGACACGGTTGTCATTCGTGCTCCTTCACTACTAATGCTCCACGTTGTTATCTACCTTAAGGCCTCAAGGTGCAATCGTGGGAGTCAGTATTCAGTAACTATGAGTGAAGGGGTAAAGGCCTTAGTAGTGGAAACCGCCTTCAGCTTCCGCCTTCTCAAAGGCGCGGGTAGCAATAGGAACCATGCGTGCTTTACGCGGAAGGACGGAGAAGACGCCACGGACGGCGCGGGAGAAGATCTTGAGCTTGCGCTCATCCTTCTTGGTCCACTCCCAGCCAAGCTTGTTGCGCAGCTTGTCCGGAATCATGCCGATAGCAACCCACAACAGCAGGCGGGATGCGTAAGGTGCAATGGGCTTCCACAGCCAGTTGGGCACCTTGGGATCTGGGGTGTCGAGGGTGAGGCCGTTGATGATGCGGGAGCGCTCGATGGTTTCGCTGATATCGAGGGTATCGATCATGTTGTCCACGTACTCTTCAAACTCAGCGTACGTCTTTGGCGCATCGTCGGGCTCTGCAACCTCGTAGAAGGTGTACCAGGTACGGGTCTCCTGGAAGAGCTGCTCGCGCTCCTCTGGGGTCAAAGGATCCATGAAGTTGCCGGCCAGCTGGTACGGCATTGCAGCGAAGGTGGCGTGTGCCCAGTAGTAAACATCCGGGTTCAGCGGGTGGTAGCGGCTTCCATCTGGGTGGGTGCCCTTGATGTCCTTGTGGAAGTCACGAATCATGACGCCAACTTCTGGGCCTTCATAGATCGTGCGGATGATCGGGAAGGCGGAGCGAACCAAGCGTGCAACCTCGTTATCAAAAACGTTGGAGTGCTGCACCAGGGACCGGCTGACGTCACGCTGGGCAATCTGCAAAAGACCAGCAGACAGTGCGACGAATGCGGAGCGCCAGTCACCAAAGCGCTGCCACAGGATGGAATCTGGGCCCAGCTCAGGCAGGTTATCGGTATTGTTATCTGCGGTCTGGGTGTGCTTGTCGTTTACAGTGCTTTCAGGATTGCTCAGAGTAGTCATTATGCCTCCTTAAGGGCAGTAGCGGACTTTTGTTGATTCTGGCGTTCAGACGAGGAGGACTCAGGGGCATAGTTGGATGCTCGCTTGAAATCATGGGCCGGTGCATCGAACCCTGCGAGCACTTCGCGGATTCCGCGTACGGTACCGGGCTGAACCAACCACTTATCGTGCTTGACGGTTAGTTCTCCTGGTCCACGAATCTCGAGCTGGCGGACGTAACGACGGCAGTGATCGGCGCGGGCTTCGATGACAGCCAGTGGGCGACGTTTGAGGTAAGAGTCGCGCGGGGTGGGGCCGTCAACGAAGAGGGCATTAGGCAGCCCAAATACCTCTACACCGTGGTGGAGGTACATGTCGTCGACGCTGGCCTTTGACCGTCCCGGAACGGAAATCCACGGGGATTCCTCACCGGTGGCGCGAATCAACACATCGAAAGCTTGGGTTTCCTGACCAGAATCACCGAGGTAGGAGATTTCCCATTTGCCTTCTGCACGGTCGAATTCGGCACCCGTAACGGCAGTGGAACCACGGAACTCGGCGCCACTGGCAGCAACAGCCTCTTCAAGGTGGCGTACTACAGAAGCTGGCGAGCCATCAGTTTTGGTGAGGCGGAGGTACGGGGTACGGAAGTGGTACTTCCGGGAAACCTCGGTGGCTTCAGCGGAATTGAAGTGGCCGCCGATGTATGGTTCTTGTTCAAAAAGAACGGTGTCGAATCCAGAGAATGCGCATTCAGAAGCCGCGGCGCATCCGGCTACTCCGGCACCAACCACTGCGACAGTCGGTCGGCGGTATGGCTTGAACATACTGTTCCTTTCGAGTTTCACAGGGCGCTTACTGGCCGCTGTGTGTTGTGCAATTTATATTCCCAGAGGACACAATTCGTGAATATGTTGTGATCGTACACACATACCCATTGAATGTGAAGTGAGTTACTGAATTTAAAAGGTGGCTGGTTACGCTGCGCAGTGCTTAGGGGAGGAAGCGCAAGGCTTTTCCTAAGCGCAACGCGGAGCTCAGCAGGGTGCCGTAGTACTTATTGGGAAGCCAATTTGGTCCGCGCATCGGCATGATCCTTTGCGAGGAGATATTCTTTGCTTCCGTATATTTGGTCAATCCCTCGTGGCCATGGCGGCGACCAACGCCAGACTCCTTGACGCCACCCAACGGGGTGGAAATTGAGGCCCACGTGGAGGCGTAGCCGTCATTGATGGTCACGCTGCCTGCATCGATTTTCTCAGCGATGCCTTGCGCGGTTTCGGGTTGGCCGAATACAGAGGAGTTCAGACCGTAGGGCAATTTATTCGCCTGCTCGATGGCCTCTTCGACATCGCGCACGCGTTGCACGTACACCACGGGGCCAAAGACCTCTTGCTCTGCAAGCTCGGTGCCTTCTGCCAAATCAGTGAGAACCGTGGGCTCAAAGTGGTAGGGGCCAATATCCGGGCGGGGCTTGCCGCCGGTAATAACGGTGGCACCCTTATCTACGGCATCGTCGACAAAGTGCTGCACCACATCTAGTTGGTTTTGGCCGATGAGTGAACCCATCGTGTAGTCCCAGTTCAAACCGGAACCAAGTTTGATGGATTCGGTTGCCCGGCGGAATGCGGTAATGAATTGATCGAAGATGGCATCGGGGACGTAGATGCGTTCAATCGACACGCACAGCTGGCCCGAATTGGAAAAGCAAGCGGTAGCGATGGTGTCAATATGCTTGTCGATGTCCGCATCCGGCGCGATGATCATCGGGTTCTTACCACCCAGTTCTGCGGAGTATCCGACGAGGCGCTCGCCTACGGTGGCGCCCAAAATCTTGCCGGTCTTGGTGGAACCGGTAAACATCAGGTAATCGCAGTGTTCGGAGATGGCTGAGCCAACGACTCGACCGGAGCCGGTAACGATCTGCAGCAAATCCTTCGGCAGTCCTGCTTCCTTCAAGAGGTAGAGGGAAATCAGGTTAGAAAACGGGGTGGATCCATCGGGCTTGGCCACAACGCCATTGCCGGCAAGCAGTGCCGCAACGGCATCGGAAATGCCCAATGCTAATGGATAGTTCCACGGGCTGATTTGCCCCACAACGCCCTTAGGAACTCGCTGCAAGTGCGTTTTGGTGATGAGCGGAAATGCGCCCGGCTGCTTCTGGGTGGCCAATAGCTTTGGCGCATTATTTGAGTAATAACGCGCGTTATTTAGTACGTCGAGTACCTCATCAAAGGCGGCCGTGCGGTCCTTGCCGGTTTCCAATTGGATGAAATCCGCAAGCAGCTCGCGGTGTTTAGCCACGAGGTGGTGGAAGCGCTTCATTACCTTTACGCGCTGTTTAACGTCGGTATCGGCCCAGGCCTTTTGGGCCTGACGCGAACGGCGGAAAGCTTCATCTACGTCTTCTTCGGAACCTACTCCAACCCAGCCTAATTCTTCTTCAAATAAGGGGGAGTGGACCGCTTTGCGTTCGCCTTTATCCAGCGAACCGGTGGAGTAGTTAGTGGTGAGATGTTGTAGCTCAGTTAGTAATTGCTGTGGCAAGGGCCGTTCTTGTAGACGGCGTGGTAAAGACATGTAATGCACGCTCCAGAAAGATCAATGAAAAGGTTCGTGAGCTAAAAAGCTCACGAACAATAAGGAAGCCGGTATGTTTTAGAACGGGCAGCCGGCTGCACGGCGTGCGGCTACTGCATCATCGGAATCCGGTTTGTCGGTAGATTCCGCGGTGGCAGCAGAGTCCTTAGCCTGGGTGGCGTTGTAGCCTTGGATCTTCTTCGGCTCCTTGTACTTGCCCTCGATCATCCCGTTCTTGATCATCAAGGAACGACCCGGCTCCATGTAGCGCTTATCCTCTGGGAGGTGGTCCATGATGAAGCGAACGGACTTAGCGATGCGGTCGAAGCGCTTCTGGTCGCGCTTGGTCCACTTCAGCTCCAAGATGTCGCGGTACTTCTGCGGCAGGGTAGCCACAGTCAACCAGATGGCGCTGCGCATAATGGGCTTCCAGATAACCTTCCATACGGCCTCTGGAACGCCTTCCGGAGCCTTGACCGGCTCTACGCGTGCGGTGCGCAGTGCGAAGTCAACGGTCTCGTTGCGCTCAAGCACGGTGTCTGCCATCTCATCCATGTACTTGATCAAGTCATCGTAGTTATCAATGACCGGGCGCTCAGACATGCCGTACTTATCCCACCAAGTCACGCCCTCGCGAACGATTTGGTCGCGCTCTTCCTTGGTGAACGGGGTACCGAAGAGCTCTTGGGCGTAGATAACGCGGTAGACGAAGGTAGCGTGTGCCCAGTAGTAAGTCTCTGGGTTCAAGGAGTGGTAACGCTCGCCATTTTGCAGCGTGCCCTTAATAGTGACGTGGTAGTCGCGAATGCGCTCACCGATGTCCCCATCATCGTAGATGGACTCAATAATCTGCGGCGTAGAGCGCTGCAGGCGGGCGAAAGGTTCGTCGAAGAACTTCGAGTGGTCCAAAAGGGACTGACCAATCGCGGGGTGCATATTCTGCAAAATGCCGGTGTAGCCACGCAGCAGCTGCAGGCGGTTATCCGAGCCCCACTTCCACAACAGGGAATCCGGTCCCAAAGGAGCGCGGCGCAGTTCGCGCTTTTCTTCCTTCTTGTCCTGAGCGTTTACTTCTTCTGCACCGGACTGAGGGGAATCAATGTGGGTATTTTCTTCGTTTGCCTGTGTATTTTCGGGTTTCAGTGAGTTGGACAATTCGACCCTCCTTAGTCGATAAAATCTGTTGATTGTGTAGCGTAACACACACCGGTGCACACCTATTACATGGCGCACAAATTTGGGGGTGCAACTTTGTGCGCTGCAGGTTTAGTGGGGGGATTGGAAGTTGACAACGGCAGGGGGTGCGATAGTCTTCATTAAACATATGATCTGGACTACACCGTTGCGGGCGTATTTAATTGCACCCCTTTTTGTGTGATGTGTCTCAGGTAGTGTTAACGTGTGTTCAAGCTCATTTAATCAGTGGATTGCGTAGGTCTATTACTCATCCTCGGCCTGTAAATCTCTGGCCGCGGTAAAGAGTGGGCTGAAAAATTCACCGTAGACGGGGGATGCCGCTAAAACAGGCAGGGACCCCGCCTTTTCAATTCCACAGAAAGGTTCCTTCATGGGCAGGATTAGTATTCCAAAGTTTGCAACCGCACTGACTGCCGGGCTTGCAGCTTTTGGTGTAACAGGTTTTGCGGTAGCCCAAGGCGGCTTGACCGCTAATATCGCACTTTCAGGAACCTTCTTTAAGGTGAACATGAGCCACCTGGAGGGCGAAGGACTGTCGATCTTCGTTGATAGGGACAAGATGGGAGAAGAAACCATCCCCGCCGCGCGCTTGAAGTTTGAGCACGCCGTGGCTTCCAACTTGTGCCTGTCCGCCAACCTTCCTGATGTCCCAGGGATTGGCGAGACCACCTTCGCCCTCCGTGCGAATGGTGATGACAGTGTGGAGGTAGAGAACCTCTTGGTTGGTGCTACCGACATTAAGGGTCAGCTGGATCTGACGAATGCCAACGTGGGTATTGATGCCAGCCAGGTCAATGACAAGGCTGATCCAGGTTCGTGGGGATTGTACGCGCAGAAGGTGACCCTGAGCGCGGATGATATTCGCACGACCTCGGTGGGAGCAGAAAGGCTCGCTGCCTCTGGTGTGAATGTGACGGTGAAGAGGGGAAGCAACAACAATGGCTGCTAAGTCTTCTGATGATGAGACTTTGCGCATGCCTGCGGTGAACGAAACCGGTACCGATAACGGCGAAGCTGCACGCAGCGCCCAAGATTCTTCCCAAGAGCCGGCCGGACATGCCGCTGGCGAGGCCGCCGCTGGCACCGATCACACTAGTGCTGCGGAGACGAAGGCCGACGGCACCGCTGATGCTGGTGCTGAAGCAACGGCTGCGGCGGAAAGCGATGGAGAGAACTCATCGCAGTCGGTAGCGGATGCGGTAAAAAGTGCTAATGAACCGCAGGATTCCGCAGCGAATAACAAAAATGACAAAGCCGTCACCCGAGTGGCCCCTAAAGAAAGCTGGTGGCAGCGGTTTAAACACTGGCGCAAGCGTCGTCCGTTCGCGGGTGGTTTGTTGCTTATCTTGTCCGGCATCGCCATCGCAGCGCCGGCTTATATTACTGTGCGCATTTCTGATCTGCTGGTCATGATTTCCACGGTGTCTGGCGTTTCGACGCTTCTTATTGGTGCGGCACTAATCATGTTCGGCTTTGGATCTTGGTTTAGGCAGGAGACATCGTCTTACCTGGGTGTTTTAGCCATCTTGGTAGCAATCATCGCGCTTCCCACCACAAACCTGGGCGGCTTCGTGATTGGTAGCCTTTTGGGCATTATCGGTGGTGCGCTCGCATTTGCCTGGCAGCCACAGGAGCGCCAGAAGTCTCCTAAGAAGCACAAGAAGAAGAAAAAGTCCCAGGCCAAAGAACTGGCGGTTTCAGCATGAAGCTATTCAGGCTGAGCTCACTACCGCGTCGTCGCTCTGCTCGTGTGGTAAAAGGTAGTGCGCTCGCAGTGCTCTGCGCTTTTACAGCGGTGTGTGCGGTGAACCAACCTGAGGAAACCCGTGCGCAGGAAGGCTTGGCCTTAGCGCAATCTGAACTCAGCACGGTGACTGCTGATAATGTCACCCTGACTGGGAACGTAAGCGCCTCGCTTATCACTGTGCCTACCGCACAGGGTGAGCAACGAGCGCTGAAACTCGTAGGTGACAAGTTGGCCGCGCGAAACCTGGCGTTGACCCTGCCCGCAGCTATGGGACAAGGCAAGCTAACCACTGGTGACGTGGAAACCACCGTCACGGACGGGCCGGTCACCGTCCTGACCACTGGACTGCAGACAACACCCGCGGTGGTGGATCACCCCACCATCCCGGTAAACGTCGATTTATCCAACGGCGATCTCAACGCGGTGCTTGATCAATTGGGCGTTCCTGACCCGCACGTGGTGCCCGATGCTCCTATCCCGAACGTTCTGATGGAGCACATTTCGCTGCAAGATGTCACCATGGAGCTGGTCAACCTGCAGGGCGCTAATTTGCACGCCCCGCAAGTCCAGCTCAACGTGAAGTAACCACGCTGCAGCTTCCCTTTAAGCCTTGTTGAACTGCGATTGGTGCAGGCGCCAATAAGAGCCTTGGGCGCGCAGTAGTTCTTCGTGCGAGCCTTGCTCGACGATGCCCCCGTTTTCCATCACCAAGATCAGATCAGCATCCCGGATGGTGGACAAGCGGTGGGCAATGACGAAGGAGGTGCGCTCAGCGCGCAGGGCATTCATGGCGTCTTGGACGAGTACCTCGGTGCGGGTATCCACGGACGAGGTCGCCTCATCCAAGATGAGCAATGCGGGCTGGGCCAAAAAGGCGCGAGCGATGGTAATCAGCTGGCGCTCACCGGCGGAGATGGCGCCGCCATCTTGGTCGATGACGGTGTCATACCCCTCCGGCAGGGAGTGCACGAAGCGATCCACGTAGGTGGCTTTGGCCGCGGCGATGACCTCATCGTCCGTGGCATCAAGCCGGCCGTAGCGGATATTGTCCATGATGGTGCCCTCAAAGAGGACGGCATCTTGTAGCACCATGCCCACCTGGGAGCGCAGGGCGGTGCGGGGCATGTGGGCGGTATCGTGGCCATCGATAAGAATGCGCCCAGAATCGATGTCATAAAAGCGCATGAGCAGGTTGACCATGGTGGTCTTGCCCGCGCCGGTAGGGCCCACGATCGCCGCGGTTTGCCCCGGCTCCACGCGCAGGTTGAGCCCGGTAATAAGTTCCTTCTCCGGCGAATAGGAAAAGTCAACGTCCTGAAACTCCACGCGGCCGCGGGCTCGGCCGGCTAGCTCATCGCTGGTGTTCTCCAACGTTTGCTCTTCGGCGTCGAGGAACTCGAAGACGCGCTCGGCAGAGGCCACGCCGGATTGCACCTGTTGCATCATGCCGCCCAATTGGCCCAACGGCTGGTTAAATTCGCGGGAGTACTGGATAAAGGCGGTGACCTGGCCCAGGGTCATCTGCCCGTTGGCCACGCGCAGGCCGCCGAGGACGGCGATGGCCACATAAGACAAGTAGGACACGAATTGCATGATGGGCATCATGATGCCGGAGAGGAATTGCGCCAGCGCGGAGGAGCGGAAGAGTTCGTCATTGCGCTCATCAAATTGGCGCGTCATATCCTCAGTGCGGCCAAAGACGACGCCCAGATCACGGCCGGAGAAGGACTCCTCCACCTGCCCATTGAGCTGGCCGGTAGCGCGCCACTGGGTTTTGAATTGGCGTTGCGAGCGTCCGCCAATGACCCCGATGATCAGCGCGGTCAGCGGCAGCGCCAAGAGTGCCACCAGGGCAAGCTGCCAAGAGATGCTAAACATCATCACGGTGATGCCCAGGATCATCAGGATATTATAAAACAGCTGGGAGAGTGCCTGTTGGAGGGCCTGTTGCACATTGTCGATGTCATTGGTGGTGCGCGAGAGGATATCGCCGCGCTGGTGGGAATCGAAGTAATTCAACGGCAGCGCATGCACCTTGGCCTCTACGCGCTGGCGCAGCTCGTAGACCGTGTCGACGGTCAGGCGGTTTAAGATGAGCCCTTGCCAGAGCTCGAAGGCGGCAGAGACGATGTACATCGCGATCACCGCGATGATAAGCGTGCCCAAGCGGGTAAAGTCGATGCCCTCGCCGGGAGTGAAGTCCATGCCGGAGGCCATATCGGCCACCTGATCCTGGCCCTGGGCGCGCATGCCGTCGATGGCTTGCTGCGCCGAGATACCAGATGGCAGCTCGCGGGAGATAACGCCGGAGAAGATGACGTCCATGGCATCGCCCAAGACCTTGGGTGCGAAGACCGCGAGGAAGACGCAGACTATGTTCATCGCCGCCACTACCGCTAGCAGCCGCTTATAGGGCATGAGAAGTAGTAGCAAGCGTTTAGCAGAGGGCCAGAAATTCTTGGCCTGGCGGGGCGCGGAACCGGACCATTCATCGGCGGCGACCTTGGCCTCAAGCTCCTGGAGCTCGGCGTCCTCAGCGGAGGAGTTGTGTGTGGTGTCCTTGGCCATTAGTGCTCTCCTCCAGCTACTCCGGCGGTTTCTTGGGATTCAACGATTTCCTGGTACACGCCCGAGGATTTCAGTAACTCAGTGTGGGTGCCGCGGGCGACAATCCGTCCTTTATCGATGACCAAAATCTGATCGGCATCCTGGATGGAGGCCACGCGCTGGGCGACGATGATGGTGGTGACGTCCTCGCCGCGCTCGGCAAAAGACTTGTGCATGGCGGCGCGCACGTTGGCATCCGTAACCACATCCAGCGCGGAGAAAGAATCATCGAAGAGATAAATGCGCGGCTGGGCTACGAGCATGCGGGCGATGGATAGGCGCTGGCGCTGCCCGCCCGATACATTGGTACCGCCTTGCGCGATGGGCATGTCCAAGTCATCGACGAAGTCCGCCTGCGCCACGCGAAGCGCCTCCCATAATTCATCATCGGTGGCCTCGGGGCGGCCCAACCGCAGATTGGAGGCCACCGTGCCACTAAAGAGGTAGGCCTTTTGCGGCACGAGCGAAACACGGCTGACGATGTCCGGGCGGGAGAGGGAGGTTGTGGGGGTGGCATCGATAAGCACCTCGCCCTCGCTTGGGACGTACAGGCGCGGGATGAGGGAAAGCAGCGTAGTCTTGCCCGCGCCGGTAGAACCGATGATCGCGGTGGTGGTGCCGGGAGTGGCGGTAAAGGAAATATCCTCTAGCACTGGGGCATCCGCCCCGGCATAGGAGAAGCTGACATTGCGAAATTCCACCGTGCCGGAATTGGTCGCCGGGGTGACGGTATCTTTCGGCGGGGTAATGGACGGCTCGTGGCTTAAGACGCCGGTGATGCGGCGGGCACACACGAGGGCGCGCGGAAGCATCATCGCCATAAACGTGCCCATCATGACCGCGGCGAGGATTTGCAGCAGGTACTGCAGGAAAGCGGTGAGCCCGCCGACATCGACAAGCCCGGCATCCACGCGCTGGCCGCCAAACCACAGCACTGCGCCCGTGGCCACGTTCAAAATGACGGTGATAATCGGGAACATGAGGACAAAAAGCTGGCCGATTTTCAGCGAAAGCTGGGTAATGTCCTTATTGGCCTTGGTAAAACGCTCAGTTTCATAAGCCTCGCGCACAAAGGCGCGCACGACGCGGATGCCGGTGATTTGCTCGCGCAAGGTGCCGTTGATGGTGTCCAATTTGTCCTGCATAGAACGAAAAAGCGGCATAAGCCGCGCGATGAGGACGGAGATGGTGCCAAGCAGAACCGCGACAGAAACCCAGACCAACCAGGACAGTCCGGCGTCCTCGCGGATGGCCATGATGATGCCGCCTATGGACATAATGGGTGCTGTGACCATGAAGTTCAGCATCATCATGTAGACCATCTGCACCTGCTGCACGTCATTGGTGCCGCGGGTAATAAGCGTGGGCGTGCCGAACTCGCTCATATCTTCTGCGGAGAAGCTGGTGACCTTGCGGAAGACCTCGCTGCGCAAATCCCGCCCCACGCCCATGGCGGTGCGGCTGCCGAACCACACCGCGCCGATGGCGGTAATGACCTGGACAAAGGCTACGATGAGCATGATTCCGCCGGTGCGCCAGATATAGTCGATATCGCCCTTGGACACGCCTTCATCAATGATCTTGGCGTTCAAGGAGGGCAGATACAGGGTCGCTGCGGTGGACAGCGCTTGCAGGATAAGTACCGCTATGACGTAGAGCGTATAAGGCTCCGAGCGGGTGAAGAGGATTCGGACTAGATCCATAAACCTGCGCTTCTTTCGGGGTTGATAGGGGTTAGCCGCGCAAGTATATCTGGATAGCGCACGCGGGGCGAACGATATTTATTTTTGGTACCTGCCCGTTCGGTACCTGCCCGCAAGGCCGAATCTAGACTAGGACGTGTGCCAGCTGTGCCTGAGCGATGACGCTGGTCCAGTCCTCAAAATCCGTGATTGGCGTGCACAGCCCCTCCCACGTGGTGTGAACTGCTCCCCATTAGTTGGACTGAGAAATCAGTTACCGACTAGTAGGGAGTAGTTTTCTTTGAGAGCACGAAG